>NZ_AP028139.1:0-1984719 GCF_030297615.1 Polynucleobacter sp. HIN8 | reverse complement strand
AAGTTATCCACAAGTAAAAATACAGGGGATAAGCTGTGGATAAGTTGTGCGTAAAGAGCGCTTTTTAATTTGAATCAATCGTTTGCAATAGTAGGTAAAAATAATTAGGCAAAACCCGGATATAAAGTTGACGCTATTCAAACAAATTGAGAAAATAGAGGGTTTTCTTAGGAACAATCATGAAAAGAACATATCAGCCATCTGTAACGCGTCGTAAAAGAACCCATGGATTTCGGGTTCGTATGAAAACCAAAGGCGGTCGCGCGGTGCTCAATGCGCGTCGCTCCAAAGGTCGCAAAAGACTCGCAGTGTAATGAATTGAAATCGGCACGAATTCAGGCCCTTTTGCGAACCAGGTCAATTAGCAGTGAAGCCTGGGCTGTTTATGCCGATTCAAAAGAGCGGGGCAAACTTGACCTTGGACTTGCGATCGCCAAAAAGCTTGCAAAGCGCGCCATTGACCGCAATCGACTTAAGCGCGCTGCACGTGAATTAGCCCGTAAAGGATCGCTCGGTAATTTCTCAGAGCTTGTCGTCCGACTAAAGCAGCCTGTGGGCCGATCTACGCACGGAAGACTTCGAAATTTTGAATATCAACAATTAAAAGCCCAATTACAGGGTCTGATTTCATGAACCGATTGTTGAGTTATTTAGTAAGGGCTTATCAGCTCATTTTGTCCCCATATGTTGGGGGGCAGTGTCGATACCTGCCGAGCTGTTCAGACTATGCCTGCGAATGCCTAAAGAAACACTCCACCCTGAAAAGCATCGGTAAAATCAGCTGGCGAATTTTGCGGTGCAATCCCTGGTCAGCCGGTGGCTACGACCCGGTTGATCCAGAGCAAAACAAACAAAAATTAATCCACACAAATTATTAACTATGGACATTAAGCGAACACTCCTTTGGGCGGTACTAACGATTTCGGGCTTGATGCTCTATAACAATTGGCTAATCTATGATGGTCGTCAAGCGCTCTTTGGGCCCACACCACTAACCCCCACAAGCCAAACACCAAGCCCATCTAAAACATCTGAAACCTTACCATCCCCAGCGAGCACATCACAGGCTCCATCAGCCACCCCAGGTCAGCCACAAAAATCGACCGACCTTCCTAAGCCAGAGAGTCTGCCCGCCCCCCAGCGAACTCCAGCATTTAATGCATCCAACTTAGCCTCTGGGGAAAAACACACCATTAAAAACGATGTTTTAGAACTCGAGATTAATGCAACGGGCGCAAGCGTTACTAGTGCAAAACTGTTAAAACAATTAACGCCCGATCAAAAACCGATTGCGTTGTTGCAAATCACCCCACAAAACCAATATTTTGTCCGATCAGGCCTGATTTCAGCGAGCAACACCGAGTTACCCAACCACACAGTTTCGTTTGCAATAGGTAAAAATGGGCGCACCGACAATAAAACGTTTGTGACGTTTGTGAATGAGCGCGGCGGCGTCCGCTTGGAAAAAACCTATTACTTAACTGATGGCAGCTATGTGGTTGAAGTCGAACACCGCATTACACAGCTTACCGGTCAGGCTAACCCTGGCGGCTTAGTTCTTTATAACGAAATCGTACGCGATAGCTCCGCAGTGAGTGATAGTGAGTTCTATAGCACTTTCACAGGACCGGCCTTATATACCGACAAAGAAAAATTCATCAAAATTAATTTTTCCGATATTGAAAAAAATAAAGTTGATATTCCTAAACAAATACCTGCGGGCGAACCTGGCTGGGTTGCGATGGTGCAACATTATTTTGCAAGCGCCTGGATACCAAGCGATAAATCAGCCCGAGATGTTTATGTCGGCAAGGTAGAACAAAATCTGTTTCGAATTGGTTTACAAATTCCTGTTGCTGCAATTCCAGCAGGATCAAGTCATATTGAGAGCACCCGTCTATTTATTGGCCCACAAGAGGAAACTCTTTTAGAAAAAATTGCCCCGGGCTTTGATCTAATTAAAGACTACGGCTACCTTACAGTAATTGCCAAACCAATTTTTTGGCTCTTAGAACAAATTCACTCTTACGTCGCAAATTGGGGTTGGGCAATTGTAATTTTGACATTCATCATTAAATTAATTTTCTTCCCGCTTTCAGCCGCAAGCTATAAGTCGATGGCGCGCATGAAAGAAGTGCAACCGCGATTAATGAACCTCCGCGAGCAGTTCAAAGGTGATCCGCAGAAATTAAATCGCGCGATGATGGACCTTTACAAGCAAGAAAAAATTAATCCACTGGGTGGATGCTTGCCAGTGGTTGTACAGATCCCTGTTTTTATTGCACTGTATTGGGTCTTGCTTTCATCCGTTGAAATGCGAAATGCACCATGGATTCTTTGGATTAAGGATCTTTCGGTGCCAGACCCTTACTTTATTTTGCCAATCATTATGGCGGTATCAATGTTTGTACAAACCCGCTTAAATCCAACGCCGCCGGACCCACTTCAAGCAAAAATCATGCTGTGGATGCCGATCATCTTTTCCGTCATGTTCTTTTTCTTCCCGGCGGGACTTGTGCTGTACTGGGTAGTTAATAACATTTTGTCAATTGCCCAGCAATGGCAAATTAATCAAATGTTTATTAAACGACCACCCAATTAAGCGATGAAGGATCGGGGTTGAATGAATAAAAATCCCATTGCTGCAATAGCAACCCCTCGGGGCGCTGGCGGCGTTGGGATTATTCGTGTTTCAGGACCAGATCTTATTGGGCTTGCGAAGACGCTTCTTGGCACGGAACCTAGGCCTCGGTTCGCACACTTCTTGGTTTTAAAAGATGCACACCAAGAGCAAATAGATCAAGTATTGTTGTTGTTCTTTAAGTCGCCCGCCTCATTCACTGGCGAGGATATCATTGAGCTTCATTGCCACGGCGGACCGCGCGTTACGCAATTGGTTTTAAATCGAGTCATGGAGCTTGGGTCCTCAGACGGGGTCGCTCTTGCCGGACCGGGCGAATTTTCATTAAGAGCATTTTTAAATGGCAAGATTGATTTGGTTCAGGCGGAAGCCATTGCAGACCTCATTAATGCACAAAGCGACGCATCTTTGCGGGGCGCGGCGCTATCCTTGCAGGGCCGCTTCTCTGAACAAATTAATCGGCTGATCGATGAGATTACTCAGTTACGGATTTTGGTCGAGTCAACTCTTGATTTTCCTGAGGAGGAAATTGAGTTTATAGAGTCTGCGAATGCAAAGCAGCGCCTCGAAAAAATCATGAATGACTTAGATCAGATTATTAAAATTTCGAGTCAAGGAAAAATTTTGCGCGATGGCATCCGCCTTGCGCTGGTTGGCCCACCAAATGTGGGCAAGAGTTCATTATTAAATACCTTGGTTGGAGAAGAGCGGGCAATCGTTACCCCAATTGCAGGTACGACACGCGACCGAATTATTGAAAATATTTCAATCGACGGAATACCCGTGCATCTAATTGATACGGCGGGTATTCGTGACTCTCAGGACGTTGTGGAGCAGATTGGTGTGGCCCAAACCTGGGATGAAATTACTAAGGCTGACATTATTTTGTTGATGCACGATGTCACAAAAGCGCCCGATGTAAATTTTGGAGACATAGAAACAAAGGTGAGGGCTTGCGCCCATTCAGGCGCCCATATTCTTACTGTGATGAATAAACTCGATTTGCTGGAGCGCCAGCAAACAGGTCAGATAAAAGATGTTGCTATAACGAAGCAAATTTATATTTCAGCAAAAACAGGAGAGGGCATTGATCAACTCAAGGAGACCATCTTACGTTTTGCCGGATGGGAGGGAAATGCAGATGGTGGCATTTACACCGCGCGCACTCGGCACCTGCAAGCTATTTTGGTTGCAAAAGACCATTTGCAAAAAGCGATGACACATGGCTTTGGAGGTAATCGCATTTTAGAGCTGTTTGCTGAAGAGCTCCATTGCGCCCAAAATTATTTGGGCGAAATTACTGGAAAATTATTGCCCGATGATCTGTTGGGCAAGATATTTAGTGAGTTCTGTATTGGCAAATAAGCGCTTAATTTAGTGTTACACAAATGTTAAAATTGTCATAAATTTTGTTTGCGTATAAAAAAATCTTGTTAAAAATTAAACGATTACGTTTGAGGGTCTCATGAATAAACCAGCCAGTCCTGCCACAGTGAATTTAAATGTGCCAGCGCATGTAAAAAACAAAAAATTGATTCAATGGGTTGAAGAGGTTGCTTCATTAACGCAGCCCGATCAGATTCATTGGTGCGATGGTTCCCAGTCTGAATACGACGCACTGTGCGAACTGTTAGTTAAGGCCGGCAGCCTTAAGAAGTTAAACCCGCAAAAACGGAAGAATTCATTTTTAGCGATCTCGGACCCAATGGACGTTGCGCGTGTCGAGGATAGAACCTTTATTTGTTCAGCCCACCAAGAGGATGCAGGCCCAACCAATAATTGGGTGAAACCAAACGAAATGCGTGCAACCTTAACACCCCTGTTTGAGGGATGCATGCGGGGGCGCACGATGTATGTTGTGCCATTTTCCATGGGACCACTTGGGTCTCCAATTGCCCATATTGGTGTTGAGTTATCCGATAGCCCGTATGTAGCAATTAATATGCGCATCATGACCCGCATGGGCAAAGCTGTGTTTGAGCTTTTGGGGACCGATGGCGAATTTGTTCACTGTGTTCATTCGGTTGGTAAACCGTTGGCCCCAGGAGAAAAAGATGTGGTTTGGCCCAATAATCCAACGAAATACATTGTTCACTATCCTGAAACACGCGAGATTTGGTCGTTTGGTTCGGGCTATGGCGGCAATGCCCTCTTAGGAAAAAAATGTTTCGCTTTACGAATCGCTTCAACCATGGGGCGCGAACAGGGTTGGCTTGCGGAACATATGTTGATTTTGGGAGTCACCTCCCCCGAAGGAAAAAAATACCATGTGGCAGCTGCTTTTCCATCGGCCTGCGGTAAAACCAATTTCTCAATGATGATTCCACCGCGTGGTTTTGAGGGTTGGAAAGTAACAACGGTTGGCGATGACATTGCTTGGATAAAGCCGCGCAAAGATCCTAAAACCGGTCAAGTGCGTCTTTACGCAATTAATCCAGAGTCGGGCTACTTTGGTGTAGCGCCCGGTACCAATCGAGAGACCAATGCGAATTGTGTCGATTCATTAAACGAAGATGTCATTTTTACCAATGTTGCCCTGACCGATGACGGCGATGTATGGTGGGAGGGTTTAACCGAGACCCCGCCAAATCATTTAATTGATTGGCAGGGTAAGGATTGGACGCCAGAGGACGGTAAGGCCGGTCGCTTAGCAGCGCATCCAAATGCGCGTTTTACAACTGCAGCGACCAATAATCCCGCCGTTGATCCAAACTGGGATAACCCGGAGGGCGTTCCGCTTGATGCGTTTATTTTTGGTGGTCGCCGCTCAAACACAGTTCCTTTGGTTAGTGAAGCTCGAAACTGGACCGAGGGGGTTTATATGGCCGCAACCATGGGTTCAGAGACCACTGCTGCGATTACTGGCAAGGTTGGTGTGGTGAGGCGTGACCCATTTGCCATGATTGCGTTTGCGGGTTACAACATGAGCGATTACTTTCAGCATTGGCTCAATATGGGCAAAAAGCTTGAGGCAGAAGGCGCCATCTTGCCGAAAATTTATTTAGTGAATTGGTTTCGCAAAGACCATAATGGTAAATTTATTTGGCCAGGCTTTGGCGAGAATATGCGCGTATTAGCTTGGATCTTGGGGCGCACCGAAAACAAAGCGGGAGCAACCGAAACCCCTCTTGGCCTATCACCAACTCATGCGGACTTCAATTGGAATGGCTTAGCCTTATCGGCCGAGCAATTTAATCAATCAACTGCGGTACGCGCAGAGGATTGGAAGCAGGAGCTAGATTTGCATCAAGAGCTTTTTGATAAATTAGCAAATCGCTTACCAAAAGAGCTCTTAGAAATTAAAACCAAGATTGCTAATCGCTTTTAAGCACAAGCAGCTTGCTCTCTAGGCCGGTTGATGTTTTAGTAATTGGTGCTGGCATCGCCGGCACCTCAATTGCAAATCAATACTATCAACTTGGTCTTACGGTGTGCATTGTCGATGGTGCCCCCGGACCTGGTCTCATAACATCAGCCCATGATGGTGCGATAACGCACCCAGCGCTTGGCCGAACCGCCAGTAGGCTGCATCGTTTAGCCTTGGCTGCCTATCGGATGGTCGAACTTGACTGTGCTCACGCATGGACCCATCGCGGCGTTTTTACTCTTGCTAAATTAGGCGCCGCTTATGATGAGGGAGAATTACAAAACAAACTCATCCAATTAGGCATTACGGCAGATATTGGGGAGTATGTTTCAGTTGAGCTGGCTCGAGAGCGCTTTGGGATGGAGCGCGCTGGCGTTTGGTTTCCAGGTGCTGGCTCGCTAAATCTCGGTACGTTATGTAAAGAGCGCCTTCAGTCGTGTAAGGGGCTGCAGACCATTTGGTCTACTAAAGTTGCTCGCCTGGAGTCGCAAAATGATTTCTGGCAGGCCATAGACAACAATGGAAATTGCATCGCGAAAGCGCAAACCATCATTCTTGCAAATGCCTTTGGCGCTCAAGATCTTTTAACCCCATTTGCTCAAAAGCTTTACCTTAAGCCGGTGCGCGGTCAGCTCAGCATATTTGGAATCAAACAGCGATCAAGCTTGCTAGAGCATATCCCCAGAATTAATTTATCGGGGGACGGGTATTGCACGCCACCCGTATGGAATGCCAAGGCCCAGCTGCATCAGTGGTTGGTGGGGTCAACCTATGAGGAGAATCAAGATTGCATAGCGCCCCGCGTCGCTAGCGATTTACATAATCAACAGTTGGCTGTTGGCTTGATAAGACCGCGGACAATCGACCCCGCAGAGCTAGCGGTAGTCGACCGCTTTGTGGGGGTGCGTTGCGTTAGTAAAGACCGACTCCCGATTATTGGAGGGGTTCCGAGCATGCAAAATGTATATGTGGCTACCGCACTTGGCTCGCGAGGGCTGCTATGGGCAACGCTTGCCTCGATCGTTATTCCAGCCCTCTCTCACTCCTCGGATTTTGCTTTAGAGCGACTGGCGCGCTTTGGTTTAGATCCCGAATCAGTTTCGTTTTTATCGCCCGCGCGTTTTTTGGCAGGCGCCTTAGCCTCGAACTCAAAGCCAATTTTTCCTTTGGGATCTAAGGCAAGATAAGCTTTAAAGCCGCGACCCGTTCGATTGGACTTAAAGTTGGTCAAGAGATCAGTCTTGCCTTGTTTCAATAGCTTTTTAATTTGTTCCGCCGACACCTCTTGTTGTAAAACAACCTTCCCAGTTTTAAAGTCACAGGTTTTAGCGGGGCCTGTATTGTGTTCGCAAACATAGCGCATACCATCCTCGTAAATGGCGCCAGAGCATTTTGGACATACCCCAAGCGCTTCTCTGCCAGTGAAGTCGACTGTCTCTTCATCTTCACCGCCCGAGTTGCCAAAGTCAAACTCTAGTTTAAAGCCCGCGTTCGGGTAGTCAGCGTCGTCCAGTGGAATTTCAGTAAGACGAATAATTGCAGCAAAGGGCCTACCCATTTTGCTACGAAAGCCTTGTAAGGGCCCAATGGTTTTTTCCTTGAGCAAGGATTCAACTTCTTCGTACTCGAAGGCTCGACCGCCCGGGGTTTTGCTAATTGTGAAGCCGCAGGAGTCGCAGGCAAAGCGCCGATAGTTTTCTTTCACGGACTTACCACAATGAGGGCACGGTGTTTTTAAAGTTGCATAGTCGCCGGGAATTGTGTCGCTATTAAATTCCTTTGCACGTTTTACAATTTTTTGCGTCATCTGTGCAATTTCTTGCATGAAGGTATTGCGATCAAGCTTACCTTCCTCAATAAGCGCTAGTTTGTGCTCCCAAGTCCCGGTTAGGTCGGGCTGAGTGAGTTCCGCCACGTCTAGACCGCGCAAGAGGGTCATTAGTTGAAATGCTTTTGCGGTTGGAATTAACTCGCGGGCTTCTCGAACAATGTACTTTTCAGCCAATAAACCTTCGATGATGGCAGCGCGTGTCGCGGGAGTGCCAAGACCTTTTTCAGCCATTGCTTCACGCATTTCTTCATCGTCCACCCATTTCCCCGCGCTTTCCATGGCCGACAATAAGGTTGCTTCGCTGTAACGGGCCGGCGGTTTGGTTTTAAGGGCGACGAGCTCAACGGTTTCGTTTTGGACCGATTCATTTTTTTGGACAGGTACCAGCTCATCATCCGCTTGAGATGATTTTCCATAAACCGTCAGCCACCCCGGCTCGACTAAGACCCGACCCTCGGTTTTAAATTGATGACCAGACACTTCGGTGATGCGAGTCGTAACTCGGTACTCGGCCGCAGGATAAAAAACCGCCAAGAATCGACGAACTACCAGGTCATAAAGTTTTTGTTCGGGCTCGCTTAAGTTCTTGGGCGCCTCGAGTGTGGGGATGATGGCAAAGTGATCGGATATCTTGCTGTTATCAAAAATCCGTTTATTGGGTTTGATCCAAGATTTTTTACCATCACCTTTAAGGATTGCGGTAGAAAATTGGCGATACTCTGGCACATGCTCACCGAGCTGCTCAATGGTTTTGTGGACCGTTTCTAAGTAATCCTCGGGTAGGGCGCGCGCATCCGTTCTTGGATAGGTAAGTACCTTGTGACGCTCATATAAGGCTTGAGCAAGGCCCAAGGTATTTTTGGCAGAGAAACCGAATCGGGCATTTGCTTCGCGCTGTAAACTGGTGAGGTCAAAAAGTTGGGGCGCTAACTGGGTTGCTGGCTTTGATTCTTCGGACACAGACCCTTTTTTCCCTCGGCAGGCTGCAACAATGCTCTTAGCCGCCGCTTCGCTCCAGAGGCGGTTTTCTCGCGCATCAGGATCCGCAGGATCTTTTTTAAAATCAGGGTTGATCCAACGGCCTTCATAAATTCCAGCAGCAGCAATAAACTCAGCTCGAACTTCCCAGTAGTCTTTGGATACAAATTTACGAATTTGTTCCTCACGCTGGACAACAATGGATAAGGTTGGTGTTTGAACGCGCCCAACCGTTGTTAGAAAAAATCCTCCGCTCTTGCTGTTAAACGCAGTCATTGCCCGAGTGCCATTAATACCCACCAACCAATCTGCCTCGGATCGGCAGCGCGCTGCATCAGCAAGGGGAATTAACTCATCGTCTGAGCGCAGTTTATTAAAACCTTCCCGAATTGCCGCGGGCGTCATCGATTGCAACCATAGGCGCTCAATTTTTTGTTGGGCTTTTGCGTGCTGTGTAATCAAGCGAAAGATTAGCTCGCCTTCGCGACCAGCATCGCAGGCATTAATGATGCGATTGACGTCTTTGCGTTTAATGAGCTTTTGTAAAACCTTGAGACGCGATTCCGTCTTGGCGATGGGCCGCAAGTCGAAATGCGGGGGTATGACAGGTAAATTGACAAATGACCACTTTCCTCGTTTGACCTCATATTCTTCAGGAGCAGCAATTTCAAGAAGATGGCCAACGGCCGATGAGATTAAAAACGCCTCATTCTCAAAATATTCGTCATGCTTGGTAAAGCCACCTAGGGCTTTAGCAATATCGTTTGCCACTGACGGTTTTTCGGCAATAATGAGCGCCTTTGGGTGTTCGGCGACCAAATTTTTTTTGCTGCTCGACTTTGTACTTGTTGCCACGCTACGCCTAATTAAGATATGTTTGCCGTGTCTGTTTATGGACTCTTTTGTTGACCAAAAGGAAGACTAATTTAAACGGTTTTTAAGTTTCCCCTTTTTTATTATTAGCCCAGGTCTTTGCATAAAGTCAAACGAGCCTCAAACTCAGAATCAGCATAATGGAATAAAATCTATTAAATTCAATGACTTAGTTAAATAAGCTTTAATGGAGGTAAACGTTTGGTAACTCTTCAAGCACATCCTGAGCATGCCTTACTAATTTCGCTCCCTCTTGAATTAGTTGGTGCGAACCCTCAAAAAGTGGCGATGAAATCGACCCCGGCAAAACGAAAACCTCCCGTCCCAATGCGCTTGCTAGGTAGGCGGTTATGAGAGAGCCGGATTTTTGCGCAGCCTCTATGACCACGACTCCTAAAGATAGGGCGGCAATGATTCGATTGCGCCTTGGAAAATGAAAGCCTTTTGGTCTCGTTCCTGGGGGGTATTCAGACAGCAGTAAACCATTCATCGCAATGCGGGCCGCTAGCTCGCGGTGCTCAGGTGGGTATGTTCGATCGAGTCCATTGCCGCACACCGCAATCGTTTTAGGGGCAGCATTTAGGTCCAAGATACTCTGGTGGGCGGCACCATCAATTCCATAAGCCATCCCAGAAATAATGTGATAACCGGCAAGGCCCAATGTGCTTGAAAAGTACTGCGCCAATCGTATTCCAGCAAAAGATGCTTTGCGCGCCCCGACGATTGCTAGCATGGGTTGGGCAAGCAGCCCAATGTCTCCCACATAAAAGAGTTTTTGCGGCGGGTCGCTCAGATCCAGTAAACGTTTTGGGTACTGTGGACAATCTAGTGTGACAACTTGAATTCGAAAGTCGGCAGTAAGCGAGAATGGCGTATGCATCCCCTATTGTTGCGAAAGCAAGAAAGCCCGACTAGAAGGCCAGGCGGATTTGTTTGTAAGATAATTGAAATATGGCCGTACTACCTATCCTTCATTACCCCGACCCTCGCCTCCACAAGGTTGCCAAGCCGGTAAGTGTCGTGGATGAGCGAATTCAAGCAATCGTGGCGGATATGGCACAAACCATGTATGAGGCACCAGGAATTGGGCTTGCTGCCACTCAGGTTGACATTCACGAGCGCATTATTGTGATTGATACCTCAGACGAGCGTGATCAACTAATGGTGTTTATTAACCCAGAGCTTGTGTGGTCGAGCCCCGAAAAGAAATCATGGCGCGAGGGGTGCCTATCTGTGCCGGAATATTTTGATGAGGTAGAGCGTCCCGAGCGAATTCGAGTGAAGGCTTTAAATCATGATGGAAAAGCATTCGAGCTTGAAGCCGATGGCTTGTTGGCTGTTTGTTTGCAACATGAAATGGACCACTTGCAGGGCAAAGTATTTGTTGAGTATCTGTCACCCTTAAAACAGAGTCGGATTTCAGCAAAACTCAAAAAGCGAGCAAAAGAAATGGTTGGTCTTCGCTAAGCGAGACATCATGAAAATTATTTTTGCTGGCACCCCGGAGTTTGCTGCCACAGCCTTAGCCGCCGTGATTGCTGCTGGCCACGAAGTGGTCGCTGTTTTAACACAACCCGATCGTCCGGCAGGTCGGGGCTTGCAGTTGCAAGAAAGTCCAGTTAAGCGCCTTGCGAGAGCGAATCACATTCCTGTATTACAGCCACAAAGCCTCCATTTGCAGAGTAAGGATTTGAATCGTTTAGAGGAGGCTAAGCACACATTAGCCGCTTTGGATCGGATGGATTTTGAGGTAATGGTTGTTGTTGCCTATGGCCTTATTTTGCCCGAGGCATTGTTGCAATTGTCTAAGCGTTCTGGTCGTCGAGGTTGTTTTAATATTCATGCTTCACTATTGCCGCGTTGGCGTGGAGCAGCCCCAATTCAGCGGGCGATTGAGGCGGGCGATACCAAGACCGGGGTGGCAATTATGGAAATGGAACCCGGTCTTGATACGGGCCCCGTATTAATTGACGAGGCAATATGGATTGCAAACAATGAAACCGCTCAAAGCCTGCACGATCGTTTGGCATATTTAGGAGGCGAGTTAATTGTTAAAGCCTTGAAATTAATTGCCGATAACCCAAAATTAATATTGCACCCCCAAGATCCAAATAGAGTGACGTATGCACACAAGATATTGAAAGCGGAGGCAAAACTGGATTGGTCTAATACCGCCGAGCAGATTGATCGAAAGGTTCGGTCCCTTAATCCAGCGCCCGGCGCAAGCACAGAACTAAACGGGGAACTCGTGAAAGTGTGGCTTACCCGAATGCCAAAGGCAGAAAGTAATGCGCTTGATGTAAAGCCAGGCACTATTTTGGGACAGGGTGAGCAAGGCGTTTTAGTTCAGTGTGGGGATCGCCCGCTTGAGCTTTTGGAGCTTCAGAACGCAGGGGGCAAAAAAATTACGGGCCATCAATGGTTTTTGGGAAGACCCAAAGATAAGACCTTATGTTTTTCATAAGGCGGTTGCTGCGGACTTGAAGTCTGAATCGTTTAAATAGGGTGGAGATAGAGCAATGTTCAATTTAGTTAAAACAGCGATCTTAATGGCTGCAATCACTGCTTTATTTATTGTGATTGGTGGCATACTTGGCGGGCAAGAAGGCGTGATCATGGCCCTCCTATTCGCTTTAGGTATGAATTTTTTTAGTTATTGGTATTCCGATCAATTGGTATTACGCATGACCAATGCACAAGAGGTTGATGAGCACTCAGCGCCCCAGTTTTATGCGATGGTTCAAGAGTTGGCAGCGCAGGCTCAGTTGCCAATGCCTTTGCGACGGGCCGCAACCCGGAGCATGCGGCAGTTGCTGCCACGACTGGCATCATGCGTATTTTGTCTAACCGCGAATTACGTGGCGTTATGGCCCATGAGTTGGCACATGTGAAGCATCGAGACATTTTGATATCAACCATTGCGGCAACGATGGCTGGTGCAATTTCAGCAATTGCGAACATGGCGCTCTTGTTTGGAAATCGGCAATCGGACGGTCGCCCTGGCAATCCGATTGCAGGTCTGCTGATTGCTTTGTTAGCTCCGATGGCCGCAGGCTTAATTCAAATGAGCATCTCGCGCGCCCGAGAGTATGAAGCAGATCGTGGCGGTGCTGAAATTGCCAACGATCCAGAAGCACTCGCATCCGCCTTGGAAAAAATTCATCGCTATGCAAAAGGCATTCCATTTAATGCGGTAGAGCATCATCCGGAAACTGCCCAAATGATGATCATGAACCCGCTTACCGCTTCTGGAATCTCGCAATTATTTTCAACCCACCCGGCGACGGAAGACCGCGTGTTTCGCTTAATGGAAATGGCACGAACAGGAAGTTATCCTGCCTAAGATCCCCAATCATGATGGGGCCGTAAAACGTAGTGCCCCTTTGGCCCAACTAATGCTTGGGACAAAAAAGGTTTTGATGCAGGTAGTGCACGAGGGGCGCTCCCTCAGTACGCTATTTGATGCATTTAATGAAGTAGAGCGGCCCGCAATCCAAAGCCTAACCTATGCGACATTGCGCGATTGGACTCATGCCCAAATACGGCTATATAAGCATTTAAGTAAGAAGCCAAGTAAAGAGCTTGATGTGCTTTTGACGGTTGCGGCAATGCTCATTCACAATCGGGGCCGCGATCAAAACCAATACGCTGTTCCAACGATTGTGAACGAGGCCGTAAAGGCCGCGGCGATGTCGCCTAAAACAAAGCATGCTCAAGGCCTAACTAATGCGGTATTACGTAAAGTTGCTTCGACGACACTTTGTCAGGCGGAGATCCACGGTCAGTTTGGCCTGCCGTTTCCAGATTGGTGGTTAAGGCGGATTCGAACAGCATATCCAGATCAGTGGGAGAGTATTTGTCGTCGCCAACAAGAGCCTCCTCCGCTAACGTTGCGGGTCAATCAAATGATGAATACGCGCGTTGACTATGAAGCTAAGTTAGAACGCTCAGGAATTGCTTATCAAACCATTTCTGAGATTGCGGGTATTCCGTTACGTAGTGCTTTGATGATTGATGTGCCTTTGCCTGTTTCGCAGCTACCTGAGTTTATGCAAGGTGCAGTATCGGTTCAGGATGCTGGGGCCCAGCTTGCGCCTGGGCTATTGTGCTTACAAAAGGGCGAACGAGTGTTAGATGCCTGCGCCGCTCCAGGAGGAAAGACCGCCCATCTTTTGGAGACAGTTCGTTCTGAGCCAGGAGAATTGATAGCGCTTGAGATTGATGCAGAGCGCACAAAGAAAATATTGAATACGCTTACCCGACTGCAGCTAATAAATAGCCGCATCCAAGTCATTACAGGCGATGCCAGTCAGCCTGATTGGTGGGATGGTAATTTGTTTGACAAGATCCTTCTGGACGTTCCCTGTTCTGCGTCAGGTATTGTGCGGCGTCATCCTGATATTGTCTTTTTAAGGAAGCAACAGGATATCGTCCACCTGGTAGAGACCCAACGGGCTATTCTTGAAAACGTTTGGATGATGTTAAAGAATGGCGGCACTTTACTTTATTTAACCTGCTCCATTTTTCCTGAGGAAGGTGAAGAGCAAATCACCCGATTTGTGAGGGATCATCCAAATGCTTTACGATTAGAGGCACCAGGCCAGCTATTGCCTAGCGAGCATCACGATGGATTTTTTTATGGTTTGTTAAAAAAGCACCAACCATGACCACTTTTTTACGACATTCTTTATGGGCAGTAGCTTGCTTTATTGCAGTGTGCATGACAAGTGTCGCTCATGCACAAGTGATCAAAGTGAAGCAGGCAGAGTTAGAAAAAGTTGAAGGCGCTTGGTTGCTAAATGCCAATTTCGGAATTGAACTTCCACCTGGTTTAGAAAACGCCCTGAAAAAGGGGGTCACACTTCACTTTGTTGTCCAGTTTGAACTGACCCGGAATCGTTGGTATTGGTTTGATGAAAAAACAGCTAATGTCCAGCGTCAAGTCCGGCTTTCGCATCAACCACTCATCAATCAATACCGAATTACGGCTGGGGGGTTGGCATTTAATGCAAATTCGTTGGTTGAGGCGTTACGGATTGCCGGCACGATTGGTGGCTGGAGTGTCATTGAGGCAGCTGCAATCGATGCGGAGAAACAATACGAGGCTGCACTACGAATGACCCTAGATCTTGGCAAGCTACCTAAACCATTTCAGGTTGATGCACTGAATAGCCGAGATTGGTCTCTAAGCGGGGAATGGTTACGTTTTCCGTTTAATGCCTCCATGACTACTGTGATGGGACGCAAATTATGAGTTCCGTGTTCGGTGTAAACAGCAAAGACTTTATTAAGCGCAGAGCCTTACCCTTAGTTACATTATTAAGCGGGCTGATTGCTCTGATTTTGCTACTCCTCTTATCAACCGCCACATCCAATACCGATTTTTTTGACCAATACTTTATATGGTTGTATGCCGCCAATATAGTGGTGGGCATTTTGCTCTTACTCACCATCATTATTTTGGTAGTAGTGATTAGCATTCGTTGGCGGAAGGGGCGTTTTGGCACGCGCTTAATTGCAAAGCTTGCCATGATTTTTGCGTTAGTTGGGGTGGTGCCAGGAGTTATTTTGTACAGTGTGTCTTGGCAGTTTGTCTCAAAAAGTATTGAAACGTGGTTTGACGTTAAGGTAGAGTCTGCCCTGAATTCTGGCCTAGAGTTGGGCAGGGTGACCTTACGCATTGCCCAAGAAGAAATTTTGGCCGAGGGAAAATTTATCGCCGAGCAGGTGATTCAGGTGCCGCCCGGTACTAGCTCCGAGCAGGTGGGAGGCATGATTGTCAAAATACGCAATCAGTTTGGGATACAGGAAGTAAGTTTATTTAATATGCAACGCATTCTGATTCTCAGTACAGAATCCAGACCAAAGCAATTTTTCCCGGCGCCTAGCGCCGAGGTCGTAGAGGATGCGTTTAAGAAAAATGGCATTACCTTCCTTGACGAAATTGAACTTGCTAAGGGTCAGCCTGGTTATCGAGTGCGGGCAATCGTTCCGATTGTTCGTCAAAAAGCCGTTCCAACCAAAACCGGTTCAACACGTTATGTTGATGATAAGTATTTTTTACAGCTAGTTCGATTTATTCCCGAGCCATTGGCTAAAAATATTTATGCGGTTGAATCTGCATATAGCGAATATCAAGAGAAGGCCCTTGGGCGGGTTGGACTGCGCAAGATGTACATTGGCACGCTTACTTTGACACTCTTTTTTGCCTTGTTTGTTGCTGTAACTTTGGCACTTCTTTTGGGTCGTCAATTGGCGCAGCCATTATTGATGCTCTTGCGCGGCACTCAGGCGGTTGCGCAGGGTGACTTAAGTCCCAAACCCGAACTTGATACGGGTGATGAATTGGGTATGTTAACCCGGCAATTTAATATGATGACTAAGCAATTGTCTGATGCGCGCGACTCTCTCCAAGAATCGAAGTCGTTCCTGGAAACCGTGTTGGGTAATTTAACCGCCGGTGTATGTATTTTTGACAATAACTTTAATTTGGCATCGAGCAATCCTGGGGCTGCCAAAATATTGGGGCGTGACCTACTGGCAATCACAGGCAAACCGCTTACCACGATTCCCGAGCTCATTGAGTTCGATAGTGCAGTTCGCGAGGGTTTCGCAACTCAAAATTTAATTACTTCGGCTAAAACGGGCGAGGTCAATAAACTTGAGCCGGTGTGGCAAAAGCAAATCCAAATAAATCCTGTCAATGAATATGAAAATGATCTAGGGTCCACATTATTTGTTAGAGGGACTCAACTTTCCACCAGCCTAAAGATGATAGTGTTCGATGATATTAGCGACGTCGTTGCAGCACAGCGCTCGATCGCCTGGAGCGAGGTTGCTAGGCGGTTGGCACACGAGATTAAGAACCCACTGACGCCCATTCAGCTTTCAGCAGAACGCCTTCAGCAAAAACTGGTTGGTAAATTAAGCCCTGACCAGGATGAGATGCTCGAGCGTAGTACCAACACCATTATTGGTCAGGTGCAGGCAATGAAGCAAATGGTCAATGAGTTTCGAGATTTCGCAAAGACCCCAAGCCCAACCTTGGGAAGCCTTGATTTGAATAGCCTGATTCAAGAGGTTATGGGTTTGTATGAGGGCAGCAATATTGAGGTTCGCTTGGATTCTAGATGTCCAAGGGTGATGGGCGACCCGACTCAATTACGGCAAGTGATCCATAATCTCTTGCAAAATGCTCAGGATGCTAGTTTGGAGAGTCATCATGCCAAGCAACTCATCGAAATCTCGACGGAGCTTGTAGAAATTCACGATGCCGATCAAAATAGAGCCGCAGTGCGTATGACGATCAGTGATAGCGGCCCTGGTTTTCAGGCTAAGATACTAGCAAGAGCATTTGAGCCTTATATAACCACGAAGGCAAAGGGAACTGGATTGGGATTGGCAGTTGTGAAAAAAATTATTGATGATCATGGTGCAAAAATCGAGATCCACAATCGCAAACAGGGAGACGAGCTTTTGGGCGCCCAAGTATCCATTCTGTTTATAAATCTTGCTAGAGGGGCGGTCTAGCTATGGCAAGTATTTTGGTTGTCGACGACGAGATGGGAATCCGTGAGCTTTTACAGGAAATTTTGACTGAAGAGGGGCACACGGTTTATCCAGCTGAGAGTGCTAACCAGGCTCGAGCTGTACGAGAGCAAATGGAGCCCGATTTGGTGCTCCTCGATATCTGGATGCCAGATACCGACGGAATTACTTTATTGAAAGAGTGGGCTCGAGATAACTTGCTAACCATGCCAGTGGTGATGATGTCCGGCCATGCAACCATTGATACGGCAGTTGAAGCAACCCGAATTGGCGCTCTTAATTTTCTAGAAAAGCCTATCGCACTTCAGAAGCTCTTAAAAACAGTCGGCAAAGCCCTCGAGCGTGCACCCCTAAAAAAGCCAGATGAACTGGAGCCTCAAGCTCAACCACGATCAATTGATTTACCAAAAAACGCAAATCAAGACGAATATATTAGCGGGATTGCAAAAAGTTATTACGGACTACCTTTGCGTGAATCTCGCGATCTTTTCGAAAAAGCCTATTTTGAATATCAAATGGTGGTCACGGGCGGCAGCATGACCCGCATTTCAGAGTTCACTGGGCTTGAGCGAACCCATCTCTATCGCAAGCTAAAGGCACTCGGTATCGATGTCACTAAAAAGCAAGAGTAACTGATCCTATATAATCTCAACTCTTGGCCTGGTAGCTCAGTCGGTAGAGCAGAGGACTGAAAATCCTTGTGTCGGTGGTTCGATTCCGCCCCGGGCCACCAAACTCAAATAATGCCCTGCTTCGTGCGGGGCATTTCCTTTTGGTTGGGTGGACTTGCTTCCTCATGTAACATGTCCCGTATGGCAATCCTTAAAGAGTCAAAAGCGTATTAAAGCTGATGAAAATGCGTAAAGAATATGATTTCTCAAAAGCTCGTAAAAACCCATATGCTTCTATGCTCAAGAAGCCTATAACCATTAATTGGATGAGGATTCAGTGAACTACTTCAAATCTGTATCAGAAGAGGTGGGCATTCCTTATCAAAGCCTCATTAATCTTTATTTGAGAGACTGCGCTTCTTCCCATAAGAAATTGAATCTTAGCTGGAAGTAGTCTAGAGGTAGGAAGAAAGCATCCTAGGGTCCTGGTCGTTTCCGCCCCGGGCTACCAAGACTCATTAAACCGCCTATTGGCAGTTCTTATCTACCTCTTGATCTCCGGTAGTTCAGTGAGAAATCAATATGCTACTTATAACCTCGGTCATTGCTGCTGCTCTAACGTTGATTTTTATTAAATTATCTTTCAATGTCATAGCTTTGCGAAGAAAGAATAAGGTTTCCTTAGGAAGTGGCGGGCATGAGGATTTAGAGCGAGCAATTCGAGCCCAAGCTAACTTCTCCGAATATGTTCCCATTGGGATCATATTACTTGCCTGCTTGGAGCTTAATGGAGCCCCATGGTGGCTGGTTCTTGTTCCAGGAATCACCCTTATTACTGGCCGCTTAATTCATGCCAAGGGCATTAACACGCTGCCGCCAGATTTTAGTTTGCGCATACTGGGGATGAAATTTACCTTCAATACGCTAATAGCACTCGTGGTTTTGAATATAAGTTGGACTATTTATCAATTGATGCATTAGGTATATTGTTCTAATCAGCTGCTTTGCAATTTGCTCAACCTAGAGATTAGAGGGTTATTGAGGGTTTGTGGTCAGGTTACCCTACAATTCTTTTTAAAACATCTTTGGAAAATTTATGCGCTTTCTTGCCATCACCCCAATCTTTATTTCATTGTTAACTGGGTGCGCATTACATAACTACGGGGATGACCAGTTTCAGTTGCGGATGGCCGCCCATGGAAAAGATATTATGTGGGTACCCACCAGGGTCGATACAGCAACACAGATGCTTGCCTTAGCGCAAGTGAAATCCGGCGACATAGTTTATGACCTTGGCTCGGGAGATGGTGTAATTCCAATACAGGCGGCAAAGCGCTATGGCATTCGAGCCGTTGGAATTGAATATAACCCAGATTTGGTTGCGTTATCGAAACGCAATGCAATTCGTGAGAATGTCCAAAACTTAGTGACTTTTAAGCAGGGCGATATTTTTGTTGAAGACTTTTCCTCAGCAACGGTCTTGACCCTATTTTTAGGTGAAAGCCTAAATCTAAAACTGATGCCAACGATTTTGAAGATGAAGCCCGGCACCCGAGTGGTTTCAAATACATTTCGCATGGACTCCTGGATTCCGGATCAAGAGGTTTCAATAAGATCAGGCGAATCCACAATCGGCGCTCTGAATGAAACCATATATTTATGGATCGTGCCAGCCAATATCGATGGTGCATGGGAATTTACTGGGTTGCCTAATTTAGATAAGACGTCAGTTCGTTTTGTCCAAAAAAAACAGTTCTTTGATGGAACCATTGCTAAGTTAGGTGGTCGACCCATTTCATTTGAGGATGGAAAAATTCGGGGCGAAGCGATTCAGTTTGATTTTGAGACCAATGGAAAAAAATATTCGTTTAGGGGACAAATCAGCGGCTCTCAAATAAGCGGGATTCTTAATGGAGATCCTAAATTGAATGTTGCTGGTAAACGTCTTAAATAAGGACTGGACGGGGCGGATTGATAGAGATATTTTCATTAACAAATCTTTCAATCCCTGTAATACAAGCCCCGATGGCTGGTGGTATTACAACCCCAGTACTCGTCTCAGAAGTTTCTAATGCTGGCGGTTTGGGTAGTTTTGGCTTTGCGTATAGCTCTCCTGAAATAATTGGTCGTGACCTAAGACTTGCGCAGTCCCTAACCCAGGGCCCAATCAATGCCAACTTTTTTCTATTTCAAGAGACAGCCCTGCCTGATTCAAAAACGATACAACTGGCGATCGAGTCACTTCGTGAAATTGCTCCTGATATTGATTTCGTTATTCCGGCATCGCCTTTTTATCCTGACCTTGAAATGCAATTAGAGCCAATTTGGCAATTGCGGCCATCCGTACTAAGTTTTCATTTTGGTATCCCATCAGACTTGATCATGCAGCGTGCCAGAGCGCTCGATATCGCCATTGGAATTACCGCTACCAGTCTTGAAGAGGCTTTACAGATCGAGCGAGCAGGCGCTAATTTCATTATTGCTCAGGGCATTGAGGCGGGAGGTCATCGTGGCATATTTACGAACGAGCTAACCGATGCAAGGTTGACAACATTTGAGTTGCTGCCTCAAGTGGTTAGACGTTGCACAGTCCCGGTTGTTGCGGCCGGCGGTATTATGGATGGCCGTGACATTCGAAAGGCTATCGATTTCGGCGCAAGCGCCGTTCAAATGGGCACGGCCTTTTTATGTTGCGCCGAATCCGGAGCTTCTTCTGAATATAAAGCTGCACTGATGGCCGAAAGGCCGCGGCCTAGTGTTTTTACGAAAGGTTTCTCAGGGCGATGGGCTCGAGGTGTTGAGAATGCGTTTACGCGACATATGGAAGGTAAGTCAACACTGCCATTTCCAATGCAAAACACTTTAACAGGCGCATTACGCCAAGTTGCCGCTCGTTCGCATGATCCAGAGCATCAAAGCTTATGGGCGGGCGTTGCTTTTCATAAAGCGCGAGCACTTAAAGTATGTGAACTGATGAACGCATTACAAATCGAGCTCAAAGGCTAAAACGCAGTCTGGTTTAGCCCACTTTTAATAAGATCACACCCAGCAAAATGAATGCAACGCCAATCCAGCGAATCGGAATGTTGGGGTCACCAAAAACTAAGACCCCCAAGGTGAAGGTACCCACAGCCCCAATCGAAGTCCAAACTGCATAGGCAGTTCCAATCGGAATCTCTTTTAAAGAGTACCAAAGTAACAAGCCACTTAGTGCCATACTGATAACGGCAATACCAATGCCCCAGATCTTCATATTGGGGAGGTCAGCAAGTTTTAGCCCCAAAGGCCAGCCTATTTCACAAGCGCCCGCTAAAAAAAGTGAGATCCAGTAAATGCTCATGGGCATTTGTCTTTCATATAAATGAATACGCTAGCATAGCAAAGATGAGAATATTGATCACCGGGGCCACCGGGTTTATTGGAAGACATTTGGTAGGCCGCTTATTGGAGGAAGGGCATTCGCTAAGTGTGACCGCTAGGTCTGTAGAGGGGGCGAGATCTTTAATTCAGAGCGGAGTCAAGCTTACTCAGATAGATCTTCTACTAACAAATGATTTACAAGCACTGGTTCGTGGCCACGATTGGGTGATACATTGCGCAGCTCATGTTGGACTATGGGCCCCCAAAGCCCTTTACGAAAATCTAAATATTGGATTAACGAAGAGACTTCACAATGCTGCAATTCAAGAGGGTGTTACAAAATTTATTTATATGAGTTGTGCAAATGTGATTCTTAACGATCCGGTGCCGATCGAAAATGCGACTGAAGACCGGCCAATCTGTGACCAAAGGGTATTTCGATACGCGTATTCAAAAGCACACGCTGAACAATTCGTATTGGCGAACGCGTCGGCGTGTATGCCGACCATCGCGTTGCGACCCGCTTTGGTCTGGGGTAATGGCGATATTGTTGATCGTCAAATAGGGCCTGCCGCAGATCGTGGATTGTTTGGCTGGTTTGGTGATGGGCGGTATCTCTATTCCACTTGTTACATTGGAAATTTATGCGAAGCGATTGTGCAAGCATTAAAAGCCAACCTATTTACTGGAGCATTTTTTATTCGGGATAAAGAGGAAATGAATCTTCGCGAGTTTTTGAGTGCTCGATTACAAGCCAGTAATTATGCGGTGCCTACCCTATCGATTCCACGAGCAATGGCTTGGCCTTTGGCACGATTTACCGAAAATGGCTGGAACTGCCTGCCGCTTAAAGGCCAGCCGCCTCTGGTGCGCGAGGCTGTGCGCACCATGGGCTATCCATTGACCATCTCGTTTAGCAAGGCAAAAAACTCGTTTGGTTACAGCCCCCCATACTCTGTTGCTGATGGATTGGCAGCAATTCAATGAGGTTTACGCCAATAAGCCGATATTTCGTAATACAAAATGGTTTGCTGAAAAATGAAACAGCGACACAAAAAAACATCCCTCTCGGGCATTCCTGTAGGATAAGTAACTGATTTATATCGATTTATTTTGCAATATCCTGTGCTAAATTGGATTCATCAAATTATTTTTTAACTTTTGGAGGATCCATGAATAGCAAGCTTGTTGATGAAGCGCCTTACCACCCGGGTTATGAAGATGCATCGTTTGAGCAGGTTGAAAACCCACTGATGGCTGAACTGGCTCAATACCGCAAAATGAATGAGCGCTATATTGAAACCGCAAAAAAAATCATAGAGTTCTTAGGTGCGGGCAATAAAGCTGCAGCTTAAGATATTTTCAGCCCATGAATAAAAACCACCTTCGGGTGGTTTTTGTTATTGAGCTTATCGAAACGGATTCATCAAAACCGTATGGAAATCTTTCCATAGATTGACCAATCATAAGACTGAAAGGTTTGCACCACGGCTTTGCTAGCACCCACTGCAAATAAAAGATGTTTGTTGATGGAATGCGTCACCATGGCATCAAGCGGAACAAACCAGCCACCTCCTGCTGAGTTGTAGAGAATTCCATTTTCATCCCAGAATCGAATTTGAGTACTTCGAGAGAGCTGTAATCCAACCGTAGGAAAAAGTTGAAGGGTTCTTAAAAGCGGGGGCTGTGAAGGATTAATTGCAAAAGAATTATTTTTGCTATCAAAACCATACATGTAGCGAACCAATGGTGAAAAATCGGAGAGTATGAATTTGTTTGATATCTGAGGAACAAAGGACGCGCTCACTTGGGGGCCTACTGCCCACTGACCATTGTTGCCAAATGGAAAAATGATGCGACCCCCTAGATTAAGGTTCCAGGCGGGTAAAAATCCTGGGGGCATTCCCCAAATTGTGAGCATCGTATTGCCCGCACTAAATTGACCACTACTTTGTCCGGGAGCGTTAGGTCCCCAAGTAGAGCTGATTGCGGTATCAATGCGCATCATTCCTTTCCACTGATGAATGGAGAGCGGTTGATAGAAACGCAATTTATAAATATCGCTTAGATCATTATTTCCATAGCCATTTTGGTAGGCCCATAATTCCAAAATCGATTGTTCGCCGTAATTGAAGGAATCGTTTTTTAACTCCCAAAAACTATATTGCTGCGCTTCAGTAGCAACCTCTTGAGCCAAGCTGTTATGTGCCAGCACGACAAAAAAACTACATAGGAAGCTTAGAACAATTTTCATGACTTCAACGATTTATGCGGTTCGTGATAGTGAGATCTTGTATATTAGGCTTAATTGCAAACAAAGGCATATAAATGGGTAATAACAATTCAAAGCCCGATCTTGAGCGACTCTTTCTACAAAACAGACAGTGGATTCGGTCTGTAACAAGCGCTGATCCAGACTATTTCTCAAGATTGGTGGATCAACAAAACCCCGAGTACCTCTGGATTGGTTGCTCAGATTCACGCGTCCCAGCCAATCAAATTGTGGGACTCAAGCCAGGCGAAGTCTTTGTTCATCGCAATATTGCAAATATTGTCGTACATACTGATTTTAATGCGCTATCGGTAATCCAATTTGCAATCGACCGTTTAAAAGTAAAACACATTATTGTCGTTGGGCATTATGGTTGTTCTGGAATTGCAGCAGCAATGAACAATACCCGCATCGGAATAGCGGACAACTGGATCCGACATATTAAAGATGTCCACGATAAGCATCATCACGAACTTTGTTCCATTGAGGAAGAGAATGCTCGCTTGGATCGATTGTGTGAGCTTAACGTATTAGAGCAGGTCATTAATATTGGACAAACCAATATTGTCCAAGATGCCTGGGCCAATGGACAAACCATATCAATTCATGGCTGTATCTATCGGCTGCATGATGGCTTACTTAAAGACCTTCATACTAGCATCTCAAATCCGCAAGAGCTGCACGATCGGTATCGCGCACAGTTGGCGAGCTAAGGAGTGTCATGAACGTTCATGTAATTGGGATATTTAAAATCCAGAACCCGAAAGATTTTGATGACTATCGCGTACAGGTTGGTGCAACTATTGAGCTTTATAAGGGCAGGGTTGTGCGCAGGGGAGTTTGCAACAGCCCCCTTTGGAATCAGTTAAATGCCGCACCGTTTGATACCTTCGTTGAGCTTAGCTTTCCAAGCTTAGAGGATGCGAAGCGTTGGGCCAACAGTCCAGAGTACTCCGCATTATTGCCCGTTCGCGAACGAGCTATGCAATTGACGCTTTTCCCTGTTGTGACCTAAAAGCGCTCTTGTTTGCCCAAAATACGCCACTGACCGCTTGGAAGTGATCCTAGGTTTATTTGACCAATACGGATTCGTTTTAGACCAATGACAGTGAGATCAACAAGCTCACACATCCTCCGAATTTGCCGTTTGCGCCCCTCTCGCAAAACAAAACGGAGTTGATCCTCATTTTGCCAACTTACTTTTGCCGGTTTTAGTGCCTTACCATCAAGCGATAGGCCATGCTGCAAAGAGCGTAAGCCCGCATCAGATAAATTGCCACTAACACGAACTAGATATTCTTTTTCGATCGGACTATCTTCCCCGATTAATAATTTAGCAATTCGTCCATCTTGAGTAAGCACCAACAAACCAGATGAATCAATATCAAGGCGCCCCGCTGGAGCAAGACCTCTAAAATGAGTGCGTTCAGTTTGATGGGATGCGCCCATAAATTGATTATCAGGAATGATGAGTGATGCCGCTGGCTTGTATTGTTCTTCGTCATCTAAATGCGAAATATAGCCTACCGGCTTATTTAATAAGATGGTGAGCCGTTGTTCTTGCTGACGCTTGGCGCCAGAACGCAATTCAATGGTTTGATGCCGAAAGGCTCGAGTACCTAATTCTTGAACGACTTCGCCATCAACAGTCACTAAACCTTGTTCAATATAGGCATCCGCTTCTCGCCTTGAACACAAACCACGTTCAGATAATAGTTTAGAGACCCGAATTTTTTCCATTACCAAAATAGTAACCAAATGAGGCCAAAAATTAAGACCCATTTGCCGATGTAATAAATCTGACGATGGGAAGCCTTTAGCTTTTTTGTCTGCATCCGTAGTCGATAAAAATAAGTGAAAAGAACGTTTACAAAACCAAGCGATTCACCCTCGACATTTTGAGAAGCGGCCGCACTCATTACTTGCAAACCATACCAGCGATTAAAACATCGCATTATCTTGGTGTGCAGCGGCCTCTCAATATCGCAGAATAAAACAATACGTTGATGTTCGGTGTTGTTGGCTGCGAAATGGATATAGGTTTCGTCAAACATAACTGCTTCGCCATCTTTCCAAAAGTAAGACTCACCATCCACATTAATAAAACAGTGTGGACTATTCGGAGTTACAAGGCCTAGGTGGTAGCGCAATGACCCAGCATAAGGATCGCGATGACGAACTAAAGTTGCTCCGGGTGGTAGTGAGGCAAACATGGCGGCCTTGATGCTCGGAATCGATTTAAGTAATGCAACCGTTTGGGGGCAGGATTCTTCTGCAGATGGTAGATCTTTACCGTACCAATATAAATAAAAGCGTTTCCAGCCAGTGCGAAAGAAAGAATTAAACCCAATATCGTTGTAGCCGGTTGCTTGACGAATTTGCCCGCTGTCTTGAAGCGCTAAGGCCTCATCTCGAATCATTTGCCAGTGATCGTTTAGTGGCCGTAGTTCTGGAAACTCATTGGTAGGTAAATAAGGACTGCGACCCATTTTAGAGAATAAATAAATCAATGCATTGATGGGTGCTAGCAACACTACATAATCAGTGAGGGAGCGAAGCAAACCAAAGCGCACTTTACCCCGATAGTAAATAAACAGCGCTGAGCCTAAAAAGATGAGAAAAATCCCGTGACGAAGCTCCATCTAGATACCTACTTCCGAATCTGTGCCTGACGACGCAAAATCTCAGCATCAATCCTTTTTAACATGGCATCATCCGGATTGCTCCAGGTTGCGCCAGACTGATTGGCCATGTAAACAACCGACGCAGCAAAATCACTAACACTTAAATCCGGTTTTCCACCTTTGGCGGGCATACCACGAATCCCAACATAGCCATGAGCCGTAATTTGTATTTGGCCTTCCTTAATTAGAACGGCCCACTTGGCTTTGTCCCCTAGCTTTGGGGCCCCCGCAACCCCAGGCGTATGACAGTTTGCACAAACTTGCTTATATATTGACTCGCCCGAGTTGGCAAATGAGTGGCTAGAAAACACCATTAAGAAGCAAATGCTAAATAAATAACAAGCTGAATTAGGGCGCATCATAAACTCATCCTCTTCGGTCAATTTAATCCAGTAAGATAGCTTTTTATTAAATAAATCGTATGGCACGTTTTTTTCGATCACTTCTCATTTTAATTCTGATTGGCGCAGTTTTAATCGCTGGTTATACATATTTAATGCTCAATTGGAGTTATGCCGAAGGCGATCGAGCCGGCTATGTTCAAAAGTTCTCTAAGCGCGGCTGGTTTTGCAAGACCTGGGAGGGAGAGCTTGCGATGGTCTCAATGCCTGGAACCATGTCTGAAAAATTCTTCTTTTCGGTGCGCGATGATGCCGTGGCGAACAAAATAAACGCTAATATGGGGCGTAAAGTTTCATTGCAGTATGAGCAACACGTTGGTTTGCCAACCAATTGCTTTGCTGAGAC
The DNA here is from genome assembly GCF_030297615.1 of Polynucleobacter sp. HIN8. Lineage (NCBI taxonomy): Bacteria > Pseudomonadati > Pseudomonadota > Betaproteobacteria > Burkholderiales > Burkholderiaceae > Polynucleobacter > Polynucleobacter sp. HIN8. The sequence continues at coordinate 1,957,807 of NZ_AP028139.1, read as the reverse complement.
TGAATATTTTATCGTTAACTTAGTTGTTCTGGATTAGCCATACCCTAAAAGGCTTTACGGCCATTTTTTTCTAAAGATTATTTATTTTTATAACATTTTGTGTTTACAATTGCACCAGCGCATGTGCGCAACACAATGAACAATTAACAAGGAGCTTCACTTGAATAAAGCAGATTTAATCGCAGCAATTGCTGACGATGCCGAGATTTCTAAAGCAAAAGCAGAGTACGCTTTGAATTCTGCCATTGAGCACATCATTAAAGCAGTAACCAAGGGTGACTCAGTACAGTTAATCGGTTTTGGAACCTTCGCTTCTGGTAAACGTGCTGCTCGTATGGGCCGCAATCCAAAAACGGGCGAGCCTCTCAAAATTGCCGCCTCCAAGACAGTCAAGTTTTCTGCAGGTAAGGCATTTAAAGACGCTGTAAATAAGCGTAAAAAGTAATCGAGAACAATCTCAGACAAACCCAGCTTTGGCTGGGTTTTTTGTTGCTACCCCTTCTAAATACTTAGCTTTGAACTAGTCGTCGATGGCGGTGGATACTCATCAATATGCCGGCTCCAAACCCAAGCGTTACAAGGGCGGTTCCGCCATAACTGAGGAGCGGAAGCGGAACCCCAACCACTGGAAGAAGTCCTGTGACCATGCCGATATTTACAAAGGCATAGGTGAAGAAAATCATACTAATGGCACCCCCTAGGAGGCGCGTAAATAAAGTAGGCGCATTGACTGAGATCGCTAGGCCGCGTTTAATAAGCGCAAAAAAGAGAAGGATCAAAAGAATATTGCCAAGAAATCCAAACTCTTCAGCAAAGACAGCAAAGACAAAATCAGTATGTTTTTCAGGAATAAATTCTAAGTGGGATTGAGTACCTTCACGCCAACCTTTGCCAAAAAAGCCGCCCGATCCAACCGCAATAACTGCTTGAATGGTATGAAAACCTTTTCCAAGCGGATCGCTTGATGGATCAAGTAAGGTACAAATCCTATTTTTTTGATATTCCCGAATTAGTGGCCAATTGATGTCGGGCGCACATATGCTGCCACTAAATACAACAAGAAATAAAATGGCAACTCCAGCAATCGCCACAACGGGAATGATCCAACGCCATGGTAAGCCCGCCAAAATAATGACATAGAGACCCGAGGCGAGAACCAATAGTGCAGTCCCAAGATCGGGTTGGCGAGCAATCAGAAATACCGGTAAAGCTAGCAATATTGCTGCTACAAGATAATCCACTGCTGAACGAATACCCTCACGTTTTTGAAAATACCAAGCGAGCATGAGTGGTACCGCAATCTTCATAATCTCCGATGGCTGAATAACAATACCAACATTGACCCAGCGTCTGGCCCCTTTTTTAATCAATCCAAAAAGAGCAACGGCGATTAATAGCGCAATGCCAATGCCGTAGATCCAAACCGCAGCAGTTTCAAGCCATTTGGGCGGGATTTGTGAAACCGCCCACATGATGACAAAGGCAATGACCAAGTTACGTATTTGATCAACAAGAGCCACGGGGGTGCCTTGCCCGGCCGATAAAAAAACAATAAAACTAATTAGTGCAAGGGCTAAGAAAATGAAGCCCAGGCGAGCATCAAAGCCATTAAACAGGTGAAGGAGGATTAATTTAAGCCGAACTAAGGCACTCTTTTCCATTCCGGAATCTCCTTAGGCCATTTACCATCAATGTAATAGTCAAGCGCTTTGCGCGCAATCGGCGCAGCATGCTGGGCACCAAAACCGGCATTTTCAACAATCATCGCAATTGCAATTTTTGGTTTGTCATTGGGTGCGTAGGTCACAAATAAAGCATGATCGCGAAGAAACTCAGGGGTTGAGGCGTGGTGATACGTTTTAGAGTTCAAGCTAAATACCTGAGCAGTACCTGTTTTGCCTCCCGCACTGTAGGTGGCATTACGAAATGACGATGCAGATGTTCCTGATTTATTCACCTCGACCATCGCTTTTTTAATAAGCTCAATATTTTCTGGCTTGAGATCAATGCGATAGCTTTCCTTGGGGGTGGTGAGTTCCTTTTGTCGTGTGAATGGATCCTCAATGGCTTTAGCAATATGAGGTTTCATGACCACACCATAATTGAGAACATTTGCAAGGCCATGTGCCAATTGCAAAATGGTGAATGCGTTATAGCCTTGTCCAATACCCAGTGAGATGGTCTCACCCTCAAACCACTTTTGCTGCTCTGGCTTTTTGAAGGCTGTCTTTTTCCACTCTGTAGATGGCAAGACACCTTTTGCTTCACCCTCTAAATCAATCCCAGTAATCTGACCAAAGCCCAACGGTTTCATAAAATCGTGCATCATGTTGACGCCCATGTCGCGCGCTAAGAGGTAGTAGTAGGTATCACACGATTCCACAATGGATTTTTCCATATTGACCATTCCATGGCCGCCTACTTTATCGTCACGAAAGGTGTGATTACCAAAGGTAAAAAATCCCGGATCTGCAATCGCATCTTCGGCTTTGCGTTTATTAAGTTCAAGCGCAGCAAGTGCCATGAAAGGTTTGTAGGTGGATGCCGGCGGATAAATACCCTTTAGGGGCCGGTTATAAAGAGGTTTTTCCTTTGACTCATTCAATTCCTTCCAAGTGACAGGATCAATTCCTTCGACGAAGTCATTGGGATTGAAATTGGGCTTTGAAACGAAGGCTAGAATATCGCCGGTTTCAGGCTCAATGGCCACAAAGGCCCCGCGATGTTTGCCATACAGTTGCTCAACTAGCGCTTGAAATTTAATGTCAATTGAGAGAATGACATTTTTACCAGGGATGGATGGCGTGCTTGAAAGAGTACGAACGGGCTTACCACCAGCCGTAATTTCTACTTCATCATAGCCTGGAACACCACGCAAAATTCTTTCATACGTTTGTTCGATACCAATTTTGCCAACATATTGAATGCCGGGTAAAAATGCACCCTGAAGCGCATAAGGGTCTTGACTGCCCCTCGTTTCCAGAAGCTCGTTTTGCATTCTTTCTTTATCTTTTTGTGAAACTCGTCCGATATAACCGATTAAATGGGATGCTAATTCGTTATAGGGGTATTCACGAAAGTTACGTGCGCTGACATCAACACCCGGAAAGCGATATCGATTGGCTAGAAAGCGAGCCATCTCGGCTTCGGTCAGCATGGAACGCAAAGGAAATGTACCCATGTTTCGAGAATCTTCGAGGGCACGTTTAAAGTTTCGGCGATCTCTAGGGCTAATTTGAATAATCTCCGAAAGCTCATTGATGAGATCGTCTACGTTGCCATTAATTTGTGAGGCATCTACTTCCAAAGTTAGTGCTGAGTAATTACGCCCAATCACAATCCCGTTGCGGTCAATCAGCAAGCCTCGATTGGCGGGCACCGGTACGATTGCAATGCGATTGCTATCTGCAAGTGTCGAATATTGTTGATGGCTAATGATTTGTAACCAAAACAAGCGTATAGCCAATAAGCCAAAACATATGCCAACAAAAATTATTGCAACTCGTGCCCGTTCTTGAAATGAATAGAGATCAGGTTTTTTTATTGAAGACATATCGTTTAAAGAGGTCGATTGGGATCAACATCAATTGGTCTTCGCTGTGGCAAGAGTAATAAGTAATTGGCTAACGGCCATAGCAATGCCTCAATAATCGCCTGAATCAAACTAGAAAATCCGCGCCAATGAATTTGTTCATTTAAGACCCACAGCATGAATACAGGGAATAATGAAACTAAAGCAAATATCGGAAATACATTAAGGATTTGAGACGAAACACGTAATGCTGTTACGCGGTTATGCCAAGCAATTGCGATGTAGGAGACTAGTGAATAACTAAACGCATGCATTCCCAAGAGTGAGCCACTATGAATGTCCATGAGAATTCCAAAAAAAAAGGCGGTGATAACGCCTACATAGCGATGTTGGTGAATATTCCAAAAGATAATGCACACGATAAGCCAATCGGGAACCCAGGCATGGTTACCCCATGGTAAGAAATTAAGCAATAGCGCAATCGCGAGACTAATATAGATGAAGCTGGGATTAACCGGGCGCAGGATGTAGCCACTTTGGTAATCAATCATGGCTGCCCCTTGGGACGTGTTTGACGACGACCGCCAGTTTGCGCAGGTGCGTTTAACGCAGAAGCAGGTTTGGCATCAATTTCAGGATCGTAAATTAGGGCTAAGGCCTGTAAATGTCGATTGATTTCAGCAATTGGGTTGCAAAATACATTCGAGGAGTTTTGGTCAAGGTTTCGTTCAATCTTTGTAATAACTGCTACTGCAAACCCGGGCGGATAAACCCCATCAACCCCAGATGTAAGAAGAATGTCGCCCACCTCGAGATCGCTTGCGACGGGTAAATAGCGCAGCTGAAGCAATTGATTTCTACCGCTTCCGACAACTGCAGCACGTAGTCCATTGCGGGCGACCAATACTGGTACAGCAAAATCACGATCCTCTAATAAAGAAACCTCTGCCGAGTTGTCGTATAGGCGTACCACTTGCCCTAAGATACCCATTTCATTGGCTATTGGCGACCCTAATTTAAGGCCTTGGTTTTGGCCCCGATTGACTACGACACGTTGTGAGAGGGGATTTGGAGGATTAAAAAGAATTTCAACTGGAACGGTTTTGAACCCTACATTTTTTTGTAACTCAAGAAGGTTTCTAAGATGTTGATTTTCAACTGCTAGCAAAGATGACTGATTGGCTAGCAAAGAGAGCTCAGCTTGTCGTAGTTTTAGTACCCCATTTTCGCGCTCAAGAGTGGAGCGTGAGGTGAAATAGTCTGCGCTATCAGCAACTACGGTAGTGGGGAGCAGCATTAATTGCTCAAGTGGCCGCAAGATAGTAATAACTTGATTGCGGATAAAGTCTAATGACTTAAATTTAAAGTCAATGACCATCAGCGCCAAACTTACTACGAGACAAACAATTAATTTAGCAAGAGCCGGTATGCCTTGCTTAAATAGGGGTGGGGCACTATGTTGCATAGCCCGCTCTGTCGCCTAACCGTTTACTCTTGAGAGAACACTCCACCTAATTTATCCATACGCTCTAATGCAATACCGCAACCACGAGCAACGCAGGTTAGGGGGTCTTCTGCAACATGGATTGGTAACCCAGTTTCTTCCATCAGCAAGCGATCTAGGTCTCGAAGCAAAGCTCCGCCCCCAGTAAGCATTAAGCCACGCTCAGCAATATCAGAAGCGAGTTCAGGTGGGGTTTGCTCTAATCCGGCTTTGACTGCAGTCACAATCTGATTTAGGGGATCAGTTAGTGCCTCTAGGATTTCATTGCTGGTAACCGTGAAACTGCGAGGTATGCCTTCAGAAATATTGCGACCTTTTATCTCAAGCTCTTTAATGTCTGCGCCAGGAAAAGCCGACCCAATTGCCTTTTTAACGGCTTCCGCGGTTTGTTCACCAATTAACATCCCGTAATTACGTCGAATGTAATTGGTGATGGCCTCATCAAATTTATCACCGCCCACTCGGACTGATCCCTTGTAGACCACCCCTCCTAAGGACATTACGCCAACTTCGGTTGTGCCCCCGCCAATATCAACAACCATCGATCCTGCGGCCTCAGCAACCGGAAGACCGGCACCAATGGCTGCCGCCATAGGCTCCTCAATTAAAAATACTTGAGAAGCTCCAGCCCCCAAAGCGGATTCTCGGATGGCGCGTCGTTCAACTTGAGTTGAGCCACATGGGACGCAAATAATAATTCGGGGGCTTGGTTTTAGTAACTTACTTTCGTGAACCATCTTAATAAACTGCTTGAGCATTTGCTCGGTGATGGTGAAGTCGGCAATCACACCATCTTTCATCGGACGGATTGCTTCAATATTTCCGGGGACTCGGCCCAGCATGCTTTTGGCCTCTCGACCAACGGCTAAGATTGTTTTTTTGCCATTAGGCCCACCCTCTTGGCGAATAGCAACCACAGAGGGCTCGTCGAGAACAATCCCTCGATCGCGCATATAAATTAAGGTATTGGCAGTCCCTAGATCAATCGCTAGGTCGTTGGAAAAATAACTACGAAAGAGACCAAACATAATGTAAGTGAGAAAATAGAAAAATTATTAAATACAAAAGTGAAATGATACTCTAGCACCTCATGGATATAAATGAAGTTCACCGTATAGCGAAGCTCTCTCGCTTGGAATTAAGTGCCTCCGAGGCCGTCGCGGTACTGCCACAATTAGAGGCTGTCTTTGCATTGGTTGAACAAATGCAAGCAGTCAACACCGATCAGATTGAGCCTTTGTCCCACCCCATTTTGTTTATTGAGGATTTGGCAGAACCTTTGCGGGTCGACGCATGTACGGAGAGCAATGCGCGCGAACAGAATATGGCCAATGCGCCCGCCCAAGCCGAGGGTTATTTTTTGGTGCCAAGGGTGATCGAATGAATTGGCAGCATCAAACCTTGCGTAATCTGTCTAACTCATTGATTAATAAAGAAATATCTAGTTTAGAATTGTGTGAATTCTTTTTGGAGAGAATGACAAGGCACCAGCATTTAAATGCCTATCTGGATGTTTTGCCAAATCAGACCCGAGAGCAGGCTAGACGGGCTGATCACCTGAGATCCCAAGGGCTTGCTGGCCCCTTAACAGGGATTCCGATTGCTCACAAAGACGTTTTTGTAACCAAAGAGTGGGTGACGACCGCCGCTTCCAACATGCTGGCTGGCTATAAAAGCCCTTTTAATGCGACTGTGGTGGCGGCTTTAGGAATCCCAGACGACGATCAGCCGCAGGCTGCGGGCATGGTATGCCTGGGCAAAACCAATATGGATGAGTTTGCAATGGGCTCGTCCAATGAAAACTCGGCTTTTGGGCCTGCTCTTAATCCATGGGATATCCGGCGGGTCTCGGGAGGCTCCTCAGGAGGGTCAGCCGTCGCCGTCGCAGCTGGTTTAGCACCGATTGCTACGGGGACCGATACTGGCGGATCGATTCGGCAGCCAGCAGCGTTTTGTGGGCTAACTGGGATTAAGCCGACCTATGGACGGGTCTCTCGATACGGCATGATTGCTTACGCTTCCTCATTGGATCAGGCGGGCCCAATTGGAAAAACGGCCGAGGATTGCGCTCTCTTACTAAGTGCAATGTCGATTCATGACCCGCGTGACTCAACATCGCTTGCTGATAGCGGCGAGGACTATGGACGTTATTTGAATCAGCCGTGGTCAGAAGGAGATGTAAAAAAACCATTGGCGGGCTTACGCATCGGTTTGCCAAAGGAATTTTTTGCCGAAGGCCTCGCACATGATGTTGCCCAAGCAGTATTGGCCGCTAAAGAGCAACTTCAGGCCTTGGGCGCATTCATTACCGAAGTGAGCCTTCCCAAAACCCAGCTATCGATCCCGGTGTATTACGTCTTGGCTCCGGCGGAAGCATCGAGCAATTTGAGTCGTTACGATGGAGTTCGGTATGGGCATCGTGCGAGTAATTATTCTGATTTGATGGAGATGTATCAACGTTCTCGTAGCGAGGGTTTTGGTGCCGAAGTTAAACGACGGATTTTGATTGGCAGCTATGTTTTATCGCATGGCTACTACGATGCTTATTATCTGCAAGCCCAGAAAATTCGTCGCATTATTGCTGCAGATTTTGCCCAAGCTTTCACTCAGTGCGATGTGATTTTAGGACCAGTGGCCCCGGATGTTGCGTGGGGGCTGGGAGATAAGACCAAAGATCCATTGCAGATGTACTTAGAGGATATTTATACCTTGTCAGCGAATTTGGCAGGCCTGCCAGCAATGAGCGCTCCCTGCGGATTTTCGGGTGATGGATTACCGATTGGCATGCAGTTGATCGGAAATTACTTTTCTGAGGCCCGCCTATTACAAGTTGCACACCAGTATCAGCAAGTCAGCGACTGGCATCTGCGCAGACCCGAAGGGATGGCATGATGAAGTGGGAAGTTGTCATCGGACTTGAGACGCATACGCAATTGTTAACACAGTCCAAAATATTCAGTGGGGCGAGTACGCAATTTGGCGCCCAGCCAAATACCCAAGCATGCGCAGTCGATTTGGCTTTACCAGGTGTGTTACCAGTTCTAAATCGTCAAGCGGTTGAGCACGCAATCCGTTTTGGTTTGGCGATTGGAGCCCAGATTTCTCCGCGCAGTATTTTTGCCCGTAAAAATTATTTTTATCCTGATTTGCCCAAAGGCTACCAAATTAGTCAATACGAGATACCAGTGGTGGTTGGGGGGCAAATTGAAATCGTTGTCGATGGACAGACAAAGGTTGTAGAGCTAACGCGGGCCCACTTAGAAGAAGATGCTGGCAAATCCGTTCATGAAAATTTTACTGGCCCCCATGGCGAACCGGCAAGTGGAATTGATTTAAATCGAGCTGGGACTCCTCTTTTAGAGATTGTCACTGAGCCGGTAATGCGCAGTGCTGCCGAGGCAGTTGCTTATGCCAAAGCCCTTCATAGTCTTGTAGTGTGGCTAGGGGTATGCGATGGCAATATGCAAGAGGGCTCTTTTCGCTGCGATGCGAATGTATCAGTGCGACCCATGGGGCAGACTGAGTTCGGGACTCGCTGCGAGATTAAGAATCTAAATTCATTTCGATTCTTAGAAGAGGCTATTCAGTATGAAGTGCGTCGCCAAATTGAATTGATTGAGGATGGCGGTACGGTCGTTCAAGAAACGCGCCTATACGATCCTGATCTTCAAGAAACGCGCAGCATGCGCAGTAAAGAAGATGCACAGGATTATCGGTATTTTCCAGACCCTGATTTATTACCGCTAGTCATTCATTCGGATTGGATTGAAGAAATTCGCAGTGCTATGCCTGCATTACCAGCGACGCTACGCGCGCGGTGGCAATCTGAATACGGACTTAGCCCTTACGATAGTCAGATCCTCAGCCAAGATCGTGCGACAGCTGATTTATTCATGGAGCTGGTCCGCCGTTTAGGCGCAAAATATGCCAAGACCGTTGCGAACTTCATTGCCGGTGATTTAGCCTCGTCTTTAAATCGCTCGAATTTATCCGCCCATGAATTACCAATTGATATTGCTCAGATTGAGGCACTACTTAATCGTTCTATAGACGGAACGATTTCCAACAAGATTGCAAAAGAGCTATTCATTTTGATTTGGGAGGACGCGCTGGCTAATAAGCCGGCTATACCAATTGATGAGATTATTGAGCAACGCGGATTAAAGCAAATTACCGATATCGGTGCCCTAGAAGCCCTTGTTGATGGGGTGTTACAGGCCAATGCAAAATCCGTTGAGGAGTTTAAGTCTGGTAAAGAGAAGGCCTTTAATGCCTTGATTGGGCAGGTGATGAAAGCCTCGCAAGGCAAGGCAAATCCTCAGCAGCTCAATGAGTTACTGCGCAAGAAATTACAAAGTGGATAGGAAATGAGATGAGCGCCCCAGAGCTTAGTCAGGATGAGCAAGAAGCCTTGGTAGTCCAATGGCTGAAAGCGTGCCCAGGATTTTTTGAGCGCCACGCAGAAGTATTGCAAGAGGTTCGCCTAAAAGACCCCAATAGTGATCGAGCCATTTCTTTGCAAGAGCGACAAATGCACCTGTTGCGCTCACAAAATCAAGAACTCAATTTACGTTTAAACGAGATGCTACGTTTTGGTAGTCGTAATGACAAGACCCAAGTAGCGATGGTTGCTTGGTTACAAAAACTCATTGAAGCAAAAGATATCAATGAAGTAAACAGCGCGCTTGAAAGTGGCCTCTCCTCTGTCTTTGAGGTTGAGGTTTGTAAGGTTTTGCCAGTGGACCCCATATTTGAAAAATTATTAGATCGTCCGATTTGCCAAGCATTTGCAAACTGCCCTGATGTATTTAAAGAGAAGCTAGGGCATTTGCAAGCGAATAATGAATGGGAAAGCTTAGCCATATTGGCAATCCCATTGGATCAGAGTCGCTTTGCCGGCCTAGTCCTTCTTAGTAAAGATGGGGAGCGCTTTACAGAGGATATGGGCGTGTTCTATTTAAGACAAATTGCTGGTTTAGCTGCAGCAGCGTTACGGCGAGTTGCTAGCTAAGTCCATCCTAGAACGATTGTGGATACTCTCTCGGCAAAGATCGAGGCCTACCTCAATAACTTGCATGTTGTGCGGCAATTGTCAGCCCATACGATTAAAGCGTATCGTGCCGATTTAAAAATACTGAGTGAGAATGCGCAAGCTGAAAAGTGTGCGATTGATCAAATAAACCATGTACGCATTCGCCGTTGGACTGCAACGCTGCACGCTAAGGGACTGTCTGCGCGATCGATTGCTCGAGTTTTATCTGCATGGCGCGGTTTTTATGACTGGCTCTTATTAGAAAGTAAAGATCAACTCGGTCTAGGATCAAACCCTGTCGCCGATATCAAAGCACCCAAGCGAAGTAAGTTGTTACCAAAGGCGTTATCGGTTGAGCAGGCATTGGCGTTAATTGAGTTCGCCGCTAAGGAGGCGACTGAAAAAGATGAATGGGAGCTCAATCGGGACCATGCCCTGATCGAACTTTTGTATTCATCGGGTTTGCGCTTATCGGAATTGTTAGGGTTAGATAGTGAACCAAGTCGAGATTCTTTAGGTTGGATTGATTGGAGTGAAGGCGAGGTATCAGTTCTTGGCAAGGGTAATAAGCGCAGAACTATTCCAGTTGGTAAGCCCGCCATGCTGGCATTACAGCACTGGAAAACGCAGCGCGCTTTATTGCCACTAAAGGATCAGCGCGCATTGTTTGTGTCCATTCAGGGTAAACGTCTTGGGCCACGAACTGTTCAGGCCCGTTTGCGATCGATGGCCATCCGCGCCGGTTTACCCACCCATGTGCATCCACACATGATGCGGCACAGTTTCGCGAGCCATGTTTTGCAATCGTCTCATGATTTACGAGCGGTGCAAGAGATGTTGGGTCACGCGAGCATTGCAAGTACACAAATTTATACCGCATTGGATTTTCAGCATCTAGCAAAAGCCTATGACAGTGCTCACCCGCGTGCAAAAGTAAAGGGTAATAAATCGTGAATTGCAGCATTACTCTTGAGGCAAGTAAAGAGCGCCCCATTGTGCGTAGGCACCCCTGGGTGTATGCGACTGCGATCAAGCGAGTTGATGGACAGCCTAAAGCAGGTGCAACGGTTCAGATCCTGAGTCAGGATGGTCGCTGGATTGCCAAAGGAGCCTATAGCCCTTTATCTAAAATCCGCGTTCGCGTTTGGTCATGGAGCGAAAGCGAAGCCATCGACCACGCTTTCTTTAAGCGCAAAATTAGTACAGCAATACAGCACCGACAGCAATGGGTTAGGGGTACAAATGCGATTCGATTAATCGCTGGGGAGGCCGATGGATTGCCCGGTCTAATCGTTGACCAGTATGACCGTGTGATTGTTTGCCAGTTTCTGAGCGCGGGCGTGGAGTATTGGCGTGATGCCATCATTGGTGCTTTGCTAGAGCAAACCCGGTGCACCTTAATGGTTGAACGCTCCGATGCTGCTGTGCGAGCTCGCGAGGGATTGGCGGAGCAGAGTGGTATTTTGTTTGGCGAGCATGATGGCGAGCCCATTTCGGTCAATGAGCATGGGGTTCAGTATGGAATCGATGTGCTCGGGGGTCATAAGACGGGTTTTTATATTGATCAGCGGGATAATCGCCGCATGGTATCTGAGCTCTCAAAAGATCGCCGGGTGCTCAATATGTTTTGCTACACCGGTGGATTCTCTTTGGCGGCTTTGCAAGGAGGGGCAAAGAGCGTCATGTCGGTTGATTCATCTGGCGATGCGTTGGCATTGGCACAGCGTCAAATGATTATGAATGGCTATTCTCCAGAATTGGCGACCTGGCATGATGCTGATGCTTTTGCTACCCTTCGAGAACTGCGGGGCGCTCAGGAAAAGTTTGATTTAATCGTTTTAGATCCACCAAAGTTTGCGCCTTCAGCCCAACATCTTGAGCGTGCCCTAAAGGCTTATAAAGAGATTAACCGTGCCGCATTGCAATTACTTAATCCAGGCGGTCTATTATTTACATTCTCCTGTTCGGGCGCTGTAAGCCCCCAGCATTTTGAGCAAATGATTGCCTCATCCGTTAGCGAGGCCTTGGGACACATGCAAGACGAGGCAACGAATTATCGCGTTATGCAGCGTTTGGCGGCAGGGTTAGACCACCCAGTTTTGGCGAGTTTTCCGGAAGGGGAGTACCTCAAAGGTTTGTTACTCCAGCGAACTTAATAATCGGTAAGATACTTTCTTTATTCACTCTTTTTAAGAAATCACACCACGATGGCATTAATACCAGTAACAATTCTCACGGGATTTTTGGGCAGCGGCAAGACCACTTTGTTAAAACATATTTTGACTGGTGAGCACGGTAAAAAAATTGCTGTAATTGAAAACGAATTTGGTGAAGAGAATATCGATAACGATATCTTGGTTCAAGATACCCAAGAGCAAATTGTGCAAATGAGTAATGGCTGCGTCTGTTGCTCGATTCGCGGCGATTTGGTTGAGGCGTTAAATCAACTGTGGGAGCAGCGCAAAAATAAAAAAATTCAGTTTGATCACGTGGTCATTGAAACAACCGGTGTGGCAAATCCTGGTCCAGTTGCGCAAACGTTTTTTATAGATGACGACATAGCAAATCATTACGTGTTAGACGCCGTTGTTACGCTTGTGGACGCGAAGCATGGACAAAAGCAACTGAATGAGCACGAGGAGGTTCAACGCCAAGTTGGCTTTGCCGATCGCATCTTTATTACCAAAACGGATCTTGTGAGCCCAGAAGAAATTGCGACTTTAAAGAATCGGTTGATGCATATGAACCCAAGGGCGCCCATCCAAACAATTACAAAGGGGGTAGTACCGCTTGATTCTGTCTTGGATTTACGGGGATTTAATTTAAACGCGAAGCTTGATATTGACCCCCATTTTTTGGAGGAGGATGATCACGACCACAGTGAGTGCGGTCATGATCACCACCACGATCATGAGCATCACCATGACCATGGCCACAATCATCACAACCACCATGGACACACCGATCGAATTCAGTCATTTGTATTTAAGAGCGATAAACCCTTTGATCACCGCAAACTAGAGGATTTTTTAGGTGGCGTTTTATCTGTATTCGGGGAGAAGATGTTGCGCTACAAAGGCGTTCTGTACGTGAAGGGCTCGGCTCGCAAGGTGGTCCTCCAAGGCGTTCATGAAATGATGGGTAGTGATTTGGCGGGTCCATGGGGGGCGGAGCCCAAGCAAACTCGTATGGTGTTCATTGGGATTGACTTGCCAAAAGATACTTTGCTGGCTGGATTAGAAGGCTGCTTAGCTAACTAATTGAATTAATTGAATTACTGTACAATGCGCCGCCACGGTTGCAATTAAATAGCCATTGAAACTTTTATAGAAAGCGTAATAATGCTCCCTTGAAAGTGCAATTAAGCGACTTTTAGTAGTAACCCTGATTGGCGATTTTGCCCCAGGGTTTAAGGTGTTGACTATTTGGAACGAAGGAAAAATGATGACGACAAAAGAAGCTAGTACGAAAGCTAAATCTGCTGAGTCCAGTAAGAAAGCTTCTGGGTCGTCCGCTAAAGGCGCCCCACTCACTGAGGCTGAATTGCTGAAGATGTCTGAAAAAGACTATATGAACGCTGCTCAGTTAGAGTTCTTCCGCACCAAATTGCAGACGCTCAAAGAGGATATCTTGAAGCACGCCAGTGAAACGACCGAGCATCTGCGTGAAAACATACTGGTACCTGATCCCGCGGATCGGGCGACGATTGAAGAGGAGCACGCGTTAGAGCTCCGAACCCGAGATCGCGAGCGAAAGCTCTTAAAAAAGGTTGAGCAAGCTTTGTCCAGGATTGACTCGGGTGATTATGGTTGGTGCGAAGAAACCGGTGAGCCGATTGGCTTGTCCCGCCTGATCGCCCGTCCAACCGCTAATCTTTCGCTCGAGGCACAAGAGCGCCGTGAGCTGCGTCAGAAGTTATTTGGTGAATAGGATTTCTATTCATCATGACTAAAGCAGTACCAACACTCGCTGACATCCCACCATTATTGAAGGCCGAGATTCTGGCCGAGGCTTTGCCCTATATTCGGCAATACCATGGCAAAACCATTGTGATTAAGTATGGCGGCAATGCCATGGTTGAGGAGCGCCTTAAAGAGAGCTTTGCGCGCGATGTCATTTTGCTAAAGCTTGTTGGCATGAACCCTGTTGTTGTTCATGGTGGCGGCCCACAAATTGATGAGGCCCTTAAGAAAATTGGTAAGACCGGCACTTTTATTCAGGGAATGCGGGTTACCGATGAAGAGACGATGGAAGTGGTTGAGTGGGTATTGGGTGGCGAGGTTCAGCAAGACATCGTGATGCTAATCAATCATTTTGGCGGTCAGGCAGTTGGCTTAACCGGCAAAGATGGTGGCTTAATCCATGCTAAGAAAATGATGGTTCCTAATGAACAAATTCCCTCAGGCGCACCGATTGATCTCGGTTTTGTGGGTGAAATTGAATCAATCAATCCAGCCGTAGTGAAAGCTTTGCAAGACGATGCGTTTATTCCAGTAATTTCACCGATTGGCTTTAGTGAAGAAGGCCAAGCCTACAACATCAACGCTGATTTAGTTGCCGGCAAAATGGCTGAAATCTTGAAGGCCGAAAAATTAGTGATGATGACTAATATACCGGGCGTCATGGATAAGGCAGGCAAACTCTTGACGGATTTAAGTGCGCGCGAGATTGATGCGTTATTTGCAGACGGAACGATTTCTGGCGGGATGCTCCCCAAAATTTCGTCTGCCTTAGATGCTGCCAAGAGTGGGGTGAACTCGGTGCACATTATTGATGGCCGAATTGAGCACTCTCTTCTCTTAGAAATCCTGACGGAACAAGCTTTTGGTACCATGATACGTTCTAGATAAAAAAATAATCATGAACAGCAGCGGTAGCCCTCTTCATCAAGAATCAGCTTCTGAGATTAGCGGGGGCGAGACTAAGACTCGCAAGCGCCCACGCCCAGGTGAGCGTCGCTTACAGATTCTGCAGATTTTGGCCGAGATGCTACAAAACCCAAGTGGTGATCGAGTCACAACGGCTGCTTTAGCTGCCAAGATCGGTGTTTCAGAGGCTGCTCTCTATCGGCATTTTGCAAGTAAAGCACAAATGTTTGAAGGCTTAATCGCATTCATCGAGCAAACAATTTTTGGGCTTATTAATCAGATTAATCAAAAAGAGGAACTAGGCATTGCGCAAGTGAAAGGGATGGTGCAAATGCTATTAGTTTTTGCTGAGAAAAATCCTGGCATGGTGCGTGTTTTACTGGGCGACGCATTGCTGCAGGAGGATGAGCGCCTTCAGGAACGTATTAATCAAGTTTTAGATCGTGTGGAAACATCCCTTAAGCAATCATTGCGTATTGCACAAAGTCAACATCAGGATGGCGCAGCTTCGGATACGGCCGGTTTACAGTCTGCACTTTTGATGAGTTATGTGGTTGGTCGTTGGCATCGCTTTGCTCGAAGTGGCTTTAGAAAGTTGCCTAGCGAAGGAATTGAACCAAGCCTACGAATTCTGCTTACTGCATGAATGAGCTGCATCTTTCAAAGAAAACTTATCATTTTGATGCGCCCCTGAGGCTTCAAAGTGGCGCTAGCATTGATCAATATAATTTAGTTGTCGAAACCTACGGACAGCTCAATGCAAATGCGAGCAATGCGGTTCTGATTTGCCACGCGCTGAATGCATCGCATCATGTAGCGGGCATTGATCTTGATAATTCAAATGAGTTGGGCTGGTGGGACAACATGGTTGGACCTGGTAAGCCAGTCGATACCAATCATTTTTTTGTGATTGGGGTGAATAATCTAGGTTCGTGTTTTGGCTCAACAGGGCCCATGAGCATTAACCCACAAACCAATGAGCCCTATGGAGCTCGCTTTCCAGTGCTCACCGTTGAGGATTGGGTCAATGCTCAAGCGCGCTTAGCTGATCAAATGGGCATTAGAAAATTTGCGGCTGTGATGGGCGGAAGTTTGGGTGGTATGCAGGCGATGTCGTGGGCCACTCAATATCCAGAGCGCGTCGCCCATTGTGTGGTGATTGCCTCGACGCCAAAGCTCAGCGCTCAGAATATTGCCTTTAATGAGGTTGCCCGTAATGCAATTTTGTCAGACCCTGATTTTTATGGCGGCGATTACTACAAACATGGCGTCGTTCCAAAACGTGGTTTACGCTTAGCGCGGATGGTGGGCCATATCACATATCTATCGGATGATGATATGGCTGAAAAGTTTGGACGTGATTTACAGCGCTTAGCTGGCGCGCCAGACGAGTATCGATTTAGTTTTGATGTGGAATTTGCCGTTGAGAGCTATTTACGGCATCAAGGCGATAAGTTCTCCGGCTATTTTGATGCCAATACCTATTTATTGATTACGCGGGCCTTGGACTATTTTGATCCAGCAAAGCGCTACCAGGGTGACTTGAGTCAAGCGCTAGCGAATGTCCGTGCTAAATTTTTGGTCATCAGCTTTTCAACGGATTGGCGATTTTCGCCCGATCGCAGTCGTGAAATTGTGCAAGCCTTGCTCAACAATAAAACCGATGTAAGTTATGCCGAAATTGATGCACCGCATGGACACGATGCATTTTTACTGGATGATGAACGCTATCACCGGTTAGTGCGGGCCTATTTTGCGACGATGGCGGAGGCAAAATGCAATTAAGATCCGATTTTGATGCGATCGCGAATTGGGTTGAAACGAACAGCTCCTTGCTGGATTTAGGTTGTGGTGACGGCTCGTTCCTCGAGTTCATTCGTGCAAAGCGCAAGGCAATCACTTATGGTGTTGAAATTACCGATACTGCTGTATTGGCTTGTGTGGAAAAGGGCCTAAATGTAATCCAGCAGGATTTGGAAGGCGGTTTAGCGCTTTTCAAGGATCAAAGTTTTGATACCGTCGTGTTATCGCAGACCTTGCAGACGATTCATCAAACGGAGCGTATTTTGCGAGAAGTTGTACGTGTCGGAAAACAATGCGTTGTATCGTTTCCAAACTTTGGACACTGGTCGCACCGTTATGCGGTTGCTCTGGGTCGCATGCCCGTTTCGAAATCGTTACCATATGAGTGGTTTAATACGCCCAACGTCCGGGTTCTGACCATTGCTGATTTTGAAGCCTTGGCACACAAATTAGGAATTGAGATTTTGGGACGGGTTGTTTTGCATCACGGCAAGACAGTCCACTGGCTACCTAATTTATTTGGCAGCTTAGCAATCTATCGCGTGTGTGGAGCTAAATAGCATTCGCTCTTGGTTCAATGATTTACGGGTCTATTTTGAATGGCCCAGCATTCGTATTTTCTTTTTAGGATTCTCAGCCGGACTTCCGCTTCTTTTGGTATTAGGTACCTTAAGTTTTCGTCTCAGAGAGCTCGGTATTGATCGCAGTACCATTGGCTATTTATCGTGGGTTGGCCTGTTTTATGCCGGGAAGTGGCTTTGGGCGCCGTTGGTAGACCGAGTGCCAATTCCCGGAATCACAAAACGTCTAGGGCGTCGGCGTAGTTGGCTGTTACTTGCTCAAGCGCTGATTATGGTCGGCTTAGTCGGCATGGCGATGAGCGATCCCAAACAAGACTTACAAGTCATTATTTGGTTTGCATTATTAGTCGCCTTTGCTTCAGCCACCCAAGATATTGCGCTTGATGCTTTTCGGATTGAGTCGGCCAAAGCCGAGTATCAAGCAGCATTGGCAGCCAGCTATCAAACAGGGTATCGCTTGGCGATGATTTGGGCGGGAGCCGGGGCATTGTGGCTTGCTGCTCGTGCTGAAGAAAGCACCAGCTTGTACTTTACGAACGCCTGGCAATTTGCCTATTTGGTGATGGCGTTATCGATGAGTATTGGTGTAATAACAACGTTACTCAGTCCGGAACCCCAAATTATCCAACTACCCAAGGCACGCTCTGCGGGTGAATGGCTTTTGCAAACTCTTATTCAGCCCTTTGCGGATTTTATCGGTCGCTATCGTTGGCATGCTTTTTTAATCCTGGCGCTCATAGCTGTCTACCGCATTAGTGATGTTGTGATGGGGATTATGGCGAACCCGTTTTATGTCGATATGGGCTATACCAAGGATGAGGTAGCGGCAGTCACAAAAGTATTCGGGGTCATCATGACCTTATTGGGTGCATTTATTGGTGGGATTCTGGCATTACGTTTTGGTGTCATGCGTATTTTATTTTTGGGAGCCATTCTCTCAGCAGCCAGTAATCTTCTTTTTGCTTGGCTTAGTACACGCGGTCATGATTTGACGGGTTTAATTTGGGTGATCTCAGCGGATAATCTGAGCTCTGGTATCGCCTCGGCTGCTTTTATTGCTTATCTATCTTCATTAACAAATGTGCAGTACTCAGCAACGCAATATGCATTATTTAGTTCAATGATGGTATTGCTACCAAAATGGATGGCCGGATTTTCTGGAGTATATGTTGACCGCTTTGGCTACGAGAGCTTTTTTATCTCGACCGCACTCATTGGTATCCCGGTGCTTATCTTGATTGGGATTGCAATCCGGATGCAGGTTAAAGCGCCCAGTCGTACTCAATCATAAGCGGCGCATGGTCTGAGAAGCGCTGCTTTTTATAAACACCAGCCTTCTTAGCGGACTTGCCAAACTCTGGCGTGGCGATTTGATAATCAATACGCCACCCTATATTCTTGGCATACGCTTGGCCTCGTTGACTCCACCAGGTATAGCAGCTATCGCTTGCATGAGGCTCGAGATATCGATAAACATCCATGTAACCCTCCTTCGCAAAAAGCCTGGTTAACCAAGCGCGCTCTTCGGGTAAGAACCCTGAATTCTTTAGATTCCCTTTCCAGTTCTTCAAATCAATTTCTTGATGTGCAATATTGACGTCACCGCACAACACAACCTGCCGACCTTTTTGTTTGAGTTTGATGAGATGGGGTAAAAAGGTATCCAGAAAGCGAAATTTAGCTTCTTGGCGTTCAGGTGAGCTTGAGCCGGATGGCATATAAACTGAGACCACTGAAAGGGAACCGATCGAGATTTCGACATAACGCCCCTCGGCATCGAATTCGGGATTACCAAATCCAATTTGCAGATCATCAATGGGGTGGGGGGTGTAGATTCCCGCACCGCTATACCCTTTTTTCTCAGCGTAATGAAAATACGAATTTAGTCCGTTGGGAGATCGAATTGCTGGCTCTAGGTCAGACTCTTGCGCTTTGAGTTCTTGTACGCAGATAAAATCAGCATGTTGATCGTGCATCCACTCCATAAAGCCTTTTTTGGCCGCGGAGCGAATGCCATTGAGATTGGCAGAAATGATGCGTAACATACAGACCTATGAGTGTAAATCCAGAAAAAAATCAGTCGGACTTTATTCAATTCGCGCTTGAAGCAAAAGTATTGTCCTTTGGCGAGTTTAAAACGAAGGCCGGGCGATTGTCCCCCTATTTTTTTAATGCCGGGCTCTTTAACGATGGCGCGCAACTGGGAAAGCTTGGTGAGTTTTACGCGCAAGCACTGCTTGGATCAAACATTGATTTTGATATGCTCTTTGGGCCCGCATATAAAGGGATTACTTTGGCAGCGAGTACGGCAATTGCACTAGCACGTTCTGGACGCAATACCCCTTTTGCCTATAACCGCAAAGAGGTGAAAGATCATGGTGAAGGCGGAACCTTAATTGGCGCCCCCGTTCGTGGCCGAGTTGTCATTATTGATGATGTGATTTCAGCGGGCACCTCGGTGCGTGAGTCAGTTGATTTAATTGTTCGAGCTGGTGCTAAGCCTTGTGCAGTATTAATTGCACTCGATCGAATGGAAAAATCAGGAGACGCGCTCAAGGTTGGTCAATACTCTGCGGTGCAAAGTGTTGGACAAGAATTTGGATTGCCGGTGATTGCAATCGCCAATTTAGAGGGTTTAATGCATTATTTACAGCAATCGCATGACCAGCAATTGCAAACCTTTCTTCCAGCAGTTCAAGATTACCGAAATCGATACGGAATTTAAAGCGTATCTAAATCGATTTCGCCACGGTACACCGTTTGCGTAGGCCCACGCATTAATACTACCGCGTTGGGATTCTTAAAACCATCCCACATAATCTCAAGTTCTCCGCCGCGGGTGCTTACATTGACTGGTGAGTCTAGTAGTCCACGGCGAATGCCCGATACAGCTGCAGCGCATGCACCGGTACCACACGATAGGGTCTCACCCGCACCGCGCTCATAGACTCGCAATCGAATGGAATGGCGATTAAGAATCTGCATAAAACCGGCATTGACTCGATTTGGGAAGGCAGGATGCGACTCAATTAAAGGTCCATCGATCAACACTGGCGCACTTTCAATATCTTCAACGACCTGAACGGCGTGGGGGTTCCCCATCGATAAGGCAGCAATCCAATCGGCATGCGCGCCGCTATTGCGACTGAGAGGGAGCGCATAAAGGGTTTCGTGTAATTCTTGTTTACTTGTAAGGCCTGATGGATTGAAAGGTATTTCAGGAGGGTTAAAAATCGGCCTACCCATATCAACCTCTACAGAGCCATTGGCTAGGCGTTTAAGAGTTAGAAGGCCGTTGCTGACTTCAACTCGAACTTCATTTTTAGTGCTTAAGCCCTCTTCATGCACAAAACGCACAAAGCATCTCGAGCCATTTCCGCATTGCTCTACTTCACCACCATCGGCATTAAATATGCGGTATCTGAAGTCGACATTAGGCAGGTTGCTTGGTTCAACGATCAAAATTTGATCGGCTCCGACACCAAGTTGACGATGTGCTAGCTTGCGCCATATCGCTGGAGTAATTGATCGAATATCTTGGCGAGTTCCATCAATGACAATAAAGTCATTACCGGCACCATGCATTTTGGTAAAGCGTAATCGGGTCATAACATGCTGTTGGTCTGTGTGAGCCTAATCATACAAGCTTGCTTCGCCCGGAGGTCGATATTTGAAGCGCTTATGAACCCAATAATACTCAGCAGGGCGTTGACGAATTTCTTCTTCAAAGTATTGATTTAGTCGAGCGGTATCAGCTACTGGATCATCGCTTGGAAAATTAGGCAATGCTTTGTGGATTTTGCAAATGTACTTACTCTTATCCGGATTGAGTGTTGTGATCATTAAACACACTTCTGCTCCACATGCTTTAGCTAGACGTGAAATGGCAGTAATCGTATTGGTTTGAATTCCAAAAAAGGGTACAAACGCCGAGTCTTTCGGTCCTAAATCGATATCAGGTGCAATCACGACAAAATTACCCTTCCGAATCTCCCGAATTAAATCAAAGAGCCGATTCTGACGATTAATCGATTTAGCACCAAATCGGTTGCGCCATTCGATGATTTTTTGATTGAAAAATGGATTTTTCATGTTTTGATATAGTCCCGCGCCGCGCTGCCAGCCATTTTTTTCCCCAAGGGCAGAAAGTGCCATAAATCCGCATTCAAAACCGACAAAGTGCGGAATCACCAAAATCCTGGGCTTGTTATCGCCCAGAGGAATTTCACTTTCAATATCAACCAAGGAAAAAATTTGTTTTGCACTACCAAGCCAAACACGGCTTCTTTCAATTACGGCGCGCCCTAAGAGTCGCCAATGTTCGTTAGCCAATCTTTGTATTTGATGGGAGGTAAGATTTGGAAAACAGAGTTGTAAATTTCGAAGCACCACATATTTGCGTTGATGGGGAAGTCGTCCAAATAAGTATCCGAGGGCATACCCGATTTGAACCGTCCAGGCGTAGGGCAAGAAAGCAAAAAGCCTCAGAATACTTAGGCCAATGTAATTCAAGAAGGTATGCAGCCAGCTCATCAAATCATTTACTCTTGGGGTGGAAGTTCTGCACCCTCCGGGTGTTTATAGCGGTTGTATGACCAAATGAATTGTTCTGGAGCCTCAAGAATGACCGCCTCGATGGCTTGGTTCATTTGCGTAGCCGCATGATGCGCATCATCAGAAAATGATGCCAAGCGATGGGCTTTAATCGTCCAGCCCTGGCCGAGTGATTTACGAATTGCTGAGAACAGAATGACCGGGGTTTGGTTACGATTGGCCAGGCGAGCCGGCAGGGGTGTGGTGTAGGCGTAGCGATTAAAAAACTTCACCCACACCCCATCGCCACCACTTGGAACTTGATCTGGAAGAATGCCAATTGCCTCGCCCTCCTGAAGGGCTTTAACCATTTTGCGAACTCCCTGGAGGTTTGTAGGTACAAAATGCATGTTCGGATAGGCGCGCTGCTCCTCAATTAGGTTATTTAACCATTCTTGACGAGCCGGTCGATACAAAATGGTTGCCGGGAAATGAGTAGCCAGTATCCGAGGGATGATTTCAAAGCCCCCTAAGTGGGGTGTGAGCATCACTAAGCCCTTGCCCTCTTGAACCGCTTGGTCGACTGGGCTCCAGTCTTGAACGTTAGCCCGTTCAAGGGCCTTTTGGGGGTTATGCCAGATCCAAAGACTGTCGATAAATAGCATTCCCGAGGCTGCTGCTGCTTTCAGCGGATGGATTGTCTTGCCATGCAGTTGCATAGCGTGGTGGTAATTTTCTTGAAATAAGCTCCGAAAATGAGGAAAAAAGGTGAAGGCCACAATCCCGCCGAAGCCACCCAGAATTTGGGCCAAACCCAAAGGGAGACTGGCGACACTTTTTAGAATGAAATGCAACGCCCAATGTGACATGTGCTAATGATATTCAATTCAAAATGGGGTTTAGCGACCAGTCGTTAAATAAGATAGAATCTTATTATTCGCCGAGTTAAAGACAACTTGCGGGGCGAATTAAAAAAATCTGCTAAAGCGTCGCCGTTGTATTCCCCGGCACGTGGCGTTGTCAGTGCTTAAACAAATGGAGAATAGAATGGCTAACGATTATTTCTTTACCTCAGAATCTGTTTCTGAAGGACATCCCGATAAAGTTGCAGACCAAATCTCGGATTCAATCCTAGATGCCATTTTGGCGCAGGACCCGAAGGCACGTGTTGCTGCCGAGACCCTTTGCAACACTGGCTTAGTGGTTCTTGCCGGCGAAATTACAACTAACGCCAATGTTGATTACATTCAAGTCGCACGCAATACTTTGCGCGAGATCGGGTACGACAACACAGAATATGGCATCGATTACAAAGGGTGCGCAGTTTTAGTAGCCTATGACAAACAGAGTCCAGACATTGCTCAGGGGGTTGATAAGGCACACGATGATGGTTTGGATCAGGGTGCTGGTGATCAGGGATTAATGTTTGGTTATGCCTGTGATGAGACTCCTGAGCTAATGCCTTTACCCATTTATTTGTCGCACCGCCTAGTGGAGCGTCAATCTCAATTGCGTCGTGATGGACGCCTAAATTGGTTGCGCCCCGATGCAAAATCCCAAGTGACCTTACGCTATGTGAATGGAAAACCAGACTCGATCGATACCGTGGTGTTATCGACTCAGCATGCTGCTGATATTCCTTTGGAGAAATTGCGTGAAGCAGTGATTGAAGAAATTATCAAACCGGTTTTACCAAAGCATTTAATTAAAGGGGATATTAAATATTTAGTGAATCCAACCGGTCGCTTTGTAATTGGAGGTCCGCAAGGCGATTGTGGTCTTACAGGTCGCAAAATTATTGTGGATACCTATGGCGGTGCCGCTCCTCATGGCGGCGGTGCATTTTCTGGAAAAGATCCATCGAAGGTTGATCGATCCGCTGCCTATGCTGGCCGCTATGTAGCGAAGAACGTGGTTGCCGCTGGTTTGGCAAGCAAATGCCTCATCCAAATTTCGTATGCGATTGGGGTCGCCCGTCCCACATCGGTCATGGTTAGCACCTTTGGTACGGGCAAGATTGCCGACGAGCAGATTGCAAAATTAGTATCGGAGCATTTTGATCTTCGTCCGAAAGGTATTGTGAAAATGCTTGATCTTTTGCGACCCATTTACAAAAAGACCGCTGCATATGGCCATTTTGGCCGTGAGGAGCCTGAATTCACTTGGGAGCGCAAGGATAAAGCGGCTACTTTGAAGGGTGCGGCAGGCCTTTAGCCCGAAATTGATTACAATTTAGGCAATTCCTTCAAGGAGCGTTGCAAGGGGCGTATTTTCGCCCCCCAGGCTTGAAGGGGAGTTACTTAGTAACTTCATTGCAACTGCGCTCGCTAACCCGAATGCTAGCGGTTAGCGAGTCAATACTGGCTCCACTGGCATTCTTTAGCTGGAGCTATTTCATGAATACTGTTGCTGATTTAAAGCTAAATGGCGATTTTGCAATTGCCGATATTGGTTTGGCCGATTTTGGTCGTAAAGAAATCAAAATTGCTGAAACCGAGATGCCCGGTTTGATGGCTATCCGCGAAGAGTTTGCCGCCAAGCAACCCTTACGAGGCGCACGCATTACCGGATCGTTACACATGACCATTCAGACCGCCGTTCTCATTGAGACCCTTGAAGCCTTAGGTGCCGAAGTCCGTTGGGCGTCGTGCAATATTTATTCAACACAAGATCATGCCGCCGCCGCAATCGCTGCGAATGGCACCCCCGTATTTGCGATTAAAGGCGAGACTCTTGAGCAGTATTGGGATTTCACCCACAAGATCTTTGAATGGGCAGACGGTGGTTATAGCAATATGATCTTGGATGATGGTGGCGACGCAACCTTATTGCTGCATTTAGGTACTAAGGCTGAAAAAGATCTAGCTGTTCTCAATCATCCAACCAGCGAAGAAGAGCGGATTCTTTTTGCGGCAATTAAAAGTAAATTGGCGATTGATTCAACATGGTATTCAACGCGATTAGCCAAAGTTAACGGCGTCACTGAAGAGACAACGACGGGTGTGCATCGCCTCTATCAAATGCATGCAAAGGGCGAGCTGCATTTCCCGGCTATTAACGTCAACGACTCCGTAACCAAGAGTAAATTTGATAACTTATATGGCTGCCGCGAATCTTTAGTGGATGCGATTAAGCGTGCGACCGATGTCATGATTGCCGGTAAGGTAGCCGTTGTGGCTGGTTATGGTGATGTAGGTAAAGGTTCAGCCCAAGCATTACGTGCACTTTCCGCTCAAGTATGGGTGACCGAAGTTGACCCGATCTGTGCATTACAGGCCGCGATGGAAGGGTATCGTGTGGTGACAATGGAGTACGCCGCTGATAAAGCCGATATCTTTGTTACAGCGACAGGTAACTATCATGTCATAACGCATGATCACATGAAGAAAATGAAAGACCAGGCGATTGTTTGCAATATTGGCCATTTTGATAATGAAATTGATATTGCCAGTATTGAAAAATACCAATGGGAAGAAATTAAGCCCCAAGTTGATCATGTCATTTTCCCAGCGGCAAATGGTCTTCCTGAAAAGCGCCTTATTATTTTGGCCAAGGGCCGATTAGTCAATTTAGGTTGCGGCACAGGGCATCCCTCGTATGTCATGAGCTCTTCGTTCGCAAATCAAGTGATTGCGCAGATCGAACTCTGGGGAGCGGCAGGAACCAATAAATACCCTGTAGGGGTCTATACCTTGCCTAAGCACTTAGACGAAAAAGTTGCCCGTTTGCAGCTTAAGAAATTGAATGCGCAGCTCACTGAGCTATCAGATCAGCAGGCCGCCTATATTGGGGTTCAGAAGGAAGGCCCCTTTAAGCCTGAAACCTATCGTTATTAAAAGCTTAAAGGGTCTGCTATGGAGTTAAGCGTCGAGTTCTTCCCCCCCAAAACCCCGGAGGGGGAGGCGCGCTTGCTGCAAACGCGGGAGCGAATTTCAGCAGCATTAAAGCCCGCCTTTTACTCAGTAACCTTTGGTGCGGGCGGATCGACTCAATCAGGAACCTTGCAGACGGTTGAGGCCATTCATCGGGCCGGAGAGCTCGTTGCGCCCCATTTATCGTGTGTGGGCAGTTCCAAAGAATTGATTACGCAGCTTCTCTCGCAATATAAGGCATTGGGCATCAAACGAATTGTGGCGTTGCGTGGTGATTTGCCATCTGGCATGGGCCAATACGGCGAGTTACAGCATGCCAACCAACTCGTTGAATTCATTCGCCAACAGACCGGTGATTGGTTTCATATCGAGGTAGCAGCTTATCCAGAGACGCATCCTCAAGCCCAATCCCCAAGCAAAGATATTGCATACTTTGCTCAAAAAATTAAGGCCGGTGCCAACTCAGCGATTACCCAATACTTCTTTAATAGCGATGCGTATTTTCGGTTTGTGGACGACGCTTATCAACTGGGCGTTGACGTTCCTGTGGTTGCCGGCATTATGCCAATTACAAGCAGTACCCAATTACTCCGGTTTTCAGATGCATGCGGCGCAGAAATTCCGCGTTGGATTCGTTTGCGTCTTTTGGCTTATGGCGATGACAGCGCTTCAATTAAGGCATTTGGTGAGGACGTAGTCAGTGCACTATGCGAACAACTCATCGTTGCTGGAGTGCCCGGTCTGCATTTTTACTCACTTAATCAAGCAGATCCCGTAATCCGTATCGTTCAAAATTTACAATTGGACAACGCCGCTAAGCCATAGACGTATTTTGGTGGATCCCGGAGTTAGTAATCATAAGATCAAGGGCTTGGTCATGGACCTGAGGGGTCCAGCGATGGTGATCCAGTGCTTGCCAGTCAAAAGCGATACCAGCCGTTATAAATCGATGCCCTGTAAGCTTTAAGGAAGCTATAGTTCGATCAAAATATCCCCCGCCATATCCGAGTCGCCAAAACTGGTTTTGATAGTTCAGCCAGCCAAGGCAGGGGATTAGGATGCAGTCGGGGTTCTCGGTTTGTACACCGCTTGCTGTCGGATCGGGTTCCGCAATCCCATAGGTATTGTGAACTAGTGGGTCTGAGTCCGACCAAGTATAAAAACTCAATTGCCGATCGGCTCTAACTTTAGGTAACAGGAGGCATCGATCCGAGTTCGAGGATTGCCACTCTCGCAGGGGTTCCCGCAGATCAAGTTCGTCGCGGTAAGGCCAGCAAAATGCAATTGACCGGTATCCCTTTCCTTCTTGGAGAAGAAATTGACGAAATTGGGATAAAAAAAGAGCATATGAGGAATCAAATTCGGATGACTGGGCAAATGACGAGCGCTGATTTAAGAGATCCTGCCGAATTTGCTGAATAGGGGTATGCATGGCACTTATTATCGGGTGAAAATAGCACGATGAGCCAAAACTTTACTTTTAAGCCAAAAGGCCCGACTGCCCCCTTTCTTTTATCGGCGGTTCTGGTGCTTTGCATGGGCGCTTGGAACAGTGGTTTTGCAAAAAAACCAAACGTGAGCAAATCCTCTGCGAGCCAGCCCGCCGCCTACGAGCTCACAGAGGCTGATAAATTATTTATTGAGCTGCGGGATGCTGCGCGGCGTAATGATGTACCAAAAACCCAACAGCTCTCCGCACAATTAAACAGCTATCCAGATACGGATTATGTGCGGTATTTTCGGATTAAGCCCCAAATGTTCGATAAGGGGAATGAGGCGCGCGCTGATTCCTCGGTCGACGAGGAAGTTGGTGCATTCTTAAAAACCTATGAGGGAACCGCAATTGGTGATCGGATGCGCAACGATTGGTTGTTGGTTCTTGGTAAACGAAAAGATTGGTCTCAATTTGACCGGGAATACCCAAAATTTGTCTTAGATGATGACACCAATGTGAAGTGTTATGCACTTCAATCGCGACTTATGAAGCAGGAGGATGCAAAGCTTGTTGGGCAGGATGCATTAAAAGTGATGATTGATCCACGTCATTTTGGATCTGCCTGTCAGGAGCTCGTACCCGCATTAGTGCAAGCAAATGGCTTAACGAGTGCTCAGGCTAGAGCACTTGGACGAGCGGCTGCCGAAATGAATTTTGAAACAGCAGGGCGACGCATTGGCGGTGATGATCCGATTGCTAGCATTGTGCGTAGCGCAAGGGCGGATCCCAGTAAAACATACCGCGACTTTTCACAATCCAATTTACGCTATAACAAAGAAGATCAAGCGATGGCATGGGGTGTGATTGGTCAATTTTTAGCAAAACGCTTAGATCGAAATGCATACGATGCGTATCGACGTCAACAGCAACTTGGTTTTAATCCCTTGCTATCCGCAGAAACACAGGAATGGAAAGTACGCACCGCTTTACGTGCTTATGATTGGCAGCTAGTACGTGACTCGATTGAATCGATGAATCCGGTAGTTCGTCAACGCGATCCTGCGTGGACCTATTGGTACGGAAGATCATTCAAAGAATTGGGAGATTCTGAAAAAGCCAATGCCCAGTTTCATTTACTGGAAGACCAGTTTAATTTTTATGGTCAGTTGGCACGGGAGGAATTAGCTAAACCAATCGTTATCCCACCAAAAGTGAGAGTTGGTGATGCTGAAATTAAGGAGATGGGTAAACGCCCGGGATTTAATCGGGCTGAGCGTTTTTATGCCATGAATCTCCGCTTTGAAGGCAATCGTGAATGGAACTGGGAGTTGCGCGGTATGAGCGATCGCCAATTATTAGCCGCCGCTGAATATGCTAAACGAATCCATTTATATGATCGAACGGTTAATACGGCTGATCGCACAAAAGGGGAGCATGATTTTGCTCTTCGTTATCCAACCCCTTTTAAGGATCAACTTAGCCCGATTGCTAAAACCATCGATTTGAATTTAGCCTGGGCTTATGGCCTGATTCGTCAAGAGTCTCGGTTTATTACCAATGCATCATCGTCAGTGGGTGCTTCGGGGTTGATGCAGGTGATGCCCAATACTGCTAAGTATGTTGCTAAGAAAATTGGTATGAGTTCGTATACCAATGAGCGTCTTAAAGAAACGCAAGTTAATTTAACCTTGGGTAGTCATTATCTAAATATGGTTCTTAAAGATCTCGATGATTCTTGGGTCCTGGCATCCGCCGCATACAATGCTGGACCTTCTCGTCCCAAATCATGGCGAGAAAAGTTAAATCAAACCACTGAGGGGGCAATTTTTGTGGAATCCATCCCCTTTAATGAGACTCGGACGTACGTTAAGAATGTGCTTGCAAATGCGAGCTACTATTCGATTTTGATGGATGGTCAAACGACCCCCATGAAACAGAGGCTTGGAGTGATTGCACCTAAAACTGCTGTATTGAGTGAGTTACCATGAAACATGACATTTTATTAATTGGTGGTAGCGGCTTTGTTGGTAAAACCATTGGCCAGAAACTTCAAAGTAAAGGCTACTCCGTCTTGGTCCCATCGCGTCGATATAGCGCAATGCGAGACCTTCGACTATTGCCTAGTGTGACATTGGTTGAGGCGGATGTGAATCAGCCAGAAGTGATTGAGCGCCTGTGTGAAGATGTGAAACCACAAGGGGCAGTCATTAATTTAGTCGGTATTTTGCAAGATCACGAAGCAAAACCATATGGTCCGGGTTTTAAGAGAGCCCATGTGGACTTGCCCCAAGCAATCATTGCGGCCATGAAAAGCAAGCAACTCAAGCGCTATTTGCATATGAGCGCGCTGGGCGCGGATTCAAATGGCCCTTCAATGTACCAACGTAGTAAAGGTGACGGTGAAAATCGTGTTCGAGCTAGTGATTTAGATTGGACCATTTTTAGGCCATCGGTCATTTTTGGAGAGCAAGATCAATTCATTAATACCTTTGCTAGCTTAGCGAGAATATTCCCAATCATTCCATTGGCATATTCAAGTGCTCAATTCCAGCCGGTGAGCGTCAACGATGTTGCCAGTGCATTTGTAATGGCACTAACGCATCCGCACACCATTCATCAGTCCTATGATTTGGTTGGTCCTCAGGTCTTTACGATGAAACAGTTGGTTGAATTTGCGGCTCGTAAAGCAGGCAAAGACCGTCTAGTTATTTCATTGCCGAATTGGGTTGGATACTTGCAAGCACTGGCATTTGAGCTTAGTCCAGGCCCAACATTAATGTCACGTGACAATATTGCCTCCATGAGTATCCCCAATGTATTGGCTGTGGGTGCAAAAGATGCTTTGGTCGAAGATTTTAAGATCACCAAACAGCGCATTGAGAGTTTGCTGACTTGAAGATTTATCAAGTTGGCGGTGCGGTGCGGGACCGTTTGCTTGGAAAAGCGGTTCATGATATCGATTATGTGGTGGTTGGCAGTACAGCCGATCAAATGATAGAAAAGGGATTTCGGCCAGTAGGAAGTCATTTCCCAGTGTTTTTGCATCCCGTCACGAATCATGAATATGCCCTAGCTAGGACGGAGCGCAAAACAGCTCCAGGTCACCAAGGTTTTATATTCCATGCAGATCCTACTGTGACCTTAGAAGAGGATCTGCAGCGCCGTGATTTGACAATGAATGCCATGGCCCAAGAAGTAAATGAGATTGGTGAGCCGGTTGGTGAGATCGTCGATCCCTACGGTGGTCAGGCTGATCTAAAGGCCGGCGTATTGCGACACGTCTCGAAGGCCTTTTTGGAGGACCCTTTAAGGGTATTGCGCGTCGCCCGCTTTGCAGCACGTTTTGGAGATTTTCATATCGCCCCCGAGACACTTCTTCACATGAGGCAAATGGTTGAGGCACTAGAGCTAGAAACCTTATCCAGGGAGCGCATCTGGCAAGAGTTATCGCGCGCCATGGAAGAAACAGAGCCGCTCCGCTTTATCGAAACACTCAATCACTGCAATGCCCTATCCGATGTTTTGCCAGCCAGCTTTGAGAAACAGTGGCATCAAGAGGCAGCTCAAGAGCGTATTCGGCAAGCAATGCAATTAATCGACCGAGTAAGCCCACGATTAAATCAACGTATGGCATGTTTATTAAGATTCATTTCATCAACAGAGATCCAGGAATGGGCCAAGGGTTCAAAGTGGCCTAATGAGATTACCGATTATTGCCAGATTGTTGCTGATTTTGAGGTCGTGCATACCAAATTAATCGCCAAGGATATGCTGGCATTTTTTAATCGAGCGGATTTGTGGCGTAAGCCAAATCGCATTAGCGAATTACTGGTTCTTTATGAGGCGCTAGGAGTTGATACTGCTATTTGGGTAACGCTTGTCAATCAATTGATGGGTATTGATGCCGGACAAATTGCTGCGTCTGTGAGCCAACGTTCTAATGTTAATGAGCTAGGTAAAGCAATTCATGCGGAGCTTGAGAAGGCGCGCCTCTTACTGATTCAAGAGACCTTATCTCAATAAACACGATTACGACCTCTAAAGCCAGGGAGTGCATGGAGGTCTAAATCAAGACTGCCCAAGTTTTTCCCAAAAGCCAATACTTTGAATAGTTCGCCCATTTCTGCCTCTGAGATTAGTTTCTGAATCCCGTTGGATATTGCGATCATTTGCTGAGGATCATTCGGGTCAGATTGCTGCAATACCAGATCGGTAATGCCAGCATCTAATAAATAAGTTGCTTGGCTAGAAAAAAATGACTGACTATTCTCTGCATCTTCAATTGAATGCAAAAGGCTTGAAAAATTAATATGGCAAGTGATATCCGATATTCCTGGAAGAGTAAGAACATTAGTTAGTGCTTGATGACGGTAATGCGCCATCAGCGTTCCAGTATTTCGTTGGGGGTGATAATATTCATGATGATGAAAGCCATAGTCAATCATCAATAAGAGACCTTGTTCAAATCGATTGATTAGCTGTTTAAACCATGCCTCTGCCTGAGGATGGATTTCGGTAATGTATCCATCAGCAACGTTGTCAATTGATGGCTGGATCTCTAGTTGTGCTCCAGGTGCCGATGTAAGGGGTTGGTCCGGCTTAGATCCGAGTCCAACTCCAGCGTAGTACCAAGCATGATCTTGGTAGACAATGCGTTCACATGGAATCGCGTCGAGCACTTCATTGGCCAGAATGACACCATGAAAGCTTGGTAAAAACTCTGAATGCCACTGGCAACGTGTTTGAATCCCGTGACTTTGACATACATCAAATAATAATTCGTGTTGACGCTCAATTAAGTTGGGTGATACGTCAATGATGTGATATTCATCTAAGGTAAAGCCACGTCGATGCAGGTCTAATAGGATCGTTTTGGCAAGTTGCCCAGTACCGGCACCGATTTCGATCACCCGGGTCGGGTGCCCATAGATTCTTAATTTATCGAGGACTGGCAGAATTGTATTGACGATGGTTTGACCAAAAAATGGACTAATTTCTGGAGCTGTTAAGAAATCACCAAAGCGTCCAAATTTCTCAAGGGCGCTTGTGTAATAACCAAGATTTGGCTGATACAAAGCAATTTCCATGTAGCGTGAAAAAGGAATCCAGCCACCTTTTTCCTCAATTTCTTGGGAAATTTTGGTCAGGACAGCTTTTAAATGCTCCGCTTCGGCCTTGGTCAGGTTAATATCCATAGCTCGCTAGTCTAAGTGAGTTTTTCTACAGCCTATGAAAACAATGGTAGATCGGACAGTTTTGGTCACCGGCGCAGCCAAGCGTCTTGGTCGGGAAATCGCCTTGCATTTTGCCAACCAGGGCTGGAATGTCATTATTCATTATGGCCAATCCGCCCAAGAGGCTGAAGCTGTACTTGATGAGATTCGGGCATTGGGAGTAGAGGCGATTGCAGTACAGGCAAATCTCGCCTATCAAAAAGAAGCAGAGTCGCTGATCTTAAAAAGCATTGATCATTTCTCAAGAATTGATTGTTTAATCAATAGCGCTGCGATTTTTGAATACGATCGTCCTAGCCAAACTGATCATCCCGTAAGCGCCGACCTCATTGAGCGGCATACACAAATTAATCTAGCGGCACCAATTATTTTGGCTCAAGCAATGTTTCGTCACCTCAAGACTCAGCCAATTAACAAAGATTTTGTTCCTGCAACGATTCAGCTTTTGGATCAAAAACTAATTAATTTAAATCCCGATTATTTTTCTTATACGCTCTCTAAGAGTGCATTGCTGACTGCTACTGAAATGATGGCTCGTGATTTTGCGCCGTATATGCGCTCGGTTGGTTTAGCCCCAGGAATTACCTTACCATCGGGCGATCAAAGTCAGTCCGAGTTTGAGAAAGCCCACCAAGTAACTCCGATGGGATTCTCTTCAAGCGCCCATGACATAGCTAGCGCCGCATTTTTCTTGGCCAACGCCAAGTCCATTACTGGCACTACACTGTATGTTGATGGCGGGCAACATTTATTGGCATCCGACCGTGATGTGATGTTCAAAATTAAATAATAGGTTCTATGTACTCATTACTTTCCCATCCAAGCCTGATACATTGTCGACGTCTTTTTTTAAAAGATTACGAGGTTTATATCAATATTGGTGTTCATGATTTTGAAAAGCGCGCTGAACAGAGGGTGATATTCAATGTCGAGATTTATGTTCCTTTGGAACTAAATACTCCGAAGCAGGATCGCTTAGAGGAGGTACTTGATTATGATTTCATTCGTAAAACAATTGTTGAGCGCGTCAAACGTGGGCACATCCATTTACAAGAGACCCTCTGCGATGAAATTGTTGCTGCAATTCTTGAGCATCCAAATGTGATGGCAGTTCGAGTTAGTACTGCAAAGCCCGATGTCTATCCGGATTGTGAGGCAGTTGGCGTCGAAGTCTTTAAGATGAAGCAACCGTAAGGCTAATTGGAGCCGCAGATGGTAGACCCTCGCAAGCAAGCATTTGAAGAAAATAAGCTAGATAAAAAACTATGTCGTCTGGTTGGTCAGGCCATCGGTGATTTTGGCATGATTGCCGATGGGGATAAAGTGATGGTGTGTTTATCTGGCGGTAAAGACAGCTACACCCTACTAGATATTTTGCTGAAGTTACGTGAGCGAGCCCCCATTTCATTTGATTTGGTTGCTGTCAACTTAGACCAAAAACAGCCCAACTTTCCAAGCGATACGCTACCTAATTACTTGCGTCAACTTAATATCCCGTTTCATATTGAAGAGCAGGATACCTATAGCATTGTGAAGCGCGTGATTCCTGAGGGGAAAACAACTTGTGGTTTATGTTCCCGTTTACGCCGTGGGATTTTGTATCGAGTAGCGGATGAGCTTGGCGCAACGAAGATTGCTTTAGGTCACCATCGCGAGGACATCTTAGAAACATTATTACTAAATATGTTTTATGGCGGCAAGCTCAAAGCAATGCCTCCGAAGTTGCGTTCAGATGATGGCCGCCATTTAGTGATTCGGCCATTAGCCTATGTTCCAGAAAAGTTGATTGAACGCTATGCACAATCAATGGAATTTCCAATTATTCCGTGTGACTTATGTGGAAGTCAGCCCAACTTACAACGATCTGCGATGAAAAAATTATTACGTGATTGGGAGAGGGATTTTCCTGGACGAATTGAAAATCTATTTCGTTCCTTACATCACATTGTTCCTTCCCATTTATTAGATCAGGATGCTTTTGATTTTCAGAATCTAACTATTCATTCTGATTTAGCTCATTTAAGTAAATCGTACGAGGGCGACCGCGCTATCGACGAAGGCATTGATGCCTGTGAATCAATTGAACCTTCGTGGTCTTCACTGACATGGATTAACAAAGATTAATTAGTTCCTATTCAAATAAATCTAGATGGTTCTAAGCTCTATAATTAGTCATATGAATATCGTCATCTTGGCTGCTGGGCAAGGCAAGCGCATGAAATCGGCCTTACCAAAGGTCTTGCAGCCCTTAGCGGGAAAGCCGTTACTTCAGCATGTGCTTGAAACAGCATTAGCACTTGCGCCCAAGGCCGAGCCGATTGTTGTCATTGGACATGGGGCGGAGCAGGTTCAATCATTTTTAGTTCATTTGGCCAGCTTAGAAGTGCGCTTTAGAAATGTAAAAACGGTCTTACAAAAAGAGCAAAAAGGTACAGGTCACGCGCTCTTACAGGCTTTACCAAAGCTAAATCGTTTATTACCCACACTTGTTTTGTATGGCGATGTACCGCTGTGTTCTAAAGAAACTTTGAAAAAGCTTGTCCGCTTGAGTGATGGGGCCGTTGGCTTACTGACCCATCGTATGCAAAATCCGCATGGATATGGACGAATCGTTCGCGATATCGATGGCAATATTGATGCAATTGTTGAGGAAAAAGATGCCAATCTGGCCATTCGCTCGATTCAAGAAATTAATACCGGCATCATGGTTTTGCCTACCGAAGAGTTAGGCAAATGGCTAAAAGACATCAAAGCTAAAAATGCGCAAGGTGAATACTATTTAACGGATGTGATAGCAATGGCGGTTAGAGCAGGGGTTCCCGTTCGCTCTGCTCAAGCGGCTAATGATTATGAAATTTTAGGAGTTAACAGTCGTTCGCAATTGGCGGAGTTAGAGCGTGTTCTACAGCATCAGCTTGCGCATGCGCTTTTAGAGAATGGCGTCACACTTTTTGATCCTCATCGAATTGATGTACGTGGTGAGCTCAATTGTGGAAAAGATGTTTGGATTGACGTTGGATGTATTTTTGAAGGAGCCGTGACTTTGGCCGATAAGGTTCGCATCGGACCCTATTGTGTCATTAAAGATACACAGATTGGAGAGGGTGCAGCGATCGAAGCATTTAGCCATTTAGATGGGGCTAAGATCGGTCCAGCCAATCGCATTGGTCCTTATGCGCGGATTCGACCAGGCGCTGAATTAGGAAGCGAAGTGCACATTGGAAATTTTGTGGAAGTAAAGAATAGCCGAATTGCTGCACAGACCAAAGCCAATCATCTCGCGTATGTGGGAGATTCAATTGTCGGATCACGAGTCAATATCGGCGCGGGAACAATTACTTGTAATTATGATGGTGTTAATAAGCATCAAACCGTAATTGAAGACGATGTGTTTATAGGATCGGATACGCAGTTAGTTGCTCCCGTAAAAGTAGGTAAAGGTGCAACGCTAGGGGCAGGAACGACGCTGACCAAAGATGCGCCATCAGGCAAATTAACCGTATCGAGAGCAAAACAAATTTCCATTGATTGGCAGCGACCCACAAAAGCAAAAAGCGGATCGCCAAAGATAAAAAAGACCTCTCGAAAGTAAATCCCTTTTATGTGTGGAATCGTTGGAGCAGTTGCCAAAACGAATATCGTCGATACCTTAATTGAAGGATTACGACGCTTGGAGTATCGGGGTTATGACTCCTGTGGCTTCGCTGTCATTGATAGTCAGCAAGGATCTCATCCCATTAGGCGCGCTCGAACCACTGATCGTGTAGCTGATTTAGCAAAGCAGGCGCAAGACTTTTGCGGACAGGTCGGGATTGCACATACGCGTTGGGCGACGCATGGCAGGCCCGATACGCATAATGCTCACCCACACATTTCCAATGGCCAAATTGCTGTTGTTCATAACGGCATTATTGAAAACTATGAGGCATTACGTAATCAGTTAAAAATTTCTGGATATGTGTTTGAGTCTGAGACCGATACCGAGGTCATTGCCCATTTAGTTCATCAGGAGTTCATTAAGCTCGATAAGCCAGATCTAAAAATTGCTGTGACACAAGCCACCAAGCAACTAAAAGGCGCTTATGCGATTGCTGTCATTGCTCAAGCAGAGCCCCATCTCATGGTGGGGGCACGAGCAGGTTCGCCACTTATTATTGCAATCGGCGATGATGGTCATTATTTATCCTCAGATGCACTTGCTTTATCTGGTAAAGCCAAAACAATGGTTTATCTTGAGGAAGGCGATCTTGTCACATTAACCGTCAATGGCTTTACGGTTTGGGACCAGGTCGGTCAGGCCATTGAGCGAGAAGTTAAGCCGATGCCTGTTCAGGCCCAAGCAGTGGAGTTAGGGCCCTATCAACATTTCATGCAAAAAGAGATATTCGAGCAAGCGCGTGCGGTCTCAGACACGATTGCAAACATTGACGAACTTAGTCCCGCATTATTTGCTGCAGATTCTAAGGAATGGCAGGAGTTTGATCAGGTATTGATCCTTGCTTGCGGAACAAGTTATTACTCTGCATGCGTAGCTAAGTATTGGTTTGAAGACATTGCAAAGATTCCAACCCAGGTTGAAATTGCTAGCGAATATCGGTATCGACAATCGATTCCAAACCCTCGATCTTTAATTGTTGTTGTCTCTCAATCGGGAGAAACGGCTGATACTCTCTCAGCCTTGCGCCATGCTAAACAGCTCGGACACCCCTTAAGCTTATCGATTTGCAATGTAGCTTCGAGTGCCATGGTACGAGAAACTAAATGGCACTTTTTGACACACGCCGGCACTGAAGTTGGAGTAGCGTCTACCAAAGCGTTTACCACTCAATTGGTTGCTTTGTACTTATTGGCTAATACGATTGCAAAACGCTCAAAACACTTATCACTACCTGCTGAGAAAAAAGTTCTTGAAGATTTGCGCCATTTGCCGCAAGCAATCCATGCTGTATTAGCATTAGAGCCACAAATTATTGCTTGGAGTCGATCCTTTGCGAACTGTCAAAACGCACTTTTCTTGGGGCGCGGCTTACATTTTCCGATCGCTCTCGAGGGGGCCTTGAAGTTAAAAGAGATCTCTTATATTCATGCAGAAGCCTATCCAGCAGGCGAGTTAAAGCATGGACCGCTTGCCTTGGTAACCGAGGCCATGCCGGTTGTTACCGTAGCTCCCAATGATGTGCTGCTTGAAAAGTTGAAATCAAATATGCAAGAGGTCAAGGCACGCGGCGGGCGTCTTTATGTCTTTGCTGATCAGGGTACAGAAATTAAAAGTGAAGACGGTATTCAGGTGATCCGGCTACCAGAGCATTACGGAAATTTGTCACCTCTTTTACACGTGATCCCATTACAACTCTTGGCTTATCACACCGCAGTAGCCCTTGGTACGGATGTTGATAAACCACGTAATTTAGCTAAAAGTGTTACGGTCGAGTAATTCATCCAAAAGCAGTCTCATTGTGGTCAAATAATGGATGTGAAGAGCCATTTTGATTCTCAATCTTCCCTCCATCATTCCATTTCACTAAATCCACTCAAGTACGGCTTTAGTCTTCTGGTTTGCCTTGGTTTAACGGCTTGCGCTGTAGGGCCAGATTTTAAAAAGCCTGATGCACCAAAAGTTGGTGTCTATACCGAAAAGCCAGTTTCTTCAGAATTGGCAACAGCCCCGAGTATCGGGGGGACCAAACAGACATTCGATCCCGCTGCTGACATTCCTGCAGAATGGTGGTCCTTGTATCGCTCCCCCGAATTAGATGCACTCATTAAGCAGGCTCTAAAACGGAACCCAACTTTAGCCTCGGCTGATGCGACCTTGCGTGCAGCTCAAGAAAATGCAAATGCTGCGTTTGGATCCCTTTTATTTCCAAGTATTGGTTTGGGAGCTTCAGCAACGCGACAACAAATTACGCCTTCGAGCTTTGGATTAAGTTCAGGAAACCCAAATATCTTCAATCTTTACAACACATCGGTTTCCGTGAATTACAACTTGGATGTGTTTGGTGGTGCTCGACGTGCAGTCCAGAGTGCTCAGGCCCAAGCAGAAATTTCTGGATTTCAACTTGAGAGCGCCTACCTAAGCTTGACAGCAAATATTGTTACAACCGCAATTCGAGAGGCAGCACTTCGTGCCCAATACCAATCCAATTTAGAGATCTATGAGGCCCAGAAAAATTTGGCCGATATTATTCGCAAGCAATTGGAAATTGGTACGGTATCTCGAGTTGATTTAACGTCTCAGGTTTCGCTTGCGGCTAGCTCTCAAATTGATTTATTAAATATTGATAAAAATCTTTCATTTACTCGTAATCAACTAGCAGTCTATGTGGGCGATTTTCCTGGTAATGCACAGCTAGCAAAGTTTGATTTAGCCAAACTCAATTTACCAGAACGCATTCCGCTTTCGATTCCATCAGAGCTCGTTCGTCAGCGCCCAGATATTCGTGCAGCGGAGGCGTACATCAAGTCGACCAATGCACTTGTGGGCGTGGCAACCGCTAATCTTTTGCCGCAAATTACTTTGAGTGGTGCGATGGGATCGCAAGCCTTAACGACTGGGGCCTTATTTGGACCTAATGCTGCAATTTGGTCTGTGGCTGGCGGAGTATTTCAACCTTTATTCCAAGGTGGAGCATTGCTTGCACAGCGACGCAGCGCGCTTGCCACTTATGAATCCGCAGTGTATCAATATCAAGCCACTGTCCTCAATGCATTTCAAGAAGTAGCAAATGCCTTACAAGCGCTTGAAAGTGATGCCTTAGCTCTTAGAGCGGCCTCAGAAGCCGAAAGTAATGCCTTGGAGTATCTCAATTTATTAGAAGAACAATATAAGCTGGGTACTGGAAGTTACCTTGCTGTATTAATTGCTCAGCGTCAATATCAGCAAACCAAATTTCGTTTGATTGATGTTCAAGCAAGTCGTTTTGCTAATACCGCCGCATTATTTGCTGCGCTTGGTGGCGGATGGTGGAATCGCAGCGGTCCAGCTTTTCAGGCGCAGGCCGGTGAGCAAGTGGGCTCGCCTAAACAAAGTCATTAAGAGATCGGCTCATGAATCAATTTCATCAATTCGTTGCTTGGATAAAAAACACGCTTTTTACAGAAAAAACGCTCAAGCTAATTTGGGCTAAATTTGCATGGATTGGGGCACGTTTGCGACCACGTGAGCGTTTTAAAAAGACCAAAGCATATGCTGCCCTCATGCAAATGCCCCCCTTAAAGCGTCGCATGGTTGTGATGCTATTCGGGGTATTTATCTTACTAGGCTTAATCTTTGCGTTTAACCAATTAAAAACATTTATGTTTAACCAGTTTATGGCTGGTATGGGTATTCCCCCCGCTTCGGTAACGACCATAGTGATTGAAAAGCAAGAATGGCAGCCTCGCATGAATAGTGTTGGTAACGTTCGTGCATTCCGAGGGGTTGATTTAAGCACCGAAGTTGGTGGACTAGTGGTGGAGGTTCCTGTTAAGTCTGGTATGGATGTTAAAGAGGGCTCATTACTGATTAAGCTCAATGACTCCGCAGACCTTGCTCAATTGAATTCTTTAAAAGCGATGGCCGATTTAGCCAAGGTCATTAATGAGCGAGACAAGGCGCAATTAGCTATTCAGGCGATTAGTAAGAACGTGTATGACACTAGTACTGCCGACATGAAGGCCAAACAAGCGCAAGTGGATCAGCAAATTGCTTTGATCGCCAAAAAGAATCTTAAAGCCCCATTTAGTGGGCGAGTTGGAATTGTTACCATTAATCCTGGTCAATACATTAATCCAGGCGATAAGCTGCTAACGCTCCAAACTATTGACCCTATTTTTGTGGATTTCACTCTACCCCAAAGCTCAGCTGGAATCATCGCAGTTGGCCAAA
The DNA here is from genome assembly GCF_030297615.1 of Polynucleobacter sp. HIN8. Classification (NCBI taxonomy): domain Bacteria; kingdom Pseudomonadati; phylum Pseudomonadota; class Betaproteobacteria; order Burkholderiales; family Burkholderiaceae; genus Polynucleobacter; species Polynucleobacter sp. HIN8. Next base: position 1,917,546 of record NZ_AP028139.1, on the reverse strand, counting down.
CGATTGAATTACAGACCGATGCGTTTAAAGAAGTGGCATTTCTGGGAAAGATTACGGCAGTTAGTCCTAAGGTGGAGCTCAATACACGCAATATTCAAATTGAAGCCCAAATTAGTAACCCAGATAAAAAGCTGTTGCCTGGTATGTTTGCAAACGTCAATATTAATTTAGGCGATAAGGTTGAATTATTGACTTTGCCCCAAACCGCCGTTACCTACAACCCATATGGTAGTACCGTATTTATTGCCAAGAAAACCAATCGCCTAGATAAGAAAAAGGTTCCAATTCTAGAGGCCCAGCAGGTATTTGTAACCACGGGAGCAACTCGAGGTGATCAGGTTGCGATTCTTAAAGGTTTGGAGCCTGGCATGACCGTTGTCACCAGCGGACAGTTGAAATTAAAGAATGGTACACCGTTAATTGTTAATAACAGCGTCTTGCCATCTAATTCACCAGATCCAAAACCACAAGAGCAATGAGCCAAGATTTTCAGCGCCATCAATGGACGGATTTGTTTATTCGTCGCCCAGTACTTGCAATCGTGGTGAGCTTGCTTATTTTGTTACTGGGCTTGAAAGCAGTTGGGTCATTGCCTGTCAATCAATATCCACAAACTCAAAATGCGGTGGTAACGATTACCACCACCTATTTTGGGGCGGATCCCGAGACGATTGCTGGGTTCATCACCCAACCTTTGGAGGGGGCCATTGCTCAAGCCCAAGGCATTGATTACTTATCTTCAATTAGCATTAGCGGTATTTCTACAATAACTGCCACCCTGCGCCTCAACTACGATGCGAACCAAGCGCTAACTCAAATTAATACGCAAATTAGTTCCGTGCGGAACCAATTGCCACCCCAGGCGCAACAACCCATTTTGACCGTGCAGGTCGGCCAAACCACTGCGGCAATGTATATGGGTTTTTACAGTGACGATATTGCCAATAATAGTATTACAGACTATCTATTACGCGTCGTTAAGCCTAAGTTGGATTCAATTAATGGCGTGCAGAATGCCGAAATCTTAGGTGGTCGTAAATTTGCCTTACGTGCGTGGCTTGATCGGGACCGAATGGCGGGACTTGGTGTTGCTCCAGATGATGTATACGCAGCCATGGCAGCAAATAATTATTTAGCCCCTGTAGGAAGCACGAAGGGTCAAATGGTTTCGGTCGATTTAGTTGCCAATACCGACCTTCACTCCTTAGATGAATTTCGTAAATTAATCATTAAACGCAATGGCGCAGACATTGTGTATCTAGACCAAGTTGCAACGGTTACTTTGGGATCTGAGGATTACAACAACAATGTCGCGTTTAATGGCAAGCAATCGGTCTTTATTGGTATTAAAGTTGCGCCCGATGCAAACTTATTAGATGTAGCTAAACGAGTTCGTGATGCATTTCCTGATATTCAGAAGCAATTACCAACTGGTTTAAATGCCAAGATTGTGTATGACTCAACTGATTTCATTAATACCTCCATTCAAGAAGTCGTCCAAACACTTCTAGAAGCATTAATTATTGTGACGGTTGTTATCTATCTCTTTTTAGGTAGTTATCGTGCAGTTGCGGTTCCGGTGTTGGCAATGCCATTGTCATTAATTGGCACATTTTTCATGATGCAAGTCCTTGGCTATTCCATCAATCTATTAACTCTACTGGCTTTGGTATTGGCAATTGGGTTGGTCGTGGATGATGCCATCATTGTGGTTGAAAACGTCGATCGCCATATGAAAGAGGGGAAGTCACCGCTAGAAGCGTCGTTGATCGCAGCACGTGAGCTCGGTAATCCCATTTTGGCAATGACGATTGTGCTGATTGCGGTTTACATTCCAATTGGTTTTCAAGGTGGATTAACGGGTGCCTTATTCACTGAGTTTGCATTTACCCTAGCAGGTGCTGTAGCCGTTTCGGGGGTAGTTGCCTTAACACTATCACCAATGATGTGCTCTCGACTCTTTTCGCAAGAGGAGGAGATGTCTTCGTTTGTGCAAAAGATTGATCGAGTATTTGAAGGCGTTCGACATTCATACCAAAACACATTACGAGACTTACTATCAACCTGGCAGGTCATCATCGTGATGGGAATTTTATTGTTCATTGGCGTTGTGTACCTTTATGCAACTGCACGTTCAGAACTTGCGCCTACAGAAGATCAGGGCATCGTTCTGGTTTCGGCCGTTGGTCCGCCGAATTCGACAGTGAATCAAATGCAAGGGTATGCTGATCAGGTTTTTCAGATTGCTAGTAAAGAGCCTGAATATAAGCAAATGTTTCAGATCACCAGTCCAAATTCAAGCTTTGGTGGTGTGATTATGAAAGACTGGGATGAGCGCAGCCGTAGTGCCAGCAAATTCCAGGAAGATCTGCAAAATAAATGGAATAGCATTGCAGGAACACGGATTGCTGCATTTCAATTCCCAGCCTTGCCAGGCGCCCAAGGCTTTCCAGTCCAAGTAGTCATTAATACGACAGAGCCTTATGCCAATCTAAATGAGGTATCGCAAGCAGTTCTTGATAAAGCAAGGCAAAGCGGCATGTTTTTCTTTGTTGATTCAGATTTAAAGATTGATAAGCCACAAGACGTCTTGCAAATTGATCGTGAGAAAGTAGCTGCTTTGGGAATGACTCAGCGCGATGTTGGTAATGCCTTATCCGCTGCCTTAGGAGGCGGCTTTGTTAATTATTTCTCAGTCGCAGGTCGCTCGTATCGAGTCATTCCTCAGGTGAAGCAAGCAGATCGCTTAAATCCGGATCAGATTTTGGACTACTTCATTAAAACGCCAACCGGCGCCATGATTCAGGTAAGAACGATTGCAACCATACAAAGTCGAGTCGTACCCCAATCCATTAATCGCTTTCAGCAGTTAAATTCAGCCACGATTAGTGGTGTAAGCACTCCATTTGTATCGCAAGAAGAGGTCTTGGATTTTCTGGAGCAAGCCATTAAAGAAGCTGCACCATCAGGCTATTCGATTGATTATGCAGGCCCATCGCGTCAGTTTAAGGCTGAGTCAGGGGGATTTTTAGTAACCATGATGTTTGCTGTATTGATTGTGTTTTTAGTTCTTGCCGCTCAGTTTGAGAGTTTCCGTGATCCCTTGGTTATTTTGGTCTCTGTGCCATTGGCATTATTTGGGGCATTAATCTTTATCAACCTTGGATTTACTACCTTAAACGTCTACACCCAAGTGGGATTAGTAACCTTAATGGGATTAATTAGTAAACACGGAATCCTGATGGTGGAGTTTGCTAACGAACTTCAAGAGGCAGGACGATCCAAGCTTGAGGCGATTATTGAGGCTAGCAGTGTTCGTTTGCGTCCAATTTTGATGACGACCGCCGCGATGGTATTAGGCGTTATTCCACTTGTAATTGCATCAGGAGCCGGGGCTGCTGGACGCCAATCGATGGGGATCGTTATTTTTACTGGCCTTGCAATTGGCACTCTATTTACTTTATTCGTGGTGCCGGCGATGTATCTTTACATTGGCGCCGATCATCAGCAAAAGAAATTTAAACAGGTTTAATTACGACTCAACCGCTTTGGTCAATTGGGTTGATTTACAAATTTGATCGTACCAACGGGCAATATGGTGTAACTCAGCACGCGGGCCAGTTTTATCGGGGTATTGATCGCTGAGCATGTACCAGCGTTTTACGCATAGCGTGAGAGCGATGTCGCCCAAATGAAAATTAGACCCTGAACAATACGATTGTTTGCTCAAGACGGCATCTAAAATTCCGAGTAATCCATTGGATTCTTGAAACGCCTTATGGATTGCCAAATAGTCTCGTTCAGCCTCGGGAACACGAGTTAAGCCTAGGAACGGAATTCGTAGTGCTGGCCACAAGGTCGACAATTGCCAATCGAGCCATTTATCGGAGGCTGCCATGGCTACTATATCTACCGAAAAGCGATTTCGATCGGCGTACTTATGAGCTAAGTAGCGCAGGATGGAATTTGACTCCCAAAGAACTAACTCTCCATCGCGCAAAGTTGGTACTAATCCATTCGGATTAAGCGCTAAAAATTCAGGGGTTTTATTAACCCCGAATTGCAGGCCCGCATCGATTCGTTCAAAATCGCGGCCTTCATGAAGACCTAACTCTGCAAGTATCCACAATACTTTTTGAACATTAATGGATGATTTTCTGCCCCAAAGCGTCATCATCATAGACTCCCTGCTGGATCAAATGCAAGTTGCGTAAATTGACTATGCGCAAACAGTAATGGCTGTAGCTCTGGATCGTATTCAATCGCCAAAACGCGAGCTACGATAATTTGATGATCGCCACCTTCATGAACTGCAACGGTTTCACATTCGTAGTAGGCGGCACAGTTTGCCAGTCGATATAAGCCACTGCTGTTGATGCTGTGATTTAAATCAAAAATATCTTTCTTGATTTGTTTGGCAAAAATCAAAGCCAGATCTTTTTGACTAGCCTCAAGAACATGAATCAGTTGTCGCTGCCCAACGCTAAAGCAGCTTTTTAGATCCGACTGTTTGCCAATGCTCCATAAAATAAGTGGCGGCGATAGGGATACGGTATTAAACGAGCTTACCGTAATCCCGACTGGCTTCATATCAGAATGAAGCCCAGTAATTACCGTGACTCCTGTGGGAAAGCTAGAGAATGCCTGCCTTAGCTCGAGGGAAGAGAATTGAGTTTGCAATGAAAACTTTACTTAGAGGAATTAATTTTAGTAGTTGGAATGGGAATTAATGCTTCATTTTCATCGGCTCTGACGCATTTAAATCGATAATCCTTGCCCGCCTTCGAAATAAAACTAGCACCGATGTAAAAGTCATCTTTGCAGACTTTATTTGCAAAATCCATCACGCGCTGAGGATCGGCGCTTGAGTTAATTAGACGCATATTTCCAAGCGACATAGTCAGCTCAGTTGAAGCGCAAGCACTTAAAATAAGAGGGGTTGCAACAATTAATACAATACGTTTCATGAAAAGCCCCATAATCGATCCTGAACCAATAGGATAAACGGTTTTATAAAGTACACGCATTCAATTTTTAATCTATTTTGGAACCCGCCATGTTTAAAGCCATTTTAATTAATAAAGATGATCAAGGTTATCGCGCTCAATTAAGTGATGTTGATGAAAGCGCCTTACCAGATGGGGATGTCCGGGTTAAGGTCCATTACTCTACATTAAATTACAAAGATGGTTTGGCAATTACGGGCAAGGGGCCAATTGTTCGCCAATTTCCCATGATCCCGGGGATTGACCTAACTGGCGAGGTGATTGAAAGCAAAAGTCCTGAGTTTAAGATCGGCGATTTAGTGATATTGAATGGTTGGGGTGTGGGGGAGTCTCATTGGGGTGGGTTGGCTCAGTTGGCAAGCGTAAAGTCTGAATGGCTGATACCTTTACCTAAAGCCTTTACACCTAAACAATCCTTAGCAATTGGTACCAGCAGGTTATACCGCCATGCTGTGCATTATGGCGCTACAAAGACATGGACTTAAATCCTCAAATGGTGAGATTTTGGTAACTGGGGCAGCTGGCGGAGTAGGAAGTTTTGCAATTAGCCTAATGCATCAACTTGGTTTCACCGTTGTTGCTAGCAGCGGTCGTCCTGAAGAGGCTCCTTATTTAAAATCGCTTGGAGCAACTGAGGTGATCGATCGTGCCAGCCTTTCACAGCCTGGTAAGCCGCTAGCCAAAGAGCGCTGGGCTGGAGTGATTGATTCGGTGGGAAGCCATACCTTAGCCAATGCGTGCGCCGCAACCAAGGCGAATGGTGCAGTTGCCGCATGTGGTTTAGCACAGGGCATGGATTTTCCGGCGACGGTTGCCCCATTCATTTTGCGAGGCATCACACTTTACGGAATCAATAGCGTTACTCAACCAAAACAACAGCGCATTGAGGCTTGGGACCAGCTTGCATCCTTGTGTAAGCCTGACCAATTAATGACGATCGCCAAGGAAATTTCTCTTGGTGAGAGTATTCAGTGCGCCGAGAATCTGATCGAGGGCAAAGTTCGTGGTCGGGTTATTGTGGACGTTAATCGCTAGAGTTTGCAGTCGCTTGTCGTAAGGCAAGAGTTAACCACACTGCTTCTTTATCGGCTTCACTCAAATCAGACCAGCTTGCAATTTCGTCAATGCTGCGAAAGCATCCAAAGCAGTAGTTCGACTTTGGATTCATTTCGCACCAATTAATGCATGGTGAGCCAATACTGCCATCTAAGTTTCGAATCATCGGTAATTATCCGGGAAAATATTTCTTAATCGTAGTGACTGATCGTATTCAATGAAGTCAGGAATTTCACCTGCAAGTAATCGGTTCTTATAAGACTGCCACATTGTAGGTTGAAATAAATCAGCATGGTGTTTAAGCAAAAGATCACGGATTTGATCATTGCCAAGCAAAAATGTTTTATAAGTCTCTGGAAAAATGTCTTTAGGGCCGATGCGATACCAGGGCTCGCTTGCCATCTCATCATCTTCATTGCGTGGCGCAGGCACTTCTCGAATTTCACAATCCGTTAAGTATTCAATTTCATCGTAGTCATAAAAAGCAACTCGCCCATAGCGTGTAACACCAAAGTTTTTATACAGCAAATCGCCTGGAAAGATATTGGCTGCTATTAGATTTTTAATTGCCTCGCCATATTGAATCACCCCATCTTCAATTTCTGCAGGCGATCCCTCTTGAAGACGAATATTGAGCGGGGTCATACGTCGTTCGATATAAAGATGTTTAATCACCAATTCAGCATTGGGATAATTGCCACCGCTGAACTCAAGCAGTGATGCACAGTGTTCTTCAAGCTCGGCTAGTAATTCTGGGGTAAATCGATTTAATGGAAAGGCCACATTGGAAAATTCCAGAGAGTCAGCCATTCGTCCAACCCGATCATGCTGCTTAACCAATTGGTATTTCGCCATAATCTGATCGCGTGAGGTCTCTTTAGGCGGTGGAAAGTAATCCTTAATAAGCTTAAATACATAGGGGTAGCTTGGCAGGTCAAATACCAGCATGACTAAGCCTCGAATTCCAGGCGCAATCCGAAACTGATCAGTGGAATGCATTAGGTGATGCTGAAAGTCGCGGTAGAAGAGGTTCTTGCCATGTTTTTGCAGTCCAATCATGTTGTAGAGCTCGGCCCGAGGCTTATGCGGCAATAGACTGCGCATAAAAGTTACATAGGCTGATGGGACTTCCATATCAACTAGAAAATAACTATGGGTGAAGCTAAAAATAAGACGTAGATGAACCTCTGAAAGCAAAATGCCATCAATGACTAGCTCACCTTTAGAGTTATGCATCAGGGCCAACACCAATGGAGAAATCCTTTCCCCATTGATGATGCGTCCCATGATGTAAGCAGTTTTATTGCGAAAGAAAATTGTGCTTAGCGCATGAATTTGAAAATCCGTTGAGCTTGTGGTGCTCGAGAGAGACTCTTTGATTAGTTTAGTTGTTAAATCAAGATCACGATCTAAATTTTCAAAGGGATTTTTAAGATCAAAACTCGCAATTAAGCTTTTTAGAACAGATTGAAGGCCCTGAGTATCTCCAGGGTAGTACGCCCGGTACGATGGCTTTGAGGGCGCCTCATCATTTTCTAAATATTCGGTTGATATCGTGGGGCGGACAAAAATGAATTTGTTATTGAAATATTTGCTTGCAAGAATTCGTGTTGTAACCGAGTTAAAAAATGTTTCCGCTAACTCGGGTTGATGAAGATTGGATAGAAGTCCGATGTAATGCAATTTCACCTGTTGCCAAATTTCATCGGATAGGGCATGCGCATCAAACTCTTCTTCAAGATGGTGAGCTGTTTCAATTACCCGTTGGTCATAAAAGGTGATCCGATCACGTAATAGTTGGCGAATGCCATGCCAGTCTTGATTTTCAAAAGCTTCTTTGGCTAAGCGGCCAGCGTCTCTAAAAATGCTGTAATGGCGCATAAACCCCTGAAGAAGGGTTTGGGCCATATCAAAAGCGACTTGCGACGATAATAGTTTTGGAAACGGATTGTTCATACCAAGAGTGTATCTAGCAATTAATTAGGATTCAAAGATGACCCAGTCAGGACCTGCAGGTAATAATCATGCAATAAACCAATTGGTCTATCCATATGGGGAGACCCTAGTGGCACAGGGAGCTACGATGGAAGTTGCCTCCGGCGTGTATTGGATACGAATGCCGCTGCCATTTGCCCTCGATCACATTAATTTGTGGCTCTTGCGCGATGAATTGGATGGTCAGCCAGGCTGGACCATTGTGGATTGCGGGATTACCAATGACCAGACGAAGTCTTGCTGGGAATCCATCTTTGCCAATCATCTTCAAGGCCTTCCTGTTTTACGAGTATTGGTTACGCATATGCATCCGGACCATATTGGATTGGCCCATTATCTGTGTGAGCGTTGGAAGGTTGGGCTATGGATTTCCATGAGTGATTTTTTGATGGCTCAATGGTTAAGCAGCAAAGAAGGTGGCGCCGCCATTGGTTCAACCCCAGGTAATGGCGGAACGGCCGATCACTATGCGCGCCATGGCTTGCAGCATGCTGAAGATCTTGAGCGGATTCGAAGTCGTGCAGACTATTACAGCCGTTTAGTCCCTGAAGTACCTAAACGCTATCACCGCATCATGGATGCCGATCGAATTCAAATAGGTGAGCATGATTGGGTAGTAGAAATGGGGTATGGGCATGCACCTGAGCATGCCACGCTATATTGCGCATACCTAGGAATCTTTATCTCGGGCGATATGGTCTTGCCCCGTATCTCTACCAATGTCAGTGTCTATGATGCAGATCCCGATGCAAACCCATTAGATCTTTATTTACGATCAATCGATCGTTGGCGCTCATTACCTGCCGATACTTTCGTTTTGCCATCGCATGGCAAACCATTTCAGGGGTTACATCAGCGAATCGAGCAGTTGCATGAGCATCACCGCGCTCGGTTGAGTGAGACCGTGATGGCCTGTAAAGAGCCGCGAACTGCCTATGAGATTATTCCAGTTCTATTTCGACGACCGCTCGACAACCATCAGCTCAGTTTTGCGATGGGCGAGGCTATTGCTCACCTGAACTATCTGTGGCACCAGAGGATTTTGCAGCGCTCTTTGGGCGCGGACGGGATTTGGCGCTTTTGCGCTCTTTCGACTTAGATTCTGAGGAACCTTCGGTGCTCGATGGACTAGGAGGATTGGCCATCGCCTCGCTAAATGATTTGATCGCCATGAGGGTGGCACGCTGCACTTCAAGGGTCTGAATGGTTGACTTTAGAACATTGAGGTTCATGCTCAGCCAAGACTCAACGCTTTTGAGGTCTTTGATACGCTTATCCAATTCCTCAATATCAAAGGTTGGCATTGCGCCATTAAAGCCTGACATGCCCCCACTCATGTCTGGCATAAAAGAAGTTCCAGGAGCCCCAGCGCCATTCTGACCCCACATCGTTTTGAACATTTCTAGGCTCTGGTTAAAGTCGGGTATCGCACCAAACATATTCTCTCCTCGCGGGCTAAATAATCACATTATCGATAAAATGATGGGTCAATGAAGATTAATACGAGTTCTGCGCCAATGCAATCCCAGGAAAGTCCATCGAAGTCCATTTCGCCATATACCCGAGGCGCTACCCTGCCTGCTTTGTTAAAAGAGAGAATCTTAATTCTGGATGGGGCGATGGGAACCATGATCCAGCAGAAAAAGTTTACCGAAGAGGATTATCGGGGTTTAAAAACTACTTCGCGTTTTGCGAATCATCCAGTTGATCTCAAAGGAAATAATGAACTACTTGTGATTACTCAACCAGAGGCCATCTTGGATATTCATCGGCAATACCTTGAGGCAGGCGCTGACTTAATTGAGACGAACACCTTTGGTGCCACTTCAATTGCGCAAGAGGATTACAAAATGCCAGAACTAGCACACGAGATGAATGTGCAGGCAGCTAAGCTGGCAAGGCAGGCATGTGATCAATACTCAACATCGGATAAACCTCGTTTTGTGGCTGGCGCAATTGGTCCGACTCCCAAGACTGCGAGTATTTCGCCAGATGTGAATGATCCGGGTGCTCGAAATGTAAATTTTGATAGTTTGCGGGCTGCTTATCGCGAACAGGTTGAAGGCCTTTTTGAGGGTGGCGTCGACTTGCTGTTAGTGGAAACCATTTTTGATACGCTCAACGCCAAAGCCGCATTATTTGCCATTGATGAGTTTTTTGAGAAATCTGGTGAGCGATTACCGGTCATGATCTCGGGGACGGTCACCGATGCATCCGGCCGAATTCTTTCAGGGCAAACGGTCGAGGCATTTTGGAATAGTTTGCGCCATATTAAGCCCCTAACATTTGGCTTGAATTGTGCGCTTGGTGCTGCGCTAATGCGACCGTACATTGCTGAATTAGCACGGGTATGCGATACGGCGGTTTCCTGCTATCCAAATGCTGGCTTGCCAAATCCAATGAGCGATACGGGTTTTGATGAAACCCCCGAAGTGACCTCAGGGCTTGTTGATGAATTTGCTCGCGATGGATTAGTGAATCTAGTTGGTGGATGTTGTGGAACAACCCCAGACCATATCCGTCAAATTGCAAAGGCGATGACCAAGCGAAAGCCTAGACCTTTTCATAGCGACCGGGCTGAGGAAATGGCATGAGCAAAGCGATGATGCGGCCAATGCGCCTATCCGGACTTGAGCCTTGCAATATTTCTCCCCAGATTGGGTTTGTGAATATTGGTGAGCGGACTAATGTAACTGGTTCAAAAGCCTTCTCACGCATGATTTTAAATAATCAGTTTGATGAAGCACTAGCAGTTGCTCGGCAGCAGGTAGAGAATGGTGCGCAAATGATTGATATCAATATGGATGAAGCCATGTTGGATTCTGAGACAGCCATGGTGCGCTTTCTGAATCTGATTGCTTCAGAACCCGATATTGCTCGGGTTCCCATCATGATTGATTCATCGAAATGGACGGTCATCGAAGCCGGTCTGAAATGCATTCAGGGCAAGCCGATCGTTAATTCGATCTCTCTGAAAGAGGGTGAGGAGCAATTTAGGCAGCAGGCAAAGCTAATTAAACGCTACGGAGCGGCAACGGTCGTGATGGCATTTGATGAAAAAGGTCAGGCCGATACCTATCAACGAAAAATAGAAATTTGCCAACGCTCGTACAAGATTTTGGTTGAGGAATTATATTTTCCTCCCGAAGATATTATTTTTGATCCGAATATTTTTGCAATAGCTACCGGAATCGAAGAGCACGATAACTACGCTGTGGACTTTATCAATGCCACCCGCTGGATTAAAGAGTGCTTACCAGGAGCCAAAGTAAGCGGCGGTGTATCCAATGTGAGCTTCTCGTTTCGGGGCAATGATCGGGTTCGTGAAGCTATTCATACGGTCTTTTTATACCATGCCATCCAGGCAGGTATGGATATGGGAATTGTGAATGCCGGGCAACTTGGCGTATATGCTGACCTCGACCCTGAGTTACGGGAGCGTGTTGAGGATGTGGTCCTAAATCGTTTTAAAGAAAAAGAGGGGCAAACACCTACTGAGCGTTTATTAGCGATTGCCGATCAATACAAGGGCGGAGGCATTAAGCAAGAAGAGAACTTAGTGTGGCGCGAGGCTCCAGTACGCGAGCGCTTAACCCATGCACTTGTCCATGGCATTACTAATTTTATTGTTGACGATACTGAGGAGCTGCGTGCCGAAATAATGGGTTCAGGTGGGAGACCCATTGAGGTCATTGAGGGGCCGCTCATGGATGGTATGAATGTGGTCGGCGATTTGTTTGGTGCCGGCAAAATGTTTTTACCTCAGGTGGTGAAGAGTGCGCGGGTGATGAAGCAAGCCGTGGCTCATTTAATACCGTATATCGAAGAAGAAAAGAAGCAATTGGTTGCGGCTGGCGGAGAGAGTAAAGCCAAGGGCAAAATCGTGATTGCAACCGTTAAAGGCGACGTACACGATATCGGAAAGAATATTGTGACGGTGGTTTTGCAATGCAATAACTTCGAAGTGGTCAATATGGGGGTGATGGTTCCTTGCGATCAAATTTTGAAGAAGGCCAAGGAAGAAAACGCTGATATTGTTGGCCTGTCTGGATTAATTACGCCTTCGCTCGAAGAGATGACCTATGTTGCTCAAGAAATGCAACGGGATGCATACTTTAGGGATCGAAAAACCCCATTATTAATCGGAGGCGCAACGACTTCACGTGTTCACACAGCCGTTAAGATTGCTCCCCACTATGAAGGCCCAGTGGTTTACGTTCCGGATGCATCGCGATCAGTTTCAGTCGCAGCCAGTCTGCTATCCGACGAGGGAGCTAAAAAGTTTGTACAGGATTTATTGGCCGATTATGAGCGTATTCGTCATCAGCATGCGAATCGAAAGAGTACGCCGTTAATTAGCCTACAAGCTGCTCGGGCTAATTGTGAGCAAATTGATTGGGTGAATACTCAACCTAGCAAGCCAAAATTCATTGGTCGCCGGGTATTTAAAAACTATTCCTTAGCCGAGATTGCGAAGTTCATTGATTGGACTCCATTTTTTCAGACCTGGGATCTCGCAGGTAAATTCCCTGCAATTTTGGATGATGAAGTTGTTGGGGTTGAGGCTCGTCGGGTCTATCAGGATGCACAAGCCATGCTTGAAAAGCTCATTAAAGGCCAATGGCTTCAGGCTGATGCAATTATTGGTCTTTTCCCTGCTAACAGCGATGGAGATGATATTTTGTTATATGCCGATGAGGAGCGCTCACAACCATTTCTTGTGTGGCATAACTTAAGACAGCAAGCAGAGCGCCCGGTTGTCGATGGCGTGATGCGTCCTAATCGTTGTTTAGCAGACTATGTTGCAAGTAAAGGCAGTGGCGTTCAAGATTACGCAGGGTGTTTTGCTGTTACGACAGGTCATGGAGTTGATGAAAAAGTCGCCCAATTTATGGCTAAGCATGATGACTACAGTGCCATCATGCTTAAAGCCCTAGCAGATCGTTTAGCTGAGGCATTTGCTGAACTGATGCATTGGCGGGTGCGAACCGATCTTTGGGGATATGTCGCGAATGAAGAATTAACCCCAGAGGACTTAATCGATGAAAAATATCAAGGTATTCGTCCGGCTCCTGGCTATCCAGCTTGCCCCCAGCATGATGTAAAGCAAGCGATGTTTGCTGCTCTGAAGGCCGATGAAATTGGTATGAGTCTGACAGAGTCATTGGCCATGAATCCTGCATCGAGTGTTAGCGGTTTTTATTTGGCTCACCCAAATGCCCAATACTTTAATGTTGGGAAGATCGGAGTGGATCAGGCAGAAGACTTAGCCAAGCGAAGCGGTCAATCGTTTGATCAAATTAAGCGATCGTTAGCAAGCTCTTTAGATTGGTGATTCAGGTACCCCAGATAACAGGTTCTTGGCTTTCCTGAGCGCGACGTAAAAGCTCAAGAAATGGATAAGCTCTTCTTCCCAAAGGGCTAAGACCAGCCGATTGATCGTCATCATCGCTAGCGCTTGAACTCGTTGCACTATTTTGTTCAGCATTAATTGCCGCTTGCAGTCGTTCGATATATCCCGGAATCTGCTCTGGAAGAAAAATACCTTGATTCTCAAAAGGGCGACCAATCGCATTAAAGATGCGATGGGTCAGATCATCAAGCATGATGACAGGGGCTGCATTTTTGGTCTGAAATTGATGAATCATATGTTTAGCTTACCATCACTGATAAACTTTCACTTCTATGTTGTCTAGTCAAAAAACTCAGCTCACACAATCCATTACCAATGCTCTCAACGCCCTAGCTCAAGAGCGTGGACTTTTGGCTGGAGAATTTCCGATTCCGCATTTGGAGCGGCCAAAAGTTGCTGACCATGGTGATATTGCATGCAATATTGCATTGCAGATTGCAAAGGCTTGGAAGTCTAATCCGCGCGAGCTAGCACAAGCCATTCTTGATCACTTAAATCAAATTCCTGAATACGGTCAGTTGATTGCAAGTGCTGAAATTGCTGGGCCGGGATTCATTAATTTTCGTTTAAGTCTAGCGGCAAAATCGGCAGTGGTGGAGCTTATATTGCGTCAAGGTTCCCGTTTTGGCCGTCGGGATAGCACGGGGGCTCCAGACCCAAGCCTGCCAAAGCGGGCCATGATTGAATTTGTATCTGCTAATCCCACAGGACCCTTGCATGTCGGGCACGGCCGTCAAGCTGCGCTCGGTGACGCATTAGCCAATCTTTTAGACAGTCAAAATACCGATGTTCATCGGGAGTTTTATTACAACGATGCCGGCGTTCAGATTCATAATCTGGCAGTATCCGTTCAGGCTCGCTTGCAGGGCTTGAATCCCAAAAGCGCTAATTGGCCTAAGGATGCTTATAACGGCGAATACATTGCTGAGATTGCTCAGTCCTATCAAAGTAGTGGTCACGATTTATCGGATTTGGAGCAAATCCGTCAATATTCAGTCGCCTATTTGCGTAAAGAACAAGACATTGACCTCAAGACCTTTGGTGTTCAATTCGACCAATTTTATTTGGAATCCTCTTTGTACACCGATGGAAGTGTTGAACAAATTATTAGTGATCTTCAAGCGGTTGATAAAACCTATGAGGCAGAGGGCGCTTTATGGCTAAAGACCACCCTAGATGGGGACGACAAAGATCGTGTGATGCGCAAGTCCGATAGTACGTATACCTATTTTGTGCCAGATGTTGCTTATCACATTAATAAATGGAGCCGCGGTTTTGAGAAAGTGATTAACGTCCAAGGCAGCGATCACCACGGCACCATTGCTCGAGTCCGTTCTGGAATTCAGGGGGTTGCACAAAAACGCGATTGGCCGATTCCGACAACCTATCCCGATTATGTGTTACATAAGATGGTGACTGTCATTCGCGATGGTGAGGAGGTCAAGCTCTCCAAACGCGTCGGCTCGTATGTGACTTTGCGGGATTTGGTCGAATGGTCTGGTGGCGTTCATGCGCAAATGAGCGATGCAGAACGCAATCTAGCCTTACAGCGTGGGCGCGATGCAGTCCGCTTTTTCTTAATCTCTCGCAAGGCGGATACCGAATTTGTATTCGATGTAAATCTAGCGTTGCAGCAAAATGATGAGAATCCCGTCTTTTATGTGCAATATGCCCATGCACGAATTTGTTCCATTCTCCAGCAATGGGGTGGCGAGCCCAGCGCCCTAGAGAATGCAAATTTAAGTTTGCTAGATAGCAAAGCAGCCGATCACTTATTGCGGCGATTATCGGAGTATCCAGAGGTACTAGCCAATGCCGCCCATGACTTGGCTCCGCATGCGGTCGCCTTCTATCTGCGTGAGCTCGCAGGGGATTTCCATGCTTTCTACAACGCGGATCGCGTCTTGGTGGACAATGAGCAACTCAAATTAGCGCGGTTAGCGTTGCTAGCTGCTACACGGCAAGTCTTGGAAAATGGCCTAAAAATTTTAGGGGTTAGTGCCCCGAAAAAGATGTAATTACTCAGATGTAATTACTCTCTAAAGCTCGTATTTTTGAGCAGCGGTTAAGATAGAGGGCATGGCTGACTTTAAATCATCTAGAACACCAGAAAAGCAATCTGCAAGCTATCTTCTAGGCTCCTCCGAGTCTGGCGGAATGATTATGGGTGTTCTAATTGGCGTTTTTGTTGGGGTTGGATTAGCGCTGATTGTGGCCTGGTATTTAATGAAATCTCAGCCACAAGAAAAGCCTGGTGTTCGGGCTCCAAATGCCCCAGCATTTATGAAGCCAATGCCGCCAAAATCGGACAAAGAGACCGAGGAAGAAACTACCATAGCACCGCCTCAGCTTGATCTGAATAAGTCTCTACAAACCAAAGTTCCAGGTATTGGTGGCGTCGATCCAGCGCGCGATCCGATTGCTGATATTGCAGCGGGCAAGACCCCAGAAACAAAGAACGAGGCAAAAGCTGACACTTTATTTTTTGTACAGACCGGAGTATTTAGCCAACGCGCAGAAGCAGATGCCCAAAAAGCAAATTTAGCGATGCAGGGCATCCAAGCGCAATTGAGCGAGAGTGCCGTCGATGGCAATTCAGTTTGGCGGGTTCGAATCGGACCTTTCGGTAGTATTGAAGATACGACCTCAGTGCGCAGTAAATTAACTATTCTTGGAATTAAACCAACCGTTATTCGTGTGAATCGATCATGAAAGCTGTATTCAAAACTTTTGTTCTAATCCTGACTCTGTTTGGTCTTCAATCACTGGCATTCGCCCAAGCCCCCATTAAGGTTGAAGAGGGCTTTGATTACCGCGTTTTACCGATCGCTCAGCCAATCGATGTAAAAGGCAAGGTTGAGGTTATTGAATTCTTTTGGTATGGTTGCCCACATTGCTTTGAGTTTGAGCCTGATCTAAAGGCTTGGTTAAAGCGCCAGAATAAAGATGTGGTTTTCAAAAAAGTACCAATTGCTTTTCGTGACGAATTAATGCCTCATAGCCTGTTGTTTTATGCCCTTGAGTCATTGGGAAAGGGCGAGGCACTTAATGACAAGGTGATGTATGCAATGCATCGCGAGAACAAGCGACTTCTTAATGAAAATGATATTGCTGACTGGGTGGCAGCACAGGGCGTTGATCGCAATGCATTCTTAGCGGCCTATCGTTCGTTTGCTGTTCTCTCAAAAGCACGTGCAGCAAATCAGTTGGGTAACTCCTACCGCATTGATGGCGTGCCAACGGTTGCAATCCAGGGTAAATACATTACATCGCCATCGATTGCTGGTTCGCGCGCCAAGTCGATTCAGGTCATGGATTTTTTAGTAAATAAAGTTCGTAAAGACGGCTACAAATAAATTTAGATCTTCACAAACTTGCGTAATATCCAAAAATAGATTGGGTAGGGCAAAAGGCGTAAGAACTTTAAAAAGCCTGAAAAGCGCTTCGGAAAATGAATATCAAATTCTCCACGCGCAATGCCATCTAAGATTTCATTGGCTGCGGTTGTCGCTGAGATCAAGGCTGGCATTTCAAAGTCATTTTGAGCAGTCGCTTCAGTTTCTACAAATCCGGGGGAGATCATATGAACCCCGATACCTTTTGGCTGCAGGTCATAAAACAAGGTTTCACAGAAATTAATCATTGCTGCCTTTGTCGGTCCATAAGCCAGCGCCTTCGGCAAACCGCTGTAGCCTGCAACACTACCAACGATTGCAATATGCCCGCTACTGCGATTGAGCATGGCCGGCAATACAGTAGCAACTGCACGCATCGGCCCTAAGATATTCGAATCCACCGTTTTTTGGGCATTAGCCATATTGAAAGTGTCTGCCCGCATCGGGATATAAATACCAGAAACAAAGAGAAGCAGATCAACACCGCCCCACTCTTTTTCTATCTTTTGATAAGCATCTTGAACATCAGCCTCACGCATGACATCAACGGGTAAGATTAAATGATCTTCTTTTGGGTAGCCTTGCGCGATTGCTTCGAGTCGATCAACGCGACGGCTTGACAATGCAACTCGCGCACCCTTTTGAAAAAGAGCCCTCACGCAAGCCTCACCGATACCACTTGATGCCCCAATCACCCATACACGTTGTTGCTTAAAGTTAGAAATCGCTGGCTGATTCATCGATTACCTTATTTAGGTTGGTGGCTAAGTGTAAATTGAACGACGTCAATATTTTGCTGTTTGAAGCCAGCTGCACAATACAGCAAATAAAAGTTCCATAGCCGGATGAAGGGCTCATCAAAACCAAGTTCTCGGATTTCAGGGAGTTTATGATTAAAGTGCTCATACCAGATGCAAAGGGTTTTGGCATAGTCATGACCAAATGCAAATTCACACTCGATCTGTAGACCCGCTTGCTGCGCATAGTGTTTAAAAGCTTCTCTAGAGGGTAGCATCCCACCTGGAAAAATATATTGCTGAATAAAGTCTGTACTTTTGCGATAGCGGTCAAACAAATTTTCTGCGATCACGATTGTTTGGATGCATGCTTTACCATTTTTCTTAAGACAGCGAGAAATTGTCTCAAAATACATTGGCCAATATTGCTCACCAACGGCCTCAAACATTTCAATAGAAGCAATCCCATCAAATTGATCCTTACAATCTCGATAGTCTTGCAGTCGTACTTCATGACGATTGGGCCATTGGTGATTCAAACGATCAATCGCAAATGACTGCTGTTCAGTTGACAAGGTAAGACCGGTGACCTGGTGACCGACAAGCGCGGCTTCCTCCATAAATCCACCCCAACCACAACCAATCTCAAGAACCTTGCTATTTGGTTGAAGTGCTAGAGACTTCAGGATGTTTTGATATTTTGCCCGTTGCGCAAGCTCTAAACTGGTATTGGGATCGGCCTGAAACCAAGCGCTTGAGTAGGTCATGCTTGGATCAAGCCATAAGCGATAAAAAGCATTTCCCAAGTCGTAATGCGCATGAATATTTTTTTTGCTACCCGTCTTATTGTTACGATTTAGAAAATGACGAAATCGATATACCAAGGATCCAAACCAATTGCCATAAATGGCGCGCTCAAGAATATTGCGATTTTTGACTGCTAAATCGAGCAGTTTCTCAAGATGAGGACTGTCCCAATCGCCGCGGATATACCCTTCAGCAAAACCGATATCACCGTGTCGCAAAATATCCTGAAATGCTGACCAGCGATGAAATCGAATCTCAGCATGCAAAGAATCGGATCGGGCTCCAAATTCACGTTGCTCACCATTGGGAAAGGTCATCACCAAGTAGCCAGCCGATAATTGCTTTAAAAGGCGTTCAATGGTCCTCGCTGCAAGAGTAAGTTTTCCATCCGCTGGCAATTTCTCCGTTTGCGAAGGTGATAATTTATGAAGCAGGGATTGTCCGGGCCGAATCATGAACTCACTTCAATTCTGGGAGGTGTTGGTTTTGAATGAAATGGTACCCCCTTTAGCCAAAGTTTGAGCGCTTGCCAATGAATGCGTGCTATGACCCCAAAGGTCATCATTGGGTAGCGAAGCTTTGCACGGTTTAAAGCAGAACGGGATAGGGGAAAATCTTGACCACTAATGCTGGTATAGATCAGTGGCTGATTGTCGGTGTACAGCTCAATACGACATACCGAATCAATTTTGCGTTGACTATCTTTGGAAAACAGAAAGCGAAACCGATACTCGCCAGAAACGTCACAAAATGGCGATACATGAAAAATCTTCTGACTAATAAGTGTCTCACCGGAATGTAACTCTGATCCATCTCTTTTATGAAGTAGGTAACAATGCCGCTCACCAAAGGTATTATTTACTTCGGCTAAGATCGCTCGTACAGCGCGATGTGCATCAGTGTAGATCCAAAAGCTGACTGGATTGAAAACGTAACCCAGTACTCTTGGAAATGTTTGCAACCAGATTTCACCTTCGGGGATTGAAATGCCCTCTTGGGTAAAAATAGATTCCGCCCATTCCAGGCTGTTTTCTGTGCCTTGACCATGATCATGGTCATAAAAAGAGTAAAAAGCCCAGCGGTTATCACCAACGCCGAATTGCTTGAGAAGATTGGGATTGCGATTGCGCTCTCGCATCGGGATCTTTAATGTGAAGACCCCATAACTGAAGCGATTGCTCACCGGTCTTAAGCGGCTGTGCTTGACTTGACTATAATTAATGAGTGGATTAACCATCGCTTGGAATGCAAAAGCTTTGTTTAGTTTGCTGATTGAAGAGGTGGGCGCTTGAGAGGCGCATGCAGGGAGGTTGCAAGATCCGCTGCCACCAACTCCCCCGAGCGAAGACCATCTTCATGAAAACCGTATCCAGTCCAGGCGCCACAGAACCAAATGCCCCCCTTACCCTGAATTAATGAAAGATTTTTTTGTGCCGAAATGGCCTTCGAATCAAAGATAGGGTGTGAGTAGGCAATTTCCTTAAAAACTAAATCAGGCTTTGGCTCAACTAAGGGGTTAAGACTAACAATAATTGGCTCATGCTGCAATGCAGCTGGTAAGGGTTGGAGCTTGTTGATGAGATAGTCAACACTCACCGCTTGGATTTGATTATTGGAGTAATTTGTTTTGTAGTTCCAGGCTGCCCAGCAGCGTTTTGTACGGGGCAAGAGGTTGGCATCTCGATGCAACACTGCGCGATTTGATTGATAGGGGATAGCTGCCAAGAGAGATCGATCAAATTCATCAATCCCATAAAGTAGCTTCAGGCTCTCATCGCTATGACAGGCCATAACGATCTCATCAAAATAATGGATACCTTGAGCACTAATCAATTCAACGCGTTTATCAGGACTTTGCGGATCGGGCACATTCACTTTTTTGACGGCCTCACGAATTAACTTAAATCGCTCGGGATGCATGGCGTTGATTAGTCTTGCTACGTACTCTTTTGACCCACCCCTAACCGTTAACCATTGAGGGCGGTTATTTACTTGTAAAAGCCCATGGTTATGACAAAACCGCACCATGGTTTCGATTGGAAACTCCAGCATTTGTTGGGTGGGGCAGGACCATATCGCACCAATCATCGGTAAAAAATACCACTCCCGAAATGGTCGACTAAAACCATGTTCATCAAGAAATGACGCGATCGATTGCAACTGCTTGGGATCGGTGCTGTGTCCAGCATTTACCTGTTTGGTTGCTAGCGCGGTCGCTAGGCGATTAAACCGCACGATATCCGTAACCATTCTCCAAAATGCTGGACGTAGTAGATTCGTTCGTTGCCCAAATAGGGTATTTAGGTTATCGCCTGACCATTCGAGAGAGCGATCAATTGAGACCGAAAAAGTCATTTCCGATAAGGCAATTGGTACCTGCAATTCCTCGAATAATCGCGTCAATCGCGGATAGGTTTTTCGGTTAAAGACTAAAAATCCAGTATCCACCCCACACTTAACCACGCCATTGCGATCCGCAATTTCAATATCAACGGTATTGCTGTGTCCTCCAATATGCGAAGCTTCCTCAAATAAGGTGACATGGACCCCAGCATTCTTTTGTAATGCATAGGCACAGCCTAAGCCAGAAATGCCAGCGCCAACAATTGCAACTTTTTTTTGGGGTGAAGAATGGGGGTGCAGGTTCACGAGGCTTTGGGCTTTAGTAGTTTTTCAATTTCAGAGGTTATCGATTTGCTATCCGGTTTCGTTAGGCTATTAAAGGAATCAATAATATTGCCGTCACGATCAATTAAGTACTTGTAAAAATTCCACTTGGGCGTGGTACCCGTTTTGGTAATCAACATCTTAAATAAAGGATTCGCTTCTTTGCCACTAACGGAGCTTTTAGCAAACATTGGAAATTTTACATCGTAGGTATTTTTACAAAACTCTGCGATTTCTTTATTTGATCCGGGCTCTTGTTGCCCAAAATCATTGGATGGGAAACCTAAAATCACAAAACCACGATCTTTATAGCGCGCATAAATTTTCTCAAGGGATTCATACTGGCTTGTAAAACCACAAAAACTAGCGGTGTTGACCACCATAATGACCTTGCCTTGGTATTGGCAAAGATTTTGTGGGATTTCATCTTGAAGCCTCAGAAAGGTATGTGAAAGCGTTGGGCTGCACTTATTAGCCGACGAGTTTGCGTGCGCATCATTTGGATTAAGCATAGTCACAGTACCAAATAGGGAAATCATGATTAGCCATTTCATTCGGAGACCTCACTTTTAACCTAGAAACCTTGAAGTCTACCGTCTTCCGCCACCTTTTGTGTTTTGGAGAAAATTTCCCCTTATTTTCAGGGTAAGGCAGCATTTTTAGGTTGGGAATCATCTAGAATTCGAACTATGGTCCAGCCAATTCTGAAGCCCCCTGCCTTTGAAGCAAAACTATGTGACATTGATGGAGATTTGGACACCAAGTTAAATACTTTAGCTCGCCCCATGGTTTTCACAAATGGGGTGTTCGATCTCTTGCACCGGGGCCATGTAAGTTATTTGGCACAAGCCCGCCAGCTAGGAATGAGCCTTGTCGTTGGCGTCAACTCCGATGCATCGGTACGCATGTTAGGAAAGGGTTCAGATCGTCCGATTAATGGTCAGGAAGATCGAATGGCCCTTCTCGCCGCATTAGAGAGCGTTGATTTGGTCGTACTGTTCTCAGAACAAACTCCAGTCGAATTGATTCGTCGGATCCGCCCAGATATTTATGTCAAAGGCGGAGACTATGCGATTGAGTCTTTAGAGGAAACCAAAGTCGTGCAGGCTTGGGGTGGAAAAGCATTTGCAATCCCTTTTATTTACGAGCGTTCCACCACAAATCTGCTAGGTAAGATTCGTTCTTAGTTCGCTGTGACCTGGGTGTTGAGCCAGGCCCAAAGTCCACGAAGTACTAAACCCGGCATTTTTTCTACAGGGATTTGCTTTCGAATCAAATCATCAAACACGATATTCGTATTGCCGCCATCGATCCATACCCGGGTAATTATTTGATGGTGTTGCCTAGCAAAATTCATCGCCTCTTGAATTGCCCCCAAATGCGCTAGTCGGGATCCTTCGTCAATAGCGCTCGCAGTATCTAATCCAATACCGGACGATTGTTGATGAAGGCTGGCCACATCAAGACCGGCAGTATGTTGCAATAGACTTTGTCGCATTAGACCCAAACCGGGCAGAATCCAGCCGCCATAGTGCATACCGTTGCCACCCAGAAAATCAATGGTCGTAGCGGTACCAGCACTAATTACTAAGGTGTTGTCATTGGATAAATGACGAGCGGCAATCAAAGCGGCCCAGCGATCAGCGCCCAGAGTATGGGTGTTTTGGTATTGGGTCCGTAGGGATGGATACGATGAATTACCTACTAGACGAAATTGTGGGCAGTGTCGCCAGGGTTGAAGTAGCTCACGCAATTGTTGTACTGCAGATTCAGCTGCCACACTGCAAAGCCCAATCGCACTTGGGGCTGGGATGGTATTGAAAATATAGTGAGCCAGTTCATCACGGTGTTCTTTTGAACCTAGCAACTTCGTATCAATGGCACCGGAGTGATCCCATAATTTTTTATCCCGCTCAATGGGGTTACGTTTACCATCAACGCTAGCCCACTTTAAGCGAGAGTTACCAATATCAATCAATAGGAATGAGCTCATGCGTGCCTTCGGAGGGATACGTCGCCGGCATAAATCGTTGTTAGCTCAGCCTTACCAAACTCTTGCAGTAAGAATGCCCCTTCTTCATTGATACCATGCGCAATCCCTGTTTGCTTAATTAAGCCAGATTCAGAAATGCTCACGGGCTGATTTCGGTAGGCGTCCCAAAAATCCCACTGCGAGCGAAACGGTACAAATCCTTTAGTGGCAAATAGCTCTAAATAATCACCAAGGGCGTTGAGAATGGCGAGCCAAACTAAATCGGCTTCCATTGGCATGTGTTTTTGATTGAGCTCCGACAGAGCGCTAATGGGTAATTGGGTGGCATTTTCTATAGCCTTGGAATGAGTTAAGTTCATGCCAATCCCAATAATCATCCAGACTCGTTCATTCGCATTCGAGCTTGAAAGTTTCCCCCCTTCAATCAGAATCCCTCCTAATTTACGTTCGTTAATGAGAAGATCATTGGGCCACTTCAGCGAGAGGCCGTGCTGTCGCAAGCTCATTTCATCAAGCCCAAGACTCTTGGAAATACCCTGGATAACAGCCAGTCCACAAACAAGACTTAGCCCGTGTAGAAATTGCTGTGGTTGATTAAATGGATAAGCAAGCGAGAACGATAAGGACGAGTTTGGCTCGGCAAACCATTGTCGCCCTGCTCGCCCTTTGCCCTTGGTTTGGTGTTTGGCTAAGCGAGAGACAGGATCGATAAGTTCCCTTGAGCGCCAGCGCGCCATCAGGTCATCGTTGGTTGATTCAGTTTGGGCGACGCGCTCAAGAATGCAATTCCAGTTCATTTGTCTATTGTAGAAAGGTCTCGCTAGAATGGGTACTTATGTCAGGTAAAGACGAAAAAGACCTTATCCAGGAACGCGCTGATACCCCAAGAGTGCCACAGCGTATTCATTGGCCTTTACAGGCGATGCCGCTGGCTCGAGCGATCGCGATTATCTATGTTTTCCTGATTGGCTATGGCTGCTTAAACCCTTTTAATGTGGATTGGAAGTTTGGTTTAGATCCATTTGCGTGGTGGACTGGTCCCCTACCAAAATACATTACCTTATTTGATGTCACGATCAATATCTTGGGATACATTCCTTTAGGTTTTATTTTGGTCTTTGCACTTTATCCTCGCTGGCAAGGATTTCAAGCGATTACTATCACCTTAGTATTTAGCGCCTTTCTATCGGGATTGATCGAAAGTGCACAAAGTTGGCTGCCCACTCGAGTGCCTACACAAATTGATTGGATTGCTAATCTAATGGGTGCTTTTATTGGCGCATTGTTAGCTCAACCCTTAGGGCCACACTGGTTATCTGGAACGGCGCTACGTAAGCGTTTTGATTATTGGTTTGGCACACGCTGGCTAAGCGTCGCCCTGTTTATTTTGTTTCCGTTTGCACAAATTTATCCCCAAAGTGCATGGCTGGGCATGGGCTTTTTGGGTCTCGGCGTTAATCCAATAGCCAATTGGGGGTTGGGAGGAATTCATCACACCATTTATGAAGCCTTGGTGACCAGCCTTAGTTGGTTTGGCGTTTGCTTATTTTTTTCCCTTGCATTACGCGCCAATATTCCAAAATTAACTCTATTGGCAGGATTATTGGCAATCACAATCATTATTAAATCCTTATTCACATCTCTACAGTTTGGATCGGAGTTTGGCTTTGTATGGTTAAGTGCGGGTGCCATTTGGGGGATGGTGCTCAGTAGTCTCTTGGCTGGTATCTTTATGCGCTTTTCAACTAGTATTCGCCTCATTGCTTGTATCAGCGCCCTAGTGGCTCTCATGATTTTGGTGAACTATTTTCCAGATAATCCATACTTCACCATCAGCCTGCCGCGATGGAATCACAGCCGCTTGGCACATCTCAATGATTTAATGCAATGGCTATCTTGGTTATGGTTACCAGTAGCATTTATTTGGCTTATTTATTTTGCGCGCCGGGCAAATAACTGAGTTCGGCTAGAAGCGCTATCCATCGATATAATTTGAGAATGAGCTATCAATACCATCTATTTTTTTGTTTAAACGAGCGAAGTAATGGCGATGATTGCTGTGCTCGACACAATGCCCAAGCGTTATTTGATTACACTAAAAAACGGGTTAAGGAGCTAGGGCTTAACGGTGCAGGTAAGGTGCGCGTGAATAAAGCCGGCTGCTTAGACCATTGTGCGAATGGTCCGGTCATGGTGGTTTATCCGCAGGGCATATGGTATTCCATGATCGATACTGAGGATGTGGCAGAAATCATCGACTCTCATTTGGTGCAAGGTAAGCCTGTCGAACGTTTAATGATTTAGTTGAGCGATTGGCGCATCGCATGAATAGTCGGACCCAAACCATTACGATCCAAGGCCCAGCAGGTCTGATTCAGCTCTCCATTGATTTACCAGAAAGCCTTAAGCAAAATCCCCATACTGTGCTGCGAGGGCTGGCCTTGATTGCGCATCCCCACCCGCTTCTTGGGGGAACGATGGATAACAAGGTAGTGCAGACCTTAGCAAGAACCTTTAATCAGCTCGATTATGTGTGCGTGCGCCCAAACTTTCGTGGCGTTGGTTTATCAGAAGGCATTCATGATGAGGGGCGCGGTGAGCTCGATGATCTAATTGTTATTAGCGTTTGGATGCGCACCCCAGGAGCTTGGTTGCAAAGCCTGTCTAATGCCAATGAGCAGCCATGGATTACTCAGGTCAATCAATTACCCTTGGTGTTGGCCGGCTTCTCTTTTGGAAGTTATGTGGGTACGCATTTAGTACAAAAATTGGCTGAGCTTGGTCGACCGGTAGAACGTTTTGTGATGGTTGGTAGCGCAGCGGGTAAATGGGAGTTAGCCGAACGTGTTCCAGCCGATACGATTGTGATTCATGGAGAAAATGATGAGACCATTCCATTGAGTGCTGTATTCGATTGGACCAGGCCTCAAGAATTAACGGTTCATGTTGTGCCAGGAGCGGATCATTTTTTTCATCGCAAGCTGCACTGTATTCGCAATATCATTTTGTCTAACTGGTTGGGCTTTCCGAGAACATCATCATGAACACCAACACTCCAGCGGAGTCCTTGATACAGTATCCCTGTGACTTTCCAATCAAAGTAATGGGTAAAGCCACCCCCGAGTTCTTGCCCGCGGTGATTCATGTTGCTAAGCAATTTGACCCTGATTTTCAGGAGACAAGTATTGAAGAGCGGCCATCGCGTGATGGTAATTACCTCGGTCTAACAATCACGGTGCATGTAACGAGCCGGGAGCAGCTCGATGAAATCTATCGAACCTTATCTACACATCCCTTGGTGAGCGTCGTACTCTAGTGACTGATATGCAGGCTAGCCCAGTGCAAATTCGCTTCTTGGGCATGGTGGATTACCAGAAAGCCTTTGATGCCATGAAACGGTTTACGCAGGATCGTTCTGCAACAACGGCAGATGAGATTTGGGTGTTGCAGCACCCTCCAGTCTTTACCTTGGGTTTGGCTGGAGAGCCAAATAATTTACATACTCCGATTGATTCGATTCCGCTTATTGAGGTTGACCGTGGTGGTGAGATTACTTATCACGGGCCAGGGCAAATCGTGATTTATTTATTACTGGATCTTAGGCGTAAGAAGCTTTTTGTGAAAGAGTTCGTTCGAAGTATCGAGGAAGCGGTGATCCAGACGCTCAGAGCTTACAAGGTGATTGCTGAACGCAAACCAGGAGCCCCTGGCATTTATCTTAGTAACCAGTCTGAGGTGGAAGAGTCTCTTTGGGGTGCGAAGATTGCAGCCCTAGGGCTTAAAATTACCAAACAATGCAGTTACCATGGTTTGGCACTGAATATTGATATGGACTTATCGCCCTTTGATGCTATCCACCCCTGTGGCTATGAGGGCTTACGAACCGTTGATCTCAAATCGTTGGGAATTTGCGAGAATATCGATACCGTTGCAGGAACTTTATTGAATCACCTACAACAGCAATTGCAACTGGAACCTGTTTGATGAGCGATTTAAAAAAAGAATACGATCCCCTGCAAAAACAAAAGTCAGCAGATAAGACCGCGCGGATTCCGATCAAGATCGTGCCTCTAGCCGAGACTCTAAAAAAGCCAGATTGGATTCGGGTGAAAGCCGCATCGAGTAGTTCACGATTTACAGAGATCAAACAGATTTTGCGTGAGAACCAGTTAGTCACAGTATGCGAAGAGGCGAGCTGCCCAAATATTGGTGAATGCTTTGGCAAAGGTACGGCCACATTTATGATCATGGGCGATAAATGCACTCGCCGCTGTCCGTTTTGTGATGTGGGTCATGGCAGACCCGATCCTCTGGATTTACAAGAACCAATTAATCTGGCCAAAACAATTGCTGCACTCAAACTATCTTATGTCGTAATTACGAGTGTGGATCGCGATGACCTGCGAGACGGAGGTGCACAGCATTTTGTCGATTGCATTCGTCGCACCAAAGAACTCTCACCTTCAACGCGCATTGAGGTTTTGGTACCTGATTTTCGTGGTCGTCTTGAGAAGGCTCTCGATATTTTTGCTAGCGATCCACAAGGTTTGCCCGATGTCATGAACCATAACCTTGAGACCGTACCGCGTTTGTATAAACAAGCCCGACCAGGGTCAGACTATGCGCACTCATTGAAGTTATTGATGGACTTTAAGGCGCGCTTTCCGCAGATACCAACCAAGAGTGGATTAATGGTTGGTTTAGGCGAGACCGATGAAGAGATTTTGGAGGTAATGCAGGATATGCGTGCGCATCATATTGATATGCTCACCATTGGTCAGTATCTTGCCCCATCAAATCATCATCTACCCGTATTGCGGTACGTACATCCCGATACCTTTAAAGATTTTGAGCAAAGAGCCTATGCGATGGGCTTTAGCCATGCAGCAGTTGGTGCGATGGTCCGTTCAAGTTATCACGCCGATCAACAAGCCCATGAGGCTGGCGTTGTATAGAGTGTTGCGCAGATTTGGGCTAGTTACCCTTGGTATTCTGATCGTAGCGTGTAGCCCCCAGTTCGATTGGCGCACCATTAAAAATGATGCTCAGGGCTATTCGGCGATGTTTCCAAGTAAACCTCAATTGATTGAGCGCAGTATCAATTACCAGCAGACTTCCCTAAAGCAAACGTTGGAGTTTGCTAAAGTGAATGAAGATGTGTTTGCGGTAATGACTACACAAATACCGGCAACGATTGCGACCCAGGTCACAATGGTTGAAAAGATGTTGCAAAATACCCTATTGCGACAAGCAAATACAACCCAATTTAATCTGGTTAAAGATGCCACTAGCCGAATTGGGTCAGCAGCTCAAACTAAACAGGTGGCTCAGGATTTTTATTTAGATCTTGCGCATAATAAGAAGGTGATGCGCGTACGGTGGCTGATTAGGCCAGCAGCAAATGATTCTGTGAACCTCTATCAGATTAGTGTGATTCGGACGGGTCAGTCGAGTCAACTCGAGCCGCTCCTTAACCAAGAAAACATCAGCATTTTTTTTGATGAGTTTCGACCGAACTAAGTACTAATGAGTCGAATGCATTACTCCCATTGGTATGGCAGGCCCAATGATCGTTTAAAGCTACCGGTCGAGGGCGGGTTTGCATTGCGTATTTTCTTATGCTTTGCGATGGCCTACTTCATGTCGTACGCATTTCGCACGATTAATGTGGTGATCGCCCCTGATCTTGTGCGTGACCTCCAAATTAGTAATGCCGATTTAGGCCTTTTGTCATCAGCTTATTTTGTCGGTTTTGGAATGACTCAAATCCCACTGGGTTTAGCGCTTGATCGCTTTGGTCCACGGATTACTGAAGCATGGGTGATGACCCTTGCTGTAATTGGTGCCATTATTTTTGCCTTGGCCGAGAACTTCAATACGCTTGTCATCGCGCGGATCTTAATTGGAATGGGGGTATCTGCATGTCTGATGGCAGCATTCTCGGGCTTTAGAGCGTGGTACGCCCCTTCCCAGCAAGGGCAACTTGCCTCAGCCATGTTGGTATTTGGAACCAGTGGTGCATTAGCTAGCACCTGGCCAGTGCATCTGGTCACACCCTATATCGGTTGGCGCGGGGTCTTTTTATTGCTCGCCGGCTTATCGTTTTTGGCAATCCTGATTTTGTATTTTGGTTTACCAGTGAGAAAGCAATACCAGCAACATCAACAAACGAATCACGAACCACCAAGCTCACACGCTAATTTGTCGTGGCAGAGTTATCAGCCAATTTTGACCAACCCATTTTTTTGGCGGATTTTGCCGCTTGGAACATTCTGTTATGGCGGGTTTATCGCGATTCAAACCCTATGGTTTGGTCCTTGGCTCATTGAGGTCATGGAGTATCAACCCAGTACTGCTGCACAAATCGTATTCGGATTTAATACCGTACTTCTAGTTGCTTATCTTTTTAACGCATGGATCCTACCAAAGTTAGCAAAGCGCGGGATTGATACCATGCGTTATATGACTTGGATGGTCGGCGCTTCAATGGTCATGCAAGCCTGTGCGTATTTTTGGCAAACACCCTTGGTATGGATCTGGTGGTATTTATTTGCTATTACCTGCGCTTCCTTTGTGTTGGCACAAAGCATTATTGTTTTGTATTTTCCGAAGCACTATTCAGGAAGAGTTAGCACTACATACAACCTCACACTCTTTATTGGCGCCTTTATTGTGCAATGGGGTATTGGCCATCTATTGGATTTCGGAATTGCCATGGGATGGAATAAAACCAGCGCTTATGATTTGGCGTTAGCCGTATTTCTAATCGTGCAAATTGCTGGTTTTATATGGTTCTTGATTGCACCCAAATACTATCCTGCCGCATTCTTTCGCGATGACGATGAAGAAGAAAATACTCCAGTGACGACCTAGTGTGGAACCTAGAGTATTAGGATTTGTTTTCGAGTGCCGCTACTTTTGCTTCAAGCGCTTCTAACTTTTCACGGGTCTTAGCCAAGACCTTCGACTGAATATCAAACTCTTCGCGGGTAACCAAATCCATGCGTTGAAAGCCTTGGTTCATCATGGCCCTGACATTTTTTTCAATGTCTTTAGCGGGTGAGTTGCGAATGACCTCGCCGATCTTGTTTTGCATATCGACCGCGATGGCCTGCATTTGCTCGAATAGTTGACTGGGTTTTTGCATAGATAAATTGTAGGGCGAAGCCAAAGACCTTGCATGCACAAAATAAGTGCAAATTACAGTGCATTCTTTTGGTGCAAAAGCCCGTTATTCAACAGAGTTTCACCAAGTTGAAACGTAAATTAAGAATAAAAATCCATCTTAAAGACCATAAGTAATTGATTATAAACGATATTTCAAGGTTGGCATGCTAATTGCATCAGTAGGTCTGTAGTGCATTTTTTCATTCAACCAGAAGGGAGTATTTATGAACACTTTTAAGAAAACCACACTTGCTCTAGCGATCTCTGCATTGGCAGGTGGCGTAATGGCGCAATCGGCACCAGCACCCGCTCCAGCCCCAGAAAAGAGTCCTATTACTGCGAACGTTACCGTAGTGAATGACTACCGTTATCGTGGAATGACACAATCAAATTTTAAACCTGCTATTCAAGGTGGTTTTGATTACGCTCATGAGAGCGGGTTCTATGTTGGCAACTGGAACTCTTCAATTTCTTGGATTAGCGATGGGTACCCTGCAAATGGTTCTGTAAGTTATGGTCGATCGGTATCAGCGCCGGTTGAAATGGACTTTTATGCCGGATTTAAAAAAGAATTAATTGGCGAGGGATTTGCCACTGATATTGGCGTTTTACAGTATTACTATCCAACTTCTGGACTCAGAACATTACCTCAAAATACTTCAAACTGCTCTGGAACATCAAGAAATGGTTGCGGAACAGTACCAAATACTACGGAGCTATATTTGGCGCAAAATTTTGCATTTGGGCCTGTTAATGGATTTGTGAAAGTTAATTACTCATTAACTAATATCTTTGGAATTTATAACAGTGCGGGCTCTTATTACCCTGATCTTACAGTTAATTACGACACTGGAATCTTCGGATTAACTTTAAATGGCCATATTGGATATCAATACGTATCTAACTCTCAAACCGTTTCCGGAGTGAAATATGATTACAGTTATACGGACTGGAAACTTGGCATAACAAAAGATTTTGGTGGCGGATTATCTGCAAACATTTCATATGTTGCCACATCTCAACCAAAGGCTGGCGGTAATTATTTATGGTACACACCAACCACCAATGGCTCATCGTTGAACAACAATTCAGCAGGTAAGGGTGGTGGCCTCATTTCCCTCACCAAAACTTTCTAATTCCTCTCACTATCTAGGAGATATGCATGAAAATGATTACCGCAATCATCAAGCCTTTCAAGCTTGACGAGGTGCGTGAAGCCCTCTCAGAAGTTGGGGTTTCAGGCATCACCGTCTCGGAAGTGAAAGGTTTTGGTCGACAAAAGGGTCACACCGAGTTGTATCGTGGTGCTGAATATGTCGTTGATTTTTTACCTAAGGTTCGCATTGAAGCTGCGGTAGAAGATGGCATTCTCGATCGCGCCATTGAGGCAATTGAGAAATCAGCACGCACAGGCAAGATTGGTGATGGCAAGATTTTTGTCTCTTCCATCGAACATGTCGTTCGTATTCGTACCGGTGAAACCGGTACCTCAGCACTATAAGGGGTTAACCATGTTGAATTGGATGAAACGTCTCGTTGCTGCTAGTGCTATGGCACTTGCTGTGACCACAACGACAGGTGCGCTAGTTTCTCCAGCGTATGCTGCCGATGATAAAAAACCCGCAGTGACCGCGCCTGCCGCAGCTCCTGGAGCCCCAGCTGCTGCTCCATCAGCCGATCCTGCTCCAACGCCGAATAAAGCAGATACGACTTGGATGATGGTATCAACAGCCTTAGTGATGTTGATGACACTTCCTGGCCTTGCATTGTTCTACGGTGGCTTAACCCGCAGTAAAAACGTACTCTCCGTTTTAATGCAATGTATGGTGGTGTTCTCCTTAGTGGCAGTGTTATGGGCCATTTACGGATATAGCTTTGCATTTACAGAGGGCAACGCGTTCTTTGGCGGCTTAGATCGACTATTTTTGTCGGGCATGACTCCAGAGAGTACAGGCGCAACCTTTAGTAAAGGTATTGTGATTTATGAATACTCGTTCATGGCGTTCCAAGCCACCTTTGCATGCATCACCTGCTGCCTGATCATCGGTGCATTTGCTGAGCGCGCGAAGTTTTCTGCAATCTTGTTATTCATGATCATCTGGTTTACGTTTAGCTATCTGCCAATTGCTCACATGGTTTGGTTCTGGGCCGGCCCAGATGCAATCAAGGACGCTGCAAGTCTCGAAGCAGTCACTGCTAGCGCTGGTTGGTTGTGGCAAAAAGGCATGCTTGATTTTGCTGGCGGTACTGTAGTCCACATTAATGCAGCAATCGCTGGTTTAGTGGGATCTTACGTAATTGGTAAGCGCATTGGCTATGGTAAAGAAGCGATGAAGCCCCATAACTTGGCTTACACCATGGTCGGTGCATCACTCTTGTGGTTTGGCTGGTTTGGCTTTAACGCCGGCTCTGCTCTTGAGGCAAACGGCAGCGCAGTGCTTGCGTTGGTAACCACTTTGTTAGCTACCGCTGCCGCTGTTCTTGGTTGGACCATTGCTGAATGGATGACTAAAGGCAAGCCCTCGATGTTGGGCGCTGCCTCTGGCTGTGTTGCAGGCTTAGTCGCAATTACCCCCGCAGCAGGTTTTGTTGGTCCAATGGGTGCCATCATCATTGGCTTTATTGCTGGAGTTCTGTGCTTATGGGGTGTATCAGGCCTTAAGCGCATGCTCGGTGCCGATGATAGCCTCGACGTATTTGGTGTTCATGGCGTAGGCGGCATTGTTGGTGCAATTTTGACCGGTGTATTTGCTGATCCTGCCTTAGGTGGAGCTGGTATTTATGACTATGTTGCCAATGCAGTTGCTACTGAATATTCAATTGGTAGTCAAGTGTTCATTCAGGCTCAGGGTGTGGTGGTGACTCTGATTTGGTCTGGTGTTGTTGCGTTCATTGCTTTCAAGATTGCGGATATGGTGTTTGGACTGCGTGTCAAGGAAGAGGAAGAGCGCGAGGGACTCGACATTACTTCCCATGGCGAGGCTGCTTACGAGTCTTAACTTGATTTGCAATAGTGATTAGTTGTTTACCCCTCACTAGGCGGCACTGGTTGGTTGCCTAGTTTTTAAGCGCGGAATCGCAAGATTCCGCGTCTTTCTTTCAAAAAACTTACAATGCGGATATGGTCCCGCATCTTATTACCGCCTTAAGTGGCCCCCTCTTAGAGCTCGAGTCGAAAGTCCTCGAAGCAACCCCAACGATTGAGCGCTGGTTTCGCTTGGAATGGCAGGAGCATACTCCACCGTTTTATTGCTCGGTTGATCTACGTAACTCCGGATTTAAGCTCTCTCCGGTTGATACCAATCTATTCCCAGGCGGGTTTAATAACCTGTCTCCAGAAATGTTGCCCTTGGCTGTTCAGGCTGCGATGGCGGCGATCGAGAAAATTTGCCCAGAGGCTAAAAATTTATTATTGATCCCAGAGCGACACACACGCAACACCTTTTATTTACAGAATATTGCCTGCCTATCATCAATTCTGCGGCAAGCTGGATTAAATGTCCGTTTGGGTACCTTATCGGAGGAGATTAAAAAGCCGACCGCCATTGAACTACCTGAGGGCGGAAAACTAGTTTTAGAACCCCTTACACGATTAGGCTTACGTAAGACTCGTTTGGGCCTCAAAGATTTTGACCCTTGCTCAATTTTGCTAAACAATGATTTATCCGCCGGTATTCCACCAATACTCGAGAACGTCTATGAGCAATATTTATTACCAGGATTGCATGCGGGTTGGCCCAGTCGTCGCAAATCCAATCACTTTCAAGCCTATGAAGAGTTAGCAAAGAAATTTGCCAAACTAATCAATATTGATCCCTGGATGATCAATCCCTATTACGCCCGCTGCACGGGTATGGATTTTCATGAACAAAAGGGTGAAGAGCAATTACTTGCCGCAGTTGATCAAGTGCTCAAGAAGACCGCTAAAAAATACCGCGAGTATGGGATTAAAGACAAACCCTATGTGGTCGTGAAGCCCGATGCTGGAACCTATGGAATGGGTGTGATGGTTGCGCATGACCCCAATGATCTAAAGAACTTAAATCGCCGTGATCGTAACAAGATGAGTGTTGTTAAGGAAGGTCTTGAAGTAAACGACGTGATTGTTCAAGAAGGTGTCTACACCTTTGAAAAGGTTAATGAGGCAGTGGCCGAACCCGTGGTTTATATGATTGATCGTTACGTAGTTGGTGGGTTTTATCGGGTTCATACCGATCGTGGGCCGGATGAGAATCTGAATGCGCCCGGAATGCATTTTGTACCCCTTGCGTTTGAACAAAACGCCATGCCCGATATGAAAGCAAAGCCAGGCAGCGCAGCACCAAACCGTTTTTATATGTACGGCGTTGTTGCGCGCTTGGCCCTGCTCGCCGCATCGCTTGAGCTTGAGCGCACCGATCCGGATGCCGAGGCCGCTTAAGTCTGGCCATGAAATTCCTTTTTATTGCCGATCCCCTCGATTCATTCAAGGTCGAGAAAGATAGCACCTTGGCCATGATGCGCGCTGCATCGGCTGCAGGTCATGCGATTTGGTATACCCAAAGCCATGATTTACTGTGGGGTGAAGGCAAGGCCAGAGCACGTTGCCAAGCGATTGAACTTTTAGATGGTGAGCATTGGTATGCGTTAGGCTCATTTGAGGAGCATCCGCTGGAATATTTTTCAGCGGTATTGATGCGCCAAGATCCACCTTTCACGGTGGAGTATTTGACGAGTACCTGGATCTTATCGGCTGCGGTTTTGCAAGGGGCGCGGGTATTTAATTCGCCAGATGCAGTTCGCAATCATTCTGAGAAACTCTCGATTACGGAGTTCCCACAATTTATTCCTCCAAGCTTGGTGACGCGTGATATTCATGCAATTCGTGATTTTCATCAGCTGCATCACGATATCGTGATTAAGCCGCTCGATGGTATGGGAGGCATGGGTGTATTTCGGGTCGGGCCCGATGGCCTCAATTTAGCAAGTATTGTTGAAACGCTGGGTGAGAATGGCGCACGCACATTAATGGCACAACGTTACTTACCCGAAATTACTGCCGGGGATAAGCGCGTTTTATTAATTGGTGGTGAAGTCATGCCCTATGCCTTAGCCCGTATTCCGCAGGGCTCGGAGATTCGTGGGAACTTAGCTGTGGGTGGAAAAGGTCTGGCGATGGCCCTGACAGCGCGCGAAGAGGAAATTGCAAATCATTTAGCCCCCATTTTGGCTAAGCGTGGTTTGTTCTTAGTTGGACTTGACATGATCGGCGGCTACTTAACCGAGATTAATGTGACTAGTCCAACCTGCTTTGTGGAAATTACTCAACAAACCAATTTGGATATTGCTCAAAAATGGCTTACATTGCTTGAAAAGGAGCTAATTTAAAGTGCCAGGAATCCTAATTGTTGCCCACACACCGATTGCTGGATCCATGCTTGGCTTTGTTGAGCATACCTATGGCAAGGTGCCGGTTCGTATGGCTGCAGTTGATATTCCTCCGTATGAGGATACCAAAGTCAGCTTTGATCGTGTTTATGAAGCGGCAACCCAGGTCCAAAGTGAATATGGAATATTGGTATTAACGGACGTCATGGGTGCTACGCCGGCAAACGTTGCTACCCGGCTTGCAAGGTCAGACCTTTTCCAGTGCAAGGTGATTGTTCTAGCCGGTGTGAATTTGCCAATGCTGATGCGGGCAATTTCTTATCGGGGTACCGGGGTTGAATCGGTTGCCCTAAAAGCAATGCAAGGGGGTCAAAACGGAATTATTCGGTTAGGGGCGCCCTCTTCGATGACAGAGACTGAGCTTATCTTGAATCAGAATGCAGGAACGAGCGATGCCAAAAGTTGATATTGAAATTATTAATAAGCTTGGTCTGCATGCACGTGCCTCAGCAAAATTATCGCAACTCGCTAGTGAGTATCCGTGCGAGGTTTTTATGAGCAAGAACGGCCGACGCATCAATGCCAAAAGTATTATGGGCGTGATGATGTTAGCCGCTGGTATCGGAAGCATCGTTACCATTGAGACCGTTGGCGAAAAAGAAGACGACGCCTTAAAGAAAATTTGTGAATTGATTCAAGATCGATTTGGTGAGGGCGAGTAGTTATGACCTTTGCTCTTCATGGGATTGCTGTTTCCAAAGGTATTGCCATTGGTAAGGCAGTATTAATTTCGAGAGCAGCCCTTGAAGTTAGTCATTATTTAATTGAGCCCGGGACTGAAGAGGCGGAAGCTAAAAAATTACTCGAAGCATTTGATTGCGTCCGCCAAGAGCTCAATACTCTGAAAGCGGCTTTGCATAAAGATGCTCCACAGGAGATGGCAGCATTTTTAGATGTTCATCAACTAATCCTATCGGATCCCACCTTAGCCGAAAAGCCTTTAGCCCTAATTCGGGAAAAACGGCTAAACGCTGCTTGGGCGTTGACGACGGAGCTCAATGATTTGCTTGAGCAATTTGCTGAAATGGATGATCCGTATTTAAAGGAACGTGGCAACGATATTCGGCAGGTCGCCGAGCGTGTTTTGAAGGCGTTACAGTCAAATAACCGTCAGACTGTCATTGGTGGTGAGGGTCTGATTACCGGACACTTTGATGATGACGCGATCGTGGTGGCGCATGATATTGCACCTCATGACATGTTGCGTTTTAAAGAGAACGCATTAGGTGGATTTGTGACTGATTTAGGTGGCAAGACTTCACATACCGCCATTGTGGCTCGCAGCCTAGAAATACCTGCAGTTGTTGGTATTCGGCACGCGAGCGATATGATTGAGCACGGCGATTGGATTGTGATTGATGGCGACCGCGGGATTGTGGTAGTTGCTCCAGACGAAATGCTCTTAAGTCAATATCGGGGCCTTCAGGCTGAGCAACGCATCGAGTCAGAAAAGCTACAGGAGCTCAAGTACAGCCCAACCCGCACTAAAGATGGTGTTGAGATCGAGTTATTTGCCAATATTGAATTACCAGAGGATGCAAAGCATGCCCTAGATTTGGGGGCAGTCGGTATTGGCCTATTTCGGTCTGAGTTCTTGTTTATGAACCAAGAACATGGTCTTCCAGATGAAGAGAAGCAATATCAGGAATACACGCGTGCCGTTGAGGCAATGTTTGGCTTACCAGTGAATATTCGTACGATTGACATTGGTTCCGATAAAGCGGTAGCGGGAACAGAGACTGGAACTACTGGAACCTCCCCGCTCGGATTGCGGGCCATACGTTGGTCTTTATCTGAGCCTGAGATTTTTTTAACCCAATTGCGCGCAATCTTGCGTGCATCGGCTCATGGTCAGGTTCGACTGTTATTGCCGATGTTAGCTCATGCTCAAGAGATTCATGAAAGTTTGCGACTCATTGATAAGGCAAAGCAGCAATTGCAAGAGCGGGGTCAGGCATTTAATCCAGATATTCAGGTGGGGGCAATGATTGAAATACCTGCAGCTGCCTTAATGATGCCGCTTTTTGTAAAACACTTTGATTACCTTTCAATTGGTACGAACGATCTGATCCAGTACACCTTGGCAATTGATCGCGCCGATCACGCTGTAGCTCATTTGTATGACCCATTAAATCCAGCGGTGCTGAACTTAATTGCGGGGATTATCCGTGAAGCAAATCGAGCTAATGTACCCATTGCAGTATGCGGTGAGATGGCTGGCGACCCTGCTTTGACAAAGCTATTGCTGGCGATGGGCCTGACCGATTTCTCAATGCACTTTAGTCAGCTTTTACTGGTTAAGCGTGAGATTATGCAAGCCGATACTCGCAAGTTAAAGATGCATATTCATGAGCTATTAGCGGCTTACGAGCCAGTTGAGCAAGGCGTTCTATTGAATCGTCTCAACTCAATTCATTAAGGTTTGCCTGATCCGCATGCCGGACAGGCATGATGGCGTGCGAGATTAATTTCATCTACCTGGGTCGTTCGGGCATTCCAGATCAACAAACGTCCCAGTAATGGTTCTCCAAAACCAATAATTACTTGCAGAGTTTGCGCCGCCGCAATAGTTCCAATAATGCCCACCAAAGGTGCAAATACTCCCATGCTGGCACAGTTGGTTTCAACATAATTTGGGTCTGGTGGAAAGACGCAGGCATAGCACGGTGAGCTCGAATTACGAAGATCAAATACGCTCACTTGACCATCAAAGCGTAATGCAGCTCCAGAGACTAATACTTTTTTATGGTTTACACACACCCGATTAATTAAATGTCGGGTTAGAAAGTTATCGGTGCAGTCAACGACTACATCAACATTTTGGATGAGCTCTTCAAGTAAAGGTTCATCAATCTTCTTTTCAAGTGCTTGAACCTGACAGGTGGGATTTAGGTTTTTCAGAAAACGCTTACCTGATGCCACTTTACTCATGCCAATACTATCCATTTGATGCATGATCTGTCGCTGAAGATTGGTGAGATCAACATGATCATGGTCAATCAGAGTAATTTTTCCAATCCCAGCTGCGGCTAGATAGGGCGCGCACGCACAGCCTAAACCACCAGCACCTATAACGAGAACATGAGAATTTAACAGCCGTTCTTGGCCAGTAATATCAATTTCATCGAGCAGTAGGTGGCGCGAATAGCGAAGAAGCTGCTCGTCATTCATGAGCAAATAAATTACTCGAGTTTAGAAGCCGAGCGTTTGACCGTTTGACCGTTTAGGAAGGCAATCGCTTGTTGCAACATGAAGTCATCATTACTGCCAAACTCAGGTGGACGACGATTTTTTTCTTTCTCACGCTCTTCAGGAGTCTTCTTCGCGTTACGCTCTTCAATGAGCTGCAATTCTTGGAGGCGACGCTTCTCACGATCTTTGATTAAAGCCTCTTCAGACGATTGTTTGTTGCGTAAGTGCTTCTCACTGTCAATTTCTCGGGTAATCAATACATCTTCGGGGTCACCGTCTTTATTCTGATCAACTGGGATATCGGGTTTAATCCCAAATGCTTGAATTGAGCGACCATTGGGAGTGTAGTAATAAGCAGTAGTGATTTTGAGTGCTGAGTCGCTACTGAGTGGGCGAACGGTTTGAACCGATCCCTTACCAAAAGTAGTTTTTCCAAGAATGGTGGCCCGCTTGTAATCTTGTAAAGCACCCGCAACGATCTCAGAAGCGGATGCCGAGTATGCATTGACGAGTACTACCATTGGAATTTTCTTAAAGAGAGGCGGAACCTCATCAAGGGGATCATTTGATTCGTTCAATTTATACATCGCAGGAACCGCATTAAATACCTGCCGTGAGTCAGGGGCCTGACCTTTGGTCGACACAATCACAGCACCTGGAGGCAAGAAAGCAGCCGCTACCCCAACCGCACCTTGGAGGAGGCCGCCACCGTTATTGCGTAAATCCAATACCAGGCCTTTTAAGTTCGGATCTTTAGCGGCAAGCTCTGCTAATTTTTTTGCAAGATCGGGAATGGTACGTTCTTGAAAGCTAGTGATCCGGATCCATGCAATATTGTTATCGACAACTTTTGCTCGAATCGATTGCACTTTAATTTCAGCACGTGTGATGGTGACCGGAAAAGTACGCTCTTCACTTTTTCTGAAAATCGTTAAAGTAATTTTGGTGCCTGGTGTACCGCGCATGGTACGAACGGCTTTATCAAGTGACATACCGCGCACCGGTTTATCGTCAAGACGGGTAATCAGATCGCCGGCTTGAAGACCAGCTTTAGCGGCCGGTGACCCCTCGATGGGATTAAGAACTTTAACTAAACCATCCTCAGAGGTGATCTCAATACCTAGGCCAGCGAATTTACCAGCGGTTTGTTCTTGCATTTCGGCAAAGTCTTTTTTGTCGAGATAGGCAGAGTGCGGATCAAGACTACTGACCATTCCCTTGACGGCATCGGTGAGCAGCTGCTTGTCATCAATGGGCTCCACATACTCACGCTTAATTTGCCCAAAAACATTTGAGAGCGTGCGCAATTCATCGAGCGGCAGAGTGCTTGTACCCTGCTGGGCGGTTGCAGAGAACTGGATAGTTGCCGCAATTCCGGCAATTAAACCAATACTAATTAGGACGATATTTCTAAATAACTGACGCATTTAGCTATTTTGCCTGTAAATAGAAATGTTGTATTGGGCGAAGTTCGTCATCCAGTTCATAAACGAGGGGATTGCCGTTGGGCACGTTGACTTCCATGATTGCCTCATCGGATGCCTGATCTATATGCTTTATCAGGGCGCGGATGCTGTTGCCATGGGCAACTAAGATAACGCGTTTTCCAAGTTTTAGAGCTGGGGCGATCGACTCATTCCATAGAGGTAGAACCCGACTCACCGTGTCTTTAAGGCACTCACCGAGGGGAATATCCTCGTGCTTTAGCTTGGTATAGCGGGGATCCTTGGCCAGCTCAGAG
The DNA here is from genome assembly GCF_030297615.1 of Polynucleobacter sp. HIN8. NCBI lineage: Bacteria > Pseudomonadati > Pseudomonadota > Betaproteobacteria > Burkholderiales > Burkholderiaceae > Polynucleobacter > Polynucleobacter sp. HIN8. The sequence goes on along the minus strand of NZ_AP028139.1, from coordinate 1,876,950 downwards.
CGCTGCTCAGGGCTTAGCGGCGGCGGGGCGATTGCATAAGAACGTCGCCAGATATGCACCTGTTCGTCCCCAAATTTTGCTGCAGTTTCTGCCTTATTAAGTCCAGTTAATGCACCATAGTGACGTTCATTTAATCGCCAGCTGTGGACCACGGGCACCCACATCAAATCCATTGCGTCTTGGATATTCCAGAGGGTCCGGATGGCACGTTTCAAAACCGAGGTGTAAGCAATATCAAAGTCATAGCCAGCGGCCTTTAATAGTTGACCAGCTTGCTGGGATTGCTCAACACCGGTTGGGGTGAGATCAATATCGGCCCATCCAGTAAACCGATTTTCAAGATTCCAGGCGGATTGTCCGTGACGGACTAGGATGAGTTGTTTCATAGATGCATTCTATAATCTGACAATGGACTTCTTAGCTCAAACTGACAACCTCGTATTGGCCGCCTTAATCATCATTTCGGGCACCGCTTTATTCATGCCAACATTATCAACCCTAATTAGTGGCAAGGGCTTAACGCCCACCGATGCCACCATTTGGATTAACCGTCGCAAAGCCAGTGTGATCGATTTGCGAGCCGAGGAGGATTTTAAATTAGGTCATTTACCAAATGCCAAAAATATCGCCCTGGAGAGTTTGGGCTCTAGTCTGAAAACAATGAAAATTGATCAAAAGTATCCCGTTGTGGTGATCGGACGGGGTCCGGCTCATTCTCAGAAAGCAGCCAAAGAACTGCGCAATCTTGGCTATACCGAAGTGGGTGTTTTAGATGGCGGTATTGGCGCTTGGCAAACTTCTGGATTGCCACTTGTTAAATCGTAATGGGGAAGCCATGCCAGACGTTTTGATGTATAGCACTCGTGTTTGTCCGTACTGTGTCATGGCAGAAAAACTTTTGCAAAAGAAGGGTGTTCAGAATTTGCAAAAGATTTTGATTGATGTTGATCCGGCGAGGCGAGAAGAGATGATGTCACGCACGGGTCGTCGAACTGTTCCACAAATTTATATTGGCGATCGTCATATTGGCGGTTACGATGATCTGGCAGCATTGGATCGTGCAGGCGGTCTTGATCCGCTTTTAGCCTAAACGTTTCTAATACGAAAGAGGGTTTTTATGAGTGATGCTGCAACGAATTCAGCAACGGGTTCAAACGATCCTTCGTTTGTTATTCAACGAGTGTATTTAAAAGACTTATCGCTCGAGCAGCCCAATGCCCCCGGTATTTTGTTGGTTGCTAGCGAACCACAAATTCAGGTGGAGTTGGATATTGCGGTGGATCGTTTAAGTGATGAGTTATTTGAGGTTGCTCTTTTGAGCACCGTTACTGCGCGTGTCGAGGGCAAGGTCATGTTTTTGGTCGAAGCGAAACAAGCTGGTATTTTCGAGTTCAAAAATATTCCACCCGAGCAAATTGATCCAATGCTTGGCATCACTTGCCCAACAATCATCTTTCCTTATTTGCGTTCGAACGTTGCTGACATCATTAGTCGTGCTGGTTTTCAGCCCATTCATCTCGCTGACATTAACTTTCATGGCATGTATGAGCACCGCTTGGCTCAGGCTCAAGCAGCTCAAGGCGCCCAAGCTGGCAATGGTGACGCAGAGAGTAAGATTATTTTGCCTAACTAATGAATATCTCGGTTCTAGGAGCAGGAGCATGGGGTACAGCCATTGCTATATCCGCTGCTAGTCACCATTCGGTTTGTTTATGGGCGCGTAACCCAAATGCAGCTGAAGTCATGCGTCGGGATCATGAAAATAAGCAGTATTTACCGGCCGTTACTCTACCCAATTCATTAGCAATCGAATCAGATTTTGAGAGGGCCGTTGGCCGCTTAGGATCTGATGACTTGTTAGTCATAGCCACGCCAATGGCTGGTTTAGCAAGTACGGTAGCCGATGTATTTAAATTGGCGCAACACCCTTTTAATGTTTTGTGGCTTTGCAAAGGTCTCGAGCCCGAAACTTCACTCCTGCCGCATCAAGTTGTTCAGCGCGAACAAGAACGGTATGCCACTCATGCGCATGCAGTTGGTGTGTTATCGGGCCCTAGCTTTGCGCGCGAAGTTGGTGAAGGCTTGCCTTGTGCCCTGACAGTAGCTAGCGCCACCTTTGAATTTGGTCAGCAAGTACAAACTGCGTTTCATCATGGAAATATTCGAGTCTATGCAAGTGACGATCTGATTGGCGTTGAGCTTGGTGGCGCAGTGAAAAATGTGTTGGCGATCGCCGCCGGAATTAGCGATGGTCTGGGATTAGGCATGAATGCTCGCGCCGCATTATTGACGCGAGGCTTGGCAGAAATGATGCGCTTAGTGAAAGCCGTTGGTGGAAAAAGTGAAACCTGCATGGGCCTTACTGGATTGGGTGATCTCATCCTGACCGCAACCGGTGATTTATCGCGTAACCGCCGGGTGGGTCTATCGCTTGCTGCTGGTGAGTCTTTAGATCGAGTGTTGGCTGCCCTTGGTCATGTGGCTGAGGGCGTCTTGTGCGCTCAAGCCGTGAGTGATTTGGCTAAAAAACATCACGCTGAAATGCCAATTTGTACAACGGTTAGTCAGGTGTTGAATGGTCAGTTAAGTCCTGAGGCGGCCGTTCGGGCCCTAATGGGTCGCGAGCCTAAATCGGAAAATTAAGTACCACCCTGGAATTGGTGCTGGCGCCACGCTTCATAAACAACGATCGCCACTGAGTTTGAGAGATTTAAGCTGCGACTGTTGGCCAGCATTGCAAGTCGTAGGTGATTTTCACGTGGAATGCTAGCGCGTACCTGATCACTGATTCCTTTGGTCTCCGATCCGAATACAAAGTAATCGTTTGGATGAAATTCCGCATGAAGTAGAGAGCGCTGACCTTTGGTTGTGAGAGCAAATACGCGCTTAAGATCAGCCTTGGTGATTGCCAAAAAATCTGACCAGTTTTCATAGAGCTTGAGACTGGCAAACTCGTGGTAGTCCAAACCCGCCCTCTTTAATTTGGCGTGTTCAAGAGGAAAACCAAGCGGTTTGATTAAATGCAATTGCGCACCGGTATTGGCGCATAAACGGATGATATTTCCTGTATTGGGCGGAATTTCGGGTTCAAATAAAACAACATTAAACATAGCAGCATCATATTGCACCTAAGCCCTCCAAGGTGGCGTCCGAAACATAGTCCATGCCGTTACTCGTTTTGCTCCGGATTGCTTGAGAGTGGTTGCGAGTGAGTGAATGGTCGAGCCGGTGGTCAACACATCATCAACAATCAAAATATGCCGGTTCCTGATGACAGTTACTGCGTCCGCCTTTAAGATAAAACGTTCTTGCATGGACGCCGTTCGATTGGCGCGGCTAAGACTCGCCTGTGCGGCATTCGCCCTTTGGCAGATCACTAAGTTTGGAGCTCGTTTGACAGAGTTTGGGAGATCAAGTTGTTTAGCGATTTCCCAGGCTTGATTAAACCCCCGTGCCGCTAATTTTGCTTGGCTAAGGGGCACTGGAATCAAAACATCTGCATCGCAGGAGTTGAGAGCATTTTGATGAAATGTATTCCACAACAGAGCAAACCCAGAAGCGCATGCTAATCTTTTTTGGTACTTCAGAAGATGAAGTGGGTGGCGCAATGGTTCTTGATAAAGGTCGAGATAAACCACGCGATCAAATGCCGGCCTCTCCTTTTCACATTGGGTGCAGATTGATTGATGCGGTTTAATTGGTAAAGCACAAACCGCGCATGATGGACCAATTTGCGAGCGATTTATAGCAATTCGCTTGCGGCATGCGTGACAAACAATTTTCGCTTGTGGGTTTTCGCACACCATGCACAGTGTGGGTATTAGATATTGGGTTACTGTACTAATCCAACGCATTGGGGCGCTGAGTATACTGATTCGATGACCACTTCTCTTTCATGGCTTCGTGCAGAAATTCAAGAGCGGATACTCAATAAGTTAGAGCCCATCAAGTTATCTCCAAAACGAATCCTGCTTGAACCCGATTTTTCAGGCTTAAATCGCAGGGCATTTATTAGGCGTTTTCCTGGTGCGCAGGTTGACAGCATTGCCGATTCTCAAATTCAGGGAGCCACGCCATTCCGAATCAAACTTCAACAGGCACTTAGCCGAATCTTGCCGAACTCTGGCCGGTTATTGGATCAGGGGATTCCAGCCGACGCATCCTATGACTTGATCCTTAGTAATTTATCGTTGCAAAGTCGCAGCAATCCAGGAGCCTGGTTAGCAAATTGTCATCAACACCTGACTGAAGGCGGTCTTATTTCATTTGCCTATTTAGGCCCCGATACGGGTAAGGAACTTCGGAATGCCAATTTAGAGGCTGGGCACTTACAAGCCCTACCGGGCGCCCTTGATATGCACGATATTGGGGATGCCTTAGTTCAAAACCGCTATTCAGACCCGGTCATGGATATGGAATACCTTTATTTGGAGTACGAGACCGAACAGGCCCTTTACAAGGATGGTTTGGCCCTTGGGCTCATTTCTCCAGATGCACAACTTGATCGGCTGTGCGCACCCAGCCCCCTAAAACTGACACTGGAAATCGTTTATGGGCATGCCTGGGTTTTAGCTAAAAATCGCAGTAGCGGAGATACTAAAACGGCATATATTCGCGTAGACGCAATTAAACGTAAATAGTTGCGGAGCTCTTTTATAAGTAAGTACTTACATTTAATTATCTACATATAGGGTTTGCACCAAAGGAAATCACAAAATGACTTCTGTCAAGCAAATCATCCTATAATTCAGTGTCTAATTATTGATTAGTGGGTGGAAAAGTGGCCGTGGTTTACTGGGTACGCTCCACTTAAATTTGAGAAAAAAATGAATATTCGTAAATTGCTGACAAAAATTTGGTTTGTCCTAGGTTTTGGAATTTGGAGCGTTACTGTTGCAGCGCAAGATATGCCTGGTGGCCCCAAAGTTAATCAACTGAACTTTCCTGCACCGGCTACCAAGATCATGGAAGAAATTCATTGGTTGCATTGGTTCATGATGATCATTTGCTTGTTGATTTTTATCGGCGTTTTCTCGGTGATGTTCTACTCCATTTACAAACATCGCAAATCAAAGGGCGCGCAGCCCGCATCATTTCATGAGAGCACTTCGGTTGAAATTATTTGGACCGTGATCCCGCTGTTAATCGTGATTGGTATGGCCCTTCCTGCTACCAAAACCGTCGTGGCAATGAAGGACACAACCAATGCCGACATCACCATTAAAACCACTGGGTATCAGTGGAAGTGGGGCTATGACTACATTAAAGGTGAAGGCGAAGGCATCAGCTTTCTTTCCACCCTGTCTACTTCACGCGAAGCAATCAATAATCTTGCCCCAAAGAGCCCAACCTATTTGATGGAAGTTGATCAAGAAATGGTTGTGCCCGTGAATAAAAAGATTCGTTTAATTACCACAGCAAATGATGTCATCCATGCGTGGACCGTACCCGCCTTTGGCGTAAAGCAAGACGCAATCCCTGGTTTTGTACGAGACACGTGGTTTCGTGCTGAAAAAATTGGCACCTTCCGTGGACAATGTTCAGAGCTTTGTGGCGCTCAGCACGCTTTCATGCCGATCGTTGTTAGGGTGGTTTCTGATGAGGACTACACCAAATGGGTTGCAGAAAAGAAAAAAGAAATGGCTGCAAACGCGGATGATCCTAGCAAGGTCTATACCTTGGCAGAGCAAATGGATCGTGGTGCGAAGGTATACGCTACCAATTGCGCTGCTTGCCATCAACCCAACGGTAAGGGCGCCGGCGCCTTCCCCGCATTGGATGGCAGCAAAGTTGCGCTTGGTCCAAAGGCAGGTAACTTCACAATTTTGATTAACGGTAAGGGCGCCATGCCCAAATGGGGCGGTGTTTTATCCGATGGTGACCTGGCAGCCGTAATGACCTATTACCGTAACGCATGGGGTAACAAGACAGGTGAAGTAGTACAAACTCAAGAGTTTGCAGCTGTTCGTGCTGGAAAATAATTGAACTTATATAACGAATTGAATTAAACCGGAGCAAATCATGAGCACCATATCCACAACCCACGATCACGCACACGATCACGCACACGATCATCCGCACGGATGGCGCCGCTGGTTATTCGCAACCAATCACAAAGACATCGGCACGATGTATTTGATTTTTGCATTCGTGAGCCTCTTGGCTGGTGGCGTCATGGCGCTTGGTATACGTTTGGAGCTTTTTCAGCCCGGGTTGCAGTATTTGCGCCCAGAATTTTTTAATCAGTTAACCACCATGCATGGCCTAGTGATGGTATTCGGTGCCATCATGCCGGCTTTCGTCGGCTTTGCAAACTGGATGATTCCTTTGCAAATTGGCGCATCGGATATGGCTTTCGCACGGATGAACAACTTTAGTTTCTGGATTTTGCCGGTTGCTGCCTTGTTGTTGTTTGGCTCATTCTTAGTGCCAGGCGGTGCGCCGTCGGGTGGCTGGACCTTATATGCACCATTGACCTTGCAAATGGGGCCAGGAATGGATATGGCTATCTTCGCATTGCACCTTTTAGGCGCTTCTTCGATTATGGGTTCGATTAACATCATTGTGACCATTTTGAACATGCGCGCACCAGGCATGACGCTCATGAAAATGCCAATGTTTTGCTGGACTTGGTTGATTACTGCATATTTATTAATTGCAGTGATGCCTGTACTAGCAGGCGCAATCACCATGGTTCTAACCGACCGCCACTTTGGTACTAGCTTCTTCTCCGCAGCCGGCGGTGGCGACCCTGTGATGTACCAGCATATTTTCTGGTTCTTTGGCCACCCTGAGGTTTACATCATGATCTTGCCAGCCTTTGGCATTATCAGCGAGGTTGTTCCTGTTTTTGCTAGAAAACGCTTGTTTGGCTACGAATCAATGGTTTATGCCACATCATCCATTGCAATCTTGTCATTTATTGTTTGGGCGCATCATATGTTCACCACAGGTATGCCAGTGACTGGACAACTCTTCTTTATGTACGCCACGATGTTGATTGCCGTACCAACCGGTGTGAAGATTTTTAACTGGGTTGCAACGATGTGGAAAGGTTCAATGACCTTTGAAACCGCCATGCTATGGGCGATCGGATTCATCTTTGTATTCACAATTGGCGGCTTTACTGGACTTGTTTTAGCGATGGCCCCAATTGATATTGGCCTACAAGACACTTACTACGTGGTTGCCCACTTCCACTATGTATTGGTGGCGGGCTCACTCTTTGCAATGTTTGCAGGCTTTTATTACTGGTGTCCGAAATGGACGGGTCGTATGGCCGATGAGTTCCGTGGCAAGATTCATTTTTGGGGATCGATGTTCTTCTTTAACCTCACCTTTTTCCCGATGCACTTTTTGGGCTTAGCCGGTATGCCACGTCGGTATGCAGATTACCCAACTCAATTTGCTGACTTCAATTTAATTGCATCAATCGGTGGCTTAGGTTTTGGTTTAATGCAGGTTTATTTCTTACTGTATGTGGTGTTGCCCGCATACCGTGGTCATGGCAAGAAGGCTCCAGATAGTCCATGGGAGACAGCTAATACCTTAGAGTGGACAGTTCCATCACCTGCTCCGTTCCATACCTTTGAGCAGCCACCCAAAGTTAGTTAATGGCGCCTTACGTGATCGAGCGATCAAATCCATTGATGAGCAACCGCCGCCTAGCGGCGGTCTTGCTATCGATTGTTTTGACTTTTTTCTTGGGTATCGTGCTGAAGTATTGGTTCTTGGGTTAGTCGCATGGCACACAATCTAGGCACTCTCAATAAGCAAATCCTTCTCAAGCTTCTTTTGCTTGCCGTACTAATGTTCGGATTTGGTTATGCCTTAGTGCCTTTGTACAAAGCGCTGTGCGAGGTAACTGGTATTAATGTTGTAACCAGTAAAAATAATTATGGTGTGCGAGCTTATGGAGCAAGTAAGCCTGGTAATACCCAGGTTGATTACAGTCGAACAATCACGATTGAGTTTGACTCCAATAGCCGCGGACCATTCGCCTTTAAGCCCGTAAAGAACTTTCTTGAAGTTCATCCAGGTGAGATGCATGAGATTGTTTATGAAGTAGTCAACACCTTGGATCGGCCAGTGGCTGCTCAAGCGATTCCGAGTTATGCGCCTAAGACGGCCACTGAGTTCTTCACGAAGATCGAGTGTTTTTGTTTTCAAGAGCAAGCGCTGACTCCGCATCAAATTCGGCAAATGCCCGTGGTATTTATTGTTGATCCCAATCTTCCTAAAGACGTTAAAACAATTACGTTGTCATATACCTTTTTTGAGACTGGTATACCAAAGCCTGTTGCTGATAGCAAAGAGTCTAAGAAGAAAGCGTCATCATGAACAAGCAACCCAGCTTCGTTGGTTCAATGCGCGCAGTTTTGTGGGCATTTCTTGGAATTCGTAATAAAGCAGGATTAAAAAATGATGTTGCAAGCTTAAGTTTTGTGCACATCATCATTGCTGGTGTATTGGGCGCCGTATTATTTATGGCGATCCTTTTATTGATTGTGAATTTAGTAGTAGCCAATTAATTTTTAGTTAGAAAGAGCGCGATGTCATCAAACTCCACACCGTATTACTTTGTTCCGGCCCCCTCGAAATACCCTGTCCTCGCAAGCATTGGCCTGCTTGGATTTGGTGGCGGTATGTCGGCTTGGGTGAATGGCCTGTCATGGGGAGGACCACTGGTCTTGGCGGCCGTCATTTATGTACTGTTTGTGCTTTATGGTTGGTTTGGTACTGCAATCTCCGAGTCCAATACCGGTAAAAACGGTGTGAATGTGGATGTGTCTTATCGCTGGTCGATGAGCTGGTTCATCTTTTCTGAGATCATGTTTTTTGCAGCTTTCTTTGCTGCGCTTTTTTACGCCCGCAGTATTACCGTACCTTGGCTTAGTGACGTAGATAACAAACTTTTATGGCCTGACTTTGTGGCATCGTGGCCTACTGTTGGTCCAGCAAATCTAGTGGAAAAATTTAGCACGATTGGTCCTTGGCCGATTCCAACAATTAATACCCTGTTGCTACTAAGTTCAGGGGTAACGGTGACATGGGCGCATCATGCTTTGCGCGAGGGCAATCGTCAGCATGCCATTTATGGTTTATTTGCCACCGTTTCTTTGGGGCTTATTTTCTTGGGTTTCCAGGCCTACGAGTACATCCATGCTTATAGCGACTTAAACCTGAAGCTTACTTCTGGTATTTATGGATCAACTTTCTTTATGTTGACGGGTTTCCATGGATTCCATGTATTTTTGGGCGGCTTGATGTTGACCATTGTTTTGCGACGCATGATTCGTGGCGATTTCACTGCTGAGAATCATTTTGGTTTTGAAGGCGCCGCATGGTATTGGCACTTCGTTGACGTCGTCTGGCTAGGCCTCTACATCGTCGTTTATTGGATGTAATGGTAGTAATAAGCAGCAACTTTCGTTGCTGCTTATTGAGGTACTTTCAGGCCAGTGGACTCAATGAGTCCAAAGTAATGGGCAATCCAAATGCCAATGAATAGTGCAATCGATAAACCAATTCTGAGCATCAGCGAGTGAACCATTCTGGAACTATTGCCCTTGTCTTTCATCATGAAGTAGAGGGCTGATCCAAGACTAGCAATGATGACCAACAGAATAAAAACAATTAGCCATTTCATATTGGTAACGAACCCTTGAGTTTATTTCGAGTTCTTATTGTAGAGCGAAGAGTCGCAACGGTTGCAATGTTGGTAGTTCTGGCAATTGGCGTTTTAGCGGGTCGCTGGCAGCTTAGTCGTGCCGACCAGAAAATAATCCTTGCTAACCAAATTACGGCTATGGCAGATCGAGAGCAAATTGATCTGAATGCCAAAAATTGGACGCTTCTTGAGACTCAGTTTAGACCAGTGCGGGCCCGAGGCCGCTTTTTAGTCAATGAAGTAATTTGGCTTGATAATCGGCCGAACCCAAAACCGCAAGCAGGTCAGACCCAATCGGGTTTCTATGTGCTGATGCCATTTTTACTCGACGGTCAAGAGAAACGGATTGTCTGGGTCAATCGAGGCTGGGCTCCCAGAAACAATCAGGATCGATTGATATTGCCAAGTATTAAAACTCCAGAGGCTTCGGTAATGATTGAGGGTATTGCATTATCGGGTCCAGGAAAGGTATTAGAGCTTGGTAACCAGCCCAATAGCGAGCGCACACCTCGGATTCAGCAAAATTTAGATTTGGCTTATGAGGCAAGCCGATTCACGTATCCTCAATCTCCTTTCATCATTCGTCAAAATGACCCGGATGCGGTTGATGGATTATCACGAATTTGGCCTGTTGCAACGACGGGAGTCGATCGCCATTATGCTTATGCTTTCCAATGGTTTTCTTTGGGCGCGGCAGCGCTAGCATTTTGGTTTACAACTGGATTTATGCGATATCGCAACCAAGGTAAATCGAGTTCATAGGGGTTATGTGACGGTGAGTGATCAAGATTTATTAATTCCAGCAAGTCAGCTTGATAAAAAAGCACTGGATGCCCGAACCCGTCGCGGTCGGATTCAGATGATATTGGTTTTATTAGCATGTGCAGCCCCAGTCATCGCATCGTATTTAGCCTATTACGTTTTTAAGCCTGAAGGTGGAAAAACTAACTATGGCACTTTGGTTGTACCCCCACAGCCAATTAATCCAACTTGGTTTGAAATTCCATTCAATGGTAAGTGGACCCTCATGGTGGCAAGGCCTGCGAGTGAATGTAAAAAAGGTAACGATGCGTGCGTTGAGGTTTTGTATTTGATGCGTCAGGTTCGGTTGGCGCTAGGTAAACATAAAAATCGTTTGCAATTAGTTTGGGTTGTGAGTGATCGTGGACCTGTTGAAGTCGATATTCAGAAAGCCTACGATCAAGAGAATGCAGGGTTTTACATTATTCCTGCTCCGGATCCTAAAAAAGAAGCAGCTTGGCAAGCATGGATGAACACTCAAAATCTAGGCCAAGGAATTGCTCTAATCGATCCAAGTGGCGAGAAGATGATGGTCTTTCCAGACAAAACTAGCTCGAATGACTTTGTGAAGATCCGTAAAGATATTGAGCGTCTTCTAAAGTTAAATCGTAAGGGTGAGAAGATATGATGTCTGAAACGGCTCTGATGGTCTTGGAGCTTGCTGGAATTGCCTTCCTAATTGCTGGCTTACCATTGGCATTTCTTTATTTTAAAAAAGGAATGGGCTTATTTCAAAAGCTCAACTGGACCATCGTATTTTTGACCTTTGATCTCATTTTGTTTGGTGCGTTTACCCGCTTGAGTGATTCGGGTCTGGGATGTCCGGATTGGCCAGGTTGCTATGGTACATCCAATCCTTTTCGTGCAATTGAAGAGATACGTGCGGCGGAGGCTGCAATGCCAACGGGCCCGGTGACAGTATTTAAAGCCTGGGTTGAAATGATTCATCGCTATTTAGCGATGAGTGTTGGTTTTTTAATCATCATCCAAGTAATTGCGGCATTTAAGCAGCCAAACCCAAGACGCTCTTTAGCAATTAGGGGTAGTTTGTTTTTGCTGGTATTGGTGTGCTTGCAAGGCGCATTTGGGGCTTGGACAGTCACCCTGAAACTTCAGCCAATGATTGTGAGCATGCATCTGATTCTGGCTTTGGTGTTATTTGCCAGCATGGTGTGGTTCGCACAGCGCAATGATCTACATAATTTAAATGATTCCAAAACGATCTCAAGCCTATCTGGCGGACTTGTACTCATTGCCATCTTAGCCCTCTTTGGACAAATTTTTCTAGGAGCATGGGTTAGTACTAACTATGCCGTTTTGGCTTGTCCTGATTTCCCAACCTGTATGGGTGCTTGGTATCCCAACATGGATTGGCAAAATGCATTTTTCTTATGGCGCGACTTAGGTGAGGCTAAATCAGGTGGAATTATCCCAATGGCAGCATTGGTTACCATACATTGGACCCATCGCGTTGGTGCAATTATTGCTTCGGCAGTTTTGTTATACGTCGCTGTAAAAGCAGTTCGTTACCCAGAGTCTAAGGTTCAATTTTGGGGTAAAGCAATCATCGCATTATTGGCATTGCAAATTGCAACCGGTATATCTAATGTCGTATTTCAATGGCCATTAGTTGCCGCGCTATTGCATACCGGCGGTGCCGCAGCTATCTTATTTTGCTTAGTGCGTTTGAGTGCATGGAGTAACAGTTATTTTTTATCCGGCAAATCGTTACAACAAGGGTCTGTGTGAGCAATACTGATTTTGTCCGCCCTCCGATGCCTCGCTGGAGACAGTATTGGGTGCTAACAAAGCCAAGAGTTACTCAGCTTGCTGTGTTTTGCGCAATTATTGGTATGTTTTTGGCGACGCCGGGGATGGTTTCTTGGTCGGTCCTCATTGGCGGCTCGATTGGTATTTGGTTGCTAGCAGGCGCAGCATTTGCAGTGAACTGTTTGATTGAACAAGCGGTTGATGCCAAAATGCGCCGCACCGCATGGCGCCCTTCTGCAACCGGCGAGATTACCCCGTGGCAAATTATTATTTTCTCTTGCATCTTGGGGGCTGCGGGTATGGCAGTTTTGTGGATTTATACCAATCCACTAACGATGTGGCTTACCTTTGCAACATTTGTTGGCTACGCTGTCATTTATACCTGGTTCTTAAAGCCAGCAACACCTCAAAATATTGTGATAGGCGGGCTCTCTGGTGCCATGCCGCCGGCTTTAGGTTGGGTTGCGGTTACCAATCAACTATCAGCGGAGGCATGGTTATTGGTCTTAATTATTTTTGTGTGGACACCGCCGCATTTTTGGGCATTGGCACTGTATCGCCGTGAAGATTACGTTCAAGCAGGCTTACCAATGCTGCCAGTAACCCATGGTGAGCGTTTTACCTTACTGAATATCTTGCTCTATACGTTAATTTTATTAGCGGCATCGATTCTTCCTTATGTCTACGGAATGAGTGGCTTGTTTTATTTAATTTGTGCTCTGATACTTAGCGGTATTTTTGTGATCTATGCCATTCGTCTATACAAAGACTATAGCGACCAATTAGCCCGCAAGACATTTAAGTATTCCATTAGTTATTTGGCGCTTTTGTTTGCTGCTATCTTGATTGACCATTACTTATAGCCCATGAAAAAAATTGTTCTTTTATTTGCCGTATTTTTATTAGCTGCTTGTTCAAAGCCTAGCTTTAAGAACGTTGATATTACCGGCAGCAAATCATTTGGCTCTAATTTTGAGCTTTTGGATCCAAACGGTCAGGTGAAAACAATGGCTGATTTCAAAGGCAAAGCGGCATTGATTTTCTTTGGCTACACCCACTGCCCAGATGTTTGCCCAGCGACATTGATTGAAATGCAAGAGGTCATGAAAGCCTTAGGTCCCTTATCCGATCGGGTGCAAGTAATCTTTATTACCGTTGATCCCCAACGAGATACTGCAGAGTTAATGGCGCAATATCCCCCCGCATTTGATCCTCGATTTATAGGCTTACGCCCTGCCAATGATGAGGCTCTCGCTAAGCTCGCAAAGGATTTTAAGATGTATTACAACAAGGTTCCTGGTAGCAACTCTAAAAACTATACGATGGATCACACAGCCGGGAGTTATGTTTTTGATCCTAGCGGTAATTTACGCCTATACATTAAGCATGGGCAGGGTGCACAACCCATTGCCCATGACTTAAAGATACTGCTTCAATAAGTTTTAGTGGAGCGTGAGATTTTCGTCTTTTAGGAGGGTACGCAGCTTTTTAAAAGCTGCAACCTCAATTTGACGGACACGTTCAGCGGAGATACCATACTCCTTGGCAAGATCATGCAAAGTTTTACCACCCTGCCCCTCAGCATTAACTGCTAACCAACGGCTTTCAACGATGGCACGACTTCGCTCATCTAAGGCATGAAGTGCTTGCATCAGTTTTGGGCCTTGCAAAGAATACGTTTCATTTTGCTCAAGAACAGCAGTTGGCTCTTGACTCTCATCAGTAAGCCATTGAATGGGAGCAAAGCTTTCTTCATCATCGCTATCGCCCTCGATTGAGATATCACCCCCCGCAAGACGAATTTCCATTTCTTTTACATCGGCACCACGAACATCAAGCGCTTTTGCCAATGACTCAATTTCATCATTGCTCAAGGCATTGGCCGACAGTTTATTGCTTCGTAGGTTGAAAAAAAGCTTACGCTGAGCTTTGGTGGTTGCCACCTTGACTAAGCGCCAGTTTTTTAAGATGTACTCATGGATTTCTGCTTTGATCCAATGAATTGCGTAAGAAACGAGTCGCACCCCTTGATTGGGATCATAGCGCTTAACCGCTTTCATTAGACCAATGTTACCTTCCTGGATGAGGTCGGCATGTGGAATACCATAACCAAGGTATTGGCGAGCAACTGATGCCACAAGTCGTAAGTGCGATAAAACCAACTGACGTGCAGCATCTAAATTTTCAGAGCGGCGATATTCTTGCGCCAAGGTATATTCCTGGGCAGCACTTAACATCGGCAAGCGGTTAATGTGTGCTAAGTACGCATCAATCGTGCCGACCCCAAGAGCAGGTAGTGCCGGCATTGCAAGTGCGATGCTAGAGGTACCCATTTTTTGTGTATTCGTCATAGTTTTCAAAGTCATCATTGAATTGATTAATTTGAGTTTAGATTGCTACATTTTAGCACTCATGTCAATAGAGTGCTAATTACGATAATAAACTATAAATACTTGATTTATATAACTATTCTACGAGCTCTTTAGCATAGGCTTGGGCTGAAAAGGGCTCCAAATCACCTAATTGCTCACCCTTGCCAAGGGCGTAGACATAGGTTTTAGGACCCTGGTTTTTGGGGGCGTTTTCTAATTCATTGCGAAGCGCACAAATTACCCCGCCCTTAGCGGTGCCATCTAATTTAGTAACGATTAAACCGTGCAGTCCTATCGCGTTCCGAAAGGCCAAAACCTGGGCAATTCCATTTTGTCCTGTATTTCCATCAAGGACCAACACCATTTGATGTGGGGCATCCGGAATCAACTTCGAAATGACTCGCTTAACCTTCTTTAATTCTTCCATGAGGTTAGTCTGAGTGGCCAGTCGACCAGCCGTATCAATTAATACGATATCCACTTGCCTTGATAGCGCAGCCTGGATTGCATCATGTGCAATAGCGCCCGCATCACCGCTTTCTTGACTAAGCACTTGAACTTGATTGCGCTCACCCCATTCTTTGAGTTGATTGCGAGCCGCTGCTCGGAATGTATCACCGGCAGCAAGCAGTACCGATTTTCCTTGAGCTTGGAAGTGGTGGCATAGTT
Organism: Polynucleobacter sp. HIN8; assembly: GCF_030297615.1. Lineage (NCBI taxonomy): Bacteria > Pseudomonadati > Pseudomonadota > Betaproteobacteria > Burkholderiales > Burkholderiaceae > Polynucleobacter > Polynucleobacter sp. HIN8. Next base: position 1,861,668 of record NZ_AP028139.1, on the reverse strand, counting down.
TTCCAATGGATGTGGTTTTGCCAGCACCATTGACCCCTACGATCAGCCAAACTTCAGGCTTTGCATGGATCGCAGAGGGATTTAGGGGGTTTTCAGGGGACTCCAAGTCGCTCAAGTGATGGCTTAGTTCACTTACAAGATCGGCTTTTAAATCCTCAGAATTTGTAATGGCATGTTCTTTTGCAGATTTGCGTAGACTAGTGATTAGGAATGTCGATGTCGCAACCCCGACATCGGCTTTAATTAGTAATTCTTCTAAATGGTCAAACCAGGCCTCATCAACACGGTGACGAGTAAAAAGTGAACTAAGTGTTTTACGCAAACCAAACATTGTCGATACAATCCAAAAGAGTCATCTTAACTAGTCAAACCATGCAACCATGATAGCGAAGTTACAGTTTAGCAATCCAGCAGCAAGAACTATGGCCAGGGCATTGAGTGCCTTAGCTGCTCTCTGTTTCCTCGTTTCAGGGAATGCATTTTCTGTCCAAACGGATACGCATGAGTATCAACTCAAGAACGGTTTGCGTTTGATCGTTCGTGAAGATCATCGTGCACCCACAGTCGTTCATATGGTGTGGTATCGCGCAGGATCGATGGATGAGGTGAATGGTAAAACAGGCGTTGCCCATGTTCTTGAACACATGATGTTTAAGGGAACTAAAAAGGTGAAATCAGGTGAGTTCTCACGGATGGTTGCTGCAGTCGGTGGACGCGAGAATGCATTTACAGCCCGAGATTTCACAGGATATTTTCAGCAGATTGAGAAATCAAAGCTGGAAGAGGTGATGAGGCTTGAAGCCGATCGGATGGCTAATGTTCAATTTTCTGATGAGGAGTTCGGGCGAGAGCTGCAAGTAGTCATGGAGGAGCGACGCTTACGAACTGAGGATAACCCAACGAGTTTGATGCGCGAATTACTGATGGCAACCGCATTTATTAGCTCCCCCTATCGCCACCCCATTATTGGTTGGATGAGTGATTTACAGAATATGAAGCCCGCTGATGCGCGGCAATGGTATCGCGACTGGTATGCACCCAATAATGCAGTGGTTGTTGTAGCAGGCGATGTTAATCCACTGGCAGTGAAAGCATTGGTTGAAAAGTACTATGGACCAATTCAGGCAAAAAAACTGCCAGAGCGTAAGCCACAGGTGGAGCCTGAACAAAAAGGGGAAAAACGCGCAGTTTTGAAGGCGCCTGCTGAGAGTCCACAAATCATGATGGCATGGAAAGTTCCCAAACTGGATCCAAAAAAAATGGATGAAGTAGATCCTTATGCCTTGCTCGTTTTGTCTGCCGTTCTAAGTGGTCACGATAACTCGCGATTAAATCGAGAGTTAGTTCGTAATCAACGTCTTGCAAATAGTGCCGGGGCAAGCTATGAACTAACTAGTCGCGGACCAGAGCTATTTGAGATTGGTGCAACGGCGGCTAAGGGTCAAACGGTTCAGAATTTGGAAAAGGGCATTTTGCAGACCTTGCAAGATATTGCAAACCAAGGGGTAACTGAGGCCGAGCTAAAGCGCATAAAGGCACAGTTGCTTGCTTCACAAATCTATAAACGCGACTCCATTTTTGCTCAAGCCATGGAGATTGGAAGCTCAGAAATGGCCGGCGTCTCCTGGCGTGATTTAGATCGCATGATTGAGCGAATTCAGTTGATTCAATCCAATCAAATCCAACAGGCAATTAAGACATATTTTATTAACGATGGTTTAACCATCGTGACCCTAGATCCCCAGCCGCGTTCAATGCTTGCAAAGCCGCGTGGCATGTCAGGTAGTTTGCGTCATTAAAAGGGAAGACTATGCATCGTATTCATATCATCTGCAAAGCCTTGGTTAGCTCGATTGGCATGCTGTTGGCAGCTCAGGCCTACGCAGTATTACCAATCCAAGAGATTTCGTTGAGCAATGGTACGAAAGCGTATTTGATCCAGACCAATGCTTTACCCATGATCGATATTGAAATTAGTATCGATGCTGGAAGCCGATATGACCCAAAAAATCAAAGTGGCTTAGCAGCACTGACTGCTGCAATGCTAACCCGCGGAATTTCATGGCAGAGCGGCACTCTAAATGAGGCTCAACAAGCCGATGCGATTGCAGAGTTGGGGGCTAGTATTAGTGCGTCAGCCTCGGGTGAAAGAACCATCGTGCGTGCCCGGTCATTGAGTAAGCCGGAATTATTTAACCCATTACTTCAACTATTGGTGGCTAGTGTTTCCAAACCCATCTTTGATCAATCGATTTTGATACGTGAAAAGCAACGCGTTAGCTCAGCAATACAGGAGGGCGATACAAAACCAGAAGTGGTGCTTCAAAAACGGTTTCGCCAAGCAATATTTGGAAATTACCCCTTAGCACGATCTCCGAGTATTGAATCGATTGCAGCGATACAGGAGGGCGACCTCAAGCGATTTCATCAAGACTTCTATCGCCAAGATCGAGTGATCGTAAACCTGGTAGGGAACATTGATCACGCCGGAGCAAAACAAATTGCGGAGCAAATTATCGGGGCACTACCCGCGAAGGGACCAACCATTCCTGTTTTGCCACCATTAGAGCGCTCACTGATTGAACCTGAATCGCAGCGTGTAATACGTATTCCTTTTCAAACCCAACAAACCCACATTGCAATGGGCATGACTGCCATCCCGCGCGATAACCCTGACTATTTCCCGCTGCTCGTTGGAAATTATGTATTAGGCGGTGGCGGTTTTGTATCTCGCTTGGTTGGTGAGGTTCGGGATAAGCGTGGATTTGCCTATAGCGTGTTTAGTTATTTTCAGCCTGGGCGTGATACTGGAACGTTTGAGGCGGGTTTGCAAACCCGTAATGATCAAGCGGATCAAGCCCTAAAAGTGTTGCAAGAAACGGTTGCACGCTTTATTGAAGATGGCCCAAGCGAAGCAGAATTAGCGGCTGCAAAAGCAAATTTAATCAATGGCTATCCACTGCGACTCGATAGTAATCGTAAATTACTTGATAACCTTTCGGCAATTACCTGGAATCAGTTGCCACTTAATACCCTCGATATTTGGACACAACACGTTGCGGCCGTAAAAAAAGACGATGTACGCAATGCATTCAAACGTCATTTAGATATGCGCAGAATGATCAGTGTTCTTGTTGGGAGCGCACCATAATTGGCACTTAGCCATCGAATTCGGATTATTGGCGGTGTATGGCGTAGCCGGCAGATTCAGGTTCTAGATCAACAGGATTTGCGCCCTAGCTCTGATCGGGTTCGTGAAACACTATTTAATTGGTTGGGCCCTGACCTTAGTGGCCTAAAAGCGATTGACGTATTTGCTGGTTCTGGTGCTTTGGGTTTTGAGACTGCTTCTCGATCGGTTGATGAGGTAGTAATAATTGAAAAAGATAAACGAATCCATAACCAGCTATTGATGCAGCACCAGCTTCTTAATTCTTATCCAATTCATGGGGAAGTAAAAATCATTCTTGGAGATGGGATTTCTTATTTACAGCGTGCTGATGATCGGTCGGTTCAGTTGATTTTTTTGGACCCCCCATTTAATAAGCCAAACTTGCTGCTTAGTGCAGCACAAGAAGCAGGCCGTGTATGCGACGACCAAGGGCGGGGCGGAATTTATATTGAATGCCCTAATGACTTCAATCTAAGGGAGTTGAGCACCTTATTGCCTAATTGGACCCTGATTAAATCGATGGAAACGGCTCAAGTAAAAGCGGTATTGTTTCGCCGCAGTTCGAGCTAAACTCCTGTTTATCTCTACTAATAAGGGGGTCTTCATGACCGTTGCTGTCTATCCAGGAACCTTTGATCCATTTACCCGCGGCCATGAGGATTTGGTTCGGCGTGCTTCGAGTATTTTCACCAAGCTGATTGTTGGTGTGGCCGATAGTAAAAATAAGCGTCCTATCTTTACACTCGAAGAACGCATTGAAATCGCCAAAGAGGTGTTGAGTCATTACCCAAATGTTGAGATTGCCGGATTTTCTGGGTTATTGAAAGACTTTGCTCGAGAGCATTCTGCTCGCGTGATTGTTCGTGGCTTGCGTGCTGTATCGGATTTTGAGTATGAGTTTCAAATGGCCGGTATGAATCGGTACTTACTGCCAGATGTGGAGACTTTATTCTTGACCCCATCGGATCAGTATCAATTCATTTCTGGTACGTTTGTCCGTGAAATTGCACTCATGGGCGGCGATGTGAGTAAGTTTGTTTTTCCCTCAGTGGAAAAATGGTTGCACAAGAAGAATGCGCAAATTAAATCCACTTAAGCTATTCTGATCACTCTTATGGGGACATTAATATGGCATTAATGATTACAGACGAATGCATTAATTGCGATGTCTGTGAACCAGAATGCCCAAACGATGCGATTTATATGGGGATTGAGATTTATGAAATCGATCCCAATAAATGCACCGAGTGCGTTGGGCATTTTGATGCCCCGCAATGCCGTCAGGTATGCCCAGTCGATTGCATTCCACTTAATCCTAATTATTCCGAAACGCAAGAGCAATTACTCGAAAAATATAAACTCTTGAGCAACCTCAAACAGGCAAACTAAATCATTTAATTTGGGCCGTGCAGAATCTGCATGGCATCTTGCGTATTTCCCTCAAGAAGGAGGGGCAGAATACCAATTGCCTTCGTGATGGCTGCATCCAACTTATCTTGCTCTTCTGAACTTGGTTTTTTCAGTACGTAGTCGGCAACATCCATTTTTGCTAGATTTCCGGGTAGATCGCGTGGGTGACCAATCCCAAAACGAAGCCGCCAAAATTGAGGGCTTGATAAATGCTGTTGGATATCTTTAAGGCCGTTATGACCGCCATTACCCCCGCCTTGCTTAAGACGAGCTGTTCCAGGTTTGAGGTCGAGCTCATCATGAACTACCAGAACTTCCTTGGCCCCGATCTTATGAAAGCGACACAAGGGACCCACCGCTTCACCGCTAAGATTCATGAAGGTATCTGGCTCTAGTAAGTAAATATCATGACCCTTAATTTGGATTTTTGCGACTCGTCCATTAAATCGCTTTTCAGCTTGAAGAGATTGTTTGCATTGAGCCGCAAGACGGTCGACAAACCAAAATCCTGCATTATGACGATCGGCCTCATGCTTTGATCCAGGATTTCCAAGTCCAACAATTAAACGAATCATTTTTATCAGTAGATTGAAGCTAGGTGATCCAACTATAAACGACTTCAATTGGGCAATAAAAAACCCGCATGAAGCGGGTTTTTCTGGGAGTAAAACAATTTAGCTTTTTGCTTCTTTCTCAGCAGCTGGAGCGGCGGCCTCAGCAGCTGGTGCAGCTTCGGCTGCGGCTGGTTCGGGTTCCGCTTTAACGGCTGGTATACGAGCATTCGCAATCACCGGATTTTCTTGCTCTACATGAAGAACTAAGCTCACGCCTTTGGGCAGAGTAACTTCTTTGGCATGAATCGATTGGCCGACAACGATTTTGCTAAGATCAACTTCCAAGAATTCAGGAAGATCGCCTGGTAAACATGTGATTTCGATTTCATTGGCAACGTGGCTGACAACTGCGCCACCAAACTTGACTGCCTCTGATTCTTCGGCGCCCTTGAAGTGCAGGGGAACGCGCATATGAATTTTCTCAGTGGCGGATACGCGTTGGAAATCAACGTGCAAAACCAATGGTTTAAATGGATGCATCTGGTAATCACGCAATAAGGCTTTTTGTGATTTACCGTTTAATTCGATATCCAAAATGGATGAGTGGAAAGCCTCTTTACGCAAAGCGTGAAATAAAGCGTTGTGGTCTAACTCGATTGCGCAGGGAGATTCTTGCTTTCCGCCATAGATAATTCCGGGGGTTTTCCCAGAATTGCGCAGGCGGCGGCTCGCACCAGTGCCCTGTACGCTACGTTCAAATGCAACTACTTTCATGATGACTCCAAATTAAGGGTTAATTTCCGTCCGCGACCAAACGGAAAGCCTTAAATTATAGCTTGAAAGAGTAAAAATTCGGTAGGAATCAGTTGCTTACGTAGCTATTCAGCAAAAAGCGACATGACAGAATCGCCTTTGGTGATTCGCAAAATGGTCTCTGCGAGGAGAGGGGCAACACTTAACTGCCTGATTTTATTGACTGATTTTGTATCTTGATTTAGTGGAATTGTGTCAGTAACCACTAACTCATCAATTTCAGATTCTGCAATACGGGCGGCAGCACCACCGGACAGAACTGGGTGGGTGCAATAGGCTGTAACGCTCTTAGCGCCGCGTTCTTTAAGAACCTCAGCCGCCTTACACAGGGTGCCGCCTGTGTCAATAATGTCGTCCATGATGACGCAGTGGCGGTTTTCCACCTCACCAATTAAATGCATTACTTCAGAGACGTTGGGCTTTGGTCTACGTTTATCAATAATTGCCAAATCACAGCTTAATTGCTTAGCAAAGGCTCTAGCGCGCACCACACCGCCAATGTCTGGGGATACTACCGTGAGATCGGGCTGATTTTTTGCTCGTAGATCCCCTAAAAGAACGGGAGATGCATAGATATTATCGACTGGGATATCAAAAAATCCTTGGATCTGGTCTGCATGCAAGTCCATGGTGAGCACGCGTTCAACGCCAGCAACGGATTGCAGCATATTGGCAACAATTCTGGCTGAAATCGCAACCCGTGCAGAGCGTGGACGGCGGTCTTGGCGCGCATAGCCAAAGTAGGGAATAACAGCGGTAATTCGGTTGGCTGATGCCCTTTTAAGGGCATCAATCATGATCATGAGTTCCATCAGGTTGTCGTTGGTGGGATCACAGGTCGACTGGATTACAACGACATTCTTGCCGCGAACATTTTCCTGGATTTCAACCTGGATCTCACCATCGGAAAACCGACCAACAAAGGCCTTTCCGAGCTGTAATTGCATCTGGCTAGCAACTGCCTCTGCAAGGGTGGGATTGGCGTTGCCAGTGAAGATGGTGAGCGCGTCAGAGTTCATGGTCTTAACTAGTATTGGTTAACCAGCATAACAGTGGCAGGGGAGGAAGGACTCGAACCCTCGCATGCCGGAATCAAAATCCGGTGCCTTGACCAACTTGGCGACTCCCCTACTGCCTCATACTGATAAAACCGAATTGTAAGCGGGATTTTGTTTTAGTCCCCGAACAAGCCGACCCACCCACCCTGAGGGAAGATTGAGCATCTTTTGTTCCAGATCGTATCGCTTGATCGATTCTGGTAGGACGGCAAACACACTACTACCCGATCCAGACATTCGACGAGTAGCATCTGGGAGCGTTTGAGCTAACCAATTTAATGCTCGATTTACTTCAGGGCAGAGCTCACAAGCTACTGGTTGTAGGTCGTTTGTGAATTGCCCAACAACACCAGTATTTGCGAGAAAATCCATCATTGTAATCGGAGCATGATTTCGGGTCAATCGATCGGATTGAAAGACGGTTTGGGTTGACACGGACTGTCCTGGAAAAATGATTAGGAACTCTTGATTTGGTAAATCAATGCATTCAAGTTGCTCGCCAATTCCCTGTACAAATGCATTGTGACCAAATAAAAAGAATGGCACATCGGCACCTAACTGCAATCCAAGTTCACTCAATTCAGTTTTAGGGAGATGAAGGTTCCAGAGTTGGTTCAAAGCAATCAACACGGTGGCCGCATCGGATGATCCTCCACCTAAGCCTGCCCCAATCGGAATGTTTTTTTCAAGATGAATTTCAACTCCGTATGGATAGTTCGTGTGGCTTTTCAGTAACTGGGCAGCACGCACTACCAAATCTTTTTCAGGGGGAATAGTTGGGTTGCCGCCATGTCGAATAATTGTGTTTCGATCGATCGTACTAAAACACAGTCGATCACACCAATCTACCAACTGAAACACCGATTGAAGTTCGTGATATCCGTTTGGACGTCGACCAGTTACATGAAGAAATAAATTAATTTTGGCTGGAGCAAGAAGCTCGAGGTGATTACTCATTCACTTGATCAAAAATTAAGCGCACATCAATCGAGCCAGTATTCGTATTTCTGATCATGGTGAGGCGCTCGATCTTCTTGTTTTCATTCCACACGTAGGCCAAATCCCATCCATCTTGGGAGATACGCTTTACTTGACCCTGATTATCACGTTCAAGTCGCGCCGGGCTGCCGGCACGTAATTGTCCATTGAGCCAATTGGATAAACCCCGCGCAGGAAGTGGTAACCCTAAGGTATTCTGAATTAAGGTATCTGCATCAATGGCACTCACTTTTTTGCCATCCCGTTCTAGGATCGCTTCACCGGGGTTAATTGTAATTTTGGCAATTGCGCCGCCCATTGGCCCTCGAATTTCTAGGGTGTCGCTTAAGCCATTTTTGGTGAGAGTAAAGCTACCCGATCCGCCTTGATTATTGTTAGTAGGTCGATCACTTGCTCTCACTGCAAAACGACCATCCCATTGACTGGCGACGATATCCATGGAGATTGCCCAAGATGGTTTTAGGCGCTTTAAGGTCTCCAGGAGGGTGGCATTATTCGCATCGATTAGCTCGCCTTGTCGCCAAGCTTCCTCTGCTTCAATGGGGCGATTTAGGATCCACAGCACTTCGCCAAGATGGGCAGCAATATCTGCCTCAGGTTTAATCCGAAATGCGTCTTGAAGCTGTTTTAAGGCAAGTTCTTTATTGCCTAAGCGAAAATTAACCCAACCCAAACTATCTAAAATAAAGGGATCTTTGGGATCTAGGTTATGGGCTTTAAGGATAAGCTCATAGGCATTTTTAAGTCGGATGTTTCGGTCGGCTAAGGAGTACCCAAGCGCATTGAGTGCTTGAATATCATTTGGATTGCGCTCGATGATGGTTCGTAACGTTTTTTCCATCACCTCAAACTGACCAGACTTTTCGGCTGCTAGAGCATAGGTATATAAAATTTGTGGATTGGTAGGGGGCGGAACCAGGGCCGCAACAATTCTGTAATACGCGTTTAAAGCTGCACCCTCATCTTGAGCCCGACTCAATAAGCTCTGCCACTGTTGCAAAATTTGTTCACGCTCTTTAAGGCTTTGTGCCTTTAGAAGGGCGATCGCTGGTGCTACAGCATCAGACCACCGTTGATTGAGCATTAGCAGAGTGACCAATACTTCTTTAGGCTTACTTTGACCAGGCTTTGATAATTGATCCCAAGTTTGTGCAGCGATTAAAGCAAGATCCGCCGCATTTGCTGCAATTGCAATCTCCATCGCGCGTTGAGCTAAGGCGGGATCGGCGGTTTGGCGTGCCAGACTTAAGTAGGTCTGATAGGCCAATCCAGCCTCACCACGTTGTAGAGCAATTTCAGAAGCAAGTATTTCAAACACCTGCTCACTCGTGGCCCCTTTGGTCTGTGCTGAAGTGAGTGGGATAAAACCCAAAGAGCAGCACCAAGCAGCCCAAAGCAATAGATGCTTCAGACGCAGTTTTGCCAAAATGAAAGTAAATCGGTTACCCATCAGCACATTCTAATCCCCGAAACTACAATATACCGATGCCAGAATTACCAGAGGTCGAAGTCACTCGCTTGGGAATCAAGCCACACCTAGAGGGGCGCCAGATCACTCATGTGGATGTAATTGATGGGCGACTGCGTTGGCCTGTTCCTAGGGGCTTGCCAAAAATTCTGAAGGGCCAACGGCTTGATGTGATCGAACGCCGAGGTAAGTATTTATTACTCAAAATGACCAATGGCTACTTGATCATTCACTTGGGTATGACCGGGGTACTGCGTGTGCTAGCGCACAAGGATCCCCTAAAGCCACACGATCGGGTCGTGATTCATTTCGATCAACTTACTTTACGACTCCACGACCCCCGAAAATTTGGCGCTGTCTTATGGCACCCAGCCACCAAGGGCGATGTACTGCATCACCCTCTAATTCAAAAATTAGGGCCGGAGCCGCTTGCCGAGGAGTTTGCTGGGCAATTGGGTGCGACACGTTTACATCAGTATTCTCGTAAGCGGAGTATTTCAGTAAAAGCGTTTTTGTTGGCTGGCCAAGCGGTGGTTGGCGTCGGCAACATTTATTGCTCGGAATCCTTGTTTGAAGCGGGGATTCACCCGGGCGTATCCGCTGGTAAGTTAACCAAAGCTCAATGTGAGCGGTTGGCCCATGCTGTCCGAACCATTTTAAAGAGAGCCATTGCAGCCGGTGGAAGTAGCCTGCGCGATTTTGTGGATGCGCATGGTGAACCGGGTTACTTCATGATGCAAACTAAAGTTTACGATCGAGCTAATGAACCTTGTCGGGTCTGTAAAACACCGATTCGGCAAATTACCCAGAATCAGCGCTCGACCTACTATTGCCCTCAGTGCCAAAAACGATAGGTATGGGATTTCGTTTCTCCCAGGCTTTGATACGTTGGTCAAAGCAATATGGTCGTCAAGGTCTGCCCTGGCAAGGTCACAAAGACCCATATGCAATTTGGGTTTCGGAGATTATGTTGCAACAGACCCAGGTTAGCACGGTGATCGAGCGATACCCACTTTTTATGCGTCAATTTCCAACGGTTAAAGCACTGGCAATCGCAGATTTAGATGCAGTCATGGCCTTGTGGAGTGGATTAGGGTACTACTCGCGTGCGCGCAATCTTCATCGCTGTGCACAAGAGGTCATGGCAAAGTATGCAGGGAAGTTTCCCAATACAGCCGAAGAGCTTGAGACATTACCTGGGATTGGCCGATCCACGGCAGGTGCGATTGCTGCCTTTGCATTTGAGGAGCGTGCTCCAATCCTCGATGCCAATGTTAAGCGAGTGATTAGTCGTTTCTTTGGCATTACCAGTGATCAGCAAAGGAACAAGACTGTGCAATTACTTTGGGAGCATGCAGGCGCCATTCTTCCTAAGTCAAAGTCTCAAATGCCCCTATATACACAAGCGCTTATGGACTTTGGTGCTACTTGGTGTACTCCGAAGACTGCCAAATGCCTAAGTCAGGACCGGTCGTGCCCAATGATGAGTGAGTGCAAAGCATATGAACTTGGTCTGGTGAATCGCATTCCAGCAAAAAAGAAGAAAAAGCCATCCCCAATATTCACAACCCACATCTTTTTGATTCGTCATCACGATGAGGTGTTGCTTGAGAAGCGACCTGTAAAAGCGATTTGGGGTGGTCTTTATTCTTTGATCGAGACCCCTTGGGAGCCTTTAGCCGAAAAGATCATTCACCCGAAATCGATTGATGTCAAAGACTTACTGAATCAAACTTGCCTTGCAAACCATCTATCCAAAAACGATATAGACTCGATCGCTTTAATTGAAGAGAGTCATAGAATCGAGCATGTTTTTAGTCATCGTCGTCTGCAAATGCAACCTTGGGTCATTCATCTCAAGCGGAAATGGCCATGCGCAGGCGCTTCACTCAATTGGGTTTGCACTAGTCGATTGATGGAGTATGGCTTGCCTCAGCCAATACGAACCTTTTTAGAATCTAATTCACGATGACGCTCTAAGACGTACACGTCTTTGATTGCTGCCTTAGAAAAAAATTGCTGCAACTGATGGACGAGATAGACTGATCGATGCTGTCCGCCTGTGCAACCAATTGCTACGGTGAGATAGCTGCGACCATCTTTTAGATAATGCGGTAACCATTTTTGGATATGCGACTCAATATCGGTCAGCATTTGTGAGACTTCAGGAAACTGACATAAGTAATCAGCAACCGCTTGATCTAAACCATTTTGATCGCGTAAGGCTACTTCGTAATGGGGGTTTGGGAGGCAACGAACATCAAAAACAATATCTGCTTCACTGGGTACACCCCCTTTAAATGCAAATGACTCAAATATCAGCGCCAAACCAATAGGCCTCTCTTTTAATTGATCGGCAATCCAATGTCGAAGGGTGTGGGCTGGAATGTGTCCAGTGTCAATTTGTTGAGCTTCATTGGACAAAGGAGCAAGCAACTCCCGCTCTTTTTCAATCGCATCAATTAAGGTGCTCGATTGATTGGGATGGGAAAGTGGGTGACGGCGGCGTGTTTCTGAGAAACGCTGAACTAAGGTATTCGTGTCCGCATTTAAAAATAAGACATCAACCTGATGTTGATGACGTAGCTTTTTTAGAAGTGCAGGTAACTCAGATATCGACGCACCGCGCCTAGCATCAATTGCAATCGCAATATACTGACAGCGCTCACCTTCCATTGTCTCAATCAATTGTTCGATCAGTGATACCGGTAAGTTATCAACGCAATCGTATCCAGCATCCTCAAATGCGCGTAATGCGACTGATTTTCCAGAACCAGAGATACCCGTAATGAGTTGGATACGCATCTTATAAGAGACGGCCTTGGGATTTATTATTTTCGCTCTCAAGATTCATTTGATTGCGTTGGCGCTCAATAAAGTCCTTCAGCGTATCAATGCCCCTCAGTTGCAAAATCGTATTGCGAACAGCTGCTTCAACAAGAACTGCTAAGTTTCGTCCGGCAGCCACCTGAATCTTTACTGTCCGAATCGGAATATCGAGAACCTCAACAAACTGAGACTCAATCGGTAAGCGTTCGAATTCGCCATCATTGCGACGAACCAATTGCACAATTAAGCGTAATTTCAACTTGCGGCGGACTGCTGTCTCACCAAATATTGTCCGAATGTCCAATAATCCAAGACCCCGAACTTCGAGCAAGTCCCGCAAAATTTCTGGGCATCGACCTTCAATGTAATCGGGTCCCAGTCGAGTAAAGTCAACGGCATCGTCAGCCACCAAACCATGACCCCGAGAAATTAGCTCAAGACCTAATTCGCTCTTTCCTAAGCCGGATTCGCCAGTAATTAAGACACCGAGACCTAAGATATCCATAAAAACCCCGTGCATCGTAATGCAAGGCGCCCCAATCTTAGTTAAATAGAACCGGAGGTGATCAATGACCTCCGCAGCAGAAGTATTGGTAGCAAAAAGGGGTGTGGAGGAGCGTTGGCAATAAAGTTGCAATTCCTCATCCGCATTACAGCCATCGGCCACAATGATGCAGGGCGGGTTACTAGCAATCAAGGCGGAGATTTGGGTTTGGCGCTCAGCACTTGGTAGTTTGGCGTGGTAATCAATCTCTTGGTTCCCAAAGATCTGTATTCGGCTTGGATGGATCATATTCAAGTGACCAACCAAATCCGAAGAAGCTGCGGCAGACCGCACAGCATCTGCGTTAAATTTTCGGTCTGCGCCCTCTAGACCGCTGATCCAAGACAGTTTTAAATCCCCGATATTTTCATCAAAGATTTGTTGAGCTGTGACATCTTCAAGTAAAAGTTGCTGGCTCATTGCAAAGCCTCCCAATCGCAAATCAAGTCCCTTACTTTCTCAGGATCGGTCTCATTTTGCAACTGGTCACGTGATTGAGGATTGGTGAGAAGTTGGGCAATTACCGCTAGGATTTCAAGATGCGCTTGGGTTGCATTTTCAGGGACTAGGAGAAAAATAAGAAGCGAAACAGGTTTGCCGTCTGGGGATCCAAACTCAATTGGGGTCAGAAGCTTAAAGACAGCCGCACAGGGCTCTTGTAGACCCTTAATTCTCCCGTGGGGGATGGCCACCCCAAATCCTAGACCGGTTGACCCTAGGGCCTCTCGGGCGCTTAGGAAACTTAAGAGGGTATCGGATGGAATTTGTAGTTTAGTCGCGAAATACTGACAAGCAATTTCGAATGCTTGCGTCTTACTAGACGCTTGTGCATTCAAATGAATGCTGTCAGTAGTGAATAGGCGACTAAGTACGTTCATGACCCCTGATTATAGGGGTCAATACACTAAACGTTATTGCAGATGTTTATCGTGATGATGGTCCTGAATTCGTTCTTTGTGCTTGATGACTTGTCGATCCAGTTTGTCGATAACCGCATCCATTGCATGATACAAATCCTCATGGTGGGCCTGAGCAAATAATTCTTTACCCTTCAGATGCAGTGTTAATTCAGCCGTTTGTCTGAGCCCCTTTTCTTTCGCTTTATCAACCATAAGAAATGCTGAGGCATCAATCACATGATCAAAATGCTTTCGAATTCGTTCAAGACGATTTTCTAAGTGATCGCGGATGCCTGGAGTAACTTCGAGATGACGGCTGTTGATGCGTAAATTCATTACAAACCTCCATAGTGAAAAGCTACAAAGATGATTTATTCAAAATAATGAAGATAAAAAAGGTTTTAAGTGAAGGTAGGAGTCCTTTAAAAAAAGAGGATTAAAAAATTGACTGTTTACTTGATGATTTTTAATTAGGTTATCAGCGATTTGATTTAAAACCAATCAATTCAATAAAAACCTTATGTGAAAGTACGATTTATTGCTGCGCAGTATTTTTTGTAAAGTTTTTTACCAACAAAAGCAATAGCTTACATGCGGAAATTTTCACCCAAATAAACCCTTCGAACTGCATCATTTTGGATAATCTCATCGGGCTTACCTGCAGCCAGGACACTACCTTCGCTAATGATGTAAGCGTGGTCGCAAATACCAAGGGTTTCTCGCACATTGTGATCGGTAATTAGGACCCCGATTTGGCGGTCTCTTAGAAAGCGGACAATCCGTTGAATCTCGCCTACGGCAATTGGGTCGACGCCAGCAAATGGCTCATCGAGCAGAATAAATTTAGGGGAAGAGGCGAGCGCTCTTGCAATTTCAACCCGTCGCCTTTCTCCACCGGATAGGGAAAGAGCCGGATTGTTGCGTAAGTGACTAATTTGTAATTCACCCAGCAGTTCATCTAAACGATCCTGGATTTGCTTTTTGCTTAGCGGCTTGCCATTGGTTTCTTGAAGCTCTAGTACCGCTTGTATATTTTCTGCCACGTTTAGTTTACGAAAAACAGAGGCCTCTTGAGGTAAGTAGGATAGGCCCATTCGGGCACGCTGATGGATGGGGAGATGGCTAATTTTTTTCTGATTTAAGCGTATATCACCACCATCGAGAGGAACTAAGCCAACGATCATATAAAACGAGGTTGTTTTACCAGCACCATTTGGGCCCAATAAACCAACTACCTCACCACTCGATACTTCAATACTCACATCGCGAACAACGGTGCGTGAGCCATAGCGTTTTTGAAGCGATACCGCCTGAAGAACTGAAGGAGATGCAGAAGCCATCTTATTTGATAACAACTTTCTTTCTGGGTGACAGGATCGCTCTTGATTCCGGGGGGCGATTTAAATCCAATTTTTGCGGTTTGATCTTATAGCTTTCTTTGACATCTTCGTATTCAATTTGCCAGCCTTGGAGTTGATCGAGCATTTGCATATTAAGGAGACGCTTGACAGTGGCATTTCCAATGAGCAAGAGCTTTTCCTTTTGATCATCATAAAGAATATCTTTAGCGATGCCTTGCATAAACTCATCTTGTAAGGTTTCGCGACGTTGGCGCATTGATGCTGGCAAATTGGACTTGCCATTTAGATCAATCATTTGATAACCCTCTGGTGTCACTAGGATAAAGCCACGCTCACCAGTACCAACCATGCTGCCACGAATTAAAAGAACATCGCCAGTTAGAGTGTATTTTTGTTTTACATCATCAAAATCAACTTGATCGGCATTAATAATGAGCGGTTTGTCCCGATCGGTCTGATTTGCTTGGGCAGATAGTGGCAGCGCACTCAGAGCAAGAATAAAAATGAGAACTCTCAATTGCGCCCCTTTTGCTCACTCGGCTCAATTCGTCCACGAACTTGGCCTTTGAGGCTAGCACTGTGATCGACATTATTAAATGTTCCGCCACCACTTGAATTCATGATTGACATTCCCTGTTGAAGCTCTAACGGCTTATCGGTTCGAACAATATCATCATTGATTAAAACCTGAAAGTAGCTTGACCGCGCAAGTAATTGGGGGGCAGCCTTACGATCTCCAATCGCTTCTTGAGCCGGTCGAAATATTTCACTATTTTCGTATAGATCCAAAATCGTTAAATCACCATCAACATGGCCGCGATCGGCACGGACCGTAACTGGCGCACCTTGATCTTGAAAAATGCGAATCCGGGGCCGTTCTAAATCAATTGATGCATCATCTTCGTAGTGAGTCAATTTTTTCCCTAGAACGCGGTATTTTGTCTGTCCTTGTTCATTGAGATTGGATAGGGATGCATTTTTGAGAATGTAATCAGGTACGTGTTGAGGAACGCGCGCAAGCGCGAGTGACTCTGGTGGAGTGCTACGTTTGACTAGCCAGAAAGTCGCCATGGTAAGGGTGCCCATCAATAAAAAGGGCAGTATGCGAAGTAAACCCCGAACGACCCACAGATAAATGATGTATCGAGAAAGTCGCATAAAGGATTTACTCAGCCTTTAGCTTTGGTTAATAGTGAATCGTATTGATCCTGGGCTTTAAGGATCAAATCGCATGCTTCACGAACAGCACCAAAGCCACCCTTGGCGCGTGTAACGTAGTGCGCAATTTGACGAACAGCCTCATGTGCCTGAGCCGGAGCAATGCGCAATGCTGCAGACTGCATGATCGCCAGATCGGGCCAGTCATCCCCCATGACCGCTAGGTCGATGGCAGGATTGCATGTAACTTTTTTTTGTAAGTCATCAAGCGCTGATTTTTTATCTTGAACGCCAGTAAAAACATGTGCAATCCCGAGTTCATCACAACGTCCAAGGACCATTTTGGAGTGGCGACCAGTAATGACAGCACATTCAACCCCAATACTTTGGAGCAGTTTGATACCCAACCCATCTTGAATATCAAACCCCTTGACCAATTCTCTACCGTCTGGCCCGAAAAAAACCTGACCGTTGGTTAGAACGCCATCGACATCAAGTACCAAGAAGCGAATTTGAGCCGCCCGTTCTAAAGCCTGGGGGTAGTGCGTTAATGGGTTTGTTGTGTGTGTCTGAAGAGTTGGTGCCATCGATCAAATTACCTTGGCTGCAAATAGGTCGTGTAAGTTGAGGGCCCCTAGTAAGTGTTTTTTGGGATCGGCCACGATTAAGTGATTAATCCGATGTTGCTCCATCATTCCAATCGCTTCTTCAGCGATTAAATCGGGCGGGATTGTTCTTGGATTGGGGGTCATGGCATCCACCAAACTGATGGAGCTCATGCTCACCTCTTTTTCCATAAGCCGTCGCAAATCGCCATCGGTCAAAATACCCAACACCTGATTGGCGTCATTCACAATCACGACTAAGCCCATTTTTTGGCGACTCATTTCAGTGAGTGCTTCTGCAAAGGTTGCCTTCTCATTAATTTTGGGGGTGCTTGAGAGATCACGCATGACTTCTGAGACATGGGCAATCAGTTTTCGGCCCAGCCTTCCACCGGGGTGGGACCGCAAAAAGTCTTCAGCTTTAAAGCCGCGAGCATCTAAAAGGGAAACAGCCAATGCATCACCCATTGCTAAGGCTGCCGTTGTACTGGTAGTTGGCGCCATATTGAGTGGGCACGCTTCCTTATCAACGCTAATGTCAAGATGCGCATCCGCTAATTTGGCAAGTGAGGAATTGGGATCACCCGTTAATGCAATTAACTTTGCGCCAGTTCTTTTGATGATCGGAACAATCGTTAGCAATTCTTCGGTTTCACCAGAGTTTGAAATCGCTACGAATACATCCTCACGAGTAACCATACCTAAATCTCCATGACTTGCCTCGGCGGGATGCACAAAAAATGCAGGAGAGCCTGTTGATGCAAAGGTAGCGGCTACCTTACGCGCAATGTGACCTGATTTACCAATTCCAGAGACAACGATCCGACCGCGGCATTGTTCTAGAAGATCAACCGAAAGTAGCAAGGCCGATTGTCCCCCTTGAGCCAAGCGGTCGCGCATTTTGCGAATCGCATCCGCTTCTAATTCAAGGGTGGCGCAAGCTAATTCTAGAGCGCGTTGGTTCTTTGCATTCATGGGGATAAGTATATGCCGACTGCCCCATTGCTGGATTTAAAGACCAAGCTTCTCGAGATCCTTTTTCTTGATTGGGCTTGAATTAACCTGCTTTTTTAAAAGAGGCTTTAAATATTTGCCTGTGAAGCTAACGGGGTGATTTGCGACTTCTTCGGGGGTTCCAGTTGCAATGATTTGACCACCACCAGCGCCTCCATTGGGCCCAAGATCAATTAACCAGTCTGCCGTTTTAATCACATCCAGATTGTGCTCAATGATGACTACAGTATTTCCCTGTTTTTTAAGAGTATGAATGACCTCAAGTAATAGTTTGATGTCATGAAAATGCAAACCCGTTGTTGGCTCATCAAGGATATAAAGGGTCCGTCCCGTATCCCGTTTTGAGAGCTCTAGCGAGAGTTTGACGCGTTGCGCTTCTCCGCCCGAGAGAGTGGTGGCGCTTTGACCAAGACAGACATACCCTAAGCCAACATCAAGTAAGGTTTTAAGTTTACGTTTCACAACCGGGACCGCTTCGAAGAATTCATGAGCTTGTTCTACCGTCATCGATAAGACCTCATGAATGTTTTTGCCTTTGTAGCGAATATCTAAAGTCTCACGGTTGTAGCGTTTGCCATGACATACATCGCAGGGCACATACACATCCGGTAAGAAATGCATTTCGACCTTGAGGACGCCATCGCCCTCACAGGTTTCGCAGCGGCCACCTTTGACATTAAAAGAGAATCGACCTGCCTCATAACCGCGTTCACGAGCGGCTGGAACTCCCGCAAAGAGTTCTCGAATCGGAGTGAATAAACCAGTATAGGTTGCAGGATTGGAGCGTGGTGTGCGGCCAATCGGCGATTGATCCACATTGATCACTTTGTCGAAGTGTTCAATACCGTCGATGTGATCATGCTCTGCTGGTTCAGCGCTCGAGCCATAAAGATGTTGTGCAACTGCATGATGCAAGGTGTCATTAATCAAAGTCGATTTACCAGATCCGGATACGCCAGTAACGCAAGTCAATAAGCCCACAGGAATATGTGCATCAACACTTTGAAGATTATTACCACTCGCACCAATAATGCTTAGAAAGCGTCCATCATGTTCTGTGCGTTTTTGGGGAACCGCAATTTTTTCCTGACCAGACAGGTAGGCACCGGTTAGTGAAGCAGAATTTTGCTCGACTTCGCTAGGAGTTCCAGTCGCAACAATCTTTCCGCCATGCACGCCCGCACCAGGGCCTATATCAATCACATAGTCTGAGGCCCGAATCATGTCCTCGTCATGCTCTACGACCAAAACGCTATTACCAAGATCGCGAAGGTGTTTTAGGGTTGCAATTAAACGATCGTTATCACGCTGATGCAAGCCAATCGATGGTTCATCGAGTACATACATCACACCGGTTAGTCCAGAGCCAATTTGCGAAGCAAGCCGTATTCGTTGTGCCTCGCCACCAGAAAGCGTATCGGCACTACGTTCTAAGGATAGATAATCCAAGCCCACATCATTCAAAAAGCGTAAACGAGATGCGATCTCCTTAATGATTTTGTCAGCAATTTCTCGTTTGGCGCCCTTTAATTGAATGCTGTTGAAATAGTCTTGGGCTTCACGCAGGGGCAAGGCGCTGATCTCATAAATGGCGCGGGCTTGCTGACCATCGCCTACTTTGACAAAGCGGGCCTCCTTGCGTAAACGGGTGCCATTGCATTCAGGGCACGCCCGAATATTTTGATAACGAGCTAATTCTTCACGAACCGCTCCTGAGTCGGTTTCTCGATAGCGCCGCTCAAAATTCGCCAAAATTCCTTCAAACGGATGCTCGCGTACTACGGAGCGACCTTTTTCATTGAGGTACTCAAATGGGATGCTTGCGTCTCCAGACCCATAAAGGATTAAGTCTTGGGCTTTTTTGGGTAATTTTTCAAAGGGCTTTTCAAGATCAAAGCCGCCAAACTTTGATAAGGTTTGTAAAAGCTTGAAATAAAACTGGTTACGACGGTCCCACCCTTTGATTGCTCCTGCAGCCAAAGATAGATCGGGATGTACCACTACTCGTTTGGGATCAAAGAAAGAGATGTGACCGAGTCCATCGCAACTGGGGCAGGCGCCCATCGGGTTGTTAAAGGAAAACAGGCGGGGCTCAAGTTCTTGCAATGAGTAGGAGCATATGGGGCATGCAAATTTGCTGGAGAAAATAGTTTCTTCCCCCGAGTCCATATTCACCACCATCGCCTTGCCATCAGCAAGTCGCAGGGCGGTTTCAAACGATTCAGCAAGTCGTTGCTGAATATCCTCCTTGACACGAATTCGATCAACCACCACTTCAATGGAGTGTTTATCATTTTTTTTCAGTTGCGGTAGATGATCGGCTTCGACGATCTCGGCTTTAGCTGCGTTACTCGTGCCACCACCCGAACGAATGCGAAAGCGGACAAATCCTTGTGCTTGGAGATTTTCGAATAAGTCAACAAACTCACCTTTGCGCTCACTGACTACTGGGGCTAAGATCATCAGCTTGGCATCAAGCGGCATTGCCATCACGGTATCAACCATTTGCGAAACACTTTGGGCTTCAAGGGCAAGGTCATGGTCCGGGCAGTAGGGGGTGCCTGCACGCGCAAACAGTAGACGCAAATAATCATGAATCTCTGTGACAGTACCAACCGTTGAGCGCGGGTTATGGCTAGTTGCCTTCTGCTCGATGGAGATCGCAGGCGATAAGCCCTCAATCACATCGACATCGGGCTTTTCCATCAACTGTAGAAATTGGCGAGCGTACGCTGAGAGCGATTCAACATAGCGCCGTTGCCCTTCCGCGTAGAGCGTATCAAAGGCCAAAGAGCTTTTGCCAGAACCGGATAAGCCGGTCAACACCACGAGCTTCTCACGCGGGATATCGAGATTGATATTTTTTAGGTTGTGGGTACGAGCCCCACGGATTTTGATTTCGTTATTCATGATTTTTTAGCGTAACTTGTTAATATAGCCTTTTCCCATGAACTCTTCCGAACTGCGCTCAACCCTTGCTCTCGCCGGTATCTTTGGCTTGCGGATGCTGGGCCTATTCTTGCTTTTACCCGTCTTCTCCTTACATGCCAGGGATTTGCCCGGAGGAGAGAATGCCTTATGGGTAGGTCTGGCTCTGGGAATTTTTAATATTGTTCAGGCCTTTTTTCATATTCCCTTGGGGATTCTCTCTGATCGGGTGGGTCGTAAGCCCGTGGTTTTATGGGGATTAAGCTTGTTTATTGCCGGTTCCTTGATTGCAGCCAGTCAAGACGATTTGCTATGGATTGCGATCGGGCGAGGACTGATGGGAGCAGGCGCAATCTCTGCTGCAGTATCTGCTTGGGTGGCGGATTTAACCCGCGAGCAAGTTAGAACTGCAGCAATGGCAATTGTGGGAGGTAGTATTGGCATCTCCTTTGCCCTCTCGTTAGTAATTGCTACCCCGATTTATCGAGCCATTGGACTCGATGGCATGTTTTTATTACTGGCAGTACTTGGACTGATTGGGTTTTTGGTGGCTTGGCTTATGGTGCCAAGTCCTCCGAAGCAAATTCGGAGTGAACATCAGCCGTTAAAGCAAATTTTTCTAAGACCTGAATTATTTCGGCTTAATGTGGGAGTGTTTGTTCTAAACGCTACCCAAGTGGCAATGTTCCTTGTTGTTCCTCGTTTACTCGTGGAAGCAGGCTTGCTATTAGACGATCATTGGAAAGTTTATTTTCCAGTTGTCGTTGTTTCATTCTTTCTGATGTTGCCGGGGATTATTTATGGCGAAAAGAAAAAGAAATTACGGTTTGTATTGCTTACAGCCGTTGTCATCTTATTGATTGCACAAATCATCTTTTTGCAAGCCCATTCCATAACAGCCATTGTCAGCGCACTGTTGATTTACTTTGTCGGATTTAATTTACTCGAGGCCCTGCAGCCCTCAATGGTATCGCGTTGGGCCAAAGATGAAAAAGGAGCCGCATTGGGTATCTACAACACAACTCAGTCTGTCGGATTATTTACCGGGGCGGCGCTTGGTGGACTAATGATGCAACTGTTCGGAAACCTTTCGGTATTCATGGGTGGCGCCGTTTTGATTATTGCCTGGCTTATAATTGCTTGGCCAATGCGTGATATTTCATCGTCGCAAACCGCAAAGTAGCTTTAGCCACACTTTTTATTTAATTTTCTTCGGGAGACAAAATGGCTTCAGTCAATAAAGTCATCATCGTTGGTAATGTTGGGCGCGACCCAGAAACTCGGTATATGCCCAGCGGTGACGCTGTCACCAATATTTCAGTTGCCACTTCAGATCGCTATAAAGACAAACAAACGGGCGAGATGAAAGAGAATACCGAATGGCATCGCATCGCCTTTTTCGGTAAGTTGGCAGAAATCGCTGGCCAATACTTAAAAAAAGGTTCACAGGTTTATGTCGAGGGTCGCTTGCGGACTCGAAAGTGGACCGATCAAAGTGGACAAGAAAAGTATTCCACCGAAATTATCGCTGACAGCATGCAAATGCTTGGTGCTCGGATGTCTGGCTCTGGAGAGGAATCTTCAGGCCGCTCTAAGCCGGCTGAGAGTCCATCAAGCTCGGGAGCCAGTGCGCTTGATGCAATGGATGACGATATTCCGTTCTAGTGTTACTGCCTGGCGTGACGAATATTGTTGGGCCAGGCAGCATTGAAATCGGCACGAAATGGATTGATATCTAAGCCACCCCGTCGAGTGTAACGGGCATAAACAGACAACTTTTCTGGTTGGCAGTGATTTTTGATATCACAAAAGATTTTTTCAACGCAGTGTTCGTGAAATTCCCCAAGATTACGAAAGCCAATGAGGTAGCGTAAAAGACCTTCCTCTTTGATGGGTCGACCCTGGTAATGAATTTGTACGCTAGCCCAATCAGGCTGACCTGTGACCGGGCAATTGGATTTGAGCAGATGTGACACTAAGGTTTGCGTGATTGGGGCTGAGCTTTGATCAGCGCTTAGAAGGGCTGGGTCAGCAATTTGTGCTGGATTGACTTCAATATCAAGTCGATCGAGAAGTTGGCCATCCAGTTCTTGCATGAGCGGATACTTTTTTTGGTCTTGTAATTCGGAAGGCTGAAGAAGCTTGATTTGCAAGGGACTACCAAGTACCGCACTTAAATCATGGCGCAGACATACGCGGACTGCTTCAAGAGTTTCGAAAGGATGTTGATTCAAGCTATTGAGATAGAGTTTGAACGATTTTGACTCGATCATGAATGGCGACTCTGCTGGAATCGTAAATTCAGCCAGAGCGATCTGCGGTTTGCCTTTGGGATTTAGCCAACTCAGTTCAAATGCATTCCAGAGATCAATTCCCAAAAAAGGTAAACGCGATCCTTCTTCAATACCCAGTTTCTTGCGATTTTGAGCGCGGGGGATGGGAAAGAGTAGACCCGGGTCATACTGATTGGGATAAGCACTTTGCTGACCGAGAACAAATTCCGACATAGAAAAATTTAGGTTTTGGATCGGTTGGTATTGCTAACCCCAGAGATAACATGCCCTGTTGGAGCGACACTGGAAGCAGCATTGCAATGACCAGTTTGGTCATCAAAGAAAAAGTCGGGCTCGAACTCTTTGAGAAACTCACGCTTGGATAAGCCCCCAAGAAACATTGCCTCATCCACATCAATCCCCCAGTTCATTAATGTCCGAATAGCGCGCTCATGGGCTGGTGCAGAGCGGGCTGTGACTAGCGCTGTTCGAATCCGCATTTCATTTTTAGGCTCAGATTCGGCTTGTAATTGATGAAGGGCAGCAAGCAGTGGCTTAAAGGGCCCCGGCGGCAACGGAATGGCAGCACGCTGGCTTTCATGATCGACAAACGCCTTTAGGCCTTGATCCTGAAAAACCTGTTCTGCTTCATCTGAAAATAAAACCGCATCACCATCAAAGGCGATCCGGATTTCATTGGGATTATTCTCAGCCATTTTGGTTGATTCTGGGTAGACGCGCGCTGCCGGAAAGCCGGCATCTAGGGTAGCGCGTACGTCTTCCTCGTTGGCTGATAAAAAAAGGTTGGCCTGCAATGATTTTAAGTAGTGATATGGCGGTCTGCCCCGAGTAAAGACCCCGCGTTCAATGCTAAGCCCATGGTGTTTAGCAGAACGAAAAACGCGCAAACCGCTGACTGGGTCATTACGCGACAGGATCACGACTTCGACGCGTGGTTGATCTTGATTAAAGCGCAGTAACTTCTTTACGAGGGGAAAGGCAACGCCCACTTGGGCAGGGATCGCAAGACGCTCTAGCTGTAATTTCATGTAGGCGCTATCGTCACTTTCCTCGAACAGGCGGTTTTCTTCCTCAAAGTCAAAGAGTGCTCTCGATGAAATGGCAACGACTAGTTTTCCAGCGAGGGTATAAGACATCTTATTTTAGAAATAGGCGGTATGCAGGATTCTTGCTTTCATCCCAATGAGGATAGCCCAAAGTTGCCAAAAATTGTTTAAAGGCGGACTGTTCATTCTTAGGGACCTGAATGCCCAATAAGATTTGTCCATAATCCGCGCCATGATTGCGGTAATGAAATAAGCTGATATTCCAATTGGGGGCTAGGCTGTCGAGAAAGCGCATGAGCGCCCCCGGGCGTTCTGGAAACTCAAAGCGATAGAGTAACTCGTCTTTCGCTAGTGCAGAACTTCCACCAACCATGTGTCGCAGATGAGTCTTTGCCAACTCGTCATGGCTTAGATCAATGGTTGCAAATCCTGCTTTACGAAAAGCACTCGCAATCGTTTTGTTATCACCGGCACGTTGAGTTCCGATGCCAACAAAAAGATGCGCCTGATCCGCATGGGCGATACGATAATTAAATTCAGTGACATTACGTTTACCAAGCATTTTGCAAAAGGCTTTAAATGAACCTCGCTCTTCGGGAATGGTGACCGCAAAGACGGCCTCACGAAATTCACCCACATCGGCCCGTTCAGCCACAAAACGTAAACGACTAAAGTTCATATTGGCGCCGCATGCAATGGCGACCAAGGTTTTCTTTTTGAGGCGATGCTTCTCCACGTATTTTTTTAGACCGGCAACGGCGAGCGCACCGGCAGGCTCCAAAATACTACGGGTGTCAGTAAAGACGTCGTTGATTGCCGCGCAGAGTTCATCGGTATCCACCAAGACGATGTCGTCTATCACCCGTTGGCAGATTTTAAAGGTCTCCTTACCTACCTGCTTTACAGCAGTGCCATCAGAAAACAAGCCAACTTCCTTAAGTTCAATCCGTTTCCCCAGTTTTAAGGACTGTTTCATTGCATCCGAGTCAACCGTTTGCACACCAATCACTTTGATCTTGGGTCTAATCGCTTTAATGTAAGAGCCGATTCCAGAAATTAGTCCACCGCCACCAATTGCTACAAAAATCGCATCAATCGGCTCGGGGTGTTCATCGAGAATTTCTTTGGCGATGGTACCTTGGCCAGCAATAACATCTGGATCATCAAAAGGATGAATAAACGTGTACCCCTTCTTTTTTTGGAGTAGTTGAGCTTCTTGATAAGCATCGCTGTACGAGTCACCCGTTAAGAAGAGTTCAACCCACTTGCCACCGTGCGCCTTAACCGCATCAATTTTGACTTGAGGGGTGGTAATCGGCATCACGATCACCGCCTTGCACTTAAGTTTGGCGGCGGCCAGAGCAACACCTTGAGCATGATTACCAGCAGAAGCTGCAATTACCCCCTTTTTTAGGGCCGCTGGGCTCAATCCAGCCATTTTGTTATACGCACCTCGCAACTTAAACGAGAACACAGGCTGGTTATCTTCGCGCTTTAAAAGAATCGTGTTTTGGAA
The DNA here is from genome assembly GCF_030297615.1 of Polynucleobacter sp. HIN8. NCBI lineage: Bacteria > Pseudomonadati > Pseudomonadota > Betaproteobacteria > Burkholderiales > Burkholderiaceae > Polynucleobacter > Polynucleobacter sp. HIN8. The sequence continues at coordinate 1,836,000 of NZ_AP028139.1, read as the reverse complement.
GCGGGCGCTCAGATCCCGGGCTTTTTCTAGTTCGGTTTTTCGCGCAACGTCATAGACCTTGGCGTTCTCAATTCGGTGTAAATAATCATTTTTCATCACGAAAGCGTACCATGCTTGGCATATAAGTCCTTAAATTAATTCAGTATTGTGCCAAATTGATTGGCAACGGAAATGATCAAGCTCATCTAAAATAGAGCTTTAATTGACTGGTCACCATGAACGCACCTATCTCCTTAGATAGTTTGTCTGAGATTGATACGCAATCCCATCGCCTTCGTGAGATTCCGTATAACTACACCTCGTTTTCCGATCGAGAGATCGTTATTCGTCTCTTGGGTGTCAAGGCATGGGAAATTTTGGAGCAGTTACGCAGTGTGCGACGCACTGGCCGCTCTGCGAGGATGCTGTTTGAAGTGTTGGGCGATATCTGGGTTGTTGAGCGCAACCCGTACTTGCAAGATGATTTATTGGATAACCCCACACGACGTGAGGCCCTGATTCAGGCTTTGTGGCATCGTTTGGGTGAGGTTGAAAAAAGGATCTCAGGGGATTTTGCTGAGCAGGTTAGCGATTTACTAGCAGCTGCCCGCATTGCAGTGGAATCCTTTGCAAATAATTTTCAAACGGTTTCGCAATTACGAAAACATGCCAAAAAAGTTTTTTCCAAGTTCACGCATGCAGACAACATTGCGTTTGATGGCATGTCGCGCGTTGCTCATGTTACCGATGCAACCGATTGGCGAATTGAATATCCATTTGTTGTTCTAAAGCCAGATACGGAAGCAGAGATTCCCAATTTAGTTAGAGCATGTATCGAGTTGGGGTTGACGATTGTTCCGCGAGGTGGGGGTACGGGTTATACCGGCGGCGCCATTCCAATGGTGGCAATGTCGGCCGTGATCAATACGGAAAAGTTAATTGATCTTGGGGATGTCACACACAGGGTATTACCTGGCTTAAGTAATCCCGTACCAACGATTTTTTCTGGTGCTGGGGTCGTGACGCGTCGTGTAGCGGATGCAGCAGAAAAGCATGGACTGGTTTTTGCCGTTGATCCAACCTCTGCAGATGCCAGTTGTATTGGTGGAAATATCGCAATGAACGCGGGTGGTAAGAAAGCCGTTTTATGGGGAACAGCGCTCGATAATTTGGCAACCTGGCGAATGGTTGATCCCGATGGAAATTGGTTGGATGTTGAGCGGCTCGACCATAACCTTGGCAAGATACATGATCAAGCCCTTGCCCGCTTTCGTTTGACTTGGTCTGATGGTAAGGCTGCGCCTCAGGTAAAGGTTTTGCATTCCGAGGTTTTGGAGATCGAGGGTGCCAAGTTCAGAAAGGCAGGCTTAGGGAAAGACGTTACAGATAAATTTTTATCTGGATTACCTGGAATTCAAAAAGAAGGTTGCGATGGTCTGATTACGAGTGCGACCTGGATTTTGCATCGTATGCCAAAGCATATGCGTACTGTTTGTTTGGAGTTTTTCGGTCAAGCACGTGATGCTATTCCAAGCATTGTTGAGATTAAGGCTTACTTGGATGATCTCAGTAAGAAGGGCGGACCACTTTTAGCAGGGCTGGAACACCTCGATGATCGCTATTTAAAAGCAGTTGGATATTCCACCAAATCCAAACGCAACGGCTTACCCAAGATGGTCCTAATTGGTGATATTGCTGGTGAGAATGAAGAAGCCGTAGCCGCAGCAACGAGTGATGTGGTGCGCATGGCTAATCGTCGGGTGGGCGAAGGGTTTGTAGCAGTAAGCGGTGAAGCACGTAAGAAATTTTGGTTGGATCGAGCCCGAACTGCGGCGATCGCAAAGCATACCAATGCCTTCAAGATCAACGAGGATGTGGTGATTCCGCTTGAGCGAATGGGCGAATATACCGACGGAATTGATCAAATCAATATCGAGTTATCGCTAAAAAATAAAATTCAATTGCTTGATGCCCTCGAGCATTATTTGAGTCAAGCGACGCTTCCGATTCGCGCCAATGATGAGATTGAAGACATCTCCAAAGCGGAAATGGTGGGTGATCGTGTCATTCAGGCCCAGACACTTCTGCGTGAGGTAAGGATGCTCTGGACCGAGTGGTTGCAGAAAATTGATCAGTTTTTCCCACAACTGCAAGATGGAACTCTACGTGCTTCTTGGAAAAAAGAGTTACTAGCGCCCCTTCAAATTATTTTTGGCGGCTCCACTTTTGATCTGGTACTAAAAGAAATTAAATCGATTCATCAGAAAATATTGCGTAAACGCGTGTTTGTGGCTTTGCATATGCATGCCGGAGACGGTAATGTACACACGAATATCCCGGTCAATTCGGACGATTATGAGATGTTGCAAGATGCCCACCGTGCGGTTGATCGGATTATGGTACTGGCACGCTCTTTAGACGGTGTCATTTCGGGAGAGCATGGCATTGGTATTACGAAATTAGAGTATCTGACGGACGAGGAACTAAAGGAATTTCGTTCCTATAAAAATCGAGTGGATCCAAATGGCCACTTTAATAAAGGCAAGTTGATGCCAAATGCCAGTTTGCAAATGGCATATACCCCAAGTTTTGGCCTCATGGGTCACGAATCGATCATCATGCAACAAAGCGATATTGGCGCAATTGCCGATAGCGTGAAAGATTGCTTACGCTGTGGTAAGTGCAAGCCAGTTTGTGCAACGCATGTTCCTCGAGCTAATTTGTTGTATAGCCCACGTGACAAAATTCTTGCCACCTCATTGCTGATTGAAGCTTTTTTGTATGAAGAGCAAACCCGGCGCGGTGTATCGATTCGGCATTGGGAAATGTTTGATGACGTTGCTGCACATTGCACGGTTTGCCATAAATGCCATACACCGTGCCCAGTCAAGATCGATTTTGGCGATGTCACCATGAATATGCGCAATTTGTTACGCAAGATGGGACAGCGTCGCTTTAACCCAGGCACTAGCGCGTCCATGCTGTTCCTCAATGCAACCAATCCAGAAACCATTCGGATGAGTCGCAAAGTCATGATTGAGTGGGGCTATGGTTTACAGCGCTTTGCCCATCAATTATTCAAAAAATGGGCCGTTCAGCAAACGCAATCCCCTCCAGCGACGGTTGGAAAACCTGCTTTGAAAGAGCAGGTCATTTATTTTGTGAATAAGAAGATGCCTGGTAATTTACCCAAAAAGACCGCTCGCGCGCTTTTGGATATCGAGAATGCAGACTACGTACCGATCATTCGGAATCCTCTGGAGACGAGCGTCGATACAGAGGCTGTTTTTTATTTCCCAGGATGTGGTTCAGAACGACTATTTTCACAAGTGGGTTTAGCCACCCAAGCAATGCTTTGGCATGTAGGCGTACAAACGGTACTGCCACCCGGATATTTATGTTGTGGCTATCCGCAAAAGGGAAATGGTGATTTTGATAAAGCCGAGAAAATGATTACAGATAACCGAGTTCTATTTCATCGGGTTGCCAATACATTGAACTATCTCGATATCAAAACGGTCGTGGTTTCCTGTGGCACCTGCTACGACCAACTGGCGGGTTACCAATTTGATCAAATCTTCCCTGGTTGTCGAATTATTGATATTCATGAGTACCTTCTTGAGAAAGGTTTAAGGCTTGAGGGTGTTGGGGGTGTTCGATACATGTATCACGACCCCTGCCATACCCCCATGAAACTTCAAGATCCTTTAAAAACGGTTAATGAGCTTATTAGGCTTGAGGACGGTACAGCCATTCCAAAAAATGAGCGTTGCTGTGGCGAGTCTGGTACGTTGGCAATCACCCGCCCCGATATTTCAACTCAAGTTCGCTATCGTAAGCAAATTGAAATGGAAAAGGGTGCTAACGATTTAAGGAAAGACTTTGTTGGTGACGTTAAAGTATTGACCAGTTGCCCATCGTGTTTACAAGGCCTATCCCGTTTTGATGGTGATAGCGATACTAAGGCGGATTACATCGTCGTTGAAATGGCAAAGCATTTATTGGGCGAAAATTGGCTTGAAAGTTACGTGACTAAAGCCAACCAAGGCGGAATTGAAAGGGTACTGGTGTAATGATTCCAACAAATTTAATTGTGCATGAGAACTCAAAGGTTCTCGAGCTTCAATATGAACATGGCAAGAGCTATCGTTTGCCCTTCGAGTTTTTACGAGTCTATTCACCCTCAGCCGAAGTGCGCGGCCATGGACCGGGGCAAGAGGTTTTGCAAACGGGCAAGCGAGACGTTGGCATTGTAAATATTGAACCGGTTGGCCATTACGCAATTAAGCCAATCTTCTCGGATGGTCATGATTCAGGTTTGTATTCATGGGACTATTTGTATGGGTTATGTGAAAACCATGAGTCTTTATGGAATGAGTATCTAGAGCGCTGCAAAGTTGCTGGCGTAGATCGTGATGCTTCGATGGCAAATAAATCCCACGGGTGTGGCCACTAGTTATGTCAAAAACCCATTTTGGATACCAAAGTGTTGATGAGTCAATCAAGGCCGAAAAAGTTGCCGAGGTTTTCCATTCGGTAGCCGCGAAATACGACATCATGAATGATTTGATGTCAGCTGGCCTGCACCGCCTTTGGAAAAAATTTACCATCGCTCAAGCCAATGTCAAACCCGGTGATCGGGTCTTAGATATTGCTGGCGGAACGGGTGATCTTGCTTATGCGTTTGCCCAGTCCGCGCAATGGGGAACGCATCCTGAGGCAGAAGTATGGTTGAGCGATATCAATGCATCGATGTTATCGGTGGGCCGAGATCGACTTTTGGATCGCGGCCTTGCAATCCCGTGTATTCAGCTTGACGCTGAAAATATCCCTTTTCCGAGTCACCATTTCGATGTAATTAGTGTTGCATTTGGTCTTCGGAACATGACGCATAAAGAGCGTGCCTTATCGGAGATGGCGCGTGTGATTCGGCCTGGGGGCAAAGTCTTAATTTTGGAGTTTTCGAAGCCAGACCCATTGATAGCCCCACTGTATGACCTCTATTCTTTTAAGGTACTTCCATGGCTTGGGGATAAGGTGGCCAAAGATGCCGCTAGCTACCAATACTTAGCAGAATCGATTCGCATGCACCCAGACGCACAAACCCTTAAAACGATGATGGAGGACGCTGGGTTTGACGAAGTCCATACCCATAGGATGACTGGGGGTATCGTTGCTTTGCATATTGGTATTAAATATTGAATATTCACTGTAAAGTACAACTTACAGATCGTAGACAGGAGACTGATTGAATGAAAAGTATCTTTTTGAAATCCAGTGTATTTGCACTTTCCTTTGCATTCTTATCCGTTGGACACATCGCTGTCGTTGATGCCAAGCGTTTAGGTGGTGGATCCAATGTGGGTCGTTCAGCGAATGCGCCAGTGCAGAAGCAAGCTCAGCCAACAGCCCAACAAAAGCCAGCTCAGCAAGCACAGCAACCTGCAGCAACCACGCCGCCACAAGCTGCTGCTCCCGCAGCTGCTAAGCGTTCGGGCTTGGGCGGTATGTTGGGTGGCCTTGCCGCTGGTCTTGGAATTGCTTACTTGCTATCGCATTTTGGTTTAGGTGAGGCTGCTGCATCATTTATGACAGGTCTTTTATTGGCTGTTCTGGTTGGGTTTGCATTGCTATTCGTATTGCGTCGCTTCATGCCAGCTGGTGCTAAAAATACGCCAAGTCCTGTGCCCGCTTCAAATGGGATGCAGAAAACGGCTGTACAAGAACCTGTCTTCGCTCCTAGCCATCCGGTTAATGCCGGATTTGGATCGCCAAGCCCAGTGATTGAGGAAGCGCCGGCTTATCAATTGCCGGAAGGCTTTGATCAAATCGCATTTTTGGCCAATGCAAAACACTATTTCACTCGTTTGCAAAAAGCTTGGGATGCGGGTGATCTTGAGGCTTTGCGTGAATTTACAACTCCCGAAATGTTTGCAAGCCTGCAACGTGATTTACAAGGTCGCGCTGAAGGCGTAAATCATACCGATGTAGTTACCTTAAACGCGGAACTCTTGGGTGTTGAGACCGATGCAAATACCTATCTGTGCAGTGTTGAGTTCTCGGGACTGATTCGGGAGCAAGCAGAAGGCCCGGCCGAACCATTTAGAGAAGTTTGGAATCTATCCAAGCCTGTAAACGGCCCAGGAGGGTGGGTTTTAGCTGGCATCCAGCAATTGGTTTAAGCTTTAACCTTTCCCCCACCGGAAAACCCGCCTTGTGCGGGTTTTTTACACTATGAACCTTCGTTTTGATTTTCCAAAAACGGCTTTAGTGCGCGCGATTAATCATGTCTTAAAACATGAAGAGTGGGCTTTACGTGATCTCAAGAGTCATCAAGGTAAAGTAATTGAGCTGATACTGCCAATTGGAAGTATGCAGTGGCAAATTCAAGATGATTGCTTAATGACTCTTTTGTTGGATGTGCACCCACATCCAGATTTGGTTTTAGAGCTTGATGCCGATGGTTTTTCTGCGCTCAGCACCCCTCAGGGCTCGATCAAAGATCGGGCAATGCGAGCTGTCAAAATTACTGGTGATGCTCAACTAGCCCAACTTATTGCCAAGCTTTCAAACCAATTACGTTGGGAGTATGAGGAGGATTTAGCCAAAATTATTGGTGATGCACCCGCACACTTCATTTGTTCACAAGCTAAGCGCTTTGCACAGGCGACGGAGAAGGCTGTGCTTGATTTACAGGGAAATATGGTCGAGTACTTGAGTGAAGAAAAAAAAGTGCTGTTGCATCAACGCGATTTTGTTTCTCATAAAATACAAATTCAAGCAGTGCGTGATGCAGTAGATCGCCTTGAGAAGCGAATTTCCTTTTTACAAAAAAGTCGGGATTGATTGTGAGTCGTATTATTCGCCTAAGCATTATTTTTTATACAGCTTGGCGCTTTAATTTATTTGGGCTGATTCGTGATAATTTAAAGCCTGGTGTACGACGGTTCATCCTTGGACTAATTGCATCAACATCCCCAAGTCAGTTGCCGCGTGGCGAGCGAATTCGCTTGGCGCTTGAAGCGCTTGGCCCTATTTTCGTCAAATTTGGACAAGTTTTATCGACACGTAGGGACTTATTGCCCGATGATGTTTCGAATGAATTGGCCAAGCTTCAAGATCGCGTTCCACCTTTCTCCAATGAGCAATCGAAAGCAATTATTGAAAAAGCCCTGGGCCATTCCATTGAAGTAATTTTTTCATCCTTTGATGCAACCCCCGTGGCGAGCGCATCGGTCGCACAGGTTCATTTCGGGGTTTTACGTGGGAATGAGACCCATCCTGAATGGGTCGACAAAGAAATTGCGATCAAAGTACTGCGTCCTGGCATTTTGCCTGTAATTGAAAGTGATTTGGCATTAATGCATGACCTCGCACGAATTATTGAGAAAGTCTCTGAGGATGGCCGTCGCCTTAAGCCGCGTGAAGTGGTCGCTGAATTTGATACTTATTTACACGACGAGCTTGATTTGATGCGTGAGGCAGCCAATGCTAGCCAATTACGACGCAATTTTGCAAACTCCGATAAGCTCATGATTCCTGAAATGATTTGGGATCTATGCCACACCAATGTGATCGTGATGGAGCGGATGTATGGTATTTCAATTGGGAAAACCCAAGAGCTTCTTGCTGCTGGTGTTGATTTTAAGAAGTTAGCAATCGATGGCGTTGAGATCTTTTTTACTCAAGTATTTGAGTACGGGTTCTTTCATGCAGATATGCATCCAGGAAATATCTTAGTTAGTTTGGATCCCAATACATTTGGCCGATATATTTCTTTAGACTTTGGGATTGTTGGAAATTTGAGCGAGTTTGACAAAAATTATTTGGCACAAAATTTCTTAGCTTTCTTTAATCGAGACTACCGGCGCGTTGCTGAGTTACATATCGAATCGGGTTGGGTTCCAGCCAATACCCGATTAGAAGAATTGGAAGGGGCCGTTCGTACTGTTTGTGAACCCTATTTTGATCGCCCACTTAAAGATATTTCCTTGGGTATCGTGTTGATGAGACTCTTTCAAACATCTCGTCGTTTTAAAGTGGAGATTCAGCCGCAACTTACCTTGTTGCAAAAGACCTTGCTAAATGTAGAGGGTCTCGGTCGTCAATTGGATCCAGACCTAGATCTTTGGAAAACCGCTAAACCCATTCTGGAACGTTGGGTAAGTCAACAGCTTGGTTTACGGGGTTTTATTGAGGGGCTAAAAAAAGAAGCGCCAAATTGGGCAAAAATTTTGCCCACGCTGCCACGTCTCATTGCTGAAAATCTGGAACAGGTTCATCGGAAAGAGCAGCGCCCAGAATTTGATTTACTCAAACAACTGCTAGTTGATGAGCGACGCAAACGACGACAATGGCTGGGGATCACACTGTTCCTGAGTGGCTTCCTCATCGGCGCACTCTTAGTTTTGGTCCGAATCCACTCGATTTAGGCCAATTTAGCCTGAATTGGTCTTAACTCGCTAAAATAGCGGGTTAGGCGAAATTCTCATGAAAAAATACTTTATTGCTGGCATTTTGGTTTGGATACCGATGGCGGTCACTGTTTGGGTGATCACATGGGGTCTGGGTGTTATCGATCAAATCTTTGGTTGGGTAATGTCAGCCATTATTACGGTTTCACCTGGTCAGTTTTCAGGCGAGCTTCGGCATTTCCGAGAGATTCCAGGCCTTGGAATTTTGATCGTATTAGCGGTGATTGGATTTACAGGCGTCCTCGCCATCAATTTTGCAGGCCAATGGTGGCTTAAGCTCTGGGACCGGACCGTGACCCGCATCCCAATTGTGCGATCGATTTACTCCAGCGTAAAACAGGTTTCGTCGACTTTATTTTCTGGAAACAACCAAGCGTTTCGTAAAGCGTTGCTAATTCGTTATCCTCACCTTGAGTCATGGGTGATTGCCTTTCAAACCGGAACAGCAGCTCCGGAAGTAAACACCAAATTAGGTGGTGAATATGTCAATGTATTTTTACCTACGACACCAAACCCTACCTCAGGCTTTTTTATGATTGTGCCGCGCGCCAATGTGATCGAGCTGGATATGAGCGTTCAAGAAGCATTGAAGCATATTGTGTCGATGGGTTCGGTGGCACCTCGAATCGTTCAACCCAAGACCCCCAATCAACCTCATTAGGAATACTTATGTCGATGCGCAGTCATACCTGTGGTCAGGTAACTGATTCTTTAATTGGTCAAGAAATTACCCTCGCTGGCTGGGTCAATCGTCGCCGTGATCATGGCGGTGTCATTTTTATTGATCTTCGTGATCGAGAGGGTTTTGTGCAAGTCGTTTGTGATCCCGATCGCCCCGATATGTTTAAAGAGGCTGAAGGGGTGCGCAATGAGTACTGTATTCAAATTAAAGGACTAGTCCGTGCAAGACCAGCCGGAACAGAAAACTCAGACTTAATTAGTGGCAAAGTTGAGATTCTATGCCACAACTTACATGTTTTAAATGCATCGGTAACCCCACCATTTCAGCTTGATGATGACAATCTCTCAGAAACAACGCGTTTGACCCATCGGGTTTTAGATTTGCGTCGTCCGCAGATGCAAAAGAACCTGCGTCTGCGGTATCAAGTTGCCATGGAAACCAGACGTTACTTAGATGCCGCTGGTTTTATTGATATTGAAACACCAATGTTAACTAAGAGTACTCCAGAGGGTGCGCGCGATTATCTGGTGCCATCACGTGTGCATGATGGTCAATTTTTTGCTTTACCTCAATCGCCCCAATTGTTTAAGCAGTTATTGATGGTGGCTGGATTTGATCGCTATTACCAAATTACGAAATGCTTTCGTGATGAAGATTTACGCGCTGATCGCCAACCTGAATTTACGCAAATTGATTGTGAAACCGCATTTTTAGATGAGCTTGAAATCCGTTCTCTCTTTGAAAATATGATGCGGCATATTTTTAAAACTGTGATGAAGGTGGAGCTGCCAAATCCATTCCCAATCATGCCGTATTCAGAGGGGATGGCGCGGTATGGCTCCGATAAACCCGATTTGCGGGTTGCGATGGAATTTACCGAGTTAACCGACCTAATGCGGGACGTTGATTTCAAAGTATTTTCTGGCCCGGCTAATCAAGAAGGCGGTCGAGTTGTAGCCTTATGCGTTCCCGGTGGAGCAGAAATCAGTCGAAGTGAGATCGATGATTACACGCAATTTGTATCCATCTATGGCGCTAAGGGTTTAGCATGGATTAAGGTGAATTCGGTTGCAGAGGGGCGCAATGGATTGCAATCACCGATTGTAAAAAATCTACACGATGCTGCAATTGCCGGAATTTTAGAGAGAACGAAAGCAAACGATGGTGACCTGATTTTTTTTGGCGCTGATAAAACCAAAGTTGTTAATGATGCGATTGGAAATCTTCGTCTACGGATTGGTCATTCGGAATGGGGTAAGAAACACGGTCTCTTTACAGAAGGCTGGAAGCCACTGTGGGTGGTTGATTTCCCAATGTTTGATTACGATGAAGATGAAGCCCGTTGGGTGGCTTGTCATCATCCATTTACGAGCCCTAAAGATGAGCATCTGAAATTATTAGAAACCGATCCTGGTAAATGTTTGGCAAAAGCCTACGACATGGTATTGAATGGCAGTGAAATTGGCGGCGGATCGGTTCGCATTCATCAAGAGGCTGTCCAAAGTCAGGTATTCCGTGCCCTGAAGATCGGACCGGAGGAAGCAAAAGCAAAATTTGGTTTTTTATTGGATGCGCTTCAGTATGGCGCCCCTCCTCACGGAGGAATTGCATTTGGATTAGATCGTATTGTCACGATGATGACAGGAGCAGAGTCAATTCGCGATGTGATTGCCTTCCCCAAGACTCAGCGCGCTCAATGTTTATTGACGCAAGCTCCAAGTCCAGTGGATGAGCGTCAATTGCGTGAACTGCATATTCGTTTACGCAATACCAATCCGGTTAGCTAACTTGAAAATCCCGATTTCAGTTTTAGTCCTTATTCATAACAGAAATCAGGAAGTTCTCTTACTCGAACGAGCAGATCGGCCAGGATTTTGGCAATCGGTCACTGGTAGCCTTGATGAGATTGATGAGCCCCTAGAGGGGGCCGCCATTCGCGAAGTGGCAGAGGAGACTGGTATTGATATTCAAGCTTTACCTTTGGGCGCCTTACAAAATCTTCATCATGCTGTGGAGTATGAGATTTACCCTAGCTGGCGCTATCGCTATCCGCCAGGGGTGGAGCGCAATACGGAACATTGGTTTGCACTCGAAGTTCCCCCAAGTGCTGCGATTCGGGTGGCTCCACGCGAGCATCTGCAGTATGTTTGGCTACCCTATCAAGAGGCCGCCCAGAAATGTTTTTCTCATACAAACCGGGATGCCATTTTGCAGTTTTATGACAATTTATCTGCATTGAAATAATGAGAGGAACTCAGAACCGTCCATCGGGGGGGCATGTTGCCAATTAAGCGAGCTGCTAATCGTTCTGACTGGCAAGTCATTAACGATCTTTTGCCATATCTATTTGAGCATCGCTTTCGAGTTCTCTTTGCCATGTTGTGCTTAGTGGCCGCTAAATTCGCTAACTTAGGAGTTCCCATTGTCTTAAAAGACCTGATTGATGCAATGAACATTAAGCCAGGCTCTTTGCAAAGTTATTTGATTGTTCCAGCAGGTTTGATTGTGGGATACGGCGCATTGCGCTTACTTGCTTCGTTGTTTTCCGAATTGCGCGAGTTACTTTTTGCCAAAGTGACCCAAAGTGCAGTTCGTAAGATTGCACTCCAAGTCTTTGAGCATTTGCATGCACTGAGTTTGCAGTTTCATTTGGGTCGTCAAACCGGGGGAGTCAGTCGCGATATTGAGCGTGGCACGCGCGGTATTCAAACCCTTGTCTCTTTTTCGCTTTACAGTATTTTACCAACCATCATTGAATTCGTTTTAGTGTTGGCATACTTCGCCTACAACTACGATATTTGGTTTGCGATCATTACCTTTGTTGCACTAATTGTCTATATTTTTTATACGATCAAGGTAACCGAATGGCGCACCCATTACCGGCGAACCATGAATGAAATGGACTCAAAAGCCAATCAACGCGCGATTGATTCCTTGATTAACTTTGAGACCGTGAAGTATTTTGGAAATGAGCATTTTGAATCGCGTCGCTATGACGAAAATCTAAGGCATTACCAGTCCGCAGCGATTCTTTCTCAACAATCTTTAGCCATCTTAAATTTAGGTCAGCAGGCCATTATTGCAGTTGGCTTGGTTCTGATTTTATGGCGAGCCACCCAGGGGGTAGTCGATGGATCGATGACCTTAGGTGACTTAGTGCTTGTGAATACGCTGATGATTCAGCTATATACCCCCTTAAATTTTTTGGGGGTGATTTATCGTGAAATGAAGCAGTCGATCACCGATATGGATCATATGTTCACCCTTTTAAATGAAGATCAAGAAATCAAAGACTCTAAAGACGCTAAGCCTTTGCATATTCGGGATTTTGCCAAGGGTCCCGAAGTTCGGTTTGAGCATGTCTATTTTTCTTATAACGACAAGCGTGAGATTTTGAAAGACCTGAGTTTTATGATTCCGGCTGGAACAATTACGGCAGTGGTTGGTCAAAGTGGTGCTGGTAAAAGTACCTTAGCAAGACTTCTCTTTCGTTTTTATGATGTCCAATCAGGGGCGATCTTGTTAGATGGTCAAAACATTCAAGAGGTCGAGCAAGCCAGCCTGCGAAAAGTGATTGGAATTGTTCCCCAAGATACTGTTTTGTTTAATGACAGTATTGCGTACAACATTGCCTATGGAAATCCACAGGCAAGTCATGAGGCGATCGTTGAGGCGGCGCGTGCTGCACAAATGAGTCAATTTATTGAGCATCTTCCGCAAGGGTATGAGACCCCGGTGGGTGAACGCGGTCTTAAGCTTTCAGGCGGTGAGAAACAGCGAGTTGCCATTGCACGCACTCTTTTGAAAAAGCCTGCCTTATTAATTTTTGATGAAGCCACTTCGGCACTTGATTCAAAAACAGAACGCGCCTTTCAGGATGAATTATTTAATTTAGCCAAGAATCGGACGACATTGATTATTGCTCATCGACTTTCAACGGTGGTCCATGCCGATCAAATTTTAGTGATGGAGCATGGACAAATCATCGAACGCGGAACGCATTATCAACTTCTAGAGGCGAACGGTCGTTACGCTTCCATGTGGCAATTGCAAGAAAACTCACCGATTGACCCTGATCAAGCCATTGATAATTAGGCTTAAAATGGGCGAATGCGAACCACACAGCCCTCCTCAAGTCGTCAGCTATATTTAGAGGGCGCGTTCGCGGCGGCACTCGCTGTTGCCGATCCCAAAAAAATCGTCCCAGAGTACCTCGCTAAAATTTTTCCGGCTGGTAATCTACCGCAAGGTCGTTGCCTCGTAGTTGGTGCTGGTAAAGCCAGTGCAGCGATGGCAAGTGCTTTAGAGGCCTATGCCAAAACCCACTGGCCAGATACTCCAATCGATGGTTTGGTGATTACGCGTTATGGTCATGCATCGCCTACTCAGAGAATTACGATTGTCGAGGCGGGTCATCCAGTACCGGATCAGGCCGGTATGGATGGTGCTGCTGAAGTTTTGCGCCTGGTAAATACCTTGCAATCTGGCGATACTCTAATTGCTCTTGTATCAGGTGGCGGTTCGAGTTTATTAACTCTGCCGCAGCCGGGAATCACGATCGACGATATGCGTAAAACCACTGAGGCTTTACTCAACTGTGGTGCGCCGATTGAAGAGATGAATATTGTCCGCAAACATTTATCAGCCATCTTAGGTGGTAATTTAGCGCGTGTCGCACTTTCTCGAGGGGCTCGAGTTGAGGCCTTGCTTATTTCAGATGTGACCGGCGACCATCCAGCGGATATCGCAAGCGGACCATGTGCACCGGATTATTCAAGCTATAGCGATGCTTTACAGATTTTTGCTAAATACCATTTGGATGAAAGAAATATTCCAGGTTCGGTATTGAGCCATTTACGAAAAGGGCTAGCGGGGGAGATCCCAGAAACCTTAAAGCAGTCAGAGATTGATCAACATCACTTTTCTCTGCGTAATCATGTGATTGCTACAGCACATCGAAGCCTGCAAGCCGCAGCAGACTATTGCAAAGGGCATGGATACACCCCAATTATTTTGGGGGATACGATTACTGGTGAGGCTAAAGACGTTGGTCTTGTGCATGCGGGCATTGCTCGCGAGTTAGCCCATCATGCCAGTTGGGGAAAGCCACCGGTGGCGCTTATTTCTGGTGGGGAGTGCACAGTTACTCTGCCCTCCGGAACTCAGGGGCGCGGCGGTCGCTGCTCCGAATTCTTACTTTCTTTATATGCTGCAACCTCTGATTTAAAGACCTTATCTGCCATTGCTGCTGATACGGATGGTATTGATGGTAGTGAAAAAAATGCAGGCGCTTGGTTTACCCCCGAGCTGCGTTTACTCGCCATGGAAAAAAATCTACGCGCCAGTCAGTTTCAGCAATCGCATGATTGCTACGGTTTCTTTGCCGAACTGAATGCCTTGGTGCACACTGGCCCAACCTTAACTAATGTGAACGATTTTCGAATGATTTTGATCGACTAAACATGAGCAGAACTATCACCATCACGCGTCCTGACGATTGGCATTTGCATGTTCGAGATGGTGCGGTCCTTAATGATGTTTTAGCCCATACTGCAGCTCAATTTGGGCGTGCGATCATCATGCCTAACCTAAAGCCTCCAGTTACCACGGTTGATTTAGCTAAAGCCTACGAGGCCCGGATTCAGAAGGCATTAAAACAACTGGGAATTAGTCATTTCTCGCCGCTTATGACTTTATATCTCACTGACAATACGTCTGCTGATGAGGTTAAAAAGGCAAGTGAGAACAACATTATTGGATTTAAGTTGTATCCTGCAGGTGCCACCACAAATAGTGATGGCGGTGTCACGGATATAAAAAAAGCATACCCCGCTTTGGAGGCGATGCAGCGCTTCTCAGTACCCTTATTGATTCATGGTGAAGTCACTGAGCAGGCAATTGATATCTTTGATCGCGAAGCAGTCTTTATTGATCGCATCTTAGACCCCATTCGAAAGGATTTTCCAGAATTACGAATCGTGTTTGAGCACATTACGACTAAGCAAGCTGCACACTATGTGCGTGATGCCAGTACCGATGGCAAAAATACCTTGGCTGCAACGATTACAGCGCATCATTTATTGATGAACCGAAATAGCTTATTTACCGGTGGCATTCGTCCCCATCATTATTGCTTACCGGTTTTAAAGCGTGAGGAGCATCGAATTGCCTTGGTGGAAATGGCAACTAGCGGTAATCCACGTTTTTTCTTGGGAACGGATAGCGCTCCCCATCCAAAAGGCGAAAAAGAGAGCAGTTGTGGTTGCGCAGGGTGTTACACCGCGCACAATGCTTTAGGACTTTATGCCGAGGCATTTGATAGCGTTGGGAAGCTCGATCGGCTCGAGGGATTTGCAAGTCATTATGGTGCCGACTATTACAACTTACCTCGACATACAGAGACAATTACTCTGGTCAACCAACCCCAAGCCGTGCCATTTGAGTATCCAATGGGCAAGTCAACCCTAGTGCCTTTACGTGCTGGGGAAACCATCGGCTGGTCGATTGCCAATTAACTCTGCAGTGCAAATTTATATCCTCGTTTAGACTGTCATCGCAGAGTTAACCAGGCAATCGCTGCTTTCGTAAGAAAGGAGAGGAAAGTCCGGACTCCATAGGGCAGGGTGTTGGCTAACAGCCATCCACGGTGACGTGCGGAATAGGGCCACAGAGACGAGCGTATTGAGTTACGGTGAAACGCGGCAACCTCCACTCGGAGCAATCCCAAGTAAGCAAATGTTGACATGGCCCGTCGAGTTTGCGGGTAGGGAGCTTGAGCCTGTAGGTAACTGCAGGCCTAGAGGAATGATTGCCCCTTAATGCAAATTAGGGCGACAGAATCCGGCTTATCGGTTAACTCTGCACTACTTCAAAGCTATAGGTAATCTCAGCCGTTTTGCCAAGCATTGCAGTTGCTGAGCAGTATTTATCGTGAGAGAGTGAAATGGCACGCTCAACTTTGCTGGGATCTAAGTTCGAGCCTTTCACCAAAAAATGCAGATTAATTTTGGTGAATACCTTAGGATCGGATTCAGCCCGCTCGGCCTGTACCGAAACTTCACAAGCGCTTACCGATTGACGGGAGCGCTGTAGGATTAAAACGACATCAAACGCTGTACAGCCTCCGGCACCTGCTAGTAGTAACTCCATTGGACGGGGTGCAAGATTATTCCCTCCAGCCTCAGGGGCGCCGTCCATATTGAGGATATGGCCCGTTCCTGTCTGTGCCATAAATGCCATCCCAGCTTCAGGCAACCAGTTTATTTTGCATTCCATCATATAAAAATCCTCAAAAAATATTATTTCTATTTAAATCAATGTGTTAGATTAAAAAATGGCCCTGTAAGTCTTATATAAAAGATAGGGTAAACCCAAATTTTTTCTTGCATTGCACAAGTTTTAATCTTAAAATGATTTCATTGATGTCAATCTTGATTTACAAAAGTTGTTTTTTTACTATCAAGTTTGCATTCTACTGATGTCTCCTCCACCCAAACATTGGTGGATTTCAACCCGGGATTGATTCCCGGGTTTTTTTTGATATACAATTCAATGCTTTACTGAATTACCGATTCGGTCAGCGGTAATTTGTTGTACCAGTTGAGGGATTAGATCTGCGAGCCTGCAATCATAAGCGGAGCCAAAGTGCGATTTCTGAATTGGAGTGTGTTGACCAAACAATTTGAAAGTAATCATGAAAACCTTTTCCGCAAAACCGCATGAGGTAAAGCGCGAGTGGTTCGTGATTGACGCTACGGACAAAGTCCTCGGTCGTGTCGCCAGTGAAGTGGCACTCCGTCTACGCGGCAAGCACAAACCCGAATTTACCCCGCACGTCGATACTGGCGATTTCATTGTCGTTATTAATTCGTCCAAACTCCGTGTGACTGGAAGTAAGGGACTTAATAAGATTTATTACCGTCATAGTGGCTACCCCGGTGGAATAAGCTCGACCAACTTTGACAAGATGCAAGAGCGCTTTCCAGCGCGTGCTCTTGAGAAGGCCGTAAAAGGCATGTTACCCAAAGGCCCACTTGGCTATGCCATGATCAAGAAGCTCAAAGTCTATGGCGATGCTACGCATCCCCACACGGCTCAACAGCCTAAACTTTTAGAGATTTAAGGAAGCGATATGTACGGAAATTGGAACTACGGAACAGGACGTCGCAAGAGCTCGGTAGCTCGCGTCTTCATTAAATCAGGCAAGGGTGAGATTACCGTGAATGGCAAGCCCATTGACGCTTATTTTGCTCGTGAAACCTCACGCATGATTGCTCGTCAGCCTCTAGCGCTAACTAGCAATCTAACCACGTTTGACATTCAAGTAAACGTTAGCGGCGGTGGTGAGACCGGGCAAGCTGGTGCCGTTCGTCATGGTGTAACGCGTGCGCTAATTGATTATGACGCCGCACTTAAGCCAACTTTGTCAAAAGCTGGATTGGTTACTCGCGATGCCCGTGAGGTTGAGCGTAAGAAAGTTGGTTTACACGGTGCTCGCCGTCGTAAGCAATTTAGTAAGCGTTAAGCGACACCGAAATGTCTGTAAGGGGCCGCTAATGCGGCCCTTTATTTTTATACAATCTATGAATTGATAAGCTGCAATGGAGAAGAGCATGATTAAGGTCGGTATTGTGGGTGGCACGGGGTATACGGGCGTTGAATTGCTGCGCCTTTTAGCCCAGCATCCCCAGGTCCAACTGCATTCAATCACTTCTCGTTCCGAAGCGGGGATGGCCGTTGCAGAAATGTTTCCATCCTTACGTAATCGGGTGGATTTGAAATTTACTACTCCGGAAAATGCCAAGCTTACCGAGTGTGACGCCGTATTTTTTGCGACCCCTCACGGTGTTGCAATGGCGCAGGCAAAAGAATTACTAGCGGCTAATGTGAGACTATTGGATCTTGCTGCAGACTTTCGTCTTCAAGATACCAAGGTTTTTGAGCAATGGTATGGTATGCCTCATGCATGCCCGGACATCCTAAAAGAGGCGGTTTATGGTTTGCCAGAGATCAATCGGGAGAAAATTAAGAAAGCTCGTGTCGTCGGTTTGGCTGGCTGCTATCCAACCTCCGTGCAGCTAGGGCTTGCTCCATTGTTGTCGCCAAAGAATGGTTACTCAAAACCGCTAATTGATTCTCAACGAATCATTGCTGACTGTAAATCAGGTACTTCAGGCGCTGGCCGTAAAGCCGAAATTGCTACCTTGCTGTCGGAGGCAAGCGATAACTTCAAAGCGTATGCCGTGAAAGGTCATCGTCATTTGCCGGAGATTACACAGGGACTAAAAGCAATTGCTGGCCATGATCAAGTAGCCTTGACATTTGTACCCCATCTGACACCGATGATTCGGGGGATCCATTCGACCTTATATGTTCAGTTAACGCCAGAGGGTAGCTCGGTCGACTTTCAGGGGCTGTATGAAGGTTTTTATGCCAATGAGCCCTTCGTGGATGTCATGCCGCCGGGAAGCCATCCAGAGACCCGCTCGGTACGGGGTAGTAATGGCATGAAGATCGCAATTCATCGGCCTGGCGGTGGCGATACTCTCGTCATTTTGGTGGTCGAAGATAACTTAGTGAAAGGCGCCTCGGGTCAAGGTGTTCAGTGCCTAAACTTAATGTTTGGTTTGCCTGAATCCATGGGCTTAGAACAAATCGCTTTAATGCCTTGATTCACCTTGTGCAAATAGGGGAATTAAAGCCTACAATCAATCGTATAGACGTCTAAAAGGAGTAACCATGACCGCTACTAATACCGCAATAGAACAAGCTCCAGCAATGGCAGAGCCGCCTGTCCCTTTGATTTTTACGGACAGCGCAGCCGCTAAGGTTGCCGATTTAATTGCTGAAGAAGGAAATCCTGAACTAAAACTTCGTGTATTCGTTCAAGGCGGTGGATGTTCTGGATTTCAGTATGGGTTTACTTTTGATGATGCCGTTAATGAGGATGACACCAGCTTTGAAAAAAATGGGGTAACCTTGTTGGTTGATTCAATGAGCTTTCAATATCTTGTGGGCGCAGAGATTGACTATAAAGAAGACATCAACGGTTCACAGTTTGTAATTAAAAACCCCAATGCAACGACTACCTGCGGTTGCGGCTCATCTTTTTCAGCCTAATTCATTTCAGGCAGGATAAAGCGCCCCGAGGATTCGTAAGCCCTTTGCTCCAGTAACGGCCGGCACATTTGCTGGCCGTTTTTGCATGAAGGCCCAGGCTAACCAAGCAAACGCCAGACTTTCAACTAGCTGAGGATCAATTCCGAATTGGGCCGATGATGCAATCTTTAAATTCGGCATTTGATCACGTGCTTGAATTTTAAGAAGCTCAAGCAAAGCAATATTTCGAACGCCCCCTCCACACACAATTAGAGTCTGAGTATTGCTCGCAAAGGAGCGTAATGCCTTGAGGATGCTATCAATTGTGAGCTGTAAGAGAGTGGCTTGAACATCTTCAGGGGTAAGCGAGAGTCCAGTCATTAAATCATCTAGCCAGCGCAAATTAAAGTAATCCCGCCCCGTACTCTTAGGAGGTTGCTTTGTAAAGTAAGGATCTTGGAGCATCCGCGACAAGAGCTCTGAGTCGGGAGTGCCCGAACTGGCCCATTGCCCGTCATCATCAAATGCTTTTCCATGATGGCGATAAATCCAGGCATCAAGCAATAAATTACCCGGCCCACAATCAAAACCAAATACCTCACCAGATCTTGGAAGAATCGTCAGATTTGCAATTCCACCAATATTTAGAATGGCACGGTTTTCTAGGGGGTCGTAAAACTGTTCACGATGAAAGGCGGGGACCAAAGGAGCGCCTTGACCACCAGCCGCCATGTCACGAGTTCGAAAATTAGCAATGACATTTATTCCAGTGAGCTCAGCCAATAAAGCCGGATTAAGGCTCTGATGGGTATAACTTTTGAGATGATCGGATGCGGGTTGATGACGCAGTGTTTGCCCATGGGCGCCAATCGCACATATCGAACTGGGTTGAATATTTTGAATTCGTAATAGTTCTTGGCATAACTCTGCATACGATTTGGCAAGCGCGTTGGCAACTAAGTGTTCACGGTGCAGCTCGGCATTAGTCGCGAACTGTAATTCTGCAAGCTCAGACTTCAGGTTCGTATCAAAGCCGACACTATGGGACTGAATCAGACGCGCTTTACCCGCAGCATTGATCTCGGCTAAGACCGCATCAATACCATCTAGGCTAGTTCCCGACATGAGTCCAATAAATAGGGGACTGGGTATGTTTGCTTGATTAGAATTCAAAGGTGTAACGAACTTTCTTGAGAATGCGACAATATCACGTTGACGATATTAAACCTTTAATTTAACTGAAAAAATTAGGCATGAGCACAAAATCCTATCCAGTGACCCCACGCGTTCTTGAGGCCATGGAAGTCACTAAGCGTGGCTGCGAGGAGTTGCTGGTCGA
Organism: Polynucleobacter sp. HIN8; assembly: GCF_030297615.1. Classification (NCBI taxonomy): domain Bacteria; kingdom Pseudomonadati; phylum Pseudomonadota; class Betaproteobacteria; order Burkholderiales; family Burkholderiaceae; genus Polynucleobacter; species Polynucleobacter sp. HIN8. The sequence goes on along the minus strand of NZ_AP028139.1, from coordinate 1,815,428 downwards.
GGCAGATTGGCTTCAAAAATTAGCACGTAGCGAGGCAACCCAAAAGCCATTACGAATCAAATTAGGTTTGGATCCAACCGCGCCAGATATTCATTTGGGCCATACCGTTGTTTTGAATAAGCTACGCCAGTTGCAAGATCTGGGTCATACCGTCATTTTCTTGATTGGTGACTTTACCAGCATGATTGGGGATCCCTCGGGGCGCAATAGTACCCGTCCGCCATTAACCCCCGAAGAGATTGCTGTGAATGCAAAAACGTATTACCAGCAAGCGAGCATTATCTTAGATCCTAGCAAAACGGAAGTACGTTACAACAGCGAGTGGTGCGATGCCTTAGGCGCGCGAGGCATGATTACCTTAGCTGCTAAATATACAGTCGCTCGCATGCTCGAACGCGATGACTTCACAAAACGCTATCGTGGTGGTGTACCAATTTCAGTGCATGAGTTCTTGTATCCATTAATGCAGGGTTATGACTCAGTAGCTTTGCAAAGTGATTTAGAGCTGGGCGGTACTGACCAAAAGTTCAATCTTCTCGTCGGTCGCGAACTACAAAAAGAGTATGGCCAAGAGCCCCAATGCATCTTGACGATGCCTCTCTTAGTCGGCCTCGATGGGGTTGAGAAGATGAGTAAGTCGAAGGGCAATTACATCGGTATCAACGAGCCCGCCAATGAAATGTTTGGAAAGGTGATGAGTATTTCCGATGAGCTTATGTGGAGCTACTTCACATTATTGTCATTTAGGCCCATGGCTGAAATTGATCTCATGAAGCAAGAAGTCGCTGCGGGCCGCAATCCGCGGGATTGCAAAGTGTTATTGGGTCAAGAGATTGTGGAGCGGTTTCATTCTCAGCAGGCTGCCATAAAAGCGCTCGAAGACTTTAATCATCGTGCCAAAGGTGGAATACCCGACGATATTCCTGAGCTTGAGTTAACCGGGGCTCCGCTAGGTATCGCCGCTCTTTTGAAAGCTGCCAATTTAGTACCATCGACCTCGGAGGCCAATCGCAATATTGAGCAACATGGTGTGCGTATTGACGGAGCAGTAGTGAGCGATAAGGCTTTGAAAGTAGAGCTAGGCACCTACGTCATCCAAGTTGGCAAGCGTCGCTTTGCCAAAGTCACACTTAAAAAATAACTGAATTTAATCCAGCAAATCGAGATTTGTAGAGTTACATGGGGCCTTGAGGCCAAAATGTTCATAACACTGACGGGTGGCAATGCGACCGCGTGAGGTACGTTGCAAATAACCTTGCTGAATCAAAAAGGGTTCCAACACATCTTCGATAGTGTCGCGTTCTTCGCCAATGGCCGCAGCTAAATTATCAATACCGACTGGACCCCCATTAAATTTATGCAAGATTGCTTCGAGGAGCTTGCGATCCATCACATCAAATCCCATTGGATCCACATCTAGCATGGCTAGGGCAGCGTCAGCCATTGACTTCGTTATTACCCCGCTGCCCTTTACTTCTGCGTAGTCCCGAACCCTGCGAAGCAAACGGTTCGCAATTCGAGGTGTACCGCGGGCTCGACGCGCAATCTCGCTTGCACCCTGGGGATCAATTTGGGCATTGAGTAAAGTAGCCGATCGTTCAATAATCTTTGTGAGTTCTGCCGAAGAATAAAACTCAAGTCTTGCCACAATCCCGAAGCGATCCCGTAAGGGGTTGGTTAGCATTCCAGCACGCGTCGTTGCCCCAATCAAGGTAAAGGGCTTGAGATCTAACTTTACGCTGCGGGCTGCAGGACCTTCACCAATCATGATATCGAGCGAATAATCCTCAAGAGCTGGGTAGAGAATTTCTTCGACCACGGGTGAAAGCCGATGAATCTCATCGATAAATAGAACATCGTTTTCTTCAAGGTTGGTGAGAAGTGCGGCAAGATCACCAGGGCGATCCAATACCGGACCACTCGTTTGTCGAAGATTAACCCCCAGTTCTCGGGCAATGATGTGCGCTAAAGTCGTTTTGCCTAAACCTGGCGGACCAAACAATAAAACATGATCCAAGGCTTCTTTACGCTTGCGCGTTGCGTTGATGAATATTTCGAGTTGCGAGCGTGCCTTACTTTGACCAACGTATTCATCGAGCTGTTTTGGACGAAGAGCTCTCTCAAAGACAGCTTCGGCCTGTCCAGCCCCAGGACTGACAATACGGTCACCATCATCATCGGTATCTAAGTTATCAGTATGAATCGCCACGACTTAAGCCTTTGAGAGGGATTTAAGGGCGATCTTAATCCCATCTGAAACACTGGTATCGACAGGGATTTGACGAATCGCAAGATGCGCTTCTTTATCCGAGTAGCCCAAGGAAACTAACGCTTGGATGACTTCGGAAGTAACATCTGGCTTACCGGAGGCATTCTGAGCAATTCCTAAATCGGGGGCTAATTTACCTTTGAGTTCTAACAAAAGGCGCTCAGCCGTTTTTTTGCCAATGCCGGGAACTCGAACGAGGGCGCCTGGATCTTGGCTTGCAATAGCTTGAATTAACTCATTCACACTCATACCCGATAGCACTGCTAGGGCAGTGCGTGCCCCAACCCCACTGATCTTAATCAGAGACCGAAACGCATGACGCTCAGCTTCCGTTGCAAAACCAAATAATTGTTGTTGATCTTCGCGTACATGAAAGTGCGTGAGTAGAGTAATTAACTGACCGACGGCTGGGAGCTGATAAAGGGTGCTCATGGGTACGTCAACTTCGTAGCCAACACCATGGCAATCGATCAGCAATTTGGGAGCTGAAATCGTAATAAGTGTGCCATGGATGCGTCCAATCATGACTCTATCTTAACGCTTTGCTTTAGTCATTTGAACTTGATGATGGTGAGCGGCACAAATAGCGACCCCAAGTGCATCGGCTGCATCAGGTGATGGACTTTTTTTGAGCTTCAGTAAGCGCTTTACCATTTCTTGCATTTGTGTTTTGTTAGCCCGACCGGTACCAACAATGGCTTGCTTGATGCCACGCGCACTGTATTCAGAAACCGAAAGACCCGTCGATACGAGAGCGGCAATTACGGCACCGCGTGCTTGCCCAAGCATCAGCGTGGAGCGCGGATTAACATTTAAGAAGATTTCCTCAATCGCGGCGGCATCAGGCTGATAGCGAAGGAGCACCTCTTGGACCCCCTGATACAAGGTACCGAGACGGTGAGGCAAGCCCAAGGCAACCTCACCGCTCTCAATGATTCCTGAACTGATGTAGCGCAATTGTTGACCTTCGAGCTCAATCACTCCAAAGCCAGTGGTTCGTAAGCCAGGATCAATCCCTAACCAACGCATGATTAATGCCTAAAGTGCCGAGTGCTCGTAAACACCATCGAAATACCATGCTCATTGGCAGCCTCAATCACTTCGGGATCGCGCATGCTGCCCCCAGGTTGAATCACGCTAGTTGCACCGGCAGCGACAACTACGTCGAGTCCATCGCGAAATGGAAAGAAGGCATCGCTCGCAACAGCCGACCCTTTTAAACTTAGGCCAGCATGTTCAGCCTTTATGCTTGCAATTCGAGCGGAGTCAATACGACTCATTTGTCCAGCCCCAATCCCCAAGGTCATGCCATTGGCGCAATATACGATCGCATTGGATTTCACAAATTTTGCCACTCGCCAGGCAAACATCAGATCCGCTAGTTCAGTGGGACTTGGCTGACGTTTAGTTACAACTTGTAATTCTTGGGGAAGCACATTTTTTGAATCACTCGATTGCACTAAAAGACCACCCCCAACGCGCTTAAAGTCAAACTGATTGAGGGAATTACTTGCCCGATCCGGTAGGGGAATTTCTAAAAGGCGTACATTTTGTTTATTAGCAAAAATTGTCTTGGCCGATTCAGTAAATGATGGCGCGATCAGCACTTCAACAAATTGCTTTGCAATTGCTGTGGCACACGTTTCATCGCAGGGGCGATTGAGTGCAATGATTCCTCCAAAGGCAGAGGTTGGATCAGTTTGTAATGCTTTTAGGTAAGCTTTTTCAGCCGACTCAGCAATTGCCACGCCGCATGGGTTGGCATGTTTAATGATGACACATGCAGCCTGATCACCGCTGATAGATTTGACGCATTCCCAAGCGGCATCGGAGTCGGCAATATTGTTAAAGGACAGTTCTTTGCCTTGAAGCTGCTGGTAGTGGGCTAGGCTTCCGGTTGGCGCTACAAGGTCTTTATAAAACGCAGCTGATTGGTGAGGGTTCTCACCGTAGCGCATTTCTTGAACACGCTCAAAAGCGATATGTAGGGTCTGCGGATAAGGATGGCGCTTACGATGATCTTGCGCGTCATCCAAAGAACTTAAGTAGTTCGCAATTGCTCCATCGTATTGGGCGGTATGGGCAAACACCTTTTTAGCAAGCGTCAAGTTGGTTGTAAACGAAACCGTATTCTGATTACGACGCATTTCTTCTAAAACAGGCTCGTAATCAGCTGGCGAAATGAGGACGGTGACATCCTGATGATTCTTGGCGGCTGCTCGCAGCATAGCGGGTCCGCCAATATCAATGTTTTCAATTGCTTCATCAAAGCTACAGTGAGCTTGACTAATCGTTTGAGTAAACGGATACAGATTAATTACCAATAAATCAATCGTCTCAATACCTTGCTCGGCAATAGCGTCCATATGTTCTTTAGAATCGCGCCGAGCCAGCAAACCACCATGAACTTTTGGGTGCAAGGTTTTGACTCGCCCATCTAACATTTCAGGAAAGTTGGTAAGAGTTGCAACCTCGGTTACTGGTAACCCTTCTTGGGCTAAAAGTTTTGCGGTACCCCCAGTAGAGATCAGTTTTATACCTAGGGTATGGAGCGCTTGGGCAAGCTGAACAATACCGGTTTTATCGGATACGGAGAGAAGGGCTGTACGAATCATAGTTAGATTAAGCGGTGCTCGACTAGTTTTTTACGCAAGGTGTTGCGATTAATTCCTAAATACGAAGCGGCTAGGGATTGGTTTTGTTTGGCATGCGCCATCACCAGCTCTAACATTGGTTTTTCAACCACACTAAGTACCATTTGATAAATATCATTGGGCGGGGTGCCTTTGAGGTCATCAAGATAGCGCTGCAGATTGATTTCAATGCACTCCGTAACAGGATGTTTATTACTTTTCATGGAGGTAATTTAGGCTGCTTCTAAAAATAAAAGATGATCAGAATGGAGCTTCATCTCATCAAAATAATCATTAACAAGTTGTAGTTGCGTTTTGCAATCTTCGGCGCTATTCATGAGATGCCGAAACGCATGCGAGTTGCGTAAGCCCTTGCAGTACCAGGCAATGTGTTTACGGGCAGTTCGTAGACCCGTGTACTCTCCATAAAAGGCGTAATGATCTAGCAAGTGCTCATTGAGGATTGCCTGAATTTCATGAATGTGCGGTGCCGGTAGGATTTCACCGCTTGCTAAATAGTGATTAATTTCCCGAAAAATCCAAGGCCTGCCTTGCGCTGCTCGTCCAATCATGAGCGCATCTGCCCCAGTGATGCGCAAAACCTGCTTGGCTTTCTCGGGACTGTCGATATCACCATTAGCAACCACTGGAATGCCAATACGGCTCTTTACTGCCGCAATCGTTTCGTATTCAGCATCACCATGGTACAAATCCGCTCTGGTTCGCCCATGAATCGTGAGCATAGAAATTCCAGCCTCCTGCGCAATTTTTGCGATTTCTAACGCGTTTTTATGATCACGGTCCCAGCCAGTTCTAATTTTGAGAGTTACTGGGACAGCATCAGGCCCAATTCCAACAGCTTGAACCACAGACTCCACAATTTGCTGCACTAAAGGTTGATCCTTTAGGAGGGCAGAACCCGCGGCGACATTGCATACTTTTTTGGCAGGGCAACCCATATTGATATCGATAATTTGAGCGCCACGATCGACATTTAGGCGAGCGGCTTGCGCCATCATGTTTGGGTCAGCTCCTGCAATTTGTACTGCGATGGGTTTGAACTCACCAATATGGTTAGCCCGCCTCAAAGTTTTTTCACTATTCCATAGCATGGCATTGGAAGCGATCATTTCAGAGACTGCGTAACCTGCACCTAATTTCTTACATAATTGACGAAAAGGACGATCGGTAACACCGGCCATTGGCGCAACAAAAAGAGCGTTGGCTAGTGAGTAGGGGCCGATTTGCATGCTGAGGGAAATGGATCAGAACTAGAGGCATCACTGTACCACATCCGCTACTCAACTGCTTAATTTTTAGGCAACCTAGCGCCGACCAAACATCATTTGTTTTGCGAGAGCCACTTTTACCGGAGGTAACCAGGCTAGAGCACCCAGTGCAAGTCCGCGTGAGACCTGAATAGGTAATAAGGGCGAGGTGAACACGCGAGCTAAGAAATCGGTAATGCCAATAGTCGCACGTCGATCGACTTGGCGGCTTTTTGCATACTCAAGCAGTTGGGCCTTCACGGCATCAGGCGTTACCGCGTATGTTTGCTTAAAGAGATCCGCTAGTTTCTCGGCGAGCAAGTAAGCGTCGCGTAAGCCAAGATTCAGGCCTTGGCCAGCCACCGGATGCAAGGTCTGCGCGGCATTGCCAATCCACACCTCATGGCCCGTACAAATGTCTTTGCGATAGTTCAATCCCAGATCATAGAGACGCCGATTTGCAATGTTAGTAAATCGGCCTAGACGCTGACCAAAACTATGCTCTAGTTCCGCAAGGAACGCATCATCACTCAGAGCCAGTCGGCGTTGACTGGACTCTGGGGAGGCGCACCAGACCAGGTTATGCGTATGAGGACCTAAATGCGAGGGTAGCAGTGCAAGCGGGCCCTCATCGGTAAAGCGCTCCCACGCTTGATGGGCAATAGGATGGTCAACATCGACGGTTCCCACCAGAGCAGCTTGACGGTAATCGCGGCCAGACTCGACCCAATCCTGTTGCTTAAATAATCCGCCCTCGGCATGTACGATGCAGGCTGCTGGTGGCGTACTGAAGTTTTCATCCGCGTTGTGATGCCATACAAAATTAGGTGAATGGGCCCCCAGAGCTCGCAGCGCGTTTCTAAGGGTTAGATGAATGTCACGATAGCGACTAATATGACCTAGGGCATCCTGCCCCAGTTCTTCGCGCGTCATGAGGGCTCGACCAAAGCGACCGACCTGAGAGACGTGAATTCGATGAATCGCTGGGCAATTGGATGGCCAAGCATTAATCGTATCGAGTAGTAATTTACTACCATGCGATAGAGCAATACCACGTTGATCACCTGATTGAATTTGCTCATCACCCTCTGGGTTGCGATCAATTAAGATCAGATTAATGTGCGGGTTTTTCTGTAAAAGCCACGCTGCGCAAGCGAGACCCACAGGACCTCCGCCTTGAATCACCACTCCAAAGGATGACTTCATGGATTCACTCATCAAGACCGGATGATGGACTCAATTTCAAGCGGATCAACCGGGACACCACGGGAGATGAGTTCACAACCATTTGCAGTGACTAGGGCGTCATCCTCAATCCGAATTCCAATATTCCAGAAGGCCTCAGAAATATCCTCCGCAGGACGAATGTAAAGACCAGGTTCGATGGTGAGCACCATATTTTCTTGAAGAGTGCGCCAAGGTCTTTCGGTACCTGGTTGAGTAACAGTATCCAGTTCTCGATACGATCCAACGTCATGGACATCCATTCCTAACCAATGGCTGGTGCGGTGCATGTAAAAGCGTTTATAGGCTCCCGTCTCAATCGCATGATCGAGCGAGCCTACTTCATCGATTCGGATTAACTTTTCATCGATTAAGCCCTGAGTCAGTACTCGAACCGCTGCTTGGTGTGGATCGATAAACGAATAGCCGGGGCGAGTCGCAGCAACTGCCGCTTGTTGGGCAGCGAGTGTAATGTCATAGAGCGCACGTTGAGCACTACTAAATCGTCCATTAACTGGAAAGGTTCTGGTGATATCCGAGGCGTAGCCATGAAGCTCACACCCGGCATCAATTAGACATAAATCACCATCGAAGAGTTCAGCAGATCCTGCGCGGTGATGCAGAACGCAGGCATTTGCACCGGCGGCCACAATGCTGTTGTAGGCGACACTTTCTGCCCCATGGTAACGAAACTCATAGAGCAGCTCAGCTTCCAATTGATATTCACGTTTCCCGGGCTTGCAAGAGCGCATGGCACGAATATGGGCTTGTGCAGATATTGCCGCCGCATGCCGCATGATCTCAATTTCTTCAGGATCTTTGAATAAACGCATTTCATGAATGACGGATTCAATGTCATGAAACACCTCGGGGGCATTCACACCCGTGCGGGCTCGCAAACGGACCGTATTCATCCAATGGCGTAAAGATGCATCGTTTTCAGAGGCAGTAGCGAGTTTGACATATACCGCATCTTGATCTGCTAAGAAGTCGGGAAGTTTTTGGTCTAACTCTGAATTTGGGTAGGCAGCATTCATCAGCAAAAGAGCAGGTGCCTCTTGAGGGCCCAAGCGGTATCCATCCCAAATCTCGCGTTCGAGATCTTTGGGCCGACAAAAGAGGTGAGTCTCATAGCTCGACTTTGAAACAAGCATCACTAAGGTAGCCGCAGGCTCCTCAAAACCAGTGAGGTAATAGAAGTCGCTGTCATGCCGATAGGGAAAGTCGCTATCCCGATTGCGAACTTTTTCTGGAGCCGTCCCCAGTATGACAACGCCACCCCCCGTTTTAGCCTGGATCAACGAAGCCAGGCGATCGCGGCGCTTTTGGCAGGCGCTAATCAATGAATGTTGCAGGTTGGGACGATTCATTTTTAAGTTCTTAGGATCGATTTAATTCAGCAAGGCGTTCGGGACTACCTACATCCTGCCACGAACCCAAATATTTTTCACCGGAGATTTGATTATTGAGCATTGCCCTGCGTAAGATGGGGGCTAATTTAGCACTTTCCCCCCGAATTAAGCCATCAAACAAGCGGCGATGGTAAATGCCAATCCCTGAAAAAGTAAGTTTTGGACAATGAGCGTTCGGATTCTCTTCTCCGCGCACGATGCTGCCATCGAGATAAAAGTCGCCGGTGGGGTGATGCGGTGGATTGGGTACCAAAATCAGATGAGCTAAAAACTGCTCTTGAGTACGGAGTTGTTCGCCACGTTTAATCAATTCTGAGACTGGAAAATTAGGACAAAAGATATCCCCATTCATTACTAGAAAGAAATCATTCGGATTAAGAATGGGCAGTGCCTGGCAGATTCCCCCGGCTGTCTCCAAGGCGCTTACCTCCGGAGAGTACTGAATGGATAAGCCATAGTCATGACCATTCCCAAACGCTGCCTCAATCTGATTACCAAGCCAAGCATGATTGATCACGACATTTTGAACACCAGCCTGATGGAGCGATTCCAAATGCCAACCTAGTAATGACTTGCCCTTCACCTTTAATAGGGGTTTCGGTGTATGGTCGCTTAATGGCCGCATGCGTTCCCCACGACCAGCCGCTAATAGAAGACAAGGAAAATGCTGTGCAGTCATCGATAGTGAACAGTTTAAGGCGATTGCCTTTGTGCTTGATCCAAAATTCGCAACAGTGGCTTAAAGCAGCTGTAACGACTCGCAACCGAGCGCGTGTATTTGAGAACTAAGGGAATGTCATTTAAGTAATTTGCTTTGCCGTCTCGATGGTACAAGCGCGCAAAGATACCTAAGACTTTTAGGTGTCGCTGCAGACCCATCCATTCAAAATCACGATAGAAGTCTGCAAAATCAGGAGGAACGTTCAAACCTGCAGCGCGTGCCATTTCCCAATACTCAATTAAAAAATCAAGTACCTCCTCCTCTGTCCATTCAATGTATGCATCGCGTAACAAAGAAACGATGTCATACGTAATTGGCCCATACAAAGCGTCTTGAAAATCTAAAACCCCAGGATTATTTGATGAGCAATGCATAAGATTGCGCGAATGAAAATCACGGTGAACATACACTTGCGTTTGTGAAAGATTATTTTCTTTAATCAACTGAAAGATTGTGTGCAGTTGATTACTTTCTTCATCACTTAGCGTGTATTGAAGGTGGCGTTTCAGATACCATGCATCAAATAGATCTAGCTCGCGCTGGAGGGTTGCATCATCATAGGGGGGCAACACTCCCTCACGACTCGCGCTTTGCATTTGAATTAGTGCTTGGCTAGCGTCTCGATAAAGTACTTTTGCATTACTGGGGGATAAGACACTCAGGTAGGTTTTGTTTCCAAGATCGCTAAGCAGTAGGAACCCTTTTTCTTCGTCTTTCTCAAGAACAAGGGGTACATGGAGTCCAGCTTCTTTCATGAGATTGGCGACCTGAATAAAGGGTAATACTGTCTCCTTATCCGGTGGGGCATCCATCACAATGAGGCTGGGGTATTGTGGGTGGGAGCTGGAAATTCGGAAGTAACGTCGAAAGCTGGCATCTGCAGAAGCGGGAGCCAAACTAGCGGGCTGAAGCCCCCAGCGGCTTTTTAGGCTATTAAGCCATTGATTCATTTGAATTAAGCGATTGTCAGGCATGATCGATTCGTATAATAAGGCTGTCTGGATCCATGAGTCATTATCGCCTTCGCGCCGGCATCAGCGCCTATCTTGCAACCTTAAAGACCCCGTACGTGATCCTGGGCAGGGGTCTATTACTCGGTCTTTTGTTGCTAGCCATGCCATTGAAGGCGCAAAACTTAGGCCCAGTTGTTAATACCATTTCACCATTACTGCCATCACCACAACAAAATCAGACACAGCAGGAATTACAAAAGCAAGCACCCATTCCGATTGGTGAGCCACCGCGACCACTTCCGGTCGGATCATTACCTCCATCGATCTTAGTTCCTAGTCGTGCCGAAGTAACGGTTTTAAAGTTAGACGACCAATTGCGAGTAGGTAAACCAATTCCAGACAGTGAAGCATTGACTTTCTCATTCAGTGATGAAATCGATGGAGTAGTTGATCGTCAAATGAACTTGAAGGGGCGCGCTCAAATTCGGCGCAATGACACTGTCATTAAAGCCGATGAAATTAATTATGACCCCGATACGGATATTGCAAATTTAATTGGTAATGTTGAGTTAATTAAGGGAACCACTCAATTCTCAGGACCGCGTGCTCGCTTTAAGGTCGATGCACGCGAAGGCGAGATGGATAAACCGAAGTACGAGCTTCGAGATGTGCGTGGCCGAGGACAAGCTAACCGATTAACCATCGAGACAGCCGACGTCTTTGTATTTGATAAAGCAACCTATACCACTTGCAGTCCAGAAAACTTGGATTGGTATTTCACGGCCAGTCAAATTGAAGTCGATCAAGAGCAAAAGGAGATGACGGGTCGCAATGGGGTGATGCGGTTTTTTGATGTACCAATTGCATACGCACCTTACTTTAGTCTGCCCACTTCAAATCAACGTCGTTCGGGATTACTATCACCCGTGATTGGTTACAACTCGAATAATGGTTTAGATATTGCGCAGCCGTACTACGTCAATATTGCACCGAATCGTGACTTGATGATCACACCTCGGTTTATGAACCACCGCGGCACTTTGCTAGGTGGTGATTTTCGTTACATCGATCCAAAGTACTCAGGAACCCTAAGTGGGCAGTTCATGAACTACGACAAAATTTTAGGACGTGATCGTTGGAAGTACGATTGGCAACAGCGTCAAATGTTGGGCCGAGCATGGAATGGTTACGCCAATGTCAGTAAGGTATCGGATAGTCTCTATCCGATCGATTTTTCGTATGGCATTGGTGGGGCTGTTACGAATCAGTTTCGGCAAGAGGTGGGTACAAATTATAGCGGGATCAAAAACTGGAATTTCACAGCACGTGCACTGACCTTTCAGACCTTGCAGCCAGATCCAACCTCACCTGTTACATCCCCATACAATATCTTGCCTCAAGTCACGGCAAATTATCGCAACCAGCGTAATCTGACTAGCCCCGGTTCATTTGCAGGGGGATTTAATCGAACCCCCGACATTACCTTTGGTGCTGACTTCACCCGCTTTTCATACAACACCAATAATCTATATGCTCCAGCCTCCGGCATGCCTCAGGGGGGATCATTTAGTCAAGCCGATCGAACCGTGATTCGAGGCAGCATCGCCATGCCACAAATTACCCCCGGATATTATTTAAAGCCAAAACTTAGTTTTCAAGCGAACCAATATTCTGGGATCCTAACAAACAGTCCTTCAACCTCCATCAATCAATCCATTAATCAGCCAATTCAAGGCTTCGCTTTACCAACCCTGAGCTTGGATTCAGGTTTGGCATTTGAGCGTGATGCAACCGAAATGAAAGGCTTTTTTGGACGAGACATGATTGTGACCATGGAGCCGCGGGCCTTTTATGTGTACACGCCATTTCAAAGTCAGGCACAGACTCCGCTTTTTGATACTGCAGATGCGGGCTTTGGTATTACTCAAATATTTAGTGAGAACACCTTTGTGGGTAATGACCGGGTCGCAGATAATAACAAACTAACGATGGGCTTGACCAGCCGTGTTTTAGAAACGAATACGGGTGCAGAGCGTGCCACAGTGACCCTGGCGCAGCGCCAGGATTTCACTGGCCAACGAGTGGGTTTAAATGGAACGATCCAAAACCCCACACGTTACTCCGATACGCTGGGTGCCAGTACGATCCGCTTGCTAGGAAACTTCAACGTCGATTTGTTTGGGCAGTACAACACCCAACTCAATCGCTTTGTGCAAAGCAGTGTTGGCGCAGGGTGGCGACCCACCCCGGGACGTAGCCTCAATTTTGCATATCGTAATGTTTGGAACCCACCAACCGATGGTACGAACTCGGGAGTGACTCAGACTGATCAATACAATGCATTTGGCGAGTGGCCAATATTTAAAAAATATCGTGTATTGGGCCGTTGGGGATACGATGCATTAACTGCCAAGACCCTAAATACCCTTGTGGGATTGCAGTATGACGCAGACTGTTGGACCGCACGCTTTGCATACTCACAAGCCCGAAACACCTCCCAGATCACCACTACCCAAGTCCTTTTTCAATTAGAATTTAGAGGTTTTGCGAGCGTTGGAAATAACCCAGTTGATGTGATGCGCTTAAACGTTCCTGGATACCAGCCAATCGCTAAACCTTTGCCACCTTCGCCCTACGAAAATTATCAATAATGATTTTGTCTTGTGATTCATCCCATAAGTTCAGCATGCCCAGTTATTTAATGGCGTTTGGGTTTTTAGGGCTGTTATTTAGTCAGTCTTTGGGTGCACAAAGCAATCCCTCTGGCAATGAACCGAAGATCATCAATATTGATGGAGTTGTAGCTATTGTCAATACTGGGGTTGTGACGCGTAAAGAGATTGATGATCGAATTGCTTCGATTCAAAAACAAGCACCAGCTGGCGGAAAAAAACTACCAGAGGGCGATGAGTTACGCAAGCAAGTGCTGGAAAACTTGATCTTAGAGAAAATTCAAATTCAAGAAGCGGAGCAAACCGGTTTAGCGGTAAATGAGAAAGAACTCAATAAGATTATTGAAGATATTGCAACCCGAAATAAGTTAACTTTTTCTGAGTTTCGCGATGCGGTGACGAAGTCGGGGGTGAGTTTTCAGCGCTACCGGGAACTGCTTCGTGAAGATGTTCTTAAAGCCCGCTTACGGGAGCGAGAGGTTGATTCACAAATAAAGATCTCGGATGCAGAAATCGATAACTTTATTATTGAGCAGATGCAGCGTCGCGGATCAGAGCCTACTGCAACAGGATCGGGTCCTGAGGAAATTGCAGTTGCTCAAATCTTTGTTCCTGTGGAAGAGGGTGCGGGTCCGAGTGCTCAGGCTGATGCCAGAAAACGCGCTGAGGCCCTATTAAAAGAGGCGCGTGGCGACACTGATTTTATGCAACTGGGCGTACAAGCCAATAAAGAAAATTCTCGCATTAAGTTTCAGGACCTTGGCTATCGAACCCAAGATCGTTTACCTCAAATTTTTGTTGAGGCAGTTCGCAATCTTGGCCCTGGCCAGGTGGCACCATCGGTAGTGCGAAGCCCGGCCGGTTTTCATGTATTGAAGGTAATGGATCGACGCGCTGGTGGTTCAGGCGCACGCGCCGCAACCAGTAATACCAATCCTGCGGATCTCACTCCGCAAAATATGATTGTTACTCAAACGCTAGCGCGACATATTTTGATTCGTCAGCGTCAAGGATTGCAGGACGCGGATGTGGAGCGACGCCTTCAAGGTTATCGCGATCAAATTCGGGCTAAGACCGCTGATTTTGAGGCATTGGCAAAAAAGTTCTCGGAAGATGGCTCTGCCCCGAACGGTGGCTTATTAGGTTGGATGGGTCCTGGTGAGTTGGTCCCCCCATTTGAGATTGCCATGAATCGCTTACAAATTGGTGAAGTTAGCGATCCAGTCAAAACCGAATTTGGTTGGCATTTAATTCAAGTGTTGGAGCGACGCGATGCGCAATTAACGGTTGAGAAGCAGCGCGAGTTTGCGCGTGCTGCGATTCGAGAGCGTAAGTTCGAGCAAGCCTATCAAGACTGGTTACGCCAATTGCGCGATACGGCGACTGTCAAGATTTTGAATTTGGATGAGCAAGTTCGTTAAGCTCGCACTCAGTACTGGAGAGCCCACAGGTATTGGCCCCGAAGTTTCACTAGCGGCTGCCAAAGCCTTTATCGCAGCCCACTCGGATGTGCAAATTAGCCTATTTGGCGATCAGCAGTTATTTGCACATGAGGCATTGCCGCCCCAAATCCAAATTTCGCATACACCTTTAAAAAATCCACCGCAATTTGGTGTTCTGGATTCAGCCAATGCGCAGTACGTACTTTCAGTGATTCGAGCAGCTAGCGAGTCATGTCGAGTTGGCCAGCATCATGCATTAATTACGGCACCGGTCCAAAAAAGTATCCTAGACACACCGCAATCGCCATTTACTGGGCATACCGAGTTCTTGGCTGATCTCGATCAACGGCGCCAAGTTGTCATGATGCTCTGTGGCGAAATCCCCCAGGCCCTCTCTGGCAAAGGGCAGGCTATTGCCTTGCGCGTCGCTCTTGCGACCACGCACTTACCCATTACCCAAGTTGCTGATGCCATCCAGTTCGAGTCTTTATTGAGCACCCTTAAAATCCTGCAGCACGATTTACAGGTGCGCTTTGGTATTGCAAAGCCACGTATTGCGGTGACCGGCTTAAATCCCCATGCCGGGGAGGATGGTCATCTTGGTCGCGAGGAGCTTGAAGTAATTATTCCTGTAATTGAGGCTGCTAAACGTGAAGGAATTCTGGCTTCTGGACCCTATCCAGCCGATACCTTATTTCATGCTGATCGATTGCATTCTTTTGATGCAGTCTTAGCGATGTACCATGACCAAGGTCTAACCCCCTTTAAGTTTGCTAGCTTTACAGAGGGAGTGAATGTTACCTTGGGTCTATCCTATATCCGAACGTCCGTTGATCATGGCACGGCCTTAGATATCGCCGGACAGAGTAAGGCAGATTGGCGCAGTATGTTTGCCGCTCTAAGACTCGCCAGAGAGTTGGCTCTCACGAAATTGAATCACGATGCATCGAGCTCGTAAGCGCTTTGGTCAGAACTTCCTGATGGATCAGGGAGTGATTACTGCGATTGTGAATGCCTTAAATCCTACGCCCGGCATGCACGTTTTGGAAATTGGTCCAGGATTGGGCGCCTTAACCCGACCTTTACTTGAGCGCCTTGAAAAACTCGAAGTTCTTGAGATTGATCGCGACATTGTTCATACATGGCAAGAGGCAAAACAGCGAGAGGGACTGGACGGACTCCTTATTCATGAGGGGGATGCCCTTCAATTTGATTTTGCGAACTGGGCGAAACAAGCCAAGTTAACGAAAGAGCGATGTGCCTTGATTGGTAACCTGCCATATAACATCTCATCGCCTTTACTATTTCATCTGATTGCAGCTGCGCCATGGGTCGATGAACAAATCTTTATGTTGCAAGCTGAAGTGGTTGAGCGTATCACTGCACCAGCGGGTGACTCGGAGTACAGCCGCTTATCGGTCATGCTGCAAGCAAGGTACCACGTGGATTACTTAATGGATGTGCCGCCGACTGCGTTTGAGCCACAACCCAAAGTAGATTCCGCAGTGATTCGGATGATTCCTAAAGCCGATTTTTCTTTAACATCAGCGCAATGGGATGCGCTCAGTCAGGTTGTGGCCATGGCTTTTTCGCAGCGCCGAAAAATGCTACGCAGTAATTTACAGAGTGTTTCTCAGCAATTAAATCTCACAGATGCCGAGTTAAAAGCCCGCGCTCAAGATATTTCGGTGGAGCGTTATATTCAGTGGGCCTTGATGCTGTCAGGAAAATGATTATTTGGCTTGATAAGCCGCTGGGTCAATTCGCCGCATTTCACCTTCGATCCAGGTTTCTACAGCCTCGTGTAATTGATCCCCAGATTTTCCCTGGGAGGGGATTGATGGTCCAATTGAGACTGTAATGAGTCCAGGGTATTTTAAAAAGCTATTTCGTGGCCAGAAGCGCCCGGCATTATGTGCGACCGGTAATACGGTTGCACCTGTGAGTCCGGCTAAGCGGGCTCCACCTTTGCGATAGGGCTTATGGGATCCAACGGGCGTACGGGTACCCTCTGGAAATAAAATCATCCACTTACCGGCCTTTAAACGATTTTTTCCTTGATTGGCAACCGATATTGCAGAGCTACCTGCATCAGAGCGATTGATATGAATCATATTGAGTAAGCCAATTACCCAACCAAAAAATGGAATCCAAAGTAGTTCGCGTTTAAAAACATAGCAAAGATCTTTAGGAAAGATCTGTAAAAACGCAATGGTTTCCCACGCCGATTGGTGCTTACTGAGAATTACGACAGGCTGATCAATTACTGCTTGAATATTTTCTTTTCCTAGAACTTCAAACCGAAGCCCACAAAAGAATTGCAGGAAAAAAATAATACTTCGACCCCAGAACTGAATGATGCGATAGCGGGTGTGTTCGTTTATAAATGGAAAAATAATTAAGCAAAAAACCGCATAAAACGGCGTGTACGTTATTAGACTAATAAAAAAAAGAAGAGAGCGCAGCCAAATCATGGGAGAGCTAGGATCGATTGCGCAAAACCCATTAAATCCGCATGAATCTGGGTATTACTGGGTAACTCAGTTCTCTTAACATCTTGACCTTTTCCTGTTAAGACCAAGTGCGGACTGGCGCCAAGGGCTGTCCCAGCTAAAAGATCGCGTAGTGAATCGCCCACGATCGGAACATTGCTTAATGGCAAAGTAGGGTTTGCGGGACTTTTTAAATAGCGATTCGCAATTTGCTGCATTAAGCCAGGTTTAGGCTTGCGGCAATCGCAGTGATCGGCATCGGTATGGGGGCAAAAGAAAATACTATCGATCTTGCCACTCAGTGGTTTGAGCAAATCCATCATCTTTTGATGCATCGCATGCAATTCACTTAAGGTGTAATAGCCGCGTGCAATACCCGATTGGTTGGTGGCAATGGTTAGCGTATAGCCTGCCTGAGAAAGTAATGCAATCGCCTCTAGGCTATTCGGTATTGGGATCCACTCCTCGCATGATTTGACATAATCATCACGATCTTGATTAATCACTCCATCACGATCCAAAATAATGAGCTTATCGACTCTGACTGTCATGCAAGTTTGCCAATATCGGCGACCAAATTCATTTGTTGGTGGAGACGTTGCAGTAGGGCAAGACGATTATTGCGAAGCCCGATGTTCTCATCCATCACCATGACATCCGCAAAGAATTGATCAATTGGTTCACTAAGCGCAACAAGATCTTGCAGTAAATTAAAAAACTGTTGGGCTTGGAGCTGTTGATCAAGGCGCGGCTGCAGTTCTGTAAGAGCGGCATACAAATTCTGTTCTGCTGCAATGGAAAGCAAACTCGGGTTGATATCGGTATTTGGTTTACCTTCCACTTTTTTCAGAATATTGCTAATTCGCTTATTGGCGCTGGCAAGCGAATTTGCTTGGGGTAGCTGATTAAAGGCTCGAATTGCCAACAAACGTGCAATCAGATCGTTGATTCTATCTGGATGGGTGCTTAGTACCGCATCAATCTCTGCGAAACTAAAGGCAGCCCCCTCAATCACTTGATCTTTTAAGTATGCTTTTAATCGATCCAGAATAAACTGATAGATAACCTCTTCATCAATCTCAACCTTCAAAGCCAGATTTGAAAACTGCTGCTTCGCAAGCCCAATCAGTTGCATCAGATTGAGCGGTAGATTCTTTTCCAATAGTAGACGGCAAATTCCCAAGGCATGGCGACGCAGTGCATAGGGGTCCTTATCGCCAGTGGGTGCAAGACCGACACCCCAAATCCCAATAATGGTTTCTAACTTATCGGCGATTGCCAATACGGTTCCCACTAAGGTTTGCGGTAGGGAATCCCCAGCAAATCGGGGGAGATAGTGTTCGTAACACGCGGCAGCGACATCCGGCGCTTCATGATTCGCTAAGGCGTAGTAACGCCCCATGACCCCTTGTAGTTCGGGGAACTCACCAACCATCTCCGTTAATAGATCAGCTTTAGCGAGTTGTGCGGCACGGTCAACCTCCTGAAGCTTAAGCTGTGATCCAGCTTGATTTAGGTTGCTAGCAATTTCATTGGCCAATGCTCGGACTCGCTCTGAGCGTTGCAGTTGATTTCCTAATTGATTATGATAAATCACCTTGGCTAAATCAGGAATACGTGATTCCAAAGTACGTTTCTGATCTTGAAGATAAAAGAAGCGAGCATCCGCCAAACGGGGGCGAATAACGCGCTCATTCCCAGAAATAATTGACTCTGGCTGATCCGTTTGTATATTCGAGACGATAAGGAAGCGATTGCTTAGCTTGCCGTCTTGATTAGTTAAGGCAAAGTATTTCTGATTGGTTTGCATTGTCAAAATTAAGCATTCCTGAGGAACTTCCAAAAACTCGGGATCAAATTCGCAGCTGTAGATCGCCGGATACTCTACCAAGGCGGTGACCTCATCCAAAAGAGCATCTGGCATTAGGACCCGCAAGCCCTTGGCAGCCTTTTGTAACTCAGACTCAATGTAAGCACGGCGCTTGCCAAACGATGCAATCACCTTAGCGCTTTCGAGCTGGGACTCGTACTGCTGCGCATCACGAATAGTTATCATCCCGGAAGATAAAAAACGATGCCCCTCGGTTTGCTTACTGGCATCAATCCCCAAAGCATGGATTGCAAGTGTCTTTGATCCGTGAAGAGCAATAATGCGGTGTACAGGTCTAGCAAATTGAATCTCTTCAATCGCCCCAGACGGTACTGTGATTTGATAATGCATCATTTTTGCGATTGGTAAATGATCAATGGCAGCAATCAAAGCCTGTTGTATGGCCGACTCAAGGCATGCACCTGTAGCAATCGTATTTAAGTAGAGCGCCTCATTTTTACCTTCACCGCTACGTTCCAATTGATCGAGCGGGGTATCGGGGTGACCTAAGCTCACTAACTTTTTTGTAAGCGCTTGACTGGGTTTACCTTGCGCATCAAAGGCAATGGAGAGTGGTAAGAGTTTCTCGCGCACCGGATAATCGGGCGCTTGATCTAAAACATCGCTAATCAGCACTGCTAAACGTCTTGGGCTGGCAAATGACTGATAAGCGCTACTGGCGCTTAGCAACTGGGCTTTATTTAAACTTTCGTAAATTGATTGCGAAAGGGATTCGCCCAACCGTTTGAGTGATTTTGGTGGGAGTTCTTCGGTAAATAATTCGAGCAGCAAGGGAGGGTGGTTCATATGAAGATCAATGCCTTAATGCGCTTTACTTTGCAACATAGGAAAGCCTAGTTG
Source organism: Polynucleobacter sp. HIN8 (assembly GCF_030297615.1). Lineage (NCBI taxonomy): Bacteria > Pseudomonadati > Pseudomonadota > Betaproteobacteria > Burkholderiales > Burkholderiaceae > Polynucleobacter > Polynucleobacter sp. HIN8. The sequence continues at coordinate 1,795,611 of NZ_AP028139.1, read as the reverse complement.
TTCACGTGACTCGTAATACGCTTGCGCGACTAAGCGCGACAGATTACGAATACGACCAATATAGGCAGCACGTTCCGTTACGGAGATAGCCCCACGGGCATCGAGAAGATTAAAGGTATGAGCCGCTTTTAAAACCATCTCATACGCTGGCAGTGCAAGCGCATGCTCCATTAAGCGCTTTGCTTCACTCTCGTAATGATTAAAGTTTGCAAACAGAAAGTCTGTATTAGAGTGTTCGAAGTTATAGCGTGACTGCTCTACTTCATTTTGGTGATAAACATCACCATAGCTTACGCCCTCTGTCCAGACTAGATCAAACACATTGGAGCAGTTTTGCAAGTACATCGCTAAGCGTTCTATTCCGTAGGTAATTTCACCCAATACCGGTTTGCAATCCAAACCACCCACTTGCTGAAAATACGTAAACTGAGTCACTTCCATCCCATTGAGCCAAACCTCCCAGCCAAGGCCCCACGCCCCTAAGGTTGGGTTCTCCCAGTCGTCTTCCACGAAACGAATATCGTTTTGCTTTAGATCAAGCCCCAAGGCTTTTAAAGAGCCTAAATACAAATCCAAAATATTGGCAGGCGCTGGTTTTAAAACCACTTGATATTGATAGTAGTGCTGTAAACGATTTGGGTTTTCTCCATAACGACCATCTTTGGGACGTCTTGAGGGCTGAACATAGGCTGCTTTCCATGGTTCAGGACCAATGGCTCGTAAAAAAGTGGCTGTATGCGAGGTGCCGGCCCCAACTTCGAGATCGATGGGCTGTAACAGCGCACAACCTTGTTGGTCCCAATAATCTTGAAGTTTGAGAATAATTTGTTGAAACGTTAGCATGCGACACAATGATTTTTTAGATAAGACCTTGATTTTACTCGGCAAACCAAGGACTCGTTAAAAAATCAGTTCGGTTGCGATCTGCGCCAATAACCAATCCCCAGAGCAAAAACAACCAAGATCAAAATCGGCCAGTTGCCCCAGATCACATAAGGCGTCTGTCCTTCAAAGGCTTGCACTCGAATATCAAGTTCGCCTTGAACAAATTGCGAAAGGCTTGCTACAACTCGGCCGCGCTGATCAATCAGGGCGGTGATCCCGGTATTGGTAGCACGTAAACTGGGTAGACCGGTTTCGAGAGAGCGTAATTGGGAGAGGCGCAGTTGCTGCATGGGGGCTTGCGATTGGCCAAACCAAGCCAAGTTCGTAACGTTCACTAAAAGATTAACTGGTTCTCGGCTATTACGAATTCGGGTGGCGATTTCATTGCCAAAAATATCTTCATAGCAGATTGAGATGGCCGCATAAAGCGGGCGATCTGGATTGGCGCTGGGGCGGATCGAAAATGGGGCTTGATCAATCGATCCTCTTGCAAAGTCACTCATCGGCACTTTAAATGCATCCACAAACCACTGAAAGCCTGGAGGTATAAATTCACCAAAAGGAACTAAGTGATATTTATCGTAGTGGTAGATGGGCTGTTGGTTCGAAAAGCCACTGACTCGATTGGAGTACTGAACCGCAGTATCGCCTTTTGCGCTTTTGCCAATTAAGCCAAGTAATACATGGCTATTTGTCTCATTTGCAAATATTTGAATACGTTCAATTGACTGATTGGGAATGTCCGTCTCAGGCCAGGGAAATGCAGTCTCAGGGACAATAATTAAATCGGCTGGGGCTTTAATAATTTGATCCCGATAAAAATGGATTTGTTTTAGGATTTCAGCGGGATTAAATTTGAGGTTTTGTTCAAAGTTCCCCTGAATCAATCGCACTGAGATGGGTAAGTCTTTGGGGCTAGTGAACGACCAAATTCCCAAAACCTGGACAATTGCAACCACTCCCACTACGCCAGCGATATTTCGTAGTCGGGGCTGACTCAATTGTGAGGCGGCCCAGATAAATAAAAAGGTACAGGCTAAGCCACCGAAGTAAGGTGCGATATTTGCAAAAGGACCATTCACTTGCGACTCGGCAAACCCCATCCACGGAAAGCCAGTAAATATCTGACCTCGCAAATACTCGGTGAGTACCCATGCCGCAGGAATCGCCAGGGATCGCCACGCAGAATAAGTGACCTGCTTTGCAATGAGGTTGGCTAATCCAAAATAGACTGCCATTAGACTAGCTAGGGCAAGAACAGCAAGGCTTGATAACCATACTGCCATTCCACCGACATCGTGAAGGCTAATAAAAATCCACCAAAGAGCAGGCACAAAATAACCCAGACCAAGTAAGAATCCATCGCGAAAAACTTGGTCTAATCTTGATTCACTGCTTCGGTCTAATAGGTATAGAGCGTAAGCAAATAAAGGAATTTGAAAGTAACCACTAAGGGGAAGCTCACTCGCGACCGCTAAAAGAACCCCTAAAAAAACAAGTAAGGCGCTGTAAATAATCGGATTGGCCTGTCGACTACTTTGCAATTACGATTCGGTAGCAGAAGCGTTGGAGGGTGCAATGCGACGCATCAAAAGAATATGCACTTGACGAGGGTCGGCACGCTGTACTTCAAATTCAAAACCATCAATACGAACCCGCTCGCCAAATTTTGGCACTCGACCTAGATGTTGAATCACCAGCCCAGCTACGGTTTCTACGTCCTCTGCTGAAAAGTCCGTCTTTAGCTCTTCATTAAGCTGCTCAAGCTCGGTCATACCTTTGATTCGATAATCACCATTTTTTAAGACGGTGATGTTGTCAGATTCCTCATCGATGTCATGCTCATCCTCGATGTCGCCAACAATTTGCTCAATCACATCTTCAATCGTAATCATTCCAGCCACGCCACTGTACTCGTCAACCACAATGGCCAGATGATTGCGATTATTACGAAAGTCTTTGAGAAGGACGCTTAAGCGTTTTGATTCAGGAATAAAAACAGCCGGCCGTAGCCAGTCACGAATTTGAAAATCTTTTTCTGTGAAATGCCGTAAGAGATCTTTGGCTAATAGAATGCCGATGACTTGATCGCGATGACCCTCATAGACTGGGAAGCGCGAATGACCTGTTTTGACGACATCTGCAATGATTTGTGCCAGAGGTGCATTGATATCAATCCAGTCAATTTGGGCCCGAGGCAACAACACATCGCGAGCGGATAATTCGCCAACCTGAAATACTCCCTCGATCATAGAAAGCGCATCGGCATCCATGAGCCCATCGGCTTGGGCTTCACGAAGCGTTTCAATCAGCTCTTTACGCTGCGCTTTTGGATCAGAAGACTGGTCAGAAAAAAACGCGCTTAGGCGATCAATTAGATTATTTGACATAAATTAATAGACAGCATAAAACATTTTTATGACAGTCAATCACAATGTTCATTTTTAGTAGGGATTTGGATAACCAAGCGATTGTAAGATTTTGATCTCAAGTGCTTCCATGCAGCTGGCATCCTTTGGCTTTAAATGATCATAGCCTTTCGCATGTAAGCAGCCATGAATCAAAAGATGGGCTAGGTGTGCCACGAGCGATTTTTGTTGTTCTTTAGCTTCTGCGCGCAGAATTGGTAAACATAAAACAATGTCTGCTTCAATCGATTTCCCTTGTGTTGGGTAGGAAAAGGTGAGGACATTGGTGGGCTTATCAAAGCCCCGAAAAAATAAATTAAGGTCATGAGCCTCAGCTTTATTGACAAAACGAATCGTAAGTGTTGCATTATTTTGAAAACAGACTCCAACCCATTTACGGATTTGCGCCATGCTCACAATAGCTAAAACCTGGTTTTGTAGGGCTTGCGTTGCAAACTGAAGATCAAGGCTAAGGGTTCGGCGCATTAATCAATTTAGACTAAAGAATGAACAATTTCACCGCGTAGGGTGTGCTTTAGAACCTCGGTGACTTTAACCTCGAGCATCTGCCCAATCCATTGATCGATTGCGCTTTGATCGGAATCACCCTCAGGGATGATGATATTAACCACGCGATTGTTCTCGGTACGTCCTAGAAGGTGTGCGTTATCCCGCGTTAAGCCCTCAATTAACACCCGCTCATGATTACCAAGCATAGCCTGACTGACTGTGAGTGCTTGAGAATCAATTTGGGCGATTAAACGCTGCAAACGTTTTAACTTCATTTCATAGGGCGTGTCGTCTTCCAGATTGGCTGCGGGAGTACCAGGCCTAGGGCTAAAGATGAATGAGTAGCTGTTATCAAACTGAAGTTCAGTCACCATATCCATCAGCTTTTCAAAGTCAGCTTCTGTCTCACCTGGAAAGCCTACAATGAAATCGCTCGAGAGTGAGAGCTTGGGCCGCACTGAACGCATTTTACGAATAATGCTTTTGAACTCTAAGCTCGTATAGCCCCGCTTCATGGCCGACAAAATTTTATCCGAGGCGTGCTGCACTGGAAGGTGTAGATGACTGACTAACTGGGGGACGCGATCATAAACATCAATGAGGCGCTGAGTAAATTCTTTGGGGTGACTGGTGGTAAATCGAATGCGCTCTAGACCTGGGATCTCAGACATGTACTCAAGGAGCAAGGCAAAATCAGCAATCTCAGATGTTTGTCCCATGCGACCACGATAGGCATTGACGTTTTGCCCTAAAAGGGTGATCTCTTTAACGCCCTGCTCGGTCAGACCCACAATTTCGGTGAGGACATCCTCAAAGGGACGAGATACCTCCTCCCCACGGGTATAGGGCACTACGCAGTAGCTGCAATATTTGGAACAACCTTCCATGATGGAAACAAAGGCGGAGCCTTTGGTCTGACGTGAGCGGGGTAGGTGATCAAATTTTTCAATCTCTGGAAATGAGATATCCACTTGTGATTGGCCGGTAGCGAGTCGCTGATCAATTAATTTTGGTAAACGGTGCAGGGTTTGCGGACCAAAGACAAAATCCACATGCGGTGCACGATTAATAATTTGTTTGCCTTCTTGGCTAGCAACGCATCCACCCACACCAATTAAAAGATCGGGTTTTAGCTGCTTTAGCTCCCTTAGGCGCCCCAAATCAGAGAACACCTTTTCTTGGGCTTTTTTTCGGATCGAGCAGGTATTGAGCAAGATGACATCGGCATCGTCGATTTCATCGGTTTGATCCATGCCTTGGGTGGAATGAAGGACATCGGCCATTTTTTCCGAGTCATACTCATTCATTTGGCAGCCAAATGTCTTGATATAGAGCTTTTTCATACGCCGATCTCAGGTTTATAACTGGGGGCAAGACTTCTATTGTAGGCGATTCTCAAGCATTTTAGGCCTTGAAATCGGTCAAGACGCCCCAACATATAAAAAGTTCAAAAAAAGATCTAAAAAGGACTTATTGATGAGTACAGTAAAAGAAACCCTTGGTTTTCAGGCCGAAGTAAAACAGCTTTTGCAGTTGATGATCCATTCCTTGTATTCGAATAAGGAAATCTTTTTGCGAGAGCTGATTTCAAACGCCTCGGATGCCGCTGATAAGTTACGCTTTGAGGCGATGACCCATTCTGACTGGTATGAGTCAGACCCCGAGTTAAAAATCAAAATCAGCTTCAATAAAGAGGCTAGAACCATCACGATTAGTGATAACGGAATCGGCATGAGCCGTGATGAGGTGATTGCTAATTTAGGAACCATTGCGCGATCGGGGACGAAAGAGTTTTTTACAAAACTCTCGGGTGATCAGCAAAAGGATGCGGCCCTGATTGGTCAGTTTGGTGTTGGCTTCTATTCAGCATTTATTGTGGCTGACAACATCATCGTGGAAACACGACGTGCCGGCTTACCCGCATCCGAGGGTGTGCGCTGGGAATCCCAGGGTGCTGGAGAGTTCACGATTGAAACCATCAATCGTCCTGAGCGTGGCACTTCGATCACCTTGCACTTGCGCGAGGGTGAAGACGAGTTACTGTCTTCTTGGAAATTGAAATCCATCATTCGCAAATACTCGGATCATATTTCTTTGCCAATCCAAATGCATAAAGAGGAATGGGACGAAGAAAAAAAAGAGCAGGTCACAAAAGATGAGTTTGAGACCATCAATCAAGCCACTGCCCTGTGGGCTAGACCTAAGTCAGAGATTTCTGATGAGCAGTACAAAGAGTTCTATAAACACATCTCCCATGACTTTGAGGACCCATTAACGTATTCGCATAATCGGGTTGAAGGGCGCAGTGAATTCACCCAGCTCTTATTCATTCCAAAGAAAGCCAACTTTGATCTCTGGGATCGCAATAAGCGCAATGGCATCAAGCTTTACGTTAAACGCGTTTTTATCATGGACGATGCCGAACAGCTCATGCCAATGTATCTTCGTTTTGTCACTGGCGTGATTGATTCTGCTGACTTACCACTGAATGTCTCACGCGAAATCTTACAAGAATCACGTGATGTTAAAAGTATCCGAGAGAGCTCAACCAAGCGGGTTTTAACCATGCTCGAGGAATTGGCTAATAGTGAGGATGTTGCTAAAAAAGAGCAGTACGCTGATTTTTGGAAGGAGTTTGGTCAGGTCCTTAAAGAGGGGATCGGCGAGGATGTAGGCAATCAAGAGCGGATCGCAAAACTAGCACGCTTTGCCAGTACGCACACCGATTCTTCCGAGCAAACCGTAACTCTTGCCGATTACGTCAGTCGTATGAAAGAGGGGCAAGATAAGATTTATTACGTCACTGGAGAATCCTATATTGCTGCCAAAAACAGCCCCCATTTGGAAATCTTTAAGAAAAAAGGCGTAGAAGTTTTATTGCTATCCGATCGGGTTGATGAGTGGCTGTTGTCCTATTTCCATGAGTTTGACGGTAAAGCCTTGGTATCCGTTGCAAAAGGTGGTCTTGATCTTGGTGCCTTAGCCGATGAAGCTGAGAAAAAAGAACAAAAAGAAACCGAAGAGCAATATAAAGATCTCATTGAGCGCATGAAAAAATCACTCGATGGCAAGGTGAAGGATGTGCGTGTTACCTTACGTTTGACGGATTCACCGGCGTGTTTAGTCGCCGATGAGCATGAACTTTCTGCTAACCTATTGCGGATGCTCAAGGCTGCGGGTCAGCAAGCACCGGATAGCAAACCGATCTTAGAAATTAATCCACAACACCCCTTAGTTCTAAAACTAAAATACGAGGATAAGCAATTTGACGATTGGGCAACGATTTTGTTTGATCAGGCATTGCTTGCGGAAGGGGGTCAGTTACAAGATCCCGCTGGATATGTAAAACGGATTAATCAAATGCTACTAGCATAAGGATTGGTTATGAGAGCAGTGGTATCTCGATTTGGTAGCGGTCATTTTCAGCAGGCCCTTGAGGTCGGCAATGATCATTTTGTCTCCGATATTGATGAGGCGAAGGGTGGTAATTCTTCAGGCCCATCGCCCCATGAGTATCTAGGTGCTGCTTTAGCTGCCTGCACAGGCATGACCCTCAAAATGTACGCCCAGAGAAAATCGTGGGATCTGCAAGATGCAATCGTAACCGTCGATATTGAGCGAGTTAACGACATCGAAAAATTTAAACGCTCCATCAAGCTGGTGGGCGTGGTGGACGCGGAACAATCACAACGTCTACTGGAGATTGCCAATAAGTGCCCTGTTCATAAGGCACTTACTGGCACGATTGAAATTAATACTGAATTACTTTGAGCCCGATGAGGAGCTACTGGAGTTGGTAGAGCTTGCTTTACCAGCTTGATAGCCTTTGTTGTATTGGGCTTGCTTGTCTTTCTCATACATGTCATACACATAGCCAGAGGCTGCACCAACTGCTGCGCCACCCACCGCACCCCAAATTGGGTTGCTATGGAAAATCGCAGCACCGACAGCGCCTGCGGTTGCGCCAATTGCGCCACCCGATAAAGTACGCTGCTGAGTAGTGTCCATATTGGAGCAACCACTGATTAGCAATGCTGAACCAAGAATGATGGGAATAAATTTTTTCATGATCACGTTCTCCTAAAGAAATGACTATTTGCCACAGGGGTAGCGGCCAGCAAGATATCGAAGTGCGCTATCTGCTGCAGGGGTATTGGCGAACTGCTGATTTTGCTTAGCCCAATTGACGTAATCAGCGATTACGCTATCGATCGGAGGGGCGGGTTGCTTTAAACAAATGAAAGGTTTTGCATTGGTGGGATGGCGTGTCACTAAATAAGTGTCGTAAATCGCCGTTGAGTAACCAACACAAAATGATCGGTATTCCGAGCTGGCGGGCAATTGACAGTACTTCACGAGCTCTTGCGTACTTAGGGCTTGATTTTGGGCCATTGTTGGCGAACTCAAAGCAAGGCCAAACCCCAGCAATAAAAACAGTTTTTTCATTATTAGTCCTTTAAAAAAGCAAAATTGCACCACATGGGTGCAAATTGATGAATCAATTGCCCCACTACAAAACATAATACTCAAAACTAATTAATAAAAGTAGGGGTATTTCATGGATGCAATGAAATCTGGGGCAGATGTCCTATTCATTTTGTTGGGCGCAATTATGGTGTTGGCGATGCATGCCGGTTTTGCATTTTTAGAGCTTGGTACCGTTCGCAAGAAAAATCAAGTCAATGCCCTAATTAAGATTTTGGTGGATTTTTCAGTATCTACCATTGCCTATTTCTTTATTGGGTACAGCATCGCTTACGGTGTTCATTTTTTCTTCAGCGCTGAACTGCTCGCTCAGAAAAGTGGCTTTGATCTCGTTAAATTTTTCTTCTTACTGACATTTGCTGCTGCAATTCCAGCCATCATTTCCGGTGGAATCGCAGAGCGTGCCAAATTTAATCCTCAATTAATTGCTACTTTTGTGATTGTTGGTTTTGTGTACCCATTTTTTGAAGGCATTACATGGAATCAGCATTATGGAATTCAAACTTGGATTAAAGAGCTGACCGGCGATGAATTCCATGATTTTGCCGGGTCCATCGTGGTTCATGCGGTTGGTGGTTGGTTGGCTTTGCCAGCGATCTTGTTATTGGGTGCGCGACGTGGGCGATATTCGAAAGAGGGTCAAATTGCAGCACATCCACCCTCAAGCATTCCATTTTTAGCATTAGGCGCTTGGATCCTAACAGTCGGTTGGTTTGGTTTTAATGTGATGAGTGCGCAAACCATTGATAAAGTGAGCGGTTTGGTTGCCCTGAACTCTCTAATGGCCATGGTTGGCGGCACTCTTGCAGCATGGTTTGTAGGACGTAATGATCCAGGATTTTCCTACAATGGACCGCTAGCAGGATTAGTGGCGGTTTGTGCCGGCTCCGATTTAATGCATCCACTGGGTGCGCTCATCGTCGGATTAGTTGCTGGTGCCTTATTTGTTTACATGTTCACTAAAGTACAAAATCGTTGGAAGATCGATGATGTGCTGGGCGTTTGGCCGTTGCATGGCTTATGTGGTTTATGGGGCGGAATCGCAGCAGGAATCTTTGGCAGCACTGCGTTAGGCGGACTTGGTGGAGTCAATGTCCTTGCCCAAACGATCGGGAGTCTATTGGGGGTGACGATTGCACTGCTTGGGGGTTTCCTGGTTTACGGACTTCTTAAAGTAACGATTGGAATTCGGATGTCTCAAGAAGATGAATACGACGGCGCTGACCTGAGTATTCATAAAATCTCTGCCACCCCAGATCGTGACTCTAATTGGTAGCCCAGACTCTCTATAATTAGGGCATGGCAATTTATGAGTTAGATGGGATATCTCCAGAATTAGGCGAAGGCGCCTGGGTGGCGGACTCTGCCGAGGTGATTGGGCGTGTTCATCTCGGCAAAAACGCCAATGTCTGGCCACGTGTGGTGATTCGGGGCGATAACGAGCCGATTCGGATTGGGGCCGGTACCAATGTTCAAGATTCTGCAGTTTTGCATTCTGACTATGGGTGGCCGCTAACTTTGGGCGAGAACGTCTCGATTGGTCACCAGGCTATGGTGCACGGGTGCACGATTGGTGATGGCAGCCTGATTGGAATTAACGCGATTGTCCTTAACGGTGCCAAGATTGGTAAAAATTGCTTGGTTGGTGCTGGTGCGTTAGTCACAGAAGGAAAAGAATTCCCGGACGGTTCTTTAATTATTGGATCACCTGCAAAAGCAGTCAAATCATTAAGTCCAGAGCAAATTGCTGAGATGAATCGCATCTCCTCGCATTACGTAGAGAACGCTGCACGTTACCGTAAAACCCTCAAGAAAATTTCCTAGGTTTTCATTGCTTCACGTTCTTAACGTCATTATTCCGATCTTTGCCCTAATCTTGGCAGGATATATTTGCGGCAAAACGGGTAAATTAAGTCCAAACGCATCGACCGAAATCAATCGGTTTGTCGTGTGGCTTGCATTGCCTGCGCAAATGTTTGACTTTACTGCGCACAGTAATTGGCAGGAGCTTTGGCAACCAGGATTCATTATTGCGTTTAGCTCGGGTGCGATCTTAGTCTACTTAGCACTCCTGATTTATTACCGAATTCAGACCAAAGATTGGACCGTTGCGAGTTTTCAAAGCTTGAGTGGCTCGTATGCGAACACTGGGTATATGGGCATTCCGCTACTACTACTCGCTTTTGGTGAGAGCGGCCTTGGACCCGCCGTGATTGCAACCTTGATTGTGGTGTGCGCACTCTTTGCAGTAGCCATTATTTTTATTGAGCTTGGTGTGCACGCCAAAAAGCCGTTTGGTGAAATTATTCAAACGGTTGGAAAATCCTTAGCCACCAATCCTCTATTGGTAGCACCTTTTTGTGGGGCTCTTTGGGCAACAACTGGTTTAGAGCTCTATGGACCACTGCGCCAGTTTGTCAGTTTTTTAGGAGCCGCAGCTAGTCCTTGTGCATTGGTTTCAATTGGATTATTTTTAGTTCAAAAAACTGCCGCACCCGCAAAGACCACTTGGAGTCTGGTGTTTGTAAAACTGATCTTGCAACCATTCATCGTTTGGGTGGTAGCTGATCCGATCTTAGGATTGCCAACATTTTGGGTCTATGCGGCTGTCTTGGTGAGTGCTTTACCAACGGGCACAGGCCCATTCATGCTAGCTCAATATTACCGAGCCGACGGTTCCCTGATCTCACGTGTTGTATTAATTACTACCCTAGGCTCTTTATTCACGCTATCGATTTTGGTGTGGTGGATGACGCCTAGCTAGGCTCTGGATTTTTTCCTTCTGCATCCACTTGGTGCTCCCAAGAGGCATTGATAAACGCGGGGAGCTGCATGCAATTCTGCGTAATACGGTGTAAGGTCGGATAACCACTAAAACTAATCTTGGCATCGAAGGCATTAAAGACTTGCGGTACTAAAAAAACGTCAGCGATTGTCGGTTGATCGCCATAACAAAATTGACCAACGCGCGGATCTTTTGAAAGCCGTTTTTCAAGGCTGGCGAGCCCCTTGTCGACCCAATGGTTGTACCAGGTTAAACGCTGTTCATCACTAATTCCGAGTTTTCCAACGAGATACCGTAGAACGCGAAGATTGTTGATGGGATGAATATCCGCAGCGATATCTTGAGCCAAACCACGAACCCATGCTCGATCCTCGATCTTGGTTGGCAATAAGGCTGGTTTAGGATATTTTTCCTCGAGGAATTCAATGATGGCCGCTGATTGATGCAAGGTAACACCTGCATCAATATAGAGCGGTACTAAACCATTTGGGTTTAGAGCTTGATAGGATTCTTGGAGCTGTTCACCACCGCCCTTGCGAAGGTGAACCGGAATTACCTCATATTCAATCCCTTTGAGATTGAGTGCAATCCGCACCCGAAAGGCAGCGGAGCTCCGCCAGAAGCTATACAGAGTTGGTTTCATTAGAACGATGCTACCGCACCATCGCTTCTTGGATCCCAGCCACCTTTGAGGATGCCTGATGGCTCACGAATAATGCAACCCGCGTGTCCAACCGTTTCATCAAGCTCAGCCAAGATCTCAATGTCATGTCCCATCTCTCGAAGTTGTTGAACTAGCGCTGGATCAAAACGGGATTCCAATTTCAGCGTATCACTGGTTTGTCCCCACGTGCGGCCCAGAAGCCAACGGGGACGACTAATCGCATCTTGAGGATCGAGTCCATAGATGGCAGTTCGCGTAAATACTGCGCACTGGGTTTGTGGTTGGCCATCACCACCCATCGTTCCGTAAACCATAGACCGGCCATCTTTAAATAATGCAAGTGCAGGATTTAAGGTATGAAATGGCTTGCGGTAAGGCAATAGGGTATTAAGCGCTTTAGGATCTAATGAAAAGCTACAACCGCGGTTTTGCCAGTTAATGCCTGATTTTGGTAAAACAATTCCAGAGCCGAACTCATGATAAATACTTTGAATGAAAGAAACGCACCGGCCTTCGCCATCAATTACGCCCATCCAAATGGTGTCTGCGGGTCCTCGACCGGCGCCCCAAGGCAGAGCACGTTGACGATCTACTTGATTGGCGAGTGTTTTTAAAAAGCTGTGCGATAAAAATTCTTGGGCATGCTTTTGCATATAGGCAGGATCCGTAATATGTTGATCACGGATCTTGAACGCCTGTTTGGTGGCCTCCACACAATGATGAACATATTCTGGGCTGTCGACTGCAAATTGCTTGAGTTTGAGTTGATCCAAAATGCCTAGAATCATTAGTGATACTACCCCTTGGGTTGGAGGCGTCATGTTGTACACATCTGCCAAACTGTGCGCTAGGTGTAGGGGGTTAATCAATTTTGCTTGGTGGCGTTGCAGATCATCAAGGCGCAGTGGACTGCCCAACTGTTTAAGCTCTTTTGCGATTAGCTCTGCGAGCTCTCCACGGTAATAATCATTGGTCCCTTTTTTGGCGATTTGACGTAAGGTATTCGCAAGTCGCTTTTGATAAAACACGCTGCCAGTCGCTGGAGACTTGCCTTTTACTAAGAAGGTTTCTGAGAATCCAGGTTGTGGACTCAGCTCAACCCGTTTTTTCTCAGTGAGGGCAGATTGACTATGGGTGACTGGGACACCATGTTCAGCATAATGAATCGCATCCTCGAGTAAACGGGATAAGGGTAATCTGCCACCCAAGCTCTTTTTGGAAAGATCAAAGGCTGCTCCCCATCCTGAAATGGTGCCTGCAACCGTATTCGCTGCGACTGGCCCGCGAAATGGAATAGCTCCCGTGATTCCTTGCTCTTGATACCACGAGCGAGTAGCCAAACCAGCGGCACCGCCGCAGGCGTCGATGCCACCCATTGCTTTACCAGGTGCATGAATCACCCAAAAAGAGTCGCCACCAATTGAGTTCATATGTGGATAAACAACCGCAATGGTGGCAGCTGCAGAAATCATAGCCTCAAGGGCATTACCCCCTTCGCGCAAGACAGCAAGTGCTGATTGTGAAGCGAGCGAGTGGGGCGCAACGGCCATTCCACGGATACCCCATTTTGGTTGCATAGCAATAATTTCCTTTGAACTAGAATGAAGAGGATATTCCCCAAATTAACGAATCAATGCACTACTTTTGGGAATAGTGTACAAGTGCATCGGTATTTTCCCTGTACATTGATTTATGAAATCGATACATGGATTCTGGCAAATCGCTCGAATTGAGTGCTTCATTTCATCGCCATATGTTGTTTGAGATTTTTATAACTAAGGAGAAACAAATGAGTTCAAGTCGTCGCAAATTTTTAAGTACCAGTATAGGAGCCGGGGTTGCCGGCGCCGCTCTTGCAGCACCTGCCATTGTAAAGGCTCAATCTGCGCAAACATTTAATTGGAAGATGACAAGTGCCTATCCAAAAGGCGCACCGTTTTATATGGATGGTCCAGGTAGCGCTACTGATTTAGCTAAACGCATTCTGGAAATGTCGGGCGGTCGTTTGAAGATTCAGGTCTTCGGAGCTGGCGAATTGATTCCTGCATTTGAAGGTTTTGATGCAGTTCGAGCCGGAACCGTTGAAATGAATCATGCCAATAGTTATTTCTGGACCGGTAAAACATTTGCCGCTCAGTACTTCACCGCCGTACCTTTTGGTTTGAACTTCCAAGGGATGAACGGCTGGTTTTACGACGGCGGTGGTATTGATTTATGGAATGAGGTCTACACACCATTTGGTATGGTGGCCATGCCTTGCGGTAATACTGGCGTACAGATGACTGGTTGGTTTAAGAAAAAGATCAACACGGTTGCCGATCTGAAGGGCTTAAAAATGCGTATTCCTGGCTTGGCAGGTAAGGTTTATGCCAAATTAGGCGTTGACGTTAAGGTTCTTCCAGGTGGAGAGATTTTTCCAGCACTCGAGCGCGGTGTGATCGATGCGGCTGAATTCGTTGGTCCATTCCAAGATCGTCGCCTTGGATTACAAAAGGCTGCGAAGTTTTACTACACCACAGGCTGGCACGAACCTGCAACCACATCTGAGTTGTTGATTAATAAAGCCGCATGGATGAAGTTGCCCAAAGATTTGCAAGAGGTTGTGAAGAATGCCTCAGCCGCTTGTAATGTGATTGGTGAGGCCTGGTGTCAGAAAAATAATGCCGATGCGATGGAAGACTTGGTCAAGAATCAAGGCGTTCAAGCTTTGCCTTTACCAGACTCCGTAGTCAAAGCAATGCGTGATGAAACCACGAAGATCTTAAATGAAGAGGCTGCAAAAGATCCGATGACGAAGAAAGTCCACGATTCTTATTTTGCTTATAAGAAGAAATACGATGCGTGGGCGGTATACAGTGAGGCCACCTACCACAATAAAGTACGTGGTTAATTAATAAGTCAGGAGAATCAGTGCAAAAAGCTTCAGAAGTGATTGCATCGCGCATTGAGACCTTGATTGATCTATTCGGCAAGGTGGCCTCTTGGCTCACCTTGTCGATTGTTTTATTAATTGTGATCAATGTGGTCTTGCGTTATTCCATGAGCCTTGGAAGTGTATGGGCTCAAGAATTAGAGTGGCACCTATTGGCTGCCATGATTTTATTTGGTATGAGTTATGCCTTACTCCGTGGTGACAATGTACGGGTTGATTTGTTTTACGCCAATTACACTCCGCAGAAGAAATACATTGTCGATATGGTCTCAGCCATTCTGACTGTATTGATTGCTTTAATCTTTATTAAAGTATCGATTGGTTATGTTGGACAATCATTCTCGATTGGTGAAAAATCACCTGACCCGGGTGGCATACCAGCGCGTTGGTTTATTAAGGGCCTGATACCAGTAGGTTTTGCTCTTCTTGCCCTTCAGGGCGCTGCGGAAGCGATACGGGTATATCTCAATCGTCCCGGGAATAAAGGGGCTAGCCATGTTTAATACAGAGATTATTGCCTTTCTAATGCTGGGCGGATTTTTTATCATGCTCATGATCGGTATTCCTGTTGCTATTTCTTTGGCTACCGTTGGTTTCGTATTCGGGTTTATTGGATTTGGCGACACTCTCTTTAACCTTTTGCCAGCACGTGTATTCGGTGTGGTTGGCGGTTATCAATGGTTGGCGATCCCACTATTTATCTTCATGGGAATCATGCTCGAGAAATCAAGGCTTGCCGATGATTTACTCGATGTGATTGGCCATTTAGCTGGGGGTGTGAAGGGCGGTATGGCAATTGGCATCATTCTCTTTGGTGCGCTAATGGGTGCAACCACCGGAATTGTGGGCGCTACCATCATTACGCTAGGTCTTCTAACCTTGCCGACCTTGTTACGTCGAGGTTACGACAAGGGAATTGCTTGCGGCACCATTATGGCGTCCGGGACCCTGGGTCAAATTATCCCTCCCAGTTTAATCCTCATTCTGCTCTCGGACATTTTGCAGTTATCAGTCGGTACTTTGTTTGCTGCCGCCGTCATGCCTGGTTTATTGCTAACGTTTGTTTACATTACCTATTTGTTTATTCAAGGATTGATGAAGCCCGAGCTAATGCCGCCGATTCCAATTGAGGAGCGCAGCAAGGTTTCCGGTAAAGAGCTTTGGGTTCGATTCTGGAAAGTAGTCGTTCCGCCGATTATGTTGGTGGTTGCTGTACTAGGATCAATCGTTGGCGGTGTTGCTGCACCTACTGAAGCCGCTGCGATGGGTTCATTTGGCGCGATCCTTGTAACAGCATTCTCTGGACGCTTAACTTGGGAGCGCCTAAAAGCAACCATGGTTGATACCACCAAGATTAGTGCCCTGATGATGTTTATTTTGATTTGTGCCCAAGTCTTTTCGTTGGCTTTTCGAGGTCTCAATGGCGAAGAGCTGATTGCCAAACTATTTAATGTTGTACCAGGCGGTGTTAATAGTGATATTTGGCTGATGTTGCTTCTTATCTTTGTCTTGGGATTCTTCTTAGAGTGGATTGAGATTAGCTATATTGCTGTGCCATTATTTATGCCAATTTTGTTATCGCAAGGCGCTGATCCAGTTTGGGTAGCGATGATGATTACGGTGTGTTTGCAATCCTCCTTCTTAACCCCCCCGTTTGGTTGGGCCCTCTTTTATCTTAAAGGGGTAGCTCCACCCGAAGTCTTAATTAAGCATCTTTACAAAGGCGCCATACCCTTTATTGCGATGCAGGGCGTGACACTATACTTAGTGTTCCAGTTCCCTCAAATCTCACTATGGTTGCCTAAGTTAATTGGATGGTAAAAAAGTAATTGGTATTGAATCGCTTTCGTACTCGGGCCTTGCGCCCGAGCGAGAGCTTTGTACGGATTGCGGTATTTCGCGTTCCTCCGACCCAAAGCGTTGCGGTCGAGCCTGTCAGTTTATTGACCCTCAATACGAATCCCTTGAGCAGGAAATTCATGGACAGTCGCGCACTTTAAATCACAGCGATGAACTCTTCTTTGGAGTCTATCGCAAGATGTACCGCGCAAGTATGCATGAGCCACTAGCCGGAGCGCAGTGGACCGGAATTACCACTTCGATTGCTAATCAACTCCTAAAAAATGATTTAGTTGATGCCATTTTGACCATGGCACCAGATCCGGATGATCGTTGGCGACCAATGCCCGTCCTAATCACAGATCCTCAAGAACTTCATCAAGCGCGAGGTATGCGGATGGGCTACGCACCACTACTTGCACTCCTTGATGTAGCAAGAGAGCGAAACTACCAACGGCTAGGAGTCATTGGAATTCCGTGTCAGGTCTATGCCTTAAGAGCGTTAGAAAAAGAATTAAGCCTAAAAAAACTCTATGTGATTGGTACACCGTGTTCAGATAACACCAGTACCGAGAACTTTCATGAGTTTTTACAACTGATTGATGAGCGCCCAGAAGACATTACCTATCTGGAGTTCAGGGCCGATTACCATGTGGAGTTGAGATATCAAGATGGACGAAATAAAACAATTCCATTTCTGATGCTGCCACTATCCAAACTCAGACCCGATTTTTTCCCATTGACGTGCAGAACCTGCGTGGATTACACCAATGCTCTATCAGACATCACGGTTGGCTACATGGGTGGTTCTGGGGAGCAGTGGTTGATTGTTCGTAATGAGCGGGGAGAAGAGCTACTCAATCTTTTGGGCAATCAAATAAAACTTACTGAGCCAAAGAGTGCTGGTAATCGCGCAAGCCCTGTTAAAGGGTTTATGAAAAACGTTGAGTTAGCTGCTGGTGGTTTACCACTGCGTCAAATGCCCAATTGGTTAAGACCGATCGTCGGGTGGCTCATGCCCAAGATTGGACCTCGAGGGTTGGAGTTTGCAAGAGCTCGCGTTGAGATGAAAGCGATCGAAACGGTATTGCACCTACGCAGAGAAATGCCAAAGAAGATGAAAAACATGGTGCCCAATCATGTTTGGCAACTCGTTAAACCTTACGGCCTAGTTGCAAATACCAGTGAAATCAAAGAAGAAGTGAAAAATACAACTAAAGAGAAATAACAAACAGAGCAATGATTAAGAGGTTGAGGATGCCAAAAATAATGAAGACGGGTTTGTAAATATATTTGCGCTTCACTGCTTCATCGCGCTCTCGTTGTGTTTTTAGATCCATAACAAACTATTTTTTGGGTTTAGTGGAAAAGGCACCGAACAAAATTAAGATTGCAATCACAATACCAATGAGGTCTCGATCCCGAATGTACATATAAAAGCCTAAACCAAGGGCAATAAAGCCAAAGATCATCCACCACGTTCTAGAAATCATTGATATACCTTACCAATAATCCATCCAAAAACAAAGCCCCCAGACAAGCTGAGGGCAGAATTTGGTGGCGAATCAGGGATTTGAACCCCGGACCTGCGGATTATGATTCCGTCGCTCTAACCAGCTGAGCTAATTCGCCGAACTGTGAATTGTAGCAAATTGACTGTGGTGCTGTGTGAATGTGCCCACTGTGGCTGACTCTGTCTGACGGCTCAAACCGTTGTGGCTACAGGCTCCCTTTATCATCTACCCATAAAGGAGTGGAATTTGTGAAGAGGATGATTAAAGTTTCCTTGCTGGTCAATGTGTTGGTCTTAATACCAGTCTGTATGGGTCTTATGTGGGATTTACCCCGGATTTCAAGTGTTTATGGATCGTACAGTCCGGCTAGAGGAATTCTGCTATCGGTTTATGGCGCAATACTATTAGTCTCAATACTACTTTTGTTCAGGCCAATGCCATTACTGGTAGCGCCATTGTTACTAGTTCAAGTACTCTACAAATTAACAACGCCGTTCACAGTGGGCAGCTTTACAAATCCTGTGGTAATTAGTAATTTGCTTGTAGCGGTGTTACATCTGATAACTTTGTATCTAATCTTCCGAACAATTCGAGGTAAGGTATTTGATGTTGTTGAAAGTTAGTCAAATCTCTGTATAAGAATTGACGTTTTAAACGACATTTATCTAAAGATTTATATTGATACCAATTACAGGACAACTATTAAATCTTTCATGAATAAATTTGGTTTTTTGCTACTCGTTGTTTCACTTCTGCTCCCAATATCAGCAAGTGCCCAGCTTCTTGACGCAATCCGTGGTCACGCACAAGATCTTAAGGCTCGCTTTGAGGGTAATCAAAAAGTAGAAGGTGAGATCCTTAAACGAGGGCAGATTGATAAAAACGCCAAGGGCCAAGATTTGATACACAACTCCTCTGGTGAGTGGACCTTAGTCAAAGTTGGCAATCAACTGTTCTTACAATCTGGCGAAGACTTTAGATCCAGCCCTGGTCCAGACTATCATATCTACATTAGCAGTAAGCCCGCTATCAAAGATAACGATGAGTTCAGCGCCCAGCAAATTGAAGTCAGCCGTATTAAAAAACCCAATGGTGCCGCTTTCTATCTTCTAAAGACCCAAAACCCTGAGGATGTCAATAGCGTTCTGATATGGTGTAAGCAGTTTAAGGAGTATATTGGCTCAGCAGATTTAACGGCAGTAAGGTAGGTAAGATCCTTCCTTCGCAAGGTTTTTAAAACTCAAAAGGTATTCCATGAAAATATTAATTGTTGGTGCTGGTGGAATCGGTGGCTACTTTGGAGCTAAGTTAATAAATGCTGGCGCAGACATTACCTTTTTACTTAGAGAAAAACGCCATCAGTTAATTCAGGCACACGGGCTGACCATTGAAACTCCTAAAGGTAGTTTTACAGTTCATCCCAAAGTGGTGACAGCTGATCAGCTGGAACCAATCTATGATTTGATCATTTTGGCCCCCAAAGCATTTGATTTAGATGATTCGTTAAAGTCGCTAATCAAAGCAAGTTCTCAAGGCGTATTACTACCATTTTTAAATGGGCTTTCTCATATGGAGGCACTGGATCAACAATTAGGTAAAGCCAGAGTCATGGGCGGTGTGGCGCACATCGCGGCTATGATCACAGATACGGGTGCTGTCAGGCAATTGACCGATCTGGATATGTTGACCGTTGGACCTCGATCTCCAGAGCATGTGGCCTTAGCTAAAGAATTTATTGCGCTCTGTAAACAGGCGGATTTCAATAGTGCTTATAGCGAAAACATTGAGCAGGTGTTATGGGATAAATGGGTTTTCCTAGCCACCTTGGCCGGCATGACGACATCATGTCGCGGTTCGGTAGGTGAGATTGTTTCAACTCCCTACGGCAAAGAATTAACGTTAGCGATGTATGAAGAATGCTGCTCAATTGCTAGAGCTGATGGTCATGGCATCGGAGAGGTGCCCAGAAGTAAAGCAATTGAGATGCTTACCAAAGAGGGCTCGCCGTTTACTGCTTCGATGTTGAGGGATTTAATTTCAGGTCAAAAGACCGAACATGATCACATCTTGGGAAAAATGATTATCAAGGGTGAGAAAAGTGGTGTGGGGTGTCAGTTACTCAAAATGGCTTATACGCAGATTGCGGTTAAACAAATGAAGGGATCCTAGCCTAGAAATCAAAGAATTAAAGTCTTTGGCTCTAGGCTACTCAGTCCCGGCCAAGCTTAACCATAGGAATATCCCATCCGTGAGGTTTGGGAATATGTCGTTTAAAACGACATTTGACTCCTGCTGGGCAGGCCATTCAAAGAACTTGAAAAGCAAGTATCGCGATAGCAGTTGGTGGCAGAGCGGCTAACAGCAATTTAAGAGCGGATACCGCCTTTTGTGGAAAGTAATCTTTTAGGATTGCCAAACCCGCAGGATTTGGGGCATTTGCGATCACTGTTAAGCCGCCACCTGCAAGCGCACCAGCCACTAAAGCATAACGAAACTCTTCGGTCGTTCCTTCCACCAAGGATCCTAAATACGTCAAAGCGGCATTATCAGTAATCGCAGTAAGAGCGGTCGCTCCATAAAACACAGCCGTATTACTCATGCCACTTAATAGCGGTTGTAGCCACCATTGTTGGAGTCCGCCAAGTACCACAAGACCAGCTAAGAAAAATGCCACCATGAGCGCTTCTTTGAGAATCAGTCGGGATTGATAGGCACTGTAAGCGTGGGTATATCCCAAGAAAAAGAGCAAAAAGCCCATGAAGACCACCGGATGATGGGCAAAAACAACCACTGCTAACAGAAATAGTAGGTGAGTGAAGGCCACCCATAAGGGCATGCGATCCTCTTGATGGGCTGAGGCAGTCTTTGGTAGGTCCTTATGAACAACCAGTGTAATGAGTAGGGCATTGACTAAAACCGCAATGGTTGCCTTGATTCCAAAAGTCTGAAATACATACGCCGTATCCCAGTTCCAAGCAGAAGTAACCATCAAAATGGGAGGAGCAGCAAAACTTGTTAAAGCTCCACCAATTGAAATGTTGACAAATAAGACCCCAATCGTGAGGTACATCAATTTCGTTGAATTGGTTTTTGAGAAGATGGTGTCGCGCAGCAAAAAGGCAGCCAAGGTCATCGCAGCCGGCTCCGTGATAAACGAGCCCAAGATGGGAACGGCGCTCAGGGTCACAAAATAGTTAGCAGTAGCTGCCGGTAATCTGAACGACTTTTCAAGCAGTTTTGAAATTGCGAGAACAATGGTTTTGGCAACGTACAAAATGGGTTTACTAGCCGCAATCACCATAATGGCAAACACAAACAATGGCTCGGTATAGTTGCGAGACTCTAAGTAGGTGATGGCCGGCTTAGTGCTGCCATGAATAAACGCCATGAAAACAACCAGTACCATCGCCCAAAAGCCAAATACAGCCTCAACCTCACCCAAGAGATGAAATAAACCCGCGTGGTGCCGTGAACGATGGGCTAGCCGTTCAAAATAAAAAGCTAAAAAGGTATGCAATACTGCAATACCAAATAGCGTGGTCGCAATTAATTGAATGGTAGTTGGGTTGCTCATGGATTTATCTATTTTCAGGAATGATGAACGAATTTCAATCCTTGCACAGCGAGAGCAAAAGTATCCGTACGAAATCTAAGGACTTGGATAAAAAAAGACCACCCAGTTGGGTGGTCCAAAGTGGAAGTGCATGAAAAGATGTTGCTATTTAATGCAATTAGAAATGTAGCTTAATTTTTTCAATAAAGTTCTTCGAAGTTTCATTTCCTTGTAATCTTTATGGGTAATTCTTACTACATGGTTGTTAGGCAAATGCCCATAAAACAAAAGATCCAATAATGTCGGTTTTCCCGACAAACGCCTGCAGATACCATGACCACCTAAATCAGACCCCACTCAACTCCATGACCACCGGTGTTATGACAGACGCTGAAATCAATGCACTGTAACCCATTGTTGAATATTTTTACTCGCAGATTTACCAGCCCTTATAAACTGAGGGCGGAATGCTTGATTGCGGTTATCTTGCGAATTAATTACAGCATCAAATTGGAACATTTCAAAGCAAAGCAACTGAACGTCGTTTAAAACGACACTCAACTCTCTTTGGGTGGGACAAATTTTTAACCGCTATGCCCTTTTATAAAAGTCTCCAAGAATGAAGCGTTCTGACTAAGCTGACTCATGGTCTCTTTCACCACATCACCCACAGAAACAATCCCGATTACTTTGTTTCGATCCACCACGGGTATATGACGAATGCCCCTCGAGGAAATGATCGCCATGCAGTGATCCATGGAATCTGAGGGTTTTACGGTCAATGGCTCTTTGGTCATAATGTCAGAAACGGGGGTGCTATTGATATTAAGCCCTCGCAAGTAGGCGCGAATTGCGCAGTCGCCTTGCGACACAATACCTACCAACCCCTCTTCATCGATCACTAGGATGGCGCGAACCCGATTGGATTTCATGAGTTCAAGAGCTTTGAATACAGAGTCCGTTGATGAAACAGAAATAATCCGTTTTGGCTTCTGGTCCAGACACTCTTGAACAGTTGGCATTTCTAACCCTTCTATTTTTAGATCAGTAATTAGGCTTTCTTCGCCCAGGCGGAGCACCAACCGGTAGAAGCCACTTGCTTACCAGCAAACAAACTACAACCGCCAGCATTACCACCTTTGGCTTGAAATAGAGCGCAGTTGCTGCATTTTTGCTCATTCGCGTGCTTTGGAAACTTTTTGGCATCGACTTTAGTGGTATCGGCTTTGTATCCCAAGGCTTGTGCCTGCGGATCAGTCTCCGCCACCATTGCTTGCGCTTGAACTAAGTTTGATAGCGATAAAGTAGCTGCACCGGCAGCGGATAGGATTAAAAATTGGCGACGATTAGTTTGCATGATTGTTCCTTTCGAGTACTGAGGCGCCCATCTTAAAACATAAAACTATGTTAGCAAAGTGGTTTTTATAAACCACTGAATTCATTGATATTTTTCATCTGCATAGATTTTCTACCGACGAAAAATGAATGCCAAATGCAGTAATGATTGTTAGAATCAAATGGTGAAAATTCATTCCAAATCCATTGTTGTTCTGTGTTGCTTGTTTGTATTTGCCTTTAAGGTAATGGCTGCAAATACTTACATTACGAATGGCATTAAGTTTGCACAGTTTGAGCAACAGTTGAATAAGGTAGCTCTTGAAAAGTGCGTCGATCAAAAAAATAAGTCACTTGGCGAGTTTGTTAAGAGTTTTCACTTGATGGCGCATGTGATCGGTTATCCGGTGGAGGAAACAGCCTTTCAATTGGATTCCGTTCGTAGCCATGACTTTAATGCCAGACCAAACTATTTCGTGGCGCAACGTTTAGCCCACTTCATCTATAAGCCCCCAAAAACAATAATCTCCTAAACGATTGTTTTTTAACAGACGCCATTTATAGCGCGTCTTGAATTTGGGGAGTTTATGAAAAATCGTATTTGCTATTTTGTCATGTGGTGCGTTGTCGCGCTGCCGCTTGGGGTTGAGGCTCAAGCCATAAAAAATGGGGCCAAAGAGACTTTGGAGCTGGCTAATAAAGTGCAGCAACAAATTCTTCAGTGTTCTCACAAGGCCGATTTAATTGATCAGCAAATTGTTGATCGAGAAATTATTTTCTTGCGATTTAATAATGAAAATATGAATCGGTTACTTGAATCGAGGGCAATGCTCAATGATGGCCAAGTAAGGGTATTGAATACATTTCGATCAGCTGTAAATCGTTGCCGAAGTTTGTCAAGCCAATTCCCGTTGCCCAGTATGGTTGAGATATATAAAAAATATTATCAGCAAATCGATCAAATATATGACGAACTTCTTGATAAGAAAATAACGATTGGTGAGGCCAATCAGAAAAAAATGAAGTTACTTGAGGAAACATTTATTAAATGGCATGCAATCGAGGAATCCACGAGGAAAAGCAATGCCACACAATGACTGTTTTCTTTGTAGCAAGTGTGATTACAAGGTAGCCTGTTGTGTTGCCCGCGAGATCACGCCACGATTTAGTGTGAGTCCAATGATTTGCTCTGCATGTCAAAACCTATCGAACTATATCGATACTAAATTTGACAAGGATGGCTATCCCACAAAGCAATCATTGGTTTGTAATTATTGCTCTAAGACAGGCTATTTATCGATCTGGAAACGATACTCGTGTCCAAAGTGCAGCTCGAAAATGCGGGCGTACGGTAGATCATTTTTTTGGCAAAACGAATCAGAATGCAACGCTCACCACTCAATTGAAAGGAGTTGATATGTCAATCATTAAAAAAACTTTTTTAGTTTTTGTTACTTGTTATTTGGCGGCATGTAGTTCGACAAAGCTTGATGAGAAAACAGATAACGTAATACCGCTTACTGTTGGTTCCCAGTCGGCAAAATACGATCCCATTAGCGACCCAAAATCACCGTTGTATCAAAAGGGGTCGATTTATTTCGATTTTGATGAATACACAGTAAAGGGTTCATACCAGCCACTCCTGAAGGCTAATGCCGACTATTTGAAATCCAATCAATCCCGAATTGTGATTGAGGGCAATACCGATGATCGAGGCACGTCGGAGTACAACCTCGCACTGGGTCAGCGGCGCTCAGAGGCCGTAAAAAAGGCACTTATTGCGCTTGGCGTGAATGGTAATCAAATCGAAGCGGTCAGTTTTGGTGAGGAAAAGCCAAAAAATACTGGAACAGGGGAGAAGGCTTGGCAGGAAAACAGAAGGGCCGACATTGTTTACCGGTAGTATTTTGCCCCCTCTTCATTGAGGGGGCTTTTTTATTCTGGAGACAGCCATGAATCGACTAATCATTTCTCTAATGAGTGTGTTGACAAGCTATTCGTGTATTGCCGCGTCAAATTTGAATAATCTCGATCAAAAAAATTTGAGGGAGCAGTTTTTTATGATTAAAAAAGCTACCTCAAGCTGCATCAAACAGCTTAAGTCGCCTCAAGATGACTTAATAATTCATGAACAAATCTTTGCCCCATTGGGAAAGATTAATAAATATCAGTATCTATTTGACTCCGAAGATACCTTATCGGAGGAACAAGTGGAAATACTCAAAAACTACGTTGATGTTCGAAGGCAATGCCGGTTTTATTATTATCAAATGCCGCTTAAAGAAATGGTTCAGGCCTATGTTAATTTTTATGCAGAAATGGATAAGGTCTATGATGGACTTATTTCAAAGGATTTAACTATTGGCGTGGCTAATCAAAAAAGATTTGGATTAAATGAATCATTACAAAAACAATTTAATGCAATTTTTAATGATTTACCAAAATAAGCTGTGAACTACATGCGCATCCTTCTTAAGGTCGCTTGCGCAAAAATAGTATTTAATTTATCTGAATTGTGATGAATATTTTATGTATCAGTTGGTATGAGCTATCGTTTAAAACGACACGTCAAACTTAATCTACCCGAAATTTTTCACACAATCACCGCACAATTTCTAGTGGACTCCGTGTGTCTAACTGGCCAGCACCGTTCCATAAGGCTTCCAAGGTGTGTGTCATCAAGTGTGACACACAGTGTGTAAAGCACCAATTCTTGAGATGGTGCTATGTCTTTGAAACGATTGAGGATTTTTCAGAAACTTCGAGCTTATGATTCCGTCGCTCTAACCAGCTGAGCTAATTCGCCGAACTGAGAATTATAAAGTAAAAGGCCTCAAGAGCTGGTCAAGCTCAAACTGGGGAATATCTCATCCGTGAAGTTTAGGGATATGTCGTTTTAAACGATATAGTTGAAATACTTAGATTTCAAGCACAATCACTACACATTTTTTTGCAGACTTCATGAGGCTAACTCGTTAGCAACGCTCTAGTCTTTTAAGGTACGTGCAGGGAAGTGGTCAGCATAATGTTAATTTTCAAACACGATCACCAGTGGTTTTCATGTCGTTAAGCACTATATCTAAGTAGTATTACTATTAGACTAGAAGCGAATAGACAACTAAGTTGTTGAAGTAGAAGATTTAATTTTATTAAATACCTTGACGCATCATGGCAACGTTAGTAAGCATTCGCAAAGCAAAAGAAATAGGAGGCACTGTCCATAGGGCGAGGATTACTTGTGGACTGAGCATTCAGTCGCTTTCATCATTAACCGGATTTTCTGTCAACCAACTCAATCATCTTGAAAATGGCAACATTTACGCTTTTCATGAAAATATTGACGATTTAATTGAAGTAGCCAAAAAATGCGGTGACAAATTAAATATAAATTTATTTAATCAAAGCAGCTCTGAAGCCATTTTTTCTAATGATGAAAAAATCTTTTCTATCGCAGAAGCAATTCCGGTATTTGTACAGAAGCGCGCTTAATACTTACATCCATCGCGGCTTATCCTAGCTTTATTGATCAAGTCCACCACGTTTCAATTTGAAATTGAATATCCATAAGAGTGCAATATCTCTTTTGCTTTAGGTGTGCGCATAAACTCATAAAGACGAACTGCATCAGGCGTAGGATTTTTAATGAGCACCATACGTTGTTTAATTGGCTGATAACCATCATTTAGCTCAGCGGAAGAGACCTGCTTAGTAACTGAAGGAGATTTGGCGATGGAGAGTGCTGTAAAGCCAATATCCGCAGAGCCAGTCGTTACAAACATTGCTGCCATCGCAATATTATCGGCATACACAATCTTCGTATTTGCTAGTTCCCATAAATTGATGGCTTTTAGATACTCAACGCTAGCGCGACCATAGGGCGCTAGTTCCGGTTTTGCAAGCGCAATCTTGTTTGCTTTCTTAATTGCATCTGCAATTTTTTCTCTAGAGTCATCAAGAGCGATACCTTTGTTTCTACTCGCAATTAGAGCTAATTTACCAATTGCATAGACAGCACCTTCGTTTACTGTCTTTCCCTTTTTGAATAATTCAAGGGGGTATTGTTCATCGGCTGAGATAAATAAATGGAACGGGGCGCCGTTCATGATCTGCGAGGCAAAGTTTCCGGAGGAGCCATAGATGACCTTTAGATCACTTTTATTCTCTTTCTGGAATTGATTTTGAATCTCAATAAATGCATCTTTCATATTTGCTGCTACAACAACATACGTCGTTTGCGCATTTGCTATTCCAGTTACTAGGCAGCAAGTGAGAATAAGAAAGAGCTTACGAATGATCATGAAGAAATTTGGCGAGTCTTGAATAGCAAGGTGAGATTAGTCTCAATTGTTAATATCTGTTCAATTAAAGTAGCCCGAGCATTGAGATCGGCATCACCAGTTAGTTGATTACGATGGCATTGATACAACTTAAAAAACATGTCCTCGGTTAGCCCAAATTGTTCCCAATCAAACATCATATTGAGCTGCGCCTCGCGCAATGCCTTTTGGGCAGACCCTGAATCGGGATGTTTGGATTGACTTAGGATGTGGTCTGAGTTTTTAAATAGAGTCACTTTGAGTTCTTCAAAGCGGCGCTTGATGGCTTCATGACGAGTTCGTTCATCCTCTTCCATATCGGTAAATAGTAGGCGCGTAAATGCTTCAATCTCTCGATATTTTGCTTCCAAGTCATCGATCTTGGTTAACGTTTGTAAATCGTGCTCTTCTAAAAACATCGAATCGTTATCCAATTTGCCTTACAAAGCGGCCATCTTCCATTTCGGCTTTGGGCCGAACCCATAAGGTTTGGTTACGCATCGCCTCATAGATATATACATCTTCGAGATTAGCTTCTATCTTACCCAGGCCAATCACGCGATAGAGGCTGCCTGACTTGAGATGAATTAATTGGTCGCCTGCCTGAAATTTTGCTGTTGTGTTCATCAGAAAATTATATGGATAGCCTATAAAATCCACACTTTACATGGAACTTAATAAAGGTTGGCAATGAATTTATTTACCCCCGTCACACTTGGCTTAATGACGCTTGAAAACCGTATCTTGATGGCACCGCTCACTCGGATGCGTGCGAGTGATGAGGGAGTACCGGGACCCTTGGCAGCCGAGTACTATGCTCAACGTGCCTCAGCAGGACTCATTATTAGCGAAGCGACGCAGATCTCTCCTTTGGGGAAAGGGTATCCAGCAACCCCTGGAATTTATAGTGATGCGCAGGTGGCGGCATGGCGGACGGTTACCGATGCTGTGCATGCGCGGGGTGGCAAGATCGTTTTGCAGTTATGGCATGTTGGACGTATTTCTCACTCCTCACTGCATCCGGATGAGGGATTGCCTGTTGCTCCATCAGCGATTCAACCGGCGGGTAAGGTTTACACCGCATCGTGGTCCTTGGCCGAGTACGAAACCCCAAGAGCATTAACACTCGAAGAGATTGGGCAGTTGAAGGCCGATTATGTGCACGCTGCCGAGCAGGCTAAAGCGGCCGGATTTGATGGTGTTGAACTGCATGCTGCCAATGGCTATTTACTCGACCAGTTTTTGCAAGATCGTACCAATCAGCGCACGGATGCGTATGGCGGTTCAATTGCAAATCGTTGTAAGTTGGTATTAGAAATACTCGAGGCAATCATCCCGGTATGGGGTAGTGGTCGAGTAGGAATCCGTTTGTCACCATACGGCACATTTAACGACATTGCCGATTCCGACCCGAAAGGTTTATTTGCTCACCTGATCAATGCACTCAATCCATTTAATCTTTCTTATCTGCATTTGATTGAACCACGCGCAACGACTGCTGGGGGCAATGATCAACTAGTAGCTGATGCGCCGCGTACAGGTCAATTATTTCGCTCTTTGTTCACGGGTAAGGTGGTTTTGGCTGGGGGCTTTGATCAAGAGAGCGCTGAGAAAGCGCTTGCCGATGGCGAGGCTGATGCCATTGCCTTTGGTAGGTTGTTTATTGCCAATCCCGATTTACCAAAACGGTTTGAATTAAACGCTCCATTAAACCCCTATCAACGCGCCACATTCTATGGCGGTAATGAAAAGGGATATACCGACTATCCGGCGCTGTAAGACCATTCATTACAATGGATGGATTGATTCTTATATGCGAACACCCGAATAGTTATGGCCACCTATCAAACAGAGCGCGTGCTCTCTGTCAAACACTGGAACGAAAGTTTATTTAGTTTTACTACCACCCGAAATCGAGGATTACGTTTTCGTAATGGCCATTTCCTAATGATTGGTCTTGAGGTCGATGGCAAGCCATTAGCTCGTGCCTATAGTGTGGTGAGCCCAAATTATGCTGAGCACCTCGAGTTCTTCAGCATCAAAGTTCCCAATGGCCCATTAACTTCACGACTGCAGCACATTCAGGTGGGTGACTCTATTCTCGTGAGTGAGAAATCCGTCGGCACATTGGTGATTGATGATCTAAATCCAGGAAAGCATTTGTATCTATTTAGTACGGGAACTGGATTAGCTCCGTTTTTGAGCATTATTCGCGATCCAGAGACCTACGAACGGTTTGAAAAGATTGTTTTAGTTCACGGTGTGCGGGTGGTGAGTGAGCTTGCGTACCAAGAGTACCTTACGAAAGAATTACCCAATGATGAGTTTTTGGGGGAGTTGGTGCGCAATCAACTGATTTATTACCCCACGGTCACACGCGAGGCATATTCCCATACTGGCCGCTTAACTACCGCGATTGAATCTGGAAAACTATTTACCGATATTGGATTGCCACAGCTCAATCCTGCGGTGGATCGTGCCATGATCTGTGGCAGCCCCGCGATGCTTAAAGAAACCAGTGAATTATTGGATCAGCGCGGGTTTAAGGTTTCCCCATCCTCCGGAGAGTTGGGCGATTACGTCTTTGAGAGGGCCTTTGTCGAGAAGTAGGTCCAAAAAAGAAGCCCCTTGCGGGGCTTAAATTCAAAGGAAATAAATCAGTGCTTATTTAAGCGTAAGACTGTCAATTTCACTATACAGATTTATCAGTAATTAAAAACCCTAGGTTGAGCCCTGTGATTTTGGTGATAAACCACTAGAATTCAGTGATTATGCGCATTGAAGATACCGATCCAGACCGTCATAACGCCATTGAATACCCTATGGAAGTGGGCGCACCTAAGTTTGCACCCGTTCCAATTCGTGAAGAAAAAGACAAGGCGATCAATGTTGCTAGAGCGCATGCTAATCAAGAATATGAGCGCATCATGGAGCAGGCAGCGGTTTTGATGCGCCAAGCAAAAGCGCTGCAAGCCCGCTTAGATGCAACCGAAATGGTTCATGCGGCCAAATTTAGTTTTAATCCAGTTTATGGAAAAAAATATTATCTATACCAAGACCAGAGCCTGGGTTCCTATCGTTTAGTTCAGAACTCTCCGAGCGAGTGGAGTTGTGGTGTACCAGCGGGTTGGTCTTTTTGCCAAGTAGTCCGTAAGTTGGGCGATAGTACCTGGGAAGTGGTTGAAGACTAAATCAATGAGGTGATACTATGACAAAGTCGGATAGCCGTTGTTGTGGATCCGGTGTTTGCATCATCAATGACGCTGGAGAGTGCTGGTGTGGTCAAAAATGGGATGGTGAAAAGATGGTACACATGCCCTTAAATCTTGAAACGCCCCAAGACGAGGAAATGCAAATCAGGCTTGAAAATAAAGATGGTAAGGACTAACTAGTTCTCTTGCCGTTTTTTCTGTAAGTAAGTGATGGTACGAAAATGAGCATAAGCCATCACGATTGCCAAAATGGCTACTGAATATTTGACTGGAATCCGAAGTAGCATTTCTAAGACAAGGGCAAAGAAAAATGCCCATGCCATCATGCTTAGATACGAAATGGCAATAAAAAAATCCCGTAATTTTGAGCGATCCAACAGGCGTGAATAAACCATCGCAATTGGGATTAACGCAATCAATAGATACAAAACCATTCGCATTTGAGCTCTCTCCGTTCATAGAGAGTGTAAACAGTTTTATCTTACGAGGAAGTGTTGGTCGGCTGGAAAGAACTTGCTTTGTGATTCGTCTCTCGTGGCTTGGGTATCAATGGGCAGTTCGTGAGAGGCTCGCAGTGATGTGCAGCGGCACACACTGCAGCCGGTTGTTTGGGGTCTAGACGAGCACCAGTTTGCTCACAAAATAATAGAAGTCGCATTTTCACCTCGAGTTGGCCTCAGTCTAGCAAGAGGTAACTTTGATAATTTGCGCTAGATCAAAAAGTCAGCCGATTTTAGTAAAGTGAAGTCTTTCTAACCGTTGAGAATTGCCCAATGCCCACATTTAGCTCCCTAACTGGCCCCTTTTCATTCATTGGGCTTTTAATTCTGTCGAATGTATTCATGACCTTTGCTTGGTATGCCCACCTAAAAGACCTAAGTACTAAACCCTGGTGGATCGCTGTTTTTGTGAGTTGGGGGATCGCATTTTTTGAGTACGTCTTACAAGTTCCTGCCAATCGAATTGGCTATGACTATTTCTCCCTTGGCCAATTAAAAATTGCCCAAGAGATCATTACATTGAGTGTCTTCATACCATTTGCAATCTTTTATATGGGCGAGCCATTTAAGACCGATTACCTCTGGGCGGGGTTGTGTTTATTAGGTGCCGTGTATTTCATGTTTAGGGCATAGGGATCGTTGAGCCCTATTCGAATTCCTAAATCACTTTTATACTTAATCATTCATTATTGGAGGAGTCATGTTCGCTAAAACCATACTCAGTTGTCTGGCTGTTGCTATAACCATTATTGGCTTGTTAATGTACTTTGATTCTCAAGACGCAACTCTTTTTACCATCGGGATTATTAGTTACTTCTTGATTGCCTTATCGTCTAGCATCAAGTGCAAATGCTGGAATTCAGTGGGTTCATAACCAACTTTAGAAAAGAATATGAAATAGCCGCGATCCGTGAGGAGATGATTGATGCGTCAATTCCTAATCCAATGCCTAATTGTTTGTGCCGGTTTTCTATCTGGCCCCAGCCTTGCTCAGCTACCACCTAGTAAAGCGCAAGGAAATATCACATTCATTACGGGCGGTATTGGTAGTGATGAGTCGAGTGCCATCTTTGCAGCCGCTAAAAAGTGGCCATTACTCATAGAGATGTCGGAGATTGATAGTAGTGGGCGCGGTGTTTGGATTGTGGGTGTCGATATTCGTGTACTCAACGACAAACAACAAATTCTTTTAGAGACCGTATGCGATGGCCCCTTGATGCTTCTTCATGCGCCTTCAGGTCAATACACCGTTGAGGCAAGCTATCAAGGCAAGTTGCTGAAGCGCGGTATCGTCCTTAAAGAGGGAGACCCGCAAAAGCTAACCTTGTTCTGGCGCCCTTAAGTAGATCCCAAAATCGGTGGCAGTAGTTTGGTGAGATTAGCGCGCTGACTCGTTGCTGAGCCTGCCAAGGCAAAGCCAATCAGTTCAGACTGATTGTTATGAAAGAGCCCTTCAATTCCATCCTCTAACTCGTTGATTGACCACGAGCCAGTACTTCCGATCGGCGGTGGGGACACAATTAAAGGGAGTGCGGGTGTTTTAATCATCACCGGCATCGCTGGATAGGCGAGTGAAGCTTCTTGCCCAGCCAAAACCGTCGCCAAGGTACGCGCTGCTTGCATGATTGGCATCACATATGAGAGGACATGACCCTCTACCTCTGCGCAATCGCCTAGGCTATAAATATTCTGGAGATTAGTTTTTAGCTGACGATTGACAACAATTCCTCGATTGGTAGTAATGCCTGCTTCTTTCGCCAATTGAATTCTCGGGGCTAGCCCCAAAGCCGATAAGACCAAATCAGCTTGGATTATTTCGCCATTCGTCAGGATGACTTGAAGTTGATCGCCATCCCGAGATACTGATTGAATACTGACTCCCAAATGCCACAAGACACCAAGACTCGATAAGCGCTGTTCAAGTGCTTGCGCAATCGGTTTAGGTAATAGACGACTGAGGGCTTGATTAGCAAGATCAACGAGCTCTACGTGATAGCCACCACTTGCTAAATCATTTGCAAACTCACAGCCAATTAAACCTGCACCAAGAATGACCACTTTTTTCTTACCATCAAGTTGCTTACGAAAACGAGCGTAATCCTGAAGATCATTGACTGTTTGAACTTCATGATTAGCATTTCCATTCATCGGAACGCGAATTTGATCAGCACCCAGAGCTAAAACCAATTGACTGTATTCAATATCAAAGGATTGCCCATTATTTGACATCACAGAAATTTTTTGATGTGCCGGATCAATCTGCTGAACTGTTGTATGAGTATGAATGACAAGATTGAATTGCTCAGCCATTTTGGTTGCCGAGCTCGTGACGAGTTGCTCGGCAGATTTTTGACCAGCGATCGCAGTCGATAACATCGGCTTAGAATAAAAATCACCAGCTTCCTGAGTCACTAGGGTGATGGGGTGCTCTGCATTGATCTTGCGATACTCACGAATGAGGGTATAGGCTGCTAGGCCGCTACCAATAATGCAAATGGGTTGCGCTGGATTTGACATAGGGTTTTAACGCTTTCGAAAGCGAGCGGTTAGTTCTTTCAAAAAAATCCATAGAGCAGGTAGACCAGGAATAATGATCATTGCTAATGCGACGATCGAAAAATTACTTTTTACCCATGGATGCTCGCCAATCAAATAGCCTAGCCCCGTTAAGCTACAGACCCAAATGATGCCCCCAATGATGTTGTAGAAAACAAATACGGGATAGCGCATTTGGGCTACACCGGCCACAAAGGGGGCAAAGGTTCTAACAAACGGTAGAAAGCGACCGATCACGATCGTGATGGGTCCATATTTTTCATAAAAGGCATGCGCTTCGTCAAACGCTTTTTTATTAAACCATCGTGAGTTTTCCCACGAGAAGACTTTATTGCCGACAAATCGCCCAACCGAGTAATTGACAGCATCACCCAAAATGGCGGCACTGGTAAGGAAGATCATGAGAACTGGCAAACTCAAATCACCTGCTGCAGTGAGTGCTCCGGCAACAAATAATAAGGAGTCGCCGGGGAGGAATGGCATGACAACTAAGCCAGTTTCAATAAAAATAATTGCAAAAAGGAGAACATAAATCCAGGTACCCCACTCACTGGCAATCAGCGCAAGGTTTTTATCTAGATTGAGAAATAAATCGATGAGGTAGGAAAAGTCCAAGATCAGCCTTTATGTGTTGCTGCGATTGTAATGATATTGGGGAGGGCTTAAAAAGCTCTAGAATGACGGCATGCAATATATTGTTATCGCCATTCAAGTCGCCCTCGTGCTTTGGCTGATTTTTAATCTTTATCAGTTTGGAGTCGCTTATCGTGATTGGCGAAATGACCCCAACCCTGATTCCACATTTTTAGCCTTTTTGCTCGAACGCCTTGGTGCCCTGGGGAAAACCTTTGTTCAGACTTTTGTATACACCACGCTGGCAATTGGGGTGGGATACTTAATTTATGAATTTATTGCAATGCTGATGGAGTAGAACCAAGGCAGGGTATCAGCGCATCAAGATTGGGGCCAACGTAAGTAGGCGGATGACCAATCTTCTCAAACGGCAATTGGTAGCGATTGACCCAATAGGTATCAAAGCCAAACCAATTGGCACCAATGATGTCCCAAGCATTGCACGACACAAATAAGATTTGATCTTTTGGGATAGGGTAATAATTCAGAACCAATTGGTAACTACTGGGCGTAATTTTGAATTGACGGGCCTCTTCAATCGATATCACTCGGTCAAGGTATTGATCCAATCCACTTGACTGGTTTGCCCAAGATAACATCTGATGATTACCGTTGGAGAGAACGCACGTTTTAATACCCGTTGCTTTTACCTTTTCGAGAACCGCAGCAGACTCTGGAAAAGAATCAAGTTGAGCATATTGGTTCAGAAGGGTTGATTCGTTGTCTGGGCTCAGGCCCAGTTTTAATTGTGCACAAGAAAAATGCAAGGCTGCAATTGTCAGATCCCAAAAGGATTGGTAATGTTGACTGCCTAACGGATTGGGGTCTGCCAATGAAATGAGGCGCGTATATTCAAGTTGTTTATCGCGCCATAGCAGTGAGAGCGCTTTGCCTTGACCTGGAAATAGCTTTTCAGCAAGTGTGCCGATGGAGTACACATCAAATAGGGTTCCATAGGCATCAAATGCAATTAGCTGATATCGCATCTTATATAAAGCGGAAAGCGATAATCGCAACGAGGGTTGGCGGTAGTGCTGCAATAAAGAGGTAGAGAGCACTAATTGCGCCATCTTCAAAACTGGGTCGCAAAATGGAGTACCCAGCTGGATTAGGAGCATTTGCGATCACGGTTAAGCCTCCGCCCGTAACTGCTCCAGCCACTAACGCATATTTAAACTCATCGGATAAGCCATCCACTAATGATCCAAGATAGGTGAGGGCTGCATTATCGGTAATGGCGGTGAGAGCAGTCGCGCCGTAGTAGACCGTATCGGCATCTAAATTAGCTAGCAGAGGCTGTAACCACCATTTTTGCTGCCCCCCAAGAACCACTAGGCCTGCCAAGAAAAACGCCACCATCAAACTCTCTCTAAAAATAAGTTTGTTTTGATAGCGCGCGTACGCCGTGGTGTAGCCAA
This sequence comes from Polynucleobacter sp. HIN8, assembly GCF_030297615.1. Lineage (NCBI taxonomy): Bacteria > Pseudomonadati > Pseudomonadota > Betaproteobacteria > Burkholderiales > Burkholderiaceae > Polynucleobacter > Polynucleobacter sp. HIN8. The sequence continues at coordinate 1,760,066 of NZ_AP028139.1, read as the reverse complement.
TAAAGAAGAGAAAAAGACCCATGAAAATAACTGAATGGTGCACAAAGACAACTACACCCAGCAAAAAGAGAAGATGGATGAGAATGACGCTAAATGGAATGGCATCAAGCCGTTTTTCATTCGGATTGGCTGTCAATCCTGCTAATTCTTTTTTAAATAGAACTGTCAATATAGCTGAGTTTACGCATACTGCCAATGCAGAGCGCCAGCCGAATTCCTGAAGCATGAAAACAATATCCCAATTCCACTTAGCGGCAACCATCAAAATTGGAGGAGCGGCATAGGGAGTTAAGGTACCGCCAATTGAGACATTAACAAATAAGACACCAAGTGCACCATACATCAATTTTGGAGAAATCTTTTTGGAGAAATAGTAGTCACGAAGAAGTAACGCGGCTACAGTCATTGCTGCCGGTTCAGTAATAAACGAGCCTAGGAGAGGAACGAGGGAGAGGGTAACCCAAAAGAATGAAACCGATTTTTTGATTGGAATCAGTGCTGCTACGCGATTAACGAGCAGTAAGCAAAATTCTAAGACCGGTTTACTGGCAGCAATCACCATAATCACAAAGACAAACAAAGGCTCGGTAAAGTTCAAACTCTCTAGGTATTGAATGGTTGCCTGATTGCCGGTATGCATGAAGAAGAAGGCAACGAGGACCATGGCCCAAAAACCAAAGACTGCCTCAACCTCGCCCAACAGATGCCATACCCCCGCATGATTGGGTTGTTTGTGCGCAAGATGCTCAAAAAATTTTGTTGAGAAGGTGTGAATGACTGCCAAGGCAAAAATTGTTGTGCTAACAATATTGATCAGGGTTGGCGACATCGACATAGTTGTTTCCTAGAAGTTGACTAAAACAATCAGTAATACCCGCAATACTGTCATTGTATTGATAACGAATTCCATAGTCATCATAATGAAATAACCCTTTATCGCTGATTTACATTGAGGAATCGAGATGATGGAATCTGGTGATCGTTTAAAAAAGCCTTCGATTTCGTATAGCCTGGTTCAGAATTTGCGCCAGCAGTTGATGCGCATTTTGCCTTTTTCGCAGATGGCAGAAGAAGATGTTGATTTTTTTCTTCGCTACTCGGTGGAATCGTACTTTGCCCCACAGGAGGTCATTCTTTCGCCTGCCGATGGCGTTCCGAAAGCCCTGTACTTAATACGGCAAGGACGGGTATCCGGTCGGCGTTTGATACCTGGCTTTGAGGAAACGGGATTTGAATTAGATCCTGGCGATATATTGGCAGTCAGTGCGTGCTATGCTGGGCTTCCAACAACCGTGAAGTATGTAGCGGTCGATGATTGTTTTTGTTTGGCATTGCCATTGGAGCGGATGCACGAACTGGCAAGTCAATCGAAGCCATTTAGTGATTTTCTAAACAATCGCATTCTCAAGCTGCTTGAGGAATCCAGAGCGGCACTCAGAAATACATTTGCATCTAAGGCATTAACCGAGCAGTCCCTCGAGAGTCCATTGCGGGATCTTCATTTAAAAAAGCCAATCTCTGTAAGTCCAAATACTTCCTTGCAAGATGCATTGCAGTTGATTCATGATAAAAAGGTAGGCTCGGTTTTGGTGGTCGACGAAGGCGGGGGTATTGTTGGTATCTTGACCCGTTACGATGTCTTAAGTCGTGTGACACTTGCTCAAGTTCCCCTAACTACACCGATTGCACAGGTCATGTCGCGATCCGTTAAAACTTTGTCGATTGACGATACCGCGGAGACTGCTGGTCTTACGATGTCGCGTTATCACATTCGCCATTTACCAGTATTGCGGGGCAAGGAACTGGTTGGAATCATTTCTGAACGCGACTTATTCTCTTTGCAACGTTTATCGCTTAATAATATTAGCAGTGCGATTCGGTCGGCTGAGGATGTAGACACCTTAAAAGATTGTGCAAGCAATATTCGTAAATTTGCTCGTAATCTTTTGGGTCAGGGAGTGCAGGCAAGGCAATTAACCGCACTCATTAGTCATCTCAATGATGTGTTGACCGCACAACTCATCACTCTCTTTGCTAAACAGCATCATTTAAATTTAGAGAGTTTTGCCTGGATCTCACTGGGTTCTGAGGGGCGTAGTGAGCAAACGATTGCCACTGACCAAGACAATGCGTTGATTTATATAGATAGTGAAGCTTCTCAGAAGAGTCACTATTTAGCTTTTGCGAAGGATGTCAATCAGGCACTTCATGCATGCGGGTATCCCTTGTGCAAGGGAAACATTATGGCAAGTAACCCAGAGCTTTGCATCAGTCAACAAGAGTGGCTAGAGCGTTTTGCACGCTGGATTGAGCAGGGTAATCCAGAGGATCTTCTCAATGCCAGCATCTTCTTTGACTTTAGAGCGCTTGCGGGGAATGAGTCTTTGCTCGAGCCATTGCGCGAGTATGTTGTAAAGCGCGCCGAGGCTACGCCACGATTTATCAAATTACTCGTTGAAAACTCATTGAAATGGAAAGTGCCATTCAATTGGTTTGGTAGTTTAGAAACCAAAGACCTCGATGGTAAGCAAATCATCGATATCAAACTACAGGGTACCGCAATCGTGGTTGACTGTGCCCGTATTTATTCGCTAGCGAATGGTATTAGTGCTGTGAATACGCGTGAGCGATTAGCGGCGATTGGCCGTGCATTAAACCTGGATGAGGCCGAAAGTCTTGCATGGATTGCGGCGTTTGAGTATTTGCAGACCTTACGGCTTGCTGCGCAAATTGATGGCCATGCGATTGGTGGCAATCCCAATGCGGTCGATGTTGATAAATTGAATACTGTCGATAAGACAATTTTGCGGGAGTCGCTCTCGGAGGTCCGTAATCTGCAGCAACGACTTGAACTCGATTATGTTCGCTAATCTATTAGGCCGTTTTGGAATTAGCCAATCCAGAATTGAACCCAGTCGTTGGGTTGTGTTGGATGTAGAGACAACAGGTTTGGATCCTAGTCGTGATCGCTTGCTTGCGATCGCGGCCATTGCGATTGAGGTTGGACCGGGCTTCACAAAACCTACGATTGTGATTGGGGATAGTTTTGAAGCGGTCTTAAAACAAGATTTAGCGTCCGATAAAGACAATATCTTGGTTCACCATATTGGCGTCGGTGCACAAACAACTGGCAAACCACCGGTTGAAGTGTTGGAGGATTTCCGACATTGGGTGGGCAGTTCCCCCTTACTCGCATTTCATGCTCCTTTTGATCAGGGCATGATTACCCGCGCTTACAAACGATTTGGCCTATCACCGCTAGCAAATGATTGGATTGATATTGAACCGTTGGCTGCAGTATCAGGCATTCATCCCAAAGCACGAGCCTTAGATGACTGGTTACAGTTTTTTGGTATTGAATGCAGCGTTCGCCATCAGGCTGCAGCGGACACGCTTGCCACATGTGAATTGCTTTTATGTCTGTGGAATTCAATTCGGAAAGAGGCAAAGAGCCTTGCTGAGCTTAAAAACCTAGCCAAAGCGGGGGCCTGGATCCCCAGAGCGTAAATTAAACTTTACAAATTAAGGGTAAGCCCTTAGCACTTAGCCAAGTATTTTTAAATTACTAGGGAAATCACTGATTTGGGCATTTTTGTGACCCAACCATAATCCCCATTGGCATTTTTTCAATTCCCAAAAGGCTTCTGTGCTTTTATTTCTCAACATTGCACAACTAATTTTATATATTGGCGGACTCGCTTTAATGGGCCAGGCATTGTTGTTTGTTTTATCTGGGCAAAAGCGAGATACCAATCTTTTTTATCAGATTTTTCAGATTATCAATAAACCGTGGACCAAGATTGCACGGTTTATTTCGCCCAAGCAAATTGCGGACCATCAAACGCCTTTCGTTGCCTTTTGCATTATTGCCGTTCTTTATATGGCGGTCACGCTCGCTAAGATTGAGCACTGCATTACGATTGGGATCGAAATATGTCAGTAAAGCTTCGTTGGTATTTATTTCGTTTTTACGCCTCAGTCTTTATTGTTCTGGGCCTTCGTCAAAAGGCAATTGAAATTTTTGACCAAATGCTCGCTGAGTTTCCAAACGATCCATATGCGTTATCAAGTCTGGCCTATTTAAAGACCCAGGAAGGCGACAAACTTGGTGCGATTGAAATGTACAAAAAAGTGGTCTCGCGTTCAGATGCCAACGCCCAAACTTGGTACAACCTCGGATTTTTACAAGAAGAGACGGGGCAGGTCGAAGATGCCGAATTTAGTTTTCGTAAGGCGTTAAAGCTGGATGAAAAGCTGGATTTAGCATGGTACGGACTAGGGCTAACCCTAATTCAGCAGCGCCGTTTTGATGATGCTGTGAAGGCTTTAAAGAAAAATACCCAACTTCAGCCCATGAGCCCTTATGGTTGGTACCAATTAGCAAGGGTTTATGTGGATCGCCAAGAGCCTGAAGAAGCGGTAAAAATCATCAAGCACTTAAAGGAGTTTGAGCCCAAATTTGCTAAACAGTTGGAACGGGAGACCGGTTTAACGGCTTAGCTAATGATGTTGAAGTACGAAGTTTGTTGTAGATGTTTTTAATAACCTAAGGAGAAACTGTTATGCAGTTAACAGAATCGCAAAAAGAATATTGGTCGAAGAACCTAAGGATGACAAGTTTCTTGTTAGCCATTTGGTTTGTTGTGACCTTTGTTGTTGGCTTTTACGCGCGAGATCTAAATTTTAATTTCTTTGGCTGGCCTTTTAGCTTTTGGGTTGGTGCTCAAGGAGCATTAGTGATTTATGTTCTCATCATCGCTTACTACGCGCATTACATGAATAAGCTCGATCAAGAATACGATTGCGCCGAAGTGGAGGAGGATTAATCATGGCTGGAATGACACCTGATTCAGGCGGTGCTTTTGGCGGATCCAGCCAAAGCAATGCGGCCTTTAAAAAGCAGCTAAATAAAGTCTATGGTTTTTACACCCTTGGCTTTTTAGCATTTATTGTTCTCGTTGGTATTGCCGAGCAAATGGGCATGGGCCGCGCCATGATTGGTTACGTCTTCTTGGGCGCAACCGTATTGCTCTACGCTGGTATCGGCGTGATGAGTCGTACCAATGATGCTGCGGAATACTACGTGGCAGGACGGCGCGTGCCGGCGGTCTATAACGGAATGGCAACCGGTTCAGACTGGATGTCGGCAGCATCGTTTATCGGTATGGCGGGTACTTTGTACCTCACCGGTTATGGCGGCTTAGCCTTCATTATGGGTTGGACGGGTGGATATTGCTTAGTGGCACTATTCCTTGCTCCGTATCTCCGTAAATTTGGCCAGTTCACGATTCCAGACTTTTTGGGTGCACGCTACGACGGCAATCTCCCGCGCTTTATCGGAATCTTAGCTGCCATTTTGTGCTCCTTCGTTTACGTGGTTGCGCAGATTTACGGTGTCGGTTTGATTACGACACGTTTGGCCGGTATTGACTTCGAGGTTGGTGTTTTCGTGGGTCTTGCTGGTATCTTGGTGTGCTCATTCTTGGGTGGTATGCGTGCGGTAACTTGGACACAGGTTGCGCAGTACATCATTCTGATTATTGCTTACATGATTCCAGTGGTTTGGTTATCGGTAAAGCAAACCGGTGTCCCAATTCCTCAGTTGATCTATGGTTCACAGCTTGAAAAAGTGACCGCTCGTGAAGCAGAACTCATCAAGGATCCAAAAGAGCTTGAAGTTCGTGCGATTTTCAAAGCACGTGCTGATGCGCTCGGAGAGAAGTTAAAAGATGTTCCAGCTGCATTAGCTGCCGATAAAGAAGCTGCTGAAAAGAAAGTAGCTGATTTGAAAGCTGCGAATGCTCCTGCGCCTGAAATTGCTGCTGCTGAAAAAGCCCTAGCTGCCGTTCCAAAAGATGCGGAAGCTGCGAAGAAAGCTTGGACTGCCCAGCGAACCGGTGCGAATAATCGTGCAAACCCATTAGCAAATATGCCCCGTCATGCTCAGCAGTTTGCGGGCGATCCCAATGGTGACGAAAAAGCACGTACCGCATTTGATACATCACGCCGTAACTTCTTGGCATTGATCTTCTGCTTGATGGTGGGTACAGCTGCCTTGCCACACATTCTGATGCGTTTTTACACGACCCCGTCGGTAAAACAAGCTCGTGAGTCTGTGACCTGGTCATTGTTCTTCATCTTCTTGTTGTATTTCACTGCGCCTGCATTAGCAGTCTTGGTCAAATACGAGGTCTTTAACGTTCTAGTTGGAACGCCGTTTGATAAGTTACCAGCGTGGATTGCAGCATGGGCAAAAGTTGACCCTGCGCTTCTGTCGGTAGCCGATATCAATAAGGACGGTATCTTCCAATTGGCTGAGATGACTATCGGTGGTGACATCATCGTGTTGGCAACCCCAGAAATTGGCGGCTTACCTTATGTGATTTCCGGCATGGTGGCAGCGGGTGGTTTGGCTGCTGCGCTGTCAACTGCTGACGGATTGCTCTTGACCATCGCTAACGCTTTGTCGCATGACTTGTACTACAAGATGATCGATCCTAACGCTTCTGCAGCTCGTCGCGTTGCGATTTCGAAAGCCTTGTTGCTCGTTGTGGCTCTGGCGGCAGCTTGGGTAGCAGCTCAAAAACCAGCAGATATCTTGTTCTTGGTGGGCGCAGCGTTCTCCTTTGCTGCAGCATCCTTCTTCCCCGCCTTGGTAATGGGAATCTTTTGGAAGAAAGCTACTAAAGCAGGTGCTTGCCTAGGCATGGTTTCCGGCTTAGCAGTCACTGGTTACTACATGATCATGACCCAGCCCTGGTTGCGCGGCGTGTTTAATGTGACATCTCCAGTTGAACTCTGGTGGGGTATTCAGCCAATCTCGGCTGGTATCTTCGGAGTGCCAGTCGGTTTTGCGGTTCTCATTTTGGTAAGCTTGGTAACCCCAGCTCCTAAGAAAGAGATCCAGGAGTTGATCGACCATGTTCGTTATCCAACGTTACGTGGCGATACGGTGAATACCGTCGCAAACTAATATAAAGGCTCTAGCATTTAAAACCCGCTCTTCGGAGCGGGTTTTTTTATTTAGGCCTTTAGTAAATGGCTTTGTGCAAGGGTCACAAAACTCCTCTATGCTAAACGGCATGAACTGGACCTATATTCGAATCACTTGTTTATTGCTTGCTCTTTTGGGGCCGAGTTGGGTGTCTGCGAATGCCTCAGGGGGCAAATCGCCGGTTTATCGCTACATTGAGAGTGCAAGCCTGCAAGGTCAGGGAAGACTTACATTTTGGGGTTTTGATGTCTATGACGCTCGCTATTACGTAGCTGATCCAAAAGGCCAAAACGGATTTGCTCTCGAAATTCATTACATTCGATCGTTTAAGGGCGCTGATCTCGCTAAGCGCACGATCGATGAAATGACTCGCTTAGGTGTTTCTGAAAAGCAGCGAATGATTTGGTTGCAAAGTCTTGAGAAAATTTTTCCTGATATTGCTTCGGGGGACACCTTGATTGGTATTCACTTGCCCGATCGGGGTACTTTGTTTTTACACAACGGCAAACCCGTTGGTGATGTTCCTGGCGACGCATTTGCGAAAGCCTTTTTTGGCATCTGGCTTGATGAACGAACCAGTGCGCCAAGGTTACGCTCGGCGCTGATTGCCAGTCGTTGTCCACCCGCTCTAATTGCAGCAAACTGCCCTAATCCTTAATTCTTTATTTGGTACCTACTATGTTTACTAGACTCAAGCGTCTAACAACCATTTTTTTGGTTTCTCTCCTATCGATAGGGGTAATGTCGTGCTCCAGTCCAAGCGTGCAAATGTATAGCAAGGAGCAGCCAAAGCTCGATTTAGCGACTTACTTTAACGGTGAAATTGATGCGTATGGCATCTTTACCGATCGAAGTGGCGAAGTCGTTAAGCGCTTTAAGGTTCTGATTAAAGCGAAATGGGAAATGAAAGATGGAAAGCGTGTCGGAACGTTAGACGAAGATTTTGTTTACTCCGATGGCACCAAGCAAAAACGGATTTGGACGCTCACCGAGGTGGCCCCCGGTCGTTACAGTGGCACGGCCAGTGACGTGATTGGTGAAGCGGTGGGTGAATTAGCGGGTAATGCGCTCAACTGGCGCTACACCTTGGCTTTGCCAGTGGATGGGAAAACTTACCATGTGCAATTTAATGATTGGATGTACCTGATGGACGATAAGGTCATGCTCAATAAAGCCGAAATGAGTAAGTTCGGAATTTATTTAGGTGAAGTCACTTTAGCTTTCTATAAACGCTAGATTGATTATTGTGAATCTAGTCATTTCACGAGGTACTTGGCGCAAGATCTGGAATTTCGTTTTATTTCAGATTGGTTGGTTTGCTTGCATCTTAGGTGCAGCTCATCATCAAATTGGCTTGGCTCTCGCCATCTCGCTTATTTGCATCGGGATTTATCTCTGGTTGTATCAGAATGCCCGCAGCGAACATGAACTACTTCTGAAAGTATTTATTTATGGCCTGATTGCGGACACGATTTTGGTTCAGTTGGGGTGGATTCGGTTTGAGTCGGACTTTCCATTTGCTGCCATTTCACCGGTCTGGATGTGGGCACTATGGCTGGTCTTTGCGACCACTCTGAAAGAGTCGATGGCTTGGTTGCAGGGTAAAAATGGTTTAGCTGCCGTTTTGGGGGCTATTGCGGGACCGCTATGTTACGAAGCGGGGGTGCGCCTTGGTGCCGCCTCCTGGCCAAGCCCGGAGGATCGGGTTTTTGCATTGATTTACTTGGCGGTGGTTTGGGCCATTGCAATGCCAGTATTTCTATATTTTGCCAAAGAAAAATAATTAATCCATATAAATCAATTAATTATAAGTAAATAAGCACTTACTTAACTCAATATCAAGCCACTCATACAAATAAATCAGAAATCCCTACTTGCAAACAATACTGTTTTTATATACAGTAAGCATACAGTATGAAATAAAGTAATTATTCGAGCAAAACCGAACCAAAATTAAGAAAAGGATGGCCATGGACGACAAGAAAAAATCAGCCTCATCAGAGTTTGCAGGGATGAGCGGTGAGAAGCAAAAAGCACTAACGGCCGCCTTGGCCCAAATTGAGAAGCAGTTTGGTAAGGGCTCGATTATGCGTCTTGGCGATGCAGAGATTAACCAAGATATTCAAGTGGTATCGAGTGGCTCCCTAGGCCTCGATATCGCCTTAGGCGTGGGCGGTCTCGCACGTGGCCGTGTGATCGAAATCTACGGTCCAGAGTCTTCCGGTAAAACCACATTGACGTTGCATGCTGTGGCTGAAATGCAAAAGCTCGGTGGTACTTGCGCATTTATCGATGCAGAACATGCGCTTGATGTGCAGTACGCCTCGAAGCTAGGTGTCGATGTTAATAATTTACTGATCTCCCAACCCGATACCGGTGAGCAGGCATTGGAAATTGCCGACGCCCTAGTGCGCTCAGGCTCAATTGATTTAATTGTGATTGATTCGGTGGCAGCCTTAGTACCTAAAGCCGAGATTGAGGGCGATATGGGTGATTCATTGCCAGGCTTGCAGGCACGCCTGATGAGCCAAGCCTTACGTAAGTTAACTGGCACCATCAAGCGCACGAATTCAATGGTGATATTCATTAACCAAATTCGGATGAAGATTGGTGTGATGTTTGGCTCGCCAGAAACCACGACTGGCGGTAATGCACTTAAGTTCTATGCCTCGATGCGCCTTGATATTCGTAGGATTGGCAGCATCAAGAAGGGTGATGATGTGATCGGTAACGAGACCCGTGTGAAGGTCGTGAAGAACAAAGTGTCGCCACCGTTCCGCGAAGCAATCTTTGACATCATGTATGGCTCGGGCATCTCCCGTGAAGGCGAAATTATCGATATGGGCGTTGAGGCCGAGATCGTTGAAAAGTCAGGCGCTTGGTATAGCTATAACGGTGATCGCATCGGCCAAGGTAAAGATAATGTGCGCGAATTCTTAAAAGAGAATCCTGAGATCGCAAAGGAGATCGAGGCCAAGATTCGACAAAAGCTTGGTGTTAAGAGTGGCGGTACCCTCATTAGCGAAACCTTAGACGATGAGGAGATTGAATCAGCGAGCGCTTAATGCCAGATTTCGATCGCGTTCCTAAACAAAGCCCGAGTCTTAAAGCTCGGGCTTTGCGTCTTTTATCCCGACGTGAATACAGTCGTTATGAACTCGCTCAAAAGTTACAACGCTTAGGTAGTCAAACGGATAACAATCCGCCGGTCGATTTTGAGGAGCAAATTACTGCGATTTTGGATGACTTTGAGGCGAAAGGTTGGTTATCTGATGAGCGGTATGCGCAAGCCCTTGTTCGACGGCGAAGTCAGCGCTACGGTTTGCGTCGCGTGGCCGATGAGTTACAGAGAGCTGGAATTGATCAAAATATGATTTCCAGTCTAAGTCATGAGTTAAGCTCTTCTGAATTTGAGCGCGCCCAAGCCTTATGGGCACGTAAATTTGGTGAAATTTCCTCCGACCAAAAGGAGCGTGCCAAACAGTACCGATTCTTGGTTTCAAAAGGATTTAATCCAGAGCTCGTCAATCGACTCATTAGCGGCCGGACCCCCTCAAAATAGCCAATTTGGTGCAGTGAAAATGTTAGACTTATGGGTCTTTTGAGGGCGTATTAAGCCTTTTTTGCCTTGATTTGGGTCAATGACCCAGGGGCCTCATCAAGGAAAATAGCTTTTCACGCTGGCGTTGAAATTTAATCATTCCAGGAGTTGCTATGAAAATTCATGAGTACCAAGGCAAGGAGATTCTGCGCCAATTTAATGTACCGGTACCCAATGGTATTCCAGCGTTTAGTGTTGATGAGGCCATCGAAGCAGCAAAGAAGTTAGGTGGACCAGTTTGGGTTGTAAAGGCACAAATTCATGCGGGCGGTCGCGGTAAAGGTGGTGGCGTGAAAGTAGCCAAAAGCATGGATGAGGTAAAGCAATACGCCAGTGCAATTCTGGGCATGCAATTAAAGACCCATCAGACAGGACCTGAAGGACAAAAAGTGCGTCGTTTACTCGTTGAGGACGGCGCTGATATTAAAAAAGAGTACTACTTGGGAATTTTGACCGATCGCGCCACTCAGAAAGTGGTGGTCATGGCCTCCAGTGAGGGCGGCATGGATATCGAAGAGGTCGCTGCAAAGACTCCTGAGAAAATCATCAAAGTGTTTGTAGATCCCTTAACTGGTTTAAGCGATGCGCAGTGCGATCAACTGAGTAAAGGTATTGGGGTTCCGGAAGGTTCGCAAGCTCAAGCGCGTGAGGTATTGAAGAATCTTTACAAAACCTACTGGGATACGGACGCATCTCTAGTCGAAATTAATCCACTGATTCTTGAGGGCAATGGCAAGATTAAGGCTCTCGATGCGAAATTTAACTTTGATTCAAATGCGCTGTATCGCCATCCTGAAATCGTGGCCTATCGCGATGTCGACGAAGAAGATGCTGCTGAGATTGAGGCATCTAAATTTGATCTCGCTTACATTTCCTTGGATGGCAATATTGGTTGCCTAGTAAATGGTGCGGGTCTGGCAATGGCCACGATGGATACCATCAAATTATTTGGTGGCCAGCCCGCCAACTTTTTGGATGTGGGCGGTGGCGCAACGGCAGAGAAAGTAACCGAAGCCTTCAAGATCATGCTCAAGAACAAGAGCGTGAAGGCCATTTTGGTCAATATTTTTGGCGGCATCATGCGATGCGATGTGATTGCCGATGGCGTAGTGACAGCGTGTAAGGCAGTGAATTTATCTGTTCCTTTGGTGGTTCGGATGAAGGGTACCAATGAAGAGTTAGGCAAGAAAATCTTGGCCGACTCCGGATTACCCATCATCAGTGCTGATTCCATGGCCGAAGCGGCAACGAAAGTTGTTGCGGCTGTTCAAGGCAAGTAAGCGACCATCTAATTTGAGGAAATCACTATGTCAATCTTGATTAATAAAAATACACGCGTGATCACGCAAGGAATTACAGGTAAGACCGGACAATTTCATACAGAGAAGTGCCAGGAATATGCCAACGGTAAAAATTGTTTTGTGGCTGGTGTGAATCCCAAAAAAGCTGGCGAGTCAATTTTCGGGATTCCGATTTTCGGAACAGTTAAAGATGCAGCCAAGGAAACAGGTGCGACCGTTTCGGTTGTCTATGTTCCACCGCCAGGGGCTGCTGCTGCAATTTGGGAAGCCGTTGAAGCAGATCTCGATTTAGTCATTTGCATCACCGAGGGAATTCCGGTTCGCGACATGCTTGAGGTTCGTAACAAGATGTTGCAAAAAGAAGCCAAGGGAGGCAAGAAAACTTTATTGTTAGGACCTAACTGTCCTGGTCTCATCACACCCGACGAAATTAAGATTGGCATCATGCCCGGTCATATTCACCGTAAGGGCCGTATTGGGGTTGTCAGTCGTTCAGGCACCTTAACGTATGAAGCCGTTGGTCAGTTATCGTCAATTGGCCTTGGGCAATCAACCGCAGTGGGTATCGGCGGCGATCCTATTAATGGCTTAAAGCACATCGACATCATGAAGATGTTTAACGAAGACCCCGAGACAGATGCGGTCATTATGATCGGCGAGATTGGTGGCCCCGATGAGGTTGAGGCAGCGCGTTGGTGCAAGACCAATATGAAAAAGCCGGTTGTTGGGTTTATTGCTGGCGTCACTGCCCCACCAGGAAAACGGATGGGCCATGCGGGCGCATTGATTTCTGGCGGAGCCGATACCGCGGATGCCAAATTAGCGGTAATGGAAGAGTGTGGCTTTAAGGTCACCAAAAACCCTTCCGAGATGGCGGCTTTACTAAAAGCAATGATTTAGTTTGTGAATTCAGTTGTAATGGCAGTCGATGTAAAAACAAAGTGTTTGGGTAAGTAGTTATAACGATTAGAGGAAGACATGGAATTTTTCACAATGATTGACTGGTCGGTCGTGATTCAAATCATCATCATCGACCTTTTACTCGGAGGAGATAACGCTGTTGTGATTGCGTTGGCTTGCCGTAATCTACATCCAAATCAACGCAGAAAAGGCATTATTTGGGGAACTGCTGGCGCCATTATCCTGCGCGTCATCTTGGTTGCATTTGCCGTCGTCATGTTGCAAATCCCGTTCTTAAAACTTGTGGGGGGCGCGTTACTCTTGTGGATTGGCTATAAGTTAATGGTGCAAGAGGATGAAAGTGAACATAACTTAGATGCGCCAGACAAATTATTTGCTGCGATTAAGACAATCATCATTGCTGACATTGTGATGAGTTTAGACAATGTTCTAGCGATTGCTGGTGCCGCTGGTCAGGTTGACAATGCTGCTCATCAAATTGGTTATGTGATTTTTGGTTTGATCGTATCCATTCCAATCATCGTTGCTGGTAGCCGAATCGTCCTTTATTTAATTGATCGCTTCCCATTGATTGTGACCGCAGGTGCAGGGTTACTAGGCTGGATTGCAGGTGGAATGATGGTGACGGATCCTGCTCTCATTAAGCAGTTTGGCGAGGGATTGGAGTCCTATGCGACCATCGCTGGCATCGCTGGTGCGGTTGGTGTCATGGCCTTCGGTGAATTGATGAAGCGCCGTGCCAAGAATTCAAAAGCTGCATAGTACTGATATTAAAATCAAGGATTACTGACAACTAATAAGCCCCTCTGCGATGGATTTCTGTCCGAAGATAGAGGTCCATTAAGGAGGGGATTTTTTATGCACACAAATCATCAAGTCACTGACGATCAACGCGGATTCACATTAATTGAGGTCATGGTCGTCGTGGCTATCATAGGTATCTTAGTTGCCGTCGCTGTTCCACAGTATCAGGATTACATTGCTCGTGGACGAGTGGTGGAAGGCTTAAATCTTGCCTCGAGTGCTAAATTGGCAGTGACTGAGGCATATGCCAGCAAAGGGCCAAGCCCAATGGATCGGGTTACCCAAGAGTCATTTTCATTTACCCCAACGCGAAGTGTGAAAGACATTGAGATCTTGGCAAGTGGGGCGATTGCAATTGATTACCAAACCTCGGTGGCGCCTGATGGCAAAAATAGCTTGATTTTGATTCCAACCAATGAACCAGATGTAGCCTCACCCCGCGCAATTGATCTTTCACAAAGTAATTTGGTGACTTGGTCAGGTGGTTGGTCGTGCCGATCGGAACAAACAAACTTACCCGCCAAGCTCTTGCCAGCGGAGTGCCGCGTAGGTAAGTAGGTATCGGTTATGGCGAGTGTTTAGCTCGCCTTCCAATCACCCGATTTACCACCGCTCTTTTCAAGTAACTTAATGTCGCTCATGACCATGCCTCTGTCTACGGCTTTGCACATGTCGTAAATGGTGAGGAGAGCTACTTGGACTGCGGTGAGAAACCCAGTAAAAACAACAAACTTAAAAAACTAAAACAACTTAATCTAAAACCTGTCGATTAAAATATTAGGCCAAATAGGACGGCATTAGGCCTAAAAAAAGAATAGCACAAGATACAAGCAGCACTGAGTCTATTCGCATACCAACCAAGCGCAACTCAATGGCTATGATGGCAAAAGAAGGATGCATTTCATCCGCCTGATGGGCGGGGATACCCCCCTTGTGCCTTTCACAAAAGTCGACCCCACGCCACCCCTATAGGACCTTTTTAAAACGGGCCCCATCAAGATAACCCTTTCGCCTTATTTTGCCTAAGCGATAGTGAATTCTTAAATTGACATCTTATGTTAATTTTGGCGTACAAGTTTAAAAAGTTTCTTCTTTTAATTATTTCGATTGTTTAATTGTTTATAGTTAAACTGTTCTAATATGACCACATAAGAGCCTATGAATCGTTTTTTATTGACCATGCAATATGATGAGAGTTTGATGCTTCCATTTTTTTTGAGGCACTATAGCCAGTACTTTCGAGCTGAAAATATCTTCATTATTGACCACGGGTCAAGAGTTAATTTGATACCAGAAGGCTTTAATCGTATCTATGTACCTAGGGATAGACCTTTTTCTGAGGTGGCCAGACTTGACTTGGTTCAGAAAATTACTCAAGGTTTGTTGAATTATTATGATTTTGGTATTTATGCCGACTGCGATGAATTAATAGCATTGCAAGGCGTTAATTTCACTTCTTTGGCAGATGAAGTTACTTATGTTGCTGGGTTCGAGGTGTTTTTGAATAAATCGAATCAAATTATTGGCGCATTAAACCCTCATGAATGCAAGCCTCTTATTTTTAAAAAAATGCCCAATTGGAGCTATGGATTTCATTCCTCAAATGCCAAGCCCTCCATCTTGAATATTCCAATGGCGCATATTCGATATTTTGATAGGGATTTATCTAGGGATAGGCTTCTTGAACGCAGGATGGTGCATATGAATATGGATGTGGTTGAAGCAAGCCGAGGTATTGCTGTACATTGGGGGGATGGTGATAAGGATTTGAATGACTTTTATTCTTATATTGACTCTCATCAAGCCAATATTTCTGTAGCAAAACCTTTTAGCGGTATTGAGTGGAATAAAGTTTTTAACATTTCAACTTCGAAAGGCTTATACGTGCAGTCCGAGCCCCAGTTTCACGCCAAAGGGGATTACAAAATTTTTGACGGGGAATTTTATAATTTAACAAAATTTTTTCCAGCTCTTACATAAGGGCCTGGTTGCTAAGTTATTTATCTGACTTTGTATTTGGTATTGCAATAGCTAGTTGTTCTTCGTCGTTTAGGTCAAGCTGCACATAACCTGCAGCAGGGCGGCCTCGAGTTTTAAGTTGTTTATAAAAAAGCCCTACGTGATTGCCAATGTCATTTAAGTATCTGAACATTACACCGTTTGCGTAGCGCTCGGCATCGACTTTGAAAAGAAGGTTTTACTTTTTGTATCGTGGCCTTTGATTTGGATTCGAGCTTGCCACTTACCGTTGCGGTTACGAAATGTTGCCATTTACCTCTCCTTGGTAGGACAGGATTAGGCCAAGAGTGTTTTTATTCTCTCGTTTTCGTTTCGCTAGTTAGCGTTTACTTACCTGCTTTCCACTCACCAGACTTGCCACCACTCTTTTCCAAGAGCTTTATTTCACCCATGACCATGCCACGGTCTACGGCTTTACACATGTCGTAGATAGTGAGCAGGGCAATTTGGGTGGCGGTGAGTGCTTCCATTTCAACGCCAGTGGGCCCTGTGGTCTCGGCTCTGGCTTGACAATAAATCGTGTGTCTGGATTGATCAGAGCGGAACTCAATACTGACGTGGGTGAGTGCTATGGGGTGGCAAAGCGGGATGAGATCAGCAGTTTTCTTAGCCGCCTGTATTCCCGCAATTCGGGCGATGCCAAGAACATCCCCCTTTTTATGACCGCCCGACTCAATGAGTTCATAGGTGTTAGGATTCATTTGAATACAGCCAGTCGCAATCGCTACCCGGTGGGTAGACGCTTTATCGCTAACGTCAACCATATGCGCTTGGCCACTGGAATCAAAATGCGTCAGTTTGTTCATACAAGAGGTTTTACCATATAGGCATGGGTAAGCAAGCAAAACGAATCATTGCATTGATCTTAAGCGGGATCTTGAGTATCCCCTCCTTGGCCCAACAGCCAGGGGTGTCGGTGACTCAAGATAGCGCCGCAAAAGAGAACCTTGGGCGCGTGATTCAGTCACCGGAGGCGCGTTCAGCCAATTTACCCTCTCGCAATACCCTGCAATCGCAACCTACCTTGGTATTGCCAGATATGGGTGATCCTGGCGGTGATGCTCTCAGCCCCTTAGATGAGCGCAAGATTGGTGAACAGATCATGCGTGAAATTCGTAGAGATCGGGATTTTTCCAATGATTGGCCCATTTACGATTACCTCAATTCGATGGAGCGGCGTCTCATGCAAGCCGCAAAACGCTTGCAACTGGGCGGAGCGAATGCTCAAGGCAGCGCGGCGTATGACTATGAGGTGTTTGCGGTGAAGGATCCATCAATTAACGCATTTGCATTACCCGGTGGATTTATTGGATTTCATACGGGACTTTTGATTACTGCAGAAACTGATTCAGAGGTCGCCTCGGTGATGGGCCATGAGATTGGCCATGTGTTGCAACGCCACTTAGCACGCTCTTTAGAGCGCCAAGGTACCAATTCCATCATTGCATTAGCGGGCATTGTGCTTGGTGCGCTAGCAGCGGCTAGTAATCCTGGTGCTGCTGCTGGTCTGATCACGGGTGGTCAGGCCTTAGCGATTCAGAATCAACTCTCGTATTCGCGGGATGCGGAGCGCGAGGCTGATCGGATTGGTTTTCAGATCTTACAAGCGAGCGGTTACGATGTGAATGGCGCACCCGCATTTTTTCAGCGCTTACAAAAAGCTTACGGAATTATGGATAGTGGTGTGCCGGGGTATTTACGCACCCATCCCTTAACTACCGACCGAATTGCCGATATGCAAGATCGGGCAAGGACGATCTCACAAAATCGAGTCCCCAGTGCGCTCGAGTTTTATTTAGTTAAATCCCGAGCTCGCATCGAACAAAGTGGGAGCACGAGTGGATTATTTGATCTGCGTAATTTATTTGAGAGTTTGAGCAAACAAGCCTCTCCTGAAAAGCAAATGGAAGGTTTCTATGGCTTAGCTTTGGTTGCCCAACGCCAGGGACGCTTTGATCAGGCTGAAGGTTTTTTGCAAAAGGCTCGGGCCGTGGCTCAAAATGTCTTGGCACCTGGTTCACCTGTGCAGCGTCAGAGCTTATCCTTTGATTACACCGCATCCGAACTAGCGCTGGCCAGAGGTAAGCCAGAGGAAGCTTTGCAATATGCCCAAAATGCGGCCAAGGCAGACCCGTTTTCATTCTCCGCAGTTGTAGCAACGGTCAACGCGGAATTGCGTTTGGGTCGAACCAATGATGCAATTAATTTACTACGAGCCAAGACCAAAGCGCAGCCGAATGAGACGATCTGGTGGGATTTGCTAGCACGCGCTTACGATCAAGATAAAAAAATTGGTTTACGGCATTACGCACTTGCTGAGAAGTTCGCTACTGAAGGAGCTTGGCCATCAGCGATTGAGCAACTTAAGATTGCGCGCTCGGCAGCGGGTAATGATTTTTATTTAGGATCAGTCATTGATGCGCGACTGCGGGTGTTTCAGAATCAATATCGCGAAGAGCAAAAAGAGCAAAAAAAGAGCTAGTGCAACTCGTGCTGGTCGCTCGGAAACTCAAAGTCATCATCGTGGGAGCGACTTGCGTGTAAATGGGCAATGCGCCAGCCTTTACCGTCTTGCATGAGGACTAAAGTGATATTGATCATAAAGTCGGCTTCAATCTGATTATTCTTAAAATAAACTGCTTCGGTAGAATCAAACACCGCAGCACTCACAGTAATGTGTTCAATGCAAGCAATCGGTTCTAAATAAAGGGGCCGTGCGAGCATCCGCTCCAGCCCCATCCGGATCTCCGCATGACCGCTTAAGCGGTTCCCTTCTGGCAATACGCAAGTAATCGAGTCGTCATCAAGCCACAATGCCAGTGCTCCTTCGACATCCCCTTGACGCAAGGTTTCACGCCAAGCATCAATGACTTCATCGGGGTTCTGAAAGAGTCGTGCAAAGCGCGGCATAAGCGATCTAATGAGTTATTAATGGTGTAAGCATACTGTAGACGCGTTCTGCTTCAATCTGATTGAGGCAATTGAGATGCCCTAGCGGGCAGGTACGCTGATAGCAGGGGCTGCAGTCCAGTCCCAACCAAATGATCTGAGCTTTTTGGGATAAAGGCGGCGTATGCTTGGGATTGCTTGACCCAAAAATAGCAATTTGTGGAATCGAAAGGGCTGCGCCAATATGCATGAGACCCGAGTCGTTGCTAATGAGGGATGTGCATTGTGCGATCAGCGCCATTGATTGGTCTAAGCGAATCGTGCCACACCAGTTATGAATCCGCTTAGAAAGATTGGAACCTTGCACAATTTCTTGGCCAAGTACATGATCGGCTTGGCTACCTAGAATGATAATTTTCGTGTCTGGAGAGCCTTCTAAAATTTGGTTTGCTAACTTCGTAAAGTGACCGGTTGGCCAACGTTTTGCAGGACCGTATTCAGCACCTGGTGCAAATACATAATAGGACCCGCCCCCGATTTGATCGATCTTTTTTGCTGCCCATTGCA
The DNA here is from genome assembly GCF_030297615.1 of Polynucleobacter sp. HIN8. Lineage (NCBI taxonomy): Bacteria > Pseudomonadati > Pseudomonadota > Betaproteobacteria > Burkholderiales > Burkholderiaceae > Polynucleobacter > Polynucleobacter sp. HIN8. The sequence goes on along the minus strand of NZ_AP028139.1, from coordinate 1,740,970 downwards.
CAAGTGCGGGATCAATCGCTAAGCGAGGCTGAGGAAGATTTTTTAGATCCGCTGTTGGGTTGAGACCTTCCACCAATTTTGCATAGTGCTCGATCATTGGTGTGCGTACGTGACGTGATGGATTGGGTAAAGAGAGATTGATTAACCCAAACCGAAACTCGCCTTGGTAACCAATCCGTTTTGGGATTTTGGCAAGCCATGGGATGAGTGCCGACTTAAAACTATTGGGTAGTATAAATGCCATTTCATAATCTTGCCGCTTTAGCTCCTGGGCAATTGATCGCCGCAATCCCCACTGCAAGGCTCCGTGTTGAAAATCATGCTCAATGATTGAGGTCATTTCAGGGCATGCACGGTAGATGGGGCCTACCCAAGGAGTGCATAAGACATCAATACTGGAATTGGGAAACCGATTGTGAATGAGGGTAATAAGCGGCAAGGACATAACCGCATCCCCAATCCAATGCGGGGCGATAACGAGGATGCGTGGCATAGCGAAGCCCCGTTTTGGGACGATCTTAGTGACCGTGAGGTTCGGTACCAGGAATCACGTGATATTCAGTGCCGCAATACGGGCATTTAACTTGACCGGTAGCCAAAATATCCAGAAAAACGCGTGGGTGATAGTTCCAGGCTGGGGTATCTTTGGTTGGGCAATGCAGTGGTAAGTCATTGCCATGAACCATGACCGCATTCATTTCGTTTAAATCACGCATACCAATTTAAAGTTAGACAGTGGTTAACCAAGCACGGTAACGGTCGTTTCGACCATACACCGTATCGAAAAATACATCCTGAATTTGTTTGGTAATCGGGCCGCGTTTACCATCACCAATCGCTCGGTCATCGAGTTCACGAATTGGGGTCACTTCAGCTGCGGTACCAGTAAAGAATGCTTCATCAGCCGAGTACACCTCATCTCGGGTGATGCGTTTTTCTCGAACCTCAAATCCTAAATCTTTGGCAATGCGGATGATGGAGTCACGAGTAATACCATCAAGGCAGGAAGCCAGATCGGGGGTGAACACAATGCCATTGCGCACCATGAACATGTTCTCACCCGAACCTTCGGAGACATAGCCTTCGGTATCCAATAAGAGGGCTTCATCATAGCCATTAGCAGCCACTTCTTGATGCGCCAGGATTGAATTAATGTAGTAACCAGAAGCTTTCGCACGAACGAGTGAGGAGTTCACAAAGTGACGCGTAAAGGATGAGGTTTTAACCCGAATCCCTTGATTAATGCCATCTTCACCAAGGTAGGCACCCCATTGCCAGGCGGCAATTGCCGTATGCACTTTATTGCCGGTTGGCGAAATTCCCAACTTTTCCGAGCCAATAAAAATAATGGGGCGGATATAGCATGAGGCTAATTTGTTATCGCGCACGACTTGAAGAATGGCCTGTGCAATTTGCTCTTCGCTGTAATCGATTTTCATCTGAAAAATCTTTAGGCCATTAAAGAGGCGTTTCACATGTTCAGCTAAGCGAAACACCGCAGTGCCGTTTTCGGTTTTGTAGGCGCGAATGCCCTCAAAGATGCCCATGCCGTAGTGAAGACTATGCGTTAGCACATGAATATTGGCATCCCGCCAGGGAACCAGTTTGCCATCGAACCAAATAACTCCATCACGGTCAGACATCGACATTATTAGCACCTTTATGTTGTGGTGGGCTTGCAGATTGTTTATGCAATTTAGCCCCAAAACCTTATTGTAGAGCAGAGGAATCGCTCGGGCTGCCGTCCAATTGGGCGGGCTTTCTATAATCAGTCGATCTATGGATTGCGCACGCCTGACTGCTAAATTACCTTACTTTGGTTGGAGCCAACAACAGCAATCGGCCTGGCGTGGTGGACTAAAAACGATGTCACGCTCAGCCCTTGCTATTTTTAGTTGGGCGGTGGTGACGGGACTGGCAATGGGCAAATCATCCTTGTCCACTGAACAAGCTCTAGCGATGAGCTTATTTGTCTTTGCCGGCTCAGCTCAGCTTGCCGCCCTTCCGCTCATTGGGGCTGGATTTTCGGTCTTTACGATCTTAATTACTGCATTGATTGTGAACTTGCGCTTTGTGATTTTTAGTATTGGCGTCCAAGCGCACTTTTCTCATTTACCTGCCTGGCGAAGAGCCATCTTAGGTTATTTCACAGCGGATTTTGGGTATTTGATGTACACCAGTCGCTTTGGCGAGGTGCAAACGGAGGCCGAGCGTAAGAACGATTCCTATTACCGTACTTACTTTATGTACGGGCTTGCTACGGGTAACTGGGGTATCTGGCAAGCCGGTTCAATTTTAGGGATTTTGGGCGCAAGTCAAATCCCAGATGAATGGGGGCTGGAATTTGCTGGGACCTTAGCTCTAATTGCGGTGATTGTCCCAATGCTAGATCACCGGGCAGCCCGCTGGGCAGCCGTCGTCGCAGCGATGGTTGCCATTCTGACTTATAGCTTGCCTCTTAAGCTTAATTTGACGGCCGCCATTCTGGCCGCGATCGTGGTTGGGATCTTGGCCGACCGCTCATCCAAGGTGATGCGATGAGATCGGACTCCTTGGGCGCTTTTGAGATTGCTTTACTCATTGGGGGGATGGCCTTCATAACCCTATTAACCCGCTCTTTCTTTGTGTTCTTGGGCGCACGCGTTCGAGTGCCTGAGCTGATTCTTCGGGCAATTCGATATGCACCGCTAGCAGCCATTGTGGGTATCGTGGCACCCGAACTGCTTTTACCCCCAGGAGCGGCCGAAATCACTCAAATGGACTGGAAATCCCCTAACCTTTGGGGTGGGTTCGCGGGCTTTATTGCGTATTTCTGGACGCGTCAGATGTTGCCAACCCTGATTTTGGGTATGACCGTGTTTAGTTTGGTGCGCTACTGGCTCTAAAATAGAACTTCCACACTTAATACTCTAATTTCTCCAAATTTAATAACCTATGTCTTCCACCTTGCTTCACGTAAAGCGCCTGAGTGATCTCGCAGCATCTGGTCAACTCAAAGGTAAGCGGGTATTTATCCGTGCGGATTTGAACGTCCCTCAAGACGAGGCAGGCAACATTACAGAAGATACGCGAATTCGGGCGTCGATCCCGGCGATTCAGATGTGTTTGGATGGCGGGGCAGCGGTGATGGTGACCTCTCATTTGGGTCGGCCTAGCGAAGGAGCATTTAAGGCAGAAGATAGTTTGGCGCCCATTGCCCATCGTATTGCTGAAATCCTAAATCGCAAAGTTCCATTAATTAGTAATTGGGTTGACGGTGGTTTTGAGCTGACCCCGGGCGATCTGGTTCTTTTGGAAAATTGTCGGGTCAATGTCGGCGAGAAAAAAAATGCCGATGAATTAGCAAAAAAAATGGCTGCCTTGTGCGATGTTTATGTTAACGATGCCTTTGGCACGGCGCATCGTGCAGAGGCAACGACGCATGGTATTGCCCGGTTTGCCAACGTCGCGTGTGCTGGTCCCCTAATGGCTGCTGAGCTCGATGCCTTGAGTCGGGCTTTAGCCGAGCCCCGAAGGCCTCTTGTTGCCATTGTGGCGGGTTCCAAGGTATCAACTAAATTAACCATTCTGAAATCACTCGCTGAGAAAGTTGATGAGTTGATTGTTGGCGGTGGGATCGCCAACACCTTTTTATTGGCCAAAGGGTTCAATATTGGCAAATCGCTAGCCGAACCAGATTTGATCAATGAGGCTAAAGAAATTATTGCGCTAATGGAAAAGCGTGGGGCGCGAGTTCCGATTCCTGAGGATGTGGTGGTTGCAAATGAGTTATCACCTTTGGCCAGAGCTAATCGGGTACCCGTCGATGAAGTGGCCCCAGACGACATGATTTTAGACGTTGGCCCAAAAACAGCCGCCAAACTATCGATGATGCTTGCTCATGCCGGTACGATTGTTTGGAATGGTCCTTTAGGCGTATTTGAGATTGATCAATTTGGGGGTGGCACCAAAATGATTGCAGCTGCCATTGCTCACTCACCCGCATTCTCGATTGCTGGTGGTGGAGACACCTTAGCCGCCATCGCGAAGTACGGCATCGAGAATCAAGTGGACTACATTTCAACCGGAGGCGGGGCGTTTTTAGAGTTTCTTGAAGGTAAAACCCTACCTGCATTTGCTGTGCTCGCAGAGCGCGCGAAGGAGTAATCATGCAACGAGCAACTAAAATTATTGCCACGCTAGGGCCAGCGTCCGAGAAGCCCGATGTCTTGCGCGACATGATTCGTGCGGGGCTTAATGTGGTTCGTCTCAATTTCTCGCACGGAACCGTCGCTGACCATCGGGCGCGTTATGACCTGGTTCGTCAAATATCTAAAGAGCTTGATCGTGAAGTGGGCATCATGGCCGATTTGCAGGGTCCGAAGATTCGGGTGGGTAAGTTTGCCAATGGAAAAGTCATTCTTCAAGAGGGCGCTCGCTTCATCCTAGATGTCAATTGTGAGCTTGGCAATGAAGAGCGGGTGGGGTTGGACTATAAAAATTTACCCAATGATGTTCAAGCGGGTGATCGACTTCTACTCAATGACGGTTTGATTGTCTTGGTAGTCGACCAAGTCAAGGGCGGAGAGATTTACACGCGCGTAGAGAGTGGCGGCCCCTTATCGAATAACAAGGGTATTAATCGTGCCGGTGGTGGCTTAACGGCACCCGCCCTCACCGAAAAAGATATTGCTGATTTGGATGCCGCAATTTCAATGGGAGTTGACTTCTTAGCCATTAGCTTTCCAAAGGATGGCGCAGATATGGCCTATGCCCGCCAGCTCGCAGATGCAGCAAGTGCGAAGCACGGCAAAGGCAAAGCGCGTCTCATTGCTAAAGTTGAGCGTGCTGAGGCGATCGTTACCGAAGCCCTGCAGAGCATCATTGATGAGAGCGACGGCATTATGGTTGCTCGCGGTGATCTAGCAATTGAAGTTGGTAATCCAGCAGTACCTGCATTACAAAAGCGCATGATTCGGATGGCTTTGGATGCGAACAAATTTACCATCACCGCTACACAAATGATGGAGTCGATGATTAGTGCTCCAGTACCAACCCGTGCCGAGGTGAGTGACGTTGCTAATGCAGTATTGGACGGTACTGACGCCGTGATGCTTTCAGCAGAATCTGCGACTGGGCAGTTTCCGGTTAAAACCATTGAGCAGATGGCTGCTATTTGCATCGAGGCTGAAAAATCCGAAGTGGTTCACTTGGATACTGACTTCTTGGATCAGCGATTTGAGCGGATTGATCAAGCGATTGCGCTTGGTGCACTTTTTACGGCCCATCATCTCAATGCCACCGCGATTGCAGCTCTAACCGACTCTGGTTCAACGCCGATTTGGATGAGTCGTCACAACATTCGGGTACCGATTTTTGCCTTAACCAGTCGCGTGGAAACCCAGCGCGCCTTAAGTACGTATCGCAACGTTAGACCTTTTAGTATTGGCAAAGGTGCCGATCGAGAATCCGCTTTAATTCAAGTGGAGGAGCGTTTAAAGAAGTTGGGGGTCGTCAAATCGGGAGACACGATTGTTTTAACGATTGGTGAGCCAATGGATCAGCCTGGCGGTACTAACACTTTGAAAATTATTAAAGTTCGTTAATCATGAATGCTTTGCACACCACGTCGATTCGCTCGCTGCCATTAGTGTCACGTGGCAAAGTACGTGATGTCTATGCGATCGACCAGGACCGTTTATTGATGATTACAAGCGATCGTATCTCTGCATTTGATGTGGTGATGCAAGAGGCTATCCCTGAGAAGGGTATGGTGCTCAATCAAATGAGTAATTTTTGGTTTTCTCATCTGGCCCATGTCATCCCAAATCACTTAACTGGTATTGATCCTAGTACCGTAGTTGATCCAACCGAGATTGACCAAGTGCGCGGTCGAGCCGTCGTTGCAAAGCGCTTAACACCTATTTTGGTTGAGGCAGTTGTGAGGGGGTATTTGGCTGGTAGTGGTTGGAAAGACTATCAAGAAACTGGTTCAGTTTGTGGAATCGCATTGCCAAGTGGTATGCAAAATGCGCAGGTACTTCCAGAGCCTATTTTTACTCCAGCGGCCAAAGCAGAGATGGGCCACCATGATGAAAATATTTCTTATGCAGAGGTTGAGCGTCGCATTGGGGGTGAGTTAGCGAAAAAGATTAAAGACACCAGTATTCGTTTGTACACCGAGGCCGCAGACTATGCGCGACGTCGCGGAATTATTATTGCGGATACCAAATTTGAGTTTGGTTTAGACGCTTCGGGGCAGTTGGTTTTGATGGATGAGATCTTAACCGCCGACTCTTCGCGGTTTTGGCCTGCCGATACCTATCAACTCGGTTCAAACCCCCCTTCGTTTGATAAGCAATTTTTGCGCGATTGGCTCGAGTCGGTGAGGATCGAAGGACGGCCTTGGAATAAGTCTGCGCCCGCCCCTCATTTACCGGATGCGATTATTCAGAAAACCGCAGAAAAATACCGTGAGGCATGGCAACGCCTAACCCAGTAATGGGGGCCTAGAGCCTCATAAAGACTGCGATAATACAAATTTGAGATTCTTGGAGTGTTCATGACGAGTCCGGTCATCGTAGGTGTAGTGATGGGATCCAATTCCGATTGGGATACGATGCAACATGCGGTTCATGTGTTAGAGCATTTTGGGGTTCCCCACGAAAAACAAGTGTTGTCTGCTCATCGCATGCCTGATGAAATGTTTGCCTATGCTGAATCTGCCCAGGTGCGAGGTTTGAGAGCTATCATCGCGGGAGCAGGAGGAGCAGCTCATTTGCCTGGAATGTTGGCATCCAAAACGATTGTGCCGGTATGGGGGGTGCCTGTTCCCAGTAAGTATTTGCGCGGAGAAGACTCCTTATATTCAATTGCACAGATGCCTAAAGGAATTCCAGTAGCAACGTTTGCGATTGGCGAAGCCGGTGCAGCAAACGCAGCCTTACATATCGTTGCTATGCTGGCCCATTCGGACTCTGAGCTCGCAAAAAAATTGCATGAGTTTCGGATAGAGCAAACCCAAGTCGCCAGTGCAATGAAGTTGCCATAAGCGACTTATCTCAATTAGCACTCACCATGAGTTCATCGCAAAGTATGAATTTGAATCATCAACAGGCAATTCTTCCGCCAGCATGGCTTGGTATTTTGGGCGGCGGCCAATTAGGACGAATGTTTGTGCATGAGGCGCAATCCTTGGGCTACAAGGTCTGTGTTTTGGATCCTGATCCCTTAAGTCCGGGGGGTGCGGTTGCTGAAAAGCACCTCTGCGCTAATTACGATGATGTTATCGCATTAAAAGAGATGGCAGCGCTTTGTGCAACCATCAGTACCGAGTTTGAGAACGTTCCAGCGAAGACCTTAGATTATTTTGAAGGGCAGGGGATTTTCGTAGCGCCTCGCGGCGCCTGTGTTTCGATTGCACAAGACCGAATCGTCGAAAAGCAGTTTTTGAAACAATGCCAAGAGCTTTCTGGTATCGGTCCTGCACCTCATGCAGTCATTCGCTCAGAGGGTGATTTTGCGCCTCTGCCCGATGATCTATTTCCAGGGATCTTAAAGACTGCGCGCTTGGGTTATGACGGCAAAGGTCAGGTTACGGTTCATCAACGAAATGAGCTCGATAAGGCTTGGCGCGATTTGGGCTGCGTAGATTGTGTGCTCGAAAAACGGATGCCGCTGGCATTTGAAGTTTCAGCATTGGTTGTGCGCGGTCACGATGGGCAATCTGTTGCATATCCGATTTCGGAGAATGTTCATCGAAACGGTATTTTGCACACCAGTACCGTTCCGTCCCCATCCCTTCAAGCGAGCTTAACACCTAAAATCATTGGTGCTAGTCAGTTGATTGCCAAAGAAATGGGCTATGTCGGCGTTTTGTGTGTGGAATACTTTGTTTTGGATGATCATACGGTAATCGTTAATGAGATTGCGCCAAGGCCCCATAATTCAGGGCATTACACCATGGACGCTTGTGTAACCAGTCAATTTGAGCAACAGGTCCGAGCCATGGCGCGACTCCCTCTCGGAGACGTCCGTCTGCTAACGAATGTTTCTATGCTCAATATTTTGGGTGATGCGTGGTTTACCTCCGGAGTAGTGCAAGAGCCCCCTTGGAATCAAGTGCTGGATCATCCCAGTGCGAAGTTGCATTTATATGGCAAGGCAAGTCCAAAGCTTGGACGCAAGATGGGTCATATCAATTGCTTGGGCCATACCATTGAGGAGGCGAAGCAGGCCTGTGCCGAGGTTGCTAATCATTTAGCGATTGCTCCTTAAGCTTGGTAATGGATGAGCTACATTCGCTTTTATTAGACCGCGCGCTCAACACGATTCGTGCTGGTCAGCTTGTCGCCATTCCTACCGAAACGGTATATGGCTTAGGTGCTGATGCAAGTAATCGCGATGCGGTCCAAAAAATCTATCAACTAAAGGGAAGACCTGCTAATCACCCTCTAATTATTCATGTGCAAGCGCCACTAGCGGGTAGCAAAGATACCGAAAAAGAGTGGTTGACCATTTTAGATCCTTGGACTCGGCATATCTCAGAGACTGCTCTAACTTTGATTGCACACTTTTGGCCAGGGCCCCTAACCTTGGTATTTGAGAAAAGTAAACTAGTTTTGGATTGTGTCACCGGAGGACAATCCACGGTTGCGATTCGCTCACCGGCTCACCTACTGACCCAGGAGCTATTGCGTCGTTTTGGGGGCGGCATTGCCGCACCATCTGCCAATCGTTATGGACGTATCTCACCAACCTCCGCCGCGGACGTTGAGACTGAGTTTCCAAATAATCCAGATTTATTGATTTTGGATGGCGGCCCTTGTGAACACGGGATTGAGTCAACGATCTTGGATGTCTCTGGGGAAGGGCCACCTAAATTACTTCGTCCAGGATCGATTAGTCCATCCATGATTAAGGCAAGTACTGGAATCGATGTAGTCACTAGTTCAGGTACAGCGAACCAACCCCGAGTATCCGGTACTCATCTGGCCCACTATGCGCCTCACACCGCCCTGTATCTCTATTCAGAATCTGACATTGCATCTCAACTCAGTGGATTGATGAATCAAGAACCCAAGTTACGATTGGCTGTAATCGTTTGGGAGCATGAGCATTCGCATCATCAAGAGGAACTTAAAGCATATTCACAAAACATAACCTTCATAGCGATTGCGATGGATCCCGCATTGCTTGCAAAGCAACTTTATCGTCTTTTAAGGGATCTTGATCAAGGCCAATACCAAGGCATTTTTATCCCAAGCCCCCCAAAGACTGAGGCATGGGATGCAGTTCGTGATCGGCTTCAGCGCGCATCTTTTGGATCTGGACCATCTTCTAATAACCATGTGAGCAGTTGATCGTGCACCTCTTGCCCTCGATTGGCTTTAGGGTCATTGATGAACGAGGTCACTGCATAGATCCGACCTGATTTACTAAAGACATAACCAGAGATGGTGCGCACATGATTTAGAGAGCCTGTTTTAATTCGGGCCTCTGGCTTTTTCTTAAGGTGTAAAAATTTTCGTAATTGCGTAATTAAACGGTGACGCATCGTTCCCTCCGATCCTGCAGCCGGCAAGGTATTGGCAAAGGCCTCTGCAATCGGTAAGTTTTGAGCTGAAATTAAGAGGCTATTGAGATGACGTGCCGAGATTGCTTCATTACGAGATAAGCCCGAACCATTTTCAATCACTAGTTCCGGAAAATCCAATCCTCGTTGATTAAGCCACGCCTGCACCACGCCTTTTGCCGATTCAATATCAGCGGGCTTGCCAACTTTTTCAAGTGCTAATGTCAAAAAAACCTGCCTAGCCATGACATTATTTGATAATTTGTTAATGTCTTCGGTAGCATCCAACAAACTCAGGCCCTCAAAACTTAATAGAGGACGCGCATACACAGGAACTGACCCAGCTTGACCGCTAGGTGGGCGAACCCAAAGACCCCCAGCATCTTCCCATGCAGCTGTAAACCCTAGAGTCAGAAACGTATCAGGATCAAACTTAACCGCATTGAAGGTAATTTCTCGACATTTTTGAGAGAGTTCTCCCGAAAAAACAGCTTTCCACTGAATTGCTGATTTGTTCTTTAGTTGCGAGCTTGCAATCTCAGTTGGATTCGGAATAATTTCTAACCGAAGATTGCGTCTTGTTCCATCGCAGGGGGTAGGGCGCATCGAAATATCATTTTGAATCGTAAAACGAGCTAACTTTGGGGTGTAGCTGATTTGAGATCCCTGGCCAGTCTTGTTGGGATTGATTTCAAACGATAGTGTCCGAAATGCATACAACAACGGATCAGGGGCGACGTTATAAGCGCGCAAGGTTTCGCCATCAATGGTTACCTCATCCATCACTTGTTTGGCATATGCACTTCGATCAAAGATTAAATTACCGTCAATGCGTTGTATGCCAAGATCGCGTAATTGCTTTGTTAAGCGATCCAGTTCCTCTGGAATCCATTTGGGATCTCCGTGACCTACAAAATAAATATTTCCTTTTAAGGTACCGTTTTTGATCGCACCATCGGTGAAGAGTTCAGTTTTCCATCGATATTTTGGTCCCAAAATATCTAGGGCAACGAGCGTAGTGAGTAATTTGATGGTTGAGGCCGGATTCATTGCCACCTCATCGCGCCAATTCAGGATCTGGCGCGATCCGGGCTTAGGATTGGTTGCCGAAGGGATTTCACTGACGGCAATACTGATCGAGTCTTTTGGGATGCCGCTACGTTTAATCGCCTGCTCAACGCCAATTGGAATTGAAGATTGGGCTACAGCGCCATGACCAAGAAAAGGGGTAAAACAAAAAAGTGCTAGTACTAACCCTAGATATTGAGTTAGAAAACTGCGATTTGGCCGATCAAATTTCATTATTTTTCTAATTTGTCAAAAAGTATTTACAGATTTTCCTCATATCTTTGCTAGGATAAACGTGGAGATCTGGTTTGGCCAAATAATGGCGATTCGCTCCTCGACAAATAACACTTCAATAAAGGAAGTAAATCATGACAAAAGCAGACTTAGTGGATGTGATTGCGGATGGAGCGGATTTAAGTAAAACCAAGGCTGAGGAGGTTCTTAATTTAGCCCTCGATGCAATCAAGGTGAGTGTTGCCAAGGGCAATACGATACAGCTGGTCGGATTTGGAAGCTTTTCCTTGGGTTCGCGCGCTGCACGAATGGGGCGTAACCCAAAAACCGGCGAGGCTATCAAGATTGCAGCATCCAAGACTGTCAAATTTTCGGCTGGCAAGTCATTTAAGGATGCAGTTAATAAACGCTAGCTCTGATAAAAGTCGCCTAGATTAAGAAAAGCCTTTTACGCTTAACTAGGCGCGTTGATTTGTTTTCTTAGGCGATCATTGCTGGTATCAAGAATTCGTTGGAATGATTTCTGCAGGCTTATTAGCTCAGCATCTGATTTTTCTAAGAGAACGCATTGATCATAGAGCCATTGATCTTCACTGAGTAATGCGCCACCTTTAATTTTATGAATCAAGCTCATCAGCGAGTCAAGACTAAGCGTTTCTTTAAGAGCATTCAAGGTTTCAAGTTGAACCTTTAAAACCTCCTCCATAATTAAGTGACTCATGCAAAGTGAGCTAACGGATGGTTTGATAAAGGTGGTCGATGAATGGTGATGTAAGTGCTTTAACAACTCAGACTCAAGGCATTCTAAGCGGATCGGTTTAATCAGAACGCCATTCATGCCCGATCTGATCAGTTCAGACTGTGAGGTCTTAGCATAAATGTCTGCTGTAATGCCGATAATGACAATATCACGCTGACTTGAGGCACGAATTTTGCGAGCTAACTCGGTACCATGCATTCCAGGCATCGAGTGATCGGTCAGAATAACGTCATACAAATCATCGTGAAGTCGCATAAGCGCCTCATCTCCATTGGCGCACTGGTCAACATGAATACCAAGGGTTTGCAATTGCAAAAATAGGATATGTCGACTCGCTGGATGATCCTCAACAATCAGGGCGCGAATGTTCTTAAATAAGGGATGGCTTGGCGCATTAGGAGAGTGTTGGCTATTTTCAATGGAGTGACATGTTCTAGAAAATGCCACAACAAAATGAACACTTGTGCCTAGATTAGGCGCACTCTCAATAATCAATTTACTCTGCATTAATCCAATCAGGTGATTGGTAATGCTCAATCCAAGGCCAGTACTTGACCCTGATTCGTTATTCGCAGATAAGTGGGAGCGAATTTGCTCAAAGGGCATTTGTACGCGCTCAATATCTTCTTTTGCCATTCCAATGCCTTGGTCAATGATTCGAAACTCTAATAATTGACCAGCATGGTCGTTCGCTAGGATTCGAATCTCAAAAAACACAAAGCCTTGCTCTGTAAATTTAATCGCATTACTTAGGAGATTGTGAAGAATTTGACGAATACGTAAAGGGTCAAGAAGTAAGACATCGGCAATACTTGGATCAATAAAGCTAGCTAAATGCAGCCCTTTATTCTTGGCGTACACAAAAAAGGTCTGATTAATTTCGAAAAGAATTTTTTTTAAATCAACTGGCTCATGCTCAACCGTAAATTTCCCTGCTTCAATTTTGGCGATGTCGAGGACTTGATTGAGCATGCCCAGTAAAGAGGCAGCCGATGTATGGGCGCTTTGTAATAATTCCCGTTGATGCTGATTCAGTGCGTTATTTTTTAGCAACAGCTCCTGTGCACCGATTACAGCATGCATTGGCGTACGAATTTCATGACTAACGGTTGCTAAGAACGCAGATTTTGCTTCGCTTGCGTCCTGTGCTTCTTGAGCAATATCCATGAGATCAGCCTCTGTGCGTAATTGCTTCTTACGTTGCCAAGCAAAGAAACCAAGCAAGATTGCAATAAGTCCAGAGGAGCCAGCAATTCCAAACCAAAGCCAATTTATTACATGCTGCGATCGATCTGATGCTAAGGATGGGATGGCTAAAAGTTCACCCATGAAGAAAGGATCTGCTGCATGTAATGACTTTTGCACAATTGAGTGAAGAATGCGGTCTTGATCTGAAATAAACCATCGATACGCAAAAGGCTGATGACCCAGAGGTCGGATTTGCATCTCTTGAAAATTCAGTTGTTTACTAAGATGAACGGCTAAGCGCAAAGGCATAACCGCAAAATGCGCATCACCAGCTATCAATTGTTGGGCAATTAATTCTGGTGAATTGATGAGGTGCCCACCATTAATCGGCTCCGAGAAGCCATAACCTCGATCAAAAAAGACGGTTTTTTCCATCTTCGGGCTCAATGGGAGTGTGTTCTTTGAGTGCGCTGCCAGCATCACATCGTGACCCCAAAAAATCGGTTCTGTAAGTCGGCCAGGAACCGCCGATTCCAGTTGCTGATTGGGGTCAATCACAAAACTCACTTCACCATTACGAATTTGATGAATACCAACCTCTTCAGAACTCCGCCACTTTGGTGAAAATTCGAGACCTGAACAATCCTTTAATTTTGAGAACAGTTTGGGATAAATGCCACTATCCCAGTACGGGCGATATTTTTCATGAATGCTAAATTGAACCATTGGATGGGCTTTGATCCACATTTGCTCTGTTTGGGTAAATTGAGGCAAGCCCCCTTGAGCATGACCACAATGCATGAAGAACGCGATGCCTAGTCCGAATACCCACTTTAAAGAAGACATCGCGCTACGCCCCAATCTCAGCCTTCAATGATGTGGTTATTACGGCAAAATAGCACCAGATCGGCAATGTTTGAGATCCCTAACTTATCAAATAAGCGATGCTTATAGGTTGCAACCGTTTTACTGCTGATATTGAGGTGATCCGATATTTCTGCATTCGATTTCCCTTTGCCGAGGTATTTCATGACTTGTAATTCTCGGTCAGAAATTGATGCCATCTTTTCACTATCGGATAAGGCTGCATGGCCATTACGTCCAGTTGAGAAGAAGGTATAGCCTTGTGAAACTGCAACGCAAGCTGCCAAGATAATATTTGCGCTAGCCGTTTTGTTCACAAAACCATGGGCACCCAAAGAACGAACTCGACCCCCATACACTTGCTCATCAAGGCTTGACAGGATGAGGATGCGAATATTTGGGTATGAGATCCCAATTTTTCGAATGACATCAAAGCCATCGGTTTTGGGCATATCCAAATCGAGAATCACAATATCGGGTTGGACATTCTTTAATACACTTAGGCACTCTTCGCCACTTTGGGCTTGGGCCACCACTTCAAATGGTACTTGGTTTAACAGCATTGATTTCAACGCCATTAACATGGCTGGATGATCATCAATCAACATCACTTTATTACGCATTACAGGTCTCCTTGTGGTTAAAGTTATTTTGATGTTTGAATGGAAAAAAGTGCCTTACCAATACGACTATCTTGGATATGAATAATTTGATGTCGATTAACCGGTGAGAGCATGAGGCTGCCGTAGCAATAATCGATACCCAGTTGATAGGCAAGTTCGTTATCGCGAACAAAGGTGACATTACTGAAATAGGTTTTGCAGGACCACTTCTTCAATAAGTGAATTTGGTTGATGAGTTGGGTTCCACTTAAGGAGCTTGTTTCACGAAGGTGTGAAACATCCAAATGCACGGCTTCAAACTGAAATTGACTAATCAATTTGATGGTATTGGGGTTTCCATCAAATTGAAGAGCATGAAATAGCACCCCCAAACGCCTTAGCTTCGTGACTGCAGCGGTTAACTCGTTATCGATGTCTTGATGATGCAAAAAGCCAATATTGATTAAACCAATCGGGAGTCTTGAATTTAGAATCAGATCGCATAGTCCATCAACACATGCTTCAATTTTTAGATCCGTCACTTTGATTGGCAGAATGAGGGGGATGATCCGATTACTGCATTGCCAGTAATGAATTGCATCAATCCCCTCCATGCAGTAACGCAGAACCTCGGATGAGGAAGCGCTTAATAAGGGCCGAAATAAAACACCCTTTAGGCTACTTCCAGAGCGATTAAAGATTGGCTCAAAATCAATTCCTCGATATGCCAATGGATCGACGACGTTTCTTGGGGTAGCCTGAGCAAATTGATCTTCATGCTTTGGGCTTTCCCAATAGGGCTGTTCAATGTCGCGCAGTTGGCGGAAGGGCTTGTTCTTCCATGCCATTACCAAGTTATAAAGCCGTGATTTAGGGCTCATGATCTCTCCAATCGAATATCAACGAGTCTATGCATGCCAAAGGTTTTAAGTAAGGGCATAAAGATGATTTATGTGTAGGAAATCTCCTACAGCTGCCTGACGGTGGCATTCATCATTCAAAACCCGTGTCGTTGGGGTTGAGAAAAGCGGGCCCTTGAAAATAGCTAATGAAGACCTATATAATCAGCACTCACTACACGAGAGTGCTAACAGTGATTATAAATTACTTCATTTCTATGAAAATAATTATATAAATCATATATTTAGCATGATGTGCAGAGATAATGAGGCAGCAAATTTTATTAGTTAATACTTACTAACATAGGAGAGGGAATGAATTTACGTCCTTTACACGATCGCGTGATTATTAAGCGCTTAGATCAAGAAACAAAAACCGCCTCTGGAATCGTCATTCCAGATAACGCAGCAGAAAAGCCTGATCAGGGCGAGGTATTAGCCGTTGGCCCAGGAAAGCGGGATGACAGTGGCAAATTAAATGCCCCCGATGTCAAAGTTGGTGATCGCGTGCTATTTGGAAAGTATGCAGGTCAGACCGTAAAAGTGGATGGCGACGAGCTTCTTGTCATGCGTGAAGAAGACATCATGGCCGTTGTTCAGAAGTAATTAGGCATTTAGAAAGGAATTTAATCATGGCAGCAAAAGATGTAGTGTTTGGCGATAACGCCCGCGTCAAGATGGTTGAGGGTGTCAATATCCTCGCAAATGCGGTCAAGGTAACTCTTGGACCCAAAGGTCGTAATGTGGTGATCGAGCGCTCATTTGGCGGGCCAACCATCACCAAGGATGGCGTCACAGTAGCGAAAGAGATTGAGCTCAAAGATAAACTTCAGAACATGGGCGCTCAGATGGTTAAAGAAGTTGCTTCCAAGACCGCTGATATCGCAGGTGACGGCACAACAACGGCAACGGTATTGGCTCAATCGATTGTTCGTGAAGGGATGAAGTATGTAGTTGCTGGCCACAATCCAATGGATCTCAAGCGCGGTATTGATAAAGCGGTAACGGCTGCGATTGAAGAGCTCAAAAAAATTAGCAAACCTTGCACCACCACCAAAGAAATTGCACAAGTTGGTTCGATTTCAGCGAACAGCGATGAGAGCATTGGTAAGCGTATCGCTGAAGCCATGGAGAAGGTTGGCAAAGAGGGTGTGATTACTGTTGAAGATGGCAAGTCACTTGAAGACGAGTTAGAAGTAGTAGAGGGTATGCAGTTTGACCGTGGCTACTTGTCCCCATACTTCATTAATCAGCCTGAGAAGCAAACCGCTGTTTTGGAAAGCCCTTACATCCTCTTGTTTGATAAGAAGATCAGCAATATTCGCGATCTCTTACCAGTTCTTGAGCAAGTCGCTAAATCGGGTCGACCATTGATGATTGTTGCTGAAGATGTTGAAGGTGAAGCCTTGGCAACCTTGGTCGTGAACAATATTCGTGGCATCTTAAAGACCTGTGCTGTAAAGGCTCCCGGTTTTGGTGATCGTCGCAAAGCGATGTTGGAAGATATTGCAATCTTGACCGGTGGCCAAGTGATTGCCGAGGAAGTTGGTTTGACTCTCGAGAAAACCACACTTGAGCACCTTGGACAAGCTAAACGTGTTGAGATTGGCAAAGAGAACACCACCATTATTGATGGTGCAGGTGATGGAAAATCGATCGAAGCGCGCGTTAAGAACATTCGGGTGCAGATTGACGAAGCCACTAGTGACTATGACCGTGAGAAATTACAAGAGCGTGTTGCTAAGTTAGCAGGTGGCGTTGCTGTAATCCGTGTTGGTGCCGCAACCGAAGTCGAAATGAAAGAGAAGAAGGCGCGTGTGGATGACGCTTTGCATGCAACTCGTGCAGCCGTTGAAGAGGGTATTGTTCCTGGCGGCGGCGTTGCACTGATTCGTGCGAAGCAAGGCATTGCTGGTCTCAAGGGGGACAATCCTGATCAAAATGCTGGTATTAGCATTGTGTTGCGTGCCATGGAAGAGCCACTGCGTATCATCGTTTCTAATGCTGGTGATGAGGCAAGCGTAGTTGTTAACTCAGTCGCAGCTGGCAAAGGTAATCATGGTTATAACGCTGCGACCGGTGAGTATGGTGACTTAGTTGCACAAGGTGTGATTGATCCAACCAAGGTTACTAAAACCGCATTGGTCAATGCTGCATCCGTTGCTGCACTATTGTTAACCACTGACTGCGCAATTGCAGAGTCTCCAAAAGAGGAATCTGCAGGTGGCGGTATGCCAGGCGGTATGGGTGGTATGGGCGGTATGGGCGGTATGGACGGAATGATGTAACAAGACTTCGGTCCAAAACAGAGGGCAGCCTAGGCTGCCCTTTTTATTTCCCAAAACTTTGGATACTATGAGCTGACATTACGAAAAATGAATGACTATTTTTAATGAATAAAATTACAGCTATCGGAGTCATACTGTTTCTGTTTGGATGTGCACCACAGGTAAAGCAGCAAGAACCGATCGTTCTTAAAAAGGGTGAGCCAATCCCCTTGGGCGATCAATTTTGGACGCTTGATTTCACCTATTTTTATAAAGGTAAAGAGATCAAAACCGTTATCAGTCAATATGACCATCGCCGCGATTGTTTTGAGGCGATGTTTAAGATGCAAAAGGAGGCCAGTAAAACGCCTCATGGTAGCGGGGCAGGTTTATGTAAAAAGTTATTTGTCGACGGACAAGAGCGAACCGATAAGGATCGCTTAGGCTTTCGATAAAAAAAGGCAGCCGAGGCTGCCTTTTGATTACTCACAAGAATTGATCAATCCACCGCTTTGACCATATCCTCCACGACTTTCTTAGCATCACCAAAGACCATCATGGTTTTGTCCATGTAGAAGAGCTCATTATCGAGACCAGCGTAGCCGGCTGCCATTGAGCGCTTGTTCACGATGATAGTTTTAGCTTTGAACGCTTCCAAAATTGGCATACCAAAGATTGGGCTACCGGGAGTGCGTGCTGCAGGATTTACCACGTCATTTGCACCCAGAACCAAGACCACGTCTGCCTGTCCAAAGTCACTGTTAATGTCTTCCATCTCAAATACTTGGTCGTACGGAACTTCTGCTTCCGCTAGGAGAACGTTCATATGTCCTGGCATACGACCGGCAACAGGGTGAATGGCGTATTTAACCGTTACACCATGATGAATTAACTTCTCAGTAAGCTCTTTAAGGGCATGCTGAGCACGTGCTACCGCTAGGCCATATCCTGGAACAATAATTACCGTATCGGCATTAGTCATTAAGAAGGCAGCATCCTCTGCAGAACCTGTTTTGTAGTTCTTTGGACCGCCATCGTCACCGCCGGCAGCAGCTTCCGCACCGAAGCCGCCGAGTAGAACAGCGGTAATCGAGCGATTCATGGCCTTACACATGATGTACGACAGAATCGCACCAGAAGATCCAACGCAAGCGCCCGCAATAATCAGCACTGGATTGTTGAGGGTAAAACCAATACCAGCGGCTGCCCAACCGGAATAGCTGTTGAGCATTGAGACCACCACTGGCATATCAGCGCCACCAATCGGAATAATTAAGGTCACACCAAGTACCAACGCAATCGCGCACATGATTAAGAATGCGGCGTGACTATCGGTGAGGAAGTACGCAACGCCTGCAGCGACCATCAAGATCGCCATGATCAGGTTGAGTAAATGCTGCCCTGAAAAGCTCACTGGTTTACCGCTGACCTTACCAGAGAGTTTTCCAAACGCAATGATAGAGGCTGTAAAGGTAATTGCTCCAATGAAAGCGCCAATGAATAACTCAATTTTTTGGGCTCCGCTGTGGGCTTGAGCAGGATTGAAGACCGCAGCAATCGCAATTAATACTGCCGACAAGCCGACGAAAGAGTGCATTAAGGCGACAAGCTCGGGCATCTTGGTCATTTGCACGCGCTGCGCGGCAATTGAACCGATGATGGCGCCAGCGATAATTGCTCCCCCAATTAACCAATAGACTGGCTTAAATGACGGGACTAGAAAGGTGGTAATGACGGCGAGTGCCATCCCAACCATACCGTAGACATTGCCTTGGCGCGAGGTGGTTGGGGACGAGAGTCCTTTAAGTGCCAAAATAAATAGCACGGATGAGACGAGATAAGAAATGGCTGTGAAGTTTGACATGATGTGCTCTCTTATTAGTGACCAGCCGATTCATTCTTCGGAGCTTTTTTCTTGAACATCTCAAGCATTCGCCGCGTGACCATAAAACCACCAAAGATATTGATAGACGCTAGAAAAATAGCTAGCGCTCCAATCAAGCTCGTTAAGGTAATTTCATCGCCATTGATGACTTCAGTTTGCAGCATGGCACCCACAATAATGATTCCTGAAATTGCATTCGTGACCGACATAAGTGGGGTATGTAAGGCAGGCGTAACATTCCACACCACGTGGTAGCCCACAAAAATGGCTAACACAAAAACCGTGATGTTTTGGACGGTTAATAGGTTTTGAATAGCGGCAGCATCCATATTGGTTCCTTCAATAATTAATTGGTGCGAATGGCTTGGCCATCTCGGCACATCAAGCAGGCGGCAACAATGTCGTCATCGGCTGCAGCAGGAATGGCGAGTTGCCCTTCCTTATTAATGATGAGCTTCATGAAATCAAGCAAATTTCTGGCATAGAGGGCTGAGGCATCGGCAGCAACCATACTCGGTAAATTGGTGTAACCAACGATCTTTACCCCGTTGTGATTGATTACCTGATCCGCTCGCGTAAGAGGGCAGTTCCCCGAACCGTTCTCCCCACGACCAGCGGCAATATCAATCACGACCGAGCCAGCTTTCATCTTTCCGACGGTATCGGCATGCAAGAGAACGGGAGGTTTGCGGCCAGGAATTAAGGCAGTGGTGATCACAATGTCAGCTTGTGCTGCGCGCTCCGCCACTAGGGCTGCTTGACGTTTCATCCAAGCTTCTGGCATGGGACGGGCATAACCACCAACGCCTTGGGCAATCTCGCGTTCCTCATCGGTTTCATAGGGCACATCGACAAACTTAGCGCCAAGGGATTCAATTTGCTCTTTGGCAGCAGGGCGCACGTCAGAAGCCTCAATGACCGAGCCGAGACGTTTAGCAGTCGCAATGGCCTGTAAACCAGCAACCCCTGCGCCCAGGATCAGAATACGGGCAGCTTTGACGGTTCCCGCAGCCGTCATCAGCATTGGCATAAAGCGTTGATATTCATTAGCGGCCAACATAACCGCCTTATAGCCAGCAATATTGGCTTGGGAGGATAGGACATCCATACTTTGGGCGCGGGTGGTCCGCGGTGCGGCCTCAAGGGCAAATGCCGTGATTCCCTGGGCTGCCATGGCAGAAATTCCTGCATTATCAAAGGGATCAAGCATTCCGATCAGGACAGATCCGGATTTGATCTGCTTGAGTTCATCGGTTTGAGGGGCGCGAACCTTGAGAACAATCTCACAGGAAAATGCATCCGTTGCAGAGCCAATACTGGCACCAACGGCCTTATAGGCGGCATCCGGCAAGCTGGCGCCAACTCCCGCGCCGGATTGAATAATGACCTGGTGACCTTGGCTAATTAGCTTTTTAACGGTCTCAGCGGTCGCGGCAACCCGGGTCTCTCCGGGCCTTGTTTCCAGCGGCACTCCAATGCGCATGGCGTATCTCCAAATGCAAGAATTTTTAAAAAAGGAACCATTTTAATAAATTAGCCATGCCTTGTGAGCTAGCCAGCTCAGTCTCCTGTATATCCCTTTGGCCAGAGGCTGGCCGAGACTTTTACAATATGTGAGCTTGAAACAATTTCTGTATTTTCGCACTTTTTAATGGTTTCCCCTAATAATTCGATTTTTTATCCATGATGACCGCTCAATCCCCAGAAAAAACAAGCCCTAGCAAGCCAAAGGTGGTGGTGGGGATGTCTGGGGGTGTTGATTCCTCGGTGGCTGCTTGGTTACTGAAAGAACAGGGCTACGAAGTGGTTGGCCTCTTCATGAAAAACTGGGAAGACGATGATGAAGATGAGTATTGTTCGGCACGGCAAGATTGGATTGATGTTGTATCCGTTGCTGATTTGTTGGGAATCGATGTTGAAGCAGTGAACTTTGCAAAAGAATATCGTGAACGTGTTTTTGCTGATTTCTTGAGGGAGTACGCGGCAGGTCGAACCCCCAATCCTGATGTGTTATGTAATGCAGAGATTAAGTTCAAGGCATTTTTAGATCATGCAATCAATTTGGGGGCTGATCTCATTGCCACCGGGCACTATGCCAGAGTTGAACGCCATGCCAATCGCGTTCAATTGCTTAAAGCTACTGATCTTAGTAAAGATCAGAGCTATTTCTTACACCGCTTAACGCAAGCCCAATTATCAAAAGTCTTATTTCCACTTGGCGGAATTACGAAAAAAGAGGTTCGAGAAATCGCTGCGGATTTGGGTTTGCCAAATGCCCGCAAAAAAGACTCAACGGGGATTTGTTTTATTGGGGAACGTCCCTTTCGAGAATTTTTAAACCGCTACTTACCGAGAGCCCCAGGCCCGATCTTGAGTGTGGATGGTAAGCACTTAGGTGAGCATATGGGCTTGGCATTTTTTACTTTAGGGCAACGCAAGGGAATTGGTTTGGGCGGAAGCCAAGACGGTACGGGTGACGCTTGGTATGTGGCCCGTAAAGACATCTCCAATAACACCCTCTATGTGGCACAAGGTCACGATCATCCTTGGTTATTGAGCGAACGGTTGGCGGCAATCGATGCCTCGTGGATTGCTGGCCATGAACCACCCCTTGGCCAATACAGTGCAAAAACCCGTTATCGACAAGAGGATGCACTGTGCGCGATTACAGCGGAACAGGATAATTCTTTTGAGTTGCAATTTAAGGCAGCACAATGGGCAGTCACACCAGGTCAGTCAGCCGTTTTGTACCAAGGGGACGTTTGCTTGGGTGGCGGAATTATTGTTCGCTAAGGATTACTGCGCTGGCGGGGTAGTCTGTTTAAACGAAGTACGTTCCGATAATTGTGCAAAATGCGTTGCAAGATTTGGATATTTAGTTTTCCAATCAAGTTCAGGAAACCGCAATTCAAACCAGCCAAGGGCACATCCGAGGGCGATATCTGCAAGGCTAAATTGATTGCCATGGCACCATTTTGAGCTGCCTAAACTCGTTGACATCGTCGCCATACCTTGATGCACTTTGTGCATTTGTCGGTCAAGCCACTTTTCGCTTTGTTCGCCCTCACCCCGAAATGTTTTTTCAAGGCGCACCAAAATGCCAGCATCGATTATTCCGTCAGCCAATGCCTCCCATGTTTTCACTGCAGCACGCTCTCGTCCAGTGGCAGGGATCAGTTTGCCGACTGGGCTTAAGGTATCGATGTATTCAGCAATTACCCTTGAATCAAACATAGCCCCACCATCGTCCATGAGTAAGCATGGAACCTTGCTAAGTGGGTTGAATTCCGCAATGGAGGTACCCGAATCCCAAACGTTTTCAAGTACGAGCTCGGCATCAATCTTTTTTTCTGCCATAACAATACGGACTTTGCGAACAAAGGGACTGGTTAATGATCCAATAATTTTCATAAGAGCGCAGTATAGCAATCTATGAGACTCGTCATAAACCCATTAAAATCAGGTTTTGAACACTTTGTCACGAGAACCCCTTGTCCACGCTAACTTCATTAACTGCACTATCGCCACTGGATGGCCGGTATGCAAAAAAACTAGATGCCCTGCGTCCTTGGCTATCTGAGGCAGCTTTCATGCAGCAACGGGTTGTTGTCGAGATCCAATGGCTTTTAGCCCTTAGTGAGGCCAAGTTAGCCAATATTCCTAAAATTGACTCTGCCGATGAGGCTTTTCTCCTTCAGCTTGCCAGTGATTTTTCAGAGGCAGATGCGCAGCGCATTAAAGACATTGAGGCGATCACCAACCATGATGTCAAAGCGGTGGAGTACTGGTTGAAAGAAAAGGTCGCTAAACGTCCAAAATTATTAAAAGCGAGTGAGTTCATCCACTTTGCCTGCACTTCGGAAGACATTAACAATACCTCGCACGGCCTGATGCTGCGAGGCGCACGTGATCACGTATTAATTCCGCAACTGCGATTGATTTTGAAAGCATTAAATGAGCTGGCGGTTCGGTATGCCACCACTCCAATGCTCTCTCGAACCCATGGTCAGCCAGCATCACCCACGACCCTGGGTAAGGAAATTGCCAATATGGCAAAACGTTTAGAGCGGGCGATTCAAACCATTGGCCACGTCGCACTGCTTGGCAAGATGAATGGTGCGGTCGGTAACTACAACGCCCATTTAGCGGCTTATCCTGAGTTTGACTGGGAAGAATTTGCCAAAGGAGTCGTTGAAAAGCGTCTTGGTTTGGAATTTAATCCCTATACGATTCAGATTGAGCCCCACGACGGTATGGCTGAGTTATTCGATGCCATTGCTCGAGCCAATACAATTTTGTTAGATATCGATCGGGATTTCTGGGCTTATATTGCGCTTGGCTACTTTAAGCAAAAAACTAAAGCGGGTGAGATTGGTTCTTCCACCATGCCCCATAAAGTCAATCCGATTGATTTTGAGAACTCTGAGGGTAATCTTGGAATTGCAAATGCACTCCTGCGCCACTTGGCTGAAAAGCTTCCTATTTCACGATGGCAGCGCGATCTTACTGATTCAACCGTCTTGCGTAATTTAGGCCCAGCATTTGGTCATAGTGTGTTGGCATATGACAGTGCCCTGCGTGGACTTTCTAAATTGGAAGTGAATGAGGCCGCAATTGCATCTGATCTTGATAATTGCTGGGAAGTTTTGGCTGAGCCTATTCAGACCGTGATGCGTCGTTACGGGATTGAGAACCCCTATGAGCAGTTGAAAGATTTAACTCGGGGTAAAGCGATTACTCGTGAGGTATTGCATCGTTTCATTAAAACCCTTGCGATTCCTGAGCCAGAGAAGAAACGCTTATTAAAAATGACCCCCGCTTCATATACGGGCAAGGCAGCTGAGTTAGCATCGCGATTGAAGTCAAGTAAGCGTTGAGTCGATCCAAACATCCGATCGCGCATTATCCCTTTGGCCTCTATTTTTTGTATGAGGCGATTTGGCATTTATTAATACCGTTTGTCATTTTGCGCCTCCTGTGGCGTAGTCGCTACCATCGGGGTTATCGTCAACATATCGCTGAACGTTTTGGATTCTATGGAGCAAAAAAATTACAAACTCAGCCGATATGGATTCATGCTGTTTCGGTGGGGGAAACGCATGCAACCCAAGCCTTAATTGAGAGACTGCTCCATGAAGGTCACCCTGTTCTTTTAACGCACATGACTCCGACAGGGCGTGAAGCGGGTAGCGCACTTTATTGGAAAGCAATTCAGCAGGGTCGACTCCAGCAGGTTTATTTACCCTACGATCTTTGTTGGGCGATCGAGCGCTTCCTAAAGCGTTTTCGACCCCAACTTGGATTGCTGATGGAAACCGAGGCATGGCCAGGTTTTGTATTTCGGGCGCACCAGCTCGGGATGCCCCTTTTTCTAATCAATGCTCGCCTATCTGAACGTAGCTTTAAACGTGTGCAGAATTTTGGGCAGGCAGGGCAGATACTCTTCCAATCGTTTACAGGAATTTTGGCTCAGTCAGGGCATGACGCAAAGCGCTATCAAGCTCTAGGCGTCAAGAATGTTCACATCGTTGGTAATATGAAGTTTGATATCGCCAGTCAACCAGAAACACTCGCTCTCGGAATGCATTGGAAAATTGCGATTCAAGTCCAAGGCCGGTTAGCAGTTTGTGCTGCAAGTACGCGAGCCGGTGAAGAAGCGATTATCTTAGAAGCTTGGAAGCATATCCTGACAACCAACAACTGGACGAGCCCACCGTTACTCATGATGGTGCCGCGCCATCCAGATCGCTTCTCTGAAGTTGCTGATCTCATTTATCAATCGGGGTTGGCTTTTGAACGCCGCTCAGGCATGAGTGATCCGCGTTCCAGTGAAGAGGTAGACCCATCCTTGCATTGGGCAAAAATCGATGTTCTGCTTGGTGACTCAATGGGGGAGATGGCGGCTTACTACGCTGCTAGTGATTTTGTGGTGATGGGCGGTAGTCTTTTGCCAACCGGCGGACAAAATCTCATTGAGGCATGTGCAAATGGTTGCCCAGTGATTTTGGGGCCGCATACTTATAATTTCCAGAAAGCCAGCGAGGATGCCATTGCTTGCGGCGCAGCGATTCGAGTGACCGGTGATTTGAATTCAGAGTTAATAAACGCCTTAGCAAAAGCGATCGAGGAACTATTGGTCAATAACGCAGAGCGTAAAAAACGCACAGATTACGCCCTTCATTTTGCTGCAGAACACCAAGGCGCAACCCAACGAATCTTAGATCAGCTTAAACCTGCGCTCCAAAATTAGGGTCATCAGGCCGATTATTTTCATTAGGTTTGCGATCCGCTTTGATGAGGTCTTCGCGCTTAATACCAAGCCACATTGCAATCGCAGCGGCGACGAATACCGATGAATAAATTCCAAACAAAATACCAATCGTGAGCGCAAGAGCGAAATAGAAGAGGGACGGCCCACCAAAAATAAGCATCGCAACCACCATCATCTCGGTGCTGCCGTGGGTGATTACGGTTCGGCTGATCGTGCTCGTAATTGCGCTATCAATAATTTCACGGGTATTCATCTTGCGCTGTTTACGAAAGTTCTCGCGGATTCGATCAAAGATCACCACCGACTCGTTCACCGAGTAGCCAAGAACCGCCAATACAGCGGCCAGTACGGAGAGCGAAAACTCCCATTGGAAAAAAGCAAAAAATCCCAAAATGATTACGACGTCATGAAGGTTGGCCAAAATACCAGCGACAGCAAATTTCCATTCAAAACGGAATGCAAGGTAGATCATGATGCCGATCACAACAAAGATAAGAGCTTTAACTCCGTCAACAGCAAGCTCTTTACCAACTTGTGGCCCGACATATTCAACACGCTGCAGTTTTGCCCCAGAATTGTTCGCTTCTAGTACTTGCATCACGGCACTGCTTTGCTGCGCTGAAGGAATGACCTGACCCGTTTGATCTCGCTGAAGAGGCAAACGAATCATGATGTCGCGTGAGCTTCCAAAGTTCTGAATTTGGGTATCGGTATATCCAATTTTGGCAATCTGATCACGGATTGAGTCAAGTGGGGCAGTTTGGGGATAAGTAATCTCCATGACGGTCCCGCCAGTAAACTCAATTGAAAGGTGCAAGCCCTTTTGCCAAATAAAAAAGACCGCAGCGAGAAATGTAATAAATGAAAATGCATTGAGTAACAATGCATGACGCATGAAGGGGATATCTTTGCGGATTCTGAAAAATTCCATGACCTATTTCCCCTCGGGTCGCCAAACTTGGCCAATTGAAATCGATGGCAATTTCTTCTTTCGCCCATACCAAAGATTGACGATGCCACGGGCAAAGAAGACTGCTGAAAACATTGAAGTCAGAATACCGAGGCAATGGACAACTGCAAAGCCTTTGACTGGACCAGATCCAAAGGCAAGTAATGCAATACCAGCAATCAGCGTAGTGATATTGGAATCCAAAATCGTAGCCCAGGCTTTATCAAAACCAATGGCAATGGCCGTCTGCGGAGCTGCGCCATTCCGAAGTTCTTCACGGATCCGCTCATTGATGAGAACGTTCGAGTCAATCGCCATACCAATTGCCAATGCCATTGCTGCAATTCCCGGTAAAGAGAGGGTAGCTTGCAGCATCGAGAGCAGGGAAATAAGTAAAACAATATTGACGCCCAGGGCGATGACTGAAAAAAATCCAAACAGTAAGTAATACGCAATCATGAATATCGCAATGGCGGCAAACCCATAAATGAGAGATTTGAATCCCTTCTCAATGTTTTCAAGCCCTAGGCTAGGACCAATGGTGCGTTCTTCAATAATTTCCATAGGAGCAGCTAAGGACCCGGCGCGGAGTAGGAGAGCAAGATCGTTTGCGCTTTCAGTGGTTGGTTGCCCGGTAATTTGAAATTTGGAGCCAAACTCACCTTGAATCGTTGCAATGGTTAGTACTTCGCCCTTACCCTTTTCAAACAAAATCATACCCATGGGTTTACCGATGTTCTCACGCGTTACTTCTTGCATGACTCGACCGCCAGCTGCATCCAGTGAGATATTGACGGAGGGACGCTGGTTTTGATCAAAGCCTGCACTGGCGTCGGTAATCCGATCGCCTGTAAAAATCACGGATTTTTTAAAGACCCCCAGGCGGTTCTCGCCAAAACGAAACACATCCGTTCCCGGTGGTGGAGTCTCATTTAAGCCAATGGTTGAGGCGACCGGGTCAGCGAGGCGGGACTCTAAGGTTGCGGTACGACCAATGATGTCTTTGGCGCGGGCAGTATCTTGAACGCCTGGCAGTTGAACAACAATCCGCTCAGACCCTTGTTGCTGGATGACTGGTTCCTTGACCGCTAATTCATTAACTCGTTTATTGAGGGTGATGATGTTTTGCTTGACGGCATTTTCTTGAACCTCTTTAAGTGCACTAGCTTTAAACCGTCCAACCAGTTTGGCACCATCGGCCACTTTTTCAATGAGCCACTCGAGTTCGGCTTGGGGACCTGCCAGTGTCGAGCGAGCAGTATCCGCTTCTGAAGTCGATCCAAAGCGAATCGTAATCGCGTCACCCGCACGCTCAATGCCTTGATGACGAATCCCTTTATCACGCAGCTGTCCCCGAATATCGGTTGCCAAGGAAGTTAATTTCTTTTGGACTGCGCCTTGCATATCAACTTGCAACAAGAAGTAGACGCCACCACGAAGATCCAGGCCCAAAGGCATGGGAAGGGCATTGATTGAGCTTAACCAGTTTGGAGTATTAGAGAGAAGATTGAGCGCAACAATATAGTTTGGCTCTTTGGGATCGGCATTGAGCTTTTGATTAACTAAATCACGCGCCTTGAGCTGCGTGTCGGTATTTTCAAAGCGAATCTTGATGCTGCCAACATTCCCAGTTCGCTCATAAAAAATCCCAGTATTTTTAATACCCGATTCGTTAAGAAGTGTTTCAATCCGCGATTGAGTAGTTAAATCGACCTTAATCGTAGGTTTAGCCGCGGAGATTTGAACGGCAGGCGCCTCGCCAAAGATGTTTGGTAAGGCATACAAAAAGCCAATGGCAAGGGCTACCCCAATGACAAGGTATTTCCAAAGGGGGTAGCGATTCATAGAGCTGGCTTACTGGGCACCAATCATGGTGCCCTGATTCATTAAACGGATTTAATCGTACCTTTTGGAAGAACGCTGGTTACCGCATTCTTTTGCATTTGAACTTCGGTGCCCGGTACTAATTCAAGCGTTACGTACTGATCTTTAACTGCAGTCACTTTACCCAAAATACCGCCAGCGGTAATGACCTCATCACCGGCTGCAAGGGCCTCGAGCATGGCTTTGGTCTCTTTTTGGCGTTTCATTTGTGGACGAATCATGATGAAATAAAGCACCACGAACATCAGAATTAAAGGAATAAAACTCATTAATCCACCAGCATCGCCACCGGCAGCAGGCGCACTTTGCGCAAATGCATTACTAATCAACATCTTGGAGCCTCCAATTAATTACGACACGTAAGCCGCAATTCTAAACCGTCTGGCTATTCATTGGGATTTTGAGGGAAGTGCTTTCCTAAAAAGCCTTAGTCTTGGTGGGGCTCAATCCCGCGTTGACGCTGATGGTGGAATAAGGCTTTAAATTGGGAGAAAACCCCCTCTTTAAGAGCAGATCGAATGCCTTCCATGAGCTCTAAGTAGTAATGAAGATTATGGATCGTATTTAACTGCGCCCCTAGGATTTCATTGGCTTTTTGGAGGTGATGCAAATAGGAGCGGGTAAAGTGGCGGCAGGTATAGCAGCTGCATTGCATGTCAATTGGTCGATCATCGTCGCGATAGCCAGCATTACGAAGTTTGAGATCCCCAAAGCGGGTAAATAGCCATCCATTTCGGGCGTTGCGCGTTGGCATCACGCAATCAAACATATCAATTCCCATACTGACCCCAAGCACCAAATCTTCAGGGGTTCCAACTCCCATCAGGTAATGCGGTAAGTGCTTAGGTAGGCGCGGTCCCGTATGACTTAAGATGCGTTCAAATTCAGGCTTGGGTTCGCCAACGGAAAGGCCGCCAATTGCAATTCCATCAAAGCCCTGATTTGCTATACCCGCAAGCGACTCATCCCGAAGTTTTTCATACATGCCACCCTGAACGATTCCAAATAGGGCATTACCGGTTTCGAGTTCTCGAAAGCGCTTGATCGAACGTTCACCCCACCTCAAGGAGAGTTGTAAGGATTCGTTTACGGATTTTTCGGAAGTCGGCTGTCCATTCGTTTCATAGGGCGTGCATTCATCAAACTGCATGGCAATATCGCTATTGAGCGTTGCCTGAATCTCCATGGATACCTCTGGGGACATGAATAATTTATCGCCATTAATCGGTGAAGAGAAAGTTACGCCATCTTCCGTAATTTTTCGTAAAGCACCTAAGCTAAATACCTGGAAGCCCCCTGAGTCGGTCAAAATTGGTTTATCCCAGCCCATAAATCGATGCAGGCCACCATGTTTACGAATTACATCTAGGCCGGGTCGCAACCACAAGTGAAAAGTATTGCCCAAGATAATTTGGGCTTGCATTTCCTTGAGATCTCGCGGGGTTACTGCTTTTACTGTGCCATAGGTTCCCACTGGCATAAAAATAGGGGTTTGAACCTCACCATGGGGTAGGCGGATTTTTCCAAGGCGGGCATGGCTATCCGAGTCCTCCTGGATGCTGGTGAATTCAAGTGGGCTCATGCACGTATTGTCTCAGGTTCGGCGCAAAAACATGGCATCGCCATAGCTAAAGAATCGGTAGCGTTCGCGAATCGCATGTGCGTAGGCGTTGCGAATGGCATCCACTCCAGCAAATGCACTAACGAGCATTAGCAGAGTCGACTTTGGCAAATGAAAGTTAGTGATTAATGCATCGACGATTTTGAACTCAAAGCCGGGCGTGATGAATAAATTTGTTTCACCTTCGAGAAGGCCGCTGATGGCATAACTTTCAAGCGTTCGGATGCTGGTAGTACCAACAGCGATCACCTTGCCATGATTTTGTTTGGTACGTTCAATGGCCTCTAGCGTATCTTTGGAGATCGAGTACCACTCATGGTGCATTTGATGCAGCGCCAAGTCTTCGTGCCGAACCGGAGTAAAGGTCCCGGCGCCGACATGCAAGGTGATTGCTGCAATTTGCACGCCATGATCGCGTAGGCGCTTCAGTAAGGCTTCGTCAAAATGCAATCCCGCGGTCGGTGCCGCAACGGCTCCAGGCTTTTGCGCCATGACGGTTTGGTATCGGTTTGCATCCTCTTCATCGGGGGTGTGGCTGATGTAAGGGGGTAATGGAAGCTCACCATAACGTTCTAAGACAGCCATTGCATGATCCGGAAAAATGATTTCGTAAAAATCGCTATTGCCACCTAAATTAACTCGACCATTGACCACGAGTTCTGGAGGAGTCTCGGGCGCGACCAAATCCGAATGCGCGAGAAGCCGAATTTTCCCTCCGGGTTTTGGAACCTTAGAGGCGCGAATTTGAGCAATCGCTTGATTAGGCCCTGTAATTCGCTCGATTAATACTTCAACGTGACCGCCTGTTTCTTTTCGCCCAAACAGACGAGCCGGAATAACGCGGGTGTCATTAAAAATGAGGAGATCGTTTGAGTCAATTAATTGGACAATATCGGTAAATGAACGATCAATGCACTCAGGTCCTCCACCCGCACTTTTGCCCAGTTCTAAGAGACGGCTGGCAGAGCGTTGTGCAAGTGGGTGCTGAGCAATTAGCTCAGGCGGGAGGTCGTAGTTGAAGTCGGATAATTGCATGGCATTACTATCGGTGTTGGGATTCTAACCATGAGAACCAAGTCCAACACAAAAACACCTAAAACACCGAGCCGTGAGGGGTCTACAGACCCTCTCGAGAAAATGGGGCTGACTACGCCTGTTGCATTGGCTTTCCATCTCCCCATTCGTTACGAGGATGAAACCAAGCTGTGGTCGATTGACGAGGCCTGTGCATTAGGGTTCCAAGGACCTATTCAAACGCAAGGGCGAGTGATTCGTAGTCAGGTAGTTTATCGACCCCGTCGACAACTGTTGGTTGCGATCGAGGACGATACCGAAGTCTTAAATCTTCGTTGGTTAAATTTTTACCCGAGTCAACAAAAGCAAATGGCAGTTGGGGTGCATGTACGCGTTCGTGGCGATATTCGGGATGGCTATTTTGGTCCAGAAATGGTTCACCCGACGGTACGCGTGGTATCGCCGTATGCACCGCTTCCTAAAAGCCTAACCCCAGTGTATTCGGTGGTTGCTGGAGTGAGTCAAGCCAAAATTCGTAAGGCAGTACTCAATGCTTTGAAGGATTCTCGTCTAGAAGAGTGCTTAGCCGAGACAATTCCAAAGAGTGCTTTAAGTCCTGCCGCACAAAGCGTGATGCAGTGGAGTCTTCGTGATTCCATTCATTATTTACATCAGCCACCCGTTGATGCCAATACCGAATCGATTGTTGAGCGGACTCATCCTGCTTGGCGTCGGGTGCAATTAGAGGAACTCCTAGCGCAGCAAATTTCTTTAAAGCAAGCGCATGCCAGTCGCAGAGCGCGCCCCGCACCGCCAAAACAATCGCATTCGCCAAAAGAATTCAAAAATCTTCCCTCGCAACTGATGCGCGCTCTTGCATTTGAGCTGACCGATGCACAGCAAAGAGTATGGTCGGAGATTACTCATGATTTGAAAGAGCCATTTCCCATGAATCGTCTTTTGCAGGGCGATGTTGGGAGCGGTAAAACCATCATCGCAGCCTTAGCCAGCGCGCAAATGGTAGAGCGCTCATTTCAAGCGGCCATCATGGCACCAACGGAAATTTTGGCAGAACAGCATTATTGGAAATTTAAAGAGTGGTTTGAGCCACTTGGTGTGCGTGTGGTGTGGCTATCGGGTGGCATGAAAGGCAAAGAAAAAAAACACGCACAGGAATTGATTGCATCGGGTGTGGCTCAAATCATTGTGGGAACCCATGCACTAATCCAAGACGCCGTTCAATTCGCCGCCCTGGGATTAGCAGTAATTGATGAGCAGCATCGCTTTGGAGTTCGTCAACGCATGGAGATTACCCAACGTATTGGCTCAGAAACTTACTATTGCCATCAGCTCATGATGTCTGCAACCCCGATTCCACGAACCCTAGCAATGACCTATTACGCTGATCTCGATGTCTCGGTTATCGACGAGTTACCGCCTGGACGACAAGCGATTACTACCAAATTGGTTAAAGACGCAAGACGGCAAGAGGTGATTGAGGGTTTGAAACAGTGGTTGCAAAAGGGTCTTCAGGCTTATTGGGTGTGCCCCCTGATTGAAGAGTCCGAAGCATTGCAATTGCAAACAGCCGTTGCGAGTCACGCGGAGTTATCCGAGTATTTATCAGAATACACACTGGCTTTAATTCATGGGCGCCTGAAGGCTGATGAGAAGGCGACTATTATGGCTGCCTTTAAAGCGGGCCAGATTGATGTGTTGGTTGCGACCACGGTGATTGAGGTGGGAGTGGATGTTCCAAACGCTGCACTCATGGTGATTGAGCATGCCGAACGCTTTGGTTATGCGCAGATTCATCAATTACGAGGTCGTGTTGGGAGGGGTTCTAATCAATCGGCATGCATCTTGATGTATTCCGAGCCTCTATCCTTAGCTGCCAAAGAGCGCTTACAGACTCTCCGAGAAGTTTCTGACGGATTTGTGATTGCTGAGCGCGATCTTGCTTTGCGTGGCCCCGGCGAGCTTTTAGGAGCTAGGCAGTCAGGTGAGGCTATGTTACGGTTTGTTGATTTGCAACGCGATGCCTGGTTAATTCAGATTGCGCAAGAGCTCGCCGAGCATTGGTTACGTAACCACCCAGAGCTTGTCGAGGCCCATTTGGGTCGTTGGCTGGGCTCACGCATGGATTTTCTAAAGGCTTGATAATAGAGCCATGACCTTAACCGAACTTCGCTATATCGTTGCAGTTGCTCGTGAGCGCCATTTTGGACGGGCTGCTGAAGCCTGTCATGTATCTCAGCCTACCTTATCAGTCGCGATTAAAAAGCTAGAGGAAGAGTTGCAAACTCAAATATTTGAGCGCACCAGTTCAGATGTTGCACTCACAACGCTTGGCGCAGTGATTATTCAGCAAGCGCAGCGGGTATTAGAGGAAGCCAATGCCCTTAAGCATCTTGCTAAACATGGACAAGATCCCTTATCCGGACCATTACGACTTGGTGCGATTTATACCGTTGCCCCTTATTTACTTCCTAGCCTTGTACGAGTAGCCCGCGATACTTTGCCAAAAGCCCCCTTATTTTTGGAAGAGAACTTCACAGTGCGCCTCATCGAGATGTTGCGCCAGGGAGAGCTCGACTGCGCCATTTTGGCAGATCCATTTCCCAGTGCTGGCCTCGATTTTGTTGATCTTTATGAAGAGCCTTTCTTGGTAGCGATCCCTAAAGGTCATGAATGGTCGGACCGAAAAACGATTGGCCAAAAAGAACTGAAGGAACAAAATACCTTGCTATTAGGTGCTGGTCATTGCTTTCGGGATCATGTGCTTGGCGTTTGCCCTGAACTGAACCGTTTCGGCAATGGCCTAACCCTTGGAGAGCATCGTAGTTTTGAAGGATCCTCTTTAGAGACCATCCGACAAATGGTTGCCGGTGGAATCGGAATTACGGTCTTGCCGCGCACATCAGTAAGCAATCCAAATGATCGCGATGGATTGATTCTTTATATTCCTTTTGAAACACCGGAGCCAACTCGTCGCGTTAGTTTGGTGTGGCGAAAAGGCTATCCACGGGTAGAGGCCATGAAGGCAATTGCTCGGACTATCCGAGCATGCGACTTACCTGGAGCGAGGTTGCTCTGATTTCTGAGCGTTTGCAGTCTTACATCTACTTGGTGCGCTTGGATAAGCCCATCGGTATTCTTTTGCTCTTATGGCCAACGCTATGGGGTCTATGGATTGCAAGCGATGGCTTTCCAAACCACATTATTTTATTAATCTTTTGCCTTGGAACAGTATTCATGCGAAGTGCTGGCTGCGCCATCAATGATTATGCTGATCGTCATTTTGATAAACATGTAGAACGGACACGGCACCGCCCACTTACGAGTGGCAAAATTTCAAATCAGGAGGCGATTGCAATTGCCTTAATTCTGGCGCTGCTGTCATATGGATTAATTCAGCCTTTAAACGGATTGACCAAGCAACTCTCGGTAGTTGCCGTTCTTTTGGCAGCCATTTATCCCTTTACGAAACGCTTTTTCTCGATTCCACAAGCAATCCTTGGTTTAGCATTTGGTTTTGGTATTCCCATGGCATTTGCAGCAGTACAAAATCAAATACCACTAGAGGCCTGGGTTTTGTTCATCGGTAATGTATTTTGGGCGATTGCCTACGATACCGCTTATGCCATGGTCGATCGCGATGATGATCTGCGTTTAGGTTTAAAAACCTCCGCGATTACTTTTGGGCGTTTGGATGTAACGGCAATCTCGATTTGCTATGGACTTTTATTGGCATCTCAAATTTGGGTAGCCGAGATAATTCAGTTAAGCCCTTGGTTCTATCTGGGCTGGTTTATTGCATTAGGTTGTGCAGTCTATGAGTTACGACTCGTTGCAACCCGTCAACGTGAGGCATGCTTTAAGGCATTCTTACATAACAATTGGTTGGGTGCAGCGCTCTTTTTGGGGATTGTGTTGGGCCTAGCGCTACGCCCGTAGACTAGGATTGACCAAATTCTTTCGCCATAGCTGCTCCACGTTTTTGTGCAGCAAGAAGGGCCTCTTGCAAAATAGTTGCCCACTGCTGCTGATCAAGCACCTCAAGTGCAGCAGCAGTGGTTCCGCCTTTGGAAGTCACTTTTTGCCGAAGGCTCATGGGGGATTCTGAAGATTGGAGAGCAAGAGCGGTAGCACCCGTTAGAGTTTGATAAGCCAAATCACGAGCAATTTCTGGCGCAAGCCCCATTTTTTCTCCGCCTGCTTGAAGGGCTTCCAAGAAAGCAAATACATACGCTGGGCCGCTACCTGATAAAGCGGTCACGGCATCCATCAAAGATTCATTGGGCACCCAGATGACTTTACCAACGGCAGAGCAAATGGTTTGGGCGCAGTGCCGTTGTTGCTCATTGACGCTAGCAGGCGCAAATAAACCGGTGATTCCTTGATTAATCAGGGCAGGGGTATTGGGCATGGCGCGTATGCATGCGGAGTATTCAAGCCAGCGTGACATATCGGTAATTTGGATACCAGCCGCTATGCTCAGAATCACAGGACCATGCGCGATGTGTTCTAAGTGCTTAGCGAGTTCAGTGGCTACAGTCTTAAAGTCTTGAGGCTTGATGGCTAAGACGATGATGTGTGCTGATTTGATGATTTGCTGAGCGTCGCCTATCCCAGCATAGGTTGAAATCGAAAAATCGTGCTCAAGCCGTTTGGCAGTTTGACTTTGCGGTTCAATGACATCGATAGACTTTGGGTCGGCACCTTGCTGCAACAGGCCGCCAATGATGGCCCTTGCCATATTGCCACCACCAATAAATACGGTACTCATCGGCTGGGTATTTGTCATGACTCTATCTTAGCGCTTAGTTTGCGCTCTCCAAATATTGCACTACCAACGCGCACCATCGTTGCACCCTCAGCAATTGCTGCCTCAAGATCATCCGACATTCCCATGGACAAGGTATCAAAGTCTTCAAAACCAGGCACTTTTTGGGTTTGCACTCGGATATCCTCAAATAGGTGCCGTAGGGCCGCAAAGGCCTCGCGTTGCTCCGTCTCATTCGTGCTAGGAGCTGGGATAGCCATTAGTCCACGCAACACCAAACCCGGAAGGGAGGCCACAACCTTGCAAAGTTGTAAGGTTTCATTTGGCATCACACCCGATTTACTTTCTTCTTGACTGATATTGACTTGAACGCATGCTTGAAGAGGGCCCAGACGACTATGGGCTTGCCGTTGATCTGAGAGGCGTTGCGCAATTTTCTCGCGATCAATGGTATGGATCCAATCAAAGTGTTCGGCAATCTCAGACGTTTTATTGCTTTGTACCGGACCAATGAAATGCCACTCAAGCCATGGGCGCAATTGATCAAGTCGCTTAATCTTCTCAACCGCCTCTTGTACATAATTTTCACCAAAGGCTTTTTGACCAGCATGCATAGCTTCCTCAATCGCAGTAGTCGGGAAGGTTTTGCTAACTGCAATTAACTCAAGCAATTCCGGGTCACGACCAAAGTGTTCAGCCGCTGCATCGATGCGATGCCGAACAGCCATTAAGCGATCAGTAATTCGGCTCATGGATTTTTTGACAGTAGTTGATCAATGATTTCAATCCAATGGCGCACGGGAAGATGATCTTGATGCAAATGACTAATGCAACCAATGTTGCTAGAGACAATCGTCGTCGCACCTGATTGAGTGCAAGCCGCCTCAAGATTTTGTAGTTTTTGCGATCGCAATTGCTCAGAAAGATCAGCTTGCAAAATTGAGTAGGTACCAGCTGAGCCACAGCATAGGTGACTGTCCGCACACAAATTTACTGAAATTCCTAAGCCTTCGAGAAGGCCTTCAACTTTTCCACGGATTTGTTGACCATGTTGCAACGTACACGGTGGGTGGTAAACCACACCAGGCTTTGGATGCGTGCCAATTTGGTTTATTAATGCATCTTTAAACTCAGGAAGGAGCTCCGAAACATCTCTGCATAGTTGTGAGATGCGCTCTGCTTTCTTTGCATAGGCAGGGTCATCTGCTAACAAATGACCGTAGTCTTTGACCATGACCCCGCAGCCCGATGCATTCATCACAATCGCTTCGGCTGAATCCTTACCATTCTCAATCAATGGCCACCAAGCATCGATATTGCGCTTTGCATCCTCTAAGCCACCAGCTTGGTCATTGAGGTGATACCGGAGTGCGCCACAACAGCCCGCTTTGGTAGAACTGATTAATTGAATGCCAAGTGCATCGAATACACGGACTGTGGCATGGTTGATGTTTGGCAACATGCCAGGTTGCACACACCCATCAAGCAACACCATTTTGCGGGAATGTTCTTTAGTCGGTCTGTGACCGGCAGGTAAGCCCTGTGGTACTTTGCGAGCGATGGAGGCTGGCATTAAAGGCCGCATAAAGCGACCTATCTGCATCGCTAAATCAAATAAAGGTTTGTTCGTTAACCCCTCCTTTAACAGCCAGCGTATCAATTTTTGTCCAATGGGGCGTGGTGCCGTCTTCTCTTCAGCCCATTTACGGCCGATATCCACTAACTTGCCATATTCCACACCGCTCGGACATGTACTTTCGCAATTTCGACACGTTAAACAACGATCTAAATGGGTTCTGGTTTTTTCAGTGGGCGCCTGACCCTCAGCCATTTGCTTGATTAGATAAATGCGACCACGAGGCCCATCTAGCTCATCGCCTAATAATTGATAGGTTGGACAGGTTGCTGTACAAAAACCGCAGTGCACGCATTTGCCCAAAATACGTTTTACTTCAATACCGTCCGCGGTATTGATGAACTCAGGGGCTAATTTTGTTTCCATACTTAAGGTAAGCGCCCAGTGGTAAATACTCCAAAGGGATCAAAGGAGTGCCGCAACCGTTTTTGAACCATTTCTAAACCTGCAGTGAGAGGGTTTGACTCTAAACGTGTAAACCGTTCAATTGCTACTGTGCTCATTAATCGAAAGCATGTCACATGACCGCCATGCTCCAACGCCAGATTTTCCAATACCTTTACTGTCGATTCATTGGCAGGACCTTGTATCCAGCGCTCTTGTCCGTGCCATTCCATAATGATTCTTGGTGAGCAGTCCTTGGGCAACTCCAGTGCTGGGCAGTTGGCTGGCAAGGAGAGTCGCCAAAGGGCATGGTGATTTGGCATTTGGTTAAACCAAGAAAGCTGCTGCTCCCGAAGATTGCGCCAAAATAGATCAGCCTCTGAGTCATCAAGTGCGGTAGCGCCGATTCGATCTTGCATCATTTGACTGGCCGATATGACCGCCGCCTTCGCCCCTGCCAACCGAATGGTTAGCTCACCTTCACCACGTGCATCGCCAATCCAAGCGCTGGCATTGAGCGGTAATGGTTGCCCAGCCCATTCATTTAGGATCTTTAATGCATTGGCAGCACTCATCATGCAGCGAAGACTCGCAGTTGCAGCAGGTTTTGGAAGCACTTTTACGGAGGCCTCCAAAAGTAGGGCAAGCGTTCCTAGTGAGCCAGGTAGAAGGCGTGATACATCATAACCGGCGACATTTTTCATGACCTTGCCACCAAAAGAGAGATCTTCACCGCGACCATCCATGAGTCGGGTTCCCAAAACAAAGTCTCGTAAATTACCAACACTAATGCGAGCGGGGCCTGCGAGACCCGCAGCAATGACGCCTCCGAAGGTCGCATGATCACCAAAGTGAGGGGGTTCAAATGGCAGGATCTGATTATTTTTTGCTAACGTTGACTCGATCTCGGCAATGGGTGTGCCAGCGCATGCCGTGATTACTAGCTCTTCAGGTTGGTAGTCCAGAATTCCTTGATATGGCACTGTATTCATTATTGAAGCTTGGCTTGGGTTGCCGTACCAGGATTTTGTATTGCCGCCTTGTATGGATAGGGTTTGATTCTGTTTACCAGCCTCAATAATTTGCTCACGAAACCGTGAGAGTACCGTTTCATTCATGCTTAGAAGCGCTCCAGCTCGGGATGTGGCAATACGCCACCGCTTACGCGCATCCGTCCGTACTCCGCACAACGATTGAGGGTTGGGATCGCTTTATCAGGATTTAAAAGACGATCTGGATCAAATGCTGCTTTAACACCCCAAAAACGCTCACGCTCTTGCTCCCCAAATTGCACACACATGGAATTAATCTTCTCAATGCCTACCCCATGCTCCCCAGTGATGGTGCCTCCGAGTTCAACACAGGCCTCCAGAATTTCAGTACCAAATTCTTCAGCACGGTGCCACTCATCTGGGTCGGCGCCATTAAATAAAATCAGAGGATGCATATTGCCATCGCCCGCATGAAAGACATTGAGGCAACCAAGACCATACTTAGCCTCCATGCCCTTAATGCGTTTTAGAAGCGTTGCAATATGGCGCCTTGGAATAGTTCCATCCATGCAGTAATAGTCTGCTGCAATTCGTCCTGCGGCTGGGAAGGCATTCTTGCGACCACTCCAAAAACGTAAACGCTCCGCTTCGCTCTCGGATACTTGAATACGACTTGCACCCTGCTTTTCTAGCACGGCATTCATGCGTGCGATTTCTTCTTCGACCTCTTCGGGCGTGCCATCCGATTCGCAAAGTAGGATTGCTTCTGCGTTGAGATCGTAACCAGCGTGCACAAATTCTTCCACGGCACGCGTAGTTGGTTTATCCATCATCTCTAAGCCAGCCGGAATAATTCCAGCAGCAATGATAGCGGCCACTGCGTTGCCACCTTTTTCAATATCATCAAAGCTCGCCATAATGACTCGCGCTAATTTTGGCTTGGGAACAAGTTTCACGGTGATCTCAGTGACGATGCCAAGCATTCCCTCGCTACCAATCAATACGGCGAGTAAATCCAATCCTGGTGAATCAGGTGCCATGCTGCCAAATTCCACAACATCACCACTCATGAGGACGGCGCGAACGCGCAATACATTGTGCAGGGTCAAGCCATACTTCAGGCAGTGCACGCCACCTGAGTTCTCATTGACATTTCCGCCAATCGAGCATGCAATTTGTGACGATGGATCAGGTGCATAGTACAAGCCATGCTTTGCCACTGCCTCCGAGATGGCAAGGTTTCGGACTCCGGGTTGGACAACTGCCGTGCGCGTAAAAGGGTCAATATGCAAAATCTTTTTAAACTTTGCTAACGATAAGACCAAGCCTTGCTCAATTGGCATTGCGCCACCCGAGAGACCGGTACCCGAGCCACGCGGTACAACAGGTATTCCCAGATCTTTGCAGGCTTTCAAAATGTTGACCACTTGCCCTTCGTTCTCAGGAAGCGCAACGGCGAGGGGCATTTTGCGATAAGCAGCTAAGCCATCGCACTCATAGGGAATCGTGTCTTCCGGCTGCCAAAGTAAAGCATCGTCCGTTAGAAATGGCCGCAATGCATTGACCAAAATAGCCTGTTTAGCCTGTAAAGATTGGATTTCCGCAGAGGTAGAGGGTGCATTCATTCGCCTATTTTAGCCATTTACCTATAATCTGTTCATGGGAAATCGACTATCAAAAATTGCAACCCGAACCGGTGATGCCGGCATGACTGGCCTTGGGGATGGCAGCCGCGTAGAAAAGGATCATTTGCGCATCTGCGCCATGGGCGATGTGGATGAGCTGAACTCACAAATAGGGGTTTTGATGACCGAAGAGCTCCCTCCATCCATTGCTTCTGATCTTCAGGCATTGCTGTTGCGAGTCCAACATGATTTATTTGATTTGGGTGGGGAGCTATGCATTCCAAATTACACCCTATTAAAAATTGAGCAAGTTGAGCAACTGGATACATGGTTGGCGCATTACAACGCTAACCTTCCTCCGTTAAAAGAATTTATCTTGCCAGGAGGGACCCGTGCAGCAGCTCAGGCACATGTCTGTCGAACGGTCTGTCGACGCGCTGAGCGCTCGATTGTTAAATTGGGTTGGGTCGATCCAATAGCCGACTCCCCTCGTCAATACGTTAATCGTTTATCTGATCTTCTATTTGTGATTGCTCGGGTTTTAAATCAGGCTGCTGGTGGTCAAGATGTGCTTTGGAAGAATCAAAATAAACCACAAGATAGTTAAATAAAAAACGCGGCCTTGAGCCGCGCTTATTATTAAATACGGTGACTAGGAACGTCGCCGCTGACGAACTGCCTGTGCAAGACGCTCGAGTACTTTCACAGAATCATCCCAATTGATGCATGCATCAGTAATACTCTTGCCATATTCCAATTGCTTAGGATCATCCTTGCCGGGTGTGAACTTTTGAGCGCCAGCGTTTAAATGACTTTCAATCATGACACCGAAAATCTTGCGGGACCCGTGCTCAATTTGTTCGGCCACGTTATTTGCAACATCAATTTGGCGTTGATGCTGTTTACTCGAATTGGCATGCGATAGATCAACCATCAAAGAGGCAGGTAACTTCGCTGCTTCTAGTTCTGCGCACGCTGCTTCAACATACTTTGCTTCATAATTAGGTTCCTTGCCGCCGCGCAGAATCACGTGGCAGTCTTTATTACCCTTGGTTTCAACGATTGCAACCTGACCATTTTTATGAACCGATAAAAAATGATGTGGCCGATGAGCCGCTTGGATTGCATCCGTTGCGATTTTGATATTACCATCGGTACCATTTTTAAATCCGATTGGCGCTGACAATCCAGAACTGAGTTCGCGGTGAACTTGACTCTCTGTGGTTCTTGCGCCGATTGCACCCCACGAAATCAGATCGGCAATGTATTGGGGTGAGATTACATCGAGAAATTCACTGCCGGCTGGCATGCCCTGGCGATTAATCTCCATGAGTACTTGGCGCGCAATTCGTAGACCCTCTTCAATTTTAAAACTTTCATCAAGATAAGGGTCATTGATCAGTCCCTTCCAGCCAACCGTAGTGCGGGGTTTCTCAAAATAGACGCGCATGACGATTTCAAGATCATCGGCTAGACGAGTACGCTCCTTCATAAGCCGTTGGCAGTACTCCAGTGCTGCAGCAGGATCATGGATCGAGCAGGGGCCAATGATGACTAAAAGACGATCATCTTTGCCATGAATTAGATTACGAATCTTTTCTCGGCTTCGTCCAATTAACTTTTCCGTTGGCGTCCCAACAATGGGAAAAAACCGAATCAAGTGCTCAGGGGGCGGCAAAACGGTGATATTGCCAACACGTTGATCATCGGTCGCAGAGGTTTTATCGAG
The DNA here is from genome assembly GCF_030297615.1 of Polynucleobacter sp. HIN8. NCBI lineage: Bacteria > Pseudomonadati > Pseudomonadota > Betaproteobacteria > Burkholderiales > Burkholderiaceae > Polynucleobacter > Polynucleobacter sp. HIN8. The sequence goes on along the minus strand of NZ_AP028139.1, from coordinate 1,698,759 downwards.
ACTCGCGTACCAGTTTTCTTGGGGGTTATGGGATTTTGTACTCATACCCTCCATTCTAAAGCCTGATAGAAGTGAGTGCGAGCCAATGCAAGCAAACGCAAATTAGGCCGTGCCCCCAACGGTCATTTCATCAATGCGCAAGGTTGGCTGGCCTACGCCAACAGGGACACTTTGTCCTTCTTTCCCGCACACGCCCACTCCACTATCCAGACGAAGGTCATTACCGATCATGCTCACTTGTTTGAGGGATTCGGGGCCGTTACCAATAATCGTTGCCCCTTTGACGGGATATTGGATCTTGCCTTTTTCTACCCAATACGCCACTGAAGCAGAAAATACAAATTTGCCACTTGTGATGTCGACTTGCCCACCACCGAAGTTAACTGCATAAAGACCTCGATCGATGCTTGCCACAATTTCTTGTGGATCATAGTGACCCGATAGCATGTAGGTATTGGTCATGCGGGGCAGGGGAAGAGAGGCAAAGCTCTCACGTCGCCCATTGCCCGTCAGCGGCATTTTCATTAAGCGTGCATTGAGGCTATCTTGAATGTAGCCTTTTAAAACACCATCTTCAATCAAAGTAGTGCACTGCGTGGGTGTGCCCTCATCATCCATATTGAGTGAGCCGCGTCGTCCACTGAGTGTCCCATCATCAACCACGGTGACACCCTTGGCAGCCACACGTTGACCAATGCGTCCAGAAAATGCCGAAGACCCCTTGCGATTAAAGTCTCCCTCAAGACCGTGGCCAATGGCCTCATGAAGCAGCACACCAGGCCAACCCGGTCCCATTACAACGGTCATCGGTCCAGCAGGCGCTGGTCGGGAATCAAGATTAAGAAGTGCTTGATCGACTGCTTCGTCAACCCAAAGATCGATTCGGTGGCGATCAAAGAAACCGTAGTCAGACCGTGCCCCACCGCCGGCAGAGCCTGACTCTCGGCGACCATTTTGCTCAGCAATGACATGGATTGATACTCGCACAAGAGGTCGAATATCGGCAGCCAATAAACCATTGGAGCGAGCCACCATGACCACATCAAATTCACCAGCAAGACTGGCCATGACTTGGATGATGCGTGGGTCACGCGCTTTGGCGCGCCGTTCAATTCCCTCAAGCAGTGCAATCTTTTCTGGAGGCGTTAAAGAGTCCAAGGGGTTGAGGGCACTGTATAGCGATGGAATACCATGCGCTGATGCCAAAAGAGGAGTGCGGACTTTGACTTTGCCACCTTTTGGGCCAATGACGCGTGTGGCATGCGCAGCTTTTAGTAGAGCCTCAGAACTAATCACATCCGAGTAGGCAAATGCCGTTTTGTCGCCCGAGATCGCACGAATACCAACACCTTGATCAATATTAAAACTACCGGATTTAACAATCCCTTCTTCTAAACTCCACTGCTCACTCCGAGTGTGTTGAAAATACAAATCGGCATCATCTAAGCGATGCGCATGCATGACCCCAAAAAGTTGATCAAGGTCAGAGGTGCTCAAGTCATTGGGCTTAAGCAAAAAAGAATAGGCAATATCGAGGGCCTCTTGAGGGTTTGCTGATGTTGCAATATGTGGAATAGCGAGTGAGTTTATGGCGTTCATCGGATAAGCTTACGATGTTTTAGGGCGGGTAGCTTAGAGCGCACTTCCTCGAGTACGGCCGAGTCTAGTTCGCCAAGCACATATCCTTCCCCGGTTGGAAGTTCAGAAACAATGTTGCCCCAGGGATCGACCAACATGGATTGACCCCAAGTGCGACGTTGATTTTGGTGAAGACCCCCTTGAGCAGATGCTAAAAAGTAGCATTGGTTTTCAATTGCCCGAGCCCGTAGCAAAATCTCCCAATGGTCTTTACCCGTCGTATGGGTAAATGCAGCTGGAATTATCTGACAGTCAACCTCGGCCTGCTGACGATATAGCTCTGGAAATCGGAGATCGTAGCAAATACTTAGGCCAAATACCCACTCATTACCCTCATGCAAAATGCGAACTGTTGTAGGTTGGCTACCCGCTTCAATCGTTTCAGATTCTTGATAGCGTTCATGCGAAGTCTGAAAACCAAATAAATGAATCTTGTCATAACGTGCGATGTATTGACCTTCTGGATTAAATACCAAGCTTGCATTAAGAACTTTTAGAGGGTCGCTTGCCGCCAGCGGTATGGTTCCAGCAATTAAGAAGATCTGATACTTTTGAGCAAAGTTTTGCAGCGCATCTTGAATGGGACCATCACCAAATGACTCCCGCACTTTTACTTTATCGGTATCAGCAAGACCCATTAAGCAAAAATATTCAGGAAGAGCAACGACCGCCGCACCTTGGTCAGACGCATTTTTGATCAGTCGTTCAGCCGCACGGAGATTGTCTGCCAAATTAGCAGATGAAATCATTTGAATTGCAGCGACTGTTAATTTTTTTGCCATACCAGCTAATACTAAAGCTTTAGCGACTAATTGGCAGGTGCTGGAGTGCTTGGGACAGGTTTTGTTGGGGTTGGGGGCATCTTTTGCTCGCGCAGCAGATTCCGCGAGCGAATGGTCTCGAGCACTTTGGGATCTAATGGCTGGCCATTTTGATCCAGTGGGATCACGTCTGGCTTATCCCAGCTTCCCTGCACCAGATAATCCGTCTGTAGTGTTCGATTTAACTGATTGCTGATTAAATATTGACCAATCAAAGCGCTAGCTCCAATAATTGGGTTGACAGCAAAGAGTGCCAAGGCACCAGCGGTTGCATCAATTGTGGGGAAGATGGTAATTCGTAAATCTTGGGTTTGTTTGGGAATATTCACAAGACCGCTCGTGGCAACGCGTGCTTGATTGAGTTGCATCGTAAAGTTTTGCGTTCTGGCAACACCATTGCGTAGAACAAAATCACCAGACAGCGCATTGAAGCTTGTTCCTGAAGTAACTACATTACCTAAGCTACCTTGCAGGTCGAAGGTTGCAAATTTTAATAAGCTTTGCAAACTAAAGACGCCAATAATTTTGGCAAAACCAGAGTCCACTTGTAGTAAACGACCATTTTCGAGATTGATCTTTACATTACCAGCGAGGGTATCAAAGGAAGGATCATAAGGGGGGCCGCTCCAATCTAATTTGGCACTAATTATTCCTTTGCCACCCTCAACTGCCTTGGGGTTACCCCAGTAGGTAACTACTGCCCCTAAATCCTTGATCTGTGATGTTGTATCAATGATGACGCGCTCATTATTGCCTTGGGCATCGCTCGTCCATTCGCCAGTAACGCTTGATGACGAACTTGGATTGTTGATTTTTAAGCTTTCAATCGTAATTCGGTTTGTGCTGTTACGGGTCTTGATTGCAACCATGCCCGGCTTATACAAATTGAAACTAAAGTCATCAATACTCAGATCAAGCTCAGGAATTGCATTGAGTGACACCTCCTTGTTATTGGAGGCGTTAAGGTTCGTTGGGTTAGGTCGTTTTTGAGGAATATGTAAACGAACCAACTTACCCTTTAAAAGATCGGCATTTTTTCTCTCTTGGTACTGAACATCGCCCTCTAGGTTGGGAGACTTCAAATTGATCTGCCATGCATTGCTACCTAATTTAGCGCTCACACTCAGATTGGGCCATGAGCGATTCATGGCAATCGCTTGATTGATGCGTGCAGTAACGATGCGAAGGCCATCGGCACTATTCTCAGAGCCAGCTATGGGAGGAGTTTTATTAGTGCGATTACTTTCTAAGCTTGGAAACAAAAGACGGTGCCAAGCATCGATATTGAGATCATTGGCTTGCACATTGAGGCCAAGGCCTCGATCAGGAATGATGGCCGTAGCCCCAACTCCAATTCCATGCGCCACAATGCCGTCGGCACCCTGTTTCCCCTGTAAGGTAATTATTTTTCCAATTTGTGCTGACCATTGCGCAGTCCCCTTCGATGTTCCCTCGCTAGCAGTAGATTGATATCGAAAAACCCCATTTAGTTTGTTACCCCTTTTGATGCTAAGAGGTTCGGGGAGGGTGGTACTTAAACCGCTGAGATCTAGGTTGAGATTGAGATCCGTTGATTTACTGGTAATGGCAAGCCTGCCTTTAAATCCAGCCTTGCCATCTAATGCCTTTAAGAGTTGTTGAGATTGACGGCCTACTTGATTGGTATAGTGACGCTCAAGACGATCTAGATCAATCGTTCCATTGAGGTCATACAGTTCTTGTTTGGTTTGGGATTGCGCTGTGTTGTAGCGCATGTTGACTGTTCCACCAAAAAATTCAGCGCTTACCTGTTCAAAGCGGGGCAAGTCTTCAGTAATGCGAACAGTCCCTCGTACCTGATTAAAAGGAGCAAAATCAGACCACACGACGACGTTATTGTCTAAGTTCAGTAGAGCATTTAATTTGAGATCGTCGGTATTTTGTAAGGGTAAAAGAAGTTCTAAATCGAGTTTTGCGGGCCCGGATAACTTCAGGTTTTTTGCTAGTTCTGGGCGAGATAGAAGGACTGGTGTTGTTCTAAGATAGTCCATCATTTCATTGGTCGGGCCCGAAATGTTTCCTTTGAGATTGAGGACGGCCTTTGCGCTCGAAACGTTCGGAATTTCTGCATTGACACTCTGAACTTGTAGATTTTGATAGCGAGCATCTTTGATGGTCACCATCAGTTTGGCTTGTTGCATGGAAACCAAGCCGCTCACTTCAGTCAATTCAGGCCAACTGCCTTTTGTGGAAGGAAAGAGAGGGGCTGGTCGAAAAACTGTTTTTGAGATTGGCAAATCTAATGAGAATTCACCGGTTCCTGAGGCATCATAAGGCGCTAAATTGGGGTCCCCTTTAATTCTGAGGCTGCCATTGTTAATGTCGCCAGTGACAAAGGCCTTTTCAATATAGGTGCGCGCATCCCTAGACATTTCAGCAGGAAGATAGCGGTAGATGGTTCCCGCCTTCCCTCTCGGAAATTGAATGCTTAGATCCAAAGTATCAGGCGTTTTTTCTTTACCGATCAGGTAATTGCCATTGGCGATTAATGCGATATCAGGATTACTAACGGAGAGCTGATCAAATCCGATTTGCCATTGCTTATTTTTTAATGACCAGGTAAGTCCTCCGCTTGCGCTATCGAACTGTAGGCGCGGTTCAGCTAAAAAATCAGTAATCACCAATCCCAAGTTTTGTGAATTGAGCTTAAGACTGCCTTGGTTTTGATTGGTGATAATTTTCCCGCTTAAATTACTAATGCTGGGGATGATGTCACGGTAACCCTTAACGCTGATCTGATTTAAAGCGCCCGTGATATTGAATTTAGGGCCTTGGCCACTTAAGAGACCGCCGATTAAGGGAATATTGGATTTTGACTCGGCCCACGTAATATCGACATCGAGAAGTTCACCGCGTGGCTCTGCCTGCTCTAACATCTGACGAATGCGATTGGGAATGGGCAAATTCATCGCAAACAGGCTAAGGTTTTCGAGGCTTATTTTTGCAGATGAGAACGAAAACTTTTCAAGCTCATCATCGCGCTTAGGAGCCTGCCAACCGAACGTCATGGGCGCTAGGGACTCCATTGCGCTTCCTCGCTTTTGATTCTTATTTAACCATGCAAACCGCTGAACACCCAACGAAATAAACTTCCCAGATGTGAATTGCTTCGCTTCCATTTCGAGGCGACCAAATTCAAGTGCTTGATTACTCTTTGATTGTTGAAAAACAGGGTGCTCGATTGCAAGCTTGAACTGTCCGCCATCTGGGATACCTTTATTTAGAGCAATGGATCCCGAGGAGTCCAAAACACCACTTAGTTGTTTAAATGGAATCTCAAAATCACGACTAAATTGCCCAAGATCGAGTTGCTGGACTTCCCATTGAAAATCGCCAAGCCAATCACGCCAATAACCTGCTTGTCCACCAAAGCGATGGGAAAATTTTCCGAAGAGGCTTAATTTGCCTTGATGCCATGGGCTGTAGAGTGCTGCATCGAGTTCGTGTTGTCGAATTCCATTTCGCAGCTGCATCGATTCGATCCGCAGATCAGCGGTATCGGCTTTGGACTTTGAAAAATCTTTCCACAGAATGTTGATATCGGTAAGCTTTAAATCACCTTGCTTGAATAACCAATTTTCAAGATGGAAATCATCACCACCATCCCCAGCAAGAATACCGGCTACGTATAAACGTTTTTGTGAGTCACGTGTGACTTGAATCACTGCATTACTGGCGTGTAATTTAGTGAAATAGGGCTTAAGGTGATAAAACGATGACCAACTAAGTTCTCCGCGGATCTCTGCAATTTTTAAATAGGGTTTATCGGAAATGGCAGACGGATTTCGATTCGCATCGACGAAAAATTCTAGGTCGCGGATATCAAAGACTGGACGTATCCCTTCCCAGTACACATTGAGCTCATTCATTTTGACCTCAACCCCAATACGCTTGGACAATAACTTTTCAACAGCCGGTTTTGAGGTTTCTAGTTGTGGCCAAACAATAAATCGGATGACCAGGTGTCCAAGAACAATTAGAGCGCCTATAACGAGAATTAAGATTGCTAGTCGACGCGACCAACGTGCCCACGAAGCGGCATCGGGCCGCATGGTAAGGAGGTCTTTAAAACGCAGCGGATACTTTTTTTCGGTCATTGGGATCCATTATCCGATACCCTTCATTGATTGGGCTAGTAGCGATTAAGATAAGGCATGGTTTCCAATGAAGATGCCCTTTCTTTTCTGGAGAAAAACTCCGTCTATGCAAATCGCTGGCTAAGTGCCCATCCCGATTGGCGAGATTGGCTGGGGGAGCGCATCCATACGCCGGTCGATACGAATCAGATTGATCAGCTGCTCTTGCCAATAAGTCAGGATTTAGATAATGGAGCGCTCGATGAAGCAGCGCTCATGAGTCAGCTCCGGTTGAGTCGTCAACAGTTAATGCTTTGGATTGGTTGTCGAGACCTCAATGGAATTGCCTCTTTATTGGAGGTGACTCAATCCCTAAGTTATTTTGCCGAGCAAGTAGTTGGCCTTACGGTGCGCTATGTTCGAGCTGATTTACAAGCGCGCTTTGGTTTGCCCTGGGCCCGGACGGAGGATTATGAGCTTCCATTTTTAATTGTTGGCATGGGTAAATTAGGTGGTCGAGAACTCAATCTATCCTCTGATATCGATTTGATCTTTTTGTATGAGGAGGAGGGTGAGACCCAACATGGAGCAAACTCAATTTCAAACCACGAGTGGTTTACAAAGCTGGGTCGCCGCCTAATTAAAATCATCTCAGAGCATGATGCTTATGGATTTGTATTTCGAGTAGATATGCGCTTGCGTCCCAATGGGGATTCTGGCCCACTGGTTTGTAGTCTAGAAATGCTCGAAGAGTATCTGTTCGTCCAAGGGCGTGAATGGGAGCGTTACGCTTGGATTAAGGGCCGTATGATTTATCCCCCGATCTCGCACCCTGATTATGTTCGATGCGAGAGGGGGCTCGAGCAAATTATTCGTCCATTTGTTTATCGTCGCCATTTAGATTATGGTGTGATTGCAGCGATTCGTGAATTGCATGCACAAATTCAGCGAGAGGCGGATAAGCGAAGTAATCAACGAAGTGGGCGATCACGTGATATCAAATTGGGTCGTGGCGGAATTCGTGAAATTGAATTCTTAGCGCAGATGTTCCAGTTAATGCGAGGTGGTACAGATCCACGCTTACGAATTCGCCCAACGCTTGAGGTCTTAGATCGATTGCAAGAGGGTGGACTGATGAGCGCAGAAGAAATTGAAGCGCTCAAATCTGCATATGTGTTCTTAAGGCGACTAGAGCATCGGATACAAATTTGGGAAGATCAGCAGACGCACTACTTACCCGAACACGATGATGCGAGAACCCAAGTAGCACAAGCCATGGCGGGACCTAATCAAAAGGGTAATCTTGATGAGTTTATGGGCGCATTAGCTAACCATCAAAATCAGGTGGCGCGCTATTTTGAAAAGGCATTTGCTTTGGATGAGAGCACCCGCTTACAAATTGATGCAAATGATGCGACTTGGCAACCTAACGCGACTACTTTTCCGAGGACCAATGAACGGTGGAGCGTGTGGCAAGAGAGCTCGCGTGCAAAATCTCTTCCAGAGAAAAGTCGCTTAACGATACGTGGGTTATTAAAAAAAGCAGCGCATGATATTGAGGCTGATCATCCAGACGATGCGGATCAAACTCTCTTACGCTTTTTTGATCTACTCGAGGCGATTTGCCGTCGCAGCGCCTATCTATCGATACTGGCTGAAAACTCTAATGCTCTACAAAAAGTATTGATGCTCCTCAATGCCTCACAGTGGGCCGCTCAATACTTAGCCAGACATCCTCATTTATTAGACGATCTGTTATCGGCCAATGCGCAATCTGAGCTGATTCATGACCCTGAGAGTTACTGGCGTAAAGTAAAAGTAAATCTTGATCTGCGTTTAGATGACGCCCTTGCAGATGGGGCGAGCCCAGATCATGCCATGGATATCCTGCGAGTAACGCATCACACAGAAACTTTTCTGATTCTCTTGGCGGATTTGGGAATTGGCGCTCCGAAAGGCCTCACTGTTGAGCGAGTGAGCGATCGTTTATCAGCTCTAGCTGATTTGATTTTGCAGGCAACGTATGAGCGCGTTTGGCCAGCGGTTGCTGAGAAATTTAATCTCGATCCTGAACATCAACCACCATTTGCAGTAATTGCCTATGGCAAATTAGGCGGAAAAGAGTTGGGCTACGCCTCGGATCTCGACCTAGTCTTTTTGTATGACGCATCTCCAACAGATTATGCTGCCCAAGAAATTTATTCGGTTCTTGGTAAGCGTATGATTAATTGGTTAACTACCTTGACTGCTGCTGGAACTTTATTTGAGATTGATACTCGGCTGCGCCCTAATGGAGCCGCAGGATTTTTGGTGACCAGCCTTGACTCCTTTCGACGTTATCAATTGCGTGAGGGTGATAACGCTGCCTGGGTGTGGGAACATCAAGCTATTTCTCGAGCACGATTTGCTGCTGGCGACCCAAGGGTGGGGGCGCAATTTGAAGAGATTCGTAAGGAAGTTCTTGCCCATGAGCGAAATCAATCCGATCTCAAGCATGAAATTATTGAAATGCGCCATAAGGTCCACGCTGGTCATCCGAATGCATCCGATGATTTTGATCTAAAACACGATCCTGGAGGGATGGTCGATATTGAATTCATTGTTCAGTATTTGGTTTTGGCATATGCACGGCAGTATCCTGATTTATTAGGCAACCTGGGTAATATTGCGCTTTTAGGAATTGCCGCAAAGCATCAGTTGATTTCTGAGATGGATGCGATTGAAATTGGTAATGCCTACCGAATGTTTCGGGCCCAACAACATCGATTGCGTCTCGATGGAGCAGAAAAAATCCGAGTATCTATTCACGAGCACCCTGATTTTGCTAAAGCGAAAGCGTCTGTGACCAAACTTTGGGAGACGGTATTTGGTGCGCCCTCGCAACCGATTTAATTGACTTTAGGTTTGTCCTAGTAATTCTCTCGCGTGTCGACGCGTGGTATCAGTAATCGTTGTGCCACCAAGCATCCGAGCGATTTCTTCAATTCGCTCTTGGCGACTCAAACTTTTCACATCCGAATGCGTTTTACCATCCAACGGTTGTTTACTAACCTTGAAATGATGATCGCCTTGAGCCGCAACTTGGGCTAGATGAGTAACGCAAAGGATTTGATGGGACCCTCCCAGTTGCTTCAAAAGCTCGCCAACGGTTTGAGCCACCGCGCCTCCAATACCGGAATCCACTTCATCAAAGATGAGGGTTGGGGTGAAACTCGCTTTACTGGTAATCACGCTAATGGCTAAGCTAATACGAGCTAATTCCCCACCAGAGGCAACTTTAGCCAAAGGCTTTGGAGTACTGCCGCTGTGGGCAGCAATCAGAAACTCAATTTGATCGATTCCATAGCGGCTCGCTTCAGTTGGGCTAACTAGCACGTGTAGCTGACCGCCCGACATTGCTAGGCGCTGCATTGCGTCGCTGACAGCTTGACCGAGCTCGATCGCTGCCTGCTGACGACGCGTTGATAAATCCTTGGCAAGTTTTAGAAAATCGGACTCTTGAATCTTGAGTTTCTGACGAAGGGATTCGATATCTTGTGCCGCAGTGAATGCTGCTAATTTTTCTTGAGAGCTGATCCAGAGATCTGGTAACTGATCGGGGTTGATTTTGTATTTTCTGGCCGTGGTATGAAGAACCTGCATTCGGGCTTCGAGCTCTGCAAGGCGATCTGGATCCAAATCCATTTTTTGTCGATATCGATTTAATCCATGAATTGCTTCGTCAATCTGAATTTGAGCGTTACTAAGGCTTTCATTGATCTCACTTAAATTTGCGTCATGTTTGACTAAATCATCAATCGTATGCTGTACCCGATTGAGTTGTGACTCAATCGAATTCTCAGCATCACTCAAGTGATCAATGGCAAGCTCAATCCCTTGAATAATTTTGGCGGCATTTGCGAGTCGAGCATGCGACGTTTGGATTTCCCCCCACTCGTGTGCTTGCGGTGCAATTTCATTGAGTTCATCGAGCTGCCACTGAAGACGTTCTTGTTCGCGTTGTAAATCGGCCCCTGCAGCTTCTGCTTGCTGTAATTGCTTTGAAGTAGCATTCATCAGCTGATACGCTTGCGCCACTTTTGCAGCTTGGTCATGCAGATTGGCATGTCGATCGAGTAATTCTCGTTGCGCACCAGTCTTGAGAAGTAGTTGGTGTGCGTGTTGCCCGTGAATGTCGACAAGACGATCACCCAGCTCGCGCAATTGATTTAAAGACGCAGCACCACCATTAATGTAGGCCTTACTACGTCCAGAATGATCCATGCTGCGTTTGATCACAATGCGATGGTCATCTTCGAGTGGAAAATCTGCTTCATGTAACCATGCAGCAATTTCCTCTTGCAAATGCTCCTCAACCTGAAAAATTGCTGAAATCTCTGCGCGTTGGCAGCCCTCGCGAATTTGACTAGTATCGGCACGCTCCCCCAAAGCTAAGGCTAGAGCATCAAGCAAAATTGATTTACCGGCACCGGTCTCACCAGTTAAAACACTAAAGCCCGAACCAAAATCAAGCTCGAGGTGATCCACAATCACAAAATCGCACAATGCTAATGATTGAAGCATGTTGATTGACTCAGATTAAAACGTGGAAGGATACTCGTTCCAGTGCAACTTTTCTCTGAGGGTCTGGTAGTCACTGTGCCCTAGTGGGTGTAAGAGGCAGATGGATTTATCGGAACGCTTCACCTCAACCCGATCGCCGATTTGTAACTTTGTTAATGATTGCATATCAAAGTTCACAATGACTTCTCGCCCGCCGGCAACTTCGATCGTAATCTGGGACTCTTGTGCTAAGACGATGGGTCGATTGGAGAGGGCGTGGGGGGCGATTGGTACAAGCACAATCCCTGGAACTCTTGGGTGCAAGATAGGACCGCCTGCTGAAAGAGCGTATGCGGTTGAGCCGGTTGGGGTAGATACGATTAGGCCATCAGAGCGCTGGTTGTACATGAATGAGCCGTTGACATGAACTTTCAATTCCACCATTCCCGATAGTCCTGAGCGATTGACGACCACATCGTTTAAGGCTAAGCCCCGATGAATCTCCTGATTGTTACGCCATACGCTTGCCTCAAGCAGTGAACGATCATCGATCTCATAGTGACCATCAATCATGGGTGGCAGAACCGTTTTGGCGTCTTCAAAGGGGATATCAGTCATGTAACCCAAACGCCCCATATTGATACCCAGGAGCGGCACCCCCGATCCGGCAATTTGTCGACCGATACCGAGCATGGTGCCATCACCCCCCAAAATAACGGCTAAATCCGTGGATTTCTGGAAATCCTGCAGTTGAAGTACCTGCAAATTGTGACTGGATAAATGGCCGGCGGTCGAAGCTTCAATACTGAGCTCACAACCATGATTTGTGAGGATTTGGGCTAATTCTTGAAGATGATGCCCAATGCCCTCCGCTTGGTGCTTACCCACAAGGGTTACACGCCTAAATTTCTTCTGCAAGGGTTTGCTTGATGGGCTTAACATATGACGATTAAACCATAGGCATAAAATTACTCCAATCATGGATGATCGCTCAAAAGTTCTGCTAAAAACCTTAATCGAGAGATATATCGAGGAAGGCCAGCCAGTGGGATCGCGGACCCTTTCACGCTTTTCAGGGTTGGATCTTTCGGCAGCGACGATTCGGAATGTCATGGCCGATCTTGAGGACCTCGGATTAGTAACTAGCCCCCATACTTCAGCTGGACGAATTCCAACCCCACGGGGTTACCGCCTCTTTGTCGATACGATGTTGACGATTCGGCCTCTCGAAGAGCTAGCCTCCAAGCAAGTTGAGCAATCGCTCTATCCAGACTCCCCTCAAAAGGTGATTAGTTCTGCGGCACAGCTGTTATCCAATTTGACGCATTTTGCGGGTGTGGTCATGACCCCCAAGCGCTCGCAGATCTTCAAGCATATTGAGTTTTTGCGCCTTGGAGAGGGCAAAATTTTGTTAATTTTGGTAACCCCCGAGGGAGATGTGCAAAACCGTATCTTGCCGACCAATCAAGATTACAGTCCAGCACAACTTACTGAGGCGAGTAATTTCATTAATACTCATTTTTCAGGAAAGAGTTTTTCCGAGGTTCGCAATCGCTTGCGGGCAGAGCTCGACCATTTGCGCGGCGATATTGCCGGTTTAATGGCGCTCGCCCTCGACAATGGTGTGAGTGACACGGGCTTAAATCACCCGGATATGGTGATTTCTGGAGAGCGCCACTTACTCGATGTGGGTGAGTTGAGTTCCAATTTAAGTAAATTACGGAAAATGTTCGATATGTTGGAGCAAAAATCCATGCTGATGCAATTGCTCGATGTATCAAGCCATGCTGATGGCATACAGATCTTTATTGGCGGCGAGAGCGAGTTGTTGCCCTATGAGGATCTAGCGGTCATTAGTGCTCCTTACAGTGTGGATGGGCAAGTTGTCGGAACACTGGGTGTGATTGGGCCCACTCGAATGGCGTATGATCGCGTGATTCCAATTGTGGATATTACTTCGAGGCTATTAAGTGGTGCTTTGAGCACACCTTGATCATTTGGATCACTGTTGAAAACGAACCCTCATTTAAGACCCTCTCGTACTGGCGTTTTACTAATTAATCTTGGTACGCCAGAGGCGCCTACGCGCGCGGCGGTGAAAACTTACCTCAAGCAATTTTTGTCGGATCCTCGGGTCGTTGAAATTCCACGCGTGGTGTGGTGGTTCATTTTGCACGGCATCATCTTGCCAATTCGTAGTGGCGCATCCGCTAAAAAATATGCCTCGATTTGGTTAAAAGACGGCTCTCCCCTCTTGGTTCATTCGCAAGCGCAGGCTCAGGGTTTGCGGGATCGCTTTCAGAGCAAGGACGCCAATGTCATCGTGGATCTAGCGATGCGCTATGGCAAGCCATCCATTCCTGAGGTGCTTAAACGTTTTCAAGATGCCAATGTGGAGCGTCTATTAGTATTACCTTTGTATCCTCAGTACTCAGCCACCACGAGCGCTTCGAGCTTTGATGCAGTGTTCGCAGTTCTGCAAACTTGGCGCAATCAACCGGAACTGCGAATCGTGAAGCACTATCATGATCATGCCTCTTACATTGAGTCTTTGCGACAGCAGATTGAAGCGTATTGGTCTCAACATGGTCGACCTGATTTTTCGAAGGGCGCGAAGCTCGTTATGTCGTTTCATGGCTTGCCTAAACGTAATTTAATGCAAGGCGACCCCTACCATTGCGAATGCTTGAAGTCAGGTCGATTATTGGGCGAGGCACTTGGCTTAGAGCCAGACTATTACCGAGTGACGTTTCAGTCCCGTTTTGGTCGCGCAGAGTGGTTAAAGCCCTACACCGCATTGACGATTGAGGAGCTTGGAAAAGCGGGTTGTCCTCAAATTGATATTGTTTGCCCAGGCTTTCCTGCAGACTGTCTAGAGACTTTGGAGGAAATTGCCATGGAGGGTCAGGAAATTTTTCATGAGCATGGTGGTGCAGAGTATCGGTATATCCCGTGCTTAAATGACGATACTAATTTCATATCCGCATTGCATGCGATTGCCTTAGAGCATATGCATGGTTGGTCTAAAGAGCTTGAGTCCCCTGCAGTTCTAGACTTGCGTGATCAGCGGGCTCAGGCTGCTAAAGCCGCGATTACCACTGGGTAAACAAGCCCCTTGAAATGGGCGGTCATGAACCCCATATAAAATGCAGTAAATAAGATGGAACGACTATGAGTGATCACAAATCTGAGCAACACGCTCCTGATACTGCATCAACCGAAGTGAACGAGCAACCTCCCCAGAGTATGGAGGAGGAATTAGCGGATCTTAAGACCAAGCTTGCTGAGATGCAAGATAACTTCTTGCGCGCTAAGGCGGAAGCTGAGAACATTCGCCGTCGCGCTGCTGAAGATATTGCAAAAGCTCACAAATTTGCCATTGAAAATTTTGCCGAGCACTTAATCCCCGTAAGTGACAGCTTATATGCTGCTCTAGCCACTGAGGCTGGTGATGCAAAAGCGTTCAAGGAAGGTCTTGAAATTACGCTTAAACAACTAGTCGCTGCTTTTGAAAAAGGCCGTTTGGTCGAGATTAATCCCACGCCTGGCGCTAAGTTTGATCCGCACCAGCATCAGGCAATCTCCATGGTGCCCTCTGATCAAGAGGCCAATACGGTCGTTTCGGTCTTGCAAAGAGGCTTTTTGATTGCTGATCGAGTACTAAGACCTGCTTTAGTGACTGTTAGCCAAGCAAAATAAGCTAGGGCTAATCATTTCAAGGACTTAGAGCCCTTGAAATTGCCCAAGTTGTCCCCATCTATTCACTATTCGAAACAACCCCTCACCATCATTTGGAGCCATTATGGGAAAGATTATTGGAATTGACTTAGGAACCACAAACTCCTGCGTCGCTGTGATTGAGAACAACGCCCCGAAGGTCATTGAAAACGCAGAGGGCGCTAGAACGACCCCTTCCATCATTGCGTATATGGAAGACGGGGAAGTATTGGTTGGCGCACCTGCTAAGCGGCAATCCGTTACTAATCCTAAAAATACGATCTATGCCGTTAAGCGCTTAATTGGTCGTAAGTTTACTGATGCGGAAGTTCAAAAAGATATTAGTTTGATGCCCTATAGCATTATTGCTGCAGATAACGGTGATGCCTGGGTATCGGTACGCGATAAGAAAATCGCCCCTCAGCAGGTATCGGCTGAAGTCTTGCGCAAAATGAAAAAGACTGCCGAAGATTATCTGGGCGAAGAGGTTACCGAGGCTGTAATCACGGTGCCCGCTTACTTTAATGACAGTCAGCGTCAAGCCACGAAAGACGCCGGCCGAATTGCTGGTCTGGAAGTAAAGCGGATTATCAATGAGCCAACTGCCGCTGCATTAGCATTCGGACTGGATAAGCAAGATAAGACCGATCGCAAGATTGCTGTCTATGACCTAGGTGGTGGTACTTTCGACGTTTCGATCATTGAAATCGCGAACGTGGATGGAGAAAAACAGTTTGAAGTGTTGTCCACGAATGGCGATACCTTCTTGGGCGGCGAAGACTTTGACCAACGCATCATTGACTGGATCATTGCCGAGTTCAAGAAAGAGCAAGGCGTTGATTTGAGTAAAGATGTCTTGGCTTTACAACGGTTAAAAGATGCTGCTGAGAAAGCCAAGATCGAGTTATCTTCTTCCCAACAAACAGAAATCAACTTGCCTTATGTAACAGCGGATGCAAGTGGTCCCAAGCATTTGAACTTGAAACTAACCCGCTCTAAATTAGAGTCATTGGTTGAAGAGTTGATTACCCGTACCATGGGCCCATGCCAGGTTGCGATGAAAGATGCTGGTGTATCAGCGTCCGATATTGATGATGTCATCTTGGTAGGTGGTCAAACTCGCATGCCAAAAGTACAAGAGCAGGTCAAAGCTATTTTTGGTAAGGAACCACGTAAAGATGTAAATCCCGACGAGGCAGTTGCTGTTGGCGCTGCGATTCAGGGATCTGTATTAGCCGGTGATCGTAAGGATGTCTTATTGCTTGATGTGACCCCCTTATCTCTGGGTATTGAAACCTTGGGTGGTGTGATGACCAAGATGATTCCTAAAAACACAACGATTCCGACGAAACACGCTCAAGTATTTTCAACAGCTGAAGATAATCAGCCAGCGGTCACTATTAAATGCTTCCAGGGCGAACGCGAAATGGCCAGCGCCAATAAATTGCTTGGTGAGTTTAATTTGGAAGGAATTCCGCCATCACCCCGTGGTTTGCCACAAATTGAGGTGACCTTCGATATCGATGCCAACGGAATCTTGCATGTCACTGCTAAAGATAAAGCGTCTGGCAAAGAGAACAAGATTACGATCAAGGCAAACTCAGGTCTTTCTGAAGATGAAATTCAGCGGATGGTGAAGGATGCCGAAGCCAATGCTGAGGAAGATCGTAAATTACTTGAACTGGTCACCGTCCGAAATGCAGCGGATGCCTTAGCGCACTCTACCAAGAAGGCGCTCGATGAGCATGGCGCGAGTCTTGATGCGTCCGAGAAGAGTGCAATTGAATCGGCATTGAAAGAGCTCGAGGAGGCCATTAAAGGAAGTGATAAGGCCGCGATTGAGGCAAAGACTGAGGTGTTAGCAAAGGCCAGTCAGAAGCTTGGTGAGAAGGCGTATGCTGCGGAGCAAGCGAAGGCTAATCCTGGTAATGCAAATCCAGCCGCTGAAAAAAAGGCTAATAACGATGCGGAAGTGGTTGATGCTGACTTTAAGGAAGTAAATGATAAGAAGTAATACGTAAGAAAGAATGATGCAAATCGGTGAGTCGGCCTTGTGCCGACTTCGCCTTTTTGGCAAAGAAAAAGGAATGGGTTGTGGCTACTGGTAAACGCGATTTTTATGAAGTACTCGGTGTTGGTAAAAATGCCAGCGATGAAGACCTTAAAAAGGCTTATCGCAAATTGGCCATGAAATACCATCCGGACCGCAACCTGGATAATCCATCAGCAGAAGCAAAGTTCAAGGAGGCTAAAGAAGCCTATGAGACTCTGGCGGACCCACAAAAGCGCAACGCCTACGATCAGTTCGGCCATGCCGGAGTTGACCCTAGCATGGGCGGGTTTGGAGGCGCTGCTGGTGGCTTTGCAGACGCCTTTGGTGACATTTTTGGTGACATCTTTGGTCAGGGAAGAAGTGCTGGACCCCAGGTTTATAAAGGTGCCGACCTGCGCTACAACATGGAAATTACCCTCGAGCAGGCTGCTGAGGGTTACACCACCCAAATAAGAGTGCCCAGCTGGAGTAATTGCAAAACCTGTAGTGGTTCTGGTGCGGAGCCCGGGTCAAAGATTGAGGAATGCCCAACTTGCGATGGCCGTGGCCAAGTTCGGATTGCTCAGGGGTTTTTCTCAATGCAACAAACGTGTCCGAAGTGTCGTGGCACTGGTCAATACATACCGAAGCCTTGCAAGACCTGCCAAGGGAGTGGCAAGCTGAAAGAGCAAAAGACCCTTGAAATTAAGATCCCAGCCGGTATTGATGATGGTATGCGCGTGCGCTCAGTCGGCAATGGCGAGCCCGGTATTAACGGCGGCCCTTCGGGCGACCTTTATGTCGAAGTACATGTCAAAGAGCATCCAGTATTTGAGCGCGATGGAAGCGATTTGCATATTCAAATGCCGATTTCATTTGCGACCGCCACTTTGGGTGGTGATATTGAAGTTCCAACACTCGGGGGTCGGGTTGAGTTAACGATTCCTGAGGGAACTCAAACCGGTAAAACCTTTCGGTTGCGAAGCAAAGGAATCAAACAATTACGCTCTGCACTAATGGGCGATTTGTACGTTCATGTTTTACTTGAGACCCCGGTAAAGTTATCGGAAGAGCAAAAATCATTACTTTCTCAATTTGATGAGTCGCTTCGAAGTGGTGGTAAAAAACACAGCCCCCAACAAGAGGGTTGGTTTGATCGTGTAAAAAGTTTTTTTAATTAAGAGGCAAAGCAGTGTTCGGGTCCAGGAAACTTTCCGGACTTGACTTCGCGAACATAAGTTTTAATGGCTGCCTCAATGGAGCTGTTGCCGGCCATAAAGTCCTTAACAAATTTTGGGGGTTTACCGGGGCTAATTCCAAGTAAATCCTGCAGAACCAAAACTTGTCCGGAACAGTTGGGCCCTGCCCCAATCCCAATCGTCGGAATGTGGAGTGATTGGGTAATTTTTTCTCCAAGGACTGACGGTATTGCTTCCAATACCAGCATTTGTGCCCCAGCGGCTTGGCAGTCATGCGCTTGATCAAGCATCTGAGTAGCGGCATCTTTTGATTTACCCTGGACTTTGTAGCCGCCCAGCAAGTGAACGGATTGAGGCAAAAGTCCCAAGTGAGCACAAACTGGGACGCTACGTTCTACCAAAAACCGAATAATATCGATCTGCCAACTACCGCCTTCAAGCTTTACCATGTCGGCCCCAGCGCGCATGAGCTCAGCAGCCGATTCTAATGCTTGTACCGGATCTCCGTAACTCGCAAAGGGTAGGTCGGCCACTAAAAATGCATGGTGATTGGCGCGGGCAACGCATTCCGTGTGATAAGCCATTTCTTCTACGGTGACTGGAGTGGTACTGCTATGACCTTGAATCACATTACCCAGTGAGTCACCAATCAAAATGACCTCAACTCCGCAGCGATTGAGAAGTGCACTCATGGTTGAGTCGTATGCAGTTAATACTGCAATCTTCTCGCCATCCGCATGCATAGCCAATAACTTCGTGATCGTAATTGGCTTATCGCCTTGTAAATAACTCATAAAGCCAATTTTAAGCCTAATGCAGTTGTTGCTCGCAATCGCAGTGTTTGCAAGTGATTCGGGTAATACGCTGATGCGCGATATTCGGCAAAAGATTCTTTAAGGGGCCGTAATTGGGTAAGAAGAAATCGGGGCAGATTTCAAGTAATGGAAGGATCACAAATGATCGTTCAGCAATGCGCGGATGGGGAATGGTGAGCTCAGAATGATTTTGCTCGATGCCTTCATAGAACAAAATATCGAGGTCAAGGGTTCGAGGAGCATTTGCATAAGGACGTTCGCGACCAAACTGATGCTCAATCGATTGGCAGACATACAACAGTCCATAGGGATTGAGTTCGGTATCAATTTCCACAACCGCATTGATATAGTCACCACCAACCGCGTTTACGGGCGCGCTTTGATAAAAGCAACTCTTATTGACGATCTGAATTTCAATGTGTTGTGCAAGGCAGACGATCGCATCAGTGATGCTCTGTCGAGCATCGCCAATGTTGCCACCAAATCCAATAAAGGCCTGCGCCATGTGTTTCCCGCAATCAATATGCGCTTACTTTACTGAAAATCAGTTAATTTTGCTTGGCGCCATTTAGCCCGGAATCGGGTTGAATTTCAGGGCCTGGTTTGGTCTTTTTTGGCCTGCGGCGCCTTTTTCTATTTGGGTTGCCTGGGGTTTGGCCGGAGTCTATATCCTCTAGCTTGGCAGTTGCCAGCAGTGCTTCACGTTGGGGTAAATCCGCATGATAAAAGTCAGTCCACCATTGCCCAAGACTAGGTTTGCAGTATCCGGTTTGGCTGCGTAAAAGCATAAAGTCATAGCCAGCCCGAAAGCGAGGGACTTCCACAAGTCGATCGGGATAGCGCCCCACGCGTTTTTCAAAACGGGGCTGCATCGTCCAAATATCTCGCATATCACCTTCATGGCGACGTTGAATGGAAATTCCAGTATGCGAAGGAGCAACTACCGCATCGATTGCAGCGTGGAGTGCTGCTAAAGCTGGCATCCCCGTTTTTCGGAGGCTTTGCCATTGCTTTTCCAGATCAGGCCAAAGTAGGGCGGCAAATAGAAAACCTGGGGAAACCGACTTACCCACCTGAATCCGTTCATCGGTATTGCGCAGCGCCTCTTCTATAAATTGAGCCGCTTGCGGATCTTCAAGGGCACGAGCCATAAATGGTAAAAGGCCGTGATGCAGATTTGCATGACGCAAGGCTTGAATTCCAGCCCAGGCATGACCAGACATCAGTAACTTCAAGATCTCATCAAATAAGCGCGCGCTTGGAACATCATGGATTAATTGGCCAAGTTCATGAATGGGCGCAAGGGTCTTGGGTTCAATCTGGAAGCCCGTCTTTGCAGCAAAGCGAATAGCTCGTAACATCCGAACTGGGTCTTCGCGGTATCGCTTGGTTGGGTTGCCAATCATACGAATCGTTTTAGAACGGATGTCGCCCATACCACCGTGATAATCGAGTACCGTTTCGGAGCTAGGATCGTAATACATTGCATTGATCGTAAAGTCACGACGGGCAGCGTCTTCTGCATGCGTGCCCCAAACGTTGTCACGTAGAATGCGACCGCTCTCGGCAATATGCTCGCCAACACTTTCTAAAACCGCTCGAAAGGTGGAGACCTCGATAATTTCAGGGCGGTCCTTACCAAAATAAGTGACGTGCACAATTTGAAAGCGCCGACCAATCAGACGTGAGCGCCTGAACAATTTTTGTACTTGCTCAGGAGTGGCATTAGTCGCCACATCAAAATCTTTAGGGGCGATCCCTAAAACAAGATCACGAACCGCCCCGCCCACAATATAGGCCTTATAGCCAGCTTGCTGTAGGGTGTGAGTAACCTTGACTGCATTTTTTGAAAGCAGGGCAGGATTAATTTGGTGGGATTTCTTAGAAACCTTATGAGCTACTAGGGTAGCGCCAGATTGATCTGATTTTGGGCGAGGGCCTCGACGCAATAATCGATCGAGGAATTTAGTGATCATGAGAAAGCGTCAGAATCAATTTAATGAAATAGTTCCAAAATTGGCCAATTGCGTCGTTCTGCTTCAGCGCGTAGTCGCACATCTGGATTGGTAGCAACTGGGTTTGTGACCTTTTCCAATAGAGGTAAATCATTCATCGAATCCGAGTAAAAATAACTGCACTCCATCGACTCTAGGCTAAAGCCTAGTTGATGCAGCCAATCATTAACCCGAGTAATTTTTCCTTCTTTAAAGCTTGGAATTCCTGCAATGCTACCCGTGAAGTTCGTACCTGGCTGATTATTCTCAGTTGCAGGCTCAGTAGCAACAAGATGTTCAATCCCAAAAGCATTCACAATGGGGCGCGTCACAAAACTATTGGTTGCGGTTACGACACAACACAAATCACCGGCATTAAGATGGCGTTGTACAAGATTCACAGCTTGTGGATGAAGGCGCCCATCAATTTTCTCTTGCATAAATGCCTGATGCCAGCGATCCAATTGCGTACGCGGATGGTCTGCTAAAGGCTTTAAAGCGAAACGTAAAAATGCATCAATATCAAGCTTACCAATTTTGTAATCAGCGTAAAACTGATCATTGGCTTTGGCATATTGCTCCCCATCGACTACTCCTAGGCGCACTAAAAATTGTCCCCATTCATAATCGCTGTCAAACGGTAGTAGGGTGTGATCTAAATCAAATAGGGCTAAGCGAGTCATGGCGTGTGTCCGGAAATTTGCAATAGCTCACGAACCAAAGGCAAGGTAATCGCACGTTTGGTCTCCAAGGAGTAGGCGTCGAGCGCATCAAGGAGTGCCATCAAACTTGGCATATCGCGATAGAAATGATGGATTAACCAAGGCAAAACCTCATTTGATAAGACCAACCCTCGCTCTTTCGCGGCTCGCGATAAAGCCTCCATCTTCTCAGAATCAGACAGTGGGTGAACTTCAAAAATCAACCCCCAGCCGATACGTGTTCGTAGATCCTCTCGCAAAGCTAATTGCTTAGGTGGCGCGTGCCCAGACAAGTAAACAAACGAGTGTGGACTAGCGTGCACTATATTTAATATGCGAAAAAGACTGGCTTGTTGGTGTTCATCAAGGCGATCCACATCATCAATGGTCAAAACTAACGATTGAGAGCCCTCGGTAGCAGCGAGTTTGGATTCAGCATCAACCCAGCCACTTGGTTGACTCGGAAATAGCCTAATCGTCCCAATTTGGTGTTGCTCGGCTTGATTTGCAATGGCGCTTAAGAGATGCGAGCATCCAGAACCATCGCTTCCCCACCAGTAAAACCAGCGACCCTCAATGGAGTGGGAGGGGGTGTTTGGCGGAGAACTCCAGACGGCAATGGAATGATGAAGCGCATCAATTAGCGCTTCATTACCATTGGGTAAAAAATTATGGAATGAGGGCTTGGGGACTTGATTAATATCAAGGGCAAATTGGCGGGGTAGCGCTGGTGAGGCCATTACTTTTGATACCAATCACTGTGAGCGTACTGTGTCCAAGCAAACCGAATCAATACCAATACAACTGCACTTGCTGGTAAGGCAAGCAATACGCCAAAAAATCCAAATAATTTAGCGAAGATTAATAAAGCAAATAAGACAGCTACAGGGTGGAGTCCAATTCGCTCACCCACTAACCGGGGTGTTAGAAAAAATCCCTCGAGCACTTGGCCGATTCCAAAAACAATCAACACAATCACGAGTTCTGACCCAAATCCAAATTGCAAAATGACCGATATGACCGCCAAGACCAAGCCAAGTGCAATCCCAATATAGGGAATCACGATGACTAGAGCGGTAAATACCCCAAGGCCAAGCGCTCCATGCATGCCAGTCAAACTCAATCCAGCGCTATAGAAAACCGCCATGATCAAAATTACCAGCATTTGCCCTCGTAGGTATTGCGATAGCAACAGGTCAGTTTCATGTGCGAGTCTTTCTGCGGTGGCTTGATACCGAACTGGAATTAACCGCTTGAGCAATTCAAAAAAGTGCTTCCAATCAATCAGTAGATAAAAAAGGACAAAAAGAATAAAGACAATATTGACTAGGCCGCCCAGTACGGAGCTGCCGGAAGCCAAGATGGTCTCAAAACTTGAGGCCAATATTTGGTTTGCATTTGCGGAGAAATGAGCGGTCAATTTTTGAGTAATCGCTTCCCGTAAAGCAAGCCAATCGATTTCAATATTGAGGCTCAGTAATTTGGGTCCTAGCCAGGTTTGGAGACTTTGAAACCATATCGGGAGCTGGGCCTTAATGAGGGGGATTTCATAGCGCAGCAGATTAATCAGCAAAAGCAGAATGATGAGAAAAACGCCAAGCCCGAAAAGTATGCCAATGGCACTGGCAAAGGTTTTGCCCATTCCTAGAATTTGGAGGCGCAGCACTACCGGCCTCAGAATGTAAGCCAAAATAAATGCGAATAGAAAAGGGGTAAAAATTTCAGCCATAGGCCTTCATACTCTAGAATTCAGAGATTCTAACGATGTAAATGACTGATCCGCAGGATTTACCCCTTTTTGAAGACCCATCTATGAATAATCCATCAAAAAGCCCAGGCTTGTCTTACCGCGACGCGGGTGTTGATATTGATGCTGGCGATGCCCTGGTTGACCGTATTAAACCATTGGCAAAAAAGACCATGCGCGATGGTGTTTTGGCTGGAATTGGAGGGTTTGGGGCGTTATTTGAAGTCCCCAAGCGTTATCAAGAGCCTATTTTAGTATCGGGTACGGACGGTGTTGGCACCAAGCTAAAGCTCGCCTTTGAGTGGGATGCCCATGAGACGATTGGCCAAGATTTGGTGGCGATGAGCGTTAATGACATTTTGGTCCAAGGCGCTGAATCCCTTTTTTTTCTTGATTACTTCGCATGCGGGAAGCTATCGGTTGAAACGGCCACTACCGTGATTGCAGGAATTGCTAAGGGTTGTGAGTTGGCGGGCTGTGCCTTAATCGGGGGTGAAACTGCTGAGATGCCAGGAATGTACCCACCGGGTGAATACGATTTGGCAGGTTTTGCGGTTGGCGTGGTTGAGAAATCCAAAATTATTGATGGCTCCAGTATCCGTCCAGGTGATGCGATCATTGGAATTGCGTCAAGTGGTGCGCATTCAAATGGCTATTCCTTAATTCGCAAGATCATTGAGCGAGCTGGCGCAAAACCCAGTGAGAACATCGAGGGCAAAACCTTGCAAGAGTGGGTTATGGCGCCCACCCAAATCTACGTGAAGCAACTTTTAAATGTCATGGCGCGCCATCCCTTAAAAGGGCTTGCACATATTACTGGCGGCGGCTTGGTTGATAACATTCCGCGCGTATTACCGGAGAACACCCAGGCGGTACTACGACGCGATTCATGGACCATGCCACCGCTCTTTCGCTGGTTGCAAATGAAAGGCGGAGTTGCTGATGCGGAAATGGTACGCGTTTTCAATTGCGGCATTGGGATGGTTGTTGTGGTTGATCAGCAAGAGGCAAAAGCCGTAATAGCAAGCATCGAACAACAGGGTTTAAATGCTTGGTTGTTAGGAGATATCACCCAGCGTCCACACGGAGCGCCGCAAACCATTCTTATTTAAAGGATGCGTTAAGAATACCCATCGCCATTGTCTTTGCGTCTTGAAGTTCTGCTGGGCTAAACGGGTCAAATGCATGCCGCTGCATCGCTCTTAGCCAAGTCACCTGACGTTTACTAAGCTGTCGTGTGGCAGCGTACGCTTTTTGTTTCATCGTCGGGTAGTCCACCTTACCCTCCAAGTATTCCCACACCTGCCGATAGCCCACTGAGCGAATGGCCGGTAGATTGGTATGCAAATCGCCGCGCTCAAATAAAGTTCGCACCTCGTCCATGAAATTATTTTCAAGCATTTGATCAAAACGGTTTTCAAGGCGCGCATGAAGAGATACGCGGTTACTCGGTTCCAGCGAAATTACTTCAACGGCGTGCTCCGAGAGTTCAGAATCACGTCCCGTGGCGCTTGGGGATTCTTCAAACAACTGGGATAGAGGTTGACCAGTTAGAGCATAGACTTCAAGCGCCCTTTGGATTCGTTGACTGTCGTTAGGCTGAAGTCGATATGCAGTGATTGGATCAATCTGAGCTAACTTTGCATGCATACCGGGCCAACCCAGCAAGAGAGCTTCGGCATCGATGCGCTTGCGTGTTTCTGGATCTGCGGGTGGGAGTTTTGAAAATCCATAAACCCACGCGCGCCAATACAGCATGGTTCCACCTACAATCAGCGGAATATTTCCCCGCGCCTGGATCTTTTCAATTAATTGTTTTGCATCGTTAGCAAAATGTGCTGCAGAGTAGCTTTCGCTTGGATCGCGTATATCAATGAGGTGATGAATTACCTCGGCTTGTTCTGCAGTGGTGGGCTTTGCAGTGCCAATATCCATTCCGCGATACACCAGGGCGGAGTCCATACTGATGATTTCAACATTCTGGCCTTGCAGGCGGCATTGTCTGGCTAAATCAAGTGCTAAATGACTTTTACCAACCCCGGTAGGGCCGACAATAGATAAAACCTTAGCCTGCATCCGCTGTACTGAAATTAATGTTGACGTACTTGATGTTCAAGCGTAGCAATATGCTCCCGAATCTCATCAGCATCCGAGGCATCGGGAACTTCTGTGAGGTATTGCTGCATATCGTCAATGGCAGGGCGTAAATATTCCAATTGTGCATAAATTAAGCCGCGATCCCGAATTTCCTCCATGGCATCAGGTAAGAGGATTACGAGCCGCTGTTGAACGCCTAACAAGCGCTCCCAACGCTCATGTTCGGTATAGATGAGTTTGAGGTTACGCAAAAAACGGGAGATGATCTCGCGGCAGCTAGAGACCCGTAAAAATACATTGAGTGGGAGTTGCAGTTCACCAACATATCCCCGCGCCTCTAAATACGGATCGAGCATCTCTTGAAGTTCGTGCTTCGACAGGGAAGCACCAGTGAGCGGATCCATAATGATCTCGCCTTGCGGCAACGAAACCCGCAGCATGAAGTGATTGGGAAACGATACCCCACCGATTTTTAATCCAATTTGATTGCCAAGCTCCATCATTAAGATTGCCAAGGAAATTGGAATGCCTCGACGACTTTGTAAAACATGATGCAAATAGGAGTTCTCGGGCGCATAAAAGTCATTAGGATTGGGACCAAATCCGAGCTCGGTGTAAAAGAAATGCTTGAGCTGTTGGAGTCGCTGTACTGCAGAGGCGTCTGCAGAAATTCGTTTTTTAAGACGATCGCCTAGTTGATCAATCTCATCGAGGATATGTTGAACATCGAGATCTGGAAATGCATGCTGCGCAACTGCGATGCATGCCTCCGTCAACGGAAAATGCTCATCCTCAGCAACCAAGGTGGCAAAGTAGTCAAGTTGTTGAGTTGGCATATTTCTTATTTTGCATGACGCAGAAAATTTTGCCAGCGCAAACCAATCAGCCATAGGCTAGCAAAGTAAATCACGGCTGCAGCAGTTAACCACAGACCCAGAAGACCAATGCGGATCAAGGGGCTCGCTTGCAAAGCGAGCCAATCGTGTGCCTGTGCACCATAAAAAAGCACAATACTGAGTGGCAATAAACCAACAAGCAGTTGGCCAAAATATTTAAACCAGCCGACCGCACTTGGAAGAGCGCCACGTCGACGAAGACCAAGCCACAATAAGGCTGCGTTTAAACACGCGCCAAGGCCAACCGATAGGGCGAGGCCAGCATGGGCAAATAGGGGTACAAGCCCAATATTGGCGAGCTGCGTGAACAGTAGAACCAATAAAGCGATTTTGACGGGCGTACGAATATCCTGACGCGAGTAAAAGCCTGGGGCCAAGATCTTAACCATAATGAGGCCGATGAGGCCCACTCCATACGCAGCCAGTGCTTGCCGGGTCATTTCCACATCCATGGCGTTAAATTGCCCATAGTGATACAAGGCAGCGGAGATCGGGGTACCAAACGCGAACAGTGCAATTGCACAGGGAGCTGCTAACAAGAAGGTTAAGCGTAATCCCCAAATTAATAATTCGCCAGCTTGCGCGGTATCTTGGGCAGCATTTGCTTTGCTAAGGCTTGGGAGCAGCACGGTTCCGAGTGCAACCCCGAGTAGAGCAGTTGGAAACTCCATCAGGCGATCTGCATAGGAGAGCCAGGAGACACTTCCCGTTTGTAAATGCGAGGCAATATTGGTATTAATAATTAATGAGATCTGCGCAACGGAAACTGCGAATACCGCGGGCACCATCAGTTTGAGAACGCGGCGCGCATCTGGGTTTTGCCAGGCAGATTTAATCTTTCCAGGTAGCAAGCCAATTCGAGGCAATAATCCCAGTCGCATCAAGGCTGGAATTTGAATCGCCAGTTGCAAGATGCCTCCAATCATGACCCCAATACTTAAGGCATAAATCGGTTGCTCAAGGACTGGCGCAATAAAGAGGGCACCGCCAATTAAGGAAAGATTAAGGAGTACGGGGGTGAAGGCGGGTACCGCAAAACGTCCAAAGGTATTGAGGATGCCAGCGGATAAGGAAACCATCGAAATCAGACCAATGTATGGAAACATCACACGCGTCATAAACACGGTGGTCTCAAACGCGGCGCCATCCTTCAGGCCTGCGGCAATAATAAAAACTAGGATCGGTGCAGCGAGGACCCCAATAATGACCGTAAGACTGAGCGTCCAAAACAGGATAGTCGCAATGGCATCGACTAACGCTCTAGTTTGATCCTTTTCCCCGCGATTTGAGATTTCCCCCAGGATTGGCACAAATGCCTGGGAGAAGGCCCCTTCTGCAAAGAGTCTCCGCAGTAGATTGGGAAGCCTGAAGGCTACATTAAAGGCATCGGTCCACTCCGAGGCGCCAAAACTCCTAGCAATTAAGGTTTCCCGAACCAATCCCGTAATGCGGGAAACCATGGTCAGGGAGCTTACCTTGGCTGCGGCAGAAAGGAGATTCATGGCCTGATTTTCCCTTATTTGGGGGAGGGGTGGGCATTTTGGGGTCTTTAAGGTAGAATGTCAGGTTTTCGAGATCAGTTATTTGGTCTCTTGTAACGCGAATGTACCCAAGCCCAGTTTCCTTAAGGGCCTGATTTCATTCTGATTATTTGTTTAGATAGGTTAATTGAATGGCTAATACCGCACAAGCTCGCAAGCGCGCTCGTCAATCTGTGAAGCTAAATGCTCACAATGCTAGTTTGCGTTCCAAACTTCGCACCTCGATCAAGGCAGTTCGTAAGGCAATTGAAGCCGGCGATAAAGATGCTGCTAAGAAAGTATTTGTTGCTGCGCAATCAACAATCGACAAGATTACCGATAAAAAGATTGCTCATAAAAATACCGCTGCGCGCCAGAAGTCACGACTATCTGCTGCGATTAAAGCAATGGCCTAATTTTTTAGGCCTGTTGCGGGCCTAAGGAAGTACCGATTTTCTGACCCGCTCGCATGTTGAGCGGGTTTTTGTTTAGTGGAGCGTTCTTTTGCAAAACAAGCCGCATAACACTTCGATCGCATCAACAAGCACTCAGTTCGCAGAGTTGGGTAATGGCCAATCTCTGGCTAAGCCACAATCTCCTGATCAGCTCAGGCATTACTTGCAATTTTCTGACTTTAGTCGCGATGAGTATGAGTATTTATTTGGACGCGCCGCATGGTTAAAGGAGCGTTTTAAGCGATACGAGACCTGGCATCCACTGCATGATCGTACTTTGGCGATGATCTTCGAAAAGCACTCAACTCGTACCCGCCTCTCCTTTGAAGCAGGCGTTCATCAGTTGGGTGGGCATGCGGTTTACATGAATACTCGCGATACCCAGTTGGGTCGGGGTGAGCCGATCGAGGATGCTGCACAAGTCATTTCGCGGATGACTGACATCATTATGATTCGGACCTTTGAGCAGGAGACGATTGAGCGGTTTGCTGCCAATTCGCGCGTTCCTGTCATCAATGGCTTAACGAATCAATACCACCCTTGCCAAGTATTGGCGGATATTTTTACGTTCGTTGAGGCACGTGGGCCCATTCAAGGGAAAACCGTCGCCTGGGTTGGTGACGCAAATAATATGGCATACACTTGGATTCAGGCAGCTGAAAAACTGGATTTCGAGGTTCGCTTCTCTGCCCCGGATGGGTATCAGCTTGATCGCTCTCGCTTGCAACCCTCTGCCTTTAATCATCTTGTGGTGTGTGCTGATCCAAAGGATGCGTGTAAGGGTGCTGATTTAGTGAGCACTGACGTTTGGACCAGCATGGGATTTGAGGCTGAGAATGCAACCCGAATGGCAGCATTTAAGCACTGGATGGTCAACGAGCAATTGATGGCCTTAGCCCATCCTGATGCACTCTTCATGCACTGCTTGCCTGCGCACCGTGGCGAAGAGGTTAGTGCCGGCGTGATTGATGGTCCGCAGAGTGTGGTTTGGGAAGAGGCCGAAAACCGCTTGCATGTTCAAAAAGCTCTGATGGAATTCTTGCTCTGTGGGCGCTTATAAAATTAGATTCCGCTATTGCAGTGATTGCTTAACCTATTGAGATCGTAAACACTATGTCTGAGATTAAAAAAGCAGTACTGGCCTATTCTGGTGGCCTCGATACCAGCGTGATTCTAAAGTGGCTTCAAGATACCTATGGCTGTGAGATCGTCACCTTTACAGCCGACTTGGGTCAAGGCGAGGAGCTTGAGCCCGCGCGAGCCAAAGCGCTGCAGTTTGGAATTAAGCCTGAGCACATCTTTATTGATGATCTTCGTGAGGAGTTTGTGCGCGACTTTGTATTTCCAATGTTTCGGGCAAACACAATTTACGAGGGTGAATATTTGCTAGGCACATCGATCGCCCGCCCTTTAATCGCAAAACGCCAGATTGAGATTGCACGTCAGGTAGGGGCAGATGCGGTGTCTCATGGCGCTACTGGCAAAGGTAACGACCAGGTGCGTTTTGAGCTTGGTTACTACGCCCTTGAGCCTGGAATTAAAGTGATTGCTCCATGGCGTGAGTGGGATTTACTGTCTCGAGAAAAATTACTGGCCTACGCTGAAAAACACGGTATCCCTGTGGAAATGAAGCACAAGCAAGGGGGCGCGCCTTATTCGATGGATGCCAATCTATTGCACATTAGCTTTGAGGGTAGGCATCTTGAGAATCCAAACGCAGAAGCTGAGGAAGCGATGTGGCGCTGGACCGTTTCCCCTGAGAAAGCCCCTGATCAAGCGCAGGTGATTGAAATCGAATTTAAGCAAGGTGATCCAGTCGCGATCAATGGAAAGTCTCTAAAACCACACGAGTTGCTGGCCGAGTTAAATCGTTTGGGTGGTGCGCACGGCATTGGCAGACTGGATCTGGTCGAGAATCGCTTTGTTGGGATGAAGAGTCGGGGTTGTTACGAAACCCCTGGCGGAACCATTTTGCTTAAAGCGCATCGTGCGATTGAAAGCATTACCTTAGACCGTGAAGTCGCTCATCTCAAAGATGACTTGATGCCCCGCTATGCAGCTTTGATTTATAACGGCTATTGGTGGTCGCCGGAGCGTTTGGCCTTACAGACCTTAATTGACCATACTCAAAAAGCGGTGAGCGGGATTGTGCGTCTCAAGTTGTACAAAGGTTCAGTTTCTGTGTTGGCTCGCGATTCAGCCAATACTTTATTTGATCAAAATATTGCAACCTTTGATGATGATGGTGGAGCATATAACCAAGCTGATGCTGGTGGCTTTATTAAACTCAATGCATTGCGGATGCGAATTGCTGAAATTGCAAAACGCAAACGCGCAAAATAATCCTTAAATTACGAAAGAATTGGTATGCAGTTTGATGGCGTTTCTGTTAGTAAAAAAGCAAATATATATTTTGATGGCAAGTGTGTATCCCATACCGTTACATTACCGGATGGGGTCCGTAAATCAGTCGGGGTGATTTTGCCCAGCACCTTGCGCTTTGACTTAAGTACCAAAGAGATCATGGAAGTCGTTGAGGGCACAGCGCATGTCAGCATCAACGGGCAGGCTGAAAAAGCTTTTACTACTGGTCAATCATGGATTGTTGAGGCCGGTGGATATTTTGTGATTCGAGCGGAGCAACCAGTGCATTACGTTTGCCACTTTGGCTAGTTACTAGCGTTTTGGTAAACCTGTAATCACCGTGCCGGGCCCAAGGGCTCGTTGTGCAAACCATTTCTGATTCATTTCTAGAGCAAATCGGACCGGCCCTCGAGGACAGTGATTATTTTGGGTTTCTGGCTCCATATCAGAGAGATTCACAATCTTGCCATCATCATCGATAAAAGCGATGGTCAGTGGTAATTTTGTATTGCGCATCCAAAAACAATGAATGGCTTTTTCTGGAAAAACGAAGAGCATCCCAGTATTTGTCGGCATAAACGTTCGGTACATCAAGCCAGTTTGTCGGGCTGCAGGCGTATCGGCGAGTTCGGCCTCGATCCGGTACATTCCAGCCTTGAGTTCAATGATCGGCAGGGAGGGGCCTTGAGCGGCGGCATTTTCTGTGAGGATGAATAAAAAAGAAGCCGCCAGAATAGTCAAGTATTTGTAGATCATTAGGCTTGGGGAATTAAAATAGTGCATTTTTAGGAATAGGCGGTTATGCCTCATGCGAAAATACCATATTCGTTAAACGGAGAAAAGCATCATGTACAAACATATCAAAGTCCCAGCTGGTGAAAAAATTACGGTCAACCCTGATTTTTCAATCAATGTTCCCAATAACCCCATTATTCCGTTTATCGAGGGGGACGGGACTGGGATGGATATCACCCCGGTGATGATTAAGGTGGTTGATGCTGCAGTTGAGAAGGCTTATGGCGGTAAGCGCAAGATCGCCTGGATGGAGGTCTATGCGGGTGAGAAATCAACCAAGGTTTATGGCCCAGATGTTTGGATGCCCGATGAGACCCTTGATGCGGTTAAAGAGTATGTTGTATCCATTAAAGGCCCGTTGACCACCCCGGTTGGTGGCGGTATTCGATCCTTGAACGTTGCCTTACGTCAATCGCTCGATTTATACGTTTGCTTGCGTCCAGTGCGGTATTTCAAGGGAGTTCCCTCTCCCGTGCGTGAGCCCGAGAAGACGGATATGGTGATCTTTCGTGAGAACTCCGAAGATATTTATGCAGGTATTGAGTGGGAAGCCGGAACAGATGGTGCCAAAAAGATGGTGGATTTCTTGATTAAAGAAATGGGGGTAAAAAAGATTCGTTTCCCTGAATCCTCAAGTATTGGTATTAAGCCTGTATCACGTGAGGGCACTCAGCGTTTGGTTCGTAAGGCTTTTCAATATGCCATTGATAATGACAAACCATCGGTAACCTTGGTTCACAAGGGCAATATCATGAAATTTACCGAGGGCGGTTTCCGTGATTGGGGCTATGAGCTCGCAATGAAAGAATTTGGAGCGCAACTGGTTGATGGTGGCCCATGGTGTAAGTTTAAGAACCCCAAAACCGGCAAGGACATCATCGTGAAAGATGTCATCGCCGATGCATTTTTGCAGCAGATCTTGTTGCGCCCCAATGAGTACAGTGTGATTGCGACCTTAAATCTCAATGGAGACTATATTTCGGACGCACTCGCTGCTCAGGTTGGTGGGATTGGAATTGCCCCGGGTGCCAACATGTCCGACAGTATTGCTATGTTTGAAGCAACCCATGGTACAGCTCCAAAATATGCCGGCAAGGATTACGTCAACCCCGGCTCCGAGATCTTGTCTGCCGAGATGATGTTGCGTCATTTAGGCTGGACTGAAGCGGCTGATCTGATTATTTCTTCGATGGAAAAAGCGATTCTTTCAAAGAAGGTGACCTATGACTTCGCGCGCCTACTCCCAGGCTCCACCCAGGTATCGTGCTCGGGTTTTGGTCAGGTCATGATTGATCATATGTAATTACGAAGCACTCCAAAAGAAAAACCCCAGGTTTGACCCTGGGGTTTTTACTTGGGATCAGCTAGTGATCAGGCAGCTTGAATATTCGTTGCCTGTTTACCTTTTGGGCCTTGAGTAATATCAAACGTTACTTTTTGACCTTCTTTGAGGGTTTTAAAGCCGCTCATCGTGATTGCACTGAAGTGTGCAAACAACTCTTCTTCTCCATCATCCGGTTTAATAAAACCGAAACCTTTTGCATCATTAAACCACTTAACAACTCCGGTCGCCATGCGAACTCCATTACAAAAATCTAAAGACAACCGTGAAGAGGGGAAATACCTTTTGATCAGTCTTACTCCGCAACACGCCTAATGCAGGTAAATCTCAAACGAGAAAAACACCACAGGATTGATTGTTTGCCCTTTTTGAGGGGGTGTCAAGGAAATATGACTCGATATCACTAGGAAAAACCCTTTTTTTTCGTAAAAACACCCCAATATGACAAATATGCCTTGATTTTGAACGGTTTTCGTCAGATGAAAACCTGATTTGCGAGGATTTATTGCAGAGTTTTGCGGTGTGGTTAGAATGTTTCTCATGAGTCGTAATTCCAAAACACCCCCCGGAGGAAACCCAGTCACCCCCTTTAAGGAAGACACGGTTTTATTGGAACGGCAGGCCGAAAAGGTCAAGGTGCCGGCCATGTATAAAGTGATGTTGTTAAACGACGACTACACGCCGATGGAATTTGTGGTGATGGTGATTCAGGAATACTTTAATAAAGATCAAGAAACAGCAACACGCATCATGTTGCAAGTGCATCTCGCAGGAAAAGGTGTGTGCGGCATCTATACCCGCGATGTGGCCTCGACTAAGGTCCATCAAGTCATAGAACGTTCCCGTGAAGCGGGTCACCCATTGCAGTGCACTATGGAGGAAGCATGATTGCTCAAGAACTGGAAGTAAGTTTGCATATGGCTTTTGTGGACGCTCGCGCGGCGCGCCACGAGTTCATTACGGTTGAGCACTTGCTATCCGCTTTATTGGATAACGCCACCTCGGTCGAGGTTCTGAAGGCCTGTGCGGTCAATATCGCTGAGTTGCGCTCCCAGCTGAAAAATTTTATTAATGACAATACGCCGGTGGTTCCCGGAACCGAAGAGGTCGATACCCAACCAACGCTTGGATTCCAGAGGGTGATCCAGCGCGCCATCATGCATGTGCAGTCGACCTCGAATGGCAAAAAAGAGGTGACTGGCGCTAATGTGTTGGTGGCTATCTTTGGTGAAAAAGATTCGCATGCGGTGTATTTCTTGCAGCAGCAAGGGGTAACTCGCTTAGACGTGGTGAACTTCATTAGTCACGGCGTTCGTAAAGACAATACCGAACCTGCAAAAGCAGCTGAAACGAGTCCTGATACAGAGGAGGCTGCAAGCAGCGGTAAGGAAAGTCCGCTTGATCAATTTACCCAAAACCTGAATGCTATGGCGCGTCAGGGCAAGATCGACCCATTAATTGGTCGTGAAGGTGAAGTGGAGCGGGTCATTCAAGTGTTATGCCGCAGGCGTAAAAATAATCCCCTCTTGGTTGGTGAGGCTGGCGTCGGCAAGACCGCAATTGCCGAGGGCCTGGCCTGGAGAATCACGAAAGGAGAAGTTCCCGAGATTTTGGCGAATGCCACGGTTTACTCGCTTGATATGGGCGCATTGCTGGCAGGAACAAAATACCGTGGTGATTTTGAGCAACGACTCAAAAGCGTGCTGAAGTCGCTAAAAGACAATCCACATGGCATCCTATTTATTGATGAGATTCATACCTTAATTGGTGCCGGAGCTGCTTCCGGTGGCACCTTAGATGCGAGTAACCTTTTAAAGCCAGCGCTATCGAGTGGAACGCTTAAATGCATTGGCGCAACCACCTTCACTGAGTATCGTGGCATCTTTGAGAAGGATGCAGCCCTATCGCGGCGTTTCCAAAAAGTCGACGTAGTAGAGCCGACCGTCGATCAAACCGTGCAAATTCTGCGTGGCTTGAAGTCACGCTTTGAAGAGCATCATGGCGTCAAGTACGCCGCTGCCGCTCTTGTGGCCGCCGCTGAATTGTCATCTCGCTACATTAATGATCGTCATTTGCCCGATAAAGCCATCGATGTCATTGATGAGGCTGGTGCTGCCCAACGGATCTTGCCTAAATCAAAGCAGAAGAAAACCATTAGTCGCCAAGAGATCGAAGAAATTGTGGCGAAGATTGCGCGCATCCCACCGCAATCGGTATCGGTCGATGACCGCAGTAAATTACAAACCTTGGATCGCGATATTAAGAGCGTCGTCTTTGGACAAGATCCTGCGATTGAAGCTCTTGCGAGCGCCATCAAAATGACGCGGGCTGGCTTGGGCAAGGTTGATCGACCCATTGGTTCCTTCCTGTTTTCGGGACCCACTGGAGTCGGTAAGACTGAGGTTGCCAAGCAGTTAGCCTTCATTATGGGCATTGAGCTGCTCCGCTTTGATATGTCAGAGTACATGGAGCGTCATGCAGTAAGCCGTTTGATCGGAGCGCCTCCTGGCTATGTTGGCTTTGATCAAGGCGGACTTTTGACTGAAGCCGTTTCGAAGAAACCGCATTGCGTTTTATTGCTCGACGAAATTGAGAAGGCGCATCCGGATATTTTCAATATCCTTTTGCAAGTGATGGATCACGGCACCTTAACGGACAACAACGGACGCAAGACGGATTTTCGTAATGTCATCATCATCATGACCACCAATGCGGGTGCGGAAGCAATGCAAAAGTCGACCATGGGCTTTACCAATGCGCGTGAGCAGGGTGATGAAATGGCAGACATCAAGAAGTTCTTCACCCCCGAGTTCAGAAACCGCTTAGATGCGATTGTGTCGTTTAAGGCCTTGGATGAGTCCATCATTATGCGCGTGGTGGATAAGTTCCTCATGCAGCTCGAAGAGCAATTGCACGAGAAAAAAGTGGACGCAGTCTTTAGCCCTGCCTTACGTTCCTACTTGGCCAAGCATGGTTTTGATCCCTTGATGGGAGCACGACCCATGCAGCGAATTATTCAAGATACAGTTCGCAAAGCCTTGGCTGATGAATTGCTCTTTGGACGCCTAGCCCACGGCGGATCCGTTGTGGTCGATATTGATGACGATGGTAAGGTAAAGCTTGATATTCAATCCTCG
The DNA here is from genome assembly GCF_030297615.1 of Polynucleobacter sp. HIN8. NCBI lineage: Bacteria > Pseudomonadati > Pseudomonadota > Betaproteobacteria > Burkholderiales > Burkholderiaceae > Polynucleobacter > Polynucleobacter sp. HIN8. The sequence goes on along the minus strand of NZ_AP028139.1, from coordinate 1,662,832 downwards.
AACCAGCCACCGAGTAAATCAAGCAAGGCGAGTATTGAGCCAGTCGAAGAAATCTAAAGAAATCGCTGGGCGCGGATTTATCCGCGCCCAGTGCTCCCAAAGCCACCCGTACCCCGAGTACTACTCTCAAATTCAGAAACTACTTTGAGTTCGACTTGGAGAACCGGTACGATCACGAGCTGCGCTAACCGTTCCATCGGCTCCAACCGAAATGCGGCAGAACCTCGGTTCCAAGCGCTCACCATCAATTGACCTTGGTAATCTGAATCAATTAATCCGACTAAGTTGCCTAACACAATCCCATGTTTATGACCAAGTCCTGAGCGCGGCAGGATCATTGCAGCGTAACGGGGATCTTCAATGTAAATGGCAAGACCCGTTGGAACCAATTCGGTTTGACCTGGTGCGAGCTCGATGGCTTTATCAATGCAAGCACGCAAATCCAATCCAGCACTCCCCGGGGTGCCATAGTTTGGCAATTGAGAGCGCATCCGCTCATCGAGAATTTTGACTTGAAGAACTTGCACGATTGATATTCCTATTAAGGTAAGCGAGAGCTAACGATGGCAATGAGTTTTCTGGCAAGTTCTAACTTGCTGGCACGTCCTAGGTTTTGATTACCCTTCTCGTCCACCACGAGGATTTCATTCGTATCGAGACCAAAGGTGGCTGGGCCAATATTTCCCACAATCATGGGAATGCCCTTGCGAATTCGTTTCTCTTTCGAGTGTTTACCCAACCGATCGGTTTCAGCAGCAAAGCCAACACAGTAAGGCCTTGATGTACGCTTGGCTAATTTAGCCATATCGAGCAAGATATCGGGGTTCGAACGAAACTCTAAATGCAGCCCAGACTGCTCTTGGCGCTTAATCTTCTGTGAAGCGCGATTGGCAATCGTCCAATCGGCAACGGCAGCGACCGCAAAAAATACATCGCAATTTGCAGAGGCGAGCGTGGCGCGATGCATCTCTTCGCCCGTGATCACATTAGTCCGCTTAATTCTTCCAGTGCTCTGCAAAGGAGTGGGCAAATCACAAGGCCCGGCGATCAGGTGAACTTCTGCACCCGCTTCAACAGCCGCTTGGGCAATCGCAAATCCCATTTTTCCGGAACTTCGATTCGTAATACCGCGGACTGGGTCGATGGCTTCAAATGTCGGACCGGCTGTAATCAATACCCGTTTTCCACCTAAAACTTGTGGCTGAAAAAAAGCAACCAGCTGCTCACACAAGTCAGAGGGCTCCAGCATCCGACCCATACCCACTTCACCGCAGGCCTGGTCGCCACTTCCGGGGCCAAGGACAATAACGCCATCGTCTTCAAGTCGCTTGAGACTTCTCTGGGTTGCGGGGTGTCCCCACATTTGCAGGTTCATGGCTGGGGCAATCAAAAGAGGGCAATCGCGCGCTAGGCACATCGTCGTTAGTAGATCATCAGCTAGACCCAGCGACAGTTTTGCCATGAGATCGGCACTCGCTGGAGCAATCAAAATTGCATCGGCTCCTCGCGAGAGTTCAATATGCGCCATATTGTTGGTAATGCGTGCATCCCATTGACTGCTATAGACTGGCTTGCCGCTGAGTGCTTGCATCGTGACTGGTGTAATGAATTGCATAGCAGATTCAGACATCACAACCTGAACCTCGGCACCTTCTTGAATCAGGGCGCGGACTAATTCGGCTGATTTATACGCAGCAATGCCGCCAGAGATTCCTAAGACAATTTTTTTATTTGCTAACGAGGTCATGCGCGGGTTCCAAATCGATTTGACTCTAGGGGCGGTCTTTAATGGCCCGTCGTATTTCATTGATAACAATTAATGTAGCACCAATTGAGATCGCACTATCAGCGACGTTGAAGGCTGGCCAGTGCCATCCGTCATAGTGCACATCAATAAAGTCAACTACAGCGCCATATAGCAAGCGATCTATTACATTCCCAATTGCACCCCCGAGAATCAGAGAAAGGGCAAGACAAAAAGGACGGTCATGCGTATTTTTTTGCAAGAGCCAAATAATCACGATGGCGGCAACAATTCCAATCACAGTGAAAAACCACCGTTGCCAACCACCTGCTTGAGATAAGAAAGAGAAGGCAGCGCCCGGGTTATAAATTAAGAACCAGTTCAGGAAATCAGTGACCTTAATTGGCTGAGCCATCGGTAGACTCATTTGAGCCCACCACTTAGTCATTTGATCAGCAATTAATACCCCAAGGGCTAGCAGTACATACCATTTGCTTGAGCTTGCTTGGGATGAAGTCTGGTTCATATTTATGCATACTGACGAAGTTCACCGACACCACCCAGATTGCTAATGCAGCGACCGCATAAGTCAGGATGGTTTGGATCGGATCCAACATCTGCCGAGTGATGCCAGCAGCGCGCACATTTTTGGTAAACACTCGGTTTGACCGTTATCTGAATATTGCCATCGGTGGATTTTGCGATCTCCGCTTTGGAGGTAATCGTCACAAAGCGTAAATCAGGAAGAATCGATTGGAGCATCTCAAAATCAGCAGCGCTTACTTGAATTAGTAGCTCAGCCTGTAAAGAAGAGCCAATGATTCCGGCTTCACGCTGAAGCTCAATCGCTTTTGTAATGTCAGAGCGGATTTCGCGAATTCGTTGCCATTTAGCAAGTAAGGCTTGTGCGTCCTTAATTTCAGGAAAGGATCCAAATTCTTCGGCGAAGATCGATACGCTAGTGGTTGACTTGGCAAAGAGCGGGTAGCATTTCCAAGCCTCTTCAGCAGTGAAACTCAGGAAGGGCGATAGCCACTTGAGTAAGTGTTGGCTAATATGAAATAACGCATTTTGAGCGGAGCGCCGACCCACCGAATTGGCGGGCATGGTGTAGAGACGATCTTTCAGAATGTCCAAATAGAAGCCACCTAAATCTTCAGAACAAAACGCCAATATTTTTGAGACCGCTGGATGAAATTCATAATCGCGGTAATGTGCTTCAATGGTATTTTGTAAATTGGCTGCAAGTGCAACGCTATAGCGATCAATCTCTAGCCAATCTGAAACGGGGAGATGGTGCGTTTGTGGATCAAAATCCGCAAGGTTTGCCAAGAGAAAGCGCAAAGTGTTGCGGATGCGTCGATAGCTTTCAACAACTCGTTTCAAGATCTCATCGGAGATCGACATCTCGCCCGAGTAATCAGTAGAGGCAACCCACAGGCGAATAATTTCAGCACCGAGCTTGTCAGCTACTTCTTGAGGAGCAATCACATTACCAACCGATTTACTCATCTTGCGACCTTGACCATCCACGGTAAACCCATGGGTTAACAGGGCGCGATATGGGGGTTTGCCATCGAGCATGGCACCTGTTAAGAGTGACGAATGAAACCAACCGCGATGTTGATCAGAGCCTTCTAAATAAAGATCAGCCCAACGACCTTCTGCGCCCTCCGATTCTTTGCGATACAAAGCATTGCGGTGTGAACCTCGCATAACGTGCCAATGGGTTGTACCTGAGTCAAACCAGACATCGAGCGTGTCACGATTTTTTTCATAGTCGCTCGCTTCATCACCAATCAAACTTTCAATCGACAAATTCTGCCAAGCTTCAATCCCATTCTTTTCAACCAATTGAGCGACTTGCTCAAGTAATTCAGGTGTGCGCGGGTGGGGCTCACCCGTTTCTTTGTGAATCAAAAAGGCCATGGGCACACCCCATTGCCGTTGACGTGAAAGTGTCCAATCGGGACGATTAACAATCATGCTGTGTAAGCGTTGCTTACCCCAAGCTGGATAGAAATGCGTACTCTCTACGCCTGCCAAGGCGGTTTCACGAAGCGAGGCTTTCTCTCTGGCGGGCTTCTTATCCATGCTGGCAAACCATTGCGAGGTTGCACGGTAGACAATTGGTGTCTTGTGTCGCCAGCAATGCATGTAGGAGTGCGTATAGGATTTATTCTTCAAAAGGCTGCCAGCCTCATCAAGCGCTTTGACAATATTTGGATTCGCTTTCCAAATATGCTGTCCAGCAAAGAGGGGCAGAGATGAAGCATAGACACCATCGCCCATGACCGGATTGATGATGTCGTGATCAGCTAAGCCATGAGCCTTGCAGGACTTGAAGTCATCCTCACCATATGCTGGAGCGCAATGCACCAAGCCAGTTCCGGTATCAAGCGTGACGTAATCGGCGCAATAAATTGGCGCTAAGCGTTTGTATCCAGAGTCTAAATTCGCCAACGGATGCCAAAAGGAAATACCCTCAAGCGCCTTCCCTTTACAACTTGCTAAAACCATTCCCTCTAAACCATATTGCTCTAAGCAATCCTTCACACGATCTTTGGCTAGTAATAGCAAGCGTTGGTCAGTTTCAACTAGTGCGTACTCGAGATCAGGATGAACGTTTAAGGCTTGATTCGCTGGTAAGGTCCATGGGGTGGTGGTCCAAATCACAGCCATCCCTGGTTTGGTGGGTAGTTCTTTGAGGCCGAATGCATTGGCAAGTTTCGCATTCTGATTGGAATCAAAGGCAAAACCAACATCAACAGCAGGATCCGTTTTGTCTTGATACTCTACTTCCGCTTCGGCTAGGGCTGAGCCGCAATCAAAGCACCAGTTCACCGGTTTTAATCCACGAAAGACATACCCCTTTTTCCAGATCTCACCAAGCGCTCGAATCTCGTCCGCTTCATTCTGAAAATCCATAGTCAGGTAAGGCTGATCCCATTCCCCAAGGACGCCCAAGCGTTGAAAATCTTTCTTTTGTTTGGCAACTTGAGCTTGTGCATACTCACGGGCTTTAGCTTGCACCTCAGCGGTAGGTAAGTTTTTGCCAAATTGTTTTTCAATCTGAATCTCAATAGGCATGCCATGGCAATCCCAGCCTGGCACATAGACGGCGTCGAAGCCCATTAGCCAACGCGATTTAACGATCATATCTTTGAGAATTTTATTGACTGCATGCCCAATATGAATATCGCCATTGGCATAGGGAGGGCCGTCGTGCAAGATAAAACTTGGTTGCCCTGCATGAGCCTTGCGTATTGCTTCATAGACCTTATTGCGTTGCCACTCTTCTACCCATTTTGGTTCCCGTTTTGGCAAATCGCCGCGCATCGGAAAGCTGGTCTCGAGTAAATTGACCGGGTAGTTTGAGGATTTATCAGACATACAGATTTTTCTTTAGAAAGTATTGACGAGCCTTTTGGGCATCATCTTGAATAGCAGCTTGTAGGGTGATTAGATCAGGGTATTTTCGTTCTTCATGCAGTCGAGCTAGTAATTCTACGCAAACCACTTGCCCATAGACGGATTGGTTGAAATCAAAGACATGAGTCTCTAAAAGAACTTGGCCGCTACTCTCGACGGAAGGCCGCACCCCCAGACTCGAGACGGCAGGTAAGGGTTGGTTACCCAAGCCATGTACCTGACTAACAAAAATTCCGCTGGTTACGGGCTTACCATTTGGGTGACGTGTGCAAACGGCTAAATTTAAGGTGGGGAATCCAAGTGTGCGCCCTAATTGTTTGCCATACAAGACGTGACCCGAAATTGAAAAGGGGCGACCGAGCAGTTGCTCTGCGCGCTTCATATCACCATGCTCAAGGGCTTGTCGAAGAAGCGAAGACGAGATACGTTCTTCAGTTTCGAGAACGCTAGGGATGCGACTGACCTCAAAACCAAACTGTTTGCCAGCGGCAACCAAGCTCTCAAAATTACCTGCGCGTTTGGCGCCATAACAGAAGTCATCGCCAATCAGTAACCATTTGGTATTCAGTTTTCGAATCAATATCTCTTGTACAAACTCAGTGGGACTGAGTTGGGAGAAAGCTTGATTAAATTCTTCAATCGCAATCGTATCGACTTCGTATTGCTTTAAGGCCATTAATTTGTCACGAATGTTTTGAATTCGGGGTGGTGCATCGTGTGGCGAAAAAAACTCTCGCGGGTGAGGTTCAAAGGTTAGGACGCAAGAATTCAAATGACGAGTGTGTGCACCCTCAACCAACTTGTGGAGTAAGGCTTGGTGGCCGCGATGCACGCCATCGAAGTTTCCAATGGTTAGGGCGCATGGGGCCTGGGTTGCGGTGGGCTTAAGTCTTCGAAATACCTTCACAGTTCGCTTTCAGGCTAGCCTTGAATTATATTGTTGGTCATGCATTCAATCGTTTCTTTAATTTCAGGGCGTGGCTCTAATTTCGAGGCAATTTATAAGGCCGCTCAAGCTAAATCCTGGGATGTGCGATTTACGGGCTTAATTGCGAATCAGCTCGAGGCCAAGGGACTCGCATTTGCAAAGTCAGTTGGTATTCCCACCGCAGTGATTGATCACCGGACTTACCCAAGTCGGGAGGCATTTGATCGGGCGCTCATGCAACAAATTGATGCCTTTAGCGCCGATCTCGTTGTTCTGGCTGGTTTCATGAGAATCCTAACCCCAGGATTTATCAAGCACTATGAAGGGCGCATGATAAACATCCACCCCTCCTTATTGCCTCGCTTTCCTGGCTTGCATACCCATGAAAGGGCCTTGGCAGCTGGGGATCGGGTCCATGGTGCCACCGTTCACTTTGTTAGTGCCGGTGTGGATGAGGGCCCCATTATTTGTCAAAGTGAAGTTCCCGTTCTGCCCACTGACACACCAAGCGAATTAGCTGCACGTGTTTTAAAGACGGAGCATCAAATCTATCCATTAGCAGTTGAATGGTTTATTCAGGGACGTTTGCAAATCACCGGTAATCGTGTGAGGGTTGATCCGCCTGAGTTACAGTACATTCCTTTTCCATAAGAACGGCAGCTTCATGACGCGATCCTCCCCAACTGCTTCAAAACGGATTACTAGAGAAAAGCAGTATGCGAAAAGCAAGGATGCGAAAGCGCCTGTGCTTATTAATCCACAGGGGCAAAAGAATTACTCTCATGCAAAGGCACTGCCTCAGCATGTTTTCCATCTTGAACAATTACTGCCTGAGTTATTGCAGTTTGATCAACCGGCCGATCGTGTTGTCAGTCGTTACTTTCGGGCCCATCCGAAATTGGGTAATCGGGATCGCGCCTTAATTGCCGAAGCGGCCTTTTCAGTATTACGTCGTAAGCAAGAGTTTTCTCAATTTGCGGCCAGCGGCTCTGGCTCGTTAGCTCGCCGCTTGGCCTTGCTAGGCCTTGTTTCAGCCTTATCCGAAGGGGGGCTTGGTTCCGCAAATCGACTAGAAAGTGCACTTGCAGATTTAGCCTTTGTTGTGCAAAAAGAAGAGTACGAATGGCTGAGTCGTTTTGGTCAAGTTGATCGCGATGCATTGGGGCGATTGGTCAAACATAACTTACCGGAGTGGCTTTGGGATACCTTGGTGCGATCTCTTGGCGATGAAGAGGGTAGTCGCCTGGCGGAGTCTCTCATGAAACCGGCACCATTGGATTTGCGAGTGAACACATTAAAGACCTCACGCGATCAATTACTAATGCAAATGAATCAAAGTGCGAGTCGCTTTGAGGCGCACCCTACGCCTTACTCTCAAGAGGGAATCCGTATTTTTGGAAAGCCCGCTTTACAAAGTTCGAGCTGGATGAAGGACGGCTTGTTTGAGGTTCAGGATGAGGGTAGCCAAATCCTGTGCCACCTCTTAGACCCAAAGCGCGGTGAGATGGTGGTTGATTTTTGTGCCGGAGCCGGTGGCAAGACCTTGGCCTTGGGTGCCATGATGCGTAATACCGGACGTCTGTACGCATTTGACACCTCTGAGAGGCGTTTGGCGAACTTAAAACCGCGCCTAGCCCGCAGTGGTTTATCCAATGTGCACCCCATGTGGATCGATAGTGAGAAAGACCCCAGAATAAAGCGCCTTGCCGGAAAAATTGACCGCGTACTGGTTGATGCCCCCTGCAGTGGTTTGGGGACCTTGCGACGCAATCCTGACCTAAAGTGGCGCCAGACACTCGTTGAGATCGCTAAATTAGCCCCTACCCAACTGGCCATTTTAGAATCAGCAGCGCGCTTACTGAAGCCGGGTGGTCGCCTGGTTTATGCCACCTGCAGTCTTTTAGATCAAGAAAATCAAGAACTTGTAAATCTTTTTCTAGAAAAACACCCCGATTTTGTCCTTTTATCCGCCAAGGAGGCTCTAGGCCATCATTTTTTACATGATGGAATTCCGATCGGAACCTGCAACGATAAGCCTTGGTGGCAACTTTTACCCTCAAAGCATGGAACCGACGGATTTTTTGGGGCAATTATGCAGCGAAAGCCTTAAAATACGGAGATAGATGCATGATCGCAGTTAAAGAGGGAGATTTGTTTGGAGATAAGCACCATTTCTAGTTTGCACGATGGATTGATTCAGTGGTTGGCCCACGGTTATTTGGATTGGGCTTGGTGGCAGATCGTGATCTTTACCTTGGTCATGACCCACATTACGATTGCCAGTGTTACGATTTTTTTACACCGTTGTCAGGCGCATCGAGCGCTTGATCTCCATACCATTCCCTCCCATTTTTTCCGGTTTTGGCTGTGGTTGACCACTGGGATGGTAACCAAGGAGTGGGCCTCCGTTCACCGCAAGCATCATGCAAAGTGTGAGTCTGTTGAAGATCCACATAGCCCACAAGTTTTGGGAATTGATACTGTCCTCTTGCGCGGTGCGGAGCTCTATAAGGTAGAAGCCGCAAAGAAAGAAACCTTAGAAAAATTTGGTCACGGAACACCAGATGACTGGATTGAACATATGCTCTATTCACGGTTTACCTGGCAAGGCGTTGGCCTGATGCTCATTATCGATCTGTTCTTATTTGGTGCTATTGGCGCAACCGTGTGGGCTGTGCAAATGCTTTGGATTCCGATTACTGCCGCGGGTGTGATCAATGGAATTGGTCACTACTGGGGATATCGGAACTACGACTGTGAAGATGCCTCAACCAATATCGTGCCTTGGGGCATTTTGATTGGCGGAGAAGAGCTTCATAATAATCACCATACGTATGCAACGAGCGCCAAGTTATCGAACAAATGGTATGAGTTTGATATTGGCTGGGTTTACATTTGCGCTTTGCGCTCACTGGGTTTGGCCAAGGTGAAGAAGGTTCCACCCAAGCCCATCCTCTCCGAAGTGCGTCCCGCCGATGATAAAACCTTAGAGGCAATTATTGCTAATCGTTATGAGATCATGGCGCGCTACAGTAAAACGCTCAAGCGCTACATTGCCAATGAGTTTCAGCATATGCAAGAATTTGCATCCCATCTTAAAGATGCTCGTGACTGGCTCTATAAAGATGAGTCCAAATTAACGGCACTTGAGAAAGAAAAACTTGAGGGGCTCATGAAAACGAATTCTCAATTACGAAAGATGATTGAGATGCGTCGTGAATTGCATGCAATCTGGGGGCGCTCTAACGCTACCCGTGAGCAATTACTCGGCCAGCTGCGCTCATGGTGCAATCGGGCCGAAGAGACTGGCCCACACTCCCTTAAAGAGTTCTCACTGCGTCTTCGACGGTATTCGAATCCGGCCTAATAAAAAACCCGCTAATAAGCGGGTTTTTAGTTAGATACAAAGACGTTTACTTAATCTTGGTTTCTTTATAAGCCACATGCTTGCGAGCTTTTGGATCAAATTTCATGATTTCCATTTTCTCGGGCTTGGTTCGTTTATTTTTAGTGGTCGTGTAAAAGTGACCAGTACCAGCGGTCGACTCTAACTTGATTTTCTCGCGTGCGCCTTTAGCCATTACTCAGTCCTTAAACTTGTCCGCGGGCACGAAGATCTGCCAAAACAGAATCAATACCATTCTTATCAATTAAACGAAGTCCAGCATTGGTTAAGCGTAAGCTAACCCAACGGTTTTCGGACTCGACCCAGAATCGGCGATTTTGCAAATTAGGCAAAAAACGACGCTTTGTTTTGTTGTTTGCATGGGAAACATTGTTGCCGACCATCGGCTTTTTCCCAGTGACTTGGCAAACTTTTGCCATGACACACTCCTTCATTACGAAAAACAACGATTGTAGCAGGCATCTGCCCTTTGGCGCTAGGGTTTAGGCAAAATAGGGTGGGAAATATCTAAAAAAGTTAGTAATTACTCTCATTGGATGTTATTTCCAGTAGGCCTGCGTCGGCAAATGAGAAAAAACCATGTTTTGCCACTATGCAGTGGTCGAGGAGGGCAATGTTGACCCATTGCAGCGCTTGGATCAGTTCTTGGGTTATGGCTTCATCATTTGGGCTGGGAAGCGGGTTGCCACCGGGGTGGTTATGAGCAACCACTAAGGCGCTGGCATTTCGATTAAGGCATTCTTTAATAATTTCTCGGGGGTAAATTACGGTGTGATCGATTGATCCCCGAAAGAGCTCCTGGCACTCAATTAGACGGTTGCTGTTATCCAAGTAGAGGCAAAGAAAGACCTCGTGCTCCAGTCTAGCAATCTTGGTTTGCAAAAACTCCCTGACTTGGGTTGAGGATGAGAAGATGGCTTGCTGAGAGAGGCTTTCATGAAGACAACGTTTGACCAGTTCATAGGCTGCCTTAATTTGGGCCCATTTGGAGGGTCCCATTCCATAGCACTGGTAAATTTCGGCCAGCGGGGCATTCATAAGGCCTTGCATCCCCCCAAATTGACTCAGGAGATCTTGGGCTAATGAAACAGCACTTTTCCCTTTCACACCGGAGCGCAGAAAGATTGCAAGGAGTTCGGCGTCCGATAGCGAGGCAGCGCCCTGGCGAGTCAGTTTCTCCCGGGGCTGTTGTGCTTTTGGCCACTGAGAGATCGGGTGATATTGGGCCTCTCTCGCTACAATGGCAGCATGAGTGAGCCCACTGTTTCCCCTGATTCCTTCTTGACCATCAACTATCGATTGACCCTTCCGGGCGGGGAGGATTACATCAATACCTTTGATGATCGGCCGGCGACGATGCAATTGGGATCGGGTCAATTTGCCCCCTGTTTTGAAAAGGTTTTATTAGGGGCGAAGGTTGGCGAAAAGCGCTCGGCCGTTTTAAGTCCAAAAGACGCGTTTGGGGAACACAAACCAGAACTCATCCAGTGGGTTGGCATGGATGTTTTATTGGCCAATACCGATGAGGTCCCCGAGTTTGCTCCGGGCGATATGATTGAATTTAATGCACCTAGCGGTGCACAATATGCAGGTGTGTTGCAATCGATCAATGAAGAGGGCGCCTGGTTTGATTTCAACCACCCTTTAGCAGGAAAGCAGTTAAGTTTTGAAGCAGAAATTATTGCCATTTTGTAATGAAGATCCATGCAAAGTAATCCATTGCCGTCGGAAACCGATGAAATCCTGTTGGCGCAGCCCAGGGGATTTTGTGCGGGCGTCGATCGAGCCATCAATATCGTGAATGAGGCTCTTACTCGCTTTGGTGCACCGATTTATGTTCGACACGAAATTGTTCATAACAAATATGTTGTTGATGAGCTCCGCGCCAAGGGCGCTATTTTCGTCGATGAGATTGAGGAAATTCCCCGTGGGGCGATTGTGATCTATAGTGCCCATGGAGTTTCGCAGCAGGTTCGCCAAGATGCTGCAGAGCGAGGCTTGCAAGTGTATGACGCTACTTGTCCTTTGGTGACAAAAGTGCACGTTGAAGTGGTGAAGCTCTGTAAGGATGGATTTACGGTATTCATGATTGGTCATGCTGGCCACCCAGAAGTTGAGGGGACAATGGGGCAAGTTGATAGCGGTATTGTTTTGATTGAAAACCTGACAGATGTAGAAAAGCTTAATTTTTCTGCTGATGAGCGTTTGGCGTTTGTGACCCAAACCACCCTTTCGGTCGATGAAACCAAAGAAATTGTGAATGCGCTCACTAAAAAATTCCCCAAAATTATTCAACCGAAGAAGCAAGACATTTGCTATGCCACGCAAAATCGACAAGATGCCGTGAAATTTATGGCACCCCAAGTTCAATTGGTGATTGTCGTCGGAAGTCAGGCGAGCTCGAACTCTAATCGTCTGCGTGAATTGGCTGAAAAATTAGGCGTACCAGCCTACATGGTGGATGCCCCGGAACAGCTGCGACCCGAATGGTTTGACGGCAAGAAACGAGTTGGCTTAACAGCAGGCGCATCGGCACCAGAGACTCTTGCTCAAGCAATTGTGGCTCGCATTCAAGAGTTTGGTCCACGGCAGATTCGATCTTTAGACGGTGTTGTGGAAGACGTAACCTTTTCTTTACCAAAAAATCTAACGCATCCTGTTTGATTCTTATTACTATTTAACTTGGAGGATTTGCCAATGAAACCATATCAAAGAATGTTTTCATATAGCGTACTGTCAGTCGCCACATTGGGATTGTTGGTAGCTTGTGGAGGTAAGGCCAACGATGGCGAAGTGAAGATCGGACATGTAGCGCCACTCACTGGGTCGATTGCGCACATGGGTAAGCAAAATGAGAATGGCGCTGTTTTGGCGGTCGAGGAAATTAACAAGGCAGGATTAACCATCAACGGTAAGAAGGTGGTGCTCAAGTTAGTTCCAGAAGATGATGCAGCAGACCCGAAGACTGCCACTCAAGTTGCACAAAAGTTAGTGGATGCAAAAGTCGTGGCAGTCGTCGGCCACTTAAATTCGGGGACTACGATCCCCGCTTCGAAGATTTACCATGATGCTGGCATCACCCAAGTTTCTCCATCGGCAACCAATCCCGAATACACCAAGCAGGGCTTCAAAACCGCTTTTCGCTTAGTGGCCACCGATGCGCAACAGGGCCCAGCGTTAGCCGATTATGTAGCTAAGAATTTAAAAGCCAAAGTGGTCGCGATTATTGATGACTCGACCCAGTATGGCAAGGGCCTCGCAGATGAGTTTGAGAAAACCGTAAAAGCTGCTGGTATTAAGGTATTGCCACGCGAAGCAACCAATGACAAGGCAACCGACTTTAAAGCCATTCTCACCAAGGTAAAAGCTGGTAAGCCCGATGTAATTATGTACGGTGGAATGGATGCAACAGGTGGCCCCTTGGCCAAGCAAGCAAAGGAGTTGGGCATTAAAGCCAAGATTGTGGGTGGCGATGGAATTTGTACCGACAAATTGGCTGAGCTAGCTGGCGACGCCATTAATAACGTGGTTTGCTCGGAAGCGGCTATGTCTCTCGCAAAAATGGAAGCAGGTCCAGAGTTCCAGAAAAAATACAAAGATCGCTTCAATATCGATGTGGATATCTATGCCCCATTCTCCTATGATGCCGTTTATGTGATTGTGGATGCGATGAAGCGTGCAAATTCAGTTGAGCCAGCAAAGATCTTGGCCGTTATGCCACAAACACAAATGAAGGGTTTGATTGGTAATATTGCTTTTGATGGCAAGGGCGACCTCAAAGAGAGTGTGATCACGTTGTACGATTACAAAGATAAAACGAAGTCTGTCCTAGAAATTATTAAAATTCAGTAATCTAAAAAGCACCCAGCGCGGTGCTTTTTTATTGACAAATTGTCGATGGATATTCTGCTGCAGCAGATTTTGAACGGCCTAGTGCTGGGCAGCATTTATGCCCTCATTGCATTAGGCTACACCATGGTCTACGGTATTTTAGGAATCATTAATTTTGCCCATGGCGAAGTTCTCATGATCGGAGCCATGGTGGCGCTCACCTTGATTACACTCATTACTCAATTACCACTAGGTTTGCCACCATGGGTACTATTGGTTCTAGTTTTATTGATGACCATGGGGGTGTGTGCATCGGTGAGCTATTTAATCGAGCGTTTTGCTTATCGTCCTTTGCGTCATGCACCTCGCTTGGCACCATTAATTTCTGCAATTGGCGTTTCTGTTTTATTGCAGACCTTGGCGATGATCATTTGGTCGCGCAATCCCATGACCTATCCACAGCTATTACCTTCAACACCGATCGATCTTTTTGGTTCTGGGGCAACGATCACGGGGAAAGAAATCGTGATTATTGCTACATCCTTTTCGGTAATGGCTTTATTACTTCTGATTGTGCAAAAAACCAAACTCGGGCGGGCAATGCGCGCAACCGCCGAGCAGCCAAATGTGGCTGCGCTAATGGGCGTTAATCCCAATCGGGTGATTTCCATTACGTTTATGTTGGGTGGTGCGCTTGCGGCCCTAGCCGGCATCATGATGGCCACTAACTACGGTAATGTCCATTTCTCGATGGGATTTATTCCAGGATTAAAAGCGTTCACTGCGGCAGTATTAGGGGGGATTGGCAATATTCAAGGGGCGATGTTGGGCGGACTGTTGCTTGGTTTGATTGAGGCGATTGGGGCTGGATACATCAGCGATTGGACCGGTGGTCTATTGGGATCCAACTATCAAGATATCTTTGCTTTTATGGTCCTAATCTTGGTCTTGGTGTTTAGACCGCGGGGTTTATTGGGCGAGCGGGTCTCTGATCGTGCTTAAGCAACTTTTTCATCAAGCGTCCCAACGCGACCGACAACGATTTTGGATCGTAAGCGCGATCGTATTATTAGCTCTTCCATGGGTCGTCGGTTCGATTGGTGGCAACTATTGGGTACGGGTTTTAGACTTCGCGTTGCTTTATATCGTTCTTGCATTGGGCCTTAATGTGGTGATCGGTTTTGCTGGGTTACTGGATTTGGGTTACATCGCTTTTTATGCCGTAGGTGCATATAGCTATGCCTTACTCGCCTCACCCCATCTCACCACCCAATTTCCTGCGATTGCCGCCATTTTTCCTACAGGCCTTCATTTCCCACTGTGGGGCGCGCTCATCATCTCCTTTGTCTTGGCTGCGATATTCGGAGTGCTACTCGGATTTCCGACTCTTAAGTTACGGGGCGATTATTTAGCAATTGTGACCCTAGGGTTTGGGGAGATTATTCGGATTTTTTTAAATAATTTAGATCGCCCCCTTAATCTCACGAATGGGCCTAAAGGGATTGGCAGCATTCATCCAATCGAGCTCTTCGGTATCAATCTCTCAAAGCCAATTAGTATCTGGGGTCTGCAGATCCCTTCTCTGTACTTACTCTTCTATTTTTTCTTAATCCTCACCGTTCTGGTTGCGATTGTCTGTTCGCGTTTAGAGCATTCCCGAATTGGTCGTGCATGGGTAGCAATCCGTGAGGATGAGGTGGCCGCTGAGGCGATGGGGATTGAGACCCGTAATATGAAGTTGCTTGCATTTGCAATTGGCGCAAGTTTTGCTGGTGCCGCAGGAGTATTGTTTGCTGCTTTTCAGGGCTTTGTATCGCCAGAGTCGTTCACCTTATGGGAATCCATTGTGGTTCTAGCGATGGTTGTCATGGGCGGCATGGGACATATCCCTGGCGTGATTCTTGGGGCGATCTTGCTAGCGGTTTTTCCTGAGCTATTACGCAGTATTGCAGCCCCCATACAGCAGTTTGTATTTGGATCGGTCCTTGTTGATACTGAAATTATTCGTCAACTACTCTATGGCTTGGCACTAATCCTCATCATGCTGTACCGACCTAATGGCATTTGGCAAAAGCCGGATGCCCTGAAAGCAGCACACGGATGAGCGATCTCTTAAAAATTTCCGGAGTATCAAAACGCTTTGGAGGCATCCAAGCGCTTGATGATGTCGGTCTTCGCGTCCGTACCGGGACGATTGCAGGACTCATTGGTCCTAACGGTGCTGGTAAGACCACTTTCTTTAATGTGATTACTGGCTTATACCCAGCTGATCGGGGTGAGTTTGAACTACAGGGTCGTCCGTATTCCCCTCATTCGGTCTCTCAGGTTACCCAAGCTGGTATTGCCAGAACCTTCCAAAACATTCGTTTATTTAAAGAGATGACCGCATTGGAGAATGTTATGGTGGGCTGCGATTGCCGCTCGTCGATTGGTGTATTGGGCGCCATTTTAGGTACGCAATCGAATCGACGCGAAGAACGTGTGATCCGCGAAAAATCGCTTGCTTTTCTCGAGTATGTTGGCTTACAAAACTACATACAGCATAAGGCTAAAAATTTATCCTATGGGTATCAACGACGTCTTGAAATTGCTCGTGCGTTGGCCACCGAACCCATTTTGTTAGCTCTTGATGAACCTGCTGCCGGTATGAATGCAAGTGAAAAGTTAGAATTAAAAGAGCTAATTTTAAAAATTCGTGATGATGGCAAAACCGTATTACTCATTGAGCACGATGTGCATCTTGTGATGAGTATTTGCGATTACTTAACCGTGCTTGATTATGGCAAAGTCATCGCTGATGGGTTGCCCAATGAGGTTCGTAGGCATCCTGAAGTGATTCGGGCTTATTTGGGCGGAGCAGCCGCATGAGTACCGCACCTCTTTTAGAGGTCAGGAATCTGAAATTGTCGTATGGCGGAATTACTGCCGTGAAGGGGATTGATTTTTATATCAACCCTGGAGAGTTGGTGACCTTGATCGGTGCGAATGGTGCTGGCAAAACAACGACACTGAAAGTCATTGCTGGTCTTTTGAAACCCAGTTCCGGATCCATCCATTTTTTAGGAAGCGCAATTGGGGGTCAGCCAGCGTATGAGTTAGCTGCGCTTGGGGTTGGATTGGTGCCAGAAGGCCGGGGCGTATTTGCCAGGATGACCATTTTAGAAAATCTACAAATGGGAGCATACGTCCGTCAAGGTTCTCACTCTGTGAAGAGTATTGATCATGACCTTGAAGTGGTGCTTGAAACTTTTCCACGTCTGCGTGAGCGCTTATCCCAACTGGCTGGCACTCTATCTGGTGGAGAGCAACAAATGGTGGCAATCGCTCGGGCCATGATGGCTAGGCCAAAGCTTCTGTTATTGGATGAGCCCTCCATGGGCTTGGCACCACTCATGGTCGAGACTATTTTTGGAGTGATTCAAAATCTTAATCAACACGGCATGACGATTTTGCTAGTCGAGCAAAATGCCCGTTTGGCCTTATCCATGGCAGATCGAGCGTATGTCTTGGAAAGCGGGGTAATCACCCTATCGGGCACAGCGAACGAATTGTTAAACGACGATCGAGTGCGCGAAGCGTATTTGGGCGTTGATGCGAAAACGAGTGCGACTTAACTTAGCTTTTTAAGTAAAACTCTTAGGGTAGTGCACATCGTCAGGATTTCCTCTTCGGTGACATTGAGTGCAGGCATAAAGCGCAATAGATCGGGTTTTGGTGAATTGATCAACAAGCCTTGAGGTTCGTGCTCTCTTGCAAGCTCGACCAAAGATGCGCCAATATCCCGTCCAAGCATCAGTGCCCGAAGTAGACCCTTGCCACGCTCACCTTGTAAACCAAATTCAGAGCACAGTTTAAGTAACTCACTTTGTAAGAGTCTTCCTTTTTCAATCACCGAGTCCAAAAACCCAGGAGCCATGAGTTGCTCAATGACACTAATTCCTACGGCGGTCATTAAAGCATTGCCATTGTAGGTGCCCCCTTGATCGCCGGGTACAAAACACGCTACCGCATCCGTGCATAAAAGAGCTGCAAGAGGAACGCCACCACCAATGCCTTTACCAAGCGTCATGATGTCAGGCTCAATCCCAAAATGTTGGTAGGCAAATAATTTACCGGTTCTACCAAAACCAGCCTGCACTTCATCAACGATGAGCAACAGATTGCGTTCTTTAGTTAGTTGGCGTAGCGCTTTCATGAAGGCATCATCGGCAGGAATGACACCCCCTTCACCTTGGACTGGTTCTAACATGACCGCAACCGTTTTATCGGTGATGCAGCGCTTGACCGATTCAATATCGTTTAGATCAGCCTTAGGAAAGCCTGGCACCTGGGGGGCAAATAGGGTATCCCAGCCAGGCTTACCCGATGCGCTCATGGTTGCTAAGGTCCGCCCATGAAAACTATGATCAAAAGTGATAATTTCATAGGCACCGCCTTTGTGGATCTGGCCCCATTTCCGAGCGAGCTTGATGGCACCTTCATTAGCCTCTGCTCCACTGTTGGCAAAAAATACCTTATTAAAGCAACTATGGCTGGTCAGTAAATCAGATAGCCGAATCATGGGTTCGTTATAGAACGCAGGACTGGGGTTAATCAATTTTTGGGATTGCACATAAAGCGCTGAAATAATTCCAGGATTGCAGTGTCCTAGGCAATTTACTGCCCATCCTTGGAGAAAATCCAAGTAGCGCTTACCATTTTGATCAACCAACCACGAGCCTTTGCCTTCCATCATGATGATGTCAGGCCGCTTGGTGATATACATCACCGAATGGGCGTCAACAGGACGAGGATCTGAAAGTTGATTCATACCCCAATCATACAAAAGATCGGTGTAAAAAGGGAATTCAGCCCAAAAATCATGGAATTAGGCGTGTGCCAGATCAGCTTCGCTAGTGAATGAGTCCGCATAAAACTCATCCTCGGGCAGTCCACATTGTTTTATAAAGTCAGTTTGAGCCGACGCAATCACAATGGGGGCACCACACGCGTAGACCTGAAATGCACTCAGATCCGGAAAATCTTCCATCACAGCACGATGGACAAAGCCCGTACGACCGGTCCAATGATCTTCTGGCCAACCTTCAGAAATGACTGGGATGTAATGAAAATGGGGCATCGTACTCGTAAACTCCTGACAAAGAGCATCCATGTAGAGATCTTTAGGGCGTCGGCCGCCCCAGTAGAAATAGACCTCACGATCAATTTTCTTCTCACGCATATGCAACAGAATGGATTTGATCGGCGCAAAGCCCGTACCAGATGCTAAGAAAATAATCGGTTTCTGAGTGTCCTCACGTAAGAAAAAACTTCCTTGGGGGCCTTCAAAACGCAAGATATCCTTTTCTTTCACTGATTTGCCATCTGCGGCTTGACCAAACAAGGGGTCGGTAAAGAGGCCCCCTGGTAGATGGCGAATGTGTAACTCAATCGGGCCTTCTTGATGTGGGGCGCTGGCAATCGAATATGCGCGGCGTTTATTGTCTTTGAGTAAAAACTCCAAATACTGACCAGCCAAAAACTGAAAACGCTCACTGGCCGGTAGTTGCAGTTCAAGAATCGCAACATCGTCACTTGGGTACGTCATGGTCTGAATCCGGCATGGCACCTTACGAACAGGAATATCCCCTCCGCCATGAATTTCGCGAACATCAATGAGTAGATTGGATTGAGGGTGGGCACAGCATAAAAGGCTTGCCCCTGCGGTTTCATCAAGGGTGCTTAGGGCGCTTTGACTATGATCGCCATGCTCAACTCGACCTTCGAGAACCTTGCCTTTACATGATCCGCATGCACCATTTTTGCAGCCATAGGGTAGTTGAACGCCCTGGCGGATGGCCGCTTCCAGCACAGTCTCATCCTCTTCCACCATGAATGTTCTGCCACTCTTTTTTAGTTCTACTTGGTACTGCAATTCCACTTCTCCCAATAAATCATTACGATGTTAATTCTATGATTTCCAAAACCAGTCTATTTCGTCGTCCCCGCATCCTCATTATTGGATGTGGTGATATCGGTATTCGGGTTGCGCAGCAACTACAAGGAAATACGCTCGCTCAATCACAAGGTCGACCCAAGATCTTCGCATTAAGCAAAAGTCCTGAGCGTTTTAACGAACTTCGAAAGTGTGGGATCACACCTATCGAAGGTAATCTTGACCATCCAGAGACTCTATGGCGAATTGCCCATCTGGCAACAACGGTTGTTCATCTGGCTCCACCGCCGTTAGATGGAGAGCTCGATCAACGTACCCGTAACCTAGTGCAAATTTTATCCCAGCAAGGGCGATCTGTCAGACGCCTGGTCTACATTAGTACAACCGGGGTCTACGGAAATCGTAATGGTGATTTTGTGGACGAGACCAGTCAATTACAACCGACTAGTGCACGGGCAAAGCGACGCGTTGATGCAGAACAGACACTCCGCTATTGGGCGGCCTCGCAAGGTGTTGTGTTGACCATTTTGCGTGTACCTGGAATCTACGGACCCAATCGCTTACCGATCGAGCGCCTACAAAATAATACCCCCGCATTACAAGAATCATTTGACGCTTACTCGAATCATATCCATGCTGATGATCTTGCACGTCTCACTTGTGCCGCATTATTTATCGGTAAACCACAGCGTGTAATTAATGCATGCGATGGTAGTGAGCAAAAAATGGGTGATTATTTTGATGAGGTCGCAAGTGCACTGCATTTACCCAAGCCACCGCGATTACTGCCTGATGAAGTGCGTGCTCAGGTTGGCCCCATGATGTGGTCATTTATGACCGAGTCACGACGAGTTCGTAATCAACGGCTTGGCGAGCTCAAGCGCCCCCTGAAATATCCTCGCGTCAAAGACTATCTAAAAAATTTGTAATTATTTCCAGCCGTCTTTTAGACCAACGCTGCGATTGAAGACCAGTTTTCCTGGGGTGCTGTCTTTACGGTCAACTACAAAGTAGCCATGCCGCTCAAATTGAAAGCGTTCTTCAGGTTGAGCGTTCTGAATGCTGGGTTCCACATAAGCCCGAATTACCTTTTTGGAATTTGGATTCATGAAGCTCAGAAAGTTCTTATCACCGCTATCGGGTTGCGGATCGGTAAATAAATGCTCGTAAAGACGTACCTCAACGGGAACGGCCTCCGCAGCATTGATCCAATGGATATTTCCCTTTACCTTATAGTTATTGGAGTCTGGTGTGCCGCTCTTACTATCAGGGAAATAGCGAGCTCGAACTTCCACGACATTTCCTTGGTCATCCAAGTTCACACCTGTGCACTCGATGACAAAGCCATGACGTAAACGTACACGCCCACCAGCAGCTCCATCCTTGGGTGGGAAAAGACGAAAAAATCCTTTTTCAGGACTCATCTGAAAATCATCGGCCTCGATCCAAAGCTCACGTCCAAAATAAAACTCACGCTTACCCCATTCGGGATGATGCGGATGCTTAGGAGCAGAGCAGGGCTCCTTTGCGCCCTCATCAAAGTTTTCAATCACGAGCTTAAGCGGGGAAAGGACTGCGCTGGCGCGAGGCGCGCGCGCATCTAAATCATCTCTTAAGGCTTGTTCGAGAACACTCATATCAATCCAGCTATCCGCTTTTGATACGCCAATCCGTTCACAAAATAAGCGAATACTCTCTGGTGTGTAACCACGACGGCGGATACCAACAATGGTTGGCATCCGTGGGTCATCCCAACCGTCGACGCGTTGCTCCTCAACGAGTTGTAGGAGTTTGCGTTTGCTCGTAATCGTATATGTGAGATTGAGTCTGGCAAATTCGTATTGATGAGGTAGTGGGCCTTTGAATACACCGCATTCTTTAAGACTATTGAGAATCCAATCATAGAGAGGACGATTGTTTTCAAACTCCAGCGTACAAATTGAGTGCGAGACATTCTCAAGCGCATCTGAAATACAGTGGGTGAAATCGTATAAGGGGTAAATACACCATTGATCACCAGTGCGATGATGATGAGCATGACGAATGCGATAAATCACCGGATCACGCATCACGATATTGGGGTGAGTCATATCAATCTTTAGGCGCACCACATGACTACCATCAGGGAATTCACCAGCACGCATTTTCTGGAAAAGTGCGATGTTCTCTTCGGTGGAACGATCTCGATAGGGACTGTTTACTCCTGGAGTCGAAAAATTACCACGATTTTGATGAATTTCCTCTGCATTTTGACTATCAACATAGGCTTTACCATGGCGCATCAAAATTTGCGCAAACTCATAGAGGCGCTCAAAGTAATCACTGGCGTAATACAAGTGCTCATGGCACTGGTGGTGCCAATCAAATCCTAACCAGCGCACTGCATCTAAGATGCTATCGACATATTCCACATCCTCTTTGGTGGGATTGGTATCGTCAAGTCGCATATGGCAGCGACCACCCGAAGGCAGGGAATCATAGTCCCTCGCTAAGCCGTAGTTGAGGCAAATACTTTTGGCATGACCAATATGCAAGTAGCCGTTAGGTTCTGGTGGAAAGCGGGTAACTACAGCCGGTAGGAGCTTGCCATTTGCATCAACGCGATTGGTATAGGTTCCCTTGGCTAAATCATGATCAATGATTTGACGTAAGAAGTTGGATGGCTCGACTGGGTTTGCAGATTGAGTAGACATCCTACTATTGTAGAGAAGACGGATTGACTGGTTCTGGAAGCAAAAAATATGGCCCGCAAACGCGGGCCAGATAGATAGAACAAAGTAAATTTAGGAAAGTTTTATAACTCTTCAGTGAAGACTTCTTCACGACTCTTTTTAATCGCCGGAAGAGTCACAATAATTAGTAAAAGAGCGGCTGCAATTAGAAGGCTCAGAGACAGTGGTCGAGTGACAAAGGTTGTAAAGTCGCCGCGAGAAAGTAGGAGTGCGCGACGGAAATTTTCTTCCATCATAGGACCCAATACAAATCCCAATAGCAATGGCGCTGGTTCACAACCAAACTTAAAGAACATATAGCCAATGACACCAAAGCTTGCGGTAATAAAAATATCAAAGATCGAGTTGTTGACCGTATAGACCCCGATACAGCAGAAGACCAGAATTGCTGGATAGAGCATGCGATAGGGAATCTTTAAAAGCTTGACCCAAATGCCAATCAGTGGGAGGTTCAGCAAAATTAACATGATGTTGCCAATCCACATGGACGCAATCAGACCCCAAAACAAGGTTGGATTACTGGTCATCACTTGAGGACCAGGCTGAATGTTATGGATCGTCATGGCGCCAACCATGAGGGCCATCACGGCATTCGGTGGAATGCCAAGCGTTAATAGGGGGATGAATGAAGTTTGTGCTGCAGCATTATTTGCGGCTTCAGGTCCAGCAACACCCTCAATGGCTCCTTTGCCAAATTCATCACTATGCTTTGAGGCTTTTTTCTCAACGGTGTATGCCCCAAACGCGGCCAAAGCAGCTCCACCTCCAGGCAGAATACCCAGTAATGAGCCAATGGTCGTACCTCGCAAAATCGATGGAACCATGCGTTTGATATCGGACCAGGCTGGAATTAGGGTTGTCACCTTATTGAGGAATGATTCTCCTGCCCCCTTTTTCTCCAAATTGAGCATGATTTCAGCAAAGCCAAAAACACCCATTGCAACCGATACAAAACCAATGCCATCGGTTAACTGCGGAATATCAAAGGAGTAACGAGCAACGCCTGAGTTCACGTCAGTGCCGATGAGGCCAAGCAGTAGACCTAATAGAATCATGCCAACGGCTTTGATTAGGGAGCCTGATGCAAGAACAACGGCACCAATAAGTCCTAACACCATTAAGGAGAAATATTCGGCGGGACCAAATTTAAATGCCACTTCAGCGAGAGGTGCTGCAAAGCCAGCCAAAATCAAAGTTGCCACGCAACCTGCAAAGAATGAACCCATACCCGCAGTAAACAGCGCTACACCACCACGACCGCGCTTAGCCATTTGATAGCCATCAATTGCAGTGACCACCGAGGATGTTTCCCCAGGGATATTTAGCAAGATCGCCGTAGTTGATCCTCCGTATTGCGAGCCGTAATAAATCCCTGCCAACATAATCAGTGCTGCAATTGGAGGGAGGGCATAGGTTGCAGGCAGAAGCATGGCAATCGTTGCAATCGGGCCAAGACCAGGTAGGACGCCAATCAGGGTGCCAAGTAAGCATCCAATAAAGCAATATAAGAGGTTCTGCATCGTAAATGCAGTCTCGAAGCCCAATGAAAGATTATTTAATAATTCCATTTGTTATTCCGTTTAATGGGTTATTCGAGAAAGGTTGGGAGTAAAGGAAATTGAAGATTCAATCCCTGTACGAATGCGAGGTAAGTGAAAGTCACTAAGAAAATCGCATTTAGAACAGTACTTTTCCAAGTAAATTCGTGGCTTGCGCTAGCAGAGACAAGCACCAAAATAAAAACGGATAACATAAAACCGAGCGTGGGCAATAGCAAGCCATAAAGAACGACCGAGCCTGCAATCCAAATCACAATTTTCCAATTCCAAGTACCGATATCTTCTTTCGTATTTTTGGATGACATTGACTTCAAGAGAACGAAAAAACCAAGAGCAGTTAATAGCGCCCCAAGCCAAAATGGAAAATAACCTGGGCCCATCTTAGCGGCAGTACCCATTTTGTAGTTCAAGGCATTAAGTGCAAAAAATAGACCAAAGACCATATACATGATCCCGGCGCCAAAATCCTTTTTATTACGAATATTCAAAATGCGTCTCCTTTATAGCGATCGCTGCCTTTTCGTAAAGGGCTATTCTTAGTCGATTTGTGATTGTAAGGGAATGGGCATGGGCATCTTTAAGGGTTTGCCCTAATTCTGTGCCAATGCGATAATTCTAAAGATGAAAGTCTCCGAAATCCGCCAAGCCTTCCTTGATTATTTTGCCTCCAAAGGTCACCAAATTGTGACCTCAAGTCCCGTGGTTCCAGGAGATGACCCTACCCTGCTTTTTACCAATGCCGGGATGAATCAATTTAAAGATGTCTTTTTGGGGTTCGATAAGCGACCCTATCAGCGCGCAACCACTGCCCAAAAATGCATCCGTGCCGGTGGCAAGCATAACGATTTGGACAACGTTGGTTATACCGCAAGACACCACACCTTTTTTGAGATGTTGGGTAACTTCTCATTTGGTGATTACTTCAAAGAAGATGCAATTCAATTTGCTTGGGAGCTGCTGACCCAGGTTTTTAAGTTACCCAAAGATAAATTATGGGTCACTGTGTATGCCGAAGATGATGAAGCCTACGATATTTGGGCAAAAAAAATTGGTGTACCGAAAGAGCGTATTGTGCGCATTGGCGATAACAAGGGTGCGCGATATGCATCAGACAATTTTTGGATGATGGGTGACACTGGACCATGCGGGCCATGCACTGAAATCTTTTATGACCATGGCCCAGAAATTGCGGGTGGGCCTCCGGGCAGCCCGGATGAAGATGGCGATCGTTTCATTGAGATTTGGAACAACGTCTTCATGCAATTTAATCGCGATGAGGCCGGTGAAATGCACCCCTTACCAAAGCCTAGTGTCGATACGGGTATGGGCTTGGAGCGCATTGCTGCCGTTTTGCAACACGTTCATTCCAATTATGAAATCGATTTATTTACCCATCTTCTGCAAGCAGCAAAAGATGCGGTTGATCGCGCTGGAGCGAATGGTTGTGATCTAAGTAGTCCATCCCTAAAGGTGATTGCTGATCACATTCGTGCTTGCAGTTTTATTGTGGTCGATGGAGTGATTCCTGGAAATGCTGGGCGTGGATATGTGTTGCGGCGCATTGCGCGACGCGCCATCCGTCATGGCTATAAGTTGGGTGCACGGCAGGCTTTCTTTCACCAGTTAGTACCCGCCTTGGTTGCTGAAATGGGTGACGCCTATCCCGAGCTGCGTCAAGCACAAGAGCGAGTCATGGATGTCCTCAAGCAAGAGGAAGAACGTTTTTTCCAGACCATTGCCAATGGTATGGAGATCTTAGAATCTGCGCTTCAAAACAACCAAACGGTCTTGGATGGAGAAACCGCGTTTCGTTTGCACGATACGTTTGGATTTCCCCTTGATCTTACGGCCGATGTCTGTCGTGAGCGCGGTGTAAGTGTGGATTCAGCTGGCTTTGAGGCGGCTATGCAGCGTCAGCGTGATCAGGCGCGTGCTGCTGGTAAATTTAAGATGGCACAAGGTTTGGATTACCGGGGCGAGCCTACAAAGTTCCTGGGATACGAACAGGTATTGATTGAGGATGCGCGGGTAACTGCCCTGTATCGCGATGGTAGTCCAGTCGATTCGATTCGGGCTGGTGAAAGTGCAGTGGTTGTTCTTGATCGCACTCCGTTTTATGCGGAGTCCGGTGGACAAGTGGGCGATCGTGGCGAGTTGCGAACTGAGCAATCACAATTCATCGTAGCAGATACCTTTAAGATTCAGGCCGATGTCTTTGGTCACCAAGGCGAATTGCAAGAGGGTGAGCTAAGGATCGGGGATATGGTTGTGGCGCGCGTGGATACACACTTGCGTGCGAAGACGATGCGCAATCACAGTGCGACTCACTTACTCCATAAGGCCTTGCGTGAAGTTCTTGGTGATCATGTCCAACAGAAGGGCTCCTTAGTCGATGCGGATAAAACCCGATTTGACTTCACTCACACCGCTCCCTTAACAAAAGCAGAGATCGCTCGTATTGAGCAGATGGTCAATCACGAGATTTTGACCAATACGGCAACCGCTGCCAATGTGATGGCCTTGGATGATGCACAAAAGACCGGAGCAATGATGCTCTTTGGTGAAAAATATGGTGAGCGTGTGCGTGTACTTGAAATTGGTTCATCCAAAGAGTTATGCGGTGGAACCCACGTAAAGAGAACGGGCGACATAGGTAGTTTCAAGATTACCTCTGAAGGCGGAGTAGCCGCCGGAATTCGTCGGGTTGAAGCAGTGACTGGAACGAATGTGATGGATTTTGTTCATGGCCTTGAATCAAAGATGCAAGAAGCCGCACATTTGTTAAAGACAGCCCCTCATGATCTGCCCCAACGTGTCAGTCAGTTACAAGATCAACTGAAGCATCTAGAACGCGAGCTAGAACGAGTAAATGCCAAATTAGCAGCCAGTCAGGGCGATGATTTAGTCAGTCAAGCAAAAGATCTGCAAGGTATTAAGGTCTTAGCCGCCCAATTGGATTCGG
Organism: Polynucleobacter sp. HIN8; assembly: GCF_030297615.1. NCBI lineage: Bacteria > Pseudomonadati > Pseudomonadota > Betaproteobacteria > Burkholderiales > Burkholderiaceae > Polynucleobacter > Polynucleobacter sp. HIN8. The sequence continues at coordinate 1,636,303 of NZ_AP028139.1, read as the reverse complement.
CCGATGCTAAGGTATTGCGTGACACGATGGATGCACTCAAGGCTAAATTAAAGTCAGCTGCCATTGTTTTGGCAGGGGTTCAAGACGGCAAGGTAAGCCTGATTGCTGGGGTGACGAGTGATGCAACCAATCGGATCAAAGCCGGAGAACTCGTGAACTTTGTGGCTCAGCAAGTGGGCGGTAAAGGTGGTGGTAAGCCTGAAATGGCTATGGCAGGTGGTAGCGATCCAAGTGGTTTAGGTAAAGCGCTTGCCGCCGTTGACGCTTGGGTTGCAGAGCGGGTTTAGTGATTCATCGCTAAAATAGCAATAAATAGGAGAATGAAATGAGTGAAGCAAGCTCGATTGTGGTTCATCGCGAAGTGGATGCCATTGGCATGAACTGCCCTTTGCCTATTTTGCGCACCAAGAAAACTCTCGCAGAGATGCAAACTGGTGAGGTGTTAAAGCTCAAGGCAACTGATTCGGGCGCAACGCATGATATTCCTGCCTTTTGCAAACAAACCGGCAACGAACTGATTGCCACTGACAACGAAGGCGATACGATGGTGTTTTACGTCAAGCGACGTTAAGACAACCCAGTACTTCGACCCAGCATTTTTTTAGCAGCCCCTAAAACCTGACTGGGCTCTAGCAGGTCAAGGCACTCACTTTTGCTATTGGCCGTATCAAAGCAGCCTGCCTTTCGGCAGGGAACACAATCGCCAGGACCTTGCAAAATGCAAACCTTTTGTACGATTTGGGTACGGTCCCGAAGTTGATAAGGGCGTTCTCCAACAAAGCCATTAGGCCATGGCCCAAAATTAGTGGGTGGAGTGGGTCCAAATAAAGCAATCGTTGGGATTTCGGAGGCAGCGGCAAGGTGGGTCACTGATGTATCGACACCGATATATAAAGCCGCACCGTCTAACACGGTTTTGACTTGGGGTAAGTTGAGATGCCCTTTGGTGTCGAGCACTGATCGGCTCACCTCATGATCGAGCAAGGAGAGAATATCTCGATTGAGGGCCAGATCCTGCTCTGCGGGGGATGCGCTCAAGACTATTTGATAGTTCATGGCGACCAACTCTTTAATCAATTGAGCCCAATAGCCTAAAGGCCAACGCTTGTAGCCATTGAGTGGCCCTGGATGTAAAACAATATACGGTTGACGTAGCTGGCTTTGTAATGCCGGGTTAAGAACTTGGCCGATGGGTGGAGTAACCGAGATCGGATTTGCAAAAAGATCGAGACCCTTAGCCCGATAAAAGGGCTCAAGAAGCTTGAGTTTTTCAACAATCACATGCTGTTCAAAATAATCGACAGCAACCCAATGCATGCAGATGGAACGCTTCCATGCACTTTTTTGATAATTCTTCGGCGTATCTTGTACGACCACGCCAACCCGACGAAGTGCAGCAAGGGATCCAAAAAAATAAGCTCGATCACTTGGTTGGGTAATGATCGCTAAGTCGTAACGTTGGAATAACCGATTGAAGAGCCTAAGATATTCCCAAAGACTGGGATGTTCCGAAGTTTCAATCAGATCATGCAGCTCCGGATTGCCTTTGAGCATATCGAGCTTACCGCGGTAGCCCAGAAAATCAAATCGAGCCTCTGGCCAAATCCGGCGCGCAGCTTGAATGAGGGGTGTGGTGACTAGCACATCACCAATTTGTCGCGTAGCAATGAAGAGAACCCGGCTTGGATCGGTCATACCCCAATACCAGCCTTTGCCATAATTTTTTCACGGACTCGCTTGGCATTCTCAGCCGCTTTGGACTGATCAGAGATTCGATGAAACAGATGAAACACTTCCGTCGACCATGCTCCAGATTGACGTCGAACACCGCTATGTTGCAAGCGAAAGACAAAGTCAGCATCTTCATGACCCCAGCCAGTCATGGATTCATCAAAACCACCAATCGCAAGCGCATCCTCTTTCCAGCACGCCATATTGCAACCTTTAATGCGGCGCCAAACAAATTTTTGATAAATACGCCATGCGCCAGGGCCGAATTTCAGCACGATGGGCCAAAACTTATTAATCCCACCGTTTAAGCGATAACTAATTAAATTACTTTTAAATGCTGCGAAGTTCCATTGCGGCCAACTTAAAATCTTTTGGGTCAATGATTCACTTAACAGAACGCGACTACCAGTCACCATCATTTGCGACTTAGCAAGCTGACGGTGACGCTTTACAAAATCAGGCTGCACAATGCAATCGCCGTCTAAAAATATGAGGTATTCCCCTTGGGCGGCCTGGATTGCTTGATTAAGAATCAATGTTTTCCGAAAACCCTGATCCTCTTGCCATAAATGTTGGATCGAGTGCTTTGAGCGCTCCATCATGGCATGGATTAGCGTTGCAGTCTCTGGTTTGGATCCATCATCGGCGATGATGATTTCAAAGTTTCGGTCAGTTTGGGTTTCTAATGATTCGAGACAAAAACGCAGTGCTTCAGGCCAGTTATAGGTGGCAAGTAGGATCGAGATTTTGAACATAAATGATCCTAGCTCTTTGGATCCTGAGTGCGGGCCGTTTGATGGAGTCGCCAAAGCTTCATATAGCGATAATACGTTCCTTGCGCATTGGAGCATGCCAGAGAAAAGCCTTGGGGACCATCTAAAAAACCAGCCCGTAAGAAATAGGTCCGAATAAACGACCAGGTTCCATGCAAAATGGCTTTGATTGGATTACCTGTTTTGCCTTTGGCAAATGCCTGTTGAGCGGAGTCGGTAGAATAGCGCTCCATTTTTGCTCTAACCTGCTCAGGGTTCATAAAGCTGTAATGAAGCATTTGATTTTTGAGTTTCAGAACAGAGCCCTCGGGGATTAAACGTTCATGCACTAAGTCAGACGAGAACCTAGCAGTTCCCCGCTTAAAAAGGCGATCTACATAATCGGGAGTCCAGCCCGAATGGCGCATAAATCGTCCGCAGTACCACGATAGTCTTGGAATGGCATAGCAGTTGGCTTGCGGTTGATTGAGAACTGCTTTGATCTCAGCACGAAGTTCGGGAGTGAGTCGCTCATCAGCATCGAGCGATAGGACCCAATCGGAGTTTGCTAAGTCAAGAGCCCGGTTCTTTTGGGGGCCAAAGCCGGGCCAATCATCGGGGGAGCTTATTAGCGCCCCATGGGCTTTAGCAATCCCCAGGGTTTTGTCAGTACTTTGGGTGTCTACCACTACAATTTGATCAGCCAGCCCGTCTAAGGAGGTCAAACAATCCCCAAGATTGGCTTCCTCGTTCCGAGTGATGAGTATGACTGATAAGGTGGGCATAATTCATTATATGAATGCTTCAGACCGTCAAGCCCTAAATCGACTCATTGGCTATTTACGCCCCCATACCCGCCTGATTGTTGGCTCCCTGTTGGCTATGGCTCTGGTAGCCGCCTCGGAGACCTCCATACCCGCTCTGATGAAGCCCCTCTTGGATGATGGCTTTTCTGGCAAGATGAATCATCAGTTATGGCTCGTCCCCGTCTTTCTGGTGGGGCTTGCAATTGTGCGCAGCGGTGCTCAATTTCTCTCTAACTATTTGCTAACCAAGGTGATTAGCAACATTTTGCTAAAACTGCGCGAACAAATGTTTGCCCGGCTCTTGCGTGCCAAGACCGATTATTACCAAAAGACTACAGCATCGAACTTAATTAATGCAGTAGTTTTTGAGGTCAATAATGTCTTATCGATTATGGGTGGCATGCTGATCAGTCTCGTACGCGATTTACTGACGGTGATTGGTTTGATGGGGTATTTGCTGTATTTGAACTGGCGCTTGACATTAGTAGTCTTCGTGATTTTTCCCATCATTGCGTATGTGATGAGTAAGATCAATAAGCGCTTACGCAGTCTCAATCGCCAGCAGCAAAGCATGACCAGTGAGTTAGCGTATGTAGTTGAGGAGGCCGCAGCTGGCCATAAGATTGTCAAAGTGCATGGCGGTGAAGATTATGAGATGCGCCGCTTTATGGAAAAAGCCGAGCAATTGCGTAAGTTCACGCTCAAAGCCGCAGTTGCTGGTGGACTAAATCAGCCGATCACTCAGTTGATTGCCTCGATGGCTTTATCGGTAGTCCTGGTCATTGCCATCATGCAATCAGCGAGCCAGGGCGTGACGGTTGGTAGTTTTGCGGCGTTCATCACAGCGATGCTATTGATTGTGTCACCACTTAAGCATTTGGCGGACATTAACCAACCCTTGCAGCGGGGGCTGACTGCTGCTGAGATGATCTTTCAGTTAATTGATCAGCCGATTGAGGAAGAAAAAGCGCAAACATCCAATTTGAAGCGGCTTGATAAGGCCAAGGGTGAAATAACCTTTGAAGACCTTTCTTTTTCATATGATCAAGAAGGGGGCCGAAAAGATACTTTACGCAATATCAACCTTGGGATTAAGCCGGGTGAGGTCGTTGCCTTTGTAGGACCATCGGGTGGCGGTAAATCAACATTGGTTAATTTATTACCTCGTTTTTATCAGCCTAAATCTGGTCGGATTGTGCTCGATCAAATTCCGATTGAGGAAATCGTTTTAACTGATTTACGAAAACAAATCGCCTTTGTCAGCCAAGATGTCATTCTGTTTAATGACACCATTGCAGCGAATGTTGCCTATGGTTCAAGTACGGGTGATGCGATTGATCGTGGTCGTGTAATCGAAGCGCTTGAGGCGGCTAATTTATCTAATTTACTTTCTGAGTTACCTAATGGAATGGATACGCAGATTGGAGATAATGGCAACCGCTTATCCGGTGGTCAGCGTCAACGCCTAGCGATTGCGCGTGCGATTTACAAAGATGCACCAATCTTAATTTTGGATGAAGCAACGTCAGCCCTTGATTCAGAGTCTGAGCGGCAAGTGCAAGAGGCACTTGATCGACTCATGGCCGGTAGAACCACTTTGGTTATTGCACATCGTTTATCGACCATTGAGCATGCCGATAATATTGCGGTACTTGATCATGGTGAGATCGTGGAATATGGCCCGCACCGTGAGTTGATTACGAAGAATGGGCTATATGCAAGCCTGCATCGCTTGCAGTTTAGTGAAACGCATTAATTTAGAACAATATCGTATTGCTCTTGCTTAAAGCCAGCCTCTGCTTGGAGGCGAATTGGTTTTTGAATAAAGTCGCCGAGCATGGCTAAGAATTGATTTTCTTCCTCTAAAAATAAATCAATGACATCGGGTGCAGCAACGATACGGAACTCCTTGGGATTAAATTGACGGTGTTCACGCACAATCTCTCGCAAGATTTCATAGCAAATCGTCTGTGGTGTTTTAGTTTCGCCCTTGCCATTGCAGGAGGAGCAAGGTTCGCAAAGAATATGAGATAAAGACTCACGGGTGCGTTTGCGTGTCATCTCAATGAGTCCTAATGATGAGAAATCATTCACGTTGGTGCGCACATGATCACGCGCTAAATTCTTTTTGAGCTCGCTAAGAACGGCTTCTTGATGATCGCTCTGGGTCATGTCGATGAAATCAATAATGATGATGCCGCCCAAATTGCGTAAGCGCAATTGACGGGCGATTGCTTGTGCCGCCTCTAGATTGGTTTTAAAGACGGTATCGTCTAAATTACGAGCCCCTACGAAACTTCCAGTATTGACATCAATCGTGGTCATTGACTCGGTTTGATCAATCATCAGATAGCCGCCCGATTTAAGGTCTACGCGCCGACCCAAGGCTTTATTAATTTCAGAGTCAATGTCAAAGAGATCAAAAAGGGCGCGCTCACCCCGGTAGAGAGTTAGCTTTGAACTCAGCTGCGGCATAAAGGTTTGTGCAAACTGAGTGAGGCGCTCAAAGTTTTCTGCTGAATCAATCCGAATTTGATGGGTTTCAGGGCCAGCCATGTCGCGCAATACGCGCTCCGCTAAATTGAGGTCCTGATGAAGAAGCGCAGGAGCCGCCTTCTCTTTTGCTCGTTGAGCAATTTGCTGCCAGGTGGCACGTAGATATTTCAAGTCTGAAACTAAGGTTTCGTCGCTAACGTACTCAGCACTGGTGCGAACAATGATATCCCCGGATTCATCTGCAGGAATTAGGCCCTTGAGGCGATTTTTGAGGGCTTCGCGTTCCTCAGGGTTCTCGATCTTTTGCGAGATTCCAATATGAATCTCTTGCCCTAGCGGTCGATGAATTTGCGGCAGGTAGACCAAATTACGCCCCGCAATACTAATTTGGCGAGTGAGCCTTGCTCCCTTAGTCCCCAGTGGATCCTTCAGCACTTGCACTAGGAGTGTTTGACCTTCAAACAACACCTTTTCAATTTGACCGCCTGGTTGGGGTTCACCCAAATCATTAAAGTGAATAAATGCTGCACGCTCTAGGCCAATATCGATAAATGCCGACTGCATCCCAGGTAAGACCCGCGCCACTTTGGCTAAATAAATATTACCCACAATTCCACGTTGACGTGTCCGTTCAATATGCAGCTCTTGAACAGCATTTTGTTCAATTAAAGCAACTCGTGTTTCTTGTGGGGTGATGTTGATGAGGATTTCTTGACTCATGGGCGGTTTAAACCAAAACGTACGTGTGCTGCTTGCAATAGTTGGGCGGTTTCAAATAAGGGAAGCCCCATGATACCGCTATAGCTTCCAGAAATCTCCTCAATAAACGATGCTGCCATCCCTTGAATACCATAAGCACCCGCCTTCCCAAACGCTTCGCCACTGCTCACATAGGATTTAATTTGCTCAGAGCTTAATGTTGTAAATCGTAGCCTTGATTTTTGCAATGCACAGACTGGGGCACTTGTTGGCTCTGGGGTGATGGCAACTGCTGTGTAGACCCAATGCGTCTGACCGCTCAAGATTTGCAATATTCTTACTGCATCTTCTTCATCGCGTGGCTTTCCGAGGATTTCATGATCGGGTGAGTCTGGAAGACTGACGGTGGTGTCTGCACAAACGATTGGGGCCCATAGAAAATCGCGATTGAGTTGACGTTGTTGCTGCCAGCGCTTGATGGCCGCGATGCTTTTAGCAATGGTGACCCGTTGTGTGTAGTCGGCAGCGCGCTCGTTTTTAAGGACTAACTCCAAAGACTCAGCATCTTCTTCGGGGGTTGGAAGCAGTAACTGAAAGCGAACTCCAATTTGCGAGAGTAGCTCTTGACGGCGTGGGCTTTGGGAGGCGAGGAAGATAAAGTCGTACTTCATACAAGATGATTACCAATTTACACGCGATGATAGGGGTGACCTTGGAGGATCGACCAGGCACGATAGAGTTGTTCGATCAGCACAAGGCGAGCAAATGCGTGGGGCAGTGTCAGGCTTGATAGTTTCCAGATGTGGTTTCCATTCGCTTTGAGGCTTGGGTCAAGCCCATTTGCGCCCCCAATCAAGAAAGCAACATCTTGACCGTTCGTACGCCACTTCGTGAGGTGATCGGCAATCGCTTGGGTTCGAAGATCGATGCCATGCTCATCCAAGGCAATAACGACCGCACCCTTCGGAATCGCCGCGATGATCTTACCCGCTTCTTTGGCAGGGCTGATATCAGGCTTTAGCTCCTTAATCTCAATGGTGCAGTCGCTGGGCATGCGTTTTTGGTATTCCTGGCATGCTTTAGACACCCAATCTGGCATTTTGTGACCAACCGCAATAATCCAAAGACGCATGTTTATTCGTCGCCAGCGTCTTCACTGGCTTTGACTAGTTTCTTAGTGCCAGATAATTTGACCCGAACCGGTTTATCTCCCCAAAGCCCTTCCAGTTGGTAGTAGGCTCTGAGCATGGGTTGCAAAATATGAACCACAATATCACCGCAATCCACCAGAACCCATTCACCCGTCTCCAAGCCCTCGATCGAGATTACTTCGCCGCCTTTTTCAAGAACCTTTTCCTTCACCGATAGAGCGAGTGAGCGAGTTTGCCGATTACTGTTGCCCGTTGCAATGATGACTCGATCAAAAAGTTCGCTGAGCTTACTGCTGTCGTAGACACGAATGTCTTGTGCTTTGACATCTTCGAGGGCGTCAATGATGGTGCGCTGTAGTTTTTTGATATCCATATGGGTTTAAGAACTCATCTTACCTTGGATTGGTAGAGGCCTTTTTCTAGAATAATGTCCCAGACCGATTCTGGTAGCCATTGTTGAATGGCATCGGCATTGGGATGCTGGGCAAGTAATGGTCGAAGGCTACTCGATGCTAAATCAATCGATAGCTCCTCATCCAAATAAATAAGACCGCAAGATTGCTTGCCTAATTGCAATGCATTGGTGCTTTGATGATCCTCATAGTGAGTTAGTAACGGTGGATGGTCACGCAGTTGCACCTTAATCCGATAGGGTGGCCGATTCGCGACCGCTAAGTGGATGTAATGCATTAAGTCTCGCCAGTCATTCCAGGTGTAGAGCTGTAAAAAACTATCAGCACCCATAAGCCAAATGAGTGAAGTTTGATCGCCATAGTTCTGTCGCAGGGCTTTGGCGCTATCGATCGTATAACTGGGTCCAGCCCGATCGATTTCCATGGTGTTTACAGTAACTCGAGTACCTAAGCCAAGTTGTTGAAGCTCGAATTCTAGAACCTCAGCTGCTGCGAGCGTCATGGCATAGCGATCAACTGCTGGAGTGATGTGTGCACCCTTTTGCCATGGCTCACCGCTAGGTAACCACATGAGTTCGTCGAGCTTTAGGCGTTTAGCAAAATGCGCTGCAAGATGAATATGGCCCCAATGCGGCGGGTCAAATGTGCCCCCCAGGATGCCGATGGTTTTATTCAAGAATGATTCGCCTTAAGCCTCAGTTAGCCAATCGCGTGGCTTCAGATAGCGATCATAGAGGCGTGCCTCAGGAGTCCCCGGTTGGGGCTGCCAATTGTATTTCCAGGTGACAACGGGCGGCATGGACATGAGGATGGATTCAGAGCGCCCGCCCGATTGCAGACCAAAGATCGTTCCACGATCAAAGATTAGGTTGTATTCCACATAACGACCGCGACGGTATTCCTGAAAATCGCGTTCTGCCTGGGTATAGGGTTCTTGATAACGACGCTTGAGAATCGGTAAATACGCCTCGATGAATGCGTCCCCGACTGAACGCATCATGGCGAAACTTCTTTCAAACCCCAGTTCATTGAAATCATCAAAGAAAATGCCTCCAATGCCACGCGGTTCATCGCGATGCTTAAGATAAAAATACTCATCGCACCATTTCTTAAAGCGTGGATACAAATCGGCACCGAATGGATCGAGAGCGTCTTTAGCAGTTTGATGAAAATGCTTACAGTCTTCATCCACTCCGTAGTAGGGCGTTAGATCAAAGCCACCGCCAAACCACCAAACTGGATCTTGATTGGGAGCTTGGGCAATAAAGCAACGCACATTCATATGGGTTGTGGGTGCCTTGGGATTGCGCGGATGAAAAACCAAGGAAACACCCATTGCCTCAAAAGTGCGCCCAGCAATCTCAGGACGATTTTGGGTGGCCGCTGGCGGTAATTGATTTCCGCTTACGTGCGAGAACCCGACACCACCTTTTTCAAGGACATTGCCATTTTCCAGAATGCAGGTTCGCCCCGAGCCCTGCAATTTACTATCTTTAGGTTTTTCCCAGCTATCCGTAGCAAATGATTTGCCATCGACTGCGCCGGTTGCGCTAGTAATTCGGTCTTGTAAATCGAGTAAATAAGCCTTGACGGCCTGAGTATCAATCGTTGCTGCCATTCAATATCCTTAACTTGTTCTTACCTATTTACTTGAGGGCGCGAAAGCCAATATCGCTGCGGTACTGCATTCCATCAAAATGAATTTGTTCAATGGCAGAATACGCTTTTTGTTGTGCACCTTTTACGGTGTCCGCTAGACCAACAACGCACAATACTCGGCCACCCGAGGTGCGGAGCTCACCATCCTGTATTTTGGTACCCGCATGAAAAGTGATCTGATCAGTCGTTTCAACAGGTATTCCAGTAATTGCAGCACCTGTTTTGGGATTTTCTGGGTAGTTAGCAGCTGCTAATACCACTCCAAGAGCAATGCGCCGATCCCAAGTTAGTTCGACTTCGTCAAGTTTGCCGTCAATGGCTTTATCCAACGCAGGCACTAAATCGCTCTCAAGGCGCGCCATAATCGGCTGGGTTTCAGGGTCGCCCATGCGGCAATTGAACTCCAAGGTTTTAATTTGACCATTAGGCTGAATCATCAGGCCGGCATAGAGAAAGCCGGTATACGGAATCCCATCGGCGCGCATACCCTCCACGGTCGGCATGATCACTTCACGCATAGCACGTGCATGCACCTCGGGAGTCACCACTGGGGCTGGCGAGTAGGCACCCATACCGCCTGTATTGGGGCCTTGGTCGCCATCGAGTAAACGCTTATGGTCTTGGCTACTGGCAAGCGGTAAGACATTTTTACCATCGACCAAAACAATAAAGCTTGCCTCCTCACCTGTAATAAATTCTTCAATTACAACCCGTGCGCCAGCGTGCCCCAATTTGTTATCTGAGAGCATCATGTCAACCGCCATGTGCGCTTCGGGCAGACTCATTGCTACAACTACCCCTTTACCTGCAGCAAGACCATCTGCTTTAATCACAATAGGCGCACCTTTTTGATCAATGTAGTCATGCGCAGCTTCTGCATTGGTAAAGGTTTGGTAATCTGCTGTTGGAATACCATGACGCTTCATGAATGCTTTTGAGAAATCTTTAGACGATTCTAGTTGCGCTGCCAATTGCGTCGGACCAAAAATCCGCAAGCCCTGATTGCGAAAGACATCAACAATTCCGGCAGCTAAGGGGGCCTCAGGTCCAACCACGGTCAGGCCAATTTGCTCACGTTTAGCAAATGCAGCAAGCTCTTCCAGTTCAATGATTGGTAAATTTTCAATACCAGCATTTTTTTGATTAGCCGTGCCACCATTACCAGGAGCCACGAATACTTTTTGCACTTTCGGTGAGCGCGCTAATTTCCAAGCCAGAGCATGTTCGCGACCGCCTGAGCCAATTAATAAAATTTTCATAAGGAACTTTCTTGTTCGGGCTTAAAGGTTGGCGTTGGTATAGACCGCCTGGACATCATCTAAATTCTCAAGCGCATCTAACAATTTTTGCATCGACTCGGCTTGCTCTTCACTGAGTTCAACCTCTGTCGATGGGCGCATTGTGACCTCGGCTAACTCGGGTTTTAAACCTGCCACTTCCAAGGCATTTCGAATATTGCTGAACTCAAAGGGGTCGGTCATCACCTCCAGTGATCCATCGTCATGCGTAATCACGTCCTCCGCACCAGCCTCAAGGGCTAACTCGAGTAATTGCTCTTCATTCGTACCTGGGGCAAAAAGAAGTTGGCCGCAGTGTTTAAATAAGAAAGCGACGGAGCCCTCTGTACCCATATTGCCACCATGCTTTGAAAAGGCATGGCGGACCTCGGCTACCGTGCGAGTGCGATTATCGGTCATCGAATCCACAATCACGGCAGCGCCATTAATGCCATAGCCTTCATACCGAATCTCTTCGTAATCGACGCCATCGGCTGCACCCGTTCCACGAGCAATAGCACGTTGCACATTATCGTTGGGCATATTGGCATCTTTGGCCTTGTCGATTGCCAGGCGCAGACGCGGATTGGCGCTCAGATCACCTCCCCCTAAGCGGGCCGCAACAGTAATCTCTTTAATGAGTTTGGTCCAAACTTTGCCACGCTTTTCGTCCTGGCGGCCCTTGCGGTGTTGAATATTGGCCCATTTTGAATGACCCGCCATGGTGGCAATCCTTCTCTGATGAATAAATGAATTTCGACTTAGAACCATAATTTTAGGCAAAATACGGGCTTGGCTTAAAAAAATACACCCCAAGCATCGATTTCGATGAATTTGGAACAAGAACATTCAGGAGAATCTATATGTCAGTCATGAACACAAAAGCGATTCGGATCGATGAAGTTGGACCGCCCGAGGTCATGAAATACGTCGATGTTTCATTAGGTGAACCAGGACCCGGAGAGGTTCTAATTGCGCAAAAAGCATGTGGCTTGAACTACATTGATATTTACTTTCGATCGGGCTACTATCCCCAGCCATTGCCAGGCGGCATTGGCATGGAAGCGTCGGGCATGATTGAGAAAGTGGGTCCAGGCGTAACGCACCTTAAAGCAGGCGATCGCGTTGCCTATGCAGGTAGACCAACAGGAGCGTATGCACAGGCTCGCATCATGCCCGCAGAGGCGATTGTGAAGTTACCCGATGCGATCTCGTTTGAGACCGGAGCTGGCATGATGTTGCAAGGACTTACAGTGCAATATCTCCTAAACGATACCTATAAGGTACAGCGCGGTGATACGGTCCTCTTTCATGCGATTGCTGGCGGCGTTGGCTTAATTGCCTTGCAATGGTTAAAGGCAATTGGTGCCACGGTAATTGGTACGGTAGGCAGCCCTGAGAAGGCGGCGCTCGCCAAATCCTACGGTTGCGATCATGTGATTGAATACCGTACTGAAGATTTTGTCACGCGCGTAAAAGAGATTACTAATGGCAAAGGGGTCGCGGTTGCCTACGATGCGGTTGGCAAAGATACTTTCATGAAGACCCTTGACTGTATCGCGCCCCGTGGCATGGCAGTGAGCTTTGGTAATGCCTCTGGATCAGTTCCGCCGATCGATTTAGCGGTCTTGTCAAGCAAGGGGTCGCTAAAGTTAACTCGTCCTACCTTAATGACCTATGTTCATAACCGCGCATTACTGGAGCCAATGGCTAAGGATTTATTTGAGCGAGTGACTCAGGGTCAAATCAAGATTGAGATTAAGCAAACATATCCTCTAGCAGATGCTGTGCAGGCGCATCGCGATCTTGAGGGGCGCAAGACGACGGGTACAACGATCCTCATCCCTTAATTAGTTAATTTAGGCATTTTGGGTACAAGGCGATGAGATTGGTTAAAATCATCGCTTCAATCATGATTGTTAACTGTCCAACGTTAACGAACTTGCCTCGGTGATGGAATTGGTAGACGTGCCGGACTCAAAATCCGGTGCCGCAAGGCGTGTCGGTTCGAGTCCGACCCGAGGCACCATCAAATTTGATAATCACTCGACTCGCTCGACATGGCTTGTTCCACAATTTTGCGTGTGAGCGTGGGTGAAAAAAGCTCAATAAAAGTGAAGATAAACGAGCGCAGGTAAGCGCCTTGTTTGATGCCGATGTGCGTGACATTGGTACCAAAAATATGTCCGACCGAAATTGATTTCAGTTGCCGATCGCGTTCGGGATCTAAGGCAACCCCTGCCACAATCCCAACGCCCATCCCATTCTCGACATAGGTTTTGATCACATCCGCATCAATTGCTTCCAAAATGATGTCCGGGGTGAGATTGCGTTGCGCAAATGCCGCATCGATTTTGCTACGCCCAGAAAATGCTTTTGCATAGGTAATGAGTGGATACTTGCTTAAGAGCTCCAGGGTGATGGATTCATGATTCAGTAAGGGGTGACCAGATGGCACAACCACTGCATGTTGCCATTGGTGACTGGGAAGAGCCAAGACCCCAAGGGTATTGGCAAGCCCCTCCGTAGCAATCGCCAGATCCGCACGATCTTCAAGCAGCATTTGGGCAATTTGACTGGGGTTACCCTGCAACAGGCTTACGCGCACTTTTGGAAACCGCTTTGTAAATTCGCTCAAGACCTTAGGCAAAGCATAACGGGCCTGGGTATGAGTCGTGGCAATCACAAAGCTACCTTGGTCTTGATTGGCGTAATCATTGCCAACTCGCTTTAAGGTCTCGACTTCCTCCAACAGGCGTTCAATCGAAACTAAGATTCGCTTACCGGGTTCGGTTAATGAACGAATTCGTTTGCCATGGCGTCGAAAGATTTCAACACCCAACTCATCCTCAAGTTCAATGATCGCTTTGGAGACGCCGGGTTGCGAAGTAAATAGCGCTTTTGCAGCCGCAGTTAGATTAAAGTTCTGACGGACCACTTCACGAACAAAACGCAGTTGATGCAGGTTCATCCGTAAATATCCTTACGCACGGGCTACCCACTTTAGAGCAGCGATTGCTAACAGTAAATAAATCAATGGTGGAAAGATTGCGGTAAACAGGGCAGGAAGTGCGCCGAGTAAGCCGACGCTGGAGAAAAGGGTATTAAATAGCTGAAAACTCATGCCCAACATGATGCCACCAAAGACCTTAATACCAACGCTTCCAGCCCGTACTTTCATGAACGCAAACGGTAGCGCAAGAGCGAGCATCACAAAAATAATAAAGGGGTAAACCACTTTTTTCCAAAAGGCGATCGCATGGCGTTGTGCATCTTGCTTGTTTTCTTGAAGGTGCAAAATAAATTGGCCCAAACTGATGATGGACATCTTCTCGGGGCTGATCAGAAGAACATTAAGGATCTGTGGAGTAACTTGGGATTCCAAGCTCAGTTTTGGAATGGTTTTAGTTTGGGCGGTATAGACCGCATCTAAGGGGTCACCACTGCGTTTCTCAATAAATCGGGTTTCTGAAACATCATTTAGTTCCCAAATACCCGCATTATTAAAGCGACCGGACGCAGCGCTACGAATTGAAAGAAGGCGGTAGTTGGGATCAAATTCATACATCCGAATTTGACGAATTTGATCATCTTGATCAATCGAGCCAACATTGACATACCGAACCCCAGCTTTAATCGGACCCGCTCCATCCTGATCGCGTAATTGATCTTTGAGCCAAACGCCCGATCGAAACTGGGAGCTAAAAGTCGAGCCCAAGGCTTCCATTCGAATCCGCTCCGAGAGCCTCTCACTATATGGCCCTAAGCCCTCACTGATCGCAAGGGTCAATGCGACGATTGGTAAGGAAATTTTGGCAAGCGTGTAGAGGCTTTGTTTGATATCTAATCCAGCCACGCGAAAGATGGTGAACTCTGATTGACTGGCCATCATCGCAAAGACATAAATACTGCCAATTAAGCCAGCGATTGGAATAATTTCAACCATACGACTCGGCGCCTTCAAGAGCACATGCAAAAGTGCCAGCGGCAGTGTGTATTTTGAATTGACCGATCCCAGTTCACTCAGAATGTCAAAAAATAAGAAGAGTGCCAGAAGGGCAAACAAAATAAAGCCAAAACTCGCATAAATTTGCTTGGCAAAGTAACGCTCGTAAATTTTGGGAAAAAGCCAACTCATTTACTTTGCCATGCCCTCGGGAGTTGTCGTTGCCACCACTTCACGGATGGATTAATGCGATTACGAATCAAAACAAACGCCAATCCGAATGCAATCAGGTGAATAGGCCATAGACCAATGAAGAAGTCGATACGACCTTGCGAAACGTAATTTTGGCTAAGGTTTAAGAGGTTGCTGTACATCAGGTAAATGAGGACGGCATAAAACATGGCCGTGTAGTTTCCTAAACGGGGATTCACATAGGCCAAGGGAATCGCAATTAAGACTAAACCAAGGGCCATGATGGGTAGACCAATACGCCAGAGCAACTCTCCAAAGTTAGCGCGTCGGATGTTGGGATCCGACTCCTGGATTAGCTCAATCACATTTTTTTCTCGATCGCGTGGCGGTGGCTTACTGACTTCTTTACTTAAGATCTTGGTCTCGTATTCATCAAACTCTAAAATTCTGAAGTTGGCTTGGGTTGGTTGACCTTCATAGCGACGACCTTTTAAGAGAACCACACTTTTATCGCCGTTTGGGGCATTTTCAATGTAACCCGTAGCGGCAACCGCAACACTTAACTTTTGATTGCGCGTATCGGCCACAAAAATATTTTTAACTTCCCCCTTATCAACATCAAGATCTTCGATGAAAAAGACTCGCTCTGCCTTGGCAGATTCTTTGAATTGACCTGCTGCAACCATGGATACATCGTCGCGTTGTTGAAAGCGTTGACTAATCACACTCGACTCGCGATTTGCCCATGGCCAAACAAAAGCAGCCAGTAAGGCAATAATGAGGATGAGCGGAATTGCAAATCGCAGGATTGGGCCAATTAAATTAGTAATACTCAATCCACTCGCAAACCAAACGATCATTTCCGAGTCTTTATACCAACGAACCAGAACAATTAGGACGGCAATAAACAACGAAACGGTTAATAGAACGGCAAAGTAACCGAGGGTGGCTAGAGCAATTAACACTAAAGCGTCTTCGGGATTTACTGAACCACTCGCTGCAAATCCTAAAATTCGAATCACGAGCGTGGTAATCATGATGGTGACCAAGACCAAAAACACAGCACCTGTGGTCATGCTGAGTTCGCGGCGGAGGGCTTGTTCAAAGATCATGGTTACGGGGTCTAATTCTGCGCCTTTAATTCGGTCGGTGGATAATGTAAAAAAACCCTTAATGGTGAAAGACGATGACGATTCAATTTAGCACGAAAGTTCTTGCCGATAATGATTTTAAAAGCCCTAAGGGCGCCGCTGCGGTTTGTGGCTTAAGTGGCGATTGTTTGGTGGTGGCGTACCGAGCCAACGAACTCTCCCAGCTAGAGGCGCTTGATGATCTTCTCGGTGGGGCCATTTCAGAGGCCCGCTCAGTGGGGGACCTCGATGGTAAAGCAGGAGTATGCACCTTATTACGCTCCACTCGGGCGTGGGCCTTGAATAACGTAAAGCTCAAACGGGTTTTATTAGTAGGCCTTGGCGATAACGAGTCTTTAGGTGATTTTGCCAAGATTGCACGATCGATTCTGAAGGCGGTGAGTGGTGGTTCCATTCAGTCAGTGCTGTGGCACACATCCAGTTTTGTTGGAAAGCAAAAATCCAATCAAAGTCCAACCGCAATCGTAGAACGGATTCGTTTGTTAGCCCAAATTGTGGGTGATCAGGTTTATCGCTTTGGGGTTCGACAGGAACAGTTTAAGACGAAGCCTTTGGAAAAACCAGACGCTCTTCAGCAGTTCACCGTGCTTTCCAGTGCCAAGCAGGCATCGCTTGTGAAGGCAGCTGTTCACGAGGGATCGGCTTTGGTAGAGGGAATGAATTTGACCAAAGATCTAGGTAATTTGCCACCCAATGTTTGTACCCCAAGCTTTTTGGCACAGACTGCATTAAACCTTCCCAAGAAAACCAAGCTAAAGGTACAGGTGCTCAATCAACAACAAATTGAAGCACTTGGCATGGGTTCTTTCTTAGCAGTTGCTAAAGGCTCAGACACGCCCCCGCAGTTCATCATCATGCGTCATGATGGTGGAAAGGCGAATGAAGATCCGATCGTTTTGGTTGGCAAGGGCATTACCTTTGATACCGGCGGCATTTCATTAAAGCCTGGCGAAGCGATGGATGAAATGAAATACGACATGTGTGGTGCGGCATCCGTGTTTGGCACCATGTATGCGGTGTCTTTGTTGGGATTAAAAAAGAATGTGATCGGAGTGGTGCCAACCTGCGAGAACATGCCCTCAGGTCGCGCAACGCGTCCAGGCGATATTGTGAAGAGCATGTCTGGGCAGACCATTGAGGTTTTAAATACCGATGCTGAGGGTCGCCTGATTTTGTGTGATGCGCTAACGTATGTTGAGCGCTTTAAGCCAAATGTTGTGATCGATGTGGCTACTTTGACAGGCGCTTGCATTATTGCCCTAGGCCATGTGCATAGTGGTTTGTTCTCGGATGATGAAGTCTTAGTGAAAGCCTTGAGTAAGGCCGGTCATCAATCTTTAGATACGGTATGGCGTTTACCTCTTGATGCGGCTTACCATGAGCAATTGAAGTCAAACTTTGCAGATCTCGCCAATATTGGGGGGCGTCCCGCAGGGAGCGTGACCGCCGCTTGCTTCCTATCGCGCTTTGCTGAAAAATTCCGGTGGGCTCATTTGGATATTGCTGGAACTGCATGGAAGAGTGGAGCCGCTAAAGGGGCAACGGGTAGACCAGTTCCACTTCTCCTCAATTTCTTACTCGATCAATAAGCGCTTAGTGCTCAGCGAATGGCCAGAATTGATTTCCATAGTCATGTTTCGGACAAACTACTCTATTGCTGTCGCCTAAGTCGTAAAATTTTAGCGAGTACCCATCCTCAGGGATTGCCGCGCACTATCGTCATTACGGGTGGTGAGCAAGACCTAAAAGGGCTTGACGATTTATTGTGGACCTTTAGTAAAACCGATTTTTTACCTCACGCCTGGTTGCATCAAGAGGGCGCCCACGAGACTCCGATTTTGTTGGTTCATCACTTATCCGAGTTAGATAATCAGGCATTGGCGCATCAAGATGTCTTACTTTACTTGCACACGGAGGCACCACTTGGTCTTGATGCCTTGCTTGAGCGGTTTCCTCGTTGGATAGAAGTAGTTACGACCCAAGAGAATGAACTAAAAGCAGGGCGTGAGCGTTTTAAAGGTTACCGCGCCTTGGGGCATGAGCTCCATCACTTTGATCAAAGCAAGGCAGCAACTTAATGTTGATACACCCTCAAATCGATCCAGTAGCTCTCCAACTGGGCCCATTGGCGATTCATTGGTACGGAGTAATGTATTTGTTTGCCTTTGCTCAATTTTTGTTACTTGGGCGACTGCGAGTTCGCCAAGAACCCTACCAAGCGATGCGTTGGACTTTTAAAGATGTTGAGGACATTTTATTTTGGGGTGTACTGGGTGTAATTATTGGGGGCCGCTTGGGGTATGTGCTTTTTTATATGCCAAGTTTTTATCTGCAAAATCCAATCGCTATTTTTAAGTTATGGGAAGGGGGTATGTCCTTTCATGGCGGTTTATTAGGGGTCTTAATTGCCTTAGCGTGGTTTGCAAAGCGTCGTCAGATCTCCTATTTCGTGATAACGGATTTTGTAGCGCCACTCGTACCGCTGGGACTTGCATTTGGTCGTCTCGGAAATTTCATTAATGGAGAGCTGTGGGGGCGGCCTAGCGATTGGCCTTGGGCAATGGTCTTTCCGATGGTCGATCAAGTTACTCGCCATCCGTCGCAGTTGTATCAGTTTGCAGGCGAAGGCCTTTTATTGGCTTTGATTTTATGGCTATATGCGAGTCAGCCAAGACGAGTAGGGCAGGTATCGGGCCTCTTTTTACTGGGATATGGACTGCTTCGTTTTCTGGTGGAGTTTGCTAGGGAGCCCGATGCGTTCTTGGGCTTATTAGGCTTGGGTTTATCTATGGGGCAGTGGCTATCGATACCCATGATCGGTTTGGGAATTTACTTACTGCAGCGAAAGCCGCGCTAATAAACCATTTTTGGCCAATTGATTTAAACCTTTGTTAAAAAATCTGGTTATGCTGTCAGCATGCTAGAAAAAATTGCCCAAACTCGTTTTTTATCCCGAGCGACCAGCGCAGTTCGCCGATTGGTCTCCGAGCGAGGTGAGTCAAACGCTGTCAGCATGGCTCTCGATGTGATTTCAAACTATCGCAAGCTGAATACCGAGCAACGACCAAAGTTCTTTGCCATGCTTGCTGAGCAATTCAATATTGATGCAGAGCAATTGACGAAAGCCGCTCAAAGTTTTGCAGCAGATCCAAATGCAAGAAACTACATTCGCTTACAGAAGATTTCAGAATCCCCACGGCAAGAGCTGTTAAGGCGACTCAACCGCGCTCCGGGCGGCACGGCCGCGGTAGTCGAGATGCGTCGCGACCTTTTGACTTTACTGAATAAAAAACCAGAGTTGATGGGTTTGGACTATGACATGCGGCATCTCCTGTCATCTTGGTTTAACCCCGGCTTTTTGAAGATGCACCGTGTTGACTGGAAATCACCTGCCGAGATTTTGGAGAAGATCATTGCCCATGAGGCCGTCCATGCCATTGATGGCTGGGATGATCTGCGCCGGCGTTTACAACCCGATCGGCGTTGTTTTGCATTTTTCCATCCGCAACTCCCCGATGAGCCTTTGATCTTTGTGGAAGTTGCTCTACTTCCAGAGATACCGGTTGCCATCATGCCCCTGGTGGATAAGAAATCCACCCCCGTAGAGCAATCCAACCAATTCAAGGTGGCCGCTTTTTACTCCATCAGTAACTGCGAATCTGGATTACGGGGTGTTTCGATGGGCAACTTCTTAATTAAGCGCGTTGCCGAGCAACTGCACGCCGAGTTCCCAGGATTAAAAACCTTTGTGACCTTATCGCCGATTCCAGGCCTCATGGAGTGGATCACCGCTGGGGCGCATCTGGGCGATCTGCCAAGCTCCGACAAAATTAAGCCAGCGGTTCGTAAGGCGCGCGATGATGCTCTGGAACTCCTAAAATTAAATGGCAGCAATTGGATGGATAAGCTGGGTAAAGCATGGCATCCCGATCAATGCAGTGAGCGCGAGAAAGCGGCATTCATGGCATTAACTGCGATTTATCTAACAACCGTGACCCCAAGTCGGGATGGGAATCCGGTCGCAAAATTCCACTTGGGAAACGGGGCCAAACTACATCAAATTAACTGGGCGGGGGATTTGTCCAAGAATGGCTTGCGGCAATCTGCTGGGTTAATGGTGAATTATCTCTATGATCTATCGAGCGTTGAAGAAAATCATGAGCGCTTTGTGAATGGGGAAATGATTTACTCCCGCTCTGTAAGCAAGTTGATGAATATTTAAGCCTGAATAAGTCCTATATAAGACTCGGTGCTTGGTTTTTAGGGGTTTTGCCCTAGATTTTGAAGTTCGTTTTAGAATGATGTTCGCGATCGTTTTACCCTTTATAAGAATTGAAGAGGAGACAAATAATGGTGTTGAATCAAAAGAAAAAAATAGCGGGCCTCGTGCTTAGCTTATTAGCTGTAGTCGGCTTATCAAGTACCGCCAATGCACAAGAGTGGCCAGTCAAAACGGTCACATTTTTAAACCCATTCCCAGCGGGCGGTGGAACGGATGCATTTGCCCGTCCTTTGGCTGCTCAATTAACTGAGCAATTGGGCAAGCAATTTATTATTGATAACCGTGGAGGTGCTGGCGGTACGGTCGGTGCTTCGGTAGCTGCTAAAGCAGCACCAGATGGTTATACATGGTTCATCGGCGCGTCGCATCATACGATTGCTCCTTCCATGTACAAAAACTTGGACTATGACATTCAAAAGAGTTTCATTCCAATTGCTTTGTTAGCAAGTGTTCCGCAGGTATTGGTTGTTAATCCAAATCGTGTGAGTGCTCGTAACCTCAAAGACTTCATTGCGCTCATGAAGAAGAACCCTGGTAAATACAACTTTGCTAGCGCAGGTAGTGGTACCGTGCATCACCTTGCAGGCGAGTTATTTAAGATTCAGACTGGTACCTTCATTGTTCATATTCCTTACCGTGGCGCTGGTCCAGCCATGAGCGATCTTCTCGCCGGTCAGGTTGATTTGGAATTTGATGGTTTGGGAACATCTGCTCCGCAAATTAACGCAGGTAAGTTATTTGCGATTGCTGTTGCATCCGATAAACGCAATCCAGCAATTCCTAACGTACCAACCTTTGTAGAAGCTGGTTTGCCTGACTATCGTGTATCGACTTGGTACGGCATGTTTGCTCCTGCTGGCACACCAAAACCAATCGTTGACAAGATGACTGCTGAAGTTCAAAAGGCGCTAAATTCTCCAAAGTTGAAAGCGATTTGGGCACAAAACGGTGGGGATAATCCTAACCTATACGGAGAGGCATTTGGTAAGCAAGTTGCTTCCGACGTAACGCGTTGGGCTGAAGTTGTTAAGAAATCAGGCGCTAAGCTCGATTAATTTTGTATTCGTAGTTAAGGGTTTTGAGTGAATTTATACGCATTACTAGAGTCTGGCTTTCCTAAAAATCGCGAGGACTGTGCACTCGAAACCCAAGAAGGATTGTATTACTCGTGGCGTGATTTAGATCGCGCCACGGCCATGATGGCAAATTTACTCAAGAGCCTGAATTTGCCCCAAGGCTCACGAGTTGCTGTCCAAGTTGAAAAATCCCCAGAAGCACTTTTTCTATACCTTGCTACTTTGAAAGCTGGGTATGTTTATTTGCCCCTAAATACGGCGTATCAAGAGTCTGAGATTGAATATTTTCTTGAGAATGCAGAGCCAGCTGTTGTCGTTTGCAGTTCCAAGAACTTTTCTTGGATTTCGAAGATTGCATTCAAAAGTGGCACTCTAAATGTATTTACATTGGATGAAAACCGCATCGGATCACTATTGGATCGTGCTGCACAATGTTCTGATCAGTTTAAGACCGTTAAAAAGGCTGACGATGATCTAGCAGCCATTTTGTATACCTCGGGCACCACCGGGCGCAGTAAAGGAGCCATGCTGACGCATGGCAATCTTGGTAGCAATGCTCAGGTATTAAAAGAGTTTTGGGGTTGGAAAAAAGGCGACATCCTTTTGCATGCACTGCCGATTTTCCATGTTCACGGTTTGTTTGTTGCGGCTCATGGGGCGTTATTAAATGGCAGCAAAATGATTTGGTTGCCTCGTTTAGATACAGCGCAATTAATTAAGCATTTGCCGCGTTCAACCATCATGATGGGCGTACCCACATTCTACGTTCGCTTATTGCTTGATCCAAACTTTAACCAGAGTGTTTGTAAAAACATGCGCTTGTTTGTATCGGGCTCAGCGCCATTGTTAACCGAGACCTTTAATACTTTTCAGAAGGTATCTGGGCATACCATTCTTGAGCGTTATGGTATGAGCGAGACCGTGATGTTGGTTTCTAACCCTTATCAGGGGTCGAGAGTCGGCGGATCTGTTGGCGTGCCTCTCCCAGGTGTTGAGGTTCGCGTCGTGAATGAATCTGGATCCCGATGCAGCGTCAATGAGATTGGTGCCATTGAAGTGCGCGGTCCAAATATATTTAAGGGCTACTGGCGCATGCCAGAGAAGACCGCTGAAGAGTTCACGAACGATGGTTGGTTTAAAACCGGTGATGTGGGTCGTTGGGGTGGTGAGACCAGTGCCGGCAAGGTTCCCAATCACTATCTTTGCATCGTCGGCCGCAATAAGGATTTAATCATCTCGGGTGGTTATAACGTTTACCCAAAAGAGATCGAGAGTTTTATTGATGATATGGATGGGGTTGAAGAAAGCGCGGTGATTGGTATTCCGCATAAAGATTTTGGTGAGGCAGTCATGGCGATTGTGGTTCCAAAGCCTGGAGCTAAACTCAATAGCCAGTCCATGATCGATGCATTGAAATCAAAGATTGCGAACTTTAAAGTTCCCAAGCGAATTGAAATAGTCGAGGGATTACCGCGTAACGCAATGGGCAAGGTGCAAAAGAACGTGTTGCGTCAGCAGTACAGTCATTAAGCACTCAGCGCTTTATGGGCTTCATTAAACATAAAGAGCGCCAAGAACATCAGCATTACCCCAAAGACACGTTTGAGCTGAACGACATTGAGCTTGCGAGCTAACTTTGCCCCTAACGGAGCAGTGAAAATACTCGTTGCTACGATGCAAGCAACTGCAGGTAGATAGATAAAACCAAAAGAACCAGCGGGCAAGTCGGGTCGTCCAAAGCTACCAAAGACGTAACCCAGGGTTGAAGCAAGGGCAATCGGAAAACCCAGTCCCGAGGAGGTTGCCATCGCCACATGGGGACTTACGTTGCACCAGATCATGAATGGTACGGTGACAAAGGCACCGCCAGCACCCAATAGGCTCGACAAGCCTCCAGAGAAGGCGCCATAAGAAAACAAGCCTAGCTTCCCAGGCAGTTCGCGCTCGGGCTTCGGTTTTTTATTAATGAACATCTGAATTGAGGTGTACACAATAAAGACCGCAAAGAAAAGGGAGAGCCAGCCTGTATTAAACGCCTCAAATAACTCGCTACCCCCTAAAAAACTACCAACAATAATTCCGGGGGTAAAGCCCGCAACCAGTTTCCAATCAATTGAGCCGTGGCGATGATGAGCCCGAATAGCCGAGAGCGAGGTAAACAAAATGGTGGTCATGCCAGTGGCAATTGCCATATGAACAATGATGTCTTGGCTAAAACCCTGGTGATTAAAAACAATGATCATGAAGGGAACCAGAATCATCCCGCCTCCAATCCCAAGAAGGCCCGCCAAGAACCCAGCACATCCTCCACAAACTAGGAGGATTGCAATGTCAGTCAAAAACATGAAAGGATCCCCGCCTTGGTCGCTAGACCGTCATCCTGAACCCTAAAGTTCAAGGTGGTACGGTAGCAATACTTCGGGTGCATCAAATGATTCAGGGAGTGTCGGACGGGCCCACACTGTAAATCGATAAGACGCTCGCGCCCATACTGCAATACCCGTTCCGTATGCTTACGCATCGGTTCAAGGAACTATTGGCCTTGGCGCACCAGGCAGGGAAAGTGTTTTGATTAGAGAATCGACTTGTTGTTCAAGTGCGTTCACTTCTTGCTCAATTAGATTTAGTTGTTCTGGATCAATCGTAGGGGTAGCAGAGGCTTGCGCAATGGATTGCTGAGATTGAATCAGGTCACCCGCTAATTTAATGGCAGCCATCATCGCTGCGCGCTCAATACTTTTATTGCCGCTAGCAAGAGCCAACTTGATTTGTTCATCCACCAAAGAGCAGGCCTCACGGAGCAATAGCTCGTGATCGCTTGAGGTTGCAAGCGTGATTTTGTGGCCAGCCAGACTAACTTCAATGCGTTGTTGGGTCATGGTCTTTATCAATCATTGCGTTATCACCCAACAGGTTCATTTGGCGCGAATCACTTTGTTCAGGAAGGCGTTTTAAGATGTGCTCGATGCGCTTTTGAGCATCCTCAATTTTTGACTCGAGGGTCACGCGATCTTGTCGTAATGCCTCAACGGAGGCATTCACCATTTTTAACTTCTCAGAAAGACGTCGGAGCGTTTGCTCAATGGAATCTTGCGACATATCTAAAATGGTATCAGAACTAGGCTAATTTCTTTTTAGCGGTTTCGGTAACTAGATAGAACCCGAGTGAGGCAACGGCAATGTAGCAGAGGGTGAAGAACAAATTACTAAAGAAATAAGTTCCAAATACCTCAGCGAATCCCACAAGCGATGTACCGCTCTTTTGTAGATAAAAAGCCCCGCTGGAAATCAGCTCACAAATCGCAACCCCAGCAACCAAGGCAATTGCAAATTGACCAATTCTGAACCCGTTCTGTTCATAGTGCTGGCGCAACCACCGACCGGCCATCCAGAGCACCAAATACGATGGGATTAAAGCCACGTAGGCAAGGTTGAAAATGAAATCGCCCATAGCCAAATAATCGATTACAAAGGCTTGAGCCAAAACAAGCAAAAAGAGGGCTGGGCTTAATAAGAAACCAACTATAAAAGCAATTGCCCAGGTAGCGTCAGGCAAGCCCATCAGGGAGGCTACATGTTGTCCTCGAGTGGCCCACAAAATCAAGGAAAAAACCACAGCGATCCATATGGTCTGTTTGGTCGAAAGATTAAACATGATTCCTCCTTGAGTAATGGGGCTATTTTAGACCTAAATTAACACAAAACCTTTATTTCATGGCGTACCGAACCCCAATAAAAAGGTTCGATCCTGGGGTGTTGTAACCATAAGATAGTTGGTAATCTTTATTGAAGATATTGTTCCAACGACCAAAGATCGACCAGTCTTTGGCAAATTCGTAATTGCCATACAAATTGAAGATGGCATAGCCGCCCATATAACTGGAGTTACCCGAGTTATACCGTCCTCCTTGAAATGTTCCCTCGGCGCCCACATTCAATTTTTGATAACGGTACTCAGCACCAAGGTTTCCAAATTGACGAGCACGCTTAGCCAGCAGAAATCCAGTAGTTTGATCAATCGGATTTTGTTGATCATAGGATGCTTTTAGGCGAAGACTCGATAACTTTGCGATACCGCCAACGGATACGCCAGAGATTTTTGCAACACCAGCATTGCCAGCACATCCGTAATTAGGACCATTAAGTTGCGCAATCGTGCATGGAGGGGTAGTCGTGGTGTACTGAATGAGATTGGTAATGGTGCTATTAAATCCAATTAAATGAAGATCCAAGCCGCTGGACTCATAGTGGAGACCAATCTCGGTATTTTTACTTTTTTCTGCTTGTAAATTGGTATTACCGTAATCAGGAAAATACAAGTCATTAAATGACGGGGCCTTAAAGCCGGTACCGTAATTAATATTGCCTCGAATTTGTTTGGAGAAAAAGTAACCATACGATGCGCTGCCTGTCGTTTGTGGCCCATACCCAGTAATACTGTCATTGCGAAGTGCAAGGTTTGCTAAGTGTGATCCACGTTTAAGCTGATAAGAACCTGCCACGGTATTGGTATTTTGATTTTGACTGACGACACCGCCATCATTGGAGTAACCGCTTAAAGTTTTTCGCTCCGCAACAAGTTGCAATAGATCACTACCAATCTTGATATCGTTTTGCCAGGAATAAATCATCTGTTTTGTTTTGTAAACAGGATTTCCGGTGCTGTAGAGATTCTGCGAGTAATCATTTGACTGGGAGACTTGAAGCATGCTTTTCCAGTCTTTGTTGATTTGATTGTTCGAGAATATGGAAAAGATCCCCAAATTGCTAATTTGACTCCCAATGCCACCCCCATAAAAACTAGAAACAGGGTATTGATTGTCGAGTCGAGAAGCCAAAAACTGAAATCCAAACTCTTGCCCACGATCCCATTCCTGGGCAATACGACCAGCACCACCACTTTTGGTATAGCCTGTTCGATTTTGACTTAATGCATTTCTATTATTTGTAGCTACAGAGTTAAACCCAGTAGAAATTTCTTGCGATCCGCTAATGGCGTAACTTGTTGTCTTCGTGTCTCCGAACGAGCCATAAAGGCTGGCATCCGTAATGCTCGTGCCATAACCGCCATACCCCGTTGAGGCATTCGCTTGAAACGGCCCCGTACCCTTTTTGGTAAATATCTGAATGACACCGCCAATGGCATCCGAACCATAAAGACTACTTTGTGGACCAAAAATGATTTCAATTCGATCAATAATTCCAAGTGGAATAGCTTGTAACGAAAACCCACCCGTTCCAGCAGCTTGACTACGCACACCATCAACCAATAAAAGAGCTTGATTCGAGTTTGATCCTCGTAAGAACACGCTTGCTGCGGATCCGGGACCGCCGATGGTTGAAATCTCCACCCCTCTTTGACGCTGTAAGAGCTCTACAAGACTGGTTTGTCCTGCATCAGCAATTTCTTCGGGGCCGATAAGAACGTAGTCAGCCAATACATCGTTGGCGCGAGTGGGGGTGCGGGTAGCAGTGACAATCACCGGATCCATCGGGTTATTGGCTGTGCTAATCAAGACATTCCCACTTTGGGCATAGACAGTTTGGTTGCTAAATGAAATGGTTAATGCGAGAGTAAGAGCGGATAGGCGCCAACGGTTGTTGGCCTTCCAAAGATTACGGCAAGGTTGCATGACAAATCCAAGTTGTAATGCCTGCCAACCTCCCCGTTAGCGGGCGATACAGAACTCGGAATAGGGATGAGCGTCAATGTGGGCGTGTGAGGGCCCTCTATTGGCGCGCGAAGGTCCCCGTTCACGAAATTCCACCTGTCTTGGCCGGTATCCGGGCTGGTGAACTTTAGATTTGGCCTTCCCATGCATTGATACACAGTGGCTTATCAAACCATAGCACCGAACAGCTGGCGCATTCACTTACCGTTGCGGGGGCAGCACACGTTTGAGTAGTGTTTCCCGTTTAACCCAAATGTCATACAAATGGGCACCACGACATCTCAATATTACCCTATTTATGACTAGGAATAACCCGAATTTCCTTTATTGGAAGGCTTACAATGAATAGTTCGAGTGAATATTTCAATGACCATACTAGATAGACATCCAGAAAAAAATCTAATTCGCTTGCAGCTTAGCCAAAATATTGTTTTGCGTAATTTAGATCCGGGCAGCATGGCTGAATTAGAGAGTTCCCTTGAGATCTCGGATCTTAAGAAATCCGAGATCTTGTTACGTCAAGGCAACTATCAAATGGAGCAATATTTTGTTCTTGATGGCATCTTAAAACGTATTGTTTCAAGTGCTGATGCAAAAGAAATGATCCTGCGATTTGCCATTGAGAAAGATATTGAAACCAGTTATGCCGCATGGCGCTTACAGCGCGCTGCGCCCTACAGTATTGCTTCGGTCACTAAGGCGCGGGTAGCGCGGATGCCTCTTAAAAAGTGGGCTGAGTTTTTGGATAACCACCCAAAACTTAAAGAAAGTTTTGAGTTTGAGGTGATGCGTCTCATGAGTGAAATCATGGCACACACGATTACATTGCACATGCTCGATGCCCCAGGGCGGGTTGAACGGTTTTTGCGAAAATACGAAAACTTATTTGAGGTTTTACCCAAGAAAGAATTGGCCGCTTACCTGAATCTTTCGCCCGAAACTCTAAGTCGCCTAAAGAGCAAACACAAAGAGCTATTTATCTAAATTTTAGGGTTATTCGATTTATTGAGTAAGCGCTAACCCTAGGTTTTTATTGGATTTTAGGGGAAATTGACGAAAGTCAATGCTGAACCCTCCTCTGAGTCCTAAGATTCGTCTCAGTTCAGCTGAGACTCTTTTATGGAGGCGAAGTTGAAGACAACCAATCCCACGGAGAGAGACAACGTTATGTTGACAGCTACGAAAGAGCATTCTGCCAATGTCGCTGCAGAAGATACCCCACTAACCGACGGTTTCCATTTGGTGATCGATGCCCTTAAGGCTAACGATATCGATACCATTTTTGGACTGGTTGGTATCCCTATTACTGATTTAGCGCGTTTGGCCCAAGCGGAGGGAATGCGCTTTATTGGATTCCGGCACGAACAGCATGCGGGTAATGCTGCGGCGATTGCTGGTTATATGACTCAAAAGCCCGGCATTTGCCTAACAGTGTCGGCACCCGGATTCTTAAATGGTTTGACTGCTTTAGCAAATGCAACCACTAACTGCTTCCCCATGATCTTGATTTCTGGATCAAGCGAGCGTGAGATTGTGGATTTGCAGCAGGGTGACTATGAGGAGATGGATCAGTTAAATGCTGCCAAGCCTTACGCAAAAGCATCCTACCGGATTAATAAGGCAGAAGACATCGCCATTGGTGTTGCGCGCGCCATTCGTGCCGCAGTATCGGGACGCCCAGGCGGAGTCTACCTTGATCTTCCTGCACAGTTATTGGGGCAAAGTATTCCTGCTCAAAAAGGGAAAGAATCCTTATTCCGCGTGATTGATGCTGCACCTAAGCAAATTCCTGCACCGGATGCCATCAAGCGCGCGATTGATGTTTTGAAAAACGCCAAGCGGCCTTTGATTCTTTTGGGCAAGGGCGCTGCTTATGCACAAGCCGATCAAGAGATCAAAGATTTGGTTGAGAAATCAGGTATTCCTTATTTGCCAATGTCAATGGCAAAAGGTTTATTACCAGATACCCATCCGCAGTGCGCATCTGCAGCTCGTTCATTTGTGTTGGCAGAAGCGGACACCGTGATGTTGGTCGGTGCTCGTTTGAATTGGTTATTGGCCCATGGCAAAGGTAAAACTTGGGGCAACCATTTGAAGAAATTTATTCAGATTGATATTGCAGCAACTGAAATTGACAGCAACGTACCGATTGCAGCCCCGGTGATTGGTGACGTTGGCTCTTGTGTCACCGAGATCTTGAAGCAAATTGGCAGCGTTCCCAAGCCAAGCGCTGAGTGGATTCATGCAATTAATGAGAAAAAAGATAAGAACATTGCCAAAATGGAGGAGACACTCTCCAAAAATCCTTCCCCCATGAACTTCCACAGCGCATTGCGTGCGATTCGTGAGGTGGTGAAGGCCAATCCAGATGTCAATATCGTGAACGAAGGGGCTAATACTCTTGACTATGCTCGTAGCATCGTCAACATGTATAAGCCCCGTAAACGTTTTGACTCCGGTACTTGGGGAATCATGGGTATTGGTATGGGCTACGCCATCGGTGCAGCGGTTGTTAGCAAGCAACCCGTCATTGCAATCGAAGGGGATAGCGCGTTTGGATTTAGCGGTATGGAGCTTGAAACCATCTGCCGCTACAACCTGCCAATCATCACGGTCGTGTTTAACAACAACGGTGTTTACCGTGGTACGGATGTGAACCCTACCGGTGGTGCGGATGTTGCGCCAACCGTGTTTGTAAAAAATGCACGTTACGACAAGATGATGGAGGCGTTTGGCGGCGTTGGTTATAACGTCACCACTCCCGAGGAATTGACTGATGCATTGAACAAGTCACTCGCCTCTGGTAAGCCAACGGTCATCAATGCTGTGATTGACGAAACTGCGGGTACTGAGAGCGGTCGCTTGACCAACCTCAACCCAGCTTCTACTGCAACCAAGAAGTAATCATTTATTGATATAAAGAGTCCAAAGGAGATTCAAAATGAGTAAACCACTAGACGGAATTCGGATTATCGATTTCACCCACGTACAAGCAGGCCCTGCTTGCACCCAATTGCTTGGCTTTTATGGCGCCGACGTGATTAAAGTAGAGCGTCCTGGCTCTGGCGACGTGACCCGTAGTCAGTTGCGTGATATTCCCGATGCCGATGCTTTGTATTTCACGATGCTTAACGGTAACAAGCGTTCCTTAACCTTGGATACCAAGACCCCAGAGGGTAAAGAGGTGCTCGAGAAGTTAATCAAGGTCTCTGATGTGATGGTTGAGAACTTTGGTCCAGGCGCTTTAGATCGCATGGGTTTCTCATGGGATCGCATTATGGAATTGAACCCCAAGATGATCTTGGCTTCAGTCAAAGGTTTCTCAGACGGTCATTCGTATGAGGATTTAAAAGTGTATGAGAACGTCGCTCAGTGTGCTGGCGGTGCGGCATCGACCACTGGTTTCTGGGACGGCCCTCCCACTGTATCCGCTGCTGCATTGGGCGACAGTAATACGGGTATGCACTTGGCAATTGGTATCTTGACTGCTCTCATGCATCGTCAAAAAACAGGCAAAGGTCAAAAGGTGGCTTGCTCGATGCAAGACGCTGTATTGAATCTCTGCCGCGTGAAGTTGCGTGACCAACAGCGCTTGGATCGCGTTGGTTACCTCGAAGAGTATCCACAGTATCCTCATGGCAAATTTAGTGATGTCGTGCCCCGTGGTGGTAACGCTGGCGGCGGCGGTCAGCCTGGTTGGGTCTTAAAGTGCAAAGGTTGGGAAACCGATCCAAATGCCTATATTTATTTCACGATCCAAGGTCATGCTTGGGAGCCAATTACCAAAGCCCTTGGCAAACCAGAGTGGGCAACCGATCCAGCCTATATGACTGCGCAAGCTCGTCAAGACAAGATTTTTGATATCTTCGCGACCATTGAAGATTGGCTCAAAGATAAGACTAAGTACGAAGCGGTTGATATCTTGCGCAAGTTTGATATTCCCTGCGCACCTGTCCTCTCCATGAAAGAGATCGCTGAATCACCTGATTTGCGTGCTAGCGGATCTATTGTTGAAGTGGATCACAAAGTACGTGGCAAGTACCTCACGATTGGTAGTCCAATTAAGTTCTCTGAATTGAAGGTCGAAGTGAAGCCATCTCCAGTATTGGGTGAGCACACTGACGAGGTTCTATCTGATCTTGGCTATAGCAAAGAGCAAATTGCTCAATTGCATGCGGCAAAAGCGGTTTAATCGGTATAGTGCTTAAGTAATGGCGCCTTCGGGCGCCATTTGCTTTTCAGGGGAGAGACATCAAACATGAGCAACGAGGTCGATCTTCATCAACTCATTGAGGTGATTGGTGATGCTGTCGTTGTCTCCAATGTGGCGGGCAAAATCACTTTGTGGAATCGCGCTGCCGAGGACATGTTTGGATACACCGCTACAGAGGCATTGGGACAAAATCTCGACATCATTACACCTGAACGATTTCGGGCACGTCATTGGGAGGGCTATCACCACTCCATGGAAACGGGCACCACAAAGTACGGAAAGCAAACTTTGCGAGTACCGGCGCTTCATAAAGATGGGCATACGCTGTCGATCGCATTTACCGTTGCCATGCTCCATGACGAACACCACCAAGTCGGCGGTGTCGTTGCTGTGATTCGAGATGAAACCGCTCGATTTATCGAAGAAAAAGAGCTCAAAAAACGTTTGATCGAGCTGGAATCCAAGCCGGGCGCGTGATCCCTGCGTTTGCCCTAAATTGGGCTTGTATCGCCATTTTTAACCAATACCAGCACTGGTAAAATGGCTTTCATCAAATTTTCATACTTTTTAGGACTCTTTTATGGCAAAAGCACTTGAGGGGATTAAGATCCTCGACTTTACGCACGTTCAATCTGGGCCAACGTGCACCCAGTTGCTCGCTTGGTTTGGAGCCGATGTTATTAAAGTCGAGCGTTCGGGTGAGGGTGATGCGACTCGCAAGCAATTGCAAGATATACCGGATGCCGATAGTTTGTATTTCACGATGCTAAATCACAACAAGCGCTCTTTAACTGTGAACACCAAAACGTCTGAGGGTAAAGATATTCTGGAGCGCTTGATTAAGCAGTGCGATGTGTTAGTTGAGAACTTTGCTCCGGGTGCCTTAGATCGCATGGGTTTTACTTGGCAGCGGATTCAAGAACTCAACCCCCGCATGATCATGGCCTCGATCAAAGGCTTTGGACCCGGGCCTTATGAGGATTGCAAGGTGTATGAGAACGTTGCGCAATGCGCAGGCGGTTCTGCATCGACCACAGGCTTTGATGATGGCCCACCGATGGTGACCGGTGCTCAGATTGGTGACAGTGGTACCGGTTTGCATTTGGCACTCGGGATTGTGACCGCACTCTATCAGCGCACGCATTCGGGTCGGGGGCAGAAGGTCGATGCCGCCATGCAAGATGCAGTTCTCAATCTGTGCCGCGTTAAGCTTCGTGATCAACAGCGCCTTGATCGAAACGGCACGATGCAAGAGTATCCCCAGTTTCCAAATGGTACTTTTGGCGATGCGGTTCCCCGTGCTGGTAACGCCTCAGGCGGTGGTCAGCCCGGTTGGATTCTGAAGTGCAAGGGTTGGGAAACCGATCCTAATTCTTACATTTACATCGTCGTTCAAGCTGCGGTGTGGGGAGGCCATTTGTAAAGTGATTGGACGTGAGGATTGGATTACCGATACCGATTACGCATCACCCATGGCTCGTTTGCCCCGACTTATGGGGATCTTTGCAGAAATTGAGAAATGGACCATGACTAAGACAAAGTTTGAGGTCATGAATACGCTCAATCAGTACGATGTACCCTGTGGCCCGATCCTTTCTATGAAGGAGATTGCACAAGAGCCTGCTTTACGTGCAACCGGTACGGTGGTTGAGGTTGATCATCCAATTCGTGGCAAGTATTTGACGGTTGGTAATCCGATCAAATTATCCGATAGCCCTACCGATGTGACCCGTTCACACCCTATTGGGTGAACATACCGATGAGATTTTGCAAGAACTTGGCTTTAAGATCGATGATCTGATTGATTTACGCCACAAGAAAGTCATCTAAATGCGCATCGCACTCATTGGCAGTCAAGATTTTGGTAAAGCCGCCCTTGAGGCTTTTTTGGAGCGTGGGGATGAGGTGGTGGCAGTGTTTTGTCCGCCCGATAATCCGAAGGCCACTAAGCCTGAGATCTTGAAAGAGACTGCCATGGCTCGGGGTTTGAACATGCTCCAGTTTCCGAGTCTTAAGGGACCGGAGGCTGCCAATGCAATGCGCGATAGTAAAGCGGATATTTGTGTGATGGCCTATGTGTTGCAATTTGTGCCACAGGATCTAGTAAAGATCCCACGCTTTGGCACGATTCAGTATCACCCATCTTTATTACCAAAGTACCGCGGTCCCAGTGCGATCGGTTGGTCGATTGCCTTAGGTGAAACCAAGACTGGATTAACGATCTTTAGGCCCTCCGATGGTCTCGATGAAGGCGCAATCATTTTGCAAAAGGAAGTGCCGATTGGTCCAGATGACACCTTAGGTCAGGTCTACTTTAATCACCTCTTTCCCTTAGGAATTGCAGCCTTGTTAGAGGCGGCCGATTTAGTAGCGGCAGGTAAGCATCAAGAAATGGTGCAAGATGAGTCGCAAGCGAACTACGAAGGTTGGTTTGATCAAGCTGCTGCTCGGATTCATTGGTCAAACCATGTGAGTCAAATTTATAACCTGATCCGGGCATGCAATCCAGCCCCAGGTGCTTGGACTGCACTCAATGGTGAGAAAGTTCAGATTTATGATGTGCGCAAACATATCACCCCAACCTACGGATCCGTTCAGGGTAAGCCCGGCGAAGTGGTTGAGGTTACCTCGAACTCATTTAGAGTGGCCTGCCATGGCGGTCAGATTGAGGTTCTCAAAGCCAAAGCCGGAAAGGGTTCGAAAGTCTCCGGGGGTGAGTGCGCTAGTGCGGCCGGTATTCAGGTCGGCCAATTCTTTGACGCGTAATTAGACCTCAAGATTATCAATTAGGCGAGTCTTGCCAAGTTTGGCAGCCGCCAAAATGACGAGTTCTTTCTTCGCCAGCAGGTCTTCATTGCTAGGTGCTAATAAATCGGTGCGCTTACGAATGGCGATGTAGTCAGGTTGCCAGCCACGTTGTGTCAGAGCATCAGTGGTCTTTTTCTCAAGCTCATGTAGCGATTGATCCAGAGGCTTCATGGGGCTGGCGTGATGCATGGTATCCAAAACGGCATGTCGCAGCTCTTGCAGGCTTGTTTGTAAATGAGGGGCTTCAGTGCGTTCAGCCTCACTTAAATAAGCATTGCGCGAAGATAACGCTAAGCCATCATCGGCACGAATCGTTTCACCCGCCACAATCTCAACGGGTAAGGCAAACTGATGCGCCATTTGACGAATAATCATCAGTTGCTGATAGTCTTTTTTGCCAAAGACGGCGACACGGGGTTGAACACAGGAAAATAATTTCAGAACAACCGTACAAACTCCCTTAAAAAATCCCGGACGGAACTCGCCTTCTAAAATATCGCCTAATTGCTTGGGTGGATCAACACGGTATTCTTGGGGCTCGGGGTAGAGGACTTTCTCGGAGGGAGCGAACAATACATAAACCCCTTCCTTTTCAAGTTTTTCGGCATCCGCCTCAAGGGTTCGTGGGTACTGATCAAAATCTTCATGGGGACCAAACTGCAGACGATTTACAAAAATACTGGCTATCACTGGATCGCCATGTTGTCTTGCAATGCGCATTAAGGAGAGATGCCCCTCATGCAGATTGCCCATGGTGGGTACAAAGGAGGCGCGGTTCTGTCCACGCAATTGATCGCGCAACTCTTGAATATCGGTAACGATTTTCATGCGCTTGGGGTATAGGCTAGTCGGACGTAAATCGGCGCGTAGGGCTCCGCTTGGGTGATTTCAATTAACGATTCACGTGAGAGCTCGAGCATGGCAATAAAGTTCACCACAATCACCGGCACACCATTACCTGAGCGAATGGCATCTTCAAACAGCTCGCTGAACTCAACAAAGCGGGCGTTCTGTAAGCGCCGCAGAATACGTGTCATGAAGTCGCGAACCGATAACTGCTCGCGGGTAATCGTATGGTGTTGATTGAGTTTGGCCCGATGCAGCACATCGCGCCATGCCATTTGCAGATCCTCGAGATTGACCTCAGGCCAAGTCACCGCAATGCTGGTATCGACATAACCATGCGCTACCTGAAAATCACGACCGACTTGAGGAATGCGATCGAGCTCTTGTGCAGCTAATTTCATCCGCTCGTATTCCAAGAGGCGTCGTACCAGTTCAGCGCGTGGATCTTCCACTTCCTCATCACTGTCCGCCTTTTTCATGGGCAAGAGCATTCGAGATTTAATTTCAATCAACATTGCAGCCATTAATAAATACTCAGCTGCAAGTTCGAGATTGTGATGACGGATTTGATCGATGTAGCTGAGATACTGCTGTGTGACCTCCGCCATCGGAATATCCAAGACATTGAAGTTTTGCTTACGAATCAGGTAGAGCAGTAAATCTAAAGGACCCTCAAAGGCTTCTAGAAAAACCTCCAGCGCATCCGGTGGAATGTATAAATCACTCGGTAATTGAAATAAGGGTTCGCCATACAACTTGGCAAACGCAGAGCTTAGGCCATCAATTTTTTCTTCCGATGGGCCATTGGGGAGCGGCTCGAGCTCCTCAGTCATTGCCATAAACGTATGCGCGTTGCTTAACTTTGGCGAGTTGGTTGCGGCGAATTTCTTCGGGACTTAATGCAGGCTTATCCCAAAGTAGAGCGCGACCCTCACGTTGCGCTTGCTCCAGTTGGGGATTTTGCGACTTTAGTTTCTCTAAAAACAAGGTGGCTTGAGATTTATATTTCTTCATAAAATCAATAACTTACATAATAAAATGGATTACAACACCCTTCATTATTAACGATTTTTAGGGATCCTCAGCGATTTAATTCGAGAAGCGCATCAACCTGAGCGGGCTCGACCCGTGTCATTAAATGACGATAGGGTTGAATTGCAGAATTGCTCTTTAATGATTTGCCGATATCGTGCCATTGCATTGGTGGAATGGACAAAAATTCTTCAACCTGACCCACCAAATTCGGTAAAACTGGCTTTAAGTACAAACTCAACCGGCGAAACGATTCTAAGATGACGCTGCACACTTCATGCAGTTTGGCTGCGCCCTGGGGATCTTTTGCAAGTTCCCAAGGCTTATTCTCATCAACATAAGCATTCACAAGATCAGCCAGCTCCATGATTTGGCGTACGGCTTTTGCAAATTCGCGGCTTTCATAAAAATCAGCAATCAAGTCACTTGCGTTTGCTATCGACTCGAGTAACGGATGCGTCATTGCCGCATCGGAGATCCGACCCTCAAAGCGTTTGACTAAAAATCCGGCAGTCCGACTGGCAATATTGATGTACTTTCCCAAGAGGTCGCTATTAACGCGTGCCACAAAATCGTGGAGATTTAAATCAAGATCTTCCATGGTTGCATTTAACTTAGTCGCAAAGTAATAGCGGAACCATTCTGGGTTCAGGCCCGCTTCAATGACGCTATTTGCAGAAATGAGCGTACCGCGCGATTTACTCATTTTCTCGCCATCCACGGTTAAGAATCCGTGAGCATAAACATTGGTGGGTGTGCGATACCCTGAGAAGTGCAAGGTAGCCGGCCAAAAGAGCGTATGAAAATACAAAATATCTTTACCAATGAAATGGTATTGCTCAGTCGTGCTATCGGGCTTGACCCAGTTGGCAAAATCGAGACCCCGCTCCTTACAGTATTTCAGGAAGCTTGCGTAATAACCAATTGGGGCATCAAGCCAAACATAAAAATACTTTCCTGGTGCGTCGGGGATTTCAAAGCCAAAGTACGGTGCGTCACGCGAGATATCCCAATCGCCTAGTTTGCTGTCCCCTTCGGTACCCACCCACTCTTTCATCTTATTTTTGGCTTCAATCTGTAGGGGGGTTTTCACCTGTGTCCACTCGCGCAAGAATGCCTCGCAACGCGGATCGGAGAGCTTAAAAAAATAATGATCAGATACTTTGCGAACCGGGGTAGCGCCACTGACGACAGAGTAGGGATTTTTGAGATCGGTGGGCGCATAGGTGGCACCACACTTTTCACAAGAGTCGCCATATTGATCTGCTGCACCACATTTTGGGCAATTGCCTTTAATAAACCGATCAGGCAAAAACATCTCCTTGACCGGATCGTAGGCTTGTTCAATTGCTCTTTTTTCAATCAGACCCGCATCGCGTAACTTGAGATAAATCTCGCGCGATAACTGTTCGTTTTCTGGGCTATCGGTGGTGTAGTAATGATCAAACGAGATCAGAAAGTGATCAAAATCTCGCTTGTGTTCGTGCCACACTTTATCAATCAGAGCCTTGGGAGTAAGCCCTTCTTTTTCGGCCCGTAGCATGATCGGGGTACCGTGGGTATCGTCTGCACCGACGTAATGTACTTCGTGGCCTCGCATTCGTTGGAATCGAACCCAAATATCGGTCTGTACGTATTCCACCAGATGACCAATATGGATTTGGCCATTGGCATAGGGTAGGGCAGAGGTTACCAGCAGTTGACGCATATTAATCATTCTTGTTAAACATAGATTTTAGACTGCGGTTAAAGTGTATGGTGAGATACCGCTGGGTATCGTTGATGGCTAAGGATCAAACCACCGATGAGCAGTACTTCACAAACAACCATTGCAATGACCAATGCCTCGGTACCCGTGGTTCACGAGGTAACGATTATGGATGAGCTGGGTCGTCAGAAGAGCACCTTTATTCCGGGCGAGCGTTCCTTGACGATCTATTTGGATAAGCGCGAGGTTGTGACCTTGATGACCTTGGGCGCAGCCCCCGAGGCTTTGGTATTGGGATATCTTCGCAACCAACGATTGGTTGAGTCTGCTGATGACATTGAGAGTATTCAGGTTGATTGGGACACCGATTCGGCAGCGGTCAAGACCCGACGAAGTTCTGTTGATATTGATGCAATCACCAGTAAGCGAGTTGTGACCACGGGATGTGGTCAAGGGACGATGTTCGGTGGACTGATGGAAGACATGGCTCAGATTCGGTTACCAGAGGGCCCCAAACTTCATCAAGCCGCGATTATTAATCTCTTGGAGCAAATCCGCTCGCATGAAACCATCTATAAGAAAGCCGGATCGGTCCATGCTTGCGCCGTATTTGAGCGTGCTGGGAGTGATCACGTCAAGCTCTTGCATTTGATTGAGGATGTGGGGCGACACAATGCGGTTGATTCTATTTCGGGCTTACTCTGGTTGGCCAAGCGCCATGGTGAAGACCTCATCTTTTTTACGACCGGCCGCCTAACTTCGGAGATGGTGATCAAAGGGGCGCAGATGGGAATTCCCTATTTGCTCACCCGCTCCGGAGTGACCCAGATGGGCTTGGAGCTGGCTAAAAAGACCCACTTAACCCTGCTATCGCGCTGCTCCGGTAAGCACTTTGAGATCTACAACGCCCCGGAGCGTGTGGTTTTTCAGACACCCTAGACCTTAAACCAGGGGTTTGTGTCCTCTTGGGCACGAAAGTCTTACAATCCCGCCATGACTATTAAATCTGACCATTGGATCCGCCGGATGGCGCAAGGCGGCATGATTAGCCCCTTTGAGCCTGGCCAAATTCGAATCAACTCTGCGGGGCAAAAAATTGTGAGCTACGGCACCTCAAGCTATGGCTACGACATTCGGTGTGCCGACGAGTTTAAGATTTTCACCAACATCAATAGCACGATTGTTGACCCAAAACAGTTTGATGAAAAATCATTCGTGGATTTCAAGGGCGATGTTTGCATCATTCCACCTAACTCCTTTGCCTTGGCGAGAACGGTGGAGTATTTCAAGATCCCCCGCAATGTTTTAACGATTTGCGTTGGCAAAAGTACGTATGCACGTTGCGGAATCATTGTTAATGTCACACCCTTTGAGCCTGAATGGGAAGGTTATGTAACTCTGGAGTTTTCGAACACGACTCCGTTACCAGCCAAAATTTATGCGGGTGAAGGTTGCGCGCAAGTTCTTTTCTTTGAGAGCGATGAAGTATGCGGCACCTCCTACAAAGACCGTGGCGGTAAGTACCAAGGCCAACACGGCGTCACTCTGCCAAAAACCTAAGCCATCATGAAATTCCGTTTCCCGATCATCATCATTGATGAAGACTTTCGCTCCGAAAACATTTCCGGTTCTGGCATTCGCGACCTAGCCGTTGCCATCGAGGGTGAGGGAATTGAAGTAATTGGACTGACCAGTTATGGTGATCTCACCTCATTTGCGCAGCAAGCCTCTCGCGCATCCTGCTTCATCTTATCGATTGATGATGAAGAGTTTGATGCAGTGATAGATTCCGAAGATAGCGACCTGCCAGCAATTACCAACTTGCGTTCGTTTGTAGTGGAGGTACGCAAGCGCAATGAGGATATCCCAATCTTCTTATATGGCGAGACCCGTACCTCACGCCATATTCCCAACGATATTCTGCGTGAGTTGCATGGCTTCATTCACATGAATGAAGATACCCCTGAGTTCGTGGCGCGCCATATCATTCGTGAAGCTAAGGTTTATCTTGACTCCTTGGCACCCCCGTTCTTTCGGGCGCTCACCCACTATGCCTCGGAAGGTTCCTATTCATGGCATTGCCCAGGACATTCAGGAGGTGTTGCCTTCTTGAAGAGTCCCGTTGGTCGCATGTTCCATCAATTTTTTGGTGAGAACATGTTGCGTGCCGACGTCTGTAATGCGGTTGAGGAGTTGGGTCAGTTACTGGATCACACCGGACCCGTGGTGGCGAGTGAACGTAATGCAGCACGCATTTTTAACGCGGATCACTTATTTTTTGTTACTAATGGTACGTCGACCTCGAACAAAATTGTTTGGCATTCAACCGTTGCTCCTGGAGATGTTGTTTTAGTGGATCGCAATTGCCATAAGTCCGTGATTCATTCGATCATGATGATGGGTGCAATCCCGGTCTTCTTGATGCCTACACGTAATCACCTTGGCATTATTGGACCGATTCCAAAAGAAGAGTTTGAGTGGGCCAATATCCAGAAAAAAATTGCAGCCAACCCCTTCATTAAAGATAAAAATGTTGTGCCACGGGTCTTAACCATTACCCAAAGCACCTATGATGGGATTGTCTATAACGTTGAAATGATTAAGTCGATGCTCGATGGCAAGGTCGACAGCTTGCATTTCGATGAGGCTTGGTTGCCGCATGCGGCCTTTCATCCCTTCTATCAAGATATGCATGCAATCGGGCAGCATCGCAAACGTCCACAGAAGAGCTTGTTGTTCTCGACCCAGTCCACCCATAAGTTACTTGCTGGCCTATCGCAAGCCTCCCAAGTTTTGGTGCAGGATGCCCAAGAGCGCAAACTTGATCGGGATTGTTTTAACGAGGCCTACTTAATGCATACCTCGACTAGTCCCCAGTACGCCATTATTGCGTCGTGCGATGTGTCCGCAGCGATGATGGAGTCGCCCGGCGGCACAACCTTAGTTGAAGAGTCGATTGCAGAAGCTCTTGATTTTCGTCGTGCGATGCGTAAGGTCGATGAGGAGTTTGGTTCTGACTGGTGGTTTAAGGTGTGGGGGCCGGATCATTTGGCCGAAGAAGGGATTGGAACGCGTGACGATTGGATTTTGGAGCCCAACGCCTATTGGCATGACTTTGGTCCTTTAGCCAAGAACTTCAATATGCTCGACCCCATTAAAGCAACGGTGGTCACCCCTGGCCTCGATATTGAGGGTAATTTTGGTGAGATTGGTATTCCGGCAAGCATTGTGACCAAATACTTAGCCGAGCATGGTGTGATTGTTGAAAAAACTGGGCTTTATTCCTTCTTCATCATGTTTACGATTGGTATTACCAAGGGGCGTTGGAATACTCTCGTGACCGAGTTGCAACAGTTCAAAGATCACTTTGATAAGAACCAACCCCTGTGGAAGGTGCTGCCCGAGTTTGTCGCAAAACATCCCCGTTACGAGCGCGTGGGCTTGCAAGAAATTTCTGCGCAAATCCATTCGTTTTATAAGAGCCGCGATGTGGCTCGCATGACCACCGAGATGTACCTCTCGAACATGGAGCCTGCGATGATGCCAGGCGATGCCTGGAGCAAGATGGCCCATAAGGAAATTGATCGAGTGCCGATTGATGAGCTTGAGGGTCGCATTACTGCCATGCTGGTGACGCCATACCCGCCAGGTATCCCCCTGCTCATTCCAGGCGAGCGCTTTAATAAGGCGATTGTGGATTACTTACGCTTTGCCCGCGACTTTAATCAGCAATTTCCGGGCTTTGAAACCGATATCCATGGGCTTGTTAAAAATGCGGATGGCAACAACGGTTACTACGTTGATTGCGTGCGCGCTTAACTTTCCCTCGTTATTACTTCTTTCTCAGACCAGTACGCGCACGTTTGATGGCTACAAGCACTTGTTTGGGTGCAGTGCCTCCCACATGATTGCGGGCATTGACCGATCCCTTGGGGGTTAGTACCGCAAATACCTCTTGGGTAATTAGCTTGGACTTCGGGCTGAGACCGCAAGCCTTGATGAGTTCAGTCAGACTGAGATCGCTTAAGGCGCAATGTTTATCGACACAGTGTTTGACCGCATGGGCAACGGCCTCATGCGCATCCCGAAAGGGTAAGCCTTGCTTCACTAAATAATCAGCGAGGTCAGTTGCAGTCGCAAAACCCTCCTGCGCTGCCTGTTCCATAGCAGTCTTATGAACCTTGATATGCGGCACCATATCCGCAAAAATTTGGATCGTTTGACTAACCGTATCAACAGCATCAAAAAGTGGTTCTTTATCTTCTTGGTTATCCTTGTTATAGGCGAGAGGCTGCCCTTTCATCAGGGTTAAAAGGGCAATCAAATCACCATTCACCCGCCCAGTCTTACCCCGGGCTAATTCTGGTACATCGGGATTTTTCTTTTGCGGCATGATCGAGCTACCGGTGCAAAAACGGTCTGGCAAATCGATAAAACCAAAGCGTGGGCTAAGCCACAGAATCAGTTCTTCAGACAGTCTTGAGATATGCATCATCAGAATTGCAGCGCTTGCGCAAAACTCAATCGCAAAATCACGATCAGAGACAGCATCAAGCGAGTTTTGGCAGACCCCATCAAACCCAAGTGTTTTAGCAACGCGTGCCCGATCAATTGGGTAGCTTGTGCCAGCTAAGGCAGCGGCACCCAAAGGTAATTGATTTAGTCGGGCGCGGCAATCGGCCAAGCGCTGAGAATCACGGGTAAACATTTCGTAGTAGGCCAGCAGATGATGTCCAAATGTGACGGGTTGCGCCACCTGCAGATGGGTATGACCCGGCATGATGGTGCTAGCGTGCTCCTCAGCAAGGCGAAGAAGAGCAGTGCGTAAGCGTGTGAGATCCGCCTGGATTAAATCAATCTCACTTCTTAGCCATAAGCGGATATCGGTAGCAACTTGATCATTGCGAGAGCGACCGGTATGTAGACGTTTGCCTGCATCCCCAATCAATTTGGTGAGCCTCGCCTCAATATTGAGGTGAACATCTTCAAGGGCTAATTGCCAATCAAAGCGTCCGGCCATAATTTCTTTTTCGATCTGTGCCA
This sequence comes from Polynucleobacter sp. HIN8, assembly GCF_030297615.1. Classification (NCBI taxonomy): domain Bacteria; kingdom Pseudomonadati; phylum Pseudomonadota; class Betaproteobacteria; order Burkholderiales; family Burkholderiaceae; genus Polynucleobacter; species Polynucleobacter sp. HIN8. The sequence goes on along the minus strand of NZ_AP028139.1, from coordinate 1,593,350 downwards.
TGCCCTTTTGGATGGCCATGAAATCTGCCTTCGAAATGATTTTCTGGGCAGCGAGCATCTCGGCGTGGGCAAGGGACCCAGCGATATCAACGAGGGCTAGGCGCTGGTCAAAGGCGAGCGAGGAGGTGTAGTGCTGAACGAGGGTATCAACGGGTTCAGCAAAGCGGCCAGACCATGCTTTGGATTTATTGGCTAAGGAATTTTTGGATGAGCTCATAAACACAGTATATTGTGTGTCGTAACAGTTTATTTTAATTCTGAAGTTGCCCTATGAGCCCAACGCGTTTAGTTATTGCCTCTCGTGAGAGCAGGCTTGCCATGTGGCAAGCCGAGCATGTTCAAGCATGTCTCAAAAATCTTTATCCCAACTGCGAGGTCATCATCTTGGGAATGACCACCAAAGGTGACCAGATCTTAGATCGCGCCCTCTCTAAAGTAGGGGGTAAGGGATTATTTGTGAAGGAGTTAGAAACGGCACTTGAGGATGGTCGTGCTGATCTTGCTGTGCATTCATTAAAAGATGTGCCGATGGTCATGCCAGAGGGCTTTGATCTATCCTGCATTATGGTGCGAGAGGATGCGCGCGATGCCTTGGTATCCAATCAATACGCAAGCCTCGCTGCGCTACCAGCCGGAGCGGTTGTTGGTACATCGAGTTTGCGACGTGAAGCCATTATTCGGAGTCAGTACCCGCATTTGCAGGTTGAGCCCTTGCGCGGTAATTTGGATACACGGATGGCTAAGCTTGACCGTGGTGAGTACCAAGCCATTATTTTGGCTGCTGCAGGCTTAAAGCGTCTAGGCATGGGTTCTCGCATTAAAGCCTTATTGCCCTATGATCCCCACACACCTGCTGCAGGCCAAGGCGCACTCGGTATTGAAACCTTAAGTGCACGCTCTGATGTGAAAGCTTGGCTTGCACCTTTAAATGATTTGCCAACCGCTTTAGCGGTGACTGCTGAGCGGGCGGTATCGCGTAAATTGGGCGGCTCTTGCGAGGTGCCTTTAGCAGCGCATGCCCAATGGCAAAGCCCTCAGGAGCTCACGATGCGCTCGTATGTCGCGAGTACCGATGGTCGGCAAATTTGTTTGGCTTCCGGTTCGCGAGCGATCAGTAATTATCAAGAGGCCGAAGCATTTGGTTTGGCGATTGCCGATGATTTAATTGCGAAGGGGGCGGCAGCCTTATTGCCGCACTAAATCTGTGAAGGCGTTTGAACCGGCGATTATCGTAACCCGACCGACCGGTCAAGCACGGCGCTTAATTGAATTGATGCAAGCAGCTACGCAGGCAATTTATCCATCAGTGCAAATTATTAGTCTTCCCTTGCTGACGATTGTTCCAAAAAATGATTTGGAGCTTTTAACGAAATTACGTAACGCTCTTCAACAGGCAACACTGATCATTTTTGTTAGCCCCAATGCGATTGAGTGCACCATGCGGGCCATTGACGACAGCAACTCATCCTGGGATCAATTGCTCGCAGCTAAAGCTAGGATTGGGGTAGTTGGGCAGAGTAGTCAGGAGGCTCTCATCCGGCACGGTGTTGATCAAAAGTCCATCCTGGTTCCTGCCCAGGATGAATCCGATTCTGATGGATTATGGAAGGTGCTCCATGCCACTATCCATGACTGGTCAACGGAGTCAGTGTTGATCATCAAAGGTGAAGGGGGTCGCGAGACCTTAATGGAGCGATTAGGTACAGTTGGTGCCATGGTTGAGGTTGTTTCGATTTACTCCCGGATTCCTTTAGACCCTGCAAGCCCGCTGTGGCAGTCGTGTGCCGAGACTCAGCCACAGCACACCCTATGGACCTTAACATCCTCTGAGGCAGTTCGTCATCTAGGAGAGCGTTGCAAAGCGCTCAACCGAAGTCCAAAAATAATGATTAAGAATAGCCATGCGCTTTGCAGTCATTCGAACATCGCAAACGCGGCCCGGCAGATTGGATTTACGAATATCTTGGTTTGTGAGCCGCGAGATGAATCAATTAGTCGGTCCGCTGCAGTTTGGCTAACAGAGCAGGTAAGAAGATCTCCATCACTAAGAGAGGATGACCATTGAGGTGGTAGAGAGTTCGCCTGGCCCAAACGCGTTTGGGGAGATCGGCATAGCGACGCTGACAAACTTTCCACTCGGGATGGTGATGGTCTAAACGAACGATTTGCCGAATGGGGCGAAAGCGTCCCTTAAGAACTTTGGCAAACAGAACCGCACCCAAAGGTTTATGACCTAATTTCAGAATCGTGTGATTGCTTCCGATCGAACTCGTAATCGGTAATACACTGCGCGCCATCACAATTGGTTCACCCTGATCGCACAGCAAGATCTCACGAATTCGTGAACGATTCATGGGGCGACTAAAGAATTTTTTCTCCGATGCCACTAAATCCTGTTTGCAATCGGCAAGAATCTGCAATTCAAGGTGACGATCGTCGGGGTAGAGCAGTGCTTTCTCGAGTTTGCGTGTGAGCGATCCGGTATCACTTAACCATTCATGTAATGCCAATGGAGCACCCAAGGGTGCCCCATGATCAAGTTGATGCCAAGTGAATGGAGAGCGAGACTTCCGCCACAACATAGCAAGCGCTAGTTAATGCTGACGTGTGCTATTTTGGAATGAACCGGTACGGGCGCCAAACCGTGCCCCTGAACTTTTGCGAGCTTGTCCACCAAACTTGGGTTTATTCCGCTTAGCGGGACCAGGGCGATGATTGGGTTTATGTGCACTGGGTTTTTGTTGGGGCTCAAGACCAGCAATTTCAGCAGCCGCCATGGGTTGCTGAGTAAATCGCTCAATGGCCCTAATCTTCACACGGTCACGATGCTCGGCCAATGTAATTGCAATGCCATTGCGTCCAGCACGACCCGTACGACCGATGCGGTGGGTATAGTCTTCCGGCTTCATGGGTAGGCCAAAATTGATCACATGACTGATGCGGGGTACATCAATTCCACGCGCAGCGACATCAGTGGCAACCAAAATACGGGTTTGACCTTTGCGCAATGAATCAAGGCGACGATTGCGAACGGCCTGTGGCATAGCGCCATGCAATGCGCTGGCCTGATAGCCATTAGCACGTAAGGTGTCGGCAATCTTTTCACTTTCGACCTGGGTGCTTGCGAAGACAACCGCTTGGTCAAGCTCGGGGTCTGAGAGCAGGTGCTCCAACAGACGATGCTTGTGTGCCATGTTGTCGGCCCAATGCAGTTTTTGGGCAATGTTGGCATGCGCTTCACCGGCATGAGCCAGTTCGATGCGCTTTGCATCCTTCGTGAGATTGGAAGCAAGGCTCATGATGCGCGGTGCGAACGTCGCTGAGAACATCAGTGTTTGGGAACGGCCCTTGCATCGCTCATCGATTGCCTCGAGATCCTCGGCAAAGCCAAGATCTAACATGCGATCGGCCTCGTCGACGACTAGACACTCAACTTGGTCTAAGCGAATGGCACGAGAATTAAATAAATCCAGCAAACGGCCTGGGGTTGCTACTACTAAGCTTGCACCCTTAATGGCTTGGATTTGCTTGCCATAGGGCATACCGCCCATGATCGTAGCAATCCGCAGACTCTTGATGCCGCGAGCTAGATTAATTGCGTCGGTGGCAACTTGTTGGGCGAGTTCACGCGTTGGGCACAAGACTAAGATCTTGGGCTGAGCACGACCGGGCACAGGACTGCCATGCGGGTTGGCAAGAACGAGTTGGTGAAGAAGAGGTAGCAAAAAGGCAGCGGTTTTACCGCTACCTGTTTGGCTGCTCACCAATAAATCACCGCCCCCGAGGGTCGCAGGGATGACCTGTGCCTGTACAGGGGTAGCTTGGGTATAGCCAAGCGCCTCAATGTTTTTGAGTAAGGGCGCGGCTAAGTTCAGTGAAGCAAATGAATGATTCGTAATTTCAGCAGAATGTGACATGCAATATCCATCCTCTTACAGGATGGTCTCCGGTTGTGCGCCTGGTTTATATAAAGGCGCGATGGTCTAGGGCATCGACCATCAGACAAGCGGCAGCGGGGTAAAAACCAAAACGCTGAAAAATGTAAATTGCTGGGGACGATGTTTCAAAAAGCCCTTAATTATGACACGTTTCCTGTTTATGATCTAGTCATGCTGGATTGGATGAATTTGACTCAGGTAGGCGTTGTGCAGTTGCCGACCTTTATTCTGGGTACTATTGCGATTGTTTTATTGCCGGGCCCAAACTCCCTTTATGTTCTAGCGACCACCTCCCAATTGGGTTGGAGAGCAGGAGCATGGGCATCGTTTGGCATTGTTGTGGGCGATTCGCTCCTGATGGCGGCGATTGTTTTGGGTGCCGCGTCGCTGTTGCAAAACTCTCCAACCCTCTTTATTGCATTACGCTGGCTCGGGGCGATTTATTTATTGTGGCTAGCTTGGGGTCTGATGCGAACCGCTTGGTACCGTTTTCAAAAAAGTGTTCCACAGAGTGGCGCCCAAGTAGGCTCGATTCGATTTCTGCAAATGCATCCTTTTGTCGCTGCTCTAGCTTTGTCGTTGACCAACCCCAAAGCGATTTTTTTCTTCATTTCCTTCTTTACTCAGTTTGTGGATCCGCAATTTGCCAACCCGGCGCTCAGTTTTTTATACCTTGCCATCATCTTGCAAGTGATTAGCATCACCTACTTAGGGGCACTGATTTGGGCTGGCGAAACCCTTGCCCATGGATTTGAGCGTCGCCCGCAATTGGCGGCTATGCTGTGGTTTGGAGTCAGCATCTTGTTTATTTATTTTGCATTACGCTTACTCATGGGAAGTTAAGTTCAAACAGCATTGGAGAATCTTCGTGGCAATGATTTCAGAGAAGGCGATATTGGGTGGGGGGTGTTTCTGGTGCCTCGAGGCGGTCTATCAGCGCGTCCAAGGCGTACAACATGTGATCTCCGGATATGCTGGGGGCCATATCGAAAATCCAAGCTATGAAGCGGTCTGCTCAGAGTCAACGGGTCATGCTGAGGTCGTTCAGATTGAATTTGATCCCACCGTCGTCACCTATCGACAGTTATTGGAAATATTTTTTGTGATCCATGATCCAACCACATTGAACTATCAGGGGAATGACGTTGGAACCCAATACCGTTCGGTCATTTATGCCTTAAGCGAGCAGCAACTACAAACCGCTAAAGAGCTCGTGAGAGAGCTTGAGGCACAAAGACACTTTTCTGATCCGATCGTCACTGAGGTGATCATGGCCCCAGTTTTTTATCCTGCTGAAGACTATCATCAAAATTACTATCGCAATCATCCATTTCAAGGGTATTGCATGGCTGTGGTTGGACCTAAGGTGAGTAAGTTCAAAAAAACCTTTACAACCTTGCTCAAGGATTAAGGTATCCGCCCTATGGCGCTAAGCGACTAACGCGCCATACCTCTTGAGTCTTGGTAAACAAAATGCGATCGTGCAAGCGCGAGGGGCGACCCTGCCAAAACTCAATCTTCTCGGGCTTTAGGCGATATCCCCCCCATTGCGCTGGTCGGGGAGGGTTTTCTCCAAATTGTTCTTTAAAGCGGAGCTCTTCCTGTTCTAAAAAAGCACGACTCTCAATTTCTCGACTTTGGGGTGAGGCCCAAGCACCAATACGAGAGGCTGGAGGACGTTGAAAAAAATAGTCATCACTCTCTGCTGCGGTGAGCTTCGACACAATGCCGTTAATGCGAACCTGACGTTCTAGTTCGTGCCAATGAAAAAGAAGTGCTGCGTGTGGACGGTTTTCAAGCTCTTGCCCCTTTTGACTGGCGTAATTGGTAAAGAAACAAAAATTACCCTGGCTGATTCCTTTTAATAAAACCACCCGTGCCGAGGGAGTACCGCTTGCATCAGCGGTAGCGAGCACCATCGCATTCGGTTCAGGGCACTGCGCCTGACTAGCCTGTAAAAACCAGGTTTCAAATAGAACAACCGGATCAGCTGGCACATCGTTTTCCGATAATTGCCCTGCGGTATAGTTTTTGCGTAGATCGGCTAAGTTTTTACTGATTGTGCTCATGGATTGAGTATAAAGAGAGCCTATGGCAAACGAAAGAACAGTTGACCAAACCACCTGTGAAAGCAACCCGGCTGCAGATCGACGATTTGCTGGAGTAGCCCGTTTATACGGCGAGGGTGCATTTGAAGCTTTTGGCCGTGCCACGGTCGTAGTGATCGGTCTTGGCGGGGTTGGGTCATGGGCCGCCGAAGCTTTAGCACGCTCAGCCGTTGGTCATTTGGTCTTGGTGGATTTTGATCACATTGCGCTAAGTAACGTTAATCGTCAGTTGCATGCCGTTGAAGGAAATTTCGGAAAAGCGAAAGTGTTAGCGATGGCTGAGCGTTTACAAGCCATTAACCCAGCGATACAACTCACGGTTCATGATGCATTCGCCGAGTTAGGAAATCTAGAGCACATCATTCCCAAGGCGGCTTTTGTCCTCGATGCTTGCGATGAGGCATCTACCAAGGTTGCGCTTGCCAATTTTTGTCAGCGTCACCAGATTCCATTAACCATGTGCGGGGGTGCCGGGGGGAAGTTAGACCCCACTCGAATTCAGATTGCCGACCTGGCTAAGACCATTCAAGACCCCTTACTGGCCAAAATCAGAGCGCAATTGCGAAAAAACCACTCATTTAGTAGGGATTTAAAGAAACCCATGGGAATTCAGGCGGTTTACTCATCAGAAGCCAGGAGGGGCATAGCCAGTGGGGGTTTGGAATGCTCAGGGTATGGTTCCGGGGTTACTGTAACCGCGGCATTTGGATTTGCGGCAGCTTCCGCTTGCCTTAAGCAAATCACCAATTCCTCGGGCCAATCTTTTTGCTAAACTCCTGATTTACTTGAAATTGATGTTCAGGTAATTAGTTTGTCAACGCTTTGTTTTTTGGGGGCGTTAATGAACTAGCTTCGGCTAAAGCCATTCGTAGCTACATTGGTTTTGGTTGAGGTGGCAGTTAGATCCGTAGGAGACTACGTTTATTAATTTTATTTTGGAGTTTTACATGAAAAAGATCGTTGCTATGTTAGTTGCTGGTTTGTTCTCCGCTGGTGTTTTCGCTCAAGCTGCTCCAGCTAAGAAAGACGAGAAGAAAGACGCTAAGCCAGCTGCTGCTGCTCCTGCTGCTAAGCCAGCTGACAAGAAGTAATCCTTTTTGTCTCAAAGAACCCCAGCTTGCTGGGGTTTTTTTGTATCTAATTTTCTGTTTGAAATTACTCCCCAATCCCCATCTTTTTTGATGGCGTCTTATACAAAACTGGTTAAACATCAGCGCGCCATTTAGATTGAAACAATCCACTATCGCCAAACCATGTTCTACGCCATCGTTATTTTCATTTCCGCGTTCCTAATTTTTCTGGTTCAGCCTTTAATCGCAAAACAAATCTTGCCGTGGTTTGGGGGTTCTGCTGCAGTGTGGGGAACCTGTTTACTTTTTTTTCAATCTGCGCTTCTCGCAGGTTATGCCTACGCCGATGTCTTGACTCGTTATCTGTCGATGAAGCGACAGGTCATCGTGCACGGCGTTCTTTTGGTAGCTGCAATCATTACGATGCCGATCATTGCGAGCGATGCGTGGCGCCCCTTTGGTAACGAGGATCCGATTTTAAGAATCCTAGGACTACTATTAGCAACCATCGGGTTGCCGTATTTTTTACTCGCAAGCACTACCCCGTTAATTGGCGCTTGGTATTGGCGTCGCCACCAAGCCTCAGCCCCTTATCGCCTCTTTGCCCTCTCAAATTTTGCTTCACTCCTAGCCCTGCTCGGATACCCATTTTTGATTGAGCCTTGGCTTGGTAACCGTGAGACCGCATGGGCATGGTCCGGATTATTTTGTATCTTTGCAGTCTTATGTTTTGCTCTTGGTTTATCAACCGTTAAGAACGCACAAAACGTTGGCGATCAGCAGGTTGGTGGATCCGATTTAAATGATGCCACTCATTCCATTCATATTGGCCAATGGTTACGTTGGGTGGCCTTATCGGCGATTGGTTCGGCATTGCTATTGGGAGTTAGTAGTCATTTAACCCAAAACATCTCATCAGCACCATTACTGTGGGTGGTGCCCCTTGCGCTTTACTTAATCACCTTCATCATCAGTTTTGATCATCCCCGCTGGTATAAGCGTGCAGTATTTTTGCCGCTAGCGATTGTGCTTGTTCCAGCAATGGCGTGGCTGTCGGATTCCCTCAATCTCAAGATGGTGACACCGGTTTATGCACTCGGTTTATTTGTGGTTTGTATGGTGTGCCACGGTGAGCTGGCTCGTCTGAAGCCGCATCCTTCCAAGTTAACGACTTTTTATCTATCCATATCGATTGGTGGGGCACTTGGCTCATTGGCCATGGCCGTCATCGCACCCTTGGTCTTTGCAGGGTATTTTGAGCTCTATGCCGCTCTCATTGGTGCTGCGGTGATTGCTCTATTTATACCGATTGGTGAAACCTCACGGATGCGTTGGTTGGCTAAGGGGGTTGCTTCCCTCGTTGTCTTAGCCGTTGGGCTGTTGTCATGGCAGGGAATTCGGGACTACACGCTCGATGTGCGATTTATGGAGCGCGATTTTTATGGTGTTGTACGTACCCGCGATAACTCTACCGGAGCGAATTTCCGAAGCTTAATTCATGGCGCGATCGCGCATGGTGGACAGTTGCTTGAAGAAGAGTTGCAAATGACGCCATCGAGCTACTATGGACCAACGAGTGGTTATGGACGGGTCTTCGCAAGTTTGCCCGACGCACCAAAGACTGTCGGGGTAATCGGTTTGGGAGCGGGCGCGTTAGCAGTCTATGCCAAGCCTGGTGATCATTGGGTGTTTTATGAAATCTCACCATCGGTGGTCACTGCGGCTAAAAAAGATTTCACTTTTTTGGAAAAGATGAAAGGAACCCATGAAATCGTGATCGGCGATGGTCGCCTTTCTCTCGATCGCGAGCCATCTCGACAATTTGATGTATTGGCAATGGATGCATTCTCAGGGGATTCAATTCCAACCCATTTAATTACCAAAGAGGCGATGGAAATTTATATGAAACACCTCAAGCCTAATGGCGTAATCGTGTTTCAGGCAACCAACCGTTTTGTGGATTTATTACCTGTGGCTAAAAATTTGGCCGATGCCCATGGCTTATCGATTGTTTTGGTAACCGACTCACCCGATTTTGAGACCGGGCCTGAGTATTGGTTGGCAAATACTGACCAAGTCATCATGACGCGAAATCAAAATTTATTGAATCAAGAGAAGATTAAATCCGGCGCAGTGGAAATTCAAAAGCGCCCTGGTTTCCCGATGTTTACCGATGACTACATTAATTTATTACGGTTGTTTAAGCGTGGCTCTTAAGAATTCTCTGTTATTTGCCTAGGGCTATCCCTGTAAGAATTTACTGATTCTTCTGTAAGCAATCTTTTTTATTTAAGCAATTCATCTTGATTATTCAGCAGTTTCTACGAGAAGTCTAAGCACTAATTTAGTTCTTGATACTTCTGTAATTTTTAAGTACTGGTTTCAATCGAGTTCGCTCCATAGACTTTCATGCGGTGGCGTTGTGCCACCGTCATCATGAAAGGAGTTCTCTTGGAGAAGAATGAAGAAGGCTTAAAGCGCCACCTCAAAGTCAGGCACATTCGCTTAATGGCTTTGGGTTCTACGATTGGTGTTGGATTATTTTTAGGATCCGCCACCGCAATTCAAATTGCAGGGCCATCCATCTTGCTTGCCTACTTCTTGGCTGGCATGGTTGCATTTGTGGTCTTACGAACCCTGGGAGAAATGGCTGTCCATGAACCGGTCACGGGATCATTTGCCACCTATGCTAATACCTATGTCAATCCACTAGCCGGATACATGGTGGGTTGGGGGTACTGGACCTACTGGGTGGTCGTGGCCATTGCTGAAGTGACTGCGGTGGGTATTTACATGGGGATTTGGTTTCCAGACACACCGCAATGGATTTGGGCATTGTCTTCCATCATCTTGATGGGGCTGATCAATTTGATTGCCGTCAAAGTATTTGGTGAGTTTGAGTTCTGGTTTGCACTCATCAAAATTATGGCAATCGTGCTGATGATCGCATTGGGTTGCTCAGTGATCTTCTTTGGGTTTACTAACGACTGGGTACCGATGGGGCTGAGTAATCTCTGGCAGCATGGCGGATTTTTTCCGAACGGCTTTAGTGGATTTTTACTCTCATTACATATGGTGCTGTTTGCCTATGTCGGCATTGAAATGATTGGGCTATCTGCAGGCGAAGCACAAAACCCGAAACAGACAATTCCGATGGCCATCGACTCACTCATTTGGCGCATCCTCATTTTTTACTTAGGTGCGCTGATGGTTATTCTGGCAATCTTTCCATGGAATGAGGTCGGTCAGCAAGGTAGTCCATTTGTGGCCATGTTTGAGCGCATTGGCTTACGCGAGGCTGCTGGCATTATTAATTTTGTGGTGATTACTGCAGCTCTATCCGCCTGCAATGCTGGGGTGTTTAGTGGTGGCCGCTTGTTATATGCCTTATCTGCGAATGGCTATGCTCCAAAGTCTTTTGTTACGTTGTCACGAACGGGTGTTCCGCATCGTGCTGTGATTGGAACGGTATGTATACCGATGGTTGGTGTCGTACTGAACTATTTTGTTCCTGAGAAGGCTTTCCATTACATGATGGCGGCGGTCACATTTGTGGGCCTCATGGTCTGGATCTCCATTTTGTATACCCACTTCCGCTTTCGGGCAAGCCTTAGCAAGGATCAACTTGCGCAATTGTCATACCGCGCTCCCTGGTGGCCATATTCCAGTTGGTTTGCCTTGGCCTTTATTGCGCTGGTCATTGTCTTGATGAGTTTTCATGAGGATGCGCGCATGGCACTCATTGTGGGGCCAATCTTATTAACCATTTATTTGATCCTGTATTTCGTATTAGGAATTAATAAAAAACACGTACTTCAATTAGGAGAGCAGAAATGATTATTGGTATTCCAAAAGAAATTAAAAATAATGAGTTTCGGGTTGGACTAACCCCTAGCCTGGTCAATGGCCTTACCCGCCAAGGCCACTCGGTGCTGGTGGAAAAAAATGCTGGCGCACAAATTGGGTTTACCGATGCGCAGTATCAAGCGGCTGGTGCAACATTACTCGAAGATGCCAAAGCGGTCTTCGCCGCCGCCGAGTTAATCGTCAAGGTGAAAGAGCCACAGCCCATTGAGTGTGCCATGCTGCATGCAGATCAGACCCTGTTTACTTATTTGCATTTGGCGCCTGATCCAGTCCAAACGGAGGCATTGATTCAGTCAAAAGCAATATGTATTGCTTACGAGACGGTGACCTCATCGAGCGGAGCATTGCCTCTACTAGCCCCCATGAGTGAGGTCGCTGGCCGCATGTCGATTCAGGCGGGGGCTGCACATTTGGAGAAATCCAAAGGGGGCTCCGGATTATTGCTTGGCGGCATTCCCGGTGTTGCTACTGCAAAGATCTTGATCTTGGGTGCAGGAGTTGTAGGCCGTCATGCCTTGCAAATTGCAGTTGGCATGGGCGCTCACGTGAGCATCATGGATCGCGACTTGGATCGCCTACGGCAAATTGATGCGCTATACGGTAATCGAGTGCAAACCCTGTTCTCTGATCAGCAAAGTATTGAGAATGCAGTGAGAGAAAGCGATTTGGTGATTGGCGCAGTGTTGCTGCCAGGTGGCTCAGCACCTAAATTGGTGACCGCGGCCATGATCAAGCAGATGCGAGCCGGATCGGTTTTGGTCGATGTGGCGATTGATCAAGGCGGTTGTTTTGAGACCTCACGCCCCACCACCCACGCAGAGCCGACCTACATAGAACATGGAGTGATTCATTACTGTGTGGCCAATATGCCAGGCGCGGTTGCTCGGACATCCACGATTGGTTTAACCAATGCGACCTATCCCTTTATTGAGCAAATTGCCAATCTTGGAGTGATGGAAGCTTTGCGATTGAACTCGCATTTAAGGAATGGGCTGAGTATTTGTCGTGGGCAACTCACTTCTGCACCCGTTGCTCGGGCACAGAAGCGGTCGTACGTTCCAATCGACGAGGCGTTATTAAGCCCCGATTTAGTCGAGGTCTGTAACTAAGGAAGCGAGTGTTTCATGGGGGAGGGTTTCGACATGCATGGGATAACCCTTGTGGTCGCAACCCACCATCATCTGGGCACCTGCCTTGAGCGCGTCTTTCATGGCCGGTGTTAGTGGAATGCGCAGGAAATGCACGGCCGAGGTTTTCTCGGTCGTTGCTCGCTCCAAATCTTCGTCAGCAATTGCATAGACCCGTGGCTGACCTTCAATCTCAATAAAGATCTGATCTTCAACACCAACCAACTTTGCAAGCGCGACGCGACGATCGGCCTCATTGGGGTACTCAATCATCATGGTGACCTTAAAGTCCGAACCACCAGGTACCATGGGGTTGTATGCATCCAACTCATCTTGAATGCCTTCGTCTTCGAAGGTTTTCTCAACGCGTAACATCTCTTGAATCTGATAACGCATTAAGAACTCGTTTTCAAAGATGAGAGTAAGGTGATCGCCTAAATGAACAGTGCGCAGTTTGCGTTCTGCAATGGCGCGCGCTCTGATGTCAGGACGTGCTTTGTGGTAAGCCTCAAGGCTTAATAAACTATCGCGTGTAATTTTTCCCATTTCAATTGATCCTGTTGTCATGATTTAGAGTCCGTAGGCTTTGGCCATTAGTGTTAGTGGATGCGCCATGGCAGTTTTCGGCAAACCAAGTTCATCCATCCCTTGAGCAATATGATGCCCAGCGAGTTGGCAATCGGAGCTAATGTAATTGGGCGATTCTTCGGCCATGCTGCGAAATACTGGACGACCAATTTTCATCGCCATTGCATGAAACTCTTTCTTTACACCCCACGTTCCTGAGTGGCCCGAGCAGCGTTCAACCACATTCACTTCAGTACCTGGAATGAGTTTGAGTGCTTCAGCGGTCTTCTGGCCAACATTTTGCACGCGTGAGTGGCAGGCAACGTGATAGCTCACATGACCAAGCTCTTCTTTGAAGTCTTGATTGAGGAGGCCATCTTTACTGCGCGCAATAAAGTACTCAAACGGATCCCACATGGCTTCTTTGACCGCTTGCACATCAGCATCATCTGGGAACATGAGGGGTAACTCTTGTTTGAACATCAGGGTGCACGATGGAATTGGGGTCACGATGGCGTAGCCCTCACGCGCCAATTTAGCAAGTTTGGGGATGTTCTTATCTTTATTTTCTTTTACAGATTCAAGGTCACCCAATTCGAGTTTTGGCATTCCACAGCACGCCTCTTTATCAACTAGCGCATAGGGAATCTGATTGTGATTCAGAATCTTGATGAGGTCTTGACCAATACCGGGCTCGTTGTAGTTGATGTAGCAGGTTGCATAGATGGCGACCTTGCCTGGAGTGCGTTGACCATCTTTAACTGGAAACGCCGCCGATGCCTTCGCCAATTGCGGGAAGGTCTTCGCAGCATACTCAGGAACCCACGCTTTTTTATCAACGCCTAGAGCACCTTCCATTACCAGTCGTGTAACACCCATGTTATTGACCGCATTGACTGCTTGGGTCACGATTGGAATGCCTGCAAACTGACCGAGTTTGTCCGTAGACGATAACAATTTGTCGCGAAAGGTCGTTTTACCCTCTTTGAAGGCAACGGCTTTGGCGCGCAACATGAGGTGAGGGAAATCAATATTCCACGGGTGAGGTGGGGTGTAGGGGCATTTGGTCATGTAGCAAACATCACACAGATAACACTGATCAACAACTTTTTGATAATCCGCTTTCGCTACCCCTTCCACTTCACCTTCTTCGGTCGCATCGACAAGATCAAAAAGGGTTGGGAATGAGCCACACAGGTTGACGCAGCGACGGCAACCATGGCAAAGATCGAACACCCGCTCCATCTCGGCTTCGAGCTTTTCGGTGTTGTAGAAGTCCGGATTTGTCCAGTCCAGGGGGTGTCTGGTTGGGGCTTCGAGATTACCTTCGCGTAAAGTCATGGGTTTACCTTCGAGAGAAAAATTAAGATGGACGCAGTTTAGGGTTTTTTCCTATGATAGCCAAATTGTATTAATTAAAAATATTGATAGATTTTATTTAAATAACTGATTTATATGGATTTTTATGGATTATTGATTTCCACTGGGGTTGTTGCCCTAGCGGAAATCGGGGATAAGACCCAGCTTTTATCCTTGATGCTCGCTGCGCGCTATCCCAAACATGCTTGGCCAATTGTGTGGGGGATCTTGCTGGCAACCCTTGCCAACCATGCCCTGGCCGCCTATGTGGGGCATTGGGTTGCTGGGCTACTGAGTCCTGATCTGTTGCGTTGGATCTTGGGGATTGGATTTTTAGCCCTGGGCGCATGGCTACTCATTCCCGACAAACTGGATGAAGACCAGGCCGCAAAACCAGCCAAAGGGGCTTGGGCAATTTTTGTCTTAACCACCAGCTTGTTCTTCATTGCTGAAATGGGAGATAAAACCCAAATCGCGACGATTGCGCTCGGTGCAAAGTACGACAGTGTTTTATCTGTAACCCTTGGAACCACTCTGGGCATGATGTTGGCGAATGCCCCGGCAGTATGGCTTGGACAACAATTTACCAAGCGCTTGCCAATTGCGTGGGTGCATCGCATTGCAGCCACGATTTTTATTCTGCTAGGAATGGCTACTCTACTTTGGGGTGGGAATCTTACCTAATTACTTATTTAGGAAGCAACTAAAATCATTTCATGCGAACTGATTCTGCCAAGCGCTTTTTGCGCCTCCACTACAAAGCTCCTGATTATCAATTTGGCCAGGTGGAACTTGATGTTGAGTTAATACCCCAACGTACCCTCGTGCATAGTCGCATTGAGGTGATCCCGACTGAGGCAACACAAAATGCTAAAGACGAGGTTCCCCTCATCTTGGATGGTGAAGATCTTGAGTTTATTAGTTTGCGTATCAATGGCCAAACCCATCGTCATGTGGAGTTAACACCAGGCCGAATGGTGATTCATGGCTTACCTAATCGAGGTAAGCAAAATTTTGTCATTAAAATCAAAACCGCATGCATACCTGAAAAAAATACCTCCCTAATGGGGCTGTACGTCTCACGCGGTAACTTCTTTACGCAGTGCGAAGCAGAGGGTTTTCGCAAAATTACCTATTACCAGGATCGCCCCGATGTAATGGCGCGCTATCGGGTGACCTTGCGTGCCCGCAAAGCGGATTATCCGGTCTTACTCTCGAATGGAAATTTGATTGCCAAAGAGGATTTAGCCGATGGTTGGCACAGCGCCATTTGGGAGGATCCATTTCCGAAACCTTCTTATTTATTTGCATTAGTGGCTGGCAAATTTGTTTGCTTAGAGGATGTCATTACTTCTGGTAGTGGCGATAAAAAGCTATTGCAAATTTGGGTCGAGCCCCGCGATCTGCATAAAACCCATCACGCGATGGATTCTTTAAAGCGATCAATCGCCTGGGATGAAGAACGCTTTGGATTGGAACTTGATTTAGAGCGCTTCATGATTGTGGCCGTGAGCGACTTCAACATGGGGGCGATGGAGAACAAGGGCCTCAATATCTTTAATACTAAGTTTGTGCTTGCGGATGCGCAAACTGCCACGGATACGGATTTTGCCAATGTAGAGAGCGTGGTCGCGCATGAGTATTTTCATAATTGGACTGGCAATCGTGTTACTTGCCGGGATTGGTTTCAGTTATCACTAAAAGAAGGTTTAACGGTATTTCGGGATCAAGAGTTCTCAGCCGATCAAATGGGTACCGAGTCTGGTAGGGCAGTCAAGCGCATCGACGATGTGCGTTTATTACGCCAGATGCAGTTCCCCGAGGATGCGGGACCCATGGCGCATCCCATTCGCCCTGATGAGTATCAAGAAATCAATAATTTCTACACGGTCACGGTTTACGAGAAGGGTGCCGAAGTAGTACGGATGTATCAAACCTTACTCGGGGTCGATGGCTTTCGTCGCGGTATGGATTTGTACTTCAAGCGACATGATGGGATGGCGGTCACTTGCGATGAGTTCATCGCGGCAATGGCAGACGCCAACGGGCGTGATCTCAGTCAGTTCAAAAATTGGTACAGTCAATCGGGTACCCCACGGGTTCAAGTCAAGGAACAATTTGATTCGCGCAAGCACGAGTACCGCTTGACCCTCAAGCAATCTTGCCCGCCCACTCCCGGGCAAAAGACAAAAAAGCTATTTCATATTCCATTGAAAGCGAGTTTGTTATTTAGCGGCAATGCAGCGCTTACATCTAAAGAAGCCAACTATTTTGGTCAGGAAGTTTTACTGGAACTGACTCAGCCTGAGCAAACCTGGGTGGTAAAGCAAATTCCTGCAAAACCCGTGCTGTCGATTAATCGGGATTTCTCTGCACCCATTGTGCTTGAGCATCCGCAGAGTGAAGCAGAGCTACTCGCTCTGATGGCATACGAAACCGACTCGTTCAACCGCTGGGAGGCTGTGCAAAAGTTAGCCCAACAATTTATTTTGTCCGACCGAAAGCCCAACCAACAATTTTTAGAGGCCTACCGCAGATTATTGGTTGATTCACCATTGGATCCAGCCTATAAGCAACTTCTCTTTACGCTACCAGCCGAAACCTATTTATATGAGCAGGTTCAATCGGTTGATCCTCAGAAATTACATTGGGCGCGTAGAGGTTTTAAATCAACCCTAGCAAATGCGCTGAAATCCGATTGGGAGAGAATCTATCGCTCATTACAAACCTCGGCCAAATACAGTCCAGATGCGAAGAGTATGGGTCGGCGCGCCCTCAAAAATGATGCACTCATGATGCTTTTGGAAACCAAGGATACGCAGTGGTACGAGGTGGCTGAAGATCAATACGAGTTAGCAAACAATATGACCGATCGCTTTGCCGCATTGCAGGCTTTAGTGGCTGTCGGCGCCCCCCACGCTAAGAATGCGTTAGCGGATTTTTATCAGCGCTTTTCCGAAGACCCGCTTGTGGTCGATAAGTGGTTTGCTTTGCAGGCCACCCAACCCCCTCAGACTCAAGGCCATACTGTGCTTGGTCACGTTCAGGAGCTCATGCGCCATCCCGCGTTTCAGATGAACAACCCCAATCGAGTGCGCAGCTTACTTCATGCATTTTGCTTGAGCAACCCGGGTGGATTTCATGCGGCCGAGGGCGTGACGTATGCTTTTTGGGCACAGCAGGTTATTGCACTTGATGAGATCAATCCCCAAGTAGCGGCACGCCTAGCCCGAGGTTTGGACCGCTGGCGGCAGTTTGCCCCGCGCTACCAAAAGTCAATGAAAGTCGCATTGGAGAAGGTTGCGGCCGCTAACCGTCTTTCCCCCGACGTTCGGGAAGTGGTTTCCAAGGCGTTGCTTGCAAAGCCTGCGCCGCGATGAGCGATTTGCTCAAAGTGCTGAGCTAAAATCATTGCCTCAAACAGGGTCTTTTTATCTCATAAGCCGGAATAGCTCAGTTGGTAGAGCAGCGCATTCGTAATGCGAAGGTCGTAGGTTCGATTCCTATTTCCGGCACCAATTCGGCTCGTAAATAAGTTTCCAAAGCAAGGGTTTTCACTAGTCAGTACGGGTTTTACTTATGTGAAAATTTTCGTTTGTTGATGTTTGTCAATTTTTGTCTAAAACTTTTATTGAAGAATTAGTCGTCAAAGTTGCTGCATAACAAAATTAATAATTTTGAAAATTTATTGGAGGAGCATCCATGCGTTTGAAATTCAAATCCACGTTGTTGAGCGTTGCCTTGGTAGCTGGTTTTGCAGCTACGACCACCGCTCACGCTCAGGCTAAGTGGGAGCCAACAAAACCTGTTGAATTCATTATCTCTGCCGGTCCTGGTGGTGGCGCTGATCAAATGGCGCGGATGATTCAGGGAATTATTTCTAAAAATAATTTGATGAAGCAATCCATGATTCCAGTAAATAAAGGTGCTGGTGCTGGTGCTGAAGGCTATCTAGCAATCAAGGAAGCCAAAGGCGATCCCCATAAGATCATTATTACCCTCTCAAATCTATTCACAACCCCACGTGCAACGGGTGTGCCATTTAAATGGCAAGACATGACCCCAGTCGCGATGCTGGCGCTTGATCAATTCGTGTTGTGGACAAATACTGAAAAAGGCTATAAGTCTGCGAAGGACTATGTGGAAGCCGCTAAAGCTGCAGGTCCTAATAAGTTCAAGATGGGTGGAACTGGTTCGAAGCAAGAAGACCAAATCATTACCGTAGCACTTGAGAAAGCAACTGGTACTAAGTTCACTTATGTTCCATTTGCTGGTGGCGGCGCAGTAGCCGTTCAGTTAGTTGGTAATCACGTTGATTCCACTGTGAACAATCCAATTGAAGCTGTTGCTCAGTGGCGTGCTGGTAAGTTAACTGCGCAGTGCGTATTTGATACACAGCGTATGCCATACAAGGAGAAAATTACCCCAACGCTATCGTGGAATGACGTTCCAACCTGCCGTGAAGTGGGTGTGAATACTGACTATGTGATGTTGCGCGGTATTTTCATGCCACCTGGTGTGACTCAAGCACAAGTGGATTTCTATATTGACTTGTTCAAAAAGGTTCGTGAGACACCGGAGTGGAAGAAGTTCATGGCCGATGGCGCATTTAACCAAACCTTCATGACCGGTAAAGAGTTTACAAACTGGCTTGAGAAAGCCGATGCTCAGCATGCTCAGCTGATGAAGGAAGCTGGCTTTATTGCGAAGTAATTGGTAGTTGTGAAATAAGACCTCATGGTGAGGTCTTATTTTTTTAGTAATCGATTAAGAGAAGAGTGAAGAATGTCAGAGAATTCAAATCATGATTCAGTCGTAAGTATGCGTACGATGGAAA
This sequence comes from Polynucleobacter sp. HIN8, assembly GCF_030297615.1. Taxonomy (NCBI): domain Bacteria; kingdom Pseudomonadati; phylum Pseudomonadota; class Betaproteobacteria; order Burkholderiales; family Burkholderiaceae; genus Polynucleobacter; species Polynucleobacter sp. HIN8. The sequence continues at coordinate 1,574,477 of NZ_AP028139.1, read as the reverse complement.
TCATCACCGCCCTCATGTTTATTGTCGTCGGCGTTGTGGTGATGGTGGGAAGCTTAAAACTTGGCGCTAAATGGGGCAGCGATGGTCCTGAGTCAGGCTATTTCCCTTTCTACATTAGCCTGATTATTTTGATTTGTAGCTCAGTGACCTTGATTCAGTCGATTCGCGCTAAAGAGCTTGCTGACGAGACATTTGTTGAGAGAGAACCCTTTCGGCAAGTGATGGCCGTTCTCATTCCGGCAGCCCTCTTTGTTTTGGGTGTTCAGCTGATCGGAATATATGTTGCTGGCGTCCTCTACATTACCTTTTTCATGGTCTGGCTTGGGAAATACGTATTTTGGAAAGCCCTTGCGGTTGGACTTGGTGTAAGCATCGTTCTTTACATGATGTTTGAGTATTGGTTTCAAATTCCGTTGCCACATGGTTCGTTGTTTAACCCCTTGGCTATATTTGGTTTGCAGTAAGCAAAGCATCCACTACAAGATTGAATAAAAGGAGCAAACGTGGAAGAAATTAACGCGCTATTTGGAGGCTTTGCCGTAGCATTGTCACCCTACAACGTCATGTTGATGTTGATCGGAGTGATCCTCGGAGTCATTATTGGGGTATTGCCTGGGCTTGGCGGGGCTAATGGCATTGCCATTTTGCTACCCTTGACTTTTACCATGTCGCCCACTTCGGCGATCATCATGCTCTCCAGTATTTACTGGGGTGCTTTATTCGGAGGTGCGATTACCTCCATTCTGTTTAACATTCCCGGTGAGCCATGGTCGGTTGCGACAACATTTGATGGCTATCCAATGGCGCAAAATGGCAAAGCGGGCGAGGCACTTACAGCCGCTTTTACCTCATCGTGTATTGGTGCCGTTTTTGCAGTCGTTGTCATCACCTTCTTGGCGCCGCTCGTGGCAAAGTTTGCTCTGCAGTTCGGCCCCCCTGAATTCTTTGCGGTTTACTTATTAACCTTCTGTAGTTTTGTGGGCATGAACAAAGGTTCACCGTTCAAAGTTTTATCAGCAATGATGCTTGGTTTTGCGTTAGCTGCTGTGGGAATGGATACCGTTACCGGTCAATTACGCTTAACCTTTGGCTCGTCGGAGTTAATGCGCGGCTTTGATTTCTTAATTGCGGTGATCGGTCTATTTGGTATCGGCGAAATTTTGCAATCCATGGAGGAAGGTCTCAAGTTCTCCGGTAAAAGTGCCAAGATCAAAGCAAAGGTTGTTTTTGAAACTTGGGCTCAGTTACCGAAGTACTGGGCAACATCCCTACGCAGCTGCTTAATTGGTTGCTGGATGGGTATCACTCCTGGCGGCGCAACTCCAGCCTCATTTATGAGCTACGGCGTTGCAAAGCAAATGGCCAAAAATAGGAATAATTTTGGTAAGGGTGAGATGGAGGGTATTGTTGCTCCAGAGACCGCAGCTCATGCTGCCGGTACCGCAGCTTTGCTACCGATGCTCTCTTTGGGTATTCCTGGCTCACCAACCGCTGCGGTGTTATTGGGCGGCCTCCTGATCTGGGGTTTACAGCCAGGACCACTTTTGTTTGTTGAGAAGCCAGATTTTGTTTGGGGCTTAATCGCGAGTATGTACTTGGGTAATATTGCCGGTCTCTTTGTGGTCTTGACCTGCGTACCGATTTTTGCCTCCATCTTAAGAATCCCATTCTCAATCATTGCTCCAGTGATCATTGTTATTTGTGCTGTTGGCGCATTTACGGTGAACAATGCGATGTTTGATGTATGGCTGATGTTGGGCTTTGGAGTCTTGGGCTACCTCTTTAAGAAACTCGACTACCCGATGGCGCCAATGGTTCTTGCCTTGGTATTGGGCGATCGCGCTGAAGATTCTTTCCGCCAAGCGATGTTGGTATCTCAGGGTAGCTTGGGCATCTTCTTCTCCAACTATCTGGTTGGTACGATCACCGCCTTGGCACTCATCCTGCTTTTCTGGCCGCTGATTTCTAAATTGCGTCAGAAGAAGGCGTAATGCTGGTAACTTAAAAAAAGGGGGGCGCAAGCCCCCTTTTTTGTTATTTCATACGCTTATCGATAAAATAAGTATATGTATTTTCCAAACCGAAAACTGATTCATTGGCTAACTACTCTGGCGTTTATTTTTGGAGCACTGGCACCAACGATGACCCATGCAGTATCGATGCCAACCAATGGCTCGGCTTTGGCAATGGAAATTTGCATGGCGGATGGTACAAAACAGGTTCTTGATCTAAATACCGAGGATGCGGTAACGAACGCGTCTGTGGACTGCCTGTATTGCCTCGCTCAACCGGTAGGACTTCCTAGTTTATTAAGTAATCTTCAGTTTGCTAGCCCTTCAACGCATGCATTGATCCCAAACCTCTTTTTAGAGTCTGCAAAGACACTCTTTGCATGGGTCAAGCTTCCCTCTCAGGGACCACCTCAGAATACTCGCACTTAAGTTCAATGGCGGGGCTGTGTTGCCCCTAATGCGAAGTTTTTATGGGAGTTTAAGCGTGATGAGTCACTTCATGCGTTCTTGGTTGCTTACATTACTCGCGGTATTTAGTTTTTCAGCATTTGCAGGACCCAATGACCCACTATTTATTAGCCTAACTAGTGGGGAGCCTCATCGGGTCACGATGGCCCTCAATTTCGGTAAGCATCACAACGAAAATGGGCATCCCTTGAGTATTTTTCTAAGCGATCAAGGCGTCTTTGTTGGTGTTAAATCGGGTGCTGATAAGTACGCCGATCAACAAAAAATACTTCAAGAGATTATTGCCAAAGGGGGTACGGTCATTATGTGCCCCATGTGTTTAAAGCATTACGGATTAAGTCCAGGCGACCTATTGCCTGGTATCAAAATGGGCTCTCCTAAAGTAACCGGCGACGCACTCTTTAAAGATGGCACTAAAACAATGACATGGTAACGATTACAGAAAGGATCATTATGAATACCAAATTTCTACATGCAATCACCGCAAGCGCTCTAATTGGCTTTTCTGGCTGGTCTCTTGCCCATAACGATGCTAAGGGCTCCGACTATCGGATTGGGCAACTGAAGATCGAGAATCCCTATGCGCGAGCAACGGCCCCAGGTCAAAAAGCTGCGGGCGGGTTTATGAAGATTGAAAATAAAGGCGCCGCTGATCAATTGATTGCGGCAAGCTCCCCGGTGGCTGGCGAGATGCAGCTGCACACCATGGCGATGGACGGTAATGTCATGAAAATGCGTGAAGTCAAGGGGATTGACGTCCCGGCTAATGGCTCTGTCGAGCTAAAACCGGGCGGCTTGCACCTCATGTTTATGGATATTAAGGCGCCCTTAAAAGCAGGCGAAACCGTTCCGGTGAAGCTGAAATTTCAGAAATCGGGTGAGGTGGAAGTTAAATTACAAGTGAGGGATATCTCCGGCGGTCATGGGGGCTCGATGAAGCACTGATTTCCTTGACTAAGGGTTTTTCCCGTAATTACCGCTTTTGGTGGGCCCGATTGATTTTTTGACTTCTAATTGTGATAAATTTATAGCTTATGGCAGATCTTTAGAGGGCTGCCTAATACTAAATTTATAAGCAATTATTCACGCTATTTAAGGGTTTTTCATGGTCGATGCAAATCAATCGGGTTGTCTATTTGTTGGTGAAGGGGTCATTTTGAAGGGAAATTTTGCTGTGCCCGATATTGCCTCGGTTTCCGGTGTTGTGGAAGGCGATTTGTCTGCCAAACAAGTGATTGTTGAAGCTTCTGGTTTGATTCGTGGCAAAGTGGTCGCAGAATCGGTTGATATCCGAGGAGAAGTTGCCGAGCAGTTAACTGCCTCCCGATCGCTAATTATTCGCTCTAGCGGTAAAGTCGGCGGTTCTGTTCATTACGCTGAGATTGAGATCGAAAAGGGCGGAACCTTACACGGCGATCTGCACCTTATTTAACCTCCTATTTAGGTGATCTATGTTTTCAAAGAAATCCAATGACATTCCAGAGAATCCCTCTGATGAATCTCAAAATACGTATTCAGAGCCAGTAACCGAAGTAGCGGCTGAGCCGGATCAAAGCTATGGCTATGAAAACAATGTAAATCGTGCAAATCCGATTAAGCCTTCCATTATTAGCGAAGGCTTTGAGTTTGTTGGAACCATTACATCCGAAGGCGTTTTAAATATCTCTGGTGTGATCAAAGGTAAGGTAACGGCCAAATCCGTTTTGATTGATTCATCGGGCCTTGTAGAGGGCGAACTCTTCTCCGATCAGGTGATGGTGAAGGGTAAGGTTTTGGGTGATATTAATTGCCAAGAGCTCAATATTGGCCCTCTTGCCGAGGTTGATGGCTCTGTATCGTATGACTCGGTCCATATCCAACGTGGCGGTAAGATCAAGGGTCACTTCATTAAGAAGTAATTGCAATTATGTTTGGCAACAAATCCAAATCAATCAAAACCCTTGGCCAAACCATTGAGTCATTTCAGACCATGGTTGGCGAGGCTACTGAAATCCATGGGCGTCTGGTTGCCTCTGAGAGCTTGCGAATTGACGGTAAGGTCATTGGCAATGTGGAAACCTCGCAAGACGGAGTCGTCAGTATTGCGGTTGGAAAAAATGGCTTGGTACAAGGTGATATTTACGCCTATCGCGTCATTATTGCGGGGCGGGTCGAAGGCAATGTCTACTGTACGGAGCGCGTTGAACTTCACAATGGTTCAGTCGTGCATGGCGATGTAACCTACGGTCAGATTGGTATTGAGCCGGGCGCTCGCTTAAATGGCTTAATGATTTCAAGATCCAAGGACTTGGATACTCAGGATAGCAGCCAAGTATTTAAGAAAAACTGGGAAAAAATTACTTCTACCTAAGCCCTTTAGATGCAGCGGTAGAGTTTTCGTAGGTTTTCGATTTCGCCAAACTTCACATTAGCGGCATCAAATTCGCGGTCAAAGCTCTCGTTTTTGTGGGCATGGGCAAAGATGGCAAGTACGCGTTTCGCTTGCTCATGCCCCATCATTGCCGCCAAGGTTAGGTAATAGGCTGCTTTGGAATTGTCTTGAGGAATAAATTCACCCTTGCCGTAGAGTGAGCCAATCGTGAAAGCTGACTGACGACTACCCGACTCGGCACCCTTACTGAGTAATTCAAGACCCCTAAATATGTCGCGCGGAACCCCCTGATCAACACCTAAACCGAGCGCATAAATATTGCCTAAGTTGCAATAGGCATCATGAACTTCTTCTTTAATGGCTTTCTCGTAGTACTCGACCGCTACTTTGTAGTTTTGTTTCACTTTACCCAAACCGCGTTCGTGCATTAAACCCACGTTATAAAGGGCGTAGCCATTACCGTATGACGAATGGGAGTTTTGGAATTCATAAAAGAGTTCAATCTGCTCGGGACCTAATTGACCATCGAAAGTCATCCGAGTCAACATGTAAAGCGCATCTTCATCCAGATCATTTTTGGCAAGATCAAAGAAGATATCAAAGGCAATATCGACCTTGCCTTTATCAAGATTTAGTTTGCCTAATTCGAATGCGCCTGCGTTATATCCCATCCTAAAATTATATAGGGTTAATCCTAGGCGCGTTATTTAGTCGATGCGCAAAATGTTTCAATAATATGAAATCCAACGGAATCAACCGGCAGGTCAATCCACGGCGGATCGCTCTCTGTCAGGTCGATAAAACGGCCCTTGCCCATGGGCTCGATGAAGCCTTGACCATTGAGTTTTTGGGACTTCTTTTCCTGGCAATCAAACTGAATTAGCGTGATCGCCGAGCGATAGGGTTCGTCATTTGGTCCCATCCGTTGGGCAAGGTAGTCTTGCAAGATCCATACTTTTAGGAAGGGCCCAATTTTTTCAATGGATTTTTCTTGAATGTAAATCGTGCTGTTAGAAAGCTTGCCAAATACCTTCCACGACTCGCTATTTGATTGCGCAAGTGCCGCCATTGAAAGGGCCATCAGAAGGACAAGAAGTAATCTGTTAATCACCGGCAGCGAGGAAGAGAAAAATTTCATAAAGACTGCGCCTAAGAGCACCATGAGACATTTTGGAACCAGAATTTGAGTCGGCGTTGTACACGAGCGGTATGAATTCCATTTCGCGTGCTTTCAAATTCAATGCGATTGCGAGGAGTGGGATCCAAAAGTTGACAGCCAATGCGTATCCGTGAAGATTCTTGGCTCAGACGTGTGTTACGAATAACAAGATCAAATGGCTCGGAGCGATTTTTGAGGCGCTCAAATGAGCAGCCTGTCCAAATTGTGCCAATTGACATATCAGTGGCATCAGCACGCAAATCCAACTGGAGGCCATCCTCCGACATATCAACAATTTGCGCAATCATTTCCTTGCCCTGGGCAAAGTAAATCAGTAATTTGAAATCCCGATCAAAATTACCGGGCCCCGGTGTTCTAAAGTTTTTGCGTCGTTGAACAATTGCAATTTTTTGGGGAAGATCGCTGGTGTAGGACGAATCGGTCGCGAGGCGGATGTTGTTCAGACTGAATTGCACTTTACCGCTATCCACATAAGTTACTAAGATGCGGGTGCCGATGATGGCGGGATGGGATCCGTCTGCCAAAGGCATCACCTTAAAGCGTAATCCAGAGGGCTCAACGCCTAGAACATTGATGCTAATTCCTTCCCGATCCGATGCATTTTTGAACAATCCACAGATTCGGTCTTCTTCAAAAATGCGCTCTAGATTTTTATAGGTAAACCGAGGGTCTACCCAGTAATTAGGGGCAATCTCTCCAGGTTCGGGGGGGTAAATGCGAGCGCTCAAAGGTGGCAAAAAATCTTATTTTGCCTGATAAATCATTTGTATACTAAGTTTCAGAACATTAATTGAATTCATCTTTATCAATATTCATCATGAATCATTTTCTTCCCGACGATCGATTGCGGCGATTTTTGATGCTTTTATTTATTGTGCTTGCCGTCATCGAACTTTCGCGAGCATCATTTATTTGGGGAGCGATTGATATCATTTTTGCAGCAAGTTTCTCCCCACGCGTTCAGGCATGGGCTCAAACTCAGTGGGCGCGGATTTTCAAAAGGTAATGATGCAAATTGAATTGCACCATTTATGAAAAAAGACTACGAAATCCTCATAGCAACCCAAGTGCGAGGTAAATGGTGGCGAGTTGATTATGTCAATAAAGAAGGCAGAATGGAGTTTGAAACCGTTGAGGCGCTCGATGCTCAAGAGGCTATTAGCATTACTGGCAATATTTTGTATCGACGTTATCGTACTAGCGATAAAAAATCACATAATAAAAATAAATAAAATCAAGTACTTATAAAATTACCAGGCTATTGGATACTTTTATTTGTCGTAATTTTGACCTAGAATCAATGTGTTCATCATGATTGATATTGCATATGGCTGACACCCCGATAAATTCCGTATTAGCCCCCTACGTTGGCAGCTCCAACTTGCGAAGCGGCGCGACCTTGGCTGAGCTTAAACTGGGCCTTCCAGAGACCCAGGGCGATTATCGCTATGTTCCCAAATCCAATGCCATTGAGGGTACTGAAAAAGCCAGTGGCGTCATTGTTGACATCAACCCTTTATCAACTTCTTTGCAAACCAGTGTGGTTTATCCCAATGATCCTCGTTTGAAGATCTACAAACAGATCGAGAACTCATAAAGGGGTATGGATCGTGAGACAACCACAGCGCAATGATATGTATGTAAATGGTGAGGGGATGAAGGTGGTTGTTAATAATGTTCTGGCACCCAATCCGGCCGGCGTACAAATTTTGGAGTACAAATTTATTGGCTCACCCGAACTCCACTTTATTCCCGTTGACGAATTTACAGGTCAGTTTGAGTTTGTAGAAACTTTTTCATCATTTGATATCTACATCGAAGAGCGCAACAAAATACTGCAATTAAAAGAAGAGGAAGAGGAGCGAGCCGCATTGGCTCGTAAGAAGGCCAAGGAAGAGGCAGCCAGTGCAATTAAGCGCTGAGTTTGTGCGCATCGGTATTGGTATCTAGTCAGTTATGGAAAATTCAGATTTTTATGAGGCCGAGCGCTACCTCAAGTTAGGCCTTTATCCACAAGCCTTTGAGGCGTTTATGGCATTGGAATCCGGCAGTTACGAATGCACATACCTGATGCCATGCAAGATGGCCCTCAATAATCAATTAACTCCTCAGCAGCTCGAGCTTTTGTTTCATGATCTCGAGCGGGAACTCAAGAATAAGAATCCAAGGGCCATCTATAACTATGGATTGGTGTTAGACCACACGGGCAATCATGCAAAAGCGATTGAGTTATTGCAAATTGCGATGGATCTCGATATTCCAGAAGCCAGAGCGGCACTGAGCCGTATTCTGATTAAAGGGTCTTAAGAAACCCTTACTTTGTATTAAGGTTGTTGGATTTGCTTTTGACCGGAGCAGGTGTAGCGATATCGGCAAATTGATCTTTAATGACCGTCAGCTCTTCAATTTTTTGATTGACCTGTGCAATATTGGCTTCCAGTTTTTGCACCTGTTCTTTGTAACTGGCCTCAATCAACTCTTTTTGTTGAATCGATATCGCTCCACCCATTGCCCGAGTGAGCTCGGGGTTCACATGAAAGGCAATCCGGTAGCCTAAAAAATGAACACCAAATCCAGTCAGGAACAAAAAAATACAGATAATCACGGTAAGCTTGATGAGACCCTTACCAGTGATACTGATTTTCTTGACTTGGGAGGTTGAGCCTCCGATCCAAATAAGTTGCATGCCTTATTTTAAATCCAGATCCGTGACAGCCCCAAGACTGGCGCTACTCGCTAGACGAGCGTACTTTGCCAGCAAACCCCGTGTATAACGCGATTTTGGTTGTTTCCAGGCAGCTCGACGCTTGGCGATCTCCTCCTCGGGGACATTGAGCTGAATCAATAGTTGATTGGCATCGATGGTTACGGAGTCGCCTTCTTGAATCAGGGCGATGGTTCCCCCAACAAAAGCCTCGGGAGCTACATGTCCTACCACCATCCCCCAGGTGCCTCCAGAAAACCGTCCGTCGGTAATCAGGCCAACACTTTCTCCAAGCCCCTGGCCAACTAAAGCAGAAGTAGGCGCTAACATTTCGCGCATTCCAGGGCCACCTTTGGGCCCTTCATAACGAATAATCACCACATCTCCGGCCTTAATCTTCTGGGCAAGGATCGCTGCCATGGCATCGTCTTCTGAGTCAAACACCCGGGCAGGACCGGTGATGGACGGATTTTTGAGACCAGTAATTTTTGCAACACAGCCCTCAGGGGATATATTGCCCTTCAGAATTGCCAAGTGCCCATGAGGATAGATTGGGTTATCCAGTGAGCGAATTACCCGTTGATCGCTTCTTGGTTTTGCTGGGACATCTTTTAATACCTCGGCAACAGTTTCTCCAGTAATGGTTAAACAATCGCCGTGGAGCAAGCCACCATCAAGCAAAATTTTCATGATTTGTGGAATTCCGCCGGCTTGGTGCAAATCGGTTGCCAGGAAAGTTCCGGAGGGTTTCATATCGGCGATGACCGGAACTCTTTTGCGGATCCGCTCAAAGTCATCAATCGTCCAATCAATCTCAGCGGCACTGGCGATCGCTAAAAAATGTAAGACCGCATTGGTTGATCCACCAACAGCCATGATGACGCTTACTGCATTCTCAATCGATTTTTTGGTGATGACATCACGAGGACGAATATTTTTCTTAATTGCCTCAACTAAAACGCGGGCGGATTGGGCGGCACTCTCGACCTTCTCTTGATCTTCGTTTGCCATGGTTGAGGAGTAAGGCAGGCTCATGCCGAGCGCCTCAAAGGACGAGCTCATCGTATTTGCGGTGTACATACCGCCACATGATCCACTGCCTGGGCAGGCATGCTGTTCAACGCCCTTGAGATCCTCCTCGCTCAAGCGACCGGCGGTAAATTCCCCAACCGCCTCAAAGGCCGATACGATGTTCAATTCTTTACCTTTGTAATGGCCTGGCTTGATGGTTCCACCATAAACATAAATGCCAGGGACATTGGTTCGAGCTAGTGCCATCATCCCGCCAGGCATGTTTTTATCGCAACCCCCAATAACCACTACACCGTCTTGCCAAAGACCATTGACGCAAACCTCGATGCTGTCAGCAATGACCTCCCGTGAAACCAATGAGTACTTCATGCCTTCGGTCCCCATGCCAATACCATCGGAAATGGTTGGAGTCCCAAATACTTGGGCCTTGGCGCCGGATGACTCAAGGGCGGCAATTGCAGCATCGGCTAGTTTTTGTAAGCCGCTATTGCAGGGCGTCACTGTGGAATGACCGTTGGCAACCCCCACCATCGGTTTGCCAAAATCCGATTCTTTGTAACCCATTGCGTAATACATGGAGCGATTGGGAGCCCTTGCAACCCCCTCGGTCACCTTGCGAGAGCGTTCATTTAAGCGTTTTTCGGTCTTGATATTTGACATGGGTTTGGTCATCCAAAAATTAAATCATTAACGAGTTCGTCAGTGTATTCCTACACCGAATCACTAAATAGCCATCATTTCAAAGCTATCTTTACCAGCGCCGCAATCTGGGCATGCCCAATCACTTGGTACCGCGTCCCAGGGCGTTCCGGGGGCTATTCCATCCTCAGGGCGCCCAGCCGACTCGTCATAAATAAAGCCACAGACAATGCATAAATAGGTTCTCATGGGGTTTGTACTTTGAATTAAAAGAATTATTTTAGTGATATTGACCTAAATTAGCCATAAAGCGAATAGCCTAACGGGATCGGGGTCGGTAAATTCCAAAAATGCCAACTAGGGGAAAGCAATGAGCACATTGAACGGAACCATCTACTTAATTGATGATGATGATGCCATTCGCCGTTCCTTATCCCGCATGTTGGCGGATGTTGGCTACGATGTATTTGATTACAACAGTGCGACATCTTTTTTAAGCAATAGCCGTGTTGTTTCCCCCGCAGTTATTTTGCTTGATATGCAAATGCCCGATCTCTCAGGCTTGGAGTTATTGGATTGCCTCGAAAAAAATGGCAGTACAACGCCGATTATTTTTCTGAGTGGACAAAGTCACCCCCAACAAATTGTTAAAGGGTTGAAAAAAGGCGCATTGGATTTTCTATTTAAGCCATTTAATTTAGAAGAATTATTAAATGCGATTCAAACGGCACTTGAATATGATAGGAAGCAGTTCAAGCGAATCCTAAAAACGAGCGAAATTAAGCAAAACTTTTTGTTATTGACGCCTCGCGAAAAGGAGGTTTTTTTTCTATTGGTGAGTGGCTTAATGAATAAAGAAATCGCTCAGCAGCTAGGAACAACCGATGCAACAATTAAGGTGCATAAGGCTCGGGTTATGGAAAAAATGCGCGCCGCGTCGGTCCAGGACTTAGTCCGTTTTCACCTTGAAATGAATTAGCCCCGAGGTAAATAGACTTTTGTTGATGTTTGGGCTATATTGCGCTGATAAATAATGACTAAGATCGTTATAAATATTAATAATAAATCGATGAGACTGAATGCCAAACCATAATCCTCTGCCCGAAATTCGGGGTGAAGTCATTAAAAAGACTCGAGAGTCAAAAGGCATTTCTATTCACGAAATATCGAAGGATCTTTGTTTTTCGGTCAAACAAATCGAACAGATTGAAAGTGGTGAGCGCAGTCATTTTTATTCCTTAGCGATTAAAGTGGCTGCAGCTAAAAAAGTCGCTGATTATTTAGATTTAAGTTATGACGATGTTTTTGACTTTGGTCCCGATTTGGTTCAAGAGAGTCAACAGGCAGAAAAAAATGCTGAGGTGGAGCAGAGCGAAGTCCCCGAAGAAAAATCAAGCGAGCCACCAGTAACAAAACCAATCGTTGAAAAGATTCCTGAAACCATAGAGCGTTTTGATTTGAGTGACGATGAACCAAAACCGAAAACTTCAAATACGAAGTATGTATTTTTTGCGCTCTTTGCAGCAATCGCCGCTACTTTTTTAATGATCGATTTTCCTGCGAAAGAGAAAGTTGTTGAGCCACCGCTTGCTAAGATGCCTACCGAGTCGCTTGACACTGCTCCGAAGAAAGAAGAGCCAGTGCCCGCTGCAACAACCAATCCAGCACCCGTTGCCACGACGACCCCGGCAGTAACCACTGCGACCAATGAAAACTGCCCAGCGCCCGACGCCAATCAAACCACGTATCGCTCCCCAAGTCCCACGAAGGCTGGAAACATGGTTTATATCTCCAGCCGTATTAAGCAAGTGGTATGCGTCAAAGATGGAACGGGCAAATTAGAAAAACGTGCCTTGGATGTCAATGGCTCACACTCGTTTTTTGGTAAAGCCCCATTTGTATTAATGACCACCAATCTTTCTCAGGCGGATATCTTTTTTCAGGGCTATCGCGTTCGGATTGACGATCCAAATGCAAGCAGTGTCATTCTTGAGGAAGTTCCGTATTAATCAGCCCTAGACTGCAGCGTCATCGATTTCGCCAGTACGAATTCGAATCGCTTGTTCTACGGAGCTCACAAAAATTTTCCCATCACCAATTTTTCCAGTGCGTGCGGCTTTGATGATGGCCTCAGTCACGGTTTCAACCAGATTATCGGAAACCACCACTTCTACTTTCACTTTGGGCAAAAAATCAACCACGTACTCAGCGCCTCGGTAGAGTTCGGTGTGACCCTTTTGACGACCAAAGCCTTTCACCTCGGTAACGGTAAGGCCAGTTACACCAACCTCAGCTAGTGCTTCGCGCACTTCATCAAGTTTGAAGGGTTTAATAATTGAAGTAATTAGTTTCATAGTGTCTCCTTTAGCTCAATCATACTCAAGGACGGTGACTTCCTCATTTCCCCATGATTTTTAGGACTAGAGCTTGGCCCCTGAAGTAATGGGGTAGCGCCAATCTCGACCAAAGGCGCGAGCGGTAATGCGAACCCCAGGCGGTGCCTGACGGCGTTTGTATTCATTTATCTGAATGAGACGTGTAATTTTTTGCACCGCCGCAGAATCAAAGCCGGCTGCAACGATTTCCGAACTGGATTGATTCTGTTCCATATAGCGAGCCAAGATGGCATCTAAAACTTCATAGGGAGGCAGGCTATCTTGATCGGTTTGATTGGGGCGCAATTCTGCCGATGGTGCCCGAGTCAAAATCCGCTCGGGGATCACTGGTTTTATTTGATTGCGATAGCGACAGAGTTGATAGACCAAGGTCTTGGCAATATCTTTAATCACGGCAAAGCCCCCGGCCATATCCCCATAGAGGGTGCAATACCCAACGGCCATTTCACTCTTATTGCCCGTGGTGAGGACTAAGCGCCCCGTCTTATTTGAGAGTGCCATCAAGATCGTGCCACGCGCCCGAGCCTGAATATTCTCCTCGGTCGTATCGCTTGGTAAATCAGCAAATTGTTTTTGCAGGGCATCTTCAAAAGCACCGACGGGACCTTGAATCGAAATCTCATCGTATTGCACACCCAAATTGGATGCGAGTTCGCGCGCATCAAGCCAAGAAATTTCTGCGGTATAGGGCGAGGGCATCATCACCGCACGGACCTGATCAGATCCGAGTGCATCAACTGCAATCGCCAATACCAAAGCGGAGTCGACCCCACCCGAAAGCCCAAGGATAACTCCTGGAAAGCGATTTTTGTGCACATAATCACGCGTTCCCATGACCAGTGCTTTATAGACTTGTGCCTCGAGCGTTAATGCAGGGGCGATTACTCCTCGCTGCGGTTCGCAAGCTTCAATTCGAAGAAATCCGACCTCTTCCTCGAACTGTGGCATTGCAAAAACGAGCTCCCCTTGGGAGTTGACTGCGCATGATCCACCATCAAAGACGAGTTCATCTTGCCCGCCCACCATATTGAGATAAAAAATCGGTAAACCACAGGCTTGACTCTGCTGCTTGAGAAGCTCATAGCGTGTGTGTTCTTTTTGGAGGTGGTAGGGCGATGCATTTAACACCACAATCATTTGTGCACCAGCTTGTTGAGCTTTGAGCACAGGTTCTGGATGCCAAACATCCTCGCATAACAAAACGCCCAGTTTCAAACCATGGTGATCAAAAACGCAGGCATTCTCCCCCGCAACAAAGTAGCGTTTCTCATCAAAAACTTCGTGATTGGGTAATTCGTTTTTGAAGTAGGTTGCAATGACCTTGCCATTCTCAATGACCGACGCTGCATTACGTAACCCACTATTGGATACAGCAGGGTGACCCACAATCACGGTTAAGCCTTGTAACGCTCCTAGTTCGGTACACAGGGATTGGAGAACGGTTTGTGTCTCTTTGATAAACCCAGGACGCAGTAAAAGATCCTCTGGAGGGTAGCCAGTTAGGGAGAGCTCCGGAGTTAGGAGGAGGCTCGCCCCATGATCATGGGCTTTTTGAGCCGCCTCAAAGATAGCCCGCGCATTACCAATGCAATCACCCAACAGAGGATTGAGTTGCGCTAGAGCAATCTGCATGGGGGAATGAGCACGCTGACTCATAACCAACGCCATGCACGATTCATGCTTATGCCTTCTCTTTCTGATAGCGGGTCATGCCATCGGTAATCTCTTTGTGGGCATCCGCAATGGAACCCCACCCTTTGACTTTGACCCATTTGCCCTTTTCTAAATCTTTGTAATGCTCAAAAAAATGCTGAATCTGATTTAAACGCATTTGGTTGATATCCTCTGAGCTCTCCCAATGGCTATAGATCGATAAAATACGATCTTCTGGAACCGCTAGCAGTTTGGCATCATCACCAGCCTCGTCGTTCATTTGCAAAACGCCAAGCGCACGGCAACTGACCACCACTCCAGGGATTAAAGGAAAAGGTGTAATTACCAAGACGTCAACCGGATCGCCGTCCCCCGCAATGGTCTTGGGGATGTAGCCGTAGTTACAGGGGTAGTGCATGGCAGTACCCATAAAGCGATCTACAAAAATTGCCCCAGTTTCCTTATCGACCTCGTACTTGATGGGGTCGGCATTCATGGGGATTTCAATAATGACGTTAAAGTTCTCAGGAACCCTCTTTCCTGGGGTGACGTTATCAAGACTCATAAATGCTCCAAATTAAATAAAAACGGTCTGCTTAGTAGATACCCTGATCTTAGCAAAGTGGTAAAGCGCTAATTCTGTTGGATACTTTCAAAGCTGCAGGCTCACTATTTTAAGCCTTTGGGCTAATAGCAAGCTTGTCGTTTCAAAATTAAATTGAATCCTCAACCAAGTAGGAGTGATTTAGCATGAGTGATGTAACTTTTGGTCTGTACTTTGCCCTAGCGTGCGGTGTCATCGCGGTGGTATACGGCTTTGTGATGCGCACCTGGATTCTTAAGCAAGATACCGGCAACGCCCGGATGGTCGAGATTGCTGAGGCGATTCAGCAAGGGGCGGCTGCTTATCTAGCACGCCAATATAAAACGATTGCCATTGTCGGTGTGGTGCTAACTATCCTGATGGCGGTCTTCCTTGATTTAGCAACGGCGATCGGTTTTGTGATTGGTGCTGTGCTGTCGGGAGCTTGTGGCTTCATTGGCATGAACGTTTCAGTGCGTGCGAATGTGCGAACTGCGCAGGCTGCCACTCAGGGCATGAACCAAGCCTTAAACGTTGCCTTTAAGGGGGGCGCGATTACTGGCATGCTCGTAGTGGGGTTGGGCCTCTTAGGTGTTGGCGTATTTTTTATGCTCCTCGTGTCGATGGATAACGGCCAAGATCTCTCTGATGTCTTGCATCCGCTGATTGGTTTGGCCTTTGGCTCTTCCTTGATTTCAATCTTTGCTCGTTTGGGCGGTGGCATCTTCACGAAGGGTGCCGACGTAGGCGCTGATTTAGTCGGTAAAGTCGAAGCGGGTATTCCGGAGGATGACCCACGTAACCCAGCGGTGATTGCCGATAACGTGGGTGATAACGTCGGCGACTGTGCGGGTATGGCCGCTGACTTATTTGAGACCTATGCAGTGACTCTGATTGCAACGATGGTCTTGGGAGCGCTCATGGTCATGAATGCCCCAGTCGCAGCGGTTATTTATCCGTTAGTGCTCGGCGGCATTTCGATTATTGCGTCAATTATTGGTTGCTCGTTTGTCAAAGCGAGCCCTGGTATGAAAAACGTGATGCCTGCTTTGTATAAAGGCTTAATCATCTCAGGTGTGATCTCCTTGGTTGGTTTTTACTTTGTAACCAATTGGATTATTCCGGATGACGCCTTGGGCATCCCAGGCAGTCAGTGGCGCTTATTTGGATCATCGATTGTGGGTCTGTTGCTGACCGCTGGATTGGTATGGATTACGGAGTATTACACCGGCACTGATTACAAGCCCGTTAAGCATATTGCCGAAGCATCAACCAAAGGGCATGGTACGAACATCATTGCAGGTCTTGGCGTATCAATGCGTTCAACTGCTTACCCCGTTATTTTTGTTTGTATGGCGATCTTTGCTGCGTATTACTTGGCAGGTCTTTATGGAATTGCAGTGGCCGCAACGGCCATGCTCTCCCTTGCCGGAATTGTGGTGGCACTCGATGCCTATGGCCCCATTACCGATAATGCTGGTGGCATTGCCGAGATGGCAGGATTGCCTGATTCAGTGCGCGACATCACCGATCCCTTGGACGCAGTGGGGAACACCACCAAGGCGGTGACCAAAGGGTATGCGATTGGCTCAGCGGGTCTTGCATCCCTGGTGCTGTTCGCAGACTACACCCATGCTTTAGAGGCAATCGGCCAGCAAGTGACTTTTGATCTTTCTAACCACATGGTGATCATCGGCCTATTTATTGGCGGCTTGATTCCTTATCTCTTCGGAGCGATGGCAATGGAGGCAGTAGGCCGTTGTGCAGGCGCCGTGGTAGAGGAAGTGCGTCGTCAATTTAGAGACATCCCTGGGATCATGGAAGGAACTGCTAAGCCAGAGTACGGTAAGGCTGTCGACATGCTGACCTCCGCAGCGATTAAGGAAATGATCATCCCATCGCTCTTACCGGTCGTGGTTCCAATTCTGGTGGGTCTCTTCTTAGGGCCTGCTGCACTGGGCGGCCTTTTGATGGGAACGATTATTACTGGCCTCTTTGTCGCAATCTCGATGTGTACTGGAGGTGGTGCGTGGGATAACGCCAAGAAATACATTGAAGAGGGTAACCATGGCGGTAAAGGATCGGAGGCTCATAAGGCTGCCGTGACTGGCGATACCGTTGGCGACCCTTACAAAGATACTGCAGGTCCCGCAGTCAACCCGCTCATTAAGATCATTAATATCGTGGCACTGTTAATCGTGCCGCTCTTACCTGTAGTGCGGTAGGGGGCGAACCAAAACAAATAACCCAGATTTACTCTGGGTTTTTTGTTTGACAAGAGTAGTTCATTGAACTACTATAAGCAATGGACTTCGAATGGGATGAGTTAAAAAGTAATGATTGTTATATTCAGAGAGGGTTTGATTTTGAGGCGGTTATAGATGTATTTCGAGATCCCTACCGATTAGTGGAAACCGACGATAGGTGGGATTACGGTGAGGACCGATTTCGTTTAATTGGAAAATTAGACGAAAAATGCTACGTTGTTATATTTACTCATCGATCGAATATTATTCGAATAATTTCTGCCCGAAGAGCAAATGCTAGAGAGGTAAGAAAATATGAAAAAAGTTCGAGTTAGTATTGATTTGAGTAAACCACGGAAGAAGGTTCGAGGGCGAATTAATCAAAAATTAATTGATGCTACAACCGAAATTGATATTGCTCGGCATAAAAAAAATGATGATGCTATGGCAATGCGTGACGCGGGTAAATATGCAGCTCGAGTCAGAAAGAAGATGGGTTTATCCCAGTTAGAGTTTTCTCGAAAAATTGGTGTATCACTAGAAACAATCCGCAATTGGGAGCAAGGTAAACGCGCTCCTACCGGTGCTGCTCGAGCGCTTTTGCGCATACTGGATCGCTCGCCCGAGCTTGCGCTAATTGCTCTTACTGCTTAACCGTCAAGTGCCTCCAAATAACGCTGCGCATCCAGTGCTGCCATACAACCTGTGCCCGCACTCGTAATGGCTTGGCGATAGATATGATCTTGGACATCCCCAGCAGCAAAGACGCCAGGGATATTGGTTGCGGTGGCATTACCCTCTAGGCCAGAATGCGTTTTGATGTAGCCATTGTTCATTTCGAGTTGACCTACGAATAAATCGGTATTGGGTTTATGGCCAATTGCAATGAAGGCGCCCGATACTGCAATGTCTTCTGTCTTGCCATCCTGTTTTTTGATGCGCACCCCGGTCACTCCTTTTTCATCACCCAAGACTTCATCAAGGGTGGCGTTCAATTTAAGTTCGACCTTGCCTTCGGCAACCTTTGCCATTAATCGATCATTCAGAATCGGCTCAGCACGGAACTTGTCACGGCGATGAATCACCGTCACTTTTCGGGCAATACCAGTAAGGTAGAGCGCTTCTTCAACGGCCGTGTTGCCACCGCCGACCACACAGACATCCTGGCCTTTATAAAAGAAGCCATCGCAGGTAGCGCAACCCGATACTCCGCGACCCATAAATGCCTCTTCACTCGGCAGACCAAGGTATTGGGCAGAAGCACCCGTTGAGATGATGAGTGCATCACAGGTGTAGGTGCCGGAGTCGCCTACCAGGCGAATAGGCTTTTCAGTGAGAGCGGCTGTGTGGATGTGATCAAAAATGATCTCGGTATTAAAGTGCTCCGCATGCTTTAAGAAGCGATCCATGAGCTCAGGACCTTGAACACCATTGGGGTCTGCTGGCCAGTTCTCCACGTCGGTGGTGGTCATGAGTTGGCCGCCTTGGGCGAGCCCAGTAATGAGAGTGGGTTTCAGGTTGGCGCGGGCGGCGTAGACTGCAGCGGTATAGCCGGCAGGACCGGAGCCCAGAATTAGAACTTTGGAGTGTTTGGTGGTTATAGTCATCCCTAAATTATAGGGTTCTACAGGCAAGGCTTGTTTACAATCAGACCAACATGGCCCGTAGCTCGCTTCCACAGATTAAGACCCCGTTGCCTCCTGAGGGCGGCACTGGCAAGATGTCTCGCCTAATTGCTGAAGTACGCTGGATGCTCCTGCTGGCTATTTGCCTCGGTTTATTTGCTGTGCTAATTACGTACACCAAGTCTGATCCTGCATGGTCGCACGCCAGTTTTGAGGCTCCTAAAAATATTGGTGGACGCATCGGTGCATGGACCGCTGATTTGATGCTCTACATTTTTGGGGTCTCGGCATTTTGGTGGGTCATTCTCTTTGCTAGACGGGTATATCAAGGTTGGCGTGAGCTGTGGAGTGTGCCCTTACCGGTTGACCCAGAAGCTAAACCAGAATCCTTTTGGACGCGTTGGTTGGGTTTTACTTTGACCCTGACCTGCAGCATGGGGCTGGAATCGATTCGAATGCATTCCTTGCAATGGGAGTTACCAAGACCCCCAGGCGGCATCTTAGGCGAAGTGATCGGGGACCCCCTGCAAATGGCCTTTGGCTTTACTGGCGCAACCCTGATTCTCATCTTTGGCCTGGCGGTAGGACTCTCACTCTTTTTGCATTTCTCATGGCTAACACTCGCAGAGCAGGTTGGGCGTTATGTTGAGCTTGGTGTGCGGCGCTTACGTGAAAAGCGCGAAGCGCAGGAGGACCAAAAGATTGGTGAGCAGGCAGCTGTTGAGCGTGAAGAGCATGTCGAGGAAGTGCGAATTCGGGAAGAGGTGGCACCGAAGGTGCAAATTTTCAACCAGCCGCTCAAGATTGTGAAGAGCGAGCGGGTTGAGCGTGAGAAGCAACAACCGCTCTTTGTGGAAATACCGGACTCGGAGTTGCCACCACTCTCACTTTTGGACCCCGTTCCTGAGGCGAAGGAAACAATTTCTGCGGAGACCCTAGAGTTCACCTCACGATTGATTGAGCGCAAACTCGATGATTTTGGGGTGCAGGCCAAAGTCATTGCGGCCTACCCTGGACCGGTCGTGACGCGGTATGAGATTGAGCCTGCGGTTGGTGTGAAAGGTAGTCAAATCGTCAATCTGTCACGCGACCTATCGCGCTCATTGGGTGTTGTGAGTTTGCGAGTGGTCGAGACTATCCCGGGTAAAACCTGCATGGCACTTGAGTTGCCCAATCCCGCACGACAGTCGGTTTACCTCTCCGAGATTTTGAGTTCGCAAGTCTATAACGACAATCACTCCTTACTCACTTTAGCCTTAGGTAAGGACATTTCGGGTAGTCCGATGGTCGCAGATTTAGTGAAGATGCCCCATTGCTTGGTTGCTGGTACCACTGGCGCAGGCAAGTCGGTTGGGATTAACGCGATGATTTTGTCGATCCTCTTTAAAGCAAAGCCCGATGAAGTGCGACTCATCATGATCGATCCCAAGATGCTTGAGATGTCGGTCTATGAGAAAGTGCCGCATCTTCTTTGCCCAGTCGTTACCGACATGAAGCAAGCCTATAACGCACTGAATTGGGCGGTCAATGAGATGGAGCGCCGCTACAAACTGATGAGTAAGTTTGGTGTGCGTAACTTGGCGGGCTTTAATAAAAAGATTATGGAAGCCGAAGCCAAGGGCGAGAAACTCACCAATCCATTTAGCTTAACACCTGAGGATCCTGAGCCACTCTATAAGGCCCCGATTATTGTGGTGATCATCGATGAACTCGCTGATCTCATGATGGTCTCGGGTAAGAAGATCGAGGAGTTAATTGCGCGGATTGCGCAAAAAGCGCGTGCCGCCGGAATTCATTTGGTGTTGGCAACACAACGGCCTAGTGTGGATGTGATTACCGGTCTGATTAAAGCGAATATTCCAACTCGGATTTCGTTTCAGGTGAGCAGTAAGGTGGACAGTCGCACCATCTTAGACCAACAGGGTGCCGAGACTCTATTGGGGATGGGCGATATGCTGTATATGCCACCGGGTACTGGATTGCCGATCCGGGTGCACGGCGCGTTTGTCTCTGACGATGAAGTGCATCGCGTCGTTTCATGGCTCAAAGAGAAGGGTGAGGCGAATTACATCGAGGGTGTGCTCGAGGGTGCCGATGAGTCCACCATGGATGCGATCAATGGTGGTGGCAATGGTGGTGGCGAAGCCGATCCCCTCTATGATCAAGCTGTTGCGATTGTGCTCGAAAATAAACGTGCCTCCATCTCGCTTGTGCAGCGGCATCTGCGGATTGGCTATAACCGGGCAGCACGCCTTCTAGAAGATATGGAAAAAGCTGGGTTGGTTTCGAAGATGGGCGGTAATGGCAATCGCGAGATTCTGGTTCGTCCAAGCGAATAAGTCAGCAAATCGACGACATGGTGCGCGTTTTTTATTCCATCCTCTTAGCCTTTGTGCTCTTAAATCCTGTTCATGGACAACCAACAACACCTTCTGGAATAGAGCAGCTCAAACAGTTTGTAAAGACCGTGCGCTCTGCTCAAGGCGAGTTTGTGCAACAACAAATGCGCTCACCCAAAGCCAATGAGCCACAAGATAAACCAAAGATGATTCGGCAAACGTCAGGGCAATTTGTATTTCAGCGCCCTGGCCGTTTTGTCTGGGATACCCAAAAGCCGTATGAGCAAAAACTCATCATGGATGGCAAGCAACTTCTGATGTGGGATAAAGACCTCAATCAGTTAACGATTCGCTCGGCCAATCAAGCCTTAGCGGCATCGCCTGCTGCTATCCTCTTTGGGGATGTCGTCCTCGATCAGCAATTTGATCTCGAAGAGGCGGGAACCAAAACTAATCTTCAGTGGGTGAACTTAAAGCCAAAAGCAAAATCTGGGCAGGGCGATCTGCCATACACGCAAATTGCAATTGGCATGAGCTCTGGCCTACCTAGGGCTTTGGAGTTAACCGACGGATTTGGCAGCATGGTGTTGGTGATTTTTAATTCAATGCAAATCAACCCCGGCGTGGACCCCAGTCGCTTTCAATTTAAACCTCCGCAAGGCGCTGAGGTCGTGCGACTAAACTAATGGCTTGAACCCAAAGGAATCGTATGCTGGATCCCCAACTGCTTCGTAAAGATTTAGAGACCGTCAAGGCACGCTTAGCAACCCGTAAGTTCGAGCTTGATGCAGACCTGTTTACTAAGCTCGAGAATGAGCGTAAACAGCTCCAAGCCGGCACTGAAGAGTTGCAAGCCAAGCGCAATCAATTGGCCAAAGCCATTGGTATGAAAAAAGGCAAGGGTGAAAATGCTGATGTAGAGCTTGCGGAGTCAACCACCGTGAATCAAGCGCTTGAGAAAAATTCTGCGCGCTTAACGATTTTGCAAGAACAGATTAAGGATTTTGTTCTTAATATTCCCAACTTGCCCGATGCGAGTGTTCCGGTTGGTAAAACTGCCGATGAAAACAAAGAGATCAAGGTTTGGGGAAGGCCAACGCACTTTGATTTCACCCCCAAAGACCATGTCGATTTAGGTGCACCGATTGGACTTGATTTTGATGCAGCTGCCAAAATTAGCGGCGCTCGTTTTGTGGTGTTAAAAGGAAATGCAGCGAAATTGCACCGTGCCCTAGCGCAATTCATGCTTGATGTGCATACCGAGCAGCATGGGTATCAAGAAGTCTACGCACCATACATGGTGAGTGCTCAAGCGATGCAGGGGACTGGACAACTTCCCAAGTTCGAAGCTGATCTATTTAAAGTGCCGCGCAAGATGGGCGGGGAACACCCAGACGATGGAGGTGAGCGGATTGAAAACTTTTACCTGATTCCGACCGCTGAGGTACCCGTGACCAATTTGGTGCGCGATGAAATTATTAATAGTGAGCAATTGCCAATCAAGTATGTAGCCCACACTCCGTGCTTTCGATCGGAGGCTGGGAGTTATGGGCGCGATGTGCGCGGTATGATTCGACAACATCAGTTTGATAAGGTGGAGTTGGTTCATATCAGTCATCCCGAGAAATCGATGCAAGCGTTAGAGGAGCTCACTGCGCATGCCGAAAAGATTCTGGAGTTATTGGAGTTGCCGTATCGCCGTGTGCTTTTATGCACAGGGGATATGGGCTTTGGCAGTACCAAGACATATGATCTAGAGGTATGGATTCCCTCGCAACATGCTTATCGGGAAATTAGTTCCTGCTCAAACATGGGTGACTTCCAGGCGCGACGGATGCAGGCGCGTTATAAAACTGGGCAGAACAAGCCCGAGTTACTCCATACTCTGAATGGCTCTGGATTAGCAGTGGGCCGAACGGGAGTAGCACTACTCGAGAACTACCAGCAAGCCGATGGCAGTATTCGGATCCCCAAGGTACTTCAGCCTTATATGGGTGGCTTAGAGGTGATTCGTTCGATATCCTAAAGCACCAGTGCCTTAATCATCGCCTTCTCTGAGTTTTTGGCAAGTACTTTATCCAAAGTCACCATCAATTTTGACTTCATCTCTTTAGCGGCAGAAAGATGCAATGCATCGCCTGCCCGAAGGTTTGACTTTGCGTCTAAAGTCAACAGCCCGGCAGAGTAAAAGACATTTCTTTTGATTGGCAGCAACTCGACATCATACGAACAAATTTTTTCAAAGAGAGTCCAAGCACTACGACTTTGTTTGGAAGTAATTTGTCCATTTCGCTCTTTAATTGCCAGCGCGCTAGCAAACTCAGTACAAGTCCAGACTGAACTAATCAGATCACCGCTTGCTTTCTCATACCAAACCTCAACAGCCTTACTTTTAGCTTCGCGTGTGCACAGCGCAACAAAAACACTCGTATCGATATAAAGCATTGAAATTAGTATCGAGCTGAGTCGCGCAATTGCTTGATCACCGATTTGCCAATCGGCATTGATTCACGCAATTCATGGAGCTCACGAATTAGTGATTTACGGTCAACGTGCTTGGAGCGCAACACAATCGTTCCATCGGGCGTAAGGCTTGCGCTTAAAAAATCACCCTCTGTCAAATTTGCCTCTTTTAAGAGATGCTGGGGAATCCGCAATGCAAGACTATTGCCCCATTTGGAGATTTGAATATTCATGAACTGGTCCTAGAATTTGAATAATGTATATCTTTTAATGTAGATACATTATAAAGGCAGCCATCATTTGGGTCAATGCCAATCCCAGCTAATTCAGAGGGTTGGCTATAATTCAGTTTGAGTCGGAGAGGTGGCAGAGTGGTCGAATGTACCTGACTCGAAATCAGGCGTAGGTGCAAGCCTACCGTGGGTTCGAATCCCACCCTCTCCGCCAGTACTTAAAAGTTCCCCATGCTACTTCTCGTCACCTCGATCATCAATCGCTTGATTGCATAGTTTTATTTATTGAAATGCAAAAGTACTGGGGATCGCAGCATTCGAAGTAAGATCGGCCTGCTTAAAAAGATTTGGTGTACCTCAACGCTAAGCGCCGACTCTCCATAAAGCCATTCATTGTTGCGATATCGTTGCCATACTGAAGCATGAAGCGTCCAATTTTGGTGTAAGCAACACCGCTTACAAAGTAGCGCTGGGTCACTACGGTATTGTTTCGCTCAATGCCATTAAACGCAGTTTCTCCACCGGTGACATAGACATAAGTTGCAGCAACGGTATAAGTTTGGTTAATGCGGTAAATGGGACCAATTTGGCTGCTATAGAGAGGCTTCTGAGTGAACTGCAAGTTTGTTGCTGAGGAGCAGGCAGCCGCACATTGGCTATTAGCTCCGTACCAAACCGTATCAAAAGCAAATGCACCATCCACACTCTTGGTTATGGGCCGCTGATAACCAAGCTGCAATGCCTGGCTATAGCGATTATTACCAAGATTGAAGGCTTTGGTCGAGGAATACTCGCCAGTAGGAAGGGATAGATAGGCTGCGACGCCAAAATAAGTGCGCGTTATATGGTTTGCATAAGGCCAAATTGCTGTTGCAATGGTGGTGTCAGTCATGCCTTGGCTTGCTGGATAGGCTGACAAGGATCCATCCGGAGATAACGTGCCGCCACCCACTTGCACATAACTTACCGCAGGTAATGAGCCAATGGTATAGGTATGACCAAGGCGAACGATCCCAAGGTTGGATTCTAGATTGGGTGATGCGCCGGTAGGCACATTATTGACATACAAAGTGGTATTTTGAGCATTGACATAAGAGATTGAAATCGCTGTTCGGTCAGGGGTCGGAGCCACGATATCGTTGGGCTGTAGATCAATTGCGAGTGCATGGCTACTGAGCACGCTGAGCGCTCCATATACAAGGAGGCAAAATTTAGCTGATTTGGCCATTTGTGGATTAAGTAGGCAATTCAAGTACGATGCGAATATGAAAGTTTTACTAGCATTAAATTTCTTTATCTTTGCAGCCATTCAGTTTGGACTACTGCTTGGCATCCTGCATTATCTCAAAGGCGAATCAAAACCAAATCCCTATTGGATATTGGCTCTTATCACGAGTGTAACTGGGCTCACATTTTTTGCGATTGGACTTTTAAATACCGATGATATTCAAAAAGTCCCACCCATATTCACGCCGGCCAATACCCTGTTTTATGCGGCAGCAATTTTTCAAGGTCTATTTTTTTACTCATTTCATCATTCAGTGAGCAAGACCTTAAAGTTAGCCTTAGGACTCTCAATTCTTTGTTATGGACTTTTCTTTGAATACCTTAGACAGAATTGGACATTCGAGGCGCGTACGATATTTGTGGTCTCGACTTATGCAATTATTCTTGCCTGGCAGATCCGAGAAGCTCGTATGGTCAATCGGGATTTGGGTTTGCAGCAATTGCGCTATTTTCAATATGCAGCGATTGGTGAGGCACTCTTTTTGGTCCCACGACTTATTATTTTATTGGGTTCGAACCATCCAATTAATACCATGGAGCAATTACCGCAACTACTCATCATTTTTACTTATGGTCAAATTTTGATGAACACAATATCGTTCATCGCGATTTGGGGCTATTGGTCTGAAAAATTAGCCCTTGAGAACCGCTTAACGGTTAGCGAAACGGAAGACGTAAAGAATCTATTACAAGAGCGAGAGGCGCTCATCATCTCGCTTTTGAGGGCCAATAAAACGATTACCACTGGCGCCCTATCAGCCTCGATTGCGCATGAAATCAATCAACCTCTCGGGGCCATTCAAATTAATAGTGAATATTTGCAAAAAAAGATTCAGGAACCACAAATTGATCGTGAGCAAGTCAAACAGATTGCCAAAGAGATTGAGCGCGATAATATGCGCGCTGCTCAGATTATTAAGATCCTAAAATTAATTTTTACTGAAAAATATTCAGCAATACCTAATAATGTATCGGTTCAAGATGCGATTGATTCGGTCTTGATTCTATCGAAGTCAGAGTTTACGCGTCGGCGAATCGAAATTAAGGTGGATATTCAGTCGGGATTACAAATCCCACTAAGTTTTGGTGAGGCAGAGCAACTATTTTTGAATTTATTGAATAATTCAGCACAGGCCTTAGAGCGCTCAAGCAATGAGCCTAAACGGATTCATCTGATTGCTAAACGGCATGAGGAAAAATCCATTATTCGAATTGAAGATAATGGTTGCGGTGTGCCAATCGATCGGCAAGATAGTCTCTTTGATCTATTTGCAACCACAAAACACGAAGGGATGGGCTTGGGTTTATGGCTTTGCCAATATATCGTGACGCGTAACGGGGGAAAGATTAATTTTGACCAGAATTTCAATCAAGGTGCAGCATTCGAAATTGAGTTCCCGGGCCTAAGTTAATCAATCACTCGTTAACCTTGCGATAACGAACAATCGCCGTTAAACGTTCTTGAGGATCAAAATCCAATCGATATACATTATTTTGATCAAAAATAAAGGAACGATAAACGCTAGAGCTCCAGCTCATTTTTAAGCGAATCATGCGGTATGAACCTTCACTTAGGCCCTCCACCATCTTTTTTACTTGCTCAAATTGATTTCGTTGTTCTTCATTTGGACTAGCAACGCTACCCACATATTTTTCATATGTATTCACTAATTCGGACTTCTTGATCGTTTTGGCGTAGTAGAAAATAGGTTCTTGAGGATTTTCGCTAGGCTCGGTACCTAACCATTTAAAAGAAATATCCGTTTTGGTCTCTAAATTCGTGATGACAAGAGCCTCACTTGAGATGGTGATTTGATTATTGGTGTCTAACCATTTGCCAAGCCAGCGTTTATTGATTGGTTCGCTCGCAACCAGGTTTGGTTTAGAAGCCGGTTGGGGCTGGGCCTGAGGTTGAGGGTCACTTGGTTTTTCTTCAGCGGTTGGAGTTTTCACAATCGCCTCGGGCTCATCAGCCGGTTTTTGTTTGATGAAATAAATGGCAGAGGCGATCATGCCCACAATCAATAGCAACAAAATGAGTAAGCGATGATCGGATTTTGGGCTCTCCGCGCTTAGAGGCTTAGCTACTTTGGGGGCGGGGCTCATGGCTACAGGTTCAATCACTGGCTTCGGGCTTGCAAACCCAGGCTCGATGCGAGGGGTTACGGGCGGCGTAGTTTGCGAAACCGCGTTTTGGGGTTTGGCTATTTCAGTGACTGGCAGTTCAGTGGGCTTACTAAAGTTGGTGGGCGGGGCAGTTAAGCGTGGTTTGGGGATGGTTTTTGAACCATCGGCATCGTTAGCGGTTCTCGATTTGTAGAGGATGCCAAAGCCAATGAGACTAAGGCTCGCTAGGGATTGGGCGATGAGGCCTAAAAAGACAGGATTACCTTCAGTAACCACTTCTGGTGGGTTATTCATTGCGAAATGGACCCACTCATGGATTAAGTAGATCGACCAATTAATGCCGCTAATGATGGAACCTGCTTTTAATAGTTTTATAAATTCCATACCGATTACTCCAGGATGATTAAGCTAAAGTTTGTTGAAATCCTGAGTAATAATAGCAAATACTGTTTATAAAATGGATAACAAAAAGCGAGCTTTTAATTGATGTCCGATCGGAAATCCATGCAAAAAGTCATGACAAAATCCATCATCAAGGAACTTGAGCAATCGCAATGCATGTTCTTTTGGTCAAAAAAATGGATTTTTCAGAACTCATTAATTAATTCAAGTGATGCTTGGGCGATTACCAAGCAAGTCTACTTTCGCAATGTCCGCAAACATCGGGCCTTGGCATTTGCGCTTCCTTACATAGTGATTGAGGTTCCCTTGCTAGATCAATCAACCCGAGCACGGATATTGCTAAGCTACGCTGCAGACATTACCTTGATGATCGGTGCAATGGATCATTTCATTAAGGTTGAAAAAGGAATCAATGCTTGGCTCGAGAGACCTGACAAAACATGGAACCGTCAATCATTGGCGTCGGTCTGTGGTCGAATTCTGAATACTGGGATTATTGCCGATGAGATTGCCTTACTGCGCTATCACGAGCCTTATCACAAGAAATTGGCTGGTCAATGGGAAGTCTTAGAGTAAGTATTTATTGAAGCACTGATTAACGATTAATCATAAATGCTTCAAATAAAACCGCTTGCACTGGAAGATCTTCGACCGTGATCTCAAGTGGAAAATCTTCTGCAGTCTCATCTGGATTGGGTTTTGTTGAGCCGGCATTATTTTGTTTGAGATAAATCGCGGTGAGCTGAGGATCAAGTAGATCGTTTGAAAACAGTAACAATTGCTGTGCGATCTTGTTGCGTCCTGCGGTTGTGCGAAGCTCGTCGGCTGGAATTGAACCGAGAATCGTGTTTGCTTTGTGCTCAATTAAAGGAAGAATATCTTTTAGTGCACTTTTGACAGAGCTATTTTGAACTTTCAATACCAGTTCTGCCGTTGCATAACTGCGATATTTCCCGTCTTTGACGTTGACTTGAATACGGTTATAAAAATGACTTGAGACTTTCACATAATGGTTGTCAAATGGATTCTTTTCTCGGTATTTCCTCGCCTTAATAATTTTATTTTCTAATTTATTTTCTTCAATCTCGGCTAATTTCTTTTGATGCTCATTCTCTTGATAAGCTAAAAATCCACCAACGGCAATCAATGCCAATAAAACCGCGCCAATCGCAATCAACGATTTTCGGGTGAGCTTTAATGATGGAAGTTTTGGCATAGCAAGTGGTGGAATAGCTCAGCGAGTCATGAGGGTAAGCTTATTCTAAAGGCTTATGGCGCAATCTAGTTTTTACGAAGGTGGGCTGGAGGAATCCGCAATTGCTCACGGTACTTGGCGACCGTACGGCGGGCCACGGTAAAACCTTGGGAAGCCAGTAAATTGGTGATTTGATTATCGGAGATTGGCTTTTTAGGGGCTTCGGCCGTGATGATTTGCTTAATTAACGATTGCACTGCAGTTGCCGAGACCGATCCACCCTTATCTGAACTCAATTGAGCACTAAAGAAATATTTAAATTCAAAGATTCCTGCTGGACAGGCTAAGTATTTGTTATTGGTAACACGCGATATGGTCGACTCATGCATACCAATTGCGCTGGCGATTTCACGCAGAACCATGGGTTTCATCGCAATATTGCCTTGATGGAAAAAATTTTGTTGGCGCTCAACGATTGCTTGCGCAACTTTTAGGATCGTTTCTTCGCGTTGTTCAATATTTTTGATTAACCAACGGGCCTCCAACATTTTTTGGTGTAACGCAGAATTACTCTTTTTGGAATTATTTTCTTTCAGAATCCGACTGTATTCTTGGTTTAACGTCAGGCGGGGTTTGAATGCTTGATTCGAATGAACCACCCACTTCCCTTTGGTGTTTAGCTTTACCACCACGTCAGGTGTCACCCACTGCTCTACATTGGTATCAAAGCGCAGGCCGGGGTTGTGTTGCAATGATTTAATAATGGCAACCGCTTCAAGAATGGCTGACTCGGATTGTTTAAAGAGTTGCCTCAGTTTCCCCCAATCTTTTTGTGCAATTTTGGTGAGGTGATTCTGGGCAAGTAAAAATGCGAGTTCTAGGCAATTTTTATGCTCCAGATCAGTGGTCATTCGTCGTTGTATTTGTAAGCTCAGGCACTCGCTTAGCGAGCGAGCGCCGACGCCGGCGGGGTCGAGCTGCTGCAGTTGGGTTAAGCCCTCTTGCAATTGCGACAAAGCTGCTGCAGGAGTCAACTGCAAGGATTGATGGATCTCGATGGCTAAATCGTCTAATGACTCCAATAAATAACCGCGATCATCTAGGCAGCCTGCAAGATAAAAGATAAATCCTTTTTTTGCGGGATCGAGGCGTAAAGACTGTATTTGTTCCTCAAGATAGTTCAGAAGGGAAGTGGTCTGCGCCTGTTGCTCATGGCGAGTATCCCAATCCTCATCATCGTCACGCGAGCTTGGGGCGCTTGATGTCCAATTGGCTTGCATGACTTCGGCTTTGCCAGACAAATCCCCATCTTCTTTGTGCTGATCTGGTGGTGCATATTCCAAGAGGGGGTTTTCTTCAGCTGCTTTGGCAAGCTCCTCTTCCAATTCGGCTGATGAGATTTGCAATAACTCAATAGAGCGCTGCAATTGCGGGGTTAGCGCAAGATGCTGGCTAAATTGAGTTTTGAGTGCAATCTTCATGGATTTATTCTAGAAGAAAGCAATGGCGTAACCAAATTAAGGGCCAAGGCCGAATGGCATGGCTTGCACTTCAGGGTAAATGCGTTGGGGGATGAGCCCCACGTGCGAGTTAATAACTCGGCTTACTAATGACTTTTAGATCGCCAGTGAGATGCGCACCTTTTTCTACGCTGATTTGCGAATACTCAATGGTGCCAGTAATTTTGCCGGTAGCGTAAACCGTTAAATGGTCGGTCACTGAAAGGCCCTGCGTAATTTCGCCACGAACCTCGACGGTTTCTGCATTCACTTTGCCGTTGATCACCCCAGACGAGTCGACCATGACTTGCTTTGTTGTTAGCTCACCCTCGACCAACCCGGCAATGGCAGCCATATCGGGCACATCAAAATTACCTTTAATGACCACACCCTCACCAACGAATAGTGAGCCGGGTTTGATGTTTTCAGCCATTTTTTCTTTTCCTTTTTTTGAGGGCAAATTGCTAATGCCTTGATTCTACAAAATTATTCACCGGATAATCAATTGGCATGTGCATTAGTCAGCCCAAATAGGTATCAGAAGGGGCCTTCAAGTCAGCAATGTAAATGGATACTAACTTTATGAATGCAAAACTAATTCATCCATATGTTGGTAACTCCTTGATTCATATCTTTAAATTATTGATGCCGGGAATCGGTTAATGGGTGACATGCTTTTTGCCGTTATATAAAATTACCAGGATCAATTAAGGTAAATCGTCATGTCGTCTCATCTCATTCAAGAATCTCGCATCAGTAGCCAGCGCTTCTATACCGTGATGCGGGAGAGCAAGATTAAGTTTTATACGACAAGCGTTGCAGCGGCTCGGTATTGGATTAAAAACTGCTCAGAGGCTCCACCACTGCATTCAAATGGTAAGGAGGCTCCAGCGGCTCCAGCGGCTCCAGCGGCAGCTGAGGTTGCTAGCGAGGAGGCAGCATTGCCACCAAGCGCAGAAAACCCCGAGGCGGCGCCAAACGCCTAATCGATACTTTGCCCAAGCTGGATTAGTTTTATTGAGAGCGCGGGTAAATGGTGTTTTTCTGGACGTCTTCGGGATTCCAGTTTTTAGTCATATCGCCGGTAGGGCCAAACAGAGTTAAGAGTAGCAAAACTCCCAACACAGCAAATGCGACCCCAAGGATTAGGAGTAGATTCTTGCTCTTTTTTTCTTCGTTAGCCTTAATGCTTGGTGGTCTGGCAGGGGGATTAAATTTCTCAGGGAAAGCCGATTCGATTGCCGCATTGGCTTTTTTAATATGGGCATAGATCGTCGCATCGTCTTTTTCATCCTCGATGGCGCGCATTGCCTCCAGATAGGAACGGTGAGCCAATTCAATCTGTTTAGCGGTTTTTAGGTACTGTTCGTGCCTAGAAAAATGTTCGGGCTTCATAAGGATGTACTTATAATTCCTCTACACTAAGTGCCTAGATTCGTAAGCCCATCAAGGATATGGGGTTTGCCTAGGGATGTTGATCATTACTGCTCTATGTTAACCAAAAACCATACTACCGCGCTGCAATCATTTTCAATGATATCCAATCAAGGAATTTATTGGTTACTTGCTTTGGTATGGCTTTGGGCTGGAGCTACACAGGCTCAACCATTGATGGCAGATCTAAAACCGATCCTAGATACCAAGACCCATAGTATTTACATCTATAAAAGCTCGGTTAAAAACTTACCGCCCGATTGGAAAAAGGTTTGGGTATTAACGAACTTTTACCCAGACCCTAACCAGCCCCCGCTTACCGTTTTATCTACGCGTCGCAATGTGCTATTTGATTGCCGCAAGAATCGGTTCTCTACTTTGGCACTGATTCGTTATGGAGAGCCTAACGCGCTGGGCAAGCCTCTCTTGCAGACCGACTCCGGTTTTGACCTCAAAGAGCGCGAGGTCCCCGAGGGGTCGGCAATGGAAATTATTAAAGGCATTGTGTGCGGTTCCTAGCAGGCTTGTTTAAACTAATGGGTTATGAAATTTAATATATACCCTCCCGAAACCCCGGCTGTCATCGATCCAAATTGGAAAATCGATCCACGCTTTATCGCAAAAACCATCGAGCGGGAGGGGGAACGTCAGCCCTATGGCGGTTTTTATCCGAGCGCTACCGATCTGGGCGTGCCCATGGAGCTCTTGCGGGTCGATCCGGCCCAAGGTCTCATGTTTAAGCTTCATGGCGGCAGCGTCGCTGAATTCATCGGTAGCGAGCAAATGGCGGTGTTATGCGGTCCCAACGGCAAGATGCAATTCAAAGCCCAAATAGTCAAAGCCAATGAAAAGGGCGAGCTAATTGCAGCTATACCCAATGAATTAATTCTGATTCAGCGTCGGAAACAGTTTCGTACATTGGGTCCACCGGATGAGGACTTTAACTTTGTTCTAAGCCTTGGCGCTGGCCAGGAGTTACTGACCAAAGTGATTGATATCAGTTCTGGGGGTATGCTGCTCGATATTCGTTTAGATGCCACCCAAGTGGATATTGGGCGCTATTGGCATGACTGCTATTTTGAGCGCCTAAAGTCGCGCTCTGGCCCAATCGATTTACAAATTAAGAATAATCGCCCAGGCGCTCAGCTAGATCGCATTCGGGTCGGTTGTGAATTGTACGAACCGAACACTCGGGTTTTAAAGGAAATGGAAAGTACGCGCAGTGCGATTGAGAATGCCCGCGTCGCTTCGAAATTAAATCGTTGGTACCTCAACGCATCGTGGTACGACTAAGCGATTGATTGGCGATGATTGAGGTTCGTCAATCCCAGCTTCAATCGCTAAGTCAACATGAAATTGAGCGCTTGGTTTATGTTGACCCCTTAAGCCAATTACCCAATCGACGCTACGTCGAGGAATCCCTTCCCAACTTACTGCAAAAACTCGATGGAACCGCGCTATTTTGTTTTGTCGACATCGATCGCTTTAAACAAGCCAATCAAATTAGTTATGCATTTGGCGACTCTCTCTTAAGTGCATTTTCCCAACGGCTCGCATCGCTTCTCAGGGCCCATGATTTGGTATGCCGTTTTGGTGGTGATGAGTTCATCGTCATTCTGTCTGATCTATCCGCTGCGGATGCTTCGATGCAAGGTCAAGCCATCTGTGAGCGACTCTTAGCGCGCATGCAAGAGCCCTATCGGATTGATGGGAGACTCTATTCAATCACAATCAGTATTGGATCTTGTCCAATCGATACGCAATCCACCTTTGAGGGACTGATCAAGAGTGCTGATGATGCACTCCGTGAAGCCAAGCGCAGCGGTGGAAATGCGCTGCGGATGGCAGATGCGCTGCCGCCCGAGGTCATTAGTGCACAGGCTACTTCGTTCGCGGCAGCGATGCAGATTGATAGTCATCAGAGTTGTGTTGGTGCAGAAATTCGATTGCCTGCAGCGTGCATGGATTTGGCGCAATGGTTTCATTACTTAGAGCGCTTACGATTGCACCGTGCAGCATCGTTCGTTTCGGGTCATACGCCATTTCGTTTGGCCATTGATGTACCGCAGCGTTTGATTATGCAGGATATGGCACTGATTCAATCGTTTACCCAAATGCTCCAAGCGTATGTCGTGAATCATGCGCTTCCCGCTCAAACGATTTGCCTCGAAATGGATGAATCATTTTTGCAGTCAAGCCCGATGGTGGTGGATCATTTTTATCGGGCGATGAGTGAGGCTGAGATTATGCTGTGCTTGGATCATTATGGGCGCCCTCAATCGCGTTTTGGCAGTCAGTGCGAACCATTTTTTTCCTTAGTTAAGCTCTCTGTACATTTATGCGATCGGATTTGTGATGACGTACGCGCCCGATCACAGATTGAGGGTATTGTTGCCTTGGCTAAGACCATGGGCCAAATCCCCATTGCACAAAATTCCATTCATGATGCTGTCATTCAATTGGCCCTAGCCGAATTGGGTTGCGAATATTTCCAAGGACCTTATAAAAGCCTTTAACTCCACCCTATAAGGACTCGCATTGATTTTCATGGGCGCAGTCTAGAATAGGGCTATGGAGCATTGAACAGGTATTGGGCATTCGTTAAACTAAAGGTTTTGGTAGCGCTATGTTGGCATTCTTTCAGAATATGACCCTTGGAAAATGGATTGTGGTGGTTTGTGCCACCCTGTTTTGCATTGTCGCGATCGTATTCTTGCGGGATTTACTGACGAAGAAAAAAGAAGAGGAAGAAAAACCGGTTTCGCCTGAGGAAAGTGAAAAGGTCAAACTCGAACCCTTGTTGGTGGGTAGTCTACAAAAGACCCATCAACTAGAGGATGTAATTAATCAAAAAATAAGCAATATGAAGTTGGATTTGATGGCCGAGCGTCTTCGCATTACTTCCACCGCCGAGGTCTTAAAAAATTTAGCCATTGAGAAGCGGTTTCCAGAGACCCTCTATCAAATTTATTACGAAACCCGCGCTTTTCCTAAAAAATCACCCGAGGCACAAGAAACCGATTTGGAATGGCATCGTCAGGCGGGCATTACTGATTTATCGGTCGAGCCAATTGTTGCTGAAGACGGTATTTTGATTCGCTTTACGCTCCAAGACCATCAGTACTCTCTGAGTGCAATCAATTATCGATTTGCAAGAACGTATTTTGTTGAACTGATCTTGCGAGATCCCGAGGATGTGAAATTATTAGTTGCGCGGGTCAAGGCCAATGAGTCTACAGGTCGAGAGATTTTAGAGAAAGCCGTCATTGAAATGCGCTCAGGCGACTGGATTGATGACATTGCGAGTTGCCGACTCTTAATGGATAAGCGCAAAACGGAAGTTCAACTCTTGGCAGAGCATCGTGAGGTTGAGACCTTAAAAAGCCGATTTATTTTGAATCAAGCGATTCGTAAAAAACAATAAAGACTAGTCACGACGTATGTCCACCGAAGTGAAAAAAACAGTGCATGGTTGGTTCTTGGGCTTTGCCAGCCTTCTCTTAGCCATTGCGCTGGGCGTTTTATTCAGTGCTGCTAGCGATCTAACCGATGCCTCGATGCAATTTAATGCCTTAACCGTGAAGCAACCCCGCTTTGCTGATTTTGTTGGCCCGCAGCGCTATGACATGCTGATGAAAAAGGCGACCAAACGTCCGGCTGCTAACCCTGCCCAAAAAGCAAATACCGAGGCAGCGAAGTCTCCGATCGATCCGGCGAAGGCTCCCCCCGAACCCCCAAAGGCCGCTAATTCACCTGCCGATCAGCCACTTGCACTGGACGCTGCGATTCAGAGAACCTTTGAGTTTTTCTCGGAGTACGAAAATAAGTTATCGAAGCCCAGCTTGCAGATCATTAAGCCCGTGGTTGCTGCGATCGAGACCGGATCACCGGCCGAGCAATCGGGGATCAAGGTGGGCGACACGATTTTGACCGTGGGCGGCACCAAGCTGGAATCCGTGATGGGGTTTTATCTCGCGCTTAGCGATAAGCCAAGCCCTGAACTCTCTTTGCGAGTGTTGCGGGATAAGCGGGAGTTAAACATTATTTTACGCAGCCCCAAGGGAATTATTTTTCATGGCAACAACACAGGAATTAAGTTTGCCCTCCCAGAGGATGTTTTCTACATTACCGAGCAAGATGCCAAGCGACTGGCTGAGCAATATAAAAATGATTTTATGAGCACCATTCCCGCCGATTGGCGCACTGATGCAGCCAACAATTTGATGCAGATGGCACGTCAGCTCAACAATTTAGGTACGGAAATGGTTGATCTCAATAACGCCAAGCCAATTCGGATTAAATCAAGCGATTTGATTGCATGGCAGCATAAACGCTGGTCTGAAAGTCTGGAGGATTATTTCAGTCAGCGCCGCTTGCTGGAAAACAAGGTGATTGAGATTTTGGGTAGCTTTGGGGATGCTATTAGCGGCCTGGTGGCTGCCTTATTGTTCTTTGGGATTGCTCTGTTATCGTTCTTATATAACCGCTCGTTTAGGCATAAAAGTTCAGCATGAATAGCCCTCTTATAGAGTATTGGCTTGGCATCGAGATCAATGGTCAGCATTGTGCGATCTCTGCACGTCAGATTTATGCCACGTTCATTTGTAAGCAGACTCCGCAGTCAGCTGATGCCCTACGCTTGGATGGCATCGTGGTGCATGAGGGGGAGCCCGTTTACCTTAAGCCCCATCATGCCCTCTTAAAACCCATGCAAAGTTCAATCAATCTTCAGGATTGGGGACGAGCCTGCGAAGATCCCAGTTGGGTGATTGTTTTAAAAGATCGCGGCCGAATGGGGCCTGCCTTTAGGGTGCGCAAAATTACTGGACCATTTCATGGGGGCGCGAGCGAGTCAGGCAACTCGGTGCACCATGGTGGCTTCGATTACTCTGTTGTCAAAGTACTGACAAATTAAATGCGTGGATAGTGAAATGGAAAATGCCAATACCCAGGACAAACCCAATCTCGATGAGGGTGTAAAGGACGCGGTCTTTGTTGCCCCCAAAGCTTCGGGCTCATGGTCCGTTCTTAGCTATGTCCTGTTAATTTTGTCGGTCCTCACGGGGATGGCTGCTTTTCTTGCAGAGCGCCATTGGGTTAATGAAGACCGTTATGCCAACGCAATCTCAGCAGAACAAGCGATTGCCGTGAAATTGCCATTTGTATTAAAGGATCTTGCCGATCAAATCAATCGACCCCATCCGTTTGAAACCGCTTGGTTTGCCAGCCTTAAGAAATCCAACAAAGACCTTAAACAGTTTTTGGATCAAGTGCAGATTGTGAGTAAGCCAAAAGAGGCTGCCAAAGACTCAGAGGCTCCCGTTGAGCCAAAACCAAGCTCATTTTTTGGCGCTCTCGATGGTTTAGCCCACTCCATTTTTTCTGCGCTGGATGAGTCGGTCAAGCCATCGGTTAAAGAGCCAATCGTTGCAGTACCCGAACCTCAAGCCATTCCGGTTCTTAAGAATGCGAGCGATGTGATTGCAGTTGCTGCGATTGTCGATGCCGCAGTGACCACGCTCACCAATCAAGAGCTTGAGCTCAACAACATTAAAGTGCTGGCCCAAGCCTTAGCGCCGTTTATGGCTCCTGCTGGCATCCTCGACCTTACAAAAACCCCTGAGGATTCACCGCTCTATAAGATGGCCGTGAGTGCCGATGCTTTTATCAAAGCCAGTAAAGCGTGGCAGATAAACGTCACCGACATCGCTAGCCTCACCGAACTGAATAAAAGTTTTGCCGAGACCATTGATCAGCGCAATTTGTTGGATGCCAGCGTGCAAAAGCCAGCGCCTGGTGCCAAACCAAATCCCAAGGTCATTGAACTGACGACCAAATTAAGGGCAAGTTTGTGGCAGACCAAGGCTCAGCCCACACTGCGCGCCTTGCAAGAGTTCAATAAGCAATTGATTGCGATTCGTACTGCCACTGCAGATCCACGCAGTATTCGGTTAGCCGCCCAAAAGAGTGGCCTGCAACCCACGGCGCTCGAGGACAACTACGGTAACTTGCCATCGATTTTGCTCCTCATTAGCGTACTGTCATCCCTCTTGGCACTCATTAGCGCTGCCGTAGTGAGTCGTTTAAGCAAGACCTTGGTGTATACCGATCGCACTCCAAAATCATCGATTGCGCAACGGTGGACCAAAAATCAATCGGACCGGAAAGCCGAGCGTATTTCCACGAAGCAGCAGATTGCGTTTAAGGATGACCTCCATAAGGAATTAGATCGCCTTAGTGAACAATTTCATGCGGTTAATGAACTCGGAATTAAACTGCGCCAATCGATCACCATGCTGAGTCGGCAAGCTGGCGAAGTCGGGCATCCACCAGAGCTTGAGAATGATTCATCAGCGATTGAGGTCATTGCAGTACCCGAGCAAATCCAAGAAGCCTTTGATGCACTCAAGCAACAAGGCATTCGTCTATACCTCGCGATTTTGGATAACCATTCTGGCAAACAACTGGCTGCCGAAACCGAAAAATTGAATGGCTTAATTGAGGAAGTGGAGTCGACCGTCACCCAGTCTGAGGGCTTGGTCAAGCAGTTGTATGACGAACTGGATTTACGGATGCGTAAATCACAGGCTGCGATTTCAAGTTCAGGTTCCTTGCAAATCTTTGAGCAGGATGCAAACCGGGTGATCGTTGCGTTTGATGAATGGAAAGCCGAGTTGGAGCAATTGGGCGAATCGGTATCGTCACTGAAGAAGTGGGTTGATCACCATGGCTGAAGAGCGCCCACTGTTTCTGGTTGACATTGATCGAGCCTTAGAAGGCTTGGTCATTGCGCAATCGCAAGAACTGGGTAATTTTGATAGCCTCATCATGCATTGCGTTGATTTAGCCAATGCCCTAGACGGCGCGCGGATGGTTGAGCTCTCGAACTTTGCAACCGAGCTGAGTCAGCAACTCAAAGATCATCGCCCGAGTAATGCCCAAAATGAGGCCGAGAGTAAAAGTAGTAAAGAGCTCGTGCTGCTCGTGCACGATCTTGTCGAGATTGTGCGAGCTGAAACCGAGAGCGTCTCCGTTTTGGCCGATGAAAATGGCGAGAACACTCACACTCCGGACCTCACGCACCTGGAGAGTCAAAAAAAGGAGTTCTGGAAGCAGTTGCTGCGCTTTAACAAACAAAGCATTGCCCATTCACTCTCGGAGGTGCATGCAAGCCTAAGCCATGCGCACGCTGCGGTGGATTCCTTTAAACACCGCGCAATTTCGCAAAGCAGTGTGGTTGATCCGATCATTGACTACCCAACCCAAAGTGACATCATTAATAAACGTCTGGATCAAACCATTCAAGACCTTGATGCCATTTTTAAACCCTTTTTAAATCCGATGACCAGTGCAAGTGATGGAATCGCTACCCTTGACACTGCATTGACTATCCCAGTAGCCGCCACGGAGATCAACGATATGAGTTCGCTTGATAAATCAATCGCTACGAACTTTATTGATCAAAATAGCCAATACAGCTTTAATCGTCGCGCCGCCCTAAATCGTTTGCAAGCCGTTCGGATGATTGCGCAAAAGGCTAAAGGTTGGAGCCGCAGTGAAAGCGATCATTTATTGTCTGACCAGCAAGATGACATCGTGCGGGTTGGGCAGCAATCCCTCAAAAAACGGTTTGAGGGATTGAGCGATGAGCTTTTGATTGATGAGGTCTATGCCGATCCCGATATTGCCCAAACGCTTGTGACCTGCTTAAGTATCTTGCCCCCATGCCCGAGTATTTTTGCTGTGGAGCAGGGCTCCATGATCTTTGTGGATCTGGATGCCATCGTTCCCACCGAAGACCAGGTGGTTGCGATTGGCGGTTTGCTTGCTTCGATTGCGGGCAGTATAGAGGTCATGGAGCAAGGGATTCGGATGAGTTGCCCCTCAAGCTTGATTCGGATGCCGATTGTGAACATGGTCCGCCATCACGAGCTCTATGCGATTCCCGCTGTTCAATACCTTTCCTCGGATCGCATTCTCGAGTCCGAGAAAACGGTTTGGGATCAACTCGGCTCGATTGAGGAACCGAAGATTCAGCTAAAGCTGCGGGTGGGTAATCAACTGTACGAGCTTTATGCCCACGAGTTTATTGGGATGCAGACCATGAACATCCACCTCGAGATCCCCAGTTCCATTTCGAAGCCGGCGTGGTTGGGCGGGATCGCACTCGATGGCGATAGCCAAGCCCATTATTGGGTAGCGATCGATCGCTTCACACGATGAATCGTCTGCGCGCGCTATTGCTTTGCCTAGGGCTTGCCCTTTTTGGAACCCAAGCGGCTGACGCGCAAACCCAAGCCCAAACCCAATCCCAAGCCAATCCCCCTACCAATCTTGCCCAGCAAGTTCCAGGCATTCCGCTTGAGGTGCAAAACAACATTCGGCGCTTTATCCAAAAAAGCCCGACGGTGGCTGGTTTTCGGACCGAAGTGGACTTTTTGGAGCCTTCCATGGTGCTCCCAGCCTGCCCCGGAGGAACGATTGAGGTCTTATCGGCCCCCAATATGCGTCTTTGGGGGCGCAGCGTGGTGCAGGCCCGTTGCCTAAAAGCCGCCTGGTTATTCAATATCCCGGTGATGATCCGGGTGTACGGGGATTATGTGGTCTCCACCCGCTATTTACAGGCCGGAAGCCGCTTATCGGCCTCGGACATGCGCATCACCAACGGAGATCTCACCGGGGTGCCCGATGACGTTCTACGAAGCCCCAGGGAGGCGGACGACCGGGTCTTAACCCGCCCCATCCAGATGGGGATGCCGATTGGGCTAAACGATTTACGAGAAACTGCCGTAATCAAAGTAGGGGATCCGGTTACCATTTTGCTAAAAGGTCGGGATTTCCAGGTTACCGGGACCGGAACCGCCCAAACGCAAGGCATGATGAACGAAATGGTGCGGGTTCGGTTAAACGATGGCCAGGTATTGCAGGGTAAGGTGATACGGCCCGGGGTTGTGGAAATGACCCTAGACCGTTAAAGTACGGACTTATAAGGGAAAGCGATGAAGATCAACGACAGTACACCACTCATTCCGTCGGGCAAAGAGCCAGGCCGGGTGGATGTTGCTCAAAAATCGCCCCCTGGTATCCAAAATCCCAATGCGAAGGCCGAGGCACTCAAGGGCCCCGCAGTCAGCCTTGATATTAGTCTCACGGCCAAACTGGCTGAGATCAAGGAAGAGCTCAAAACCGATAAGGCAACGGATAAAGTCCTCTTGGATAAAATCCGTGCCAAGATCGATGCCGGTGAATTTGAGATCGACTACCAAAAGATTGCCAACGGCATCTTAGGCGATACGATTGCTGCCCTTGGTAGCAAAGTTCGCGCCAAGTAATTTTCTAAAGCGAAAGCAAAACTTGAAGCCATTCATGGCTTAGCGTATGCTATCGCCAACTTCATTGATTCCTTCATCGCTATGACCTTTGCTGAACTCCAGTCGCTTTTACAACAAATTGCCGCCGCCGTTGCTCGTCTGCGCCAAACACTGGAAACCAACAATATGGATGCATTGCCCGATGCCCTTGAGCAAACCCGGGTTGCGTTGGAGTTAATCAATGGTTATCCCGAAGGACCCGAGAAACTCAAAGCCGATATCAATCAATACCCCGAAGAGCAAAAACAAATCTTGCATCAATTACTCGATCAAGCATCGGTCGATCACCAAATTAATGGCGATTTGATTCGTCTAGCCATGCAACGCAGTGCCGCCATGCAATCCTTCATCGCCCAACAAGCGCCAGGAGCAACCTACGGCAGTGACGGCGAGGTGCCTGGTGCGGTGGGTGGGGTGTTATCTCGAAAGGCTTAAGGCGTAAGGTAAGACCTTAGCGAATTTTCAGCTTCGCCCGAATCCGAATCATTCCTTGGGTATGGATTTGGCTAATGCGCCCAGCCGTTAGGTTCATGACCTGTGCAATCTCGCGATAGGATAGGTCTTCTTGGTAATGCAGCGCCATTACTAACCGTTCATTTTCAGGTAGGCCCTCAAGAATCGATGCAATGCGATCAGCAAACTGCCGCATCGATGCTGCTTGCAATGGATCAGAACCTAGATCAGCGGGGAGCATTTCTTCGGAGAGATCATCCAAGGGCATGAGATTGACCATGGTCCCCATCACCTCATGGTATTGATCAAGGCTCATTTCACAGGCATCGGCCACTTCGATCTCGGTAGGATGACGACCGAGGGTCTGCTCAAGAGAGCGCGTAGTTTTTTCAAGACGGACGAGATCATCGCGTTGGTTGCGCGGCAGGATATCGTTGCGTCGACAGGCATCGTAAATCGCCCCCCGAATCCGGGTGCGCGCATAGACCTCAAAGTTCAGATTTGGTTGTGGTTCGTAACGCTTGAGTGCATCGAGTAGACCCGTTAAGCCCTCTTGCACCAAATCATCGATTTCAACATTCGGGGGTAAGCGCGATGCAATCTGATAGGCAATGCGTTTTACCAGCGGTAAATGGGTGGTAATGGCCTCATTGAGGTCAAGCGCCTGATAGGCAGTGGGAGTGCGTGGGGGCATGCCAATACGGTAATAAAAACGGTAGGCCAATAAT
This sequence comes from Polynucleobacter sp. HIN8, assembly GCF_030297615.1. Lineage (NCBI taxonomy): Bacteria > Pseudomonadati > Pseudomonadota > Betaproteobacteria > Burkholderiales > Burkholderiaceae > Polynucleobacter > Polynucleobacter sp. HIN8. The sequence continues at coordinate 1,532,037 of NZ_AP028139.1, read as the reverse complement.
ACGGCAGAAATGAACCTAAGCCGTTATTTTGGCGGAAATCGTTTTGAAAAACTCCACGGGCAGAACAAATTCGCTCACGGGGCCCGCTACCGGAACACTGATTTCGTTATCTTCGGGATCCACCACAATGCGACTTGACATAAACGCTCGAATCCAACCGGCAAAGTGCAGCGCTTGATGCAAGACCGTTTGTGAAGCCTCGGCTAATTTTTGAAAGGCGGCTTGCCCCTCTTCTTCGGAGGCGCCACCAATGATTAACACCGGATAACTTTCATTGGTCTGAAACACGCACATCTCGCGCACCATGGCTAAGGCTCGACTCAAGGATTCGTGATCGGGCGAGCTCACTACAAAGCGTTTAATTTGATGACCATAGTAGGACAAGATGGTGGCATTCGGATCGGTGGTGGGTACCAAGATGTAATCGATGCTCAAGCCCGCTTGCAAAAGTCGCTCATCCAAAGTGGGTAGCTTAATTTGCCGACGGGCGTGCAGCGCTCGAATCTTAGCTGCCGTGGCATACCAAAAGTGATCCTCAACATTACGAACTACTTTTAAGAGATGAACAGCGTTACTCAAGGCTTGGGCCAGATCGTAGCGAGTGGGGTATAAAAAACCAGCCATGGTGCGCCGCTCGGATAAGCCAAACTCATCTAGCAGCAAAGTCTTATGACCCCCATTTTTCAGGGCATGCGCAGTGCCATGCCCCAAATGAATCGTCGTATCGACATCAAGGGCGCTGGCTAAGCAAACCACACAACTGGATTCAGCGCCAAAGATGGAGCGCAGGCCCTCGGCTTGATCAACGCCTGATTGTGAAACGCTCTCAGTCATTAGGAGGTTTTGATCCAATCACCCAAGTTATTGGAGAAGATGGCTGGGATTTGATCATCGCTGTAAGACAGATCTTCAGAGAATGCTCGTGCTTGAACGGCGCGATGACTTAAGTAATCAAGATCAGGCAAGCTCAAATCTTCGGGTACACGCTGACCATTGGAGATAAATAAGAGCGGCATATCGTGCCGAATAATGCTATCGACCACAGGTGCCACGTGGGCCGCTTCATCAATCTTGGTAATGACCGCCGCATCAATCTTGCCAGCCCCATTCTTTTGAGCTGCTTGGTTATGTAGCTTAATCACTTCTTCTTGCGTTCTTAAATCGGTTGTCGAGCTCATCACCAAGATCCGCGACGCATTTTGTGAGCCATCTTGCAAGGTCTTGGATTGCTCAAGCATCAGGGTGTCGCGCTGACTAACGCCAGCAGTATCGAGTAAAACAATCTTGCGCCCTGAGAGTTCTTTAAGTTTGGTTGAGAGGTCTTCGCCGTCACGCAAAGAGGTCACGGTAAGTCCCAAGATCTTGGCAAATACTTTTAACTGCTCTTGGGCGCCGATACGATAGGTATCGGTCGTTAAGAGGGTGACTTGATTGCGTCCATAGCGCAACACGCAACGTGCTGCAATCTTAGCTACCGTGGTGGTTTTGCCGACCCCAGTGGGTCCAATGAATGCAAACACCCCGCCTTTATCAAAGGTCGCAAAGGCATCAACGGTTTTGATCATGCCCTTGATCTGATCGCGCACATTCTGTAAGAGGGTGGGAAGATCCGAGGTCTCTGGAAGTTGACGGGTGATGTCTGCGCACAACTGGGGGGAGAAGCCGGTATTGAGTAAATGCTTGATGACCTCGGTGAGGTGAGCTTTCTCTTGCTGCAAATTACCCCAAAAATTACCAGCCACACGCGATTGCAATAAGTTCTTCACCTCACCAATCTCGGAGAGGAGCTTCTCAACACGCGGTGAGTTTGCAAGCTCAGCAATGGTTTTTGGGTTCGGACTTGCTTCAGCAGCGCCGTTGCGATGGCTGCCATTGAATGATTTGGGCGTAACTGGCGTTTCCTCCGAACCCTCACCTACAAATTTAGCCTCACTGGCAGGAATGCGCTGCGAGGACTCAAAAAAAGCCGGCTTAAAACTATCTCCCGAGCTGATGTTGGCGGAAGAAGGGGAAATTCTGGGGAACTCCACGCGCTTAAAGCCAGCGTTGTTGCTGGGATCAGCTGTGGCGAAGGTGCTGGGCTTGGGGATATTGCGAGCCGCACTTAATTTAGCGGGTTGGGCAAAGCTTGGGGCAATTTCCACTTCGGGGTCGAGATCGCGGGGGCGACCGCCTGAGCCAGATCCTCCGGAGGAGAGTTTGGCTAAATCTTGGGGGGTGATGGCCACAATTTCAACGCCATTGACAGTGTCGCTTGTCGACAAAATCATGGCATCGGCACCCATCTCGAGGCGAACCTTTTTTAAGGCTTCTGCAGTGTTTGAGGCGGTGAATTTTTGGGGACCCATATGTACTCCGTTATACAGGGATTTTAGTTGGTTTGGCCTGCCTGACTACATATTACTCGGTAAAAGCTCAGATTCGCGCTGGGGGGGAGTTCGCCCAGTGCCAGGACGATGGCTTGCGGGCAAACCCGTTTGGCAATCTTGGCAAAAGTCATGCGGGTGCGGGTACCACTCACAATCACTGGCGGTAAATTATTGGCTTCCATTTCTTGCACGCCTTTAATGACTTCCTCTCCAAATAGGCGTGCCAAGGAGGGCTCAATCACACCATCCGGAGCGATTGCACCAGCGCCAATCGATTGCTCAATGAGGCGTTCAAACTCCGGCTGAATCCCCAAGACCTGGTAGTTGGGCCCCTCACCCAAAGTCTCTTGCACGATGGTGCGACGCAGGGCATAGCGAATGAAGGGCATGACATCGATGGGGTTGGATAGCTTATCGGGGTGCTCGCTCGCAACCTCGATGATGGTGCGCAAATCTTTAATGGGGACGTTCTCATCCAGGAGCATTTGCAAAATCCGCTGGAGGGTGGCAACACTTACCACCTTCGGAATCACATCCTCAACCAGCTTGGGGTAGCTCAACTTGAAGTGATCCAAGAGATCTTGGGTCTCTTGGCGACCGAGTAACTCGCTCGCGTGTTGGCGGATTAAATGATCTAAGTGCGTTGCTAACACCACCGCAGGCTCGACCACGGTGCAACCTTTGGTAATGGCATCATCGCGTTGGGAGCGCTCAATCCACACCGCGGGCATGCCAAAGGTTGGGTCTTTGACGGCAATACCGTTAATCACTTCGGCACCACTCGGTTGAATTGCTAATAGGCGATCGGGTAAGCATTGGCCGCGACCAATCTCCGCACCATAAAGTAAGACGCGATAGTTCTCAGCCGGTAGTTGCAAGTTATCCCGGATATGCACCGACGGAATTAAGAACCCAACCTCGGTTACGAACTTGCGACGAATCGCTTTGATACGTTTAATGAGATCACTCTCATCGCCGCGATCAACCAGTGGTATCAAGCGATACGCCAACTCCAAGCACAGAGGCTCAACAATGGGCACATCCTTCCATTCCAACTCTTCACGAACCGGTATGGCACGAGCTGCTACCGCAGCCTCTTCTTCCCGTTTGATGGTTCGTTGGTGCGCTAAATAAGATAAGCCCCCAAAAAGAACGGCAAAGGTAATGAAGATAAAGTGGGGCATTCCAGGAATGACACCCAAGACCCCAAAAACACCAGCCACCACCGCTAGCGCATTGCTATTGGCTTGGAACTGCTTTGATACCTGGCCCGAGAAATCGTCTTCGGTTGCAACGCGGGTTACCAAAATACCCGCAGCGGTGGAGATGATGAGTGCTGGAATTTGCGCTACAAGACCATCACCAATGGTTAGCGCACCAAAGGTAGAGAGTGCTTTGCTAAATGACATGTCGTGTTGGAACACGCCAACCAATAAACCGCCGACTAAATTAATCACCAAAATCATGATGCCGGCAATCGCATCGCCGCGCACAAATTTGGATGCACCGTCCATTGAGCCGTAAAAGTCAGCTTCTTGAGCAACCTCGGCTCGGCGGGCCTTAGCCTCATTTTGCTGAATGATGCCGGCATTCAAATCCGCATCAATTGCCATCTGCTTACCGGGCATCGAGTCCAAGGCAAAACGGGCTGAGACTTCAGCGACACGCCCCGAGCCCTTAGTAATCACCACAAAGTTAATGATGGTGATCACAATGAAGATCACGATACCAACTGCAAAGTTACCGCTAATTAAGAACACTCCAAACGCTTCAATTACCTTACCGGCTGCATCGGTGCCTTGATAGCCCTCGGAGAGCACTACTCGGGTGGAAGCCACATTGAGAGAGAGTCGTAATAGGGTGGTGAGTAGTAAAACCGTTGGAAACGCCACAAAATCCTTAAAGGATTTGATATTGATGGCAGTAAATAAAACGATGATTGATAAGGCGATGTTGAAGGTAAAGAGCACATCGAGCATCACAGCTGGTAATGGCACCAGCATCATGATTAAAACGAGTAAAACAAGGACAGGTATAGCGCCCTGGGCAGATGGACTAGGTAGTTTGGCTGTCTCTATACCTAAGATATTCATAAGAGATAGGTATTAACCCTTAAATTACGCAAATAAGACCCCTCAAAAAACAAAAAAAGTACTAAATCTGCCAATAAATGCAAAATTTGCCCTAAATATACCCATATGAGGAAAAAATGTAAACAACTTAGGCAATATTTGCCGATAAGATACCGATTTTCTTAGGGAAATTGCTAAGAAAAAGACTTCCTAGGTTAGGAAGTCCTCAGTCTTGAGGTCAATATATCAATGACATAACCTTTCATTCTCCCAAAATTAGATGTACTCAATATGATCTAATTTGGTGCAATTTATTAGTCGTTGGCTTTACCAGAGAATCAATTGACTAACCATAAATCTAAAAGATATTTATTCTTTTTAATATCTACGTGTGAGCATACAAACTTAACTGGTCCGAAATTTACTCAGCTTGGATTAAATCATTATGCATACACAATTTTATGTAAGACAACATTACAGATTATGATTGAGCTTATAAGATTTCAGAATTTATATAAAAACTACGCACATCAAGCTACCAATGAAACATTTAAAGAGAAAATTCTCACAGCTTGAGAATTCTCGCCTTCAAAAAAAAATAAAAACGAATTCTGCTGATGATTTAGTTAAAAAAGCCTTTTCTCTTCACGTGGAAGGGAAATTAATAGATGCTGCAAAAATTTATTTTGATGCGCTTAAGGATAATCCGCACCATTTCGATGCTCTTCATTTACTTGGCTGTGTTGCTGCGGATAACCATGACTATAAAGAGGCATTCACATATTTTTTAAAGGCAATAGAGGTAAATCCAGCGGAAGCAGTTGTTTACAGTAATTTTGGTATGGCTTTACATCAATCCGGAAAGCCTGAAGAGGCTGTAAATTTTTTTAAAAAAGCACTCGAGTTAAATCCAAATCTTGCAGATGCAATTTATAATTTAGCCGGTTCTTATCAGGAAATAGGTCAGACAATACTTGCTGTTGAGGAATACAAAAAGTATTTAACTGGTAATCCAAAATCTTTTCAAGGATTTAATAATCTTGGAAATGCCTATCAAAAACTTGGTGAGTTTCAGGAGGCAATTAATTGCTACAACAAAGCAATAGAATTAAAAAATACTTTCCCAGAGCCATTTAATAATCGTGGTAATTTGTACTACTTACTCCAACACTATCCTTTGGCACTGCAAGATTTAGACAAGGCTATAGAGATTAAAGCTGACTATGCTGAAGCGTATAATAATCGTGGTAATGTCCATGAAAAAATGGGTAAATTTAATGATGCTTTAGCTGATTTTCAGCGGGCAATTGATTTAAAAGATTCTTATGCTGAACCATACCATAATCGTGCAAATTTATTTGTTAATGTTGGACAACACGAACTGGCCTTGCCAAATTATCGGCGCGCCCTTGATTTAAAACCAACCTATGAATACGTAGAGGGAACGGCCTTTTACACTCAATTACATATTTGTGACTGGTCCAACTTCGAACCTCAACTTGCCCAGTTTTTAACGCGCGCAGCATTGGGTCAAAAGGTTGCCCCACCATTTCATGCAATTGCCTTACTTGATTCTGGTATTTTGCAAAAACAAATTGCGCAAACTTGGATTGCCGATAAGCATCCATCTAGCCTATCTTCGTTTTTGCCGCCACTCCAGTCACCAGTGCGGGGTCCGAAGATTCGGTTAGCATACTTTTCAGCAGATTTTCACAATCATGCCACGATGTTTTTAATGGCTAAGCTCTTTGAGTGCCACGATCGATCTCAGTTTGAACTCTTTGCTTTTTCATTTGGCCCAGACTCTTCTGATGTTATGCGGCAACGCGCCGTAGCCGCCTTTGATCATTTTTTGGATGTACGGGGCCAATCGGATCTTGAGATTGCTGCCTTGTCGCGCAAATTACAAATTGATATTGCCGTAGATCTTAAGGGCTTTACGCAACATGCCCGTACCAGTATCTTTGCCTATCGTGCAGCCCCTATTCAAGTTAATTACCTGGGTTACCCTGGCACTATGGGCGCCCCATATATTGATTACATAGTCGCCGATCGGGTGCTCGTGCCTCCTGGCAATGAGCATTTTTACAGTGAGAAGGTAATCTATATGCCACATAGTTACCAAGTGAACGATGACGAGCGCCCGATTGCTAATACGGTTTATACCCGGGAGCAACTTGGATTACCGGATACAGCCTTTGTTTTTTGTTGTTTTAATAATAATTATAAAATTTTACCTACCACCTTGGATAGTTGGTTGCGGATATTGGGAGCCGTCTCTGGGAGCGTGTTGTGGTTATTGGCAGACAATCCGACAGCTGTCAAAAATTTACAGCAAGCAGTTCGTGACAGGGGAGGCGATCCTAGCCGCCTAATTTTTGCTCAACGCATGCCGTTAGCCGAGCATTTGGCAAGACATCGGCAAGCCGATTTATTCTTAGATACCTTGCCATGTAATGCGCATACAACAGCGAGCGATGCCTTATGGGCTGGTTTACCCTTACTAACATGGGCTGGGGAGGCATTTGCAGGACGGGTTTCAGCGAGTCTTCTTTCTGCCATGAACCTACCCGAATTAATTACGCATAGTCAAGCCGAGTACGAGCAGCGAGCTATAGAGATAGCCCATGATCCCAATCAACTCACACAGTTAAAGGCCAAAGTAGCACAAATGCGCCATATCAGCCCCTTATTTAAGACTCAGCAATACGCACATGATTTAGAGGCAGCCTATCAGGAAATGATAAAAAGTGTTTAAAAATTTTACTGAAATACTTACGAAGTATCATAAATTTGGCAGGTAAAAATTATGGATGAAGTCTATAGGTCAATATGCATGCCCTCTAATCGCCCATTGGGAAATTCTCAGCGATCTATTGAATCAGCATTAACTTATATCAAGTTAAATAAAGATACAGATTTTTCTGTAAGTGATAATTCTGGTGATTTGTTGAAATCAGAAAAATTTGGACAACAAATTACAGATAGATTTAGTTACCACGCGGACCATTCGTTAAGTGAAACCCAAAATTGGCTAAATGCTGCCAAATTATCCTCAGGAAAATTTATTGCGTTCATGGGGGATGATGATTTCATTATTTCAACAAAAGCTCAGATGACCAGAATTGACAATCCATTAACAATTGGATTGCGTCCTAATATCATAGTTTGGGACAAAAATAGTGGTGTCACTGCTGGTAGTAACTTTGCTATTACGGAACGTACCGCAAAAGATCGAATACAAAAATACTTTGAGCTTGCAAAAGGAAACAATAATACGCTCTACAGCTTCATACGAAGGGATATTTCTCTTGATATAAATTTTCTTTGTCAAGAATTTCATCCTGTAAAAACCGGATATTACGATTGGGCTATCGTATTGGCATATTTATCATCAGGCATTCTTCAAGTAGATCATTCAAGCATTTATGTATACGATAACAATAATTGGAATGGCAGCGAAATAGATATATCTAATCGAATAAAAAGTTTATTTGAAAAGGGCGGTGTTAGCGATCGAGCTGCCTACTTTATTAAATTTTTTCTCGGAATTGATTCGTTTATTTTAATTCTCAGAAGACAATCACCAACTTCAAGGGGCGAATTAGAAGAAGCCGCAATTTTTTCTTTATATAGTTATATGCAATCATTTGCAGAAGACTATAACAAACATAAAAATTTATTTACCCCTGCTGAGCAGTCGATAATTGAATTGGGAAGTCAGGTAACAGACATTAACAATATGCTTAGTTGGATACTTAAAGTTATCGAGTCGTTTTCAGAACATTTGGTTCCTAAATACATCAATTTTTATGAAAATTGTATTTATCGGCCATGGGGAAAATTTTAATCAGATGAGTATCCAAGTAGTTTGTATCGCTCGAGATATAAGTAAACCAATTTCCCCCTGGGAATATCGGCAGTGGCCTGGAAAATGGCCATTGGGTAATTCACAAGTTGGGAATTGTATTTTTATTCCCCCGATAAACGGTGAGTTCCTTGGAGACTGGCTTATTTGTTTAACACCCCCACCGCCAGTAATAAAAACCGCTATCCCCAAGGAAAAAAGAATATTTTTTATGATGGAGACGCCGGATTTTTGGAGTCCAGAGCCAAACTTTCTGGATCAATTTGGTTGTGTAGTTTCTCCTTACACGATATCTAACTTTTCTGGATTTCAAGTTAATTCGGTTACAACAGGACTATTTTGGTGGTACGGAATTTCAATGAAAAACCATACCCCAGGTAATTCATGGCTTTACTTTGATGAAATACAATCTGAGGCGTTCCCTGAAAAGAATAAACTTATATCAACCATAACATCATCTAAGTTATTTTTACCGGGCCATAAAAAAAGATTTGCATTTACTCATCAACTAAAAGATTATTACGGTGATAAGTTAGATTTGTTTGGATCAGATATCAACCCCATTCCAGATAAAAGAGATGGACTTGTTCATTATAAATATCATATTGCCATAGAAAATTCCATTTATCCGCATTATTGGACAGAAAAATTATCAGACCCCTTACTAGCAAGATGTATTGTTTTTTATGCCGGCGCATCTGAAATAGGACAATATTTTTCAAATAAAATTGTTATTCCAATAAATATAGAAAATTTTGATGAAACAATTAAAATCATTGATGCGCACCTTAATGAGAATTCAAATCCAATAGAAGAAATTGAGGAATCTCGAAAAAAAATGCTTTATGACTTTAATTTTCCTTTTTTTTGTGATGAGCTAATCAAGTATTTAATCAAAAAAAGTGAAATTTATTAATATTAAAGTTTAATTCATTTAAGTAGTTTGAGTTCCGAAATTACGTCATTGATAACATGAGTCCAATCACCATTCTTCTGTTGGGTGAAGATTTTTATTGATGGGTACCACAATGATTGGCTTTGATTTGACCAGCGCCAACATGTATCAAATCTATTTAGAAGCCAGACAGGTTTATTTAAAGCCCCAGCTAGATGAGCAACAGAAGTATCAACGCAAATTAATAAATCTAGATTCATTATCAAGGCAGCAGTATCTGAAAAATCATTTAATTCATTTGTGAAGTCAATAAAATTATCTGATGACCAAAAAGATTTTTTTAGCGTTTTTAATTCAGATTCAGCAGGCTCACCTTTTTGTAAGTTATAAAAATCAATATCCAGGTTATTAATTTTTGAAATTTCTTGAAAAGAAATATTTCGTCTTTTGTTTACAGACCATAATTCAGGTTGATTCGGCCTATATCCGCCACTCCATACAAGTCCAACACGCAGCTTTGTATGCTCGCCCAATCGTCTTGACCACTCTTTGACCTTACTTTGGCAGGCTTCGATGTATGGGGTTGTGCGAGGAATGGAGGAAAGGTTTGTTTTTAAAGCCAATGGCAGGCTCATCATCGGTATGTGGAAATCATGATGGGGGATTATGTTTTCAGAGGCCACTAAATAATTTACCCCTTTAAGTGATCGAAATAATTGAAATAACGAACTTTGAACCTCAAGAATTACATTTGCACCTAAATTTGCCAGAATTACGCAATACCGACTAAATTGTATGGTGTCACCTAAACCTTGTTCATAATAAACAAAAATTGTTTTATTCATAATATCTTCGTCACCTAACCATAATTGAGAAGATAAATTACGATAATTAACAGTAGATAATCTCTTTCGCCATTCATACTCTAAAAAGCCGTTTGAATAATTACCTTGCGCCAAATAAGATAAAGCAAGATTTACGTGAGCTTCAGATAAATTTTCATTTAGATCAATTGCCTTCATTAAATTTTCAATTGAAAGGCTGAGGTTTCTAGTTGTATGTAATGTCCAACCTAAATTATTATATGCTTCAGAATAATCTGGTCGAATTGATATTGCGTTTTCAAAATATCTAATCGCCTCATCAAATTTACCAAGTTCACGTGATACATTGCCAAGATTGTTATAAGTTTCAGCTGAAGTTGGTTTTAAAGATAAAACTTTTAAGTAAGAGTTCCTCGCATCATCAAACTGAAATAGTTTTTCAAGTACCAATCCGTGATTGTGATGTGCCTCAGCTAACATCGGGTCAAGATTAATTAACTTGGTTAGATCTATTAAAGCAGGTTCATATTTCTTCTGCTCAATATAGAGATTTGATCGCTCAATAAGGCAATTAGTATGATTTTCATTTTGCTGTAATGCTAAGTTAAGATAATGAAGAGCATTTTCATATATCTGAAGATTTTTATATGAAATACTCAGAAAATAGTATGCATCTATAAATTGCTGATTAAGAGATATAACTTTGAAAAAATCCTCTATAGCTAAATCAAAAGCTCTTTGATCAAAATAAACTTTTCCACGATTGAAGAAGGCTTCTAGAAGATAAGGATCGAGTTCAATGGCCTTAGTATAAAAATCGATAGCTTGGTCAAAAATTTTAATATGCTTATTTATATTGCCTATGAGTCCATACGCTTGGGCTAAGTTAGGATTAATTGATAGTACCGTTTGAAGATCTTCAATTGCTGATCGATGCTGTTCTTTCTTCAAATAAACTTTTGCTCGATTAAAATAAGCCTCAAGAAAATTTGCTTGGAATTCGATTGCCAAATCGTAATGTTTTAGTGCATCATCGTTTTGATGTTGTTTTTCATAAATGATACCTAAATTAAAATGTGCTATAGCACTCTTGGGATTAATTTCTAGAGCATAGAATAGAAATTTTATTGCTTTTTGGTAATTTTGTAGCTGAGCATGAATGGCTCCACAAAGGAATAAGCAATCGAAATTTTGCGGAAAGTTTTCTGTTGCTTTTTCAGCAAGTACTTGAGCTTCAACAATTTTGTTAGAGCTTAATAGTGTACGAATGTTTTCTATAACAAGAGCCAATTCAATCATCTCTGTATTATATGAATTTTATAGTACTAAATTAGGTTTTTCATAAAAACAAATATTTAAAATTAGGTTTATGGATAAAATTGTACAAAGAGCAGTTAACTTAATTCAGCAAGAAAAAATATTTGAAGCTGAAGAACTTTTGAAAAATTGCTTGAAAAGGGACCCAAAAAATTTAAATATTATTTTGGTTTTAGCAAATTTATTTTCAAATCAAAATAAATTTATTGAAAGTGAGTCATTATTCTTGCGTGCCAACGAAATTTTACCTAACTCGGCATCAATTACTTATAATTTGGGTAGAATTTTGATGTTACAACAAAAGTTTTCTCAGGCACGTCCATATTTTGAGCAATCAATCAAACTTGATCCAAACTCTTTTTGGGGATTAACAAATTATGGAATTGTTTTATTTCGACTTGGCTTAATTCAAGATGCATCTAATATATTCAAAGTTGCATGTGATGTCGATGTGAATAACGCTTTTGGTTGGTCAAATTTTGGAAATGCTTTGCAAGCAGCGGGTAAATATTCCGAATCAATTGAAGCATATAAAAAAGCGCTCCAACTAAGATCAAATGATTACCCTGAAGTTTGGTCCAATATGGCAGTAGCATTGCAGGGACTATTGGATTTTGATCAAGCCCTTGCGTCATGCGATAAAGCGCTATTACTTAACCCTTTCTTTGCAGAAGCGTGGTTTAACAAGGGGAACATCTTTCTGCAAGTGAATAAATTATCTGATGCAATTGTTTGTTTTTTAAAGGCAGTAGATATTAAGAAAGATTATCTAGATGCATATTTAAATTTGTCAGTTACTTATCATATTCTTGGTCAATATAATTTAGCAGATTTGGCAATTGATAGGGTAATTCAATTAAATTCTTCTGATGCCAGAGCCTGGAATCATAAAGGTGTAATCGCCCATGATTTAAATCAATATGTAGTTGCAGTAGATTGTTTTATAAAAGCTCATGCACTTAATGCTGAATACGATTATTTAATAGGCAATTTACTGAATTTGCAAGGTAGGCTTTGTGACTGGTCCAACTTCGAACCTCAACTTGCCCAGTTTTTAACGCGCGCAGCATTGGGTCAAAAGGTTGCCCCACCATTTCATGCAATTGCCTTACTTGATTCTGGTATTTTGCAAAAACAAATTGCGCAAACTTGGATTGCCGATAAGCATCCATCTAGCCTATCTTCGTTTTTGCCGCCACTCCAGTCACCAGTGCGGGGTCCGAAGATTCGGTTAGCATACTTTTCAGCAGATTTTCACAATCATGCCACGATGTTTTTAATGGCTAAGCTCTTTGAGTGCCACGATCGATCTCAGTTTGAACTCTTTGCTTTTTCATTTGGCCCAGACTCTTCTGATGTTATGCGGCAACGCGCCGTAGCCGCCTTTGATCATTTTTTGGATGTACGGGGCCAATCGGATCTTGAGATTGCTGCCTTGTCGCGCAAATTACAAATTGATATTGCCGTAGATCTTAAGGGCTTTACGCAACATGCCCGTACCAGTATCTTTGCCTATCGTGCAGCCCCTATTCAAGTTAATTACCTGGGTTACCCTGGCACTATGGGCGCCCCATATATTGATTACATAGTCGCCGATCGGGTGCTCGTGCCTCCTGGCAATGAGCATTTTTACAGTGAGAAGGTAATCTATATGCCACATAGTTACCAAGTGAACGATGACGAGCGCCCGATTGCTAATACGGTTTATACCCGGGAGCAACTTGGATTACCGGATACAGCCTTTGTTTTTTGTTGTTTTAATAATAATTATAAAATTTTACCTACCACCTTGGATAGTTGGTTGCGGATATTGGGAGCCGTCTCTGGGAGCGTGTTGTGGTTATTGGCAGACAATCCGACAGCTGTCAAAAATTTACAGCAAGCAGTTCGTGACAGGGGAGGCGATCCTAGCCGCCTAATTTTTGCTCAACGCATGCCGTTAGCCGAGCATTTGGCAAGACATCGGCAAGCCGATTTATTCTTAGATACCTTGCCATGTAATGCGCATACAACAGCGAGCGATGCCTTATGGGCTGGTTTACCCTTACTAACATGGGCTGGGGAGGCATTTGCAGGACGGGTTTCAGCGAGTCTTCTTTCTGCCATGAACCTACCCGAATTAATTACGCATAGTCAAGCCGAGTACGAGCAGCGAGCTATAGAGATAGCCCATGATCCCAATCAACTCACACAGTTAAAGGCCAAAGTAGCACAAATGCGCCATATCAGCCCCTTATTTAAGACTCAGCAATACGCACATGATTTAGAGGCAGCCTATCAGGAAATGATAAAAAGTGTTTAAAAACAATAAGTTATAAAAATATTTATTCTTTTTTTCAATATTTATAAAAAACACTAAACGCTTGTCGTAGTAATGCCGTAAGTAAAAGTACGGGCAGTGATTCCGTTTTCGGAAATCATCAGAGCTTATTACGACAGGAGAGAAAAATGCCTACAGTTATTAATACAAATTTAGCGTCATTGTTCGCGCAGAATAGTCTGAATAATGCGCAAAACAATCTTGCGCAGTCAGTGCAACGTTTATCGTCAGGATTAAGAATCAATTCTGCTAAAGACGATGCTGCAGGTCTCTCTATTGCTCAAAACATGCAATCACAGATTAATGGTACAAATCAGTCTGTACAAAATTTGAATAATGCTACAAACCTGTTGCAGGTAGCTGATAATTCGTTAGCAACAATTCAAGATATGCTTTTGAAGTTAAAGCAATTAGCCACACAAGGATACGATGGCTCATTGTCAAATATTCAAAGACAGGCGATCGTAACGCAAATGCAGGATCTAAATGATGAGATCAATAAGACTGCTGCGAGAACCCAGTTTAATCAAATTAATTTACTATCTTCCGGCTCAACAGTTGATACTAATAATAGTTCAATTGAGGCTGATAAAGATATGGTTTTTACTGTTACCAGCATCAGTACCGGTGGACTCTTACAAAGCGGAACTTTGAATGCTGCTACTTTGGGTGGCGGTTCTGGAACGTACACTACAACTCTATCAAATAGTTTCACAAATAAGCTAGCTGGTCAAGCCTTTATCTTGTCCTCAAGCGGAGCAAACTTAACATTAACTGGAACAATTGATGGTAATGCTACATCCCAAACTGTTGTTGTAAACAATTTTGTGGGGGCCGGATCATCTACTTCTTCTCTACAAAGTCAAACATTAGACTTTAGTGATTTTGGAGTTAAGGTTGGGTTGCAAATTTCTGTAACTGGCACTGGAACAATTACAGGAACGACCATTGCCTCAACGTTTGCAAGTTCTGCCATTAAAACCTTGACAGTTAATGGAAGTACATCAACCGTTTCAGATGTACGTTTATCTGGAATGGGTCCTGGAACTTATGCTATATCATCAAGTATGACCAGTGGTACAGTAACAATGACTGGTACCATCAATGGTAATACCGTGGCTCAAACTTTAACTCTGGGTACGTTTGCTGCCAATACTACAACTACCTTAGACTTTTCCTCATTTGGCGCCCAATTTGATATAAAAACTTATGCTGTGGCTGCTTCCGCGGGTCAAATTGCAAACGCGCTCTCCCAAAGTTTGTATAGCGGCACTAACGTAACTGGAAGTTTTGTTGTTAGCAAAGGTGCCAATAGCGATCTTCAGTTCCAAAGTGGACCCGCTTCCGACTCATTCATTAATATTTACACGGTAAACGTTCAAACTGCTACTTCTGGAGCCTATGCTGGTGCAGCATCGCAAATGACTACCCTTGGTACTCGTATTACTAGTACCACTAGTGGTAATTTGGGAGGATTAACAGCTAATGATGATGTAGCTGATTGGCAAGCTGCTTTCCAACGAGCTGCGGCGGCTGCAGATAATGCGATAGACTATATTTCAACGCAGCGTGCCACATATGGATCGCAGATGAATCGGTTGTCGTACGTTTCAACAAACTTACGTGAACAAAGTACGAATCTGCAAAACTCAAGATCAGCGATTATTGATACAGATTTTGCCTCAGAAACAGCAAAGCTAACTCGTGGTCAGATAATGCAACAAGCAGCAACTGCTATGTTAGCTCAAGCTAACCAAATGCCAAATGTTGTACTGGCTTTGCTTAAGTAAGAAAAGATTAGGCGTAGTATGATAATAAAATCATACTATGTCTAATTAATTATTAGCATGGGAGTTTATTAAAATGAGTTCATCAGTTAATATAAATGGAAACGTTGCAACAAACGTAACTCCGTTGCAAACTGCTGGCCCTTCGTTTTCTAGTTCATCTGCTAATCAATCAGTTAAGGCTGATTCAGAAATTATTGCTCAGGTTGTTAGCGTGGAAATCAAACCATCGAATATCAACCAGACAATCCAGCCAACCCGAGAGGCTATCGAAAAAGCCGCCGCTGATTTACAGCAGTTTGTTCAAGCAATGGGAAGGGATCTTAGTTTTTCAGTGGATTCAATTACCGGCTATCACGTGGTTCGTGTAACTAACCCTGCTACAGGGGAAACGGTTCGTCAATTGCCCTCGGCTGAGCTTTTGCGTCTAGCCCAAAGCTTTGAACAAATGAATGCAGCATTAGTGAACCAACGAGCCTAACATAAAACTAAATCTATGCCAATAATTTGGCATAGATTTTGCTTATCTTAATTCAGCAAATATTTTAATTAGGATAAGAAATGTCAGTATCAAAAACTTCTCCATCTAGCTCAGGTGCAAGCCTTGATGTAGCAGGAATCGTCCAGCAATTGATGGAAATTGAAAATCGTCCACTAAATGCTATACAGGCAAAAATTACCACACGAACTACTGTAATTAGTGATTTAGGATTAATTAAAAGTAAGGTCAGTACTTTTCAGGATGCCCTGAAGGCATTTCAAAATCCTACTAGTTATAGTAATTTTATTGCTTCAAGTTCAGATAGCTCAGTACTAAATGTAAGCGCAGGAAGTAATGCAATAGAGGGCACATATGCTTTGACGATTGATCAATTAGCTCAGGCTTCGAAAGAAACCATAGATGGTTTTTCATCTGCTAACGGCTCAATTTCAATTGATCCCCTTGGCCTTGAAATTACAATTGGAGGAGTAACGTATAACTCAATCGGAACAAAAATAAAATCAGGAACTGTTGCAACGATTAACGCATTAAAGGCAAGCCCAACAATAAGTGACGTGAAAAATTGGATTAATTCTTTGGGTGTCGAGGTGTTAGCAACAATTGTTCCTACTAGTTTAGATAAATATGCGCTAGTAATTCAGGGAACAAAAACAGGAGAAGATAATGCTGTAACTGTGACGGGTATAAATACAGCTTCATCGCCCATCACGTCGCCAGTGTTAGCTCAAGATTCTGAATTTTCTATTGATGGAGTAAACTATTCTCGAGCAACAAATTCAATTAATGATGCTATTAGTGGTATTACATTAAATCTATTTAAAACGTCAACCGCAACTGTTTCAGTATCAGATGGAAACGATAATTCGAAAGGATTAATTGACCAGTTGATTACTTCATACAACGATTTGATAAAAACCTATAAGTCTTTGACAGCAAACGCAGCTAATTCAAATACTGTTGGTACATTTGCAAATTCACCTGGAACCCTCATATTTATTAATCAAATAAAAGACATGTTTGTTAAGGGAATTACATATACTGAAAACGGTGAATCGAAAAATTTAAGCCTTGGATCGTTAGGGATTAATCTTGAATTAGATGGTAGTGTTAAATTTGATCCAATTGTTTACGCAAATACTAATATTAACCTTGCCCAATCAAACGGAGGAAGTATCAAAAAAATCCTTGCAAAAGGTGTTGAAATTGGATTCATTAGTGATGCCAATAACCTGAAGAACTTGCTAACTGCGTATGTAAAATCAGGCGGTTTGTTAGAAACTCAAATTGCCTCTGAGCAAGAAGCAGTAGATAACTTAAAAATAAGACAAAATGATTTACAGGATCGATTAAATAGCGTCCAAAATAATTTAATTGCTCAATATTCTGCATTAAATTCATTGCTTTTTCAGTTAAATAATACAAGTAATTCTCTTGCGAGTGCTTTTGAGGGCTTGGTTAATAGTCAAAGAAATAGTTAGAAAGAGGTACATATGAATATGAAGTCTGCATCAGCATATGAAAATCTTAAGCATCATACGGTAGCTCATAGTTCTGATGCGATAAGTATTATTATTTTGCTGTATGAGCGAATATTTGATCATTTAAAAATCGGTAAATTTTCTTTGGAAAATGAACAATATGCAATTGAAGCTTTCACAAAGGCACATGATCTAATTCAGCAAGGCCTCTTGGCATGCTTAGATCATGAATCTGGGGGAGAGGTTGCAAAGAATCTGAAAGTTATTTATGAGTGGTCTTTAAGCGAAATTATCATCGCTCGTAACACACGTTCTCCTCAGAAGATTCAAGATGTTTTGGATGTATTGACTCCGCTGTATGAGGCATGGATGTCTCTGGCTTCACGGGAACCCACTTCCGCTTTTCCTAGTATTTCCCAAGGAGAACAAGTTCGTACTGTCGCCGTATAAAGAGCATTTAAACGGTGTTATTTACTCAGCCTAATTGGTGCATAACACAATCGGCTAATTTAGCCGTAATATAAGGGTATGCGCCAATTACCGGCTTAGAGTGCGCAGTGAGTCCTAAGGGGTCAGGATGGCAATCCAAATACCGACGACCGGAATACCAGCCAATCCAATTGTGGAGTTTCACAAAAACGATCTGGTGAACCCACCTGCTGCCCCATCGGTCATTGACAATCTTAAAGCGATTGATCCCCGCGTGGCTTTGAACATGCCACTGCCCGTGACGGATACCAACCAAGGTGCGGCGATGCAATCGGCGATTCAGAATGCGGTGCTCAAAGGGAGTCAACTTGCTGAGCCTGAAATTAATCAAGCGGTGCTACTTGAGCTTTCTAAGACCCAGTCACAAATGAACCTGGCTACTGCCGCGGTGGTAGCCGATGCCAAATCAAGCCTGGCTCCGAGTCTGAGTCGACTTGATAGTCTTGGAAGCGCCGCCTTAGGGCAGTTGTTATCGAATATCTTAGATGCCGATGAGGTGGATCCCACCTTGGCACAAAAAAATAAGCTCAACACGGCAACCGTGAACTGGCCATCAACCAATCGTGAGGTAGCCCTTGCCGCTGACCCCCGAGTGGCGATGAACGTCTTGTACCAAAATCTGCAAAATTCGGGGCTCTTTGCTGGCGAGCAAATTAAGAAGTTACTCATGCCCGCTGCTCTGTCGATTGCAGAAGATATCGAGACCATGCCCGATGGGGATGTGGTTCAACAAGCTACAACCCTATTGGGCCAGATGAACTCGGATACACCCCAAGTACGCGATGCAGTCAAACTCCTCTTGCGCGGGGATCTTGCTTGGTACGGTTTGGTCTTGCCCAATGTGTATGCGCGGATTGAGCGCGAGGATGCTTGGCAGCAAAGCGCAGAAGATCCTGCGCAAGTGGTGAAGGGCGCTCGCATCACCATGGAGATGGAGTTACCGCATTTAGGAAAGATCAAGGTAATCGGCACTCAATTTGGCGAGGTGGTTAATCTCACCATCGAGACCAGCTCGGAGACCAAGGCCATATTAGCCAATCAATTGACGATGCTGGAGGAGCAGATTCGGGAGCGGGTGCAATCGCAAACCCATGTGGCAATCCATGATGAGACAGCACCATGACGCCTAATCAGCCCAATAAAGTTCTAAAAGCGGTTGCGCTCAAGTATGAGCTCAATACCAGCGCACCCCGTGTGACCGGACAAGGCGAGGGTTACGTCGCTGAAGCCATTTTGGCAAAAGCCAAAGAGTTTGGAATCCCGACTCGCAATGAGCCTGAGCTTGTTGAGTTCTTGATGCAATTAAAACTCAATGACGTAGTACCACCCGATTTATATGCTGCGGTGGCAGAGGTTCTCGCCTGGGCCTACGAGATCGATGGCAAGGCTATACCGGAACCACCCAAAAATTAAGATAAACGCTACCTTGGGTTAAAGGATTTTTGTATCATATTATATACAAATATAGGTTTTTTGTGTACAATGTGATACATGCCAAGTAAACCACAGCCCATTTTCCCATCGGAACAGAAAATCCTAGCCGGACTAGGGGAGCGCATAAGGCTTGCCCGTTTGCGTCGAGGTATATCCGCAGAAGTTCTGGCTGAGCGATCCTCTATTTCAAGAACAACTCTGCATCGGGCAGAGCAAGGCTTTCCAGCAGTGGCGATTGGTACCTATCTCAGAATCATGGCTGCGTTGCAGCTGCAAGAGGATTTTAATTTGCTCGTCAAGGATGATTTGCTTGGACGGCGCTTACAGGATTTGGAGTTATCGAAAGCAGGGAAACAGAGTGGCAGAAGTGAATAACCATGATTTAGAGGTATGGATTGATGTGAGCTTTATTGAAAAAAGGCCCATCAAGATTGGTCATTTGAAGCATGACCGAGGTAACGTACGTTTTAATTACAACGAAGCATGGCTATCTCACCCAAAACGATTTGATATTGATCCTGACTTATCTTTAGATAACGCGATTTTTCATCCCAACCCTGCGCAAGGAAACTTTGGTGTTTTTTTAGATTCTTCACCAGATCGGTGGGGGCAAACCTTAATGAAGCGACGTGAGGCAATGGAGGCCAAAGATGAGGGTCGAGAGACTCGTACGCTTTATGCATGGGATTATCTGATTGGAGTCCAAGACCAAACTCGGCAAGGGGCATTACGTTTTAAGTATCCTGAAACAGACGTATTTTTAGCTTCACATGACTTATCTGCACCTCCCGTAACTCAGTTAGCGGAGTTGGAGAATGTTGCCCAACAGCTGAGTGATAAAAATATAGATGATTTGGATAATCTAAGAAGATGGCTCAGGGTCTTAGTCGCTCCTGGCGCATCTTTAGGGGGAGCAAGGCCAAAAGCCAACTTTACTGATAAGGATGGATCGCTTTGGATTGCTAAATTCCCAGCGAAAGATGATGACAGAGATATTGGGGCTTGGGAGATGTTGTCTTACCAGTTAGCAATTCGGGCCAATATCCAAATGCCGCAAGCAAAGTTGCTTAAGCTAGGCAAGCACTATAGAACCTTCGCTGTTAAGCGATTTGATCGTGTTGACGACCAACGGATTCATTATGCATCGGCCATGACCATGTTAAAAAAAGAGTCTAGCGATGATGCAAGTTACCTTGATATTGCGGAGTTCATCATGACTCGTGGCGCCAAGGGAGCGATTAAAGATGATTTAGCACAATTGTTTCGAAGAGTGGTATTCAATGCGGCAATTAGTAATCGCGATGACCACCTAAGAAATCATGGCTTTATTTTGATGCCAACGGGTTGGCGCCTCTCTCCTGCGTTTGATATAAATCCGAATATTGATAAAGCCGAGCATGCTCTTAATTTTGATATGGGCGATAGCCGTGCAAATCTTGAAAGTATTATTGCTACAGCCCAATATTACGAATTAACTCAAGACCAAGCAAAACAAGTCGCCAATGAGATCTTAGGAGTTACTCGCACCTGGGAGGCAGTGGCAAAGAATTTAGCAATTTCACGAGGCGATATCGAGTTGATGCGAGCAGCTTTTCATACGTCACTCTAGGGCTGTCCCATTTCAACCGATACAGTCGGTGCAGCCAAATGCATTGAGGTGATCAATGAATTGTCGACCACACCCATGGTCAAAAACACCTACAAAACGAATTAAACCTGCAGACTGGTAACTTCTTTATAGGCATCAACCAAGCGGTTACGAACCGCGATCATGCCTTGCAGAGAAAGATTGGCTTTTTGGAGAGAAACGATCACTTCTTCTAAGGAAGTGTCAGAATTACCGGCAGAAAATGCCTGTGCTTTGGCTTGAGCAGCATTTTGGGCACTGTTGACATTCTCAATGGCATTTTTGAGAATGTTCTGAAAATCCACCCCGTTCGCGGATTTCACCTCGTTGGAGGCAGGAGCACCCGGCAAGCCATTCATGGCGGCTTGCATGGCCTGCATTCTTGCCATCATCGAATCAAGGTTCTTTGTATCCATATCCCAATTATTACGAGCTTTACTAATTAAATCAATACTTTAGTTAAATAATTTACTTACTTATCCACCTCAAAACCAGCCTCCTTGTAGGACTTGAGCTTGTACCGCAATGCACGCTCAGAGATGCCTAAAATTTGGACCGCTTTACTGCGACTGCCGCCCACCTGGGCCAACACTTTGAGGATATGTTCCCGCTCTACCGAGTTCATATCGCTTGCCGAACCAACTACATTGGGCTGAGTCATTGAATTAGAAGCAATATTTGTGCCATTTTGCGGGTTTTCCCTTGACTGAAGTGAGGAACCACTCGCATTGCTACTCGCTAGGGGACTAATTTCTAGGTGTTCGGCCTCGATCGCATCGCCATCGCACAAGAGGACCGCACGTTGGATGATGTTCTCAAGCTCGCGCACATTCCCTGGCCAGTGGTAGGTGGGCAAGACCGCCAATGCCGTGGACCCTAAGACGAGATCATCGCGACCAATGTTTAAGCGATAGCGTTTAAGAAAGAATTCAGCGAGGGGCAAAATATCGCCCGCGCGTTTATGCAACTCTGGAATGTGAATTGGGAAGACCGCTAAGCGAAAGTACAAATCCTCCCGAAATCGTCCTTCCTTCACTTGCTCTTCTAAGTTGCGATTGGTGGCCGCAATAATGCGCACATCCACCTTAATGGGTTCCGGAGAACCTAAGCGCTCCACCAATTTATCCTGCAAGACCCGCAATAGCTTCGCTTGCAAGGGAGCTGGCATTTCACCGATCTCATCGAGAAACAAGGTGCCACCATCGGCTTGCTCAAACTTACCCGATTGGGATTTGGTAGCTCCAGTAAACGAGCCTTTTTCATGACCAAAGAGAATGGACTCTAAAAGCGTATCGGGAATCGCTGCGCAGTTGAGAGCCACATACGGACCCGCAGCACGTTTGGAGGTGAGATGAATGTGATGCGCGATGATTTCTTTTCCAACCCCCGAGCCACCGGTAATTAACACGCTGGTATCGGTCTTCGCTACGCGCTCGCAACGCGCAAGCGTATGAATCATGGCCGTGTCAACCGCAATAATTTCGGGAGCGGGACGATGACTGGGCTCTGGAGTTTCTTTAGCAGTTGGTGCAAGCGCTTGGGGTTCTGTTTTGGCGGATGCAAGCTGAGGTGCGCGATAGCGGGTAATAATTTCAATTAATTGATCGGGCACAAAAGGCTTAATTAAAAAATCACGCGCACCGGCTTTGAGTGCCTCAACTGCCAACTTCGCATCAGCAAAAGCGGTCATGACGATCACTGGTAGATCCGGAATTTCTTTGGTGGCTAATCTCAGAAGATCCAACCCATTCATACCGGGTAAGCGGTAATCGGTGATGATCACAGTCTTCAAACCAGGTTGCAATAAGGGTAAAACGGTTTCGGCGCGTTGATGGGTCACAAACTCAATATGGTTGAGTCGCAAAGTGACGCCAATGGCCTCACGCAAGTCTTCATCGTCTTCAACCAAAATGACAGGAAAGTCGGAATGGGGCGCAGTCATGATGGCATCAATTCTAGAGGGAGTTCATTGAAGGTAAGGTGATGGTAAAGCGCGCACCACCGTCGTAGTTTTCTGCATGAATCGAACCGCGATGCGCTTCAAGAGCATTTTTAGCAATCGCTAACCCAAGACCCGTGCCGCTGGAGTGACCGGTGGAGAAGGGTTCGAACAAGGATTCCAGCATGGCGTTGGGGATGCCTGGACCTTGATCATCAATCACGATGGTGACCCGCTGATGATTTCCACTGGCTGTGATCGAAATGGTTTGACCGGCTTCGGAGACCTCCAGCGCATTTTCTAAAATGGCTAAGAGCGCATTCACAATCGCTTGCTGCTCGACATTTACCAATTGATCTTTGGCAATGCTCATTTGCGATCGCAGCGTTACTCCTTTTTCTTCACATAAGGGCCGAATTCCTTGCTCTGCTGTTTGCAAAATACTGGTAATCGGTACAAGTTCGGATTTGCGGGGTCGATTGGTAATAAAGCGCAACATGTCTTGCGAGAGTTTTTCAAGACCCAAGAGTTGTTTGCGTAGGCGCTGGGCAAATTCTTGGGACTCATCAGCAGCAATCTTGCCATCGCATAAATGCGACGAGTACAAGAGCGCAGTCGCTAAGGGAGTACGAAATTGATGTGCAATGCTGGCTGCCATCTTGCCCATCGCGGCTAAACGATTTTCTTGTTGCGACTGTTGATGCAAACGAATGTTGGCAGTAATGTCTTGGATTTGCACAATGCTGCGCGTGCCCTCGTCAATACGCACGAGTTGAATGGTGCGCCGACCCTCGGCGTTTTCAATTAAATACTCACCTGGCGCAATCGAGGGTTGCCAATCGAGCGGCAAGGTTAGCGCCTTCCCAATCACAATGGTTGGTAAAAAGTTCAGCACCGAGGGGTTGTGCAACGACACCAGGTTGTTCTCAAGCAAGACAACCCCGGCGGGGATGGCGTTAAGCAAAATACCCAGGCGATGGTTCGAATCGTAGAGTTCTTGGGTGAGCTGGTTAATTTTCTCTTGTAAATCAGCCTGTTGCGACTCAAGCTTCTTAGATTCTTCGTAAAAAAGGGCAAAGGCCTCCGCCAACTGGTTTGGCATCATCTGAGCGGACTCATTGGTGGGCTCAGAGGGGCTTGTAGCGGGCATGCTTGAGGGTAAATGGGGAGGGGAAATCGGCAAAATTTTCCTAGAAATCGGCAATATATGTTATAGAATATCAACATTTAGTGGTTTAATGATAAAAATATTCCGTATATAGTTGTTTTGGGTCGTTTTTGACAGTTCTGTGAACCATGAACGACCTTGGGAGACGGTCTGATTTCATTAGGTAAAAAGCGGTAATTGATTGATTTAATTTAGGAATCTGCCATTGAGCGACGAAGCTGTACCAGGTTTGCAGGGAGATGGTAAAGATGCTGCTGTAGTCAATATTGGCTCCAACAGCGCGGCTTCTGCACCCCCTGCGACTGGAATGGCAGCGATTGCAGCCCGGGCAGCCAACGCTCCCGCCAAGACGGCGACCCCCGCTAAGCTGCGCGAACTGATTTTCCGCTTTAGCTCCCTCAATCTCCAACAGCGCCTAATCGTTCTCGCGGCCGGAGTTCTTTTCCTGGCGGCCATTATTTTTGTCTCGCTCTCAAACCGGAAAGACGATTACCGAGTTCTGTTCTCAAGCATCAATGAGCGCGATGGCGCCGCGATCGTAGCTGCCTTACAGCAAATGAATGTGCCCTACAAATTTACTGAGGGCGGAGCGGCGATCTTAGTGCCCGAGTCATCGGTTTATGAAACGCGCTTGAAGTTGGCCGGACAAGGCTTACCTAAAGCGGGTAACGTTGGCTTTGAGTTGCTTGAAAACCAAAAAATGGGAACCAGCCAGTTTGTTGAGCAAGTGAACTACCAACGCGGTTTAGAAGGCGAGTTGGCGCGCAGCATTAGTTCCCTCTCGCAAGTCAAATCAGCGCGCGTGATGCTCGCGATTCCAAAGCAAACTGCCTTTATGCGCGAGCAAGAAAAGCCCACTGCCTCGGTGGTAGTGACCATGCACCCTGGGCGATTTTTGGATAACCAACAAGTTGCGGCGATTGCCAATTTGGTGGGCTCTTCGGTTCCCAACCTTGGCCCAGCAAACGTCACGATTGTGGATTCGGAAGGAAGTTTGCTCGCCCCCAATCCACAGCGCTCAGTCGGTTTAGATAGTACGCAATTGAAGTACGTCGCTGAACTCGAAGGCGCTTTATCAAAGCGCGTTCAAGCAATCTTAGAACCGGTGGCCGGTAAAGAAAATGTCCGTGCGCAGGTGACCGTGGATATGGATTTTGGCGAACTCGAGCGCATGGAAGAAACGTTTGGACGCAATACCCCACCCAATCAAGCGTCGATTCGTAGTCAGCAAAGTAATCAAGGCTCAAGCGGCAGCACTGGTGCATCTGGGGTGCCTGGCGCGCTTACCAATCAGCCCCCAGGACCTGGCCAAGCACCGCTCAATACCCAAGCCGCTGGCAACAATAATCCTCAAAATCTCAATGCGCCACCCGGTAATACCGGCAGTGGTGTGACCAATACCCGCAATGACAATGTCATCAACTACGAACTTGATCGTGCGATTCAGCGGATCAAGGGTGAAAAAGGCAAAGTGCGTCGTGTATCGGCTGGCGTTGTCGTGAACTTCAAACCTGGCGGGGTCGATAAGGATGGCAAGCCCCAAAAGCCGGTGGCCTATACGGCCCGCGAACTCGAGCAAATTAATAATTTAGTGAAAGATGCGATTGGCTTTAACGAAAAAAGAGGCGATAGTGTGAGTGTTGCCAATATCTTGTTTCGGACTGAGGCCAGTGATGAGCCACCGTTTTACAAACAACCTGGGGTTATCGAACTTAGTAAAGAGCTCTTTAAGTTCCTCATTATTGTGGGCTCCTTGGGCATTCTCTTCTTTGGTGTTGTGAGGCCACTCTTGTTCCCACCGAAAATCGACCAAGCCTTGGAAGAACAGCGCATTGAAGAAGAGTTTGACGAGAAGATCAAAGCCGAGATGGAAACCATGTCGCCTGCTGCGCGCGAGAAGCGCCGCATGGAGGTTGAGCTTGAGCGTGAGCGTCGACGCATTCAGGAAGAGGAAGAGCGCATGCGAATCGAGGCCGAGAAGAAAGCCGAAGAAGACTCTCGCAAACGCATTGAGGAAGAGAAGAAAGCCGAGTACGATGAACTCTTGGCCTATGCCATTGAGTTTGTCGAGACCAACCCCAAAGTGGTCTCCGGCATCTTTAAAGAGTGGCTGGCACAAGATGCCGCTAAAACCAATGAAGCCAACGTTGCTGCTGGCGGCGCAGCGTAATCGGTAGAGCCCTATGCCAGAAGAGAACGTAGAAGCCCCGAAGACACTATCGATTGCCGATGCCTTGAAGGAGGGCGTCAAAGGCGCGTCGCAATCGGGCACGATCACCTTTAGCGATCTTGATGGCGCTTCCAAAGCCGCCGTGATTTTGCTCGCAGTCGGCGCCGAATCGGCAGCCAACGTTTTGCGTCAAATGACGCCGTTTGAAGTGCAACGCCTCTCGGGCAAGATGGCGGTTGTGAAATCACTCAGTCGTGATTTGGTATTGCAAGTACTGCGCGAGTTCAAAGATGTCACGGCCAACAATGCGCAAGTGGCGTTTGATACCGACTCGTTCATGCAAAACATGCTAACCAAAGCCATGGGTGCTGAAGGAGCTTCGGATCTCTTGGGTCGCTTGGAGTCGACCCTAGACATGTCGGGTATTGAAACACTCAAGCGGATGGAATCCGACGTTTTGTATGAGATGATCAAGAATGAACACCCGCAGATTATTGCCACGGTGATGGTGTTCTTAGATTCTGCGCAAGCCGCATCGGTCTTAAAATTGTTCCCAGACGAGTTGCGTAACGAATTGATTCTGCGCGTGGCGCTGCTTGAGAAAGTTCAACCTGCTGCATTGAAGGAGTTAAACGAGGTGATGTCACGCTCTGCTGGCCCTGATTCGGATTTCCGTCGCAGCACAGTGGGTGGCATCGTGCCAACCGCTGAGATCTTAAATATGCTCTCTGGCGGACTCGATAAGATGGCGCTAGATACCGTTCGTAACTACGACGCAGAGTTGGCGGATGCGATCCAAGAAAAAATGTTTGTGTTCGAAGATTTCTTGGAAATCGAAGACCGCTCTTTACAAACCTTGTTGCTCGAGGTTCCCCAAGATACCTTAGTGATTGCACTCAAAGGTGCCAGCCCCAAATTGCGTGAGAAGCTCTTTAAGAATATGGCCAAGCGCGCTGCCGATGGCGTGCGTGAAGATCTTGAGACACGACCACCTGTGAAGATTCAGGAAGTCGAAGAGATGCAAAAGGAAATCATCCGCGTGGCCCGCGCACTTGCTGAAGAGGGTCGCATGATCATGGAACGAGGTAAGCAAGGCGATGCCTTCCTCTGATCCGGATTCCATCCCTTTTCGGTGGGAGGTTCCCTCGTTTGATCCTCCTAAACCCCCTAAGCCACCTAAAAATCCTCCGGTTCAATACCCCACGGTTGAAGAAGTTGAAGCGATTCGAGCCAGTGCTTATCACGAGGCGTATGAGCTAGGATCCAATCAGGGGTTTATTGAAGGCCGTGAGAGCGGATACAAAGAAGGTCAGGCCAAAGGCTATGAGGAGGGTTACCAAAAGGGCTACCTCGATGCCCATGGTGAGACCAATCGCTTGCACGATGCACTCAAAGAGCTACTCCAAACTTTAGACGGATTTCCTGAGGCGATGGCGCAACCTCTAACTCAGTTGGCGTTTGAGATCGGCGCACGCTTATCTGCCAACGAATCGATGGAACGAGCCCCCTTTGTAGCCGCCGTGCAAGAAGCATTGATGCGTTTGCCTCGCCCTGGTGAGAGTTTGTTCTTGCGCATTCGTCCCGAAGAAATTGCGACCTGGAAAAAAATTGTGGACGATCCAGGCTTGCCCTTTACCTGCTCGATCTTGCCCGATGCGGATGTGCAGTTTGGTCATGCTTATGTAGAAGTCGCTGGCGCACGAATCGATGTTGGTCAGGAAGCTCGTAAGGCCTTAGTGAGCGCCGCCCTCGGATTGGCAGGCGCACCATCACCGACCGCGGAGTTACCTAGCTTGCCAAACGCATCGAACTCATCGAACTCACCGAATCCACCCAACGCAAGCGAACAAAACCCCAATGCTGATGACCAATCAACTTCTTGAATTTGCCGAGCAGTTAAGCGATGTGCGGGAGCACTTAACAGCCACTCCACGCTCAATTCGGGAAGGTAAATTAAAACGGGTCTCCGGAATTGTGTTGGAGGTGGAGGGCTTGCCATTAAGTATTGGATCCAGCGCGACGATTGTGTCGCAGGCAGGGGATCTGAGTTTTGATGCCGAGTGCATTGGCTTTAATGGTGGCATTACCTATTTGATGCCGCTTGACCAAGTCGAAGGTATTGCCCCGGGTGCTTTGGTTTATCCAGCGAGTACTCCGGTCGATTATGGGGGTGGCTACACCACGAAAGTCGCGACCAAACCACTGCCAATTGGTGAAGCATTATTGGGTCGGGTCGTCGATGGTTTGGGTCGACCCATTGATGGCAAAGGTGATGCTTCGCAAAAAATGACGAGGCAATCCCGAACCATCCTAAATCCGCTTGATCGAACTCCCATTCATGAACCCCTCGATACCGGAATTCGGGCGGTGAATGGGTTGCTTACGGTCGGTCGCGGTCAACGCGTTGGTATTTTTGCTGGTTCGGGTGTGGGGAAAAGCGTATTGCTTGGAATGCTCGCCCGTAACTGTGTGGCCGATGTCATTGTGATTGGTCTCGTGGGAGAGCGTGGTCGTGAGGTTCGTGAGTTTTGTGAAGAGACGCTTGGCCCCGAGTCCTTTAGTCGTGCGGTCGTAGTCGCAGCACCCGCCGATGCCTCGCCACTGGCCCGATCTAAAGGTGGATCGTATGCCACCGATGTGGCCACCTGGTTTCGGGATCAAGGCAAGCACGTTGTGCTAATTGTGGATTCATTGACGCGGTATGCCATGGCGTTGCGTGAAATTGGTTTGAGTCTTGGCGAAGCGCCAGTTGCGCGGGGTTACCCACCGAGTGTCTTTGCCCGTATGCCAGAGCTCGTTGAGCGCGTCGGCAATGGCGCCAATCCCGATGGCTCCATCACTGCCTTCTATACAGTGCTCCTTGAAGGGGACGATACCAACGATCCAGTGGCCGATACCGCACGTGGAATCCTGGATGGCCATTTCTTCTTATCCAGAGAACTAGCCGATAGCGGACACTATCCAGCCATTGATATTGAGAAATCAATTTCCCGGGTGATGCCCAAGGTGTCTACGCGCGAACACTTAATGAGCGCTAGACGTGTGAAGCAACTCTATAGCCGGTATATGCGTGGTCGGGACTTGGTCTCCATGGGCGCCTATGTGGCGGGTAGTGATCCGGAGCTCGATGCCGCATTGCAAATGTGGCCCAAGATTAAGCAATTTTTGCAACAAGATATGGATGATCGTGTACCCATGCCCGAAACCTTGCTTGAGCTCGATGCGATTGCACCTAGCCAAGTAGATCCAGCAGCCAACCCCAATTCGAGCCCTGCCCTTCAAAACATCCGCCGCGTATGAACACCCTTGAACTTCTTTTAAGACTAGCCAAGATTCGGGAGGATCAGGCCATGGCGAATGCCAGACGGGCGACTGGGCAGGTTAATCAAGCCCAAGGCTTTCAACGCCAAGTTTTGGACTATGCCAAGGACTATGAAAACCAGATTATGGAAGGAGCAAAAACTGGCACCTCGGTTGCTTTTATTCAGGATGCCAATGCGTTTCGGGAAAAATTACTCCTTAGTTCTGCCGAAATTAGCAATCAAATCAAAGGCTTATCAGTAAACTCCGAACAAGCCCTCAAAGTCGCCATGCAGGCCAAACTCCGCTCCCAGGGGCTTGGCAAGCTGGTTGCCAAAGCCCACCTTGAGGCCCGTAAGAAGCTAGCCCGGGCAGAGCTTGCCCAGCTTGAGGATGGGTATATGGCACGCTTTAATCGCAACTC
Organism: Polynucleobacter sp. HIN8; assembly: GCF_030297615.1. Classification (NCBI taxonomy): domain Bacteria; kingdom Pseudomonadati; phylum Pseudomonadota; class Betaproteobacteria; order Burkholderiales; family Burkholderiaceae; genus Polynucleobacter; species Polynucleobacter sp. HIN8. The sequence continues at coordinate 1,502,054 of NZ_AP028139.1, read as the reverse complement.
TGGCACGGAAAATGCTTAGTAAAGGACATCCTTTATGGAGAACGTATGTCTTTTGCAAACGCGGTACCTACTAAGCATAGCCTAAGCCAGCTGCAAAGCGGGCAGGGACCGCTCATGCCAAAAAACGAGCCCAGAGCCAATCCTGGCGGGCTTGAAGACTTTATTAATGAATTAAATCAGGCGACCAATCTGCGCCTGCGAATCCAAGACGATGCCGCCCAAGAGGGCCGGGTCAAGATCAAGAAAAATCCCGAGACCAAAGAATCAAAACCCAATCCAGAACTGCAAATTTTGCAAAAACCGGATGGCACGCAGCCAAATCCTGCAAATATTGCCGTTCAAGGTGAGGCTGACTCGGAAACGGCCCGTGCCAATCTATTGGCCGCTTTGCAGCAACTGCAACTTCAAAACCCCAACCAAACCAATACTCTTTTGAGCCAATGGGGAACTCAGGCTGAAGCTCTTGGTCCTAATCAGACAATTAGCATGATGAATGGCCTCGATCTTGAAGGCTTGCGCGCTAAGCTGCAAAACCTCGGTTTTGATGCACTCTTAAATCGCTTAGAGACCGCTAAGGCATCTGGTAACGCTCAAGAAATTGCAGCGATGGAAGAGCGTTTGGCGCAAAGTTTATTAGCAAAGCTTACGACCCTGAACCCCCAAACCAATGACGGTTCTGTGATGCCGGTGGGTTTGCAAAGTCAGCTTGATGCCAAAGCGCTTATGGCTCTTATTGCTCAACGTGACTCCAACACTTCTCAGCAAAGCACTCCTCAGGGCGCATCGGTTGCAAACGTCGCCTTAGCAAACCCCGAGTTACCGGTGGAGGCGGGGGATGCGGTTCGTGTGCTCGCTGTTGAGCCAAGTCTTGCTCAAGAGCTCAAAATCAAGCAGTTGATGGATCTTGATCAGAAATTTACCTTGGGCCAAGGGGCGCGTGCGCTCGGTGAGCAAAATGTAGAGCAGGCAAGTAGCCTTAGCGAATTAATTGCAGCCCAGAGCACTTTGGATGAGTATGCTCTCAAAGATTTCAATCTCATCCATGGCGCGAGCGCTAAGCCGAGTAAAGACCTTGATTTGCTACCAGTCGATGATGCATCCGGAAACTTCCTCTCTGCAGCTCAAACCGCTCAGGCATCAGCCCCTATTGCAACCTCAACGCAAATTGCATTGAGTATGCAAGACGCATCGATGGTGCGCGGACCCCTTCATCAGGAAATCATGACCGCTGCGAAAGCCGGTGGTGGCAGAATTCAGCTGGAATTGACCCCGCCTGAGCAGGGTACGATCCGAATTGATTTGCGCATCGATCAATCTGGCCGGGCCCATCTGATCGTCGAGGGCGCCAATGATGCCGCCAAAGCCCGATTGGACCAAGGTGGCCAGCAACTCAAGCAGGAATTTGCCCAAATGGGCCTAAACCTGACCTTGGATCTGCGCCAGGGTGAAGGCCGCTTTGCCCAAAACCAGCAATTTGGGTCCAATCAAACCGCATTCAATCAGCCTAGTTATTCCACCGATAGATCCTCACAGGGGATTGGTTTATTATCTGAAAATTCCGTTAGTTCTCGCTGGTTTGGCGATGCTTCGGGGGGCAGTTCAGGTATAAATCTGTATGCTTAATACAGTTATGAATGAGGATCGGCAATGGCTGAAGAAGATAAAGTTGAACCTACGCTAGAAGCGGGCGCAAACCCCGCACCGGCTGCCGCACCTGCTTCCGCTACTGACGAAGCACCCCCACCTCCCAAAAGTAAGAAAAAACTCTTCATCATTATTGGAGCGTTGGTTGTTCTAATTGGTGGCGGTGCTGGTGGCTATATGTACATGCAAAAAGCAGAAGCCGACAAGAAAGCGGCCGAAGCCGAGGCCAATAAGCCCGAGAACATTCTTAAAAAGCAACTGACTGAGCGCAAGCAAAATGCACCACCCATTTACATCCCTTTGGATGAAATGATTGTGAACTTGCCAGGGCGTGGTGGTGAGCACTATTTGCAAACCAAGATTGTTTTGCGTACGGCCGATTCCTCAACCGAAGGTAAAGTCAAGCAGTTCATGCCAGTGATCCGCGATAAGATCATCACTGTGTTGTCTTCACGGCAAATGCAAGAGTTGGCAACCGTCGAGGGTAAAACCATGATGGCGCGCGAGGTTGCGCTGGTGATTAATTCCATCATTGCACCGCAGTTAACAGCGATCTATATCTTGCAACAGCAGCCGAATACCGCCGATTTGCAAAACTTAGAACGCATTGGTGCAATTCCAAAAGAAACCTCAACGGGTAAGAAGATTACTAATGAGGCCGCACGTGCAGCCGCCGAGTTTTGGAATGTCACCGAAATGGATTTACCGGTTCAAGCCGTTTTGTTTAGCTCTTTTGTGATGCAGTAATGACCTTCATCTGCTGGAGTACTCCACAGGAAAAAAATGGCAGATCAGGACGTTAACTTTGAAATGAACATCAACGCTGTTGATCAGCGTGAGATGTTCGACAAATCCAAGATCATTGCGCGTCGGCGTATGCCTACGCTGGAGCTCATTCATGAGCGCTTTAGCCGCGCTGTTCGCCTGACGCTATTTAATATGATCCGCGCACCGATTGAGGTGCAAATGCATTTGCCGGTGGTGAAGAGCTACGAGAACTTCGTTAACGAGTTTCCTGAGCGCACCAATATCAATATCGTTGGGATTCGGCCATTGCGCGGTGTGGGTTGCTGGATTGTGGACCCGGGCGTGGTCTACATCGCCATTGATAACATGTTTGGTGGCGAAGGACGGTTGCCGCCGCGCTTGAGTTTGCGCGAATATACTGCGACCGAGTTGCGTATCATCCGTCGCTTAGTCGATGCGTTGCTAAGCGAATATGAAAAGGCGTGGAAAGCTGTCTACGAAATCAAGTTTGATTTCATGCGCCAAGAAACCAACTTTGGCTTTGCCAAAATTACCTCGCCAAGCGAGATGGTTTTGCATTCCAAATTTACAATTGAGATTAATGGCCGCCCTGGGGATGTTGATCTGTGCATTCCGTTTTGGGTCTTAGAGCCCGTTAAGTCGATTCTCTATAACAACATGCAAGGATTTGCGAGCGAGCCTGACGAGCACTGGGCTAATTTGCTATCCGATCAAGTGCATGAGGCCCCCGTGACCGCCGTTGCAGTTCTTGCCAGAAAACAAATGTTGCTTGGCGAGGTCGCCTCATTAGCGGTGGGTGAGATTATCCCAATTGAGATCATGGATCCGGTTACGGTCTTCGTTGATGGTCTGCCAGTGATCCGAGGCCAGTACGGGGTCAAAAATGGCCGGTATTCGGTCAAGATTCAAACGATTCAGCATCCTGCCGAGTTTTTAAAGAGCCCGCTTGAGAGTGCGCGCTTGGGGCCAAGCATGATGCGCGGAGCCGAGCAGGGTGAGTTGTATGAACAGTTTCAGGATGGGGCAGCGCCCCTTGCCGATGGTGCTGACGTACAAACCGTAAGTCCTACGGATTTAGCGAAATCAGCAGTAAGCGATACAATCAATTCAGCGGCCGAGATGTCTTCGGCTAAAGTCGAAACAGGTTCAACCGAGGGAAATCAAAAAGGGGATACAAATGGCTGAAAATGATAATGATTTAGCTAAATCCCTGACGAGTAAAGATTTAGCTGGCTCCCTACGAAAAGCCAATTTTTCCAATTTGGAAGATGGTGCAAAAGTGGGCGCGGACTTCAACGAAATTGATCTGGTCATGGATGTGCCCGTTCAGGTGACTGTGGAACTTGGGCGCGCCAAGATGCAAATTCGGAATTTATTGAACTTGACCTATGGTTCGGTAATTGAGCTTGATATTCTGGCTGGCGAGCCCCTTGAGGTCGTTGTCAATGGTTGCCTCGTTGCTCAGGGAGAAGTCGTGATTGTGAACGATCGTTACGGTATTCGCCTAACCGATATCGTTACTCCGGCAGAGCGTTTACGCAAAATTAACCGTTGAGTCGAGCATGAACCCCTCGCTTGGAGGCATGCTTTGGTTTTCCTTCTTTTGGCTTGCCCTAGCCGCCGGTTTAATTTGGGTAGTCGCATACATCGTTAAGCGGGATGCCGCGACGAAGGCATCGAATCCAAATGTTAAGATCCTTGCGCAACAGGCCATCGGCCCGCGCGAACGTATTTTGGTGGTAAATGTCCTTGGCCGAATATTAGTACTCGGACATTCACCCAATCAAATTAATTTACTGATGGAATTAGCGCCAGAAGATTTGGCGAACCTAACCCAGCAAAATAATTCTTTGGATTTCTCAATCAACCTTAAGCGGTTTGTTAAAAGGAAAGTGTCGTGAGGCGTTTTGTGCTCTGGCTCTTAGTTAGTCCGTTTGCACTCCTTTTGGCTCCTGAGCTTGCATGGGCACAATCTTTACCTTTGGTGACCACGAAAGCAGCAGGAGGCAGTACGGTCTATGCCGTTCCAGTGGAGACGGTACTAGCCCTGACGGCTCTGAGTTTTTTGCCTGCCGCGTTAATTCTGTTAACGAGTTTTACTCGCATCTTGATTGTGTTTTCATTATTACGGCAGGCGCTGGGACTAACAACCATGCCGCCTAATATTGTGTTGATTGGACTATCTTTCTTTTTGACACTCTTCATCATGAACCCCGTGTTTGAGAGCATTTATCAAAAAGCATATCAACCGTATACCGCAGGCAAAATTAACTTTGCTCAAGCGGTTGATATTGGCTCGGTACCGTTAAAAGAGTTCATGTTGAAGCAAACGCGGCGCGATGATCTCAATTTGTTTGCCAAAATGTATGGCAAGCCCATTGATAACCGTGAAGATGTGCCGATGACTGTTTTAATTCCGGCGTTTGCGATTTCAGAAATTAAAACCGGATTTTTAATTGGCTTTGTCATCTATTTACCGTTTTTAGCGATTGACTTTGCAGTGGCCAGTATTTTGACCTCGCTCGGAATGGTGATGGTCTCGCCCATGATGTTTTCGCTTCCGCTCAAGCTAATAGTGTTTGCCTTAGCTGACGGTTGGACCTTATTGTCCTTATCGCTGGTGCAAAGTTACTTTAATTAGCCATGGAAAGCGGACAAATCATCGATCTCGTGTTCCAAGCATTGCGCATGGCCGCATTCTTGGCGGGCCCCACCTTACTAGCACTCTTGGTGGTGGGATTGGTCCTTGGTATTTTGCAAGCCGCTACCTCAATTAATGAATCAACCGTGGCCTTTGTTCCCAAATTAGTGGTCTTTGGTTTGGTTGTTTTACTAGCAGGCCCAGTAACCCTTGCCTTATTTGTTGATTACATCAAAGAATTACTCGGTCGCATTCCTGGTTTGATTAGTTAGTTCACAGTTCATCATGATCACCATCACCGGCTTGCAAATTGAGCAATACATGTTGGTGTTGATGCTGGCCTCGGTTCGCATCTTTGGCCTTTTTCTGACGGCACCCATGTTTGCATTTCGCGCATTGCCGATGCAGTTTAGGGTTCTCTTAACTCTATTGTTGGCTTTTTATGTTTTCCCCTTTGTCGGTACTGAAAATTTTCCAACGCCCGGGGGCAGCATTAACTTTTTCTTTGTCATGATTGAACTAGCCACCGGAGCGTTTATCGGCTTCATGATTCGTTTGGGCTTGATGGCGGTCGACGTGGCTGCGGAAGTGCTGTCGTTTCAGGCGGGATTTAGTTTTGCATCCACCTTCTTTAATGATCCGATGTTGGACTCGGGATTAGTCGGGCAGTTTCTGGGGCTCATCATGATTGCCCTGTGTTTCGCTCTGAACATTCATTTACTCGTTCTTGATCTTGTGCTCTCTAGTTTTAAAACACTCCCTTTTGGAGTATGGCCAAGTCAGTGGAGTATTCAAGGGGTGATTGATATATTGACGAGCTCCTTTCGATTGGGTTTAATTTTGGCGATGCCCGTATTATTGGTTTACATCATGTTTAATATGACCCAAGCGTTTTTAGGAAGAACCAGCCCGCAAATGAATTTATTCTCGGTCGGCTTTGCGATTAGTATTCCCTTGGCGTTCTTGGTCTTAGTGATCGTGCTCCCAGACTTACCCGATGTTTTAAAGCGTTCGTTAGAGGAGCCGATGCAACTCATTCGGCAAGGTTTGGGAGTAAAAAATGGTCCGTAGTCAATCGTCCTCGATCGCGCGCTACGTAACTAATGCGCTGTGCGCATGCCTTTTCAGTAGTCACGCAATAGGGGCGCAAGCGCAGAGCCCCAGTCCAGCCCCCAGTGAACCCAAAATCATTATTCGGTCAGAGCCAATCCCCCTTCAAGATGAGGAGGCTCCTGCGGCACCAAAACCGGATCCAGCGTTGGGCGAGGGTCAAGCAGGCCCCACTGATTGTGAGCAAAAATTTCCGATGCCCGCATCGCGTAAAGCATCCAACCCCTATGCGGAGGATGGGGCCATCATCTGTAAACGCTTAGAGGTTCGGGGCCAACGCATGCAGTGCGAAATTGATAAGTTGATTAATGATCGCTCGGATGTCTTCGCCACCACGGGGGCCAAAACAGAACTCGCCAACTGGGCGCGTTGCAATGAAAAGATCGCTAGGCTGTTGATTGATGGTTATTACATTCCTGGAAGTGAGATCGAGCGCCGCTTACAAATTTGCAGTGCTAACTTTTATGCTGATCCTGGCAAGGCTCCCAAATTAGGCGGTCTCTATACCCGGTTTATCCGTTGGATGAACATTAACGATTACACCCCACCTCCCAGCGACGCGGCGCTAGAGGCGGCCATCAGACAATCGACTCCGCTCAATAGCCAAGAAAACGTGGCCGGTCTCATGAAATGCGAGTGGATGTTTGCGACCAGCAAAACGCCACAAATTGATCCATTGCCAAGCTTAACTCCGCCACCCAGCTCAACTCCAACCACCAACCCGAAAACGGCTAAACCCCCAGCCAAGAAGAGCTCTAACTAACAGTAACCACTAACTTATTTAACTGTTTTGGAATAAAAACCGTAAGTACCATTATGAATAGACATTTAAATCACACCGCTCACCCCTCCACAAAAGCGCTTTGTGGTCTAAGCGCCATCATTTTTTGTGCATCGCACTCCTTGGCCGCTGACGATAAAACTGCACCCAAGGCCCAGCCCCAATCTCAGCCTCAAGCAGCAGCGATTGCTCAACCCGCTGCCCCAACTCCACCGGTGGTTGCTAAACCGGTCGCACCCACCGCTCCAAGCGTAGCTAAATCGAGCACCGCGGCGACTCCAAAAAGTGGACCGCCCACCGATCAGGATATGGCTGAAGCGCTGATTCAAAAGATTAATAAGGGATCCGGAGACATTGTCTTGCGAAGCAGTGATTTGCCTGCCCCGTATCCACCCAAGCCTGAGGTTAAACCTGAACAAAAGGTTGCGGCTAAACCAGAAGCCAAACCCGAAGCAAAGCCAACTGCAGCGGCTAAACCGGTAGTAACTCCACCGCCTCCAGCACCCGAGATCCCATGGACCTATGCCGATGGTCCTGGCGGCCCAGAGAATTGGGCAAATCTAAAGAAAGAAAACCTCTTGTGCTCTAAAGGCAAGATGCAGTCGCCCATCAATATTAATTTTGATAATGCGGTGAAGGCTGATTTGACTCCGGTGGTCTTTGAGTATCGCCCCTTCTTCTTATCCATTATGGATAACGGACGCACCGTTGAGATCATTGGCGCTGAAGGCAACACCATCTTCTTTAATGAGAAACAGTACCGTCTCATGAGCTTGGATTTTCATAAGCCCAGTGAAGAAGCGTTTAATGGCGAGCGCTTTGAGATGTCGGTCCACCTTGTCCATCAGCATTTCGATGGCAGCCAAGTGATTGTGGCCGTAATGCTTAGCTCCTCCCCAAAATTATTCGAAGCGGCTAAAAAATCGCGCTGGGACACCCCGCCTAAAGAAAGTGCCGTTTTTCAGATCGTTCTCAATAATGTTCCTCTAGTCAAGAATCAGGTGGTATCTCCACCCAATGTGGCCATCAATCCCAACCAGTTCCTCCCAGAAAATAAGAGCTATTTCACTTACATCGGTTCCTTGACCGAGCCGCCGTGTACTGAGGGAGTGACCTGGATTGTCATGAAAAACCCGGTATTGGTTTCTGCCCAGCAGGTTCATAGTTTTGGTCAGATTTATTCCAATAACGCTCGACCCCTGCAAATGCGGGGCGATCGGGTGATTAAAGAGTCGCGTTAAACGCCAAACCGGCAAAATTTACCGCGATTGATTCAGGAAGGGATTGTTGGACCAACAATTCCGGCTTGATGACCCAATTCTTGCTTAAATTCAAGCATAAATAAGTAATCAAAACAATATCTTAGCTATATTGGCATAGCTTTTGCTTATATCTCACTGACTTTTGGACTTTTGGCCATTGCCAAAGGTGAGATTGAAGGAAAGCTTGATGAACGCTGTACCAAAATACGACTCGCTGGTTTTTCACGAAGCTGCGCTTAAATTGCGTACGCGGCGTCAGGAGATTTTGGCCAACAATCTAGCCAACTCCGATACCCCTGGCTACAAGGCTCGGGATATCGACTTTGCCAAAACCCTAGAGAACGAGTTAGCTGGCAAAAGCCGTTTTCCAAATTCAATCCCTTTAGCGCTGACCCATCAGGCACATATTGCGATTAAGCCCTCGATGGAAGATCCCGGTTTGCTCTATCGTGTCCCCAATCAACCATCGATGGATGGTAATACGGTCGATGGCGATATCGAGCTCAGTCAATTTACGAAAAACTCGGTATTTACCGAGGCAGCACTGACCTTCTTAGGCGGCACTATTCGTAGCCGCTTATCTGCAATTACTGGACAAGCCTCATGAGCCTTCTAGGGTCCTTTGATATCGGTGCGACGGGTTTAACTGCTCAAGCGATGCGCTTGAATGTGATCTCGTCCAACATCGCAAACGTGGACAGCGTTTCTGGACCTGATGGGCGCGCATACCGAGCCCGTCAAGTGGTTTTCTCAGTGTTGCCGAGTACCAATTCAGCAGGGTCAGGCGTGGCAGTCACTGAGATTCGGGAAAGTCGTGAGCCGTTTCGTCGCGAGTATCGCCCTGGTCACCCCAAAGCCGATGCTGCTGGTTATGTGGATATGCCCAACGTAAACCCCGTTGAAGAGATGGTGAACATGATCTCGGCACAACGCTCGTATCAAATGAACATCGAAGCCATGAACGTTTCACGGCAATTGATGCTTAAAACATTGGATTTAGGTAAATAGAGGTCGCTATGGCAACATCCCCAATGAGTGGTATTCGTACCTATGACCCAGCAGCGGCAAATCGGCCACGGGATACCGATCCCAATACCGGAATGAGCGCTGCGGATCAAACTCAAAACTTTCTGAAACTGCTCATTGCGCAGATTAAGAACCAAGATCCGATGAGTCCGATGGATGCGTCGACCATGACCGCACAGATGTCCCAGCTGAATATGGTGAGCAGCATGGGCACGATGAACACTTCGATGCAGTCGATGTTGGCGCAGATGCAAAGCGCGAACTTCTTAAATCAGGCAACCCTAATTGGCCACAGCCCCATGGTTGCTGGTAACACGATTAATTTCATGGGCAGCGAAGTCATTCTTGGAGCCAATCTGGCTAACCCCTTGCAAGGTGTGGTTGCAACCATTAAGGATGCGAGTGGCAATGTAGTGGGTACAGCTGACCTTGGAAATCTCAATAGCGGTATGACCAATTTTGCATTTGATGGCAAAGACGCCAGCGGCGCAACCATGCCAAACGGAATTTATCGGGTTGAGATTACTGGCAAAAACAGCGCTGGTGCCAATGAGACGCCAACTGCTTATGTTGGATCACCTGTGGTCTCGATTTTGAAGGATGGTAGTTCAGGTCAAGCTTTATTAAAGCTCGCGGATGGTCGCAGCATTAAAGCCTCAGAAGTTACGCAGTGGGTTAACTAAATATTTTTGAAGAAAGAAGGGTAGCACTATGGCACAGTACGGAATCGGTCTATCAGCCTTAAATGCATTCTCCGAGGCGATTGACGTTACCAGTAATAACATCGCAAACGGACAAACGGTCGGTTATAAATCTGCCGAGTATGTGTTTGCTGACCAGTTCTTCAAAGCCCAAAACCCGCAAAGCCGTGACCGCGCCGGTATGGGAACCTCACGAATGATCATTCGTCGTGCCAATACCTATGGAACGATTTCGGGAACGCAAAACCCATTGGATCTCGCAATTGCCGGTCCTGGTATGTTCATCCTAGCAAAACAAGTAGACGGAACAACCCCAACAGAGAACCCACAGAAATTTCAGTACACCCGTAATGGCCAGTTTGCTGTTGATGCGAATAAGCGGATCGTGAATGAGAACGGATTATTTTTGGTTGGTTATGCCGCCGATAGCAAGGGTAATATCATCACAAATACTAAGTCAACATTAAAGCTGGATGATGAGCCCTTATCTCAAGTTCCAACTCGAGAGTCAACGATCAATATCAATATTGATAACCGAGCGGATACACTTTCAGGTAGATTATTTGATCCATTAGATCCTGCTAGTTACAGTCAATCGACATCACAAACTGTATACGATAGTCTTGGTAAATCGCATATATTGTCCTTGTATTACAAAAAGGTAAATTCCTCTGATCTCACGCTGACAGATAGTGCATCAACCGGAACAAAATTTACATTTGATGTTAAGCAGTCACTTGGCACAACTCAAAACGGAGAGCAGACTGATAAAATAGCTACAACAGCTGTACCTTCTACGGTTACCGGCTCTACTCAAACTCTTAGTAATGCAAAGTTAACCTATCTCAGTGGCGGTTTAGAAGGTCTTAATGGAGTTAAAACCTTAACAATTTCGGGTGCAGGTTCCGGACTAAAGGACGGAATTTATAAAGATTTATCTTTGTCAGGTGGATTTGGAAGCGGAGCAAAAGCTACTTTCACTGTATCTGGAGGAAGTGTAACAAGCGCTGTCATAACAGAAACAGGTAAAGATTATGGCGGATCTGATTCATTATCTGCAACTGTTGATGGGGCAACAATATCTTTAACGGTTAGCGCAAGAACAGCAGCCGCTTCAGGAAGTGGCAAGCTGGGATCAATTTATGACCTTAAATTAAGTGATGGAACAATATTAACTGTTAAACAATCTAACTTTAGTGGTACATCTGATTCAACATACGTTGTTCAAGCAGATCGCTACGCAGTATTTGCAACAATTGATGGCATTCCTGTTGGTTCCGATATTACTGGAACTGGTAAGACATCGGTTAAGTTATCTGGAGTTACTAATAGTGAACAAACTTCACTGGGAACAATGGCATTTGTCGCGGGTAAAAATTTAGATTCATTGTCTCGCGATGCATACGATAAGCCACAATTCAATACAAAATTAACAATTACTGCTGGGCCCAGTATAGGAAATACATGGGGTAAGACAGCAAATGGCGGTACGATTGGCTTCACTTTAAGTAGCACAGATACTACCGGTTACTCATCATTTGCTCAAACCTATACTAATACTCAGGACGGTTCGCCAACCGCTCAATTAACCGCTTACTCATTTGATTCTTATGGAAAGCTGGTTGCTCAGTATGACAATGGTAAATCGATTGTTAAGGGCCAGTTGATCCTAGCAACCTTCAATAACTTTGAGGGATTAGTACCAGTTGGCGGTAACGGATTCCAAGCCTCTGCCGTATCTGGTGATCCACTCGAAGACACTCCAAACGGCTCTCAAATGGGAGCAATTCGTGCACAGGCAGTTGAAGAGTCTAACGTTGATTTAACTCAGCAATTGGTAAAACTCATGGTGTTGCAACGCGCTTACTCAGCTGCATCACAGGCAACCAAAGTGCAAGTAGCAACGCTGGTTGATGACACCTTGCGGATTGGCCAATAAACCAATTAGGAAGCCAGGAACTAGACCATGATTAACCGCTTCGCATACGTCTCGATGACTGGGGCAAAAGCCTCAACCGAGCAGTTGGCGGTGACCAGTAATAACTTGGCCAATGGTTTAACTCCAGGCTTTAAGGAAGTCATTAGTGCGTTTCGGGCGGTACCTCTGCGCGGTGATGGCGAGCCATTTCAGGGGAATGGCGCCGATACCCGAGTCTTTGCAATCGACACGACACCAGGAAGTAATTTCACAGCAGGATCGGTGCAAACTACCGGCAATCCACTAGATGTTGTCATCAAAGGCGATGGATTTTTTGCTGTGCGTCGCCCAGATGGTCAAGAAACCTACACGCGCAATGGTAAGTTCATGGTGGATGAAAATGGCACGCTCAAAGTAGGGCGTGACATTCCAGTGATTGGTACCGGGGGCTTAATTACGATTCCACCGAACGCCACGATTCAGATTGCTGAAGATGGTGGCGTATTTACTCAGTTACCAGGAACACAGTTTCTGAACCAAGCAGGTAAATTAAAGCTGGTTAACCCCAATCCAAATAGTTTGCAACGTGCTGAAGACGGATTTTTTGACCTTCCTGGAACGCAAGCACCTCCCGATGGTTCAGTCCGGGTAGCCCAAGGCGCATTTGAGGGTAGTAACGTCAATCCAACTTTGGCGATGGTGCAGATGATTGACCAAAGCCGTCTATTTGATCTGAACTTTCGTGCTGTTCAAACCGCTGACCAAAATGCTAGGGCAGCGATAGGCCTAGTTTCCTTATCACGTGGTTAATTAAAAGAAAGAGAAATCGATGCTACGCTCACTATGGATATCGAAAACGGGGATGGATGCCCAGCAGATGAATCTGGACGTGATTACCAATAATCTCGCCAATTCATCAACCACTGCATTTAAACGTGTTCAGCCGATGTTCCAGGATCTGTTGTACACAACACTACGTGCGGCAGGATCATCGAGTAATGCCCAAAACTTACTGCCTACTGGATTGCAAGTGGGCGCTGGATCGGCAGTGACATCGACTGAGCGCATCATGATTCAAGGATCGATGTTACAAACCGGCAATCAACTCGACGTTGCGATTAATGGCAATGGCTTTTTCCAGATTCAGCTAGCTGATGGTACCTTGGCTTACACCCGCCAAGGGCAATTTAGTTTGAGTGCGACGGGACAAATTGTGACCCAAGCGGGTAATGTGGTTGCGGGTGCGGGTGTGATTCCGAGTACTGCAACGAGTATCACGATTAGCCAAGCTGGCCTCGTGCAATACTCCACCCAAGGATCGGCCACCTTAACCCAAGCGGGTCAAATTACGATGGCTAATTTTGCTAATCCTGCGGGATTAGTCGCCATTGGTGGAAATAATTTTATTCCTTCACCAGCATCTGGTACGGCACAAAATCAAATTGCCGGAACCAATGGTATGGGAACCATACAGCAATATTACGTCGAACAATCGAACGTAAACGTGGCTGAAGAATTAGTGAATCTGATTGCAGCGCAAAGGGCATATGAAATTAACACCCGCGCTGTGACCGCATCCGATCAAATCTTGCAACGCGTTAGTAACTTAGGGCAATAAGTATGAAACTCTATAAGCGTACGATCGCATACCTCACACTCGGTTCAGTTTGTGTCGGAATACTTGGCGCTTGCGCGAGTGCTGATCGTCCGACTCTATTGCAAACACCGACAAGCGCCCGACCAAAACCCATACAAGAAACATCTGCCAATATGGGCAGCCTATACCCAGCCAATGCTGGTGGGCCCTATGTTTCAATGGTAAGCCATCGCCCTTTGTTTGAAGATCGGCGTGCCAGAAATGTAGGCGATACCCTAACCGTGGTTTTGAATGAGACCACGAGTGCGGCGAAGAATTCAAATATGGCAGCACAACGTAAAGCTACGATCAATAGTGAATTTACGCCTGGAGCGGCGACATTACCAAAAGGATGGTACACAGGCATTAATCAGATTGCGAATTTTGATGGGACTGGCGAGATTAAGAGTGAGGGCTCTGGAGCGAGTGCTGCAAACAACACATTCGCTGGAACGATTACGGTTACTGTGATTGAAGTGTTATCTAACGGCAATCTAGTTGTTGCTGGCGAAAAACAAGTCGCCATTAGTAATGAAGAAGAGATTATTCGGTTTGGTGGTGTAGTCAATCCCAATACATTGGTATTTAATCGTGTGAACTCGCAAGAGGTTGCCGATGCCCGTATTGAATATCGTGGACGTGGAGCAACCGATGATACCCAGGGCGTTGGTTGGTTTACACGCCTACTATTGAAGATAGCCCCATTCTAATCATCATGCGCCTCTCTATCCAAAAAATTAGAACCATCACGCTCGTACTGTGCATTAGCGTGATCTCGAATACTGCTTTTGCAGATCGGATTAAAGATTTTGCAGATATAGCTGGACAGCGTCCTAATCAACTCGTTGGTTATGGATTAGTAGTGGGTTTAGATGGAACCGGTGACCAAACCACCCAAACACCATTTACCCTACAAAGCGTATTGCAAATGATCGGGGTCTTGGGCGTGACGCTACCATTAACTGGTACTCAAGCGCAGCTACGTAATACTGCCGCAGTGATGGTTACTGCTGAGTTTCCACCATTATCAAAGCCAGGACAGCAAATTGACGTCACGGTCTCATCGCTTGGTAACGCAACGAGTTTAAAAGGTGGAACCTTGGTGATGACCCCGCTTAAAGCGGCCGATGGTCAAGTCTATGCGCAAGCACAAGGAAACTTGGTGATTGGTGGCGCCAGAGCCGCAGCGGGTGGTGCCCAAACATCGGTAAATCATTTATCGGCTGGACGCATCCCATCGGGTGCCATTATTGAACGCGCAGTCCCAGCACTCCTAGTCGATGAGTTCGTGCAGTTGGATCTGCGTCGCGCTGACTTTAGCTTAATGCAACGAACCGCAGAAGCGATTGGACGACGTTTTGGTTTGGGAACCGCAATCCCCATTGATGCGCGGGCTCTCAATGTACGCGTACCGACGGATCCGTTGCGTCGCACGGCCTTTATGGCAGCCTTGCAAGATCTTGATGTTCCTGCAGTGAGTGGACCCGCTAAAGTGGTACTCAACTCGAGAACAGGATCGGTGGTGATTAATCAAGCGGTGCAGTTATCGCCCGCTGCTGTAGCCCATGGCAGCTTGACCGTTCGCATTGAACAAACACCAACCACGAGCCAACCATTACCGTTTAGTCGTGGACAAACTACCGTAACGACGCAAGATACCGCATCGATTACTGACAATGGTAAAGAAAACAGCTTAATCAGGGTGGATAGTGGTGCAAATTTAGATCAGGTTGTGAAAGCCCTCAATATGTTGGGCGCAACCCCGCAAGACCTGATTTCAATATTGCAAGCTCTGCGTGCAGCAGGCGCATTGCGTGCGGAGTTGGAGGTTATCTAATGAGCCCCTTATTTTCTTTAACCACAATCGATTCATCTTCTGCGCGATTGGTGAATAAGTCGGATAAAGCCAAAAAGCCTGACGAAATTACCAAGTCGGAGAAGAAGATTCGGGAAGCAGCCGAAGGCTTTGAACGCACCTTGCTGCGTCAATTGCTAAGCGTTGCCAGAAGTACCAATATCAATAGCCCTGAACCAAAAAGTTCAACCTCGATGGCTTACCTGCAAATGATGGATGATCGTTTAGCCGATCTGTTATCAAAGTCTAAAAAGATTGGATTTGGCGACAAGATGGCCGAACAGCTTCTTGAGCAATCCAATATTAAGCAATTAATCGCTAATGAGAAAAAGGCCGTAAACAGTAAGGATGAAGTGGCTTCGCCCGTGCTCAATAAGTATATGCGGCCTAACCCACTTCCATTTAAAAATTAAGGCTTTAGAACGAAATCATGGGTATTTATTCGATTAATGAATCGGCAAGTGCGGCGCTAAAGATTGCCCAAGCGGGCATCTTGGTGACCTCGCAAAACGTTGCTGGAACCTCGGTTGAGGGGTACTCCAGACGTAGTGCGTCGACCATTATGGACGCCTTAGCACCCAATTCATTAATGCTCAATGGCAGTAGTTTTGCCGTCGAGGGTTTCACCCGTGAGTACTCCTCATTAATTGGCGCCCAATTACTGAATCAACAAGCGAAGTCATCAAACTCCGAGACATTAGTGCAGTATGTCTCAACCATCGACAGCGTCATTGCGGATAAGTCAGCCGGATTGAGTTCCGCCATCACAGAATTTTTCAATACCATGGGTAAGTACGCTGCAGACCCAACTAACAAGGCTTTGGCAACCGCGATTACCGGATCAGCCAATGTGGTAGCGCAGCGAATGACCGGCATTACAACCTTGGTAAGCCAATTAAAAAGTGATAGTAGTACTGGCTTAACCGACACCGTTCGGCAAATTAATACTTACTTACCCGCCTTGGCCGCGGTCAATCAACAAATCGTTGAAGCCAATAGCCCAGGTAATAGCGCACCATCGGCTGATTTGCTCGATGAACGTGATCGAATCTTGGCCAACTTACAAAAATTAATCGGTGGCCAGTCGCTTATTAATAGTGATGGTACAGCTACACAATTGGTTGGTGGACTTCCTTTGGTGGAGCGAGGATTGGCTAATACGATCGGCATCAATGGCGATGGCAAAAGTTTATCCGTTAGTTTTAAGCAATCGAATGGCAATATCACTGCTACGCAAACCATTCAGGGGGTTGATGGTGGACAGGCTGGTGCGCTATTAACTCTTAAAAATGAGTTTATCCCTAAACTGGAACAGCGCTTAAATACTGCAGCGATTGGACTGGTAAAAGTTGCGAATGAAACAATTGTTGATACCGATAGCACGTCTGCACCAATCCGAATCTTTGGATTTAAGGTCGGATCAAATACGTATTCGGATTTCAATGACAGCCGCTTAACGGTCAGTGTCCCATCGTTTAATGTTAGTTCCGAAGTGGATGTCAAAAATCTATACGATAGTTTAGGCTCTGCTGCGCAAACTGAGACGGCCACCGTAACTTTTAAAGCATTGACAGCTGGACAAACGGTCATTATTGGCGGTCTTGAATTTACAGCTGGAAGTAATGGAGCATCAGCGGTGCAGGTGGCTAACGCATTTGCTAGCCTAGCAGTTGGGGATGCTGCTGGCACAATCAATACTCGAAAGAGTTTAGGTGCCTCGGCCGGAGGTACATTTACGAGCGGAACTCTAGCTGGCTGGTCAACTGGTGGACCTTCAAGTGAGTACGTCGCATTTACAAGCACATCGTCTAATCAAAATGTCACCAACTTAAGTGCGAGTGGCACCGGTGTCACTCCAACGATATCAACGTGGAAAGAGGGATACACCGGTAATTCAGTCTTTATATCAAACCAATTGATTGCTGAAAATTTCCTCTCGATTGCACCTACCGACCCCTTGATGTACTACAACGGTGGAAATATACTCAATCCCAAAATTAGCTCTGCGAATGCAAATACAGCCCAATTAAAAAGTTCCTTATTTGGAAACGTGGTCGCTGATTTGGTTACCGATGTCGGCGTTCAAGTTGCAACCTGGAAAAATACACAAAAAGCCAATGACACCATATTGGCTAATTTGAAAGATCAACGGGATCAATTATCTGGTGTGAATTTGGATGAAGAGGCTGCAAACCTATTGAAGTATCAACAGCTCTATAGCGCATCCACCAAAATCCTACAAACCGGAAATCAAATGTTCAATACGCTTTTAGCGATCATGAACTAGAAACGGAATAATCATGCGAGTTTCCTCCAATCAAATTCTTGAAGCCGGCGTTAAGTCGATGGAGAGTAGTCTCGCCGATGCAATGGCTTGGCAAAAGAAAATCAGTACGGGTAAGAATTACAGTAAAGCATCGGATAACCCATATGCAGTATCCCGTGGGGTACGTTTAGAGTTTGATGTTGCTCGATTGGAAATGTACAAAACCAATCAAAACTATGTGGCGAGTTCGCATGCCATTGCACAAACGCAAATGAGCACAATCATTGATGAGATTACCGTGCTCAAACAAGCCTTTGTGCAGTCACAAAACGGTGCGCTAAATAGTAATAATTTCAGAGCACTCAAAATCCAAGCAGAGCAAATTCGAGATACGATCAAAGCTCAGTCGGTTGCCAAGGATGCCACGGGTAATGCGATTTTTCCAGAAACGATCTACAACGTTCAGATTGAACCTAATTTAACCGTTAAGTCGGGCGTTCAGTTCTCTGATCTGAGTGGAAACTATCTAAATTCATCGGCAACCGATCAGTTTGACTTCTCAGCGCTTACCTTAGCGAGCGGTGATACGGTCAGAATTGGCACAGTCACCTTTACGGCAAATGCTGCTACTACCGGCAGTTCGCTTGCCAGCCAATTTGTTGCTTATCTCAATTCAAATACTGCAGGTACAACTGGTGCTTTTGCTAATACTGGCGCAGGAAACTCAATTGCAAATTGGACGGGTACAGCCAGCGCTAGTTCGGGCGTTCTTACTTTAGCGGCCACTACTGCTGGGTCTGGAAAAGTTAGCCCAGGAGATGCCGCAACTACTATTTCAGCGGTCTCTGGCAGTGTGAAGTCAACATTTACCGACGGTGGGGTTAATGAGACAAGTTCTGACCTGTATCAAAAAATCAACGATTTTGTCACCTATTTGGACGAACGAGCATCAGGCTCAAGCCTTACCAAGACGGCAGGTGCGATTGAAAGCGGCCTAGATGCTATTTTTGATAGAATCACTACAGCCCAGCAACGAAGTGGCGGGATTGCTGCGCAAGTCGATATTTCGAAAGAGGCTATGGGGACAATTGGTACTGAAATGGCAGCAACGGCATCAGCCTTGCTCGATACGGATTTAGCTGCGGCTACCGCTGCCTATACACGGTCTCAAACCTTGTTAAATGCTGCGCAAGCGATGTTTGCCCGGCTGCAACAAAGTTCCCTGTTCTCAAAACTGTAGTGTTAACGATATAAACGCATGAATATTCCAATCGGTTGGATCATCGCAATGGCATGTGCCCTTGGAGGCTACGCACTCCATGGCGGAAATATCGCCGTTTTGTGGCAACCTACCGAGGTTCTCACCATTGTGGGTGCAGCGGTTGGCACGATGATTGCCTCCAACAACATCACCAATCTTAAAAAGACCTTTGCAGCTTTGGGTGGTGCTTTTAAGACAAAAAGTGCTGTGAAGCAAATGCACTTGGATTTGCTTTGCCTCATGTTCGAGATTTTGCAAAAGATTAAGCGCGATGGCTTGATGTCTCTCGAAGGCGATATCGAGGAACCCGAATCAAGTCCATTATTTGAAAAATATCCTTCAGTGACCAAAGATCATCATTTGGTTGATTTCATTACCGACTATTTGCGGATGATGCTGGGCGGATCATTGGATGTAATCCAAGTTGAAAGCTTAATGGAACAGGAGCTCGAGGTTCACCACCAGGAGGCTCATATCCCAGTGGCCTCGGTCACCAACGTTGCCGACGGTTTGCCCGCCTTCGGTATTGTGGCTGCGGTGATGGGGGTGGTTCACACCATGGGATCGATTGGCTTGCCACCTGCCGAACTCGGTAAGCTGATTGGTGCCGCACTGGTTGGAACCTTCCTAGGTATTTTGCTAGCCTATGCGTTCGTTTCGCCCGTAGCTAAGGTCATGGAGCAAAACTTGGAAGCTGAAACCCGTTCCTACATGGCAGTCAAAGCCATTTTGATAGCAAGTCTTAATAATTTTCCACCTGCTGCAGCCGTTGAGTTTGGTCGCAAAGTACTGTTCACATACCAGCGTCCAACCTTTACAGAGTTGGATGAGGGCACTAAAGCCGTTAAAGGTAAATAACCATGGCCAAAAATGACGCGCCGCCAATTGTCATCAAGCGCGTTAAAAAAGGCGGACATGGACATCACGGCGGCGCTTGGAAGATTGCTTACGCAGACTTCGTAACGGCCATGATGGCCTTCTTCCTGCTGATGTGGGTATTGGGATCCACAACCGCAGGTGACCTAGCAGGTATTTCAGCGTACTTCCAAAATCCTCTGCGGGTTTCCCTATCCGGTGGCCAAGGCTCAGGGGATGCCACCCGAATTATCAAGGGCGGTGGTGACAATATTTCCAAGGTCGTTGGCGAAGAAAATCGTGCCGATGCGGATACCGAACAGCGTCGCATGAGTGATTCTTCAGTGACGGATGTGGAAAATGCCCGCAAGGATCGGACTCGCAATGAGATGGTGCGCGACGAAATCAATAGCAAGATCGATATTGACCCCGAGTTGCGCAATGCCAAAGGTCAAATCTTTATGGATATCTCGGCCGAGGGCTTACGAATTCAGGTGGTGGATGAGAAAAATAGACCTCTGTTTGCGACTGGCAGCGCTACACCGACACCCACGGCTAAACGCCTATTACGCATTATTGGCAGCGCCCTTAAGAATGAACCCAAACCGATCCGCATCGAGGGCCACACGGATAACACGCGCTATAGCGCTAATGCGGCATACAGTAATTGGGAACTCTCAACCGAGCGCGCACTATCTGCACGCCGGGAAATGGTTGCGGGCGGTTTGAATGAAGCAAAGGTTTCTCAGGTGATTGGCTTTGCCGACACCATTCCATTGAATACGCAAGATCCGAAGGATCCACTCAATCGTCGAATCTCAATTACGATCCTCAACAAAAAGCCAATTAATAATGCGGACAAAGTGTCGTATGAGAAAGCGAAGGCTGAAAAATTACCGGATAACGTAAAACCTGGCACCCAAGAGATTCCTCCGAATTTACGGGCGCCCGCTCAATTTATGCCAAAAGAGGATGAGAAAAAATCCCCTCGAAATCCGCAACTCGAGTTGCCGGCTAAACCAAACCAAAAGTCCGAGAATAGGTAGCTACCATGACCCTTCGGATCATCATCACGCTGCTTACTTTGGCATTGAGCGGATTGGCTTGGTCTGCTAAAGAGAAATCGCCTCAGACCGCTACTGATCCGAGCGCCGCGACTCCCACCAAAAAAGCGAGCGCAGCACCTGCGAGTGAAGCGGAGAAGCTATACCAACGCTATGTACGATTGCACGGAAAAATGGTGCTTGCGATTGCCTGTGTTCAGAACCCAAAATGCATTGAGCCAGAAGACGAGGTATATAAATACAGCTCAGCCCTAGTTCGCATTACGGATCGACTCGATGATTTGGTCAAGCAAAAAGATTTAGATGCATCCTACTATCGAGGATTGATCGCTTATGAGCGCGGCCGATATTATGTGGGTCGAGCCATGCTAATTACTGATCCGGATTTTATTCTGTCGGCAACGGTGTTTCGAAGACATTCGCTTGATCAATTTCGGATTGCTGAGAAGAATCTAACGATTAATGCGGCGCTTAAGAACCCAGATGCCTGCAAGTATTTAGGCGATATTGCGGATAACGGTTATCTTGGTCTTAAAAATAAAGACAGAGCCACCGATTTTTACTATTGCGCCGCGATGGCCTATTTAGATCAGGGTAAGAAAAATGCGGCGGCCGATATGTATAACGCCATGAAAAATACTGCCCTTCATAACGATCCGCGAACCATTGAAATCTACGCACGTTTGCACAACGATCCAGTGGCAATAAATTGGCGTAAATCATCCAGCCAAACGACTCAGGTCGACCTAGAACAAAGTAAAATCAATCGGCAATAGGGAGAGCGTTCATCATGAATCCAAAAGTCGATTTAGTGTTTAAGTTATTAAAGAAGTTACTGATTTGGTTAGTGGCGCCATTGGCATTTGTGGTGTTCCTATTCTTCTTGGGTGAGCAATACGAAGTAGGGCGTTTATCAGCGGTTGCAAGCTGTGAGGGTAGTGTTAATACGCCCGCCTGTATTCGGAGTAAAGGGTATTTAGCCAGTGAGCCGTATTACCCTGATTTAGGGCGTCGTTATATTGGCGGCTTTGCTCGGTTGGTAGGTGGTGATCTCGGCGCGAGTTACCGCGTTGAACCTAAATTACCTGCGCTTGCCCCAAAACCCGCTGACAGCCCAGAAGAGGATGATGATCTCAAGGATCTTCCTCCCGAAAAACCGAAAGCCCCAGCCCCACCTCCTACCAAGGCTCCGGCTAAGATTTAATCATTTAGGCATTTTTTAATCCGCATGACCCGCCTATTGATCATCGTGCTTGCAAGCCTAAGTCTCTTGGCTTGCTCGGACTATCAACGGGCACGCTCGGCCTATGAGGGCGGGAATTATCCAAAAGCATTTGAGCTATTTAAGAAGATGTCTGAAGCAGGCGATATTCGGGCTGAATACGATTTGTCCTTAATGTACTTGCAAGGCATCGGTACAAAGCAGGATCTGAACCAAGCATGGTATTGGATGCGTAAGGCCGCTGACCATGGCAACCAGTTGGCCATGGTGGAATTAGGAGGTCGCCATGAGTATGGGGTTGATCTCGATAAAGATGAAACCAAAGCCGTGTACTGGTTTAAGAAGGCGGCCCTTGCCGGTAACTCGGTGGGGCGCTATAACTTAGCCAAAATGTATATGGATGGCCGTGGAGTGCCCCAGGATCCACCAAGGGCATATTCTTGGTTAATGCTCTCCGCCCAAACTGGAAATCCAATTGCCAAGGCTGAAGCAGAGGCTTATAAAGCTAAATTTAATCCGCAGGTTCAAGCCGAGTGTGAGGCGATGCTCAAGCAACTCAATGCCGATCCAAATTCTTAAAAATATATATATAAATCAAATAGTTATAAAAATAACGGTGTTTTAAAACTGCTAAAATTCTGAGTAGCACCCCCCAACTTTGCACAAACTTGGGGATGATCAAAATGGCAAATCCCGCCATTTTTTGATATAAAGATGTTCCTGCTAAAAATCCAGCTGTTAATTATGAATGTTGTCGAGTTTGCTGAAACCAATTGGCTGCGCTTAACGAGCGTACTTTGCCTTGGAATTGCCGACATCCTCCTCGTGGCGGATCGGTGGTGGATGTTTTTTAACTTATTTTTGATTGCCTTGCTCTCCGAGTTGTTGCGTAAGCGCTTGTACGAGCGCCTCCTCTACAACTATGAAATTGATGAGCGCAATCGCAAGATACAGCGTCGAAAAGAGCAAGCTGAACAACTCATGCGTCTTAAGAAAGACGCTGTTACACCCTAGCCCATTCTTGGGCTAACGGGCGATAAGGAATAGACGTGGGTCTCTTTGATGCCGTTCTAGGCGGTAAAACGGGTGCTGACCATATGTGTCAGGCACTTTTCAATGTGGTTGCATTTTTACCGTATTGTTCCCGAGCAAACTACCAAGATTTCAATGACTTTTGGCACGCAAAAGTTCCCACGGAGAGTGGTGCGGAGGAGCGTCTCAATCAAGTTTTTTATAACTACAGCGCGCACTTCAAAAAAGACGAGTCGCTACTTAAGCAGTTATCTCAGACCACTCTCGAAATTGAGAAGTATTGGATTAGTAAATACGGATTATCGAACCGTTCAATCGCTCTTTTTGCAGCGATTAAGCGGCTTGCCGATGAATACCTACCCGATGGAACAAAAGCCAAAGAGTCTGATTTTATGCACGGTGCGACCCACCCCAACCCAGAAACACGCGTTGCGCAGTGCATGTTGGATCTGAAGGCTTATGAGGCAATGCTACCTAATTTGATGCAAATTGAGATCTCTCAGGATGAGCGCATTCATTTCTTTGTAGCCGATCTCTATGAGAATGCGGTCTCGCATTATCAATACAGCGGGAGTGATTTAAAGGTGTATGAGGAAGATTCGTACTTTATTGATAAAGATACCTACTGGGGGCGGTGGGGTCTGTATCGAAATAGCACATTGTTAACGGATACATGGATTGTGTTGATCAAAAATGATCTCCCCAGTGTCCAAAAAATCGTGGTTGCGAAAGCCGATGGCGGCTATGAGCTTGATGAGATTCCAAAAAAGATTGAGCTCGATGGGGAGATTCTTAAGGCAATATCAAAAACCAAGACAATGGGGGTAGAAAATGCCGCATCCTTTGGAATGCCCCCTAAGTATTTACAAATGATTGCTATCTTAAATACGATTCATCCGCAGCAAAACTGACTGTAGCAAACTAGCTACTACCCTTATCTTTTCTTAGGAATTGGGGAATGAAATTGCTGGTCATTTCACCCACCTTTTTAGAAATCACCTCTTTCGTCTCTTGATCACCTGCCTCACCATTGCGGGCGCGCAGTCGACCTAAGCGGTAATCATCCAAGATGCTCAATTTTTTACCAGTGAGGCCCATGTATTTATTCGTATTCGAAGAGCGTGATTTTTCAACCGAGCAAGCGATAATCTTTTCGTGGACGTATTCACCAAAGCGTAGAAAGTTATCGGCGACCGCCTGATCCTGTGATAAAAATAGGAAGTCGTGATAGACATATTGATCAATATCAGGCGCCGAATAGATTGGTGGCGCGATGAGGCAATTATTCAGAAACTCAAGATTTGTGAATGCTGTTGCAGGCGAGAAGTCATGATTGACTTTGCTAGGCGCAATCAAAATCAGTTGTTTGTTATTTGAAAAGCGCGAAAGATACAGTTGCGCGTACTCAAGAATAAAGATCTCGGTACTTGCCATTTCAAACTTCGACGTGGAGCTTGGCACTAACAAAATATCAAAATCAAGCAAGAATTCGTGGGGAATTGCATGGGTCCAGGTTAGATCAGAAATGCAAATATCTGAATTAATTGAATAGTTACGCAACATCGCTCGGGCATCGAGGAGTGTCAAACCACTATTTTTATAGTCCAGCTTGGCTTGATGAATATCGATACCAATATCCGGCGCTTTGCTTGCCCAGCGCGAAGCGGACGATTGCTTATCAAAGTCGATTAAAGAAACCTTCTTCCCCGCCTGAATTGCTAAGTAAGCAGCTAAATTCGCCGAAATGGTACTTTTACCAACCCCACCTTTTTGGTTGGTTACAAGAATTTTGATGGTTTCCATAAGCAGACACCTTCACGCCATTGAAGAACTGAAGGTAAATACTATATAAATTATTGATTTGAAACAAGTATTTTTTGATTTATTGGCTTTTTTACCGCACAAAAGGACCAATATCAGGGTTTTGCCCTAAATCAGAAGGCATTGGGGATAATAGAAATAGATCAGCAGTTCCTAAATTGATTGCCTGGAGCTCATTTGGCCGAAAATCAAAACGACTCGCAAGACCGCGAACTAGAACCGACCGAGCGACGAATTCAGCGGGCGCGGGAGCAGGGGCAACTTCCCCAATCGCGAGACATTACGACTTTTGCTTTGTTACTGGGCTTCATTATTTTTCTGATCACGGCTGGCCCTATGTTGATGCGTCAGCTTGTCATCATGATGCAATCCGGACTGCAATTTTCTAAACCAATTAGTTTGATCGATCGAATTTCAGAATGGGCATCCGGAGCCTTTTTGATTGTTTTATTTATCTGTGCGGTTGTGCTGTTGGTGATTTGGATCATCTCCATCTTCGCACCTTTGTTTCTGGTTAATTTCAAAGCTTACTTTGCTCTGCAGTTCAATTTGGAGCGACTCGATGTCTTTGCTGGATTTGCCAGAATGTTCTCGGTAATGGTTTTACTGGAGGTTGTTAAGAATATCTTTAAGACCATTTTGATTTTAGGAATTAGTTTTGCGTATTTATACGGATTGTTTGCTTTTATTCGCTCGATTGTTGATCTTGATTTTGATCTTGCGCTTGAAAATACCACTGTATTCATCTTTAACGGATTTATCTTATTGATGATTCCCTTATTAGCGATTGCCATTGGTGATGCGGTATTGCAATGGTTTAACTTTCGCAAACAAATCAAGATGAGTCCGGAAGAAATGAAACAGGAACTGAAAGAGACCGAAGGCTCTCCGGAACTGCGCGCACGACAGCGACAAAGGCAGCGTCAGATTGCCTCTTCCCGAATGATGGCGGCAATTGAACGAGCCGATGTGGTCTTGGCAAACCCTGAGCACTACTCCGTAGCGATTCGCTATGATCCCCAAAGAATGTCTGCCCCGATTATTTTGGCCAAGGGTGCAGACGAAGTTGCCTTACGAATTCGTGAAGTTGCCAAGGAGCACGAAGTTCCAATTGCACAAATACCCGCTCTCGCACGTTACTTATTTAATCAATTGGATATTGGCGAGTCGATACCCGCCCCATTATTTGAAGCAATTGCCATGGTCTTAGCATGGGCTTATGAGGTTAAAGATACCGGCATGAATAAAGATTTACCTGAAATTAGTTTCAAACCCGATGTACTAAAACCTGGCAGAGCACTAATTTAGTTTTGAATGCTGTTGGCAAAGGCGGCGCCGACGTCCTCTGGAAAATAGTAGACCAGCATCAGTTCGTTCCGATTGTTTAGGCTTCTGCCCACCTGAAAGGCGACTTGTCCTTTACCAAATAAATAGGTCTTGGTTTTGCGAAGGCCTGCATTAAAAGCGCTTAATTGACCCTCGGTAGGCTCGTGGTCCAAGCCATACTTCAGAGTGAACCGTTCGATGATTTGTTGAGCTTGCTCCTTATTGAAGTAGCCAAGCTCTTTTTTAATCAAGATCATTCGTCCTGATTCGTTATAGATTGCCCAGACGTGGTCTTCATTGCCATCCACCTTAATTTTGCAACTTAAGGTTAGTTCGTATTCGGTGCAATTAAATTGATTCTTAATCTGCTCTTTGGAGCCTGAAAAATTGATCCCCTGATAGCCCAAAATGGGCAGCTGTTCAGCTTTGGTATCTGGTAGCCATACGGTTGGTTTGCTTTTATCAACTTCGCCCTTACCGCAGCCAGAAATAATCAGGGCTGAAAAAATAGGGATGAATAAGCACTGCAGGCGAAAAAAATGAATTTTCTGAATCATGATCTGATTTTAGGATATCTCCAAATAATTCAAGGGGTTTTGAAATTGACTAAATTAATGATTAGTATTAACCCTAATCATTTTGCTTGGGCCGTAACAAAAATTGGTTTATTTCAGCTTAGAATGATCTGAAATAGCAGTTATGGAGACAACCATGTTTAATGTTCAGCCAAAACATCCTGCGACGCCTACGAATTTGGTGTTTAACAACATCATTGGCGCAGGATCATTTATTCAAGGTGATCAGATTATTAAAGGGCACTTGCTCATTTCGGGCGAATGCATTGGCAACCTAAAATTTGATCTAGCAACCGAAGATACTGCCGTAGTCGACCTGAATGGCGTAATGCGTGGTGATATTACGTGTAAAAACGCAATTGTGATTGGTCGTGTTGAGGGAAATTTGCGGGTTGAAAATCGGCTCGAAATTTATCCAAGCGCTATCGTGAACGGTGATATTGATTACGGTCAAATATTTATTCATGCGGATGCTCGTGTCAACGGCCAATTGCACTGCTTATTGGATGACGCTGAGTCTTTGCAAGCTACCCCCAAATCTGAGTCCGTAGCCAAACTAAAGGCAGTTTAATTGTTGCTGAGCTGATCGACTATTCTCAAGCGAAAGGGATTAGGTGCCCGCCCGATTTATTCCCTGGATACTTAGTATTCTCATAGCAATTCTGAGCGGTTTGTATTGCATTGTTGGCCCAGGTGGCCATCATGTTTGGCTCTTGTGCGCGATCTTTGTTGGTTTTTCTATCGTTGGTTTCATGGATCTCATGCAAAGTCATCATGCGATTTTGCGTAACTATCCCCTAATCGGGCATCTACGTTTTTTCTTCGAATTCATTCGCCCCGAGATTCGGCAATACTTTTTAGAGTCGGATAACGAGGAAATCCCTTTTTCGAGAGCTCAGCGTGCGCTGGTGTATCAGCGTGCTAAGGGCGCTTCAGACAAAAGACCATTTGGAACGCTTGTAGATGTGTATAAGCCGAGCGCAGAAATTTTGTTGCAAAGAGGCAACCCAATTAATCCCCCCAGTGTGGAGTCTTTACGGGTGCGAGTCGGTGGCGCACAGTGCACACAACCCTATTTCATTTCTTTATTTAATATTTCTGCCATGAGTTTTGGGGCTTTATCGGCCAACGCCATCATGGCCTTAAATCGTGGCGCTCAAAAGGGTGGCTTTGCGCATGATACGGGTGAGGGGTCCGTTTCCGTCTACCACCGAAAATATGGCGGTGATTTGATTTGGGAAATCGGATCGGGTTATTTTGGTTGCCGCAACAGCAGTGGTCAATTTGATCCAGAACGCTTTAAGGCTACCGCATTAGATCCGCAAATCAAAATGATTGAGATTAAGCTCTCGCAGGGAGCCAAACCTGGACACGGCGGGGTATTACCGGCTTCTAAGATTACCCCCGAAATTGCACAGGCGCGCGGCGTTCCCATGGGTGAAGACTGCGTTTCCCCAGCGAACCATTCTGCTTTTCATACACCTAAAGAATTGTGTTTGTTTATTCAAGAACTACGCCAATTGTCAAATGGTAAGCCCGTTGGATTTAAGCTTTGCATCGGAAATATTGCAGATTGGTTTGCGATTGTTAAGGCAATGCTTGAAACCAAAATTTACCCGGATTTTATTGTGGTTGATGGCAGTGAAGGGGGTACTGGTGCAGCGCCCGTCGAGTTTGTAGACAACATTGGGATACCCATGCGAGATGGGCTTCGATTGGTTCATAGCTCGTTAATAGGCGTTGGGTTGCGCGATCAAATTCGAATTGGGGTAGCTGGAAAAATTGTGAGTGCGTTTGACATGATGCGTGCCTTAGCCATTGGTGCTGATTGGTGTAATTCAGCACGCGGCTTTATGTTTGCGATTGGCTGTATTCAATCGCGCTCATGCCATACCGATCATTGCCCTACCGGGGTTGCTACCCAAGATCGTTTGCGTCAGGGTGCCTTAAATCCCATGGATAAAAGTGAACGCGTCTACCGTTTTCATCATGAAACCTTATTAGCCTTTGCAGAGATGTGCGCAGCAGCGGGAATACGTGATCATGAAGCGATTACTGAAGATTTAATTTTGCGGCGGGATACGCAAACTAAGCTGACTCCGTTAGGGGACCAGTTGATGAAAATTCCGGCAGGCGCTTTACTCACTGCGCAAGCTGAGCAAATTCTAGACAGTCAAATGCATGGATTAGGAAAACAATGGAGCTTGGCCCAAGCATCGGCTTGGTAAACATCTAGCGTAGTTTTTCTAATTGAATTAGTATCACGATACCCATGGCTAAGAAAAAAAATCCTGCAATCCGCTTTTTGGATCCAACCGTCGAATCCTTTGAGACAATTGTTGGCCCCAGAACAGTCTTTCGGGGCAACATTGCTGCTTTTGAAAGTATTCGTATCGATGGCAAGGTCATCGGTAATATCGAATCACCCCCGGGGAGTAATATCACGGTGGCGCTTGGTAAAACTGCCATGGTGGAGGGCAACATTAATACTTATCGAGCACTCATTGCAGGTCGGGTCGAAGGTAATATCTACGCCTCAGAGCGCGCCGAGCTTCATGATGGAGCTGATATTCATGGGGAGGTCATTTATGGCCAAATTGGGGTTGAGCAGGGTGCCAAATTAACCGGCACGATGTCTCGTATTGACCCTGACGAGCCTCAAGAGATCTCCGCAGAGGCAATGGAAATCTTTGAGCAATTTAATCGCGAAGACGACAACAGTTAATTCAATCAATACAACAGTGAAATATCACTGACTGGCAACTGCAGTTCCAGATTTGGGGCTAGTGGCAAGGCTATTTTGTCTAGGCATTAGCAAAACTTGAGCTGGATTGAGATTGCTACCATTGCGGGTAATTTCATAGTGCAAATGGGGTCCTGTCGAACGCCCTGTCGAACCCACTTCAGCAATCAATTGACCCTTGGATACTTGTTCGCCTTGTTTAACAAATACCTTTTGAGCATGCGCATACTTACTGACAAATCCGTCCGAGTGACTAATTTCAACGTAACGGCCATACACCGCATCAGTACCGACTTTACTGATCGTGCCGTAGCCACTAGCAACAATTCCGGTGCCTGGACTTGCCTGGAAATCAATACCGGAATGAAATGCCAAGTTCTTCGTAAATGGATCAACTCGCATTCCGTAATTACTACTCATGGAGCCAAACTGGGACGCCACAGGGATACCAATCGGTAATTGGTTTAACCAATCATATTGTTGAGACCAGTCATTTTTAAACTTAGTCAGAATTTGATTTAAGTCTTTTGAGCTTTGTACTGTCTCGGAAAAATTTTTATCGATTGATTTATTGGCATCCACTTTAAAGGTAAATGGTTTTAATGGGCCGCCACGGGCACCAGAACTCGGCTCATTGAATTTACTTTTCACCGGCGCTGGAGTGGCAAGATCTGCAAACCGGTCTTTGAGTGTTTTGAGTTCAGTAATTTTTTCAAGGGATTTTGAAAGCTGCTCTTGCAATTGAACCAACTGTTCTTTGTAGGACGCATCGAGTGCATCGAGTTCTTCAAACGTTACGACACCGCTGAGTGAGCGGGCAAAATCAGGGCGAACCTGTAAGGCCACCTTAAAGCCGATGAAGTGAACTCCCATGCCGCACAATAGGAAAAAAACGCCAATCACTGACCCAATTTTCATCAAACCTTTGGGGGTGATATTGAATTTTTGAACCTTTGAGGTGGCTCCGGAAATCCAAATTAGCTGCATGGAATTGACCTTTTGTCAGAATGTGCATCATTTTAAATGAAAAACTGTGATTCTTTACCCTTTTTTAATGCAAATAAATAGATAAGATATTGATTATTATGGAAAATTAATGCCTTCTCGTCTGCTCCACATATTGTTATCATTCATCAAAAATAGAGATTAATGCTGTTTTATGACCAATCAAGCCAATCTTCCTAAAATTCAGGGGGACGTGTTTACCCGAGCGAGGGAGCATGTTCAGCTGTCATATTTGGATCTTGCCAAGATGGCTTCATTGACGGAGAGTCAGGTTAAACAAATCGAAAACGGCGAGACGAGCGCTTTCTACTCACCAGCGATTAAGTTGATTGCTGCAAAAAAGATTGCAAAAATATTAGGTCTATCCGAAGAAGAGTGTTTGATTTATGCCGATGCTGATGACGTGCCTAAGCAACGGCCAGATCATAAAAAAGATTCCGCACAGTCGATAAGTCAGTTGCACCAAACAATCGCTAAAGAAAATTTTGATCAGATACTGCTTGCCACCCAAGAGACTGGTGGACAGAAAAAATTAAAGTCCTATCAAAAAATAAGCCTCTATCTAATTCTGGTGATTTTAGGTGTTGGAGGGTTTTTTTCTTTCTATGCCCGTGCCGATATTGTTGGGTTTATGCCGGCTTACGGAGAGCGCTTGGTCATTACTTCAGAGACATGCAAATGGGAAAACGGTAGGGAGGAGCCAAATTGGTTATTTGCCTATTTTGAGAGCTCGTTTGGAAATGTTACCCGCGCGTGTTATGTTCGCTACAACAACCAGATTTGGTTGCGAAAGTCTTCTGGGGTTGAAATGGTATTCCCGGCTGATTACTTTACAAAACCAGCGAATAATCCCGAGCCACCCAAAAACTAAATCTTTTTACAGAAAAAGTCGAATAACAATTCACTCATGGTATCGGGAATGACTCGTTCCCAGTTGGAGTTTCGGGTATCTTCACTTTCAACGGGAACTCCACCGCCATCAATTCCTGAATAGTAGCCAATATAAAACTGCTTGTAGCTTTCAAAGCCTGGCCGACAAAAATACGAAATGTCCTGAAGCACTGAATAGACTGCCTGACCATTCGGTGCAGTCATTTGCTCAACATAGCTAATCATTTGCCATGAACTCACCAGGTCTGAAGCGGGGTCCTTCACCACTTTGGTATCTTCATAAAAATAAGAATTACCTTGACCATCTTTTGAAATAAAAACCCACTTAGCAAAAGCAGGTTGCGCCGCTAAAAGTAAAAGGATTGAAAGTAGAAAAAATTTTTTCATGATTCAAAAATTGTAAAATGGCATAAAGTAATTAGATCTAAATCTTAAAACATTATTTGGAGTACAAATGAGCATTTTTTGGAGTTTATTGGGAATTTTCTCAACCATTGGCGGAATAATTGCCTTTATTAATACAGGTAATGTGATTTATTTTGCAATTGGTTTTCTGATTCTATTTTGTCAAGCATGGTTTCGTTCCAAAGATGACGATGAGGTGAAGAAATACTTTTAACGGTGTTCTAGCACCATCTTGATGTGCGCAATCCCAGCCTCATTAAATTCAGAATCAATCGGCTTAAACCCAAGTCGCTCATAAAAGCCGATGGCTGAAGTTTGGGCGTGTAAGTAAAAATCAAGGATGTCCAGATTCTTGCCGTGGTCCATAAGGGCTTTCAACAATTTACTTCCAAATCCTTGGCCTCGATACTGCTTGAGAACTGCAAGACGACCAATCTTGCCGTCCCTAATTAGTCGGCCTGTAGCGATTGCCTTCCCATTTTCAAAAACAATGGCATGCCAAGCCAGCAGATCATCGGCATCGAGTTCGAGCGCTTTGGGCACCTTTTGTTCCTCTACAAATACGGTAAGTCGAATCGGGTAGGCTAGGGGCTTTGCCTCCTCCCAGTTCATGATTCGGATTTCTTGCATGAATAAATCATATACTGCTATTGTTATGGCCTATGATTCGGATTACTGAGCTTCGCTTACCCATTGATCATGCCTCACAAGCATTGGAAGCAGCGATTCTGACTCGGCTTGGTATTGCCTCAAAGGATCTTGTTCGATTTGAAGTCTTTAAGCGCAGTTACGACGCTCGTAAGAATAGTACCCTTACCTTTATTTATACCCTCGATGTGTCGGTCCGAGATGAAGTAAATGTTCTCAAAAAACACATGCATGATCCCCATGTCCGACCGAGCCCTGATACGTCATATCACTTCGTTGCCATGTCCGGCGATCACCGGTTGGCAAAATCCGATTTACGACCAGTGGTGATTGGTTTTGGCCCTTGCGGAATTTTTGCTGCACTGCTCTTGGCGCAAATGGGATTGAAGCCCATTGTTCTCGAGCGCGGTAAGGCGGTACGCGAGCGTACCCAAGATACATGGGCCTTATGGCGAAAAAAGATTTTGAACCCAGAATCAAATGTCCAGTTTGGTGAGGGCGGGGCCGGCACATTTTCGGATGGCAAGTTATGGAGTCAAGTGAAAGACCCCAAGTTTTATGGTCGCAAAGTTTTGCATGAGTTTGTCAAAGCAGGTGCGCCTGAGGAAATTCTGTACGTTTCTAAACCGCATATTGGTACCTTTCGGTTGGTGGGAATGGTGGAAAAGATCCGCCAAGAAATTATTAATCTGGGTGGTGAGGTACGCTTTGGTCAAAAGGTCATTGGCTTTGATATTGACAATCACGTGCTACAGGGTTTGCACATGGAAAGTGGCGAGTATCTGCGTGCCGATCATGTGGTGTTAGCGCTGGGCCATAGTGCGCGCGATACCTTTGAAAAGCTTCTTGATGCGGGCGTGTATATGGAAGCCAAACCATTTTCCGTTGGCTTTCGGATCGAGCATCCTCAGTCACTAATTGACCGTGCACGCTTGGGACCGCATGCGGGTCACCCATTGATTGGGGCGGCCGACTATAAGTTAGTGCACCATGCTAAGAATGGTCGTTCGGTCTACAGCTTTTGCATGTGCCCAGGGGGCACCGTGGTAGCCGCCACGTCAGAGCCGAATCGAGTGGTTACGAACGGCATGAGCCAGTATTCGCGTAATGAGCGCAATGCTAATGCGGGGATTGTGGTGGGGATTGATCCGAGCGACTACCCAGGCGGACCATTGGCAGGCATTGCCTTTCAACGCGAATTGGAATCAAGGGCATTTATCTTGGGTGGCTCGAATTACCAGGCACCCGGACAGCTGGTCGGTGATTTTTTACAAGGTAAGCCGTCTACTGAATTTGGTGGGGTTGTGCCGTCCTATAAGCCCGGCGTGCATCCCACCGATCTTGCAACGAGTCTGCCAGGCTATGCGATTGAGGCGATTCGAGAGGCCATTCCTGCTTTTGAGAAAAAGATTAAAGGCTTTGCGATGCCCGATGCAGTTCTGACCGGCGTTGAGACCCGAACCTCGTCTCCTCTGCAAATTAAACGAGGACCAGACTATCAAAGTATTAACACCAAAGGACTTTATCCAGCCGGTGAGGGAGCAGGGTATGCCGGCGGGATTATGTCGGCAGGGATTGACGGCATCAAAGTGGCTGAAGCGATTGCACTAGATCTTACGAGCACCTAATTAGATCTCAATATTGTCGAGCACAGAATCCGTAAGGTGACTTGTATCACCCCAGCGCTCAATTGCCCAAGTATTCCCATCATGAGTAATCCAATTTAATGATGTATTCGGTACAACCGCAACGCGCTCGGCATTTAAAGCTTGCTGTGTGACGATGCGGTAGATCATATCTAGTGCCCCACCGTGGCTTACCGCTAGGATCTGTTTGCCAGCATGCTTCACAAAAAAATGATTGAGCATGCGTTGCATTCGTGCATGAAACTGCACAATACTTTCGCCACCACCGAGGTCAAAGTCTAACTCTCGAGTGAGGTGACGCTGCCATAGTTCCGGCTCTACCCGCGGTGCATCCGCTAAAAGCAATCCTTGCAATTTACCCACATGGCGCTCACGCAAATCAGGATGGATAAGGACATCCAAAGACTGGGGAATCGCAATGGTCTTTGCAGTATGAAAAGCTCGCTCTAAATCACTGGAGTAGATGCAATCAAAGTGTTGTCCGGTTTTTAGTAATGCTTTCGCTAAGCGATCGGCTTGCATGATGCCATTGGCATTGAGCGGGATATCAGTATGCCCTTGCATCCGCTTCTCGACATTCCAATCCGTTTCCCCATGGCGCACAAAGCAAATACGAGTTTGATGTTGGGCTTGCATATTAGGCTCTTACAAAAGAAAGTAATTCAGAGTAATCGGATCGGTCAGCCTTGCGCAGAGCGTCAATATATTTTGTACGAAGTAAATCCGTACTAATTGAGGCGTAATTTGCTCCCCAGCTAAAGCGTTTCATATCCTTTGTCATTAATAGACAATCAGTCATCAATCGTGCATGGCGTCCATTTCCATTTGGGAATGCATGAATCCAGACCAATTGATGATGAAAGCGAGTAGCTATTTCATCAATTGCATCAGCGGAGTGGTCAAGTTGATATATGGTATTAAGTAATAAATCATTGAGCTTTACTGATATCTGAGTCCAGTCCACCCCGATATTTTTGTTACTTTTCCTAAAGGTTCCAGACCAGCGCCAGGTTCTATTAAACATCCGGCGATGAAGTTCACGAACAAAACCTTCAGTCAGTACGGTACTCATATGGAATTGACGTTGACGTTTATTCACCCAGAGCTCAGCCTGCGTAATATTTGCCTCTTCCCATAGATTGAGATCTGCCTGATTCCTAATGTGGCTCGGAAACAAATCAATAACCTCATCAGGGTCCAAGGGGGTAGACCCAAACGGATACTCAAACTGAATCACCAAAGATCCCGTCGTGGTCCAGCCAAAAGTTCTTGAGCAAGAAATTCCAGTTGCTTTTCCTGGTTTGGTTGATCAACCTGTTGTCCTTCTAGCGCCATCGAGTGAGAAACTGTTGCGAGCTTTTCTCTGGCTAAATCGTATGCTCGATGTTTAATCATCGCCTCAATTGGTTCACGAGGTACCAAGGCGTAATGCACTTCGCAATTGAGTGCATCGGCTAGTTTTCGAAGGCTTGCCAAGGTAATGCGATCCTCTATTTCTGCTTTCTCCAGTTTGGCCACGCCCGCTTGGCTAATCCCCAGTCGCTTAGCCAGAGCGGCCGCGGTCATGCCAAGGCCTTGGCGAATTGCCTTTGCCCAGCCAAGGTGAGGCCTTGCCAAACCCCGAATTGATTGCCAAGGCATTAAGCTACTATCTAATTGATATATTTGAATTTTTTCAAATCGACTGGTCATTTATTAACCTATAAGTTAATTATAATAATTTAATTATAACCTATAAGTATTAAATAATCAGTGAAAATTAAGCTTCTTGAGCGCTTGATTACATCTCGGTTTGATAAATAAGACCCGCGTGCTCACGTAGTGCATGAAACTCGATTTGCTCCCATCGTTGTTGTGCGACATCGAGCTCCGATTTATGTGCTGCTAAAAAGACCGATGCGCCAACGACATCTTCGGCCATGCGGTGATTGTTTTCTGTCATGAACTTTTTGAGAGCAACTGGATCTTCAGAAGTAACCCATCGTGCCATGGTGTAGCGTGCTGGTAAGAGGCGTACTTCTGCGCCGTACTCGGATTGCAGACGGTGGGCAACGACTTCAAACTGCAGCTGCCCAAACGCACCCAATAGCATCGTGCCGCCACTCATGGGTCGAAAGACTTGAATTGCTCCTTCCTCACCAAGTTGCATGAGACCGGTGCGAAGTTGCTTATTACGAATTGGATCGGCTGCCTCAACCATCCGAAAGATCTCGGGCGCGAAAAAAGGCAGACCAGTAAATTGCAACTCTTCACCTTCGGTGAGGGTGTCACCTAAGTGTAAGAGGCCGTGATTAGGTAAGCCAATAATGTCCCCAGGAAAAGCCTCATCTAAGATGTCACGCCGTTGCGATAAAAAAGAAAGCGCATTATTTGTCCTGATCTCTTTACCATTACGCACGATCTTGAGTTTCATGCCCCGCTCAAAGTGGCCTGAGCAAATTCGTAAAAATGCCACCCGATCGCGGTGCGCTGGGTCCATATTGGCTTGGATCTTAAATACCACCGCAGTAAATTTTTTCTCCTGAGGCTCGACCTGGCGTTGTACAGCCTTGCGTGATCCAGGCCCTGGAGCGAGATCAACCAAGGTGTTCAAAATCTCGCGTACGCCAAAATTATTAATCGCAGAGCCAAAGAAGACTGGGGATTGCTCACCTGCTAAGAAAGCCTCACGATCAAAAGCTGGCATCGCATTTTTGACAAGATCAACTTCGGCTAAGGCCTCCTCTAATTCGCTACCAAAACGCTCAGTTAGCATTGGATCATCCAAAGACATAACTACATTAGAGTCGTCAGTAACGCGATCTTCACCGGCTTTAAATAAGCGCATTTGGTGATTGATGATGTCAATCACGCCAGCAAAGGATTTGCCCATCCCTACTGGCCATGTAAACGGTACTACCGCCATACCTAAGGCCGCTTCAATCTCATCCATCAGATCGAGAGGTTTCTTCACCTCGCGATCAAGCTTATTAATAAAAGTGACCAAGGGCGTATGCCGTGCACGACACACGTCAATCAAGCGTCTGGTTTGGGGCTCCACACCATTAGCCGCATCGATGACCATCAGAGCTGAATCCACTGCGGTTAAAACCCGATAGGTATCTTCCGAAAAGTCTTGGTGTCCAGGTGTGTCGAGAAGGTTAATGATCGCATGACGGTATTCCATTTGCATCACCGAACTGGCGACCGAGATACCGCGTTGCTTCTCAATCTCCATCCAATCCGAAGTGGCATGGCGGCTTGCTTTGCGGGCTTTTACACTTCCTGCAATTTGAATGGCACCAGCGTAAAGGAGTAGTTTTTCAGTAAGCGTAGTCTTGCCCGCATCCGGGTGCGAGATGATGGCAAAGCTTCTACGACGAGCAACCTCATCCTGAGTAGAAAGTGCGGATGATGTATCGGGGGAGTTAATAGATATACCTCAGGAAAACCACCATTATAAGGTGCCCAGACTCATTAAACCGTTGATAATGATGGGTTATGGCGCTTATTGCACTCACTAATGCCAAACTCGCGTTTGGTCATCACCCATTATTAGATCAAACCAACCTTGCCCTCGAGGAAGGTGAGCGTGTAGGTCTCATCGGTCGAAATGGTACTGGGAAATCATCGCTCCTTAAGATCTTGGCAGGAATTGAAAAACTCGATGATGGTCTTTTGCAGATCCAACAAGGACTACGCATTGCATATGTCGCTCAAGAACCAATCTTGGATTCAAAAAATACCATTTTTGAAGCAGCCTCGGAGGGGATAGCAAATATCAAGTACCTCCGAACGGAATACGAGACACTCGCGCAAGCAGACTGGAATGAGGCCAATCAGGAGCGTTTGGATCAATTGCAATCGCAACTTGATGCGAGTCATGGTTGGAACTGGGAACAGCGCGTATCCGAAATCCTAAATCGCTTGCATTTACACAGCGATCAAATCATCGGAATGCTTTCGGGCGGCACCAAAAAACGAGTAGCGCTCGCGCAAGCTCTCGTCACTCAACCTGATGTGCTATTGCTCGATGAGCCAACCAATCACTTGGACTTGGATTCCATTACTTGGTTAGAGGGTCTTCTCAATGAGTATTTAGGATCGATTGTTTTTATAACCCATGACCGTAGCTTTCTAGATCAAGTCGCTACACGAATTGTGGAGCTCGATCGCGGGCTATTGCGCAGTTATCCTGGAAATTACAGCCGCTACGAGTTTGTGAAAGAGGAAGAGCTCAATGCCGAAGCCTTAGCAAATGCGCGAGCCGATAAATTGTTAGCCCAAGAGGAAGTATGGGTGCGCAAGGGTGTTGAAGCCCGACGAACCCGCAGTGTTGGACGTGTGGCGCGTCTAGAAAAGCTCCGAGCCATGCGTGCTGAGCGACGCAATGCCATGGGTCAAGTAAAGCTCTCGATTGCTGCCGGTGAGCGTAGCGGTAAGATCGTTGCTGACTTGGACAATATCTCTAAGTCTTACCAAAAGCCGATTGTCAAAAATTTCACGGCAACGATCTTGCGTGGTGATAAGGTTGGTATTTTGGGCCCCAACGGGGTTGGTAAAACTACACTGCTGAAATTAATTCTGGGCGAGCTTGTACCCGATAGTGGGATTGTCAAACTCGGAACTCGCATCGAGGTCGCATACTTTGACCAAATGCGTGAGAGTTTAAATTTAGAGGCCACTCTCGAGGACTTTATCAGTCCTGGTAGCGAGTGGGTGGAAATTGGTAATCAACGTAAGCACGTCAAGAGTTATTTGGGTGATTTTCTGTTTGCACCCGAGCGCACCAACTCACCAGTGCTGACCCTCTCAGGGGGTGAACGCAATCGCTTGTTACTCGCTAGACTCTTTGCACGACCAGCAAATGTTCTTGTGCTTGATGAGCCCACCAATGATCTGGATATTGATACCTT
This sequence comes from Polynucleobacter sp. HIN8, assembly GCF_030297615.1. NCBI lineage: Bacteria > Pseudomonadati > Pseudomonadota > Betaproteobacteria > Burkholderiales > Burkholderiaceae > Polynucleobacter > Polynucleobacter sp. HIN8. Next base: position 1,463,057 of record NZ_AP028139.1, on the reverse strand, counting down.
AGATCTTCTTGAACAACTCTTACAAGACTATCAGGGTACTGTTTTTCTGGTGAGTCACGACCGCACTTTCTTAGATAATGTAGTCACTAGCATGATTGCCTATGAAGGCGACGGATTGTGGCGTGAGTACGAGGGTGGTTATGAGGATTACAAAGTACAGAAACAACGATCGGCTGTCATCATTTCTGATCATGATCCAAAACCAGCTGAGGCCAAAACCCCTGCGAAGCCTGTTTCTAATCGTAGTGCAACCAAATCAAAACTGAGTAGTAAAGAAAAAATTGAACTTGAACAATTACCAGTAAAAATTGATGAATTAGAGCAAGAACAACTACTGATTAATCAGCGACTATCTGATCCAGAAATTTATAAAAACGATCCGAAATTGATGATTTCCCTAAAAGAAAAATTAATCGTGACGACGAATCAACTTGAGCTATCAATGCGTCGTTGGGAGTTTTTATTGCAGCGTTCAGATTCCTAAGGGATGGATTAATGACGACTCTCTCTTTTCAATCACGTCTTGGCCTAGGAACCTGGCAAATGGGTGAGAGCATGCGCTCTGAAGTCGAGGAGCTTACTGCAATTGCATCAGCCATCGCCATGGGCTATCGGCTGATTGATACCGCCGAGATGTATGGATCCGGCCAGGCTGAAACGCTCATTGGTAAGGCGCTAAAACATGCGGGTAAAAGTGCGCGTGACCATCTACAAATTGTGAGCAAGGTCTTGCCCAGTAATGCTAGTACTAAAGGCACGATCGCTGCTTGCGAGCGCTCAATCAAACGGATGGGCTGTGATTATCTCGATTGCTACCTCTTGCATTGGCAAGGCTCTCATTCTTATGAATCTACCCTAGAGGGAATGATCACGCTTCAAGAGCGAGGACTGATTCGTAGTTATGGCATTAGTAATTTTGACGCTTCGGATGTAAACGCTTGGCTCGCTGCCGAGAGGAATGTGGGTAGTCCCTATGCAACCAAGTGTAATCAGGTTTATTACGCTCTTAATGCGCGCGGGATTGAGTACGATTTACTCCCGCTTATGAAGGAAAAGGGTATGGCATTGATGGCCTATTCGCCTTTGGGTGCTGGGAGCTTGATACGCAACTCCCAGCTTATCGCGCTTGCCAAACAGGCTGGTTTGACGCCAGCGCAAGTTGCGCTCGCTTGGGTCTTGCGTCAACCTATTGCTGTCGCTATTCCGAAGACGATCCATGCAGATCGTTTGGAGGAAAACTTAGAAGCGAGTGAAATCCTTTTGGATGCTCGCATTTTGGAGGAGCTTGATCGGGCTTTCCCTCCCCCACTTAAAAAGACCCCATTACATATCATTTAATATGATTACCTGAATGAATGGTTTAGAGAAACGTTCAGAGGTGATGATCGATAAAATTCAGACCATTCCAGTTGATAAGATTGGCGGAGAAATTGGGCGTGCTTCTGATGAAGAAATGCTAGCGATTAATCGTGCACTAGCAATATTTTGGGGTTTGCCTAACCAGCGCGCTGCATGGCAGGGTTTTCAAAGACCCCCTCAAGACGATCTTCGAGTTCTTCACTGGCTTGTTTCATGGCGGCGCGCATTTCATCATCGGGTTGCCAATAGTTCCGATTTGAGGCTTCCATGAGACGGTTCGCCATACGTGCAGAAGCGGTGGGATTCAATTGCGCTAAGCGCTCCCGCATCTTTGGATCCAGAATAAAGGTCTGCGTGAGTTGTTTATAGACCCAGGGCTGCACTTGCCCGGTTGTTGCTGACCAGCCCATGGTGTTGGTGATATGAACCTCAATCTGTCTTACACCCTCGTAACCGTGTTTTAACATTCCCTCAAACCACTTGGGATTGAGCATGCGCGTCCGAGTCTCGAGTGACACTTGTTCTGAGAGGGTGCGCACCACACCTTCGCCTTGAGTTTGATCGCCGATGTACACCGGAATTTCTTCACCACCCTTGGCACGTTTCACAGCCTTGGTAATACCGCCTAAGGTATCAAAGTAGTTATCGATAGTAGTCACCCCGAGTTCCATCGACTCTAAGTTCTGATAACTCATACTGACGTCAGCCAAGACGCTCTTTAAGAGCGCGTTATTGCAAACCGGTTTACCCGATTTGCCATACGCAAAACCCTTACGGCGCATATAGGTCTCCGCAAGTTCATCGTCCTCATCCCACACGCTGTGCTCGACCAAATGATTGACGTTAGCACCGTAGGTGCCATCGGCATTGCCATAGACTCGTAATGCCGCCGTCTCGAGATCACAACCATGCTCATTCATATAAGCGAGTGCGTGTTTGCGAACAAAGTTTTGCTCGATGGGCTCATCGGCAGCAGCAGCAAGGTACGCCGCTTCAGCAAGAAGTTTGATTTGCAGGGGCATCAAATCACGAAAGATCCCGGAAAGCGTGATTACTACATCAATGCGTGGGCGCCCGAGTTCTGCAAGTGGAATCAGAGTGGCGCCCGCAAGTCGTCCGTAGCCATCAAAGCGCGGTAGTGCGCCTAAAAGCGCAAGCGCTTGGCCAATTTGCCCACCTTCGGATTTGAGGTTATCGCTCCCCCATAAAACGAGAGCAATCGACTCGGGAAGGGCTTTGGCATCGTCGATGTGCCGCTGCAAAATCTTCTGTGCTTGCTTAGCCCCATCCTTTACTGCAAACGCACTCGGAATTCGGAAGGGATCAAAGCCATGTAGATTGCGACCAGAGGGCAAGACCTCCGGGTTACGCATGACATCGCCACCGGGTGCAGGGCGAATAAAGCGACCATCAAGCGCCTTCAAAATACTGGGTATCTCCGTTTCTTCTTGAATTTGCTGATCCCAGTGTTGAAGTTTTTCTAAAATCGCAATCGCTTCTTCTCGAGCAAATTCTTGCAAATCCACATTTTTATTAACGATTGTTTGGATCGATTTACCTTGCACTAATTGCGTAATGGCTGAATTGGGTAAGGTTTGACTAAAGGAACCAATCGCCATTGCACTGAGTAAATCCACCCGCTCGGACTCACTGGGTGTAGAGCCAACGACATGCATCCCATGCGGAATTAAGGTGTACTCTAATTCTAAAATCTGCTCATACAGTTTGGTAACGCGCTGTTGGATATCGTCTGCATCGTGCACATCCCACAAGGGTTCTGCCTTACATAAATCCATTTGTGCGGCTTGCGCTTGAATCAAAGCCGCTAAATCATGATCTTCCTCTTCGCCACGTTGCTCGGGCGAGAGACCACGCCAGCGCTCAATCGAGGTTTTAAGATCGGCCAGTCCCGCATAAATCCCCGCTTGCGTGACGGGTGGCGTAAGGTAACTGATCAGCGTTGCACCCGCGCGTCGTTTAGCAAGCGCACCTTCTGAAGGATTATTGGATGCATAGAGATAAAAGTTGGGTAGATCGCTAATTAAGCGATCAGGCCAGCATGAGCCGCTCATGCCCGCTTGCTTACCGGGCATAAACTCAAGGGCGCCGTGGGTACCAAAATGCAACACCGCATTGGCGGAAAAATCTTCACGCAAGTAGCGATAAAACGCTGAGAACGCGTGTGTAGGAGCAAAGCCTTTTTCAAAGAGGAGACGCATCGGATCTCCCTCAAATCCAAATCCGGGTTGCACGGTCACCAAGACGTTGCCGTATTGCTTGCCCAATATAAAAATACCCGAGCCATTGCTCCATTGCTTTCCTGGAGCTGGGCCCCATTGCGCTTCGATCTCACTTAACCAACGCTCACGCTTTACATGTTCGTCAGCACTAATGATGGCGTGCACATTGGCTTCCGCTCCATATTGTTGGGCATTGCCTTCGATAATTTCTTTACGTAAGGCCTCAGGAGTGTCTGGTACGGTTAGAGTGTAACCATCGGCCTTGAGTCCTAACATGGTTTGGTGCAACGACTCAAAGACGTTAAGGTAGGCGGCAGTGCCGGTGTGGCCGGCATTGGGTGGGAAATTAAAAATCACCAGACCCACTTTGCGATTGGCTTTATCGGAGTTCCGTAGATCCACCAACTTAGCAGTGCGCGAAGCTAGCATTGCAGTGCGCTCGACGCACGTGAACATGTCTTGCGGGTTGTGGTCTTCGGTAAAGGTGCAACGTTGATGGCAACCCGTGCACGTCGTACCTGCAGCTCCAGGCCGACCGCCATACACCATGGGTTGGGTCGCACCATCTAGCTCAGGGATCGCCACCATGATGGTGCTCTCCACCGGCATCAAACCACGATCGGAACCACCCCACTGCGTCAGTGTCTGAAACTCAACTGGGTGTGCAGCAATATAAGGCACATCAAGCTTGGCGAGTACCTCTTCAGCTGCTTTGGCATCGTTATATGCAGGGCCGCCAACCAATGAGAAGCCGGTCAGTGAAATCACTGCATCCACGGTTACCTCATTATTTTTAATGAAGTAAGTATCAATCGCGGGCCGCGCATCAAGTCCTGCTGCAAAGGCTGGCACCACTTGCAAACCATGGGCCTCGAGTGCGGCAATGACGGGATCATAGTGACCGCTATTGCCTGAGACTAAGTAGGAGCGCAACAATAAGAGACCAACGCGACCACGGCGCTTACTATCCGGAATTACCTTTGGTAGATCCGAGAGCTTTTCACTCAAGCGATTTTTCATGCGCGGGTGGTAGACACCGAGATCGGGATACTCCACTGGATCGGTTGGTTTCGCTAAACCCTGTAAGGCTTCGCGCGGACCCGCTGCATAACGATTAATGAGATAGCTAAATAGATTAAATAAATTTTCTTCGGAACCGCCTAACCAATATTGCAAAGTTAAGAAGTACACCCGCACATCCTGCGCCGTTCCCGGAATCCATCGCAAGATTTGTGGAATGAGTCGCAACACTTTCATTTGTTTTGCGCCCGAACTGGTTTGTTTCTCGCCCTCGGTCTTGGGTTTGGGACGTAGTTTTTTGAGGATCGCCATTGGCCCGCTGGCTGGCTTACTCATATCGAGCTTACCAATTTTGGTGAGCTTAACCACGTCACCGGCTGACATTGCGCACACCATCGCATCGCAATGATCACGCTTGGCTTTTAAGGCTTCAAACACTGGAAGGTAATGGTCCTCCATAAACAACATCGTCGCCAGCACAATGTCGCCCCGGGCAATATCCTGCACCGCCTTCTCAATGAGTTCTGGATTGCCAGTAAATTCACTCGCGGCATGGATTTGCAATGACAAACCGGGGATGACCCGTTGCAACTGAAATTGGGCGCGTCTTGCCGCACTATTTAAGTGCGTGTCCATGGTCACCAATACCAAACGAATGGGAACGGCTTCCTTCTTGGACTTGGATTGAACGGCCATAGCTGCCTAACTCGGGTGGGACTCCTCTTTTTATATTGAATTGTGCCAAATGTGTCAACTTTTATTGACACTTATACCTGTATTAGTGATTAAAACTAGGGTTAACCCTTAAAAGTAATCATTCATGGAGATAAATGGCCGAACGATCTATAAATGACACACAACCAATCGACGCAAAAGTAGGCCTGATTTTTAGTACAGCAGGGCAAGCCTGAAGCGCCACAGAAGAAAATCGGAGTGTGCATGGCTTTATGGCGTTATGCCAGTCTCATCAAAGAAAAGTTATTTTCAGGTGATGAGGGCAATCAAAGAAAGAGACCTAAGGGTTCCGAGTGGGAGAGTTGTGTCCAAGAGGATCACGACGAGAACTCCTTGCGCATTTCTAAAATCGCCAATGATATTGGTAACCGACCACTGCGTATCAATGCGGGTCCAGATGAGCATTTGGATTGGCTCATGCAAACGATTGAGACCAATGTCATTCCCCGCCTACTCGTTAGCCACTCGCACTCGCCAGAAGCCAATCGTTCCCCGGTGATGAGCATTCGGCTCAATGACGAGAGCCGCGTTCATGAGCTAACACAACTGGTATTGCGTGATGATGCTAGTAAAGCAGCCAAGTTCGTGCAGGATCTCTACGAGCAGGGCGTGCCACTTGATGAAATCTATCTTCGCTTACTCGCACCAGTCGCAAGACGTTTAGGCGTGATGTGGGAAGAGGATCGCGCTACATTTACACAAGTCACAACCGCAATGTGGCGCATCAAACAATTAATTTATGACTTCAGCCCACTATTTCAGGAATTTGCCAGAACCGATGAAAAGGCGCCGCATGCAATGCTGGTACCGTTACCCGGATCGCAGCACACGCTTGGATTATTTATTGTTTCTGAGTTTTTCAGGCGAGGCGGCTGGAAGGTGTGGGGCGAATTAGCTGCGAGTGAAGGTGAAATTATTGTGGCGATCAAAACCCAATTCTTTGACCTGGTTGGTTTATCGGTAAGCACCGAAGATCAGATACCTGCCCTTAAACGATTCATTCAATTGCTGAAAGAAGAATCATTAAATCCAAAGATTGGTGTAATGGTTGGCGGTCCAATATTCATCGCCCGCCCTGAACTAAGAGAAGGGATTGCAGCCGACATTGTAGGACTCGATGCGGAAGAAGCGCTTGCGCAAGCGGAGTTCTTCCTAGACAAAAATCAACACCACTAGGTAAAAGTTCTAAAAGTAATCCCCTAAGCATCTTATGGAGTAGCTTCCTCAGATTTACTCGATTACTATAGTGGGCGATTGCAAATATGATGAAGAAAAATTCTAAGAACAAACAGCAAGATATTCGTGAATTCGATATTGCCCGATTACTAAAAAGTAAAAGTGCAATCACAGAGTATTTAAATCAAGTAATTAATGAGGGCGATGATGCGGAGTTAGCTGCTGCCCTTGGACATATTGCTCGCGCAAAGGGTATGCGGTAATTTCGCAGTCTAGCGGTCTCACGCGCGAAACGCTTGGTTTACGTATTGCGGTTCATGCTTAATCTGCATCACACCATAGCTTCCCACCGGTAGCCCAATCTTCTTTTTTGACATCGGTGATGATGATGTCCACCGATCCGGGGCTGCATCCCAAGGTTTCGCAGGTGACCCGGGTTACCTCGGCAACAAATTTTCGTTTTTGTTCAACGGTTCGTCCCTCAAATAGTTGTACATTGAATGTTGGCATCGATGCTCCTTGATTGGTTATTAAGTCGTTAATCTTTATAGCTCTCATCAAAGCGGTCTAGCATACGCAGCAGAGCTGGCCACTCCAATAATCCTTCTTCTGCGCCTTGATCATGCAATTCATCTGCTGCTTTCTGGATCACACTCTGCTTGGGTAGATGCAGTTGATCGCTTGAGAGCGCCGCAATTTGGATTTCGCAGGCTTTGATCAGAGTGGCCATGACCACATACGCTTCACCGATGGTGCGACCCACAGTGAGTGTGCCGTGATTGCGTAAAAGCATGGCAGGGTGCTTACCAAGGGATTCGGTCAAACGTTTTCCTTCGGACTCGGTCAATGCAACACCTTCATAATCGTGATACGCCAAATGCCCCATAAAGCGCATGGCATGTTGCGAGAGCGGCAATAATCCATTTTCTTGAGCGGATACCGCAATCCCAGCAGTGTTATGCAGATGCATGACGCAGTTCGCATCAGGGCGGGCGCGATGCACTGCCCCATGAATCGCAAAGCCGGTGGGATTGACGCGGTAGCGTGAGTTGGAATCCACAATTTCACCCTTGGTATTGACCTTCACTAAATTGGATGCGGTGATTTCATCAAACTGATAGCCAAAAGGATTGATGAGGTAATGATTGGGTTCCCCCGGAACGGTCGCTGAGATGTGCGTATAAATGAGATCATCCCAAGCTTCAAACGCACATAAGCGGTAGCAGGCCGCTAAATCAACTCGCGTTTGCCGCTCAGCAGGACTCACATTTATTCTCCGCCGTGTTGATCGGGCTTACTCGGAAACTTATTGGACGCATAGCGAACCAGTGCATTGGCGAGCGCTAAGACCAAAATGGTTAGGCCCATGAGCAAGATCCCCATATCCGCTTCATGCTTCGTGCCGACCAGATCAATGATGAGACGGGTCACCGCGGTGATGGCAATGTAGATTAAGAAACGTACAGGCATGTGATTGGTCTTAAAGTAAATTCCGACCATCGCACCAATTTCTAAATAAATAAAGAGAAGAAGTAAATCTTGGACCGAAGCATAGGGCTTTTGCATCATTTCAAAGAAACTCATCCCGGCTGCCCAAACCGTAGCCGCTCCGATTGCAAACAGGGCAATTCGATGAAATAAGGAAACAAAGAGATTACCAGTCGGAATGAGCCAGGACTCAATCCGATGCTCAATGTTTTTTATCTCTTTTGGGTTGTTGTCGTTCATCGTTTTTCCTCAATTGGGCTAATTGCCCGTTAGATGCCTTATATTTAACCTTAAATTAGCGACAAACCGATAAAGTTCATTCAAGGAGCGGTTGCATGACCCGTAATTACCCCTTTTCAGCCATAGTTGGCCAAGATGATATGAAACTGGCTATTTTGGCGGCCGCATTAGAGCCCAGCATCGGTGGGGTCTTGGTGATGGGGGATCGTGGTACGGGTAAGTCAACCGCAGTTCGTGGTTTAGCAGCGCTCTTGCCAAGCATGACCGTTGTAAAAGACTGTGCGTATGGATGTGATCCCAAAGCTATGGCGAGCTTGTGTGCCATTTGCAGTTCAGGAGCTAAAACTAAAGTCAAGACTGAGCTTCGCCCCGTGCCCGTGGTTGATCTACCCTTGGGGGCAACCGAGGATCGAGTGCTAGGGGCCTTGGATATTGAAAAAGCCTTAACGCTTGGCGAGAAGGCCTTTGAACCTGGTTTATTGGCCAAAGCCAACCGCGGGTTTTTGTATATCGATGAGGTTAATCTTTTGGATGATCATCTTGTTGATTTATTAATTGATGTCGCTGCATCGGGACAGAATGTGGTCGAACGTGAGGGGTTGAGTGTGCGCCATCCAGCCCGTTTTGTATTGGTAGGTAGCGGTAACCCCGAGGAGGGTGAGTTACGCCCACAACTTTTGGATCGTTTTGGTCTTGCCGTTGAAGTGAAAACGCCGACCGATATGACTAGTCGCATTGAAATCATCAAACGCCGTGACGCATTTGAGCGTAATCCCGATGCATTCATGAAGATTTGGGACAAGGAGGACGCAAAGATTCGGGAGACGATGGCAAGTGCTCGTAAGAAACTCGCAAGCGTCAAAGTTGATGACAAATTACTTCGTGATGCGAGTACGCTTTGTGCTCACCTTGGTACCGACGGTCTGCGTGGTGAACTTACACTTTTACGAGCCTCGCGGGCAGTTGCCGCGCTTGATGGAAAAAATAAAGTAACGCGCGATCATCTCAGACGGATCGCGGTGCCAGCCCTACAGCATCGTTTGCGTCGTAACCCACTGGATGAATCGAGTTCAGCGACCCGCGTGCAACGGGCACTCGATGAGTTGTTTGCCTAAGGCATGAACCCTTACTGGTTAACGTGTCTCCACGTTGCACAGCTTATTGCACTCGCTCCCCATGAGTTTGGTGGAGTAATTGTTCATGCACGGTCTGGACCTGTCCGTGAACGTTGGATGCAAGCGCTCGAACAGCTTGCGCGTCATCATGGTTTAGTAACACCATTGCGTAAGATTCCCAGTGGCATTTCTGATGAGAACCTACTTGGTGGTTTGGATATTGAGGCCACCATCATCTCGGGTAAGCCGGTCTTTCGACCAGGACTCTTAAGTCATTGCGATCACAATCTTGTGATTCTGCCGATGGCCGAACGTTTGGAAGCGGGGACGGTAGCACGGATTGCTGCCGCTTTAGATCATGGCAGCATTCAGGTTGAGCGTGATGGTCATGGAGAGCGGATTGCATGCGCGATGGGGGTGATCGCGCTTGACGAAAGCATTGAAGACGATGAAGTTGTCAATCCAAAATTAATGGAGCGCTGCGCCTTTTATCTTGATTTAGACTCGCTGGCTTGGCATGACCTACCCGACACCAAACTCGATGCAGAGTTTTTGGATTTGGATCCGGTCGGAATTAAAGATCGGGTTGAGCAAATTACCCTCCGTGATGAGCAATATGCGGCACTGATTGGAATAGCAGCGCAGTTGGGCATTGAGTCCTTACGCGCTGTGCAATTTACGGTGCGCACTGCACGGCACTTGGCTGCAATTGATTTTGATTGGCAGCAGGATGAGCCCAGTCAAGAGCATCTTGAGCGCGCGGTGACCTTGGTATTGCTACCCAGAGCAACACAAATACCTGATATGGCCGATGAGACTCAAGTTGAGGATGAACCAACTCCTGAACAAAACGAGGAAGCTAATTCAGAGGAGACCCAATCCCCGAATCACGAGACTGATGTTTTAGAAGATCAGGTATTGGAAGCGGCGCAAGCAGCGATCCCGCGCGAGTTACTTGATCGACTCACTCAACTCGCGTTGGTACGACAAAAAAATCATTCTGCTGGCAAGGCAGGCGCTAGCCAATTCAGTAGTCAACGCGGTGGCCCCATGGGCTCAAAGCCTGGAATGCCCTCCGGCAGCCAACGACTAAGTTTGATGGATACCCTGCGCGCCGCCGTGCCATGGCAACGGATTCGGCAACTTCAATTCAAGAGTAGTAAAAATCAGTCTCAGACAAAAATCCTCATTCGCAAGGATGATCTTCGGGTTAAACGCTATCGACAACGCAATCAAACGCTCACAACCTTTGTGGTTGATGCCTCCGGCTCTGCAGCGATCAATCGCTTAGCTGAAGCAAAAGGCGCAGTAGAGTTACTGCTTGCCGAGTGCTATGTACGACGCGATCAGGTGGCACTCGTTAGTTTTCGGGGAAGCGAAGCAGAACTTTTGTTAAGCCCAACACGTTCCTTGGTGAGAGCGAAACGTTCTTTAGCATCGCTGCCCGGTGGTGGTGGGACCCCACTAGCCAAAGCGATTGATACTGCCTTTGCACTGGCAAAAGGGTCGCTCAAAAAAGGGATGACTCCCACTTTAGTGTTTTTGACCGATGGCCGAGCTAATATCGCGCGTGATGGCACGCCAGGGCGCACCCAAGCGCAAGCCGATGCGGAGCAATCTGCAAAACTAGCATCTCAAGTGAAGGTGCGAAGTTTATGGATTGACACTTCCCCGCAAGCGCGTGAGGAGGGACAACAGATTGCACAACTCATTGGCTCTTACTATTTGCCGCTACCGCATGCGCGTGCTCAAGAGCTTTCGCAAGCGGTCTTAGGTGTCCTACACACCTAAACCAATTACTTCTTGATGGTTCGCAGTTCGCTTAAGATTAAATCAGCGGTCTTTGCGGTTTCGATCTCGTGCATGATATGGCCGCCTGGCCAATAGATCACCGTTGATTTAGGAAAGTATTGACTGATGATTTTCTTGAGACCGATTTCTGGCACCCATTGGTCGCTCTCACCAATCACCCAAATTAATTGACTTGGTAAGGCAGAACCTGCTTTGAGTACTTGATCGATATTGGCCGAGGCCATAAAGTTCATCGCGCCGCGGACATGCTCAGGTGATTGAAATAAGCGACGATAGTAGTTGCGATTGGTCTCTGGCAAATTGGTGTTGGTGGAATCTAATAAACGATCGGTCATGCCTGAGAGCGGCGCAATCTTAGCCAGGATCGATGCGAGGGTTGCCGATTTGGTAACTGGCCCAAGCATTGGTCCAAAAAATTGGGTATAGCTTGGCGGCGGCGGGATCAACGAGGGATTAAGACCAATGATGATCTGAGGTTTGGTGGGTGCTTGGTTGGCAAAGGCCAGCGCCAAGGGAGCGCCAGCGGAATGGCCAACGACCATAGTTGGCCATGGCATTTTGAGTTCGCTAATGAGCGCAATTAAATTGCTTGCTATCTGCTCAAGTCGCAAAGAGTCTACCGAAGCCCCCAATGTAAAGGCGTGCCCGGGTAAATCGACGCTCAGTACCTGCGCTTCTTGATTGAGTAAGGGCATGAGCTCCCCCCAGGAGTGTGTCGAGGAGCCGGTGCCGTGCAATAACAAAATCACCGGCCCTTTACCGGAGATTTGCACATGCCAGGTGAGATCACCCACAGTGATTGAACGGCTAATCTGGCGATTGGGCCAGTCGTAGGGAATGCGATTAATGGCGCTCATTAGGGTTTTCCCTAGATTTGTTTGATTGACCCTGTTGCATTAGCTGTCTATATTCATCATCATAATAAGTGTAAAAAAATATTTACACTTTTTACACCCGTATTACGACCCGATTAACTCTGAAAGCCGGTCATGAGTTCAAAAATTAGCCCCAGTCACGTAATGCAACAGCGCATTGAAACGGGCTTGCATCAAGCTCTTGCCATCGCAGAGTCTAAGACAGCCCCGCAAAATTTACAAAGGGCCTTGCACCATGCGGTTTTCCCAGGTGGTGCGCGCATTCGGCCACAACTGTGTTTAGCGGTTGCTGCAGCTTGCGGGGATGATGACCCAGATTTATCGATTGCGGCGGCAGGCGCGATTGAACTTTTGCATTGCGCATCACTAGTGCACGATGACTTACCCTGTTTTGATAATGCCATGGTGCGTCGTGGCCAGCCATCAGTGCATGCGGCATTTGGTGAACGCGTTGCCGTACTTGCTGGCGATGCACTGATTGTGTTGGCATTTCAGTACATTGCCTCGTGCAGTATGCGCTCACCATTGCGTCTCGCACCACTTCTAAAAACGATCGCTGCTTCAGTGGGGGCACCGCATGGCATCGTATCCGGTCAAGCCTGGGAATGCGAATCAAAAGTACAACTGTCGCAATACCAAAAAGAAAAAACAGGCTCACTCTTTGAAGCCGCAACCGCAGCGGGCGCACAAGCCGCAGGAGCGGATGCCGATACTTGGAAACCATTAGGGGAGTGGTTGGGCGAGGCCTATCAAGTGGCCGATGATATTCGGGATGTATTGGCTGACCAATCGATGATGGGTAAACCACAAGGTCAAGACCTAGCCCATGATCGACCCAGTTCTGCGCGAGACTTGGGATTGGTGGGTGCGGTTCAGCATTTTGATGAGTTGGTTTACAAAGCAATTCATTCAATTCCAAGCTGCAAAGGCGAGAAGATGCTACGCGCCTTAGTAGCGAAAGAAGCCGAGCGCTTGATTCCGGAAGCATGGTTTATGAATACGAGTCGACCACTGCATCACCATGCCACTATCTGAGCATGTGTCCAACGACACGCAGACCCGTCAACGAACTCTAAGTGAAGTATTCGCCGACTGGCGAAATAGCGTTATTGCGTCAGCACGATTTCAACGATGGGCTGCACGCTTTCCATTGACACGTTGGATTGTGCGGCGTCAGGCTTCTGCACTTTTTGATGTGATGGCAGGTTTTGTATATTCCCAAATCTTATTGGCGTGTGTGAAAGTCAATCTCTTTGAGTTGCTCGCAAACGGAGCTTTATCGAAAACACAATTGCAAGAGCGCATTGCACTACCGCCTGCTGGGGTAAATCGTTTGCTCGATGCCGCAGTTGCGATTCGTCTGCTTACCAAACGAGAGAATGAACACTATGCACTTGGCATGCTGGGTGCACCATTAGTTGGTAACCGAGCACTCATTGACATGATCGTGCACCACGGCGATTTCTATCGCGATTTACATGATCCGTTGGCACTGTTACGTGGCGATATTTCTGGGAAAGCGGCGATGGCCGAGTATTGGCCCTATATTAATCACGCCCACGATCCCAAACCAGAATCCCTATCGGCTGAGCGCGTTGCGAACTATTCAAAGCTCATGGCGCACACCCAACCTTTGGTTACTGCTGAAGTGATCGATGCCTATTCGTTTGCCAAGCATCGCCATTTACTGGATATTGGTGGCGGGCAGGGGGCATTTGTCACTCAACTTGCAAAGCGTTATCCAGATCTAAAGTGCACGATTTTTGATCTCCCGGGCGTGGCTGAGTTAGCAACTACTCACATTAGTCAAGCCCATTTATCCAATCAGATCGAGGCGATTGGGGGGAATTTTTTCGATGGGGTGTTACCCAAGGGTGCGGATGTGGCTACGCTCATCCGAGTTATTTTTGATCACGATGACTCTCGGGTCAACACCCTATTACGTAATGTTTTCAATGCCTTAGAGCCGGGTGCAAGCTTAATTTTGGCGGAGCCCATGGCAGATACCCCGGGTCAAGAGGCAATGGGCGATGCGTATTTTGGCTTCTATTTACTGGCAATGGGGCGGGGAAGACCGCGTTCCAAGGCAGAAATTACCCAAATGCTGGTGGAGGCCGGTTTTGAGGCCGTTCGGCTCCTACCATCGGCTATCCCTTTGAATGCGCAGATCTTGCATTGTAAAAAACCAATGATTTCAGTAGCTTAGAGTCTAAAAGCTATTTTTCACCCAAAAAGCCTTGTAAATACTGGGGGTCATCAGTAAAAACCCCTAGATAAATTATCCCCAAAGTGGTTAAGAATGAGTAATGTAAATAAATATTTACACATAAAATATGTAAATAAGAAATGACACTATGAACACAATCTATCAAGCAAAGGCCATCGTGCTCGAGAAGCCCGAGAGCGTTGTCTTGAGTGAGTTGAAGTTATCACCCGTTACCGAAACCGATGTGGTGGTTGATATTGAATGGAGCGGAATTAGTACGGGCACCGAAAAACTTCTCTGGAGTGGGCGCATGCCTCACTTCCCGGGCATGGGTTATCCGCTGGTACCGGGCTATGAGTCGGTTGGCAAAATTTATCAAGCAGGAATTCGGTCTGGGTATCAGCCCGGTCAGCGTGTATTTGTCCCTGGGGCGCGGTGCTTCGGTGATGTGAAAGGCCTCTTTGGTGGCGCGGCATCACGCGTAGTTGTGCCTGCGAGTCGAGTAATTGGTGTAGATAACAAGTTAGGCGCAGAAGCCGTTTTGTTTGCCTTAGCAGCGACAGCGCATCACGTCACATCCGCTGAAGGGAGTCAACAGCCTGATTTGATTATTGGTCACGGTGTTTTAGGTCGTCTCATTGCGCGCATAGCGGTACTTGCTGGCAAATCACCAGTGGTTTGGGAAACCGATACCGATCGTCGCAAAGGTGCGATTGGATACGAAGTGATTGACCCAAAAGCAGATCAAAAGCGCTATTACAAAACGATTGTCGATGTGAGTGGTGACGCAGCGCTACTCGATACCTTGATTTCATGTTTAGCGCCCGGCGGTGAAATCGTTCTGGCTGGTTTTTATGATGCCCCAATGACCTTCTCATTCCCTCAGGCATTTATGCGCGAGGCTCGCATTCGGGTGGCGGCGCAGTGGCAGCCTAAAGATTTATTAGCGGTGAAACATTTAGCTGAGTCGGGACGACTCTCGTTAGATGGATTGATTACGCATCATGCCTCACCAGCACATGCGGATAAAGCCTATCGCCAAGCGTTTAGCGATAAAGATTGTTTAAAGATGGTCCTTGATTGGAGAACCTTGCAATGAGTCCAGCAACCGCAAAATTAGAAGGTGTGCCAGCCGAAGCAACGGTGCAATTTGTCAATCTCAAAAAAGAGGCTGACATGGAACCGGATCCAGTCCACAAAGGACCCGTCACCAAAGAAACACAAATTATTGCCATTTATGGCAAGGGCGGAATTGGGAAAAGTTTTACTCTCGCTAATCTTTCATACATGATGGCGCAACAAGGTAAGAAGGTATTGCTGATTGGTTGCGATCCAAAGAGCGATACCACCTCCTTATTATTTGGTGGAAAAGCATGCCCCACCATTATTGAAACCTCCTCGAAGAAAAAGTTATCGGGGGATGCGGTTTCGATTGGTGATGTGTGCTTTAAACGCGATGGCGTATTTGCGATGGAGCTTGGTGGCCCCGAAGTAGGACGCGGTTGCGGTGGGCGCGGCATCATCCACGGCTTTGAGACCCTGGAGAAGTTGGGTTTTCATGATTGGGGTTTCGATTACGTCTTGTTGGATTTCTTAGGCGATGTGGTGTGTGGTGGTTTTGGTTTGCCCATTGCCCGCGACATGTGCCAAAAAGTGATTGTGGTGGGTAGCAATGATTTGCAATCCCTCTATGTAGCGAACAATGTTTGCTCCGCTGTGGAATATTTCCGTAAGTTGGGCGGTAATGTCGGTGTCGCAGGGATGGTCATCAATAAAGATGACAGCACCGGCGAAGCCCAAGCATTTGCAGAAAAAGTTGGTATTCCAGTCTTGGCTGCGATTCCTGCACACGAAGATATTCGTCGTAAAAGTGCTAGCTATGAAATCATCGGTCGTCCAGGCACGCAATGGGGCCCACTCTTTGAAGAGTTGGCGACCAATGTCGCGAGCGCGCCACCGGTGCGACCAAAGCCACTGAGCCAAGATGATCTCTTAGGACTCTTCTCATCAGACATTACCGGTCGCGACTATGTTCTTGAGCCTGCTACCGATGTTGACATGATGGGTAAAGACGCGGTTGTGAAGAAAACCCTTGAAGTGGTGTACGACAAGGTTTAAGTTCATGAGTAAGCCCATCATTCCGATCGTGCCTGAGCAGTTGGTGAACGATCCGTCCAAAGGCGATGGATTGGGATGCCATGCGGGTGAAAAGCAAATGATGGATGCGGCGAAATCATCGGGCAAGGGCGAGGTGTTACAACGCTACGCGCAAGACTATCCCAAGGGTCCGCACGATCAACCACAGAGTATGTGCCCAGCCTTTGGTTCATTGCGTGTTGGTTTGCGCATGCGCCGCACCGCTACGATTTTGTCAGGCTCTGCCTGCTGCGTATACGGTCTTACGTTCACATCGCATTTTTATGGTGCACGACGCAGCGTGGGTTATGTGCCATTTAATTCCGAGACCTTGGTTACTGGAAAATTATTTGAAGATATTCGGGACTCGGTGCACGAACAAGCCGACCCCAATAAGTACGATGCGATTGTCATCATTAATTTATGCGTGCCGACTGCCAGTGGTGTGCCACTGCAATTACTTCCTAAAGAAATTAATGGCGTACGCATTATCGGTATCGATGTACCTGGATTTGGTGTGCCAACCCATGCTGAGGCTAAAGATGTATTAGCTGGAGCCATGTTGCAATACGCTCGCCACGAAATCATGGCGGGTCCCGTACAAGCACCGCGTACTGGTGTGCAAACTAAGCCCACCATCACACTTTTGGGTGAGATATTCCCAGCCGATCCTGCAGTGATTGGTGCGATGTTGGAGCCAATGGATCTTGCGGTAGGCGCCACAGTACCAACCCGTGAATGGCGCGAGCTGTATCAAGCGCTCGATTGCAAAGCAGTGGCAGCGATTCATCCGTTTTACACAGCGAGTATTCGGGAGTTTGAAGCCGCAGGTCGGCCTATCGTTGGATCTGCCCCCGTTGGATATGAAGGCACTGCGGCATGGTTAGAAGCAATTGGCAAAGCAACCAATACTCCGCAAGACCGAATCAATGCCGCCAAACATAAAATCTTGCCAGCAATTAAAGCTGTTCTTGGCGCAACCCCGATTAAAGGTCGCATTACCTTGAGCGGTTACGAGGGGTCCGAACTTTTAGTAGCGCGCTTACTGATTGAGAGCGGTGCAGATGTCCGTTATGTTGGATCCGCATGCCCACGCACCACCTGGAGCGATGCCGATCGCGAGTGGTTGGAAGCCAAAGGCGTACAAGTGCAGTTTCGTGCATCGCTTGAGCAGGATTTGGCGGCGATGGCCGAGTACCAACCCGATTTGGCGATTGGCACAACGCCAGTGGTACAAGCTGCGAAGCAGGCATCGATTCCCAGTCTCTATTTCACTAATTTAATTTCAGCACGTCCCTTGATGGGGCCGGCTGGAGCTGGATCGCTCGCGCAGGTGATTAATGCCGCAATTGGCAATCAAGCGCGCTTTGATGAAATGAAGGCCTTCTTTGGTGAAGTGGGTGCGAATCATAATGCGGGCGTTTGGGAAGCGGTACCTAAAGATCGTCCTGAGTTTAAGGCTGAGACGCGTCGCAAGCTAGAAAAAGCCATTAAGAAACGCAAAGCCGAGGAGATGATCTGATGTACGTCATTGATCACGATCGTGCTGGCGGCTATTGGGGAGCCGTATATGTATTTACGGCCATCAAAGGATTGCAAGTGGTGATCGATGGTCCGGTGGGCTGTGAGAATTTACCCGTCACATCGGTATTGCATTACACCGATGCTCTGCCACCGCATGAGTTACCGATCGTGGTTACTGGATTGGCTGAAGAGCAATTAGGTCGTGAGGGCACCGAAGGTTCGATGAAACGCGCGCACGCTACTTTGGATCCTGATTTGCCAGCGGTGGTTGTGACCGGATCAATTGCTGAGATGATTGGCGGCGGAGTTACTCCAGAAGGGACTGCGATTGCTCGCTTCTTACCGCGCACGATTGATGAAGACCAATGGCAGTGCGCTAACCGCGCCATGTATTGGTTGTGGTCGGAGTATGGCATTAAGAATGTACCCCAACGCAAACCCCGTAAAGAAGGGGAGAAGCCCCGCGTCAATATTATTGGCCCTGCATATGGCACGTTTAATATGCCAAGCGATTTGGCGGAGATCCGTCGCCTAGTTCAAGGAATAGGTGCCGAGATCAATATGGTGTTCCCACTGGGTAGCCATTTAGCCGATGTATCCCGCTTAGTCGAAGCCGATGTCAACATTTGCATGTACCGTGAGTTTGGTCGTATGCTCTGCGAAGCCCTAGATCGCCCCTATTTACAGGCGCCCATTGGTCTGCATAGCACGACTAAGTTTTTGCGTAAATTGGGCGAGTTATTGGATCTTGATCCCGAGCCATTTATTGAGCGCGAGAAGCACACCACGATTAAACCGATTTGGGATCTATGGCGCTCGGTGACCCAAGACTTTTTTGGTACAGCAAACTTTGCGATCGTTGCAAACGAGACCTACACGCGCGGGATCTCCCACTTCTTGAGTGAGGAGATGGGATTGCCCTGCAGCTTTGCCATTTCTCGCAAGCCTGGTCAGAAAACCGATAGCGAGGAAATTCGAAAGTTAGTCAAAGAGAAAGCTCCCTTAGTCCTTTTTGGAAGTTACAACGAACGCATGTATTTAGCCGAAGCGGGTGGCAAGGGAATGTATATCCCGGCATCGTTTCCCGGGGCAATCATTCGACGCCATACCGGTACTCCATTTATGGGATACGCCGGCGCAACCTATTTAATCCAAGAGTTTTGTAATGGACTCTTTGATGCTTTATTCCATATCTTGCCTCTGGGTACTGAAATGGATAAGGTCGATTCGACCTTAGCAAGAGGTCAAGCGGCCAATGCTTTCTTGTGGGATAGCGATGCCCAAACCATGGTCGCCAATTACGTTCAGAAGCAACCTGTGCTGGTACAAATCTCCGCTGCTAAGCAATTGCGTGATCGCGTCGAGCGCGATACCGAATCCTCTGGAGAGGCGCGCGTAACCGCAGAGCGCGTTCGTCTTTCTTGTCCAGAGATTGTGCAAGAGAAAGTACCTAACCCGATATTGGAGAAAGTATGAGCATGACTACTTTCATCCATCCCCAATGTGGCAGTTCACTGCCATATGCCCTTGTCGCGCGGGCTTTGCGCGGTGCTAGCCGAAAGGCTAATTTTGAAGGAGGGATCTCGAATGAGTGATCACAGAGGCTCTATTTCTGGTCTTACCGACGACGAGGCGAAAGAATTTCACCAGTTTTATGTCCAAGGTTTGGTCGGGTTTACTGCAATAGCGGTCATTGCTCACATTCTCGTGTGGGCTTGGCGTCCTTGGTTCTACTGAAATCGGAAGTAACAACGTAAAGGTAACGATATGAAAGATATCCATTTAAACCACTCGGTACAAGAGATCGTGAAGAACGATTCAATCACGTTCAAGATGATTTTTGTCTTGTGTTTTGTGGTGTGTTTTGTACTCGCGCTCTTTACTGTGTTCCTACCAGGTCAGTGGAGATCCTGGTTACCAGGGTCCGAAGAGAAGTCAATGATCGACGGCGTAAGGTCTGCGGTTTATAGCTTTATGTCGTATTTAACTTAGGAGAAATACCATGTGGAGAATTTGGAAACTATATGACCCATTACGGGCTATGGCCATTCAAGGAATCTTCCTGTTCGGTTTAGCGGCAATGATTCACTTGATTCTGCTAAGCACCGTGCGCTTTAACTGGTTAGATGGTTTAAGTCAAACCCAGTACAAAGCAAAAACAGGTACAGGTTCTGCAACCCCACCAGCAGCACCAGCAGCAAAGTAGTACGCATCATGAAAACCGTGGTGGATAAGACTTGACCACGCATCGAGTCTTATCTACCAATTTAAGGAAGGACTAAAAAATGGCCATGCTCAGCTTTGAACGAAAGTACCGAGTGCGAGGGGGAACCCTGGTTGGCGGAGATTTATTCGACTTTTGGGTAGGCCCTTTTTATGTCGGATTTTTTGGTATCACCACGATCTTCTTTGCCTTTTTAGGCACTGCACTCATTTTGTGGGGCGCATCGCAAGGACCCACATGGAACTTGTGGCAAATTAATATTGCCCCACCCGATTTAAAGTATGGCTTGGCACCTGCACCACTGATGGAAGGTGGGCTATGGCAGTTGATCACAATTTGCGCCTTAGGCGCATTTGGATCTTGGGCACTGCGTGAAGTGGAGATCTGTCGCAAATTAGGTATGGGCTTTCATGTACCGTTTGCCTTCTCCGTTGCGATCTTTGGTTATTTCACATTGGTTGTGATTCGCCCTGTATTGATGGGCGCCTGGGGCCATGGGTTCCCATACGGCATCTTGAGTCACCTTGATTGGGTCTCAAACGTTGGCTATCAATACCTACATTTTCATTACAACCCCGCGCACATGATTGCGATCACCTTATTTTTCACGACAACCCTCGCGCTTGCCATGCATGGCGCCCTTGTGTTGTCGTCAACGAATCCGCAAAAGGGCGAGTTTGTTAAAACCCCCGAACATGAAGACACCTTCTTTCGGGATTTGATTGGCTACTCCGTCGGCACTTTGGGTATTCACCGACTCGGCTTGTTCTTAGCTTTAGCTGCAGTATTTTGGAGCGCAGTTTGCATTGTCATTAGTGGACCATTTTGGACTCGTGGTTGGCCAGAGTGGTGGGGTTGGTGGTTAAACCTCCCCATTTGGTCATAAGAAAAATCGAGGGATAACGATATGGACTATCAAAATTTATTCACTCAGGTTCAGGTTGTCGCTGAACCGCATCATGGCTCACCACTTAATCCCAGAAAGGATGAGCGTGAGCGTATTGGCAAACCATTTTTAGTCCATTTATTTGGGCGTTTAGGCAATGCGCAGATTGGTCCTATTTATTTAGGAACGATTGGGATTGCATCCTTATTCTTTGGCATGATTGGCTTTCAGATTATTGGCTGGAATATGTTGGCCTCGGTCAATTGGGATCCCATCCAGTTTGTGCGTCAACTGTTTTGGTTATCGCTCGATCCACCGTTACCCAAGCATGGCTTGAGTTTAAATATGCCACTCGCTGAGGGTGGTTGGTGGATGATGGCCGGTGCATTCTTAACCGCATCGGTCTTGTTATGGTGGTGGCGCACCTACCGACGTGCAGTTGCGCTTGGCATGGGTACGCATATCGCATGGGCTTTCCTCTCTGCAATCTGGTTATTCCTGGTCTTGGGATTCTTTCGACCATTATTAGTTGGAAGTTGGAGTGAGGGCGTACCGTTTGGTATCTTCTCGCACCTCGATTGGACCGCTGCATTCTCTTTGCGTTACGGTAATTTGTTTTACAACCCATTCCATATGCTCTCGATTGCCTTCCTTTATGGATCAGCGCTGTTATTTGCAATGCATGGCGCAACCATCTTAGCGGTTGGTCGATATGGTGGTGAGCGCGAGATTGAACAAATTGTCGATCGCGGAACTGCATCGGAGCGTGCCGGACTATTTTGGAGATGGACCATGGGCTTTAATGCCACGATGGAGTCCATTCACCGTTGGGCCTGGTGGTTTGCCGTATTGGTACCACTGACAGGTGGAATCGGAATTTTATTAACGGGTACTGTGGTTGATAACTGGTACTTGTGGGCAGTCAAGCATGGGGTTGCACCAGCATACCCTGATGTGTATAGCATCCCCACAGTTGATCCAGCAGCGACATTCGTGCCACCTCCACCCGTCGCCAAATAAGGAGCAATCATGAACTCAATTCAACGCATATTGAGCATCGCTGCTCTCATCGGCAGTACATTCGTTCTGACGGCGTGTGAGCGCCCACCCATCGAATCGGTACAGAATGGATTTCGGGGAACCGGTATGGCGATGGTTTACAACCCTCGCACCTTAGATGCGCAGGCCGAAAAGAATGCGGTCCCTGCAGGAATTCCTGCTGACCCTAATGGCCCCAAAGCAGGAGCTGTTTATAAGAACGTCAAGGTTTTAGGAAACCTGAGCGTTGCGCAGTTTACGAACTTTATGGTGGCAATGACCAGCTGGGTTGCTCCTGAACAGGGTTGTGCGTATTGCCATAACGTCGCAAACTTTGCCGAAGACGGAATGTATACCAAGACTGTTTCCCGTAAGATGATCCAGATGACTCAACGTATTAACGTTGAATGGAAATCGCACGTCGCTGAAACTGGTGTTACCTGTTATACCTGCCACCGCGGAAATAATATTCCACAAAATGTTTGGTCGATTGATTCAACTAAACAGCAGGGCAGTGGATTTTTAACTGGTAAGAACGGTCAAAACACGCCATCACCATCGGTTGGCGGGAGTGATTTACCGTATGACCCATTTACCCCATACTTGCTAAAAGCGGAAAACATTCGCATGAATGGACCCACCGCATTGCCAACCGGAAATAAGAACAGTATTCAGGATACTGAAAAGGTATTTGGCTTAATGGTACATATGTCGACCTCGTTGGGTGTGAACTGTGCCTATTGCCACAACACCCGCTCAATGCCCGAGTGGTCACAAAGTCCTCCGCAGCGAATGACTGCTTGGTATGGCATTCGCATGGTCCGGGATCTCAATAATAACTATATGGTGCCGCTAACTGGCGTATTCCCAGCACATCGATTGGGACCTGAAGGGGATGTATTAAAAAATAATTGCACCACCTGTCACCAAGGAGCCTACAAACCCCTATACGGAGTTTCAATGCTCAAAGATTATCCATTCTTAACAGGCACGCCAGCACCACGCGTCGCTCCAAAGCCTGGTGAGAAGAGTAATACTGTAGCGATGAAGTAAAGAATGATGCAACCGGTACTTATGGCGTCCTTCGTGGCGCCATTTTTTTCTAAATTGGGTCGCGATGCTTAAACGAACCTATCTACCTAGTGATGATCGCCCGATCGCGGTAGTCATTGGGAGTGGTTTTGGTGGCCTAGCTGCAGCTATTCGGCTTTCGCACAAAGGGTATCGCGTCAAAGTATTCGAGAGGCTCGATAAGCCGGGTGGTCGCGCTTATGTGCATGAGCGCGATGGCTACACCTTTGATGCTGGACCGACCATCATTACCGCCCCTTTTTTACTGGAAGAGTTGTGGGAGTTGTGTGGTGAGAAACTCGAAACCGATGTGGATCTGCGACTTATGGATCCGTTTTATCGAATTCGGTTTGACGATGGCAGTCATTTTGATTACACCGGTGATCTTAAACGCATGCGTGATGAAGTTGCTAAATTTAGTCCGGCAGATTTACCTGGTTACGATCGATTTCTAGCAGAGGCTGAGAAATGCTACCAATTGGGTTTTAAGGAACTTAGTAATGTTGCCTTTGACTCTCTAAGCGATTTATTCGAGGCATTTCCATCCATGGTGAAGATGAAAGCCTGGGAGAGTATCTACACACTGGTTGCAAGGCATTTAAAGAATGACAAGTTACGTCAGGTGATGAGTTTTCATCCATTATTAATTGGGGGAAACCCATTCTCGGTAACTGCGGTGTACTCGCTTATTAACTCCTTGGAGCGTAAACATGGCGTGTTCTCGGCCATGGGAGGCACGGGATCCTTAATTAAGGGATTGGTTCGCTTATTGGCTGATGTGGGCGTGGATGTGCAATGCAATCAGGAAGTGAAGCGCATCGAGGTGCGTGATGGCAAAGCCGTTGGAATCACACTGGCTGATGGTAATTTTGTACCCGCCGATATCGTGGTCTCCAATGCAGATGCCGCCTGGACCTATCAGAAATTAATTGAACCCCAGCATCGTAAAGTCTGGACCGATCAAAAGGTGGCGCGGAGTAAATATTCGATGAGTTTATTTGTTTGGTACTTTGGGACCAAGCAGCAATACCCGGATGTGCCTCATCACATGATCTTATTAGGCAAGCGCTACCGCGAGTTGCTGGAAGATATCTTCAAGCGTAAGGTGCTGGCAAAGGATTTCAGTCTATATCTGCACCGACCAACCGCGACCGATCCGAGTCTTGCGCCAGTTGGTCACGATACATTTTATGTGCTCTCACCTGTACCGAATTTAGATAGTGGTACTAACTGGCAAGAAACTGCCGAGACTTATCGACAAGCCATTGCAGAGTATTTGGATCAATCGGTATTGCCCGGTCTTGAAAAGTACGTCACTACCTCGTTTTGCACAACCCCGCAGGATTTTCAGGATCGACTGTTGTCGGTCAAGGGTGCAGCCTTTGGTTTTGAACCACTCTTATTACAAAGCGCTTGGTTTAGACCCCATAACCGTAGCGAAGATGTCAAAGGACTTTATATGGTGGGCGCAGGTACCCATCCCGGCGCCGGAATACCTGGGGTTCTCTCATCAGCCAAGGCATTAATGTCAGTGGTTCCGCATCCGATTAATGTGGCTAAAGGGTATGCACAATGAATCGTAGCTCCAAGCGCTTTGATGAGGATCTCAATGAATGCCTAGAAACCATGCGCGATGGCTCAAAATCCTTCTTTGCTGCATCACGCGTATTACCGAGTCGAGTGAGGGATCCCGCTACAGCTCTCTACGCGTTTTGCCGGATCACCGATGATATTGCTGATGCCGCAGACGCAACTGAGCAATCCATCATCACGCTTCAAGAGCGATTGGATGCCATCTATCTAGGTCAACCTATTGATGAAGCGGCAGATCGGGCTTTGGCAGAAGTCGTGCGTGCCTTTGATATTCCAAAAGAGTTACCACTCGCACTGATTGAGGGGTATGCCTGGGATACGCAATACCGAACTTACGAGACCTTTGATGAGTTACTCGATTACTGCTCACGAGTTGCAGGCACGGTTGGCGCCATGATGTGTTTGATCATGGGAAAACGTGAGCCAGAGACTGTCGCGCGCGCCTGTGAGCTGGGACTCGCTATGCAATTAACCAACATTGCTCGTGATGTCGGTGAAGATGCGATGAACGGCCGGATCTATTTACCGATTGAGTGGATGCGGGAAGAGGGGCTCGATCCCGATGAGTGGTTAGCAAACCCACAATTTAGTGAAGCAATTTCTCGCGTCGTGGCGAGGCTACTCAAAGCAGCTGACAAACTCTATACCCAAGCAGAGATTGGAATCAGTGACTTGCCGTGGGACTGCCGCCCAGCGATTGCTGCAGCACGTCTCATTTATGCGGAGATTGGTCGTGAGGTCGAGCGTCTAAATCTCGATTCCGTGTCAGTTCGGGCTGTAGTTTCGAAGCAGCGCAAACTCGTCTTATTAACCCATGCAACATCGGCCATCATTGCGAAGTTCTCGATCCGACGCTTTAACCCACAAGCGCATCCATCGGTTCAGTTCTTAATTGAGGCAGTGAATAAAACTCCGCACATCCGTCATTACGGTGGAACGATCCACGAGAGACTTACATGGGTTGTTGACCTGCTCGAGCGCGTTGAGGAGCGAAAGCGAGAGGCAGAAATGAGTACGCACGAACGCTTTCAGGCAAATTAGTTCTAATACCTTTATTGACATTTCTCGATAACTATAGAAAATTTTGCTCATGAATAATGAGCAAAGCAAAAAAATTTCTATTCAATTAAGTCCCGAAAATCTATTCAAGCTCAATACGCTTTCCAAGCAGAATAGGGTTGATTTGTCAGTCATTGTGAATGAGGCCTTAAGCGCCTATTTGGATCAAAAAATACCAACAATATCAAAACAGGATCCAATAGTTCATTTTGCAGCCAGCATCAAAGAGTTTGATGATTTGTACAAAAAATTAACTTAAGGTAACCTAATAAACGCTATTTACATCACCCTCGGCATCCGCCACGGCAACATAAACTGCACGGCCCAGGATGAGAGTCTTGGAACGTCTAGCGTCTCATGAAATGAGGTCACGCGCTCACCGAGTAGTTCGCTGCTAAGAACCGAGCGTGCATAAAATGGAGTGTCTTCCAGTGTTTCCAGTATTTTTAGTTGAGCATCCTTGGGGTTGCGCATTTGTCTCTGAATTCGCCAACCTGTTTTAGGGAGAGCTTGGCGAGGAGGAGGATCAAAGTGCTCAATGCGACCATCGGGAGTAAAAATCAGCCCCAAGACTCGTTCTACTCCATTCTTTTGGCGCACATCGTAAATGACAGCGGTACGTTCACCACTTAATTGCGCGCGCGACCAATCCCAATCTTTAAAGGGAATCGCAATCGGCTCATCCCCCTCATTGGAGTCAAAATACGCATTCCCCTGCCACTTGATTTTGGGAGACTCTAGCTCAACTTCGATGCGCGCAGCAGGAGCTAAGGGTCCCCAACGATGCTTGTGTTGATCATCCAGATGGGTCGAGAAATTAAATAATTGCTTTGGGTATAACTTAAAGTGGCCAACGACACGCTGACCAAAGGGAACGGCCCGCTCCACAAAATCAACCCGTAGATGATCACCATTCCAATGCAAGCTACTAGGCCCAATTACAAACTCAGTTTGATTACGAGAAATACTCGCTGCACTTCGCTCGGTCATGGTCCAACGTTTATTACCAGGACTATAGATTGCTAAATTAATCGCACAGTGGTTCTCTGGGTTGACATGGGCATGGCGACGGCGCGCTAAAGCGTAGTAGGGAGAGAACACGCTCCCTACAAATGCAATCATGACGAGACCATGCTGGCCATCATCACTTAAGGCATCGACGTACCACCAGAGATAAGCACCCGACCCGACCGCTTGGTCAAACCGAGGTGACCCATCAGGGTTGCGGCCGCCATACGACCCGATAGAGCTGCCATGGGTACTCCCGCTCCCGGATGCGCGCTGCCCCCCGCTAGATAAAGACCCGGTATTGCTGTTTGGGCTGCTGGCCGACGAAAGGTATCCATCCAGCCGTGATTGGCTTGGCCATAAAGAGCCCCACCCGTTGCTGGAAAGAGGCGATGAAAATCCTGAGGCGAAGTGCGTGTCACCGTTGCATCCGCTAAAGAGAGATTGAGGCCACAATGTTCGAGCAGGGAAAGGGATTTTTCTTGACATGATTCAATCTCAGATAAAGTAGGTTGTTGATGATCACCAGTGGCTGGCGCGTTGACTAAACACAAGAGTCGCTCTCCAGCTAGATGCGAAATGTGGGTATCGGTTTGATCTTGGGCGCAAATATAGACGGTGGGTTTCTGTGGCAAACGCTTGCGGTAGAAAATATCCGTGAACTCACTATCGTAGTCTGAGTCAAAGAATACGTTGTGCCGAATTAGAGGAAAACCGTGTGGCTTTGCGTACATTGACCAGGTAATCGCAGAGAGCGACCGAGTAGTTTGGGTAATTGGGGAAGCGTGACGATTGGCCTCACCCAACAAACCAGTTTGCAGAGCCATCGCATCACCATTAAAGATGACCGCTTGCGTTTGAATGGTCTCACCATTACTCAAGCGCACTCCCGAGACCTTGCGATTATGTTGTGTGATCTCATCGCAGTTCACTCCACAAATAAAGCGTACTCCTTTAGCACGTGCCAAATCGGTAAGTGCTTGCGTAATGGCAATCATGCCGCCTTGCACAGCCCACACCCCTTGCATTTCCACATCGGCGATCAGCATCAAGGTTGCAGGCGCTTGAAAAGGTGAGGAGCCACAGTAGGTGGCATAGCGACCAAAGAGCTGATGCAAGCGAGGGTCTTTAAAGTAACGACCTAAACTCTTCCAAAGATCATTGAATAAACCAATCTCATAAAGCGCTTTTGAGCCAGTCGGTCCCAAATCGCTCATCATGCCCATCATGAAGGGGCGTTGCGACAACATGTATGGCTTCTCTAAGGCGCGATAGAGTTTGCGCGTTTGTTCGCAAAATTCAATAAAGCGTCTAGCTTCCGCAGCACCGGCAAAATCCTCAATCGCTTTGGCAGATTCATCGCGATTGGCAAAAAGATCCAAGCGCTCGGATTTACTCCATGCATGACGAGCCAATATTTTTAAAGGTTCAATCTTCAACATATCTTCAAGTTGTGAGCCTGCGTTGGCAAAAATGCCATCAAAGACCCAACGCATGGTAAATACTGTTGGTCCAGAATCAACCCCATGACCAGCGCAGTTGATTTGCCGGATCTTGCCCCCAAGGTTTTGTTCTTTCTCAACCACGATGACTTCAAGACCCGCACAAGCAAGCTCAAGAGCGCTTACTAGGCCACCGATGCCCCCACCGATCACTACAACTGGTTGATTGCCAAGGGATTTAGGCAAGTGCTCTTCCTTTCCACGTCCCGGTTGCATCAAATGGTTGAAAACGGACAAACATCGATTCGGAAAAGTATTGCCCTTGCATTGCTGATTTGATCGCTGCTAAATGAGCACCAGAGCGAGCATACGCATCCATGGCGGCTTGCGATTCCCAGATCGTAAATGTGGCCTGTCGAAGGATTGGCGCCTCACCCACACCTGCAGAAATCAAGCAGCCATCGGTATGCAATAAATCGACTTCGGCAGGGGGCGCCTTGGTCCAAAACGAGACCGCTTTTGAGGGTTTAATCGATGCGCGTGTGAGCGAAGCAATGGGTCCCGAGCTTGGTGGCGCAATGGATTCACTTAATTGATGTCCAGACCATCGACCTTTGACGGAGTAGGCACGAAGTTTGACAGTAAATAGTTCAAGAGCATGTCTTTGATACCACTTGAGTAAAGGGGACTCGCAAATAAATGCATTTGCATGCTCTAAAGAATCAAAGAGACTAAATAGACCTTGATGAGTCCCACTCGGGCTCACAGAGAACCCCGCATTTTTGCCAGACCCCATGTGTTTTTGTAAGACTAAGCCTTTGGGTCGATAAGTACTAAATCGATTAAACATGAGCCGGGTAATACCAGCGAGTTTGGCTTGCGGTTGGATGCTAACCAAGCTCATGACCGCCACCTGTGATGACATCTTATTCCTCGATGTCGCTATCTTTGCTTTGATCGCTCAGATTGTATTTGCGTAATTTAATGTAGAGACTTTGCCGTGACAAGCCCAACATCTCAGAGGCTGAGACACGATTACCACGCGTCAGATCGAGCGCAGCTTTAATGCAAAGCTGCTCAATCAAATCAGTGGTCTCATTAATAATTTCTTTTAGGGGTAAACGCCCAACCAGTTGCGTGAGTTCCTCGCTCGAACGGGTAATTGATTCATCAGGTTGAATTTTCGAGCGAATGCGTGAACCTACCTCGCGAATCGTAAATCCTAAACAGGAATGCGGGTAAGAGACTGATACAGCGGAGATCTCAACTGGATGCAGGGTACCAAAGGAATCGCGAATCGATGTCGCAAATAATTTAATCGACCCTTTTTCTTGAAGATTAGAGAGCATGACACGCAAATCAACACTCGAGCGTTCGAGCCAGCGCTCGAGGGGCTCATTTAAGATTTGATCGAGCTTATCCGCCATGACCAAGCGTAAGAACGCTTGATTGGCCGTTAATATTTTTCCTGCCGAATTCGTCACAATAAATCCATCGGGTGCATTCTCGAGGGCTTGGATAACTAGCGACTGGGCTCCAGCATCTTGACGATCAACAAATTCACCAGAGCGCTTAATTGTGATTAATAGTAAGGATTGATTTTCATTACGAAATGGCGCAGCAGATAAAAATGCTTCTTGACCATTCAGTAATTTGGTATTTAAATCAGCGGCGGTGCTGGTATAGGCAACCTTACTCAATAAAGATTGCGCCTGAATCCGATCGCCCTTGGCTAAATAATCAATCAGGGAGCGGCCATTTAGTTTCTTGATCGACTCACTTAATAAATCAGCAGCACGTGGATTGGCCTCAACGATTTTGAAGGTGTTCGCATCAAGAACAAGTACGGCCTCCGAGGCCATTTCAAATAAAACCCGATAACGGGTTTCGAGTTGGCGTAAGCGGGTGTAATCCCGCTCAATCGCTTGCTGAGCATCGACTAAGCGTTGTTGTAAAAGAGAGATCTCGCGCAAATCCCTAGCGAGCGCAATGATTTGACCCGAACTGCCGATTTTTAGTGTTGCGCAGAGTAGGGGTAAATCACTCGCCCCCGGCATTGGAACATTAATTTGCCGAAAGCGTGAGAGTGAGGATTCATTGGCATCTGTTAAAAGCGCCTGAATCTTCGGACGGCTCTCTACCGTGACCATATCAATCCAGGATTTACCAACCCAGTTTTCTAAATTGGGACTTCGTAGATCCGGGTTACCAAAGGCAATACTCTGAATCACACCCGCTGAATTGAGCGTTAGTGAGATGTCTGCCGAGGCCTCGACGAGATTAGCAATCTCCTCGGGGTTTAACTGCCCAAAAGTGTGGGCGGTGCTGGCAATATTAGTCACGGGCTTAATCTTTTATTGATTTTTCTTAAACACGCGATTTTAAGATATTCTCTGCGGCAATCACGGCATCTGGGGCGCTCAAGGTGCAGATATCAGCGTTGCACTGATTCATTAAATCCGGCTTGGCATTAAAGAGTGCACCTCCGGCCATAATCCCGATTTGCGAGTTAGCCGAACATTGACGGATTGCTTTGACTAATTCCTGCATAGCATCCCATTGCAGCTCATATGAAATCGAGATTCCGACAATATCAAATGCTTGCTCACGACATAGCGAGAGAACTTCTTCGCTGGAGGGGTTGGCTACCGTTGTGACATTCCAGCCTGCTTGAATAAAGAATTCGCTTAGCATCAACACCCCCATGGTGTGTTGGGAGTGGGGCATTGCAAACAACAACGCTTTTCCTGAGAGGGTTTTGTGCTGATTTTCGATATTACGAAAATCGGGACTGAGTTCTTGCATGAGTCGCTGAACTCGACCAAGGGCAAGGGTCACTGTTGTAAAGCTTTGCTCATCCAGTTCCCAATAACAGCCTAAGCGTCTAGCGGCAGGGGCAATTAAGTCGAGATAAATTTCATTTAAATTTCGCCCCTCGAGGCGCAAAGCTTGAATATAACCAAGGCAAATATCGTTGGTGCTATGGATGAGTAGTTCAGCGAAGTGTTTTACCTCATCGCTAGAGATTGTCGTTCCCCGATGGCCCGAATCGATCTCGGGACGATTTTGACCATGTTGCATGAGGAGGCGGGGAATAATTTGTGCCTCTATGGTTTTATGAAGCAAATTGGAGAGTTCATGGGACGTCGGCGCATGAACTTTTTTGGAAATTGGGGTGCTGGAGTATGAATTCTTGGGCCATGATCGGCGTTCCTTGCCTTCTTGTGATTGATTACCGTCTCTCGGTAGATTAAGTTGATCCACTGTTTACCCCTAAGCCATTTGCTAATGTTGCGATGCAATATTTATTGCACTCAATGCACCTTTTTTCAGTCATTTCTCTTCAGAAAGTACTTAAAACAAAGGCTAATTTGGGCCAAAAACCTTCCTTTTTTGACCCGTTTCCATAAGGTTTACCACTAGGAGGCTAAACTGTCAAAATAATTTGACACTTATAAGGGTTTATTCCTAGATTTGTCTACATAAAAAAGCGTAAACTTGAGTTTACATATTTATATAGGAGCCAGGCTGCGTAAGGAAAAAAGCACATGGCAAGTCAAATTCACCCCCTTTATACACCCGAAGAACGAATCCGACGTGATCGCTCGAAATGGACAATGGTTCAGGGAATCTTGGCGCCAGTGCAATTTGTCATTTTCTTAGTGAGTCTGTATTTCGTGATTCGATTTTTAATCACGGGTCAGGGCGAGTTTGCCGCCAATGTCTCGATTGTGATCAAGACCTTGATTCTTTACACAATCATGATCACGGGTAGCATTTGGGAAAAAGAGGTGTTCGGCAAGTACCTTTTTGCCCCCGCTTTTTACTGGGAAGACGTATTTAGCATGCTGGTTTTAGCATTGCACACCGCTTACTTAATCGCATTAACGTTTGGGTTTTTAGAGCCTCGCGCACTGATGGCATTGGCGTTATCGGCCTATTTGGCCTACGTGATTAATGCCGCTCAGTTTCTATGGAAGTTACGTCAGGCCCGCTTGCAAGAGTCAAGCCAACGAACAGAACAGGTGATGGCATGAATCGCGTCATTCCTTTGCAACCCACTAGTGATGGTTGCGATTCGGCAGACCGAGCAATTCTGAAAGAGCGTGGTCAACGCGAAGTATTTTGTGGTCTGACTGGCATCATTTGGTTGCATCGCAAAATCCAGGATGCTTTTTTCTTGGTAGTTGGTTCGCGCACCTGCGCACACTTGGTGCAATCTGCGGCAGGTGTGATGATTTTTGCTGAGCCTCGTTTTGCTACGGCCATTATTGATGATCATGATTTGGCAGGCTTAGCTGATGCCAATGAGGAACTCGATCGGGTGGTCGATCAGCTCCTCACTCGCAGACCCGATATCAAAATGCTTTTCTTGGTAGGTTCGTGTCCATCCGAAGTCATCAAACTGGATCTCTCACGTGCTGCCGAGCGTTTAAGTAAAACCTATACGCCACGCGTGCGCATTCTCAACTACTCCGGTAGTGGAATTGAAACCACCTTCACTCAAGGTGAGGATGCTTGCCTTGCGGCGCTTGCCAAAGAGATTCCGCAACATGCAAAGCTGCATCCGACAGAGAGGGAAGTAGACCTCTTGATCGTTGGTTGCTTGGCCGATATTGTTGAGGATCAGTTCTCCCGAATCTTTAATGAGCTGGGGATTGAGTCGTATGCATTCTTTCCACCAAGACGATCGGGTGATATTCCGCGCCTTGGCCCGAATACCCGGTACTTGCTGGTGCAACCCTTTTTAACGGATACCGCTCGTGTTCTTGATGATATGGGCGCCAAACGAATTCCAGCGCCATTCCCACTCGGTGTTGAAGGGACAGAGGCGTGGTTTGCTGCTGCAGCCAAAGTATTCGGAATTGATCCAATTCGTGTTGAGACGGTCATTGCACCGAAGCGTCAGCGTGCAAACCTGGCGCTCGAGCGCCAACGCCAAGTGCTCAACGGACGTTCAATCTTTTTCTTTCCAGACTCGCAATTAGAAATCCCGCTAGCTCGATTCTTGCACCGCGAACTGGGGATGCAGTTGACTGAAATCGGGATGCCTTATATCCATCGGCAACATCTAGCAGAGGAACTGGCCTTATTACCGACCGAAGTGAGCTTATCCGAAGGGCAGGATGTGGAGAAGCAATTGGATCGCTGTCGCAGTTACCGCCCCGATATGGTGGTTTGTGGCTTGGGTTTAGCAAATCCCCTTGAAGCTGAGGGAATGACAACGAAATGGTCAATTGAATTGGTATTCACACCGATTCAAGGGTTTGATCAAGCGGCTGATTTGGCCGAACTCTTTGCGCGGCCATTGGTGCGCAGAACCAAATTGGCGGCTTAGGAGAGGTCATGAAATTAACACTGTGGACTTACGAAGGACCTCCGCACATTGGTGCGATGCGCATTGCTACTGCGATGGAGGGAGTGCATTACGTCTTGCATGCACCGCAAGGTGATACCTATGCGGACTTGCTCTTTACCATGATTGAGCGCATGAACAAACGCCCACCTGTGACCTACACGACATTTCAGGCACGCGATCTTGGTGGCGATACAGCAGAGTTATTTAAGGATGCGGCGCGTTCTGCTTATGCACGCTTTAAGCCAGACCTACTCATGGTTGGTGCATCGTGTACCGCTGAATTGATTCAGGATGATCCAGGTGGATTAGCAGCAGCGTTGCAGTTATCGGTTCCGGTATTGCCTTTGGAATTGCCCGCCTATCAAAAGAAAGAGAATTGGGGAGCAGCAGAAACTTTCTATCAAATGGTGCGCTTACTGGGTAAAGATTATGTTTTACCTCCAGGAGAAAAACGCAAACCACGACCCGCTGGATTGCCACCAAGTTGCAATATCTTAGGCCCAACCGCCTTGGGATTTCGGCATCGCGATGATTTGGTAGAAATTCGGAAGTTACTGCGACAGATTGGTGTGCGAGTCAATGTTGTCGCACCCTTGGGCGCTAAACCTGAAGATATAGCTCGTTTACATGAAGCAGACTTCAATGTGGTGCTCTATCCCGAAGTGGCCAATAGTGCTGCCCAGTGGCTGAGTAAAAACTTTGGGCAACCCAGTACTAAAACTATCCCAATCGGATTTAATGCGACACGAGCTTTCATTGAGGAAGTATGTACGCTTGCACAAATCCATTGTGATATCGAAGAGCTGACTAAACGTTCGCGTGCTCGCTGGTATGCCTTATCGGTCGATTCAACCTATTTAACCAACAAACGTGTCTTTATCTTTGGTGATGCAACCCATGCAATTGCAGCTGCAAAAGTTGCATCGCAAGAAATGGGTTTTCAGGTAGTCGGCCTTGGTACTTATAGCCGAGAGTTGGCTAGGGAAGTGAGAGAAGCAGCCACTCAGTATGGTGTAGAGGCTTTAATCACGGATGATTACCTCGAGGTTGAGCAGCGTATTACGGAACTACAGCCTGAGTTGATCTTGGGTAGTCAGATGGAGCGCCATATTGCCAAACGTCTCAAGATTCCATGTGCTGTGATCTCAGCACCAATCCATGTGCAAGACTTCCCTGCGCGTTACTCGCCACAAATGGGGTTTGAGGGCGCAAACGTTCTCTTTGATACCTGGGTTCATCCATTGATGATGGGCTTAGAAGAGCACTTGATTGGTATGTTCCGTGAAGACTTTGAGTTTCATGATGGTGCAGCGCCCTCACACTTAGGTCATGGGCATCAACGCACTTCAGCCAATGAGGCTAGTGTCGCCGCTGAGCCAACACCGATTGCTGAGATTGCAGTCGCTAACGGCGCCCCAGTAACAGAGAGTGTGTGGGAGCCAGAGGCACAAAAAGAGCTGAATAAGATCCCATTTTTTGTTCGCGGTAAGGCAAAACGCAATACCGAGCGCTTTGCGATTGAGCGCGGTTTACCAACGATTTCTTTAGAAACTTTGTACGACGCAAAAGCCCATTTTGGACGCTAAGCGCACTGGAGCCATGTTATGAACGTAGTCAATATTCCCGTAAGTGAGATGAAACCACGGCGAGCGGACGGAGAGGGCAGTGTTCAAGTCCAACTTGACCCTAATTTAAAGATTGGGAAGGCAAAAGTCTTTGCGGTTTATGGCAAGGGCGGAATTGGTAAGAGCACCACCTCCTCAAATCTCTCGGTGGCGTTCTCTAAGTTAGGAAAGCGCGTGATTCAGATTGGCTGCGATCCAAAGCATGATTCCACCTTCACGCTCACCAAAAAATTGATGCCCACCGTGATTGATGTTTTGGAGAAGGTTGATTTTCATTCAGAAGAGTTGCGCGTCGAGGACTTTGTCTACGAAGGCTATAACGGGGTCATGTGTGTCGAAGCCGGCGGCCCTCCTGCAGGAACAGGTTGTGGCGGCTATGTTGTTGGTCAAACTGTGAAATTACTTAAAGAACATCACTTGCTTGACGATACTGATGTCGTGATTTTTGATGTCTTGGGCGATGTGGTGTGTGGTGGCTTTGCAGCACCCTTACAGCATGCGGATCGCGCACTCATCGTTACGGCTAATGATTTTGATTCGATCTTTGCGATGAATCGCATTGTGCAAGCGATTGGTGCCAAAGCTAAAAACTATAACGTGCGCTTAGGCGGCGTGATTGCCAATCGCAGTGCTGCTACGGATCAAATTGACAAGTTCAATGAAAAAGTAGGCCTCAAAACGATGGCGCATTTTCCAGACTTGGATGTGATTCGTCGCAGCCGCTTAAAGAAATCAACGCTCTTTGAGATGGAGCAATCGCCAGAACTCGACAAAGTGCAGCAAGAGTATCTGCGTCTAGCAGCAGCCCTCTGGGCTGGAGCAGACCCTCTGCCAGCAGTTCCCATGAAAGACCGTGACATTTTTGATCTCTTGGGATTTGATTAATTAGGGTATTGGCATGCAAGAGCATTCGTATCTCGAAAAACGCAGTCAGTTGCAGCAGTACTTTGATCGGACTGCGTTTGATGCCTGGGCAAAATTAACGTCCACTGCACCAGTCAGTGGTATTCGTAAAACGGTGCGGGCGGGGCGTGATGAGATGCGCAATGTTCTTCTAAGTTATTTGCCTGCTGACCTTCATGGACAGCGGGTTCTAGATGCAGGTTGCGGGACCGGTGCACTCGCTGTCGAGTTAGCCAAGCGCGGTGCACAGGTGATGGCCACCGATATCTCGCCAACCTTGATTGACTTGGCGCGCGAGCGCTTACCGACCGACTTGGGCCGGGGGTCAATTGAGTTCTTTGCTGGGGACATGTTAGACCCCTCTTTGGGTAATTTTGATCACGTGGTTTGTATGGATTCGATGATTCATTACCACCGCCGCGATATTACGAAGGCGCTTGCTGGTCTAGCACAGCGAACTAGCCAACGAATCGCTTTTACCTTTGCACCGAAGAACCCATTTTTATCCACCATGATTACCGTAGGACGTTTATTTCCTCGCGGTGATCGGGCACCCTTTATTGAACCGGTTGCTGAACAAACTCTGGCAAAGATGATCACCCAAGAACCCGGTTTAAGTGCTTGGAAAATTGATGCGACCCAAAAAATTGCGCGCGGTTTTTATATTTCGCAAGCGATGGTGCTAACCCGATGATGCGCACGATGAACCTTAATCTTTTCTCAGCCTGGCGTCGGATCTCGCCACGGTTCATGCCATTTTCTGATGTGGCAACGAAAGACCTGCCTTTAAGTAAATGGTTACGTTTGGCATTGTTCCAAGTATCCGTAGGGATGGCGACGGTAATGCTGATTGGCACTCTCAATCGCGTCATGATCGTCGAGATGGGAGTGCCCGCAAGTCTCGTCGCGCTGATGGTAGCACTCCCTTTATTGTTTTCACCATTTCGTGCACTGGTGGGATTTAAAAGTGATCACCACCGCTCGTTTTTGGGTTGGAAGCGTGTTCCATATATTTGGTTGGGGAGTTGGTTACAGTTTGGTGGTCTTGCCATCATGCCATTCTCTCTAATTTTATTGTCTGGTGATTCCAATTGGCCCCACTGGTTTAGTTATATTGCTGCAGCACTGGCATTCCTATTGGTTGGTGCGGGTATGCAAATTACCCAAACTGCGGGCTTGGCTCTCGCATCGGATTTGGCAACCCCAGCATCCCGCCCACGGGTTGTGGCTCTTATGTATGTGATGTTCCTGATCGGTATGGTCTTCAGTAGCGTTTTATTTGGACTATTGCTTAGTAACTTCTCACCACTGCGTTTGATTCAGGTGGTGCAGGGCGCTGCTGCACTGACGATGGTTCTAAATCTGATGGCACTCTGGAAACAAGAGGCGCGCCAACCGAAGACGAAGGAGCAACTCTGTCAAGAGCCAATCACTCGCTTTAAAGAATCTTGGAATCAATTTGCCAAGCAAGACAAGGTTATTCGTTTCTTGATTGCTTTAGGGATGGGAACTGCAGCCTTTAGCATGCAAGACATCATCTTAGAGCCTTATGGGGCTGAGGTGCTTCATTTATCGGTCAGTGCTACTACCTTGTTAACCGGCTTGACCTCAATCGGAGCCTTATTGGCATTTATGTTGGCAGCTAAGGTCCTAAATCGACAAATTGATTCGCATCGCTTAGCTGCGGTCGGGGCCCTTTGCGGAATCTTCGCCTTTACCTGTGTGATCTTTTCAGAGCCATTGCTCGCACCTAATTTATTCCGAGTCGGCGCATTCTTGATTGGTTTTGGTGGCGGATTGTTTGCTGTGAGCACCTTAGCAACCGCGATGAGTTTTGATTCCTTAGGAATGAATGGTCTCGTGATCGGCGCCTGGGGTGCAGTGAGTGCGAGCGCAGCTGGATTGGCTATTGGACTTGGTGGAGTGATTCGGGATGTGGTTTCTAGCCTAGCTGTATCGGGATCGCTCGGATCTGTTTTGGTTTCACCAGGAACCGGATATAGCTTTGTGTATCACATTGAATTGTTTTTGTTGTTTGCAACCTTGGTTGCGATTGGTCCTTTGGTCATGATGAAGCATCCAAAGCCAACGCAGTCGGATTCGAAGTTTGGATTAGCGGAGTTTCCAAGCTAATTCATTGTTAAAGAGGGGAGTACGTTATGGGAACTGGAGCAATTACACAATACGTGGATGTCGCGCAATTAGCCTTGTATGCATTTTGGGTTTTCTTTGCCATCCTCATTTATTACCTCACCATTGAGAGTAAACGCGAGGGATTTCCGCTTGAGTACGATCAAGCCGGTAAGGTGCGTCGTGCCGAGGGCATTGCGGCGATGCCCAAGCCAAAAACCTTTAAAACCCAATTCGGTGGCGATGTCACGGTACCCCGTGATGAACCCTTAGAGCGTTTGGCTGCACGACCAGCGAATGGGATGAATGGCGCACCGATTGAGCCAACGGGCAACCCAATGCTCGATGGTATTGGCCCAGGTGCGTATGCTAATCGTGCCGATGTGCCTGATCACATGCCAGAGGGTGGCCCTCGTATTGTCCCAATGCGCTTATTGAGTGACTTTAGTGTCGCCAGACAAGACATTGATCCTCGTGGCCTTAATGTGGTGGGTGCCGATGGTGTGCGCGGTGGAACCATTAAAGAGATTTGGGTCGATCGCCTCGAGATGATGATTCGGTATCTGGAACTCGAGACCACGCCAGAAGCAGGCGCTCGTCGCGTGCTGTTGCCCATGAACTTTGCCCGTGTAGGTCGTAATCAGGTTTCTGTGAAAGCGGTATTGGGCAAACATTTTGCAAAAGTTCCGGCGACGAAGAGCATGGAGCAGATTACCTTGCTCGAAGAGGAAAAAATCATGGCGTACTTTGGGGCGGGTACTTTATATGCCACCCCTGAGCGCAGTGAGCCATTGGTGTAAATGCAATGAGTACGATCTACCAATCCCCAGAGCACGAGTTCGAGGCACAGCCCGGATTGCCTGAGCCTTTGCCTCAGAACGAGCGCATTCTGTGGCAAGGAAAGCCAGACCTCAAATCGTTTGCACTTCATGCAGCGCATTTGCAATGGTTCGCACTGTACTTTTCTGCCATGGTTGTTCTAAAGGCAATTGCCATTAGCCGATCTGCAGGCGGCTGGGTTGAGGAATGGCCAGGCTTTGCTTGGGCTTTGGGATTATCGCTTTGCGCGTTGATGATGTTGGCCTTACTGACCTATTGGTCCGTGAATGCAACAATGTATACCCTAACTAATCGGCGCTTGGTCATGCGCATTGGCATTGTGCTGACGATTACATTTAATTTACCCCTCAAACGTTTAGCACAAGCGGGTGTTCATATTTATCCTGACGGTAGTGCGGATATCCCCATCAAGCTCAATGCCGATGACAAAATCCCGTTCATGCATCTGTGGCCACATGCCCGCGCTTGGAAGTTAGCCCACCCCGAGCCAATGTTGCGATGCGTGCCAGACGGCGCTAAGGTAGCTAAGTTATTTGCAGATACTTGGGCGACGATGAATCAGGTTGAACTTCGCTCTCAGCCCATCGGTCAGTCCGAGTCACCAATTAGCGCCTATGGGCAGGGGATGGCTATTGCAAAGGTTTCTCAATCACGCTCATGAGCCATTCATCATCGCCCTTAATGACTAAAACAAGTGTTCTTGCACTCGCACTTGGAGCATTTGTTGTATTCGCTACTTGGGTAACGCAGCAGTCCCAACAGATGGTGCGGTATCCCGATGCGCCCGCAGCACTCATCAAACAATTGCGGTTTGAGGATCGTGCTGATGGGTCGATTGCGGTCGTTGATTATCAAACGAAGCAGCAAGTCGATGTGATTACTGGAGAGGCAGGCTTTGTGCGCGGGGCTTTAAGAACCCTAGCGCAAGAGCGTAAGCGTCGCGAGATCGGAAGCGAGCCTCCTTTTGAGCTAATTGCCCGTCAAGATGGGCGCTTGACCCTTTCCGATCCCAGTACAGGACGCATGATTGATTTGGAGTCCTTTGGGGTTATTAATTCGCAGCATTTTGCACGCCTTCTTCGGACGGATGCAAATCAAATCCAACAACGTTGATATTGGAGAAATACATGGAGTCCGCAGAAAGCCTATTACGAGATCAAATCCCGGTGGCCCCGCAAATTAATGATTCAACCAAGAAGGCATTGCAAGATGCGATGTTGAGTCCGCGGTTTTACACCACTGACTTTACCGAAGTGGATCGCACCAACATTGATGCATTGCGCTCGGAATGGAATGTTTTGATGGCTGAGTTTGCAGCCGATATTAATTCGGATCATTTTCAGCGACCCGCCGATATGAATAAGAACTATTCCAATGTGGATCCTGAACTTTATGACGAGTTTGTTGATTTCTTGATTAGCTCAATTACATCGGAGTTTTCAGGATGTATTTTGTATGCTGAAATCAAGCGCAAGGTCAAAAATGAGGATATGAAGTTGCTTTATGGCTACATGGCTCGTGACGAGTCGCGCCATGCAGGCTTTATTAATCAGTGGCTCAAGGATTTTGATATTGGGATTGATCTCGGATTTTTGGCAAAGGCAAAAAAATATACTTATTTCAAGCCAAAATTTATTTACTATGCGACCTATCTCTCCGAGAAGATTGGATACGCTAGGTACATCACGATTTTTCGTGAGCTTGAGAAAAAACCAGAGCTCCGTTTTCATCCGATCTTCTTGTGGTTTGAGAGGTGGTGCAATGATGAGTTTCGTCACGGCGAAGCTTTTGCATTAATCATGCGTGCTAATCCCCATTTATTAACGGGGCTTAATAAATACTGGATTCGGTTCTTCTGTTTAGCGGTCTATAGCACGATGTATGTTCGTGATCATTCAAGACCACAGTTGTATAAAGCCATGCAGATCTCACCGACCGACTATGACAAAAAAGTCTTGCGAATTACTAATGAGATTACCAAACAGGTATTCCCCATCACCTTGAACTTGGATGACCCTCGGTTTTACGAGTGCATGAACCAAATGTTGGCCTTATTCCAAAAAATGGATGTTTATAAGGCACGTGGAGGGCTTTTAGCAAAAGTCATGGTGCCACTGTTAGGCGTTCGTGCTGGTTTGGTCTTTGCGCGCGCTTATTTCTTACCTGTGCACAACCATGAGTTACCCCGTAATGTTCGCTTGGTTCCCAGCTGGTAATGAACGATGAGCGTAAGTAGCTTTCTCTTTCCCATGCTGTACACCATCTTTTTATGGTGGTTTGGGACTGGCATTATTTTGTTACTCAACCAACGCCCACGCTCGACCCATCAGGCAACTTTTTGGATGAGCGGTATGGTCTTGCTGTTTGCCTTGGTTGGGTTAAAAACCAGCGCT
Organism: Polynucleobacter sp. HIN8; assembly: GCF_030297615.1. Taxonomy (NCBI): domain Bacteria; kingdom Pseudomonadati; phylum Pseudomonadota; class Betaproteobacteria; order Burkholderiales; family Burkholderiaceae; genus Polynucleobacter; species Polynucleobacter sp. HIN8. The sequence continues at coordinate 1,421,560 of NZ_AP028139.1, read as the reverse complement.
AATTTAAATACGGTCGCTGGAGCATATTGCGGATTTACTTGTGCTTTATTAGTCTGGGCTTGGCAAGAAATTGGATTTCTATTGGGGTATGTAACCGGTTCGCGCCGCACTCCATGCCCGCCGGATTGCAGGGGTGTGCGTAAAGCGTTTTATGCCTTTCAAACGATTTTTCATCACGAATTAGCCCTAATCGTTCTCGGAATTGCTGTAGCAATTGCAACCTGGGGTGGTAGTAATTTAGTTGGGTTATGGACCTTTCTCATTCTGTGGGCGATGCGTCAAAGCGCCAAACTCAATGTGTTCTTGGGAGTTTTAAATCTCAATGAGAAGTTCTTACCCGTGCATCTTCAATACATGCATAGTTACTTCACCAAGCGAGCGATGAACCCCTTATTACCCATTTCGATTCTCTTGGCGTGTTTGGTGGCATTGCCTCTTTGGCAGCATGCATTTGCTGCGAATGCCAGTGCGTATCAAATTGCATCCTCGACCATTTTGGCAACTCTACTATCGCTTGCAATTCTCGAGCACATCATGATGGTCTTACCATTTTCAACGGACGGATTATGGAAATGGGGACTTCGGTCTTAAACCAATCTTCTCAACGGTCCTGGCCAACTCCATTGGCAATCCTGGAGTTGCTCAAGCCCATCACATGGTTTCCTCCCATGTGGGCATTTGCTTGTGGTGTCATTGCAACTGGTATTGCGATCACCGAGCGTTGGCAAGTTTTATTGGCGGGCGTGCTGTTAGCTGGCCCGATGGTGTGCGCCACTAGTCAGGCAATTAATGACTGGTTTGATCGGCATGTCGATGCGATTAATGAGCCCAATCGCCCGATTCCGTCAGGACGTATGCCGGGACGTTGGGGTTTATACATTGCGATTATTTGGACCGGCTTATCGCTGCTCGTGGGTTGGTGGATTAGCCCCTGGGCATTCGTTGCTACCTTGATTGGCCTCCTCTTAGCTTGGGCATATAGCGCACCACCGCTCCGACTCAAACAAAATGGTTGGTGGGGCAATGCGGCGTGCGGATTATCGTATGAAGGTCTTGCTTGGTTTACTGGTTCCGCTGTGATGCTAGGGGATGCATTTCCGTCGGTGGCATCCATCATTTTGGCTTTGCTCTATAGCATTGGCGCGCACGGCATTATGACCTTGAACGACTTTAAAGCGATTGAGGGCGATCGCCAAATGGGCGTGCGTTCATTACCCGTGCAATTGGGTATTAACGGAGCGGCTTGGAATGCCTGCTTGATGATGATTGTTCCACAATATCTTGTTGTTGGATTCTTGTACTGGCATGGCACCTCATTTCATGCATTAGCGATTCTGGTCTTAATCATTGCGCAATTATTGATGATGAAGTACTTCCTAGAAGACCCGGTAAAGCGCGCATTATTCCTAAGCGGTTTTGGTGTCCCATTATTTGTAAGTGGCATGATGATTAGTGCCTTTGCTGTGGGTCGATTAGCATGACTCAACATTTCACTACCCTCAATTGGTTTGGGATTGCTCGTTTAGGACTTGTACAAGCCTCCTTAGGTGCAGTCGTGGTACTGACCACATCGGTTTTGAATCGCGTGATGGTGATTGAGCTTGCACTTCCTGCATTACTACCCGGTTTGTTAGTAGCGATGCATTATTTAGTGCAATTTATTCGACCCCGGATGGGTTTTGGATCGGATCGCAGTGGCCGTTCAACGCCCTGGATTCAGGGTGGAATGTTGGTTCTGGCCAGTGGTGGCGTGTTGGCAGCGGGTGCGGTGGCTTTGATGAGTCGCGATGTAAGCTCGGGCATCGGCCTCGCTTTTATTGCTTTCATGATGATTGGTTTAGGAGTGAGCGCAAGTGGTACGGCTTTACTAGTGCTCCTAGCAAAACGCGTGGATGAAAAGCGCAAGGCTGCTGCTGCAAGTTGCGTTTGGCTCATGATGATCTTCGGCTTTGCGATGACAGCAGGCATTAGCGGAAAACTACTCGACCCATTTTCCTTTGAGCGCCTCATCATGGTCTCACTAGGTGTATCGTGCATCGCACTTGCGATTAGCTTTATTGCACTGCATGGACTTGAACCTAAATCCCTTGCGCAAACCGCACAGAACGCCAATGAACCCAAATTGCGATTTAAAGAAGCCTTAGCCGAAGTATGGCAAGAGTCACGCGTACGGCGTTTTACCGTGTTCGTCTTTATCTCGATGTTGGCGTATAGCTCACAAGATCTAATCTTGGAACCTTTTGCAGGTACTGCGTTTGGTTTAACCCCTGGAGAGACAACGAGCCTATCTGGCCTTCAACATGCTGGAGTACTTTGCGGCATGCTGCTGTGTGGGTTTATCACGAGCAGAAGTAAGAATCCAAATTTATCGTCACTGCGGATATGGACGGTTGGAGGCTGTATTGCCTCATCGCTCGCCATGCTGAGTTTGGTGATGTCTGGATTGGTGGGTCCTGGCTGGCCATTCTTTAGCACCGTATTTATATTGGGAGTATCGAACGGCGCGTTTTCGATCGCAGCGATTGGCTCGATGATGCAATTTGCTGGTATGGGCAAGGAGCGTCGCGAGGGTGTCCGTATGGGCGTTTGGGGAGCAGCCCAAGCAATTGCTTTTGGACTGGGTGGTATTTTAGGAACGGGGGCGAGCGATCTCGCGCGTTATGTATTAGGTGACCCAGTAACCGCTTACGCAAGCGTCTTCTTTGTTGAGGCCATTTTATTTATGGCCGCTGCCATTCTGTCGTTTTATATCCGACCCAATGAACGCATTACCAAAACCCAACCGGTTGAGTCATCAATCCCTCGTCCGTTTATTTCCCATGGAGGATCATCATGAGTACCCTAGAAACCTTTGATGCAGTGGTCGTTGGCGGCGGGCCCGCAGGGGCAACCGCAGCTGGTGATCTTGCCAAAATGGGACATACCGTTTTATTGCTCGATCGCGCGGGCCGTATTAAGCCCTGTGGCGGTGCAATTCCACCTCGTCTGATTAAAGACTTTGGGATCCCCGACGAACTACTGGTCGCTAAAGCCCGTTCAGCCCGTATGATCTCACCTAAAAATAATCAAGTCGACATCCCAATTGATGGTGGATTTGTGGGAATGGTCGATCGTGATCAGTTTGATGAATGGCTTCGTGTTCGTGCAGCCAATGATGGCGCCACACGTCGCACCGGTATTTTTGAGAAGATCACACGCGACACCGATGGCACGGCCATTGTTCACTATCGAGTTCACTCCGCCAATCGATCAGAGCCAGAGAAGACTGGGGCGGTTCGTGCGAAGACCATTATTGGTGCTGATGGCGCCAAATCGGGTGTTGGGCGCCAGGCCATTCCTGGGGCCAAAGATGTCGATTACGTATTTGCTTATCACGAGATTGTTCGGGTTCCCGAGGCACCGCCACAAGGTTATGATGGCTCGCGTTGTGATGTGTTTTATCAAGGCACACTATCGCCCGATTTCTACGGTTGGATCTTTCCGCATGGCAATACCATGAGTATTGGAACGGGTAGTGCAGATAAAGGATTTTCATTGCGTAGCGCTGTTGGTCAACTTAAAAAACTAACTAATTTAGAAAATACCGAGTTGCTACGCCACGAAGGCGCACCATTACCAATGAAGCCACTTAAAAAATGGGATAACAATCGGGATGTCATTTTGGCTGGCGATGCTGCAGGAGTCGTTGCTCCCGCTTCGGGCGAGGGGATTTATTACGCCATGGTGGGGGGTCGATTAGCGGCTGAGTCGGTGCATGAGTTATTGGTGACCGGGAATGTCAAAGCCTTAGCCCAAGCACGTAAGCGCTTCATGAAAGAGCACGGTACAGTATTTCTGGTTCTGGGGATCATGCAACGCTTTTGGTATGGAAACGATAAGCGTCGCGAGCGTTTTGTCAAAATGTGCGAAGATAAAGATGTACAACGTTTAACCTTTGAATCGTACATGCACAAGAAATTAGTTCGTAAAGATCCGATGGCTCATATTAAGATTTTCTTTAAAGATATGGCTCACCTTTTGGGCATGGCCAAGGTATGAGTGCGGAGTGGTTTGCGCACTATAAGCCGATTATTTTTGCTGTTGTTTGGGGTTTAGTGCTCGCACTGGCTGGAGCATGGGCCACCGATATTGGTGAGTGGTACAAGAGTCTGCAACAACCCCCCTGGAAACCACCCGATTGGGTGTTTGGGCCAATGTGGACCATCATCTTTATTCTTGCAGGTGCCGCTTTTGTGATGGGGTATCATCGCGCCCCCAATCAAGAAACTATCCGGATGTTGGTCATTCTCTTCATTGTGAATGGCTTATTCAATTTCATCTGGAGCGTTTTGTATTTCCGGATGCAACGACCTGATTGGGCGCTGATTGAGGCGGTTGGATTATGGTTTTCTGTATTGGCGATCGTACTCGCTACGCGTTCGTATTCACCCATCTCAAGCCTCTTGATGCTGCCATACCTCGCTTGGGTATCGGTGGCCATGCTGCTTAACTGGACCACGATTCAATTAAACGGTCCATTTGGTCGGGGCTAATAAAAAAGCCAAGCAGAGCGCTTGGCTTTTCCTAAGGCAAGTAGTTGATTAACCCAGGCTGTCTGCCCAAATGTTACGAGCCCAACCCCAAGCGTAAACCCCTTCCAACTTACTGGCTTCGGCGGATAGGCCACCTGAGCCTGGAACGGTCTTGAAGGTCTTATCTTTGGCATCGTACTGATGGACGCTGGCAACGTGAACCACTTCATCGGCACTCACAAAGCTGTAGCAGGTATTGGTGAGAACTGGATTTTGATTGACTTCAAAACCACCAAGTTCAGCAACGATCGCTGCTGCCGCAACTTTGGCATGCGAGTTGGCCATATGGCCTGATTTGGGCATTAGTGGTGCAATCTGAATCGAATCACCAAGAACGTGGATGTCTTTGGCGGCAGTCGATTCAAAATTGATGTAGTTGACATTCACCCACCGGGCATTCGAATTCGCAATACCGGTACGTACTGCGATATCGCCAGCGCGCATGAGGGGCAAAACATTCAATACATCAGCTTTGACGTCATTTTGTACGTCAAATTTGAGCGTCTTGGTTTTGCTATCAACCTCAACTACATTGTGTTTCGGACGGTATTCAATCATGCCGGCATACATGGAGGCCCAAGCCTTTTTGAAGAGACCACCTTTCGAAACCACATCGTCATTGGCATCAAGGATTAATACCTTCGACTTGGGCTTAAATTGCTTAAAGTAACTGGCGACTTGGCAGGCGCGCTCATAAGGTCCGGGAGGGCAGCGGTAGGGTGCCATCGGGATTGAAATAGCGAATACGCCACCATCTTTCATGGACTCGAGTTGCTTGCGCAAGAGGACAGTTTCAGGGCCAGCTTTCCATGCTTGGACCGTCACACCCTCTTGATTTGCTTTGTCCAAACCTTTGATGGTTTCTGTCATCAGACCAATGCCAGGCGACAGGATTAGCTTGTCGTATTTCATTGAGCCACCCGAGGCTAAACGAATGGTCTTTTGCTTCGCGTCAATGGAAGCCACCATGTCTTTGACAACCTTAATGCCATGGCGCTTGGTCAAGTTGTCATAGGGAGTCGAGATATTGGCGATGGTGGTGTGACCACCAACAACTAGGTTCGACATTGGGCAGGAGATAAATTCTGCATTCGGTTCAATTAAAGTAACTTGAGCAGTGTTGTTCGAAAACATCCGCACATACTTCGCGGCGGTAGCACCACCGTACCCACCCCCGACGACGACTACATTAGCTTTACTAATATTGACGGGAGGGCTAGCACAACCAGCCAATACACCTAACGATGCTGCGGAACTAACACCTAAAAAGTGACGACGATCCATTTTTTTTATCCTCAATTATTTTTTGCCAAGCACATTGGCAATGGTTTGGAGTTGCTCATCGGTATAGCCTTTAGCTAATTGATGCATGATGGTTCCAGTGCGCGCACCGCTCTTAAACGCTTTGAGTTGAGTCAACATGGCATCGGGCGATAAATGATTAATTTGAGGCATGCCCGCATTTGGAACACCAACACCATTCGTGCCATGGCAATTCGCACAAGTAGCTGCCAAGGACATTTGATTGATATTGGCAGGACTGGTTTGTGCAACCGCAAGGCCACTAAAGGATAGTAGACCTACAGTGCCGATACTAAGCCCCATGACCTTGAGCTGATGGACAGATGGAAAGTGCATTTTGATAATCTCCATTGGTTTTCATTCAAACAACAAAAGCATCCGTGATATTAATTGATTGATGGGCAATATCGAAAGAAATATCCCATGGTTTCAATACTTAATAGTCATAATCATATAACCCGAACGATTCCTTAGGATTAAGGTTTTCCCTAGGTTTTATGGAAATACTTCCAGTAAATAAAGAGCCTTAAACGCTAGGCTAATAAACTATTGATTATGCAAGCGCCCATCTCCATTCCTTCGATTCTGTTTGGGCTCGTTTTGGCATGCGTTACCTATTTTTATGGCGTCGATAGTCGCTTTGCTCCGAAGAATGGCGATGAATACCCATATACCCATATTGTCCGTATGACCAATGCCGCGGATGCATGGTTACCGTTGCAGTCAGAAATGGTTGGTATCAAAAATACCAAACCACCATTGTTGTTTTGGCAGGGCATGCTCTCAACCAATCATGGTGCGGGATGGTCACTCTTTAATCTACGCTGGCCAAGTTTGGTGTACACCGCGCTCACTACTCTTCTGATTGTGTTGAGTGCAATCGCAATCAGTAAAAATCTCTCGGCTGGCGTATTGGCAGGGGTTATTTGGCTTGCCTTCTTTAATACCTATCGCTATGGGCGTCCGTATCTAGCCGAACCCCCAGAGATCTTTTGGCTTTCTCTCCCATTTTTTCTGTTGCTGATTGTTGGTAAACGGCTCATCGAGTCTAAATTGGTATTTCCTCTGATCACGGGTAGCGCCTTTGGCTTTGCATTGCTGTACAAGTCGGTAGCCTACATCGTGCCTGCTTGCCTAGTATTAACTCTTTGGTATTGGCAATGGCGCGATTGTCGGGTGATGGAATGCATTCAACGCGATCTTTTCAAAGTAATCTCGATTGGCCTGATTGCATTAGGTTTATTCGCGCTGTGGTTTGTCTTCGATCCCGATCCCATGGCGATCTGGAATGAATTCGTGATTGGTGAGAATGCGGGTAAGTTTGCTGCCAGGAATACGAGCTATCTGAAAGACTTTGTCTGGGGTGGAGATAGTGTGGGCATGCTTTTAGTGACTGGGGTAGCAAATGCCGGATTTTTAGCATTCGCAGTATTTAACCTCTTTTATCTGGCGATTCGTGATCGCAAATCGATGAGCACGGAAGAGAAATTACTGTGGATTTGGATTGCGGTATTTTTTATCATCTTTTCCCTACCTAGCCAGCGTTCGGGTCGATATTTATTGCCCATCATGCCAGCGATTGCCATCTTATTGGCCATGCATTGGCAGCAACTTAGTCGCTGGACCTTTTGGCTTGGCTTGGTATTGCAGGGTATTGTTTTAATAGCCTTGGCATGGCTCTCTTGGAATATCAATCTTTGGTCGTATCCAATATGGCATTGGTTTTTACTCATCGGTGCAATTGCCATTGTTTTGATTGGGCTATTTCAGGCTCGCTTTACCAAAACAGCAACGCTGCTTGCTTGTTTTCTCACTGTTCTATCTTTAAGCAGCAGCATCATGCCGCTCGATGGAGCTGCAGGGCGCTTTGATGCGAAAACCATTGCCGCACTTCAAGGTAAGACGGTGTGGTTCCCTTGTGACTTTCGGGCCAAGGATGAGGAGTATCGGTTTTTGATCCCGGGCGCGAATATCAAAGGTTACCCAGCGAGCGAAGCTAAAAATCTTACGCAGTTAGCGAATCAATACTCCTTATTCGCAGTTCAGGCTCCCGTCAATACGAAATTTACTCCATGCCCCGATTGTGAGGTGATCGGTGAGCGCCTAGAGATGCGTGCTCGGCATTCATCTGACGAGATTAAGGCGATGCTACTGGGCCAAGTAAGCGACAATCTCTTCGTGAAAGAGTACATCGTATTTGCCCCATTTAATATCGGTAAGGATGCAGCCCCCGAGAAAGACGCATGCCGATGATGCGGGTACTGGCATTTGTATTCCTAATCGTGGCAATCGCAATGGCGTATTTTCAGTTGCATGATCATCCGACCTGGGCTGATTTTCAGGTTCCGGTTGAGCAATCCACTACCGAACTAACCCCCTCAAGTGCTCCTACTTATTCTAAAACGAAGCCCATCGTTAATCCACCGACATTGCAAGGATTAACGGAGTGGTTGCCTGACACGACAAGACCGTCGGTGCACGCGGCGAGCGTTATTCCCCTAAAGGATGGAAACTGGCGGGCTTTTTGGTTTGCCGGTTCACGAGAAGGTGCGGCCGATGTAGTCATTTTGAGTGCAACCTGGGATTCAGTGATTAAGCAATGGGGACCCGCGAGTGTGGTTTTGGATCGAGAGGGTGCGCAAGCAGGTCTTGGACGCTACATTGCCAAGCTGGGTAACCCTGTACCGATGCGCAATATCAATGGGCAATTACAACTTTATGTGGTGGCAGTCTCGATTGGTGGTTGGGCAGGTAGCTCAATCAGTGTGATGCACTCCGATGATGATGGAGTCACTTGGTCTGGACCAAAACGCCTAATCACCACGCCTTTACTCAATCTCAGCACCCTAGTGAAGGGTTCGGGGTTTTTGTTTGCAGACGGCACGATGGGAATCCCGGTTTATCACGAGTGGATTGGTAAATATGGTGAGCTCATACGACTCGATCCGACTGGTCAAATACTGGATAAACGACGGATGTCCTCGGGCCGTGGTACCTTGCAACCCATCGTCTTTATCGATGATGCTAAGCATGCAAGTGCGTATTTTCGTCAAGCCCGTCGCACGGGCCCCAAGCAAATTCCTGTAAGCCATACAGCAAGTGCTGGTGAGCGTTGGGAGTTAGCGCCCGATTTAGGGCTAGCCAATCCCAATGCAGCCATCACTGGAGTGGAGTTATCGGATCGAACCCGTTTGATGGTCTTTAATGATTTAGAACACGGGCGTCATCGCCTCGTACTTGCAGCAGCGTGGCCTAATCCAGCCAAAGCAGATAGTAGTCAGTCGGCAAAGAGCAACTATTCGCCCTGGAAGACAATTGCGGTTCTTGAGGATGAGACCGCCTCAACAACGAATCCAAAAGAAGAGTTCTCTTATCCCTATATGAGCCTGAACCAACAAGGTCAAGTCTTATTGGTCTATACCTGGAATCGCAAACGAATGAAGTCAATCCTTTGGGACGCTGGTTATCTACAGTCGTATTTACAACATATCAAATCAGAAACGGATAGGTCGCAATGACGCTTTCCACCTTGATTCATCAACTACCGCTAATTGAGATTAGTCTCATTACCAGCATTATTTTTTTACATCTGATTCGAGCCACTCTGAATATCGGCTATGGGCTTATTCCAGGACTTCTCTTGGTGAGCATTGGATCACTTGTTTTACTTGCCCCGTTCGGAGCCATTGGCGCACCATGGAGTTTGCCGTTTGCTGCCTATATTCGGGGAGTAACTGGTGATTTGAGTATTTTGAGTCTAATGCTAATCATTTGTACATGGAGTGGACTGAATGCGTTTCGTATTGCAAGCATTACTCCAATCCTAATTGCAGTAGTGGCTATTTTGTTTTATCCCTTTGCTTTGGGATTCACCATGTTTGATCCCTATGCGTGGGGCTATCATTCCAGTGTTTTCGTGGGAACCGTTTTGTTAGTTGCTGCAATTTATTTCTTTGCCAAGCACTCTTGGGAAGCGTTCATGATCTCCATTACCGTGATTGCCTGGTCGATTCATTGGCATGAGTCAATTAATTTATGGGATTACTTATTAGATCCATTTCTCGCAGTCTGGGCAATTGGGCTTAGTATCCGATGGGTAATTTGGGGAAGACCTCAGGCCGATGATGCCAATGAATGGAGCATGGATGCAAGTCTGATGTCGCGTCCTAAGCGCGGTCGGATGTTTGGCTAACACCCAAATAAAAAGGCCGGTTTGCACCGGCCTCGGAATCATTGAAAGCGCAACGGATTAATCAGGAATGTTGGCTTTGCGAATGATTGGACCCCAACGGTTGATCTCGGCATCTAAGTGAGCTTTGAGTGACTCACCGTTTTGCTTCGAAACAGGAACGATATCAATGTTTGAGGAATCTAAGCGAGCCTTTAGATCAGGATCGGTCAATGCCTTCTTGAGGGCAGCATTTAAACGATCCAAAATTGGTTTTGGTGTGCCAAGCGGAGCATAAATACCGTGCCATACCTTCACATCAAAGCCTTTCATGCCTTGCTCATCCAAGGTTGGAACATTGGGGAGGGCAGAAAGACGCTTGGGAGTAGTTACGCCATAGACCTTAACCTTGCCGTCTTTGATGAACGGAATGGTTTGGGTAGTTTGGTCGCACAAAATATTTACTTGACCACCAACTAAGTCGGTCAAGGCTGGGCCAGTTCCTTTGTAGGGAACAGTGGTTACACGCACACCCAAACGGCTCTGGAAAATCAATCCGCACAGTTGGGACACGGCACCTGGACCTGCATTGGCCATTGTTACCTTGTCTTTATTGGCGCGGATGTATGCCTCAAGCTCTTTGAAGTTATTCGGTGGGAAGTTTTTGCTGCCCAAAAGCACCATTGGTACATCTGCAACTTGACCGATGTACTCAAAATCTTTGAGGGGATCGTAGGGCAACTTGTCATACAGCGCTTGAGCAGTGGCCATACCCATGTGGTGGATATAAATGGTGTAACCATCGGGTTTGGATTTGGCAACCTTGGCAGAAGCAACGGTACCACCGGCACCAGCGACGTTTTCAACCACAACGGTTTGACCAAGTGTTTTACTCATATTGGTTGCGAGTAAGCGGGCAATCGTATCGGTTGGACCACCAGCTGCAAACGGTACCACTAAGCTAATTGGCTTATCAGGGTATTTTTGCGCGTTTGCTGTTCCGGTCAATAACAGACCAGCACCCATCACCGCAGCAAGTAATGCATTTAAAGGTTTATTTAATTTCATTCAAAAGTCTCCGTAAGGGATAAAGCAAACGCCATTTTGCCATGGATTTTTAGCGAAAAACCTAGGGATTACCAGCCAAGCTTAAGATGCGGCGCGCAAGCATGACGACCGGCCGATCGATCATCTTCCCATCCACTTTGGCGGCTTGTCCCCCAGAGGCCTTATCTGCTGCAATCACCCGTTGAGCCCAGTCGACCTCTTGAGGAGTAGGGGTAAAAGCTTGTTTCACAACGGGTATTTGCTTTGGATGTATGCACAACTTGGCACCAAAGCCAAAACGTCTGGCTTTATGTGCATGTGCAAAAATGAGGTCGACATCGCTTGTGGACTGAGTAACCCCATCAATTGGCGGGGCAATACTGACCAATTTTGATGCCAGGGTCATCATGAATCTGGCGGTATCCAGTTCGGTTTCATTCTCATCGCAGCTAATACCCAGTTCCACTTGCATATCAAAGTTACCTAGCGCAAGTCGCAAAACCTGTGACGAGCTCGCAATCTCATTTAAATGGTGCAAACCAAGTGGGGTTTCGATCATTGGGATGAATGCAGTGTTCGGTAGTTCTCTTGCAGCGCCATTGATGTGATCGCGCGTTTCTGTTTTTGGGATCATGAGGCATGGCACTTGCAATTCTTTAAGCAATACTAAATCGGCTGCATAAAAGGGTGAGCCTGGAGCGTTGCAGCGAACCACAATCCGCTCTTTATCCGTCTCTGAAATCGCTGACCAATGTTGTTTGAGTAGATCACGTGCTTTGGGCTTGTCGTCTAGACCAACCGCATCTTCTAAATCAATAATGACACCTTGCGCTCCGCTTGCTAGTGCTTTGCTGTAACGCTCCGGTTGATTCGCTGGAACAAACAAGAAGCAACACGCATCACTTAGCAGTAAGTGGGGAAGGTTCATAGCAGCAATCCTTATTTGGAAAAAATAAAAGGAACAGTATTTACCCGGCGAATATCAAATAGCAATGCAATCGCATCGTGCATCTCGGATTCAGTGGCACCGCCACTGAATGCAGCTAGACGCAAAGCCTTGTCTTTAATTTCCGCTCGGGTCAGTGTATTGCCTGGATCACCTTTAGGCTCATCGACGCGGCCTTCATAAACCTGACCATTCTTTAGGTATACCTTCACCTTACCAATCCACCTCTGCGGGTAAGCCTTATCAACTTCGGGATCTAAAATCATACTGACTCGATTGCGTAGCGCGCAAATCTCAGGATCGTTAAAGTGTGTAGCAAACTCATCAAGGCCTGCAAACTGAAACTTGCAGATGAGCGCAAGAACCGTGCCCATGGAAAACTTGGATTGATGCAGGGTCGTCGCATCACTAGCGGGACCAAGAACATCGATGGCTCCTTGGTGCACCAAGGTCTCAATGCGGTCAATGTCAGCCATACTGACTGCGTGTTTTTGGATGACCTGCAATAGCGCATCGGCTGCTGGATGGGTGTGGCGACACGAGGCGTGATACTTAAAGGAGGTCTCCGCCAAACACCAGCGTGAGCCCAAGCGATCAATCAATTTTTCTGGGTTGGCGTCAGTCGATGTTCCTGCCGCAAGACCTTGCACACCCTCCAGTATTTTCTGAGCGCCAGTAAATCCGGCCTGTGCCAAGTAGGCGGACATTAGGCCAGTGGCGCTGGCATGCGCAGTATGCAGTTGTTTGGAATCGGCAGCGTCGCGAAGAAATTCCCATAGACCCGCAGATTGGGTACCCGCAGAGCCGAAGGCATGAAGCATCTGCTGGGGATTGAGTTTGAGTAAGCGACCGACGGTTGCGGCGGCAGCTAATGTACCCGCGGTACCGGTGGTATGAAAAATTTTGTAGTGGGAGCGACCTAAGAATTCACCAACACGAATGCCGACTTCATAGCCAACCACCGCCGCCGTTAAGAACTCGCGACCACTGAGTTGTTTGGCCTGAGCAAGGGCTAATGCCGCAGGAAATACGATCGTTCCTGGGTGAAATACCGAACCATTATGAACATCATCTTGTTCAACCACGTGCGATGCGGCTGCATTGGCTAAGCAAGCAAGAAATGGGCTCGACAAGGAGCGCGACACAATGATTTCAGCAGATCCGGCAATTGCAGGTTGCGATACCGGTCCCATCGATTGGGCAAATTGCGTGATGATCTCAACCGGTTTCGATCCTTTGCCACCAACGGTCGAGGCAAACCAATCCACTAATAAATCTTCGGCCCGTGAAATAACATCTTTCGGAATATCCTCAAATTGCAATTGGCTTGCAAAGCGCGCAAGCTCTGCGGAGTAATGAGGACCCATCGTCATGGACTCAAGACTGCTTTGGCTTGCATGGTGAGCCAGTCCTCATGATCTTCTGACCAAACCCGCAAGGTTTGACCGCTCGGATCATCACCATCTAAGGCGGCGTTGACTTTCATGCGATGGATATCAAAGGTTGGACGAATTGCTCTGAACTCAAAGGACTGCAGTTTTCTGCCAGGATGATGTTCTCTGACTAAATCCACAAGAAGTGTGGCGATCAAGGGGCCATGCACGATGAGACCAGGATACCCTTCCTCTTGTGTAACGTAACTGCGGTCGTAATGAATCCGGTGTCCATTAAAGGTGAGCGCGGAGTAGCGAAACAGAAGAACTGGATCGGGATTGATGACCTTAGTCCACTGCGCATCCTGTGGGGCGGGCGTTGGGGCAGGGGGTTTCTCATCAGGACTTGGGGCTGCGCGATAGACAATGTCATGTTCTTCAGTTAGAACAAGACCTTTTTGATTGGAGATTTGATGCTCAACTAAGACAAATAGCAAATCACCCGTGCGGCCTGATTTGTGTGTGACGGACTTGATTGTTGATACGCGTTCGATCGTATCGCCAATTTGCAACTCACCCACCCAACGCAGTCGGCCACCAGCCCACATGCGGCGCGGAAGTGGGACGGGCGGCAAGAAGCCACCTCGTTTTGCATGACCATCAGGACCGATTTCTGACTGCTGGGGATGTGGTAAGAAATATAACCAGTGCCATAACTCAGGAAGAAAGACTCCCGGATTGGGCTCAGGGTCATTGCGATCAAGGGTTGCAGAAAGAGCACGGTAAGGAGCGGCAGTCACTTGATCTGGGTATCGCTCGGATTTACCAATCCACTCTTGAAGATGGGATAGTGTGGCTTCGTCGATTCTCATGACGCCATTATGCCAAGTTTGGCATCAGGCTCATCGATCAATACCTATGAAAACAAAAGACCATTGGGAGCCAGTAAAAGGCCTAATCCGCCTGAGAGCCCAATAATCGAAATCACTCCCCACTTCAAACGAATCAGGAGAAATAAAGCAATGGCACAGATGGCAATTGATATCAGCGATGGACTATTAGATGGACCTTGTGGAAAAAATAGGTGATAGGCAAAGAACACACCGAGATTTGTAATCACACCTACGACTGCTGCACTAATTGCCGTTAGGGGTGCGGTAAAGCGTAAATTTCCATGGGTTGATTCAATGAATGGAGCACCTATCAAAATGAATAAAAAAGACGGTAGGAAGGTAAACCATGTCGCCACCACCGCCCCTAATGCGCCCATCAAGAACAATGAGCCCCCAATCCATAGCTCTTGCGAGTAAGCGGCTACAAAACCGACAAAGGCAACGATCATGATGAGTGGACCGGGCGTCGTTTCGCCAAGCGCCAAACCATCCATCATTTGTGCGGCGCTCAGCCATTGATAGTGCTCCACAGTACTTTGATACACGTATGGCAAGACAGCGTATGCTCCGCCAAAGGTTAGTAGAGCAGCTTTGGTAAAAAACCAAGCCAATTGAGTATATAGACCGCCCCAGCCGAAAAGCGCATGCAGAATAAAGATTGGGATGAGCCATAAAAGACTGGCAGCGCCCAGTTGGCGTATGAGTTTTATCTTCGAAAAGCCCGCATGCGCTGGCAAAGGGGTATGGTCACCAATGATTGCCGAACCGGCATTTGAAGCGGTAGTTTTATGGTCGTTGCTAGATTTTGAAAACAGGATGGGCTGATGTTTACCTAGATAGTAGCCATAGAGACCAGCACTTAAAATAATTAATGGAAAAGGAAGGTTGAAGGCAAAGATGGCAACAAAAGAGGTGATCGCTACCAAGATAAGTTGCCTGTTGTACACACTTTTCTTAGCAATACGAATAACAGCCATGATCACAACGGCCGTAACGGCTGACTTAATTCCAAAAAAAAGAGCGGATATGACAGGGGTTTGTCCATACGCAATGTAAATCCAGGACAACGCGATCAAAATAATCAATGAGGGGAGAATAAACAAGGTGCCAGCCAAGATGCCACCCCAAGTTCGATGCATGAGCCAACCTAAGTAGGTGGCTAATTGCTGTGCCTCTGGACCGGGAAGCAGCATGCAGTAATTGAGAGCGTGTAAAAAACGACGCTCGGAGATCCAGCGTTTTTTCTCAACCAACTCATCATGCATCATGGCAATCTGAGCGGTCGGTCCGCCAAAACTAATAAATCCGAGTTTGAGCCAGTAGGCTAGCGCCTCTCGAAGCGGTATTTGTACTTGGGTTTGATTCGAAGAATCGATTTTTAAACCTCGTCCATCCCACCGACCACTTGGCTAAAGCCGTTATCCACATAGATGATTTCAGCGGTGATACCGCTTGCTAAATCGGATAGTAAGAATGAGGCAGCATTACCAACATCATCGACGGTCACATTGCGTCGTAGCGGGGCTGTTTTTTCAACGGCATCCAGAATTTTCCCAAACCCTTTAATTCCGGAGGCGGCTAGGGTTTTGATCGGACCTGCTGAAATACCATTGACCCGAATTCCCTTAGGTCCAAGTGAGCCTGCCAAATAACGGACAGATGCTTCAAGAGAGGCTTTGGCTAATCCCATGGTGTTGTAATTGGGAACATTACGCAATGACCCCAAATAGGTCAGGGTAAGAAGGGCCGCATTGGGACTTAGCATGGGCAGGGCCTCTTTGGCCATTGCCGGAAAGCTGTATGCTGAGATATCGTGGGCAATCTTGAATGCCTCGCGACTTAAGCCCTCCAGAAAATCACCGGCAATTGCCTCACGGGGTGCAAACCCAATGGAATGGACAAAGCCATCAAATTGGGGCCACGATTTGCCAAGCTCCTCAAACAGTGCATGGATTTGTTCATCACTACCCACATCGCAATCAAAAATGAGTGAGCTATTGAATTCCTTTGCAAATTCAGTGATCCGGTCTTTAAAGCGTTCACCCACATAGGTAAATGCAAGTTCGGCACCCTCGCGGTGGCAGGCCTTGGCAATTCCATAGGCAATTGAGCGGTTGGAGAGAAGCCCGGTAATTAGGATGCGTTTACCGCTTAAATAAGCCATGATGAGTCCTTTACTTCAAAATTGATTTGCTATCTACAATTGTTGCATATGCTAAGCCAATTACCCCTACGATTACTGCCTTGCCAGTTTTGGGCTCATTGGCGTCCTTTGGGCATTGCAATCCTGTGTTGGATACTGATTTGCCCCTCGAGCGCTGGGGCCGCACAGGGTATTGCGCAATATGGCAAGCCCAAATATGCCGATGGTTTTGCCCATTTTGACTATGTCAATCCAAATGCGCCTCGGGGTGGAACACTCACGCTCCCTAATCCGGATCGTCGTACGAGTTTTGATAAGTTCAACCCCTTTACCTTGCGGGGTGTGACCGCCCCGGGGATTGGCGCTTTGATGTTTGAGTCATTGGCGGTGGGAAGTGCGGATGAGGTGTCTAGTGTGTACGGTTTGATTGCTGAAGACATTAAGGTGGCCGCAGACCAGATGTCGGTAACCTTTCGGCTTCGACCCGAGGCACAGTTCTCGGATGGCAGTCCAATTTTGGCAGACGATGTCAAACATAGTTTTGATACGCTCATCAGTAAGCTTGCCAATCCACAGTACCGCACCATCTACGCAGATGTGAAGCAAGCCGTCGTCGTATCGGAGCGGGTGATTCGTTTTGACTTTAAGGTTCGCAATAGCGAGCTACCCCTCATGGTTGGCGGCTTACCGATTTTTTCTAAACACTGGGGCAGAAAAGCCGATGGCAGCCACACCCCTTTTGACAAGATTACTTTTGAACATCCGATTGGCAGCGGTCCTTATGTGATTGAGTCGTACCGCGCTGGTAAATCGATGATCTACAAACGCAACCCAAACTATTGGGGAAATAAAGTTAATGTACGAGTGGGTTTCTTTAATTTTGATCGAATTGTCTACAAACTCTATAGCGACGATGCGGTACGCTTAGAGGCGTTTAAAGCAGGAGAATTTGATGCACTCGTGGAGTACCGTGCCAAAAATTGGGCAAAGAGTTATGTGGGCCCCAAATTTAATAATGGCACTTTAATTAAGAAAGCTTTCCCCAATCACAATGGCGCGGGAATGCAAGGTTTTGCGATGAACTTGCGGCGACCCATTTTTCAAGATGCACGAGTTCGTAAGGCACTCGGGTATGCACTGGATTTCGAATGGCTAAATCGCCAACTTTTTTATGATCAATACAGCCGCATTAACAGCTACTTTCAAAATAGCGATCTGAGTGCAAATTACAACGGCGAGACCGTTCCTACTGCTGCAGAACTCAAACTCTTAAAACCCTTGCAAGAGAAGTATCCCCAATTTGTACCCGAGGCAGTCTTTGGGGCGATGCCGTCAGCGCCGAGCACTGCGCCACCAAGTAGTTTGCGCACCAACCTTCGTAAAGCAAAAGAGTTACTGGCCGAAGCTGGGTGGACGTACCGCGATGGCGCATTACGTAATGCGAAGGGCGAAGTGTTCCGATTTGAGATTGTGGAGGATGGCCCATTCTTTTTGCGGATTCTGACCGCCTATGTACGAAATCTTGAAAAGTTAGGGATCAAAGTTGATATTCGTACCAGCGACTTTGCACTACATCAAAAACGGATGGATGACTATGATTTTGATATGACCACCATTCGCTTCCCTGACACCCAAAGCCCTGGCAATGAGCTCTACGACCGCTATGGAAGTGCAGCAGCAAAAGAGAAGGGCTCCGACAATGTGATTGGTGTGCAATCTCCCGTTGTGGATGCGCTCATTGATGCGATTGTTCGAGCAGAAACCAGAGAACAGTTGCAAGCAGCAACGCGCTCGCTCGATCGCGTCCTTTGGAATAGTTACTATGTGGTACCCCATTGGTATAGTCCGACTCATCGGATTGCGTACCGTAAAGAAATGGGTTACCCCAATCCTCCACTGTATTTTTCTGCCGAGTCTTGGATCTTGTCCTTATGGTGGCAGCAAGGGGTACGTCAATGAACTCCGAAATCCTAATCTACATCATCAAACGGATCCTACTGATGATCCCCACTTTACTCGGGGTTTTGACCTTGACCTTCGCGGTGGTGCAGTTTGTTCCTGGTGGGCCAGTAGAGCAGCTGATGCTCGAACTGAAAGGTAAGGGCGATGCAGCGGTGGGTGGTGAGTCCTCGGGAGGAGGGGTTACTTACCGAGGTCGTCAAGGGGTGGATGCAGAGCGGCTTGAGCAAGTTAAAGCCTTGTATGGCTTTGATAAACCCCCGCTTGAGCGGTATTTCATGATGCTCAAACGCTTTGCGCAATTTGATCTAGGACAGAGTTATTACCAACACAAAAGTGTTTGGGATTTGGTGATCTCGAAGCTTCCTGTCTCCATCAGCATTGGTCTATGGACATTCTTTATTAGTTATTTAGCGTCCATTCCCTTGGGAATTGCTAAGGCAGTTCGAGATGGCACGCGCTTTGATCGCGTCACCAGCACAATGATTTTGGTGGGCTATGCGATCCCAGGGTTTGTTTTGGGTGTATTGCTATTGGTACTTTTTGGTGGTGGCAGTTTTCTGCAAATTTTTCCTCTGCGAGGCCTAACCTCCGACAACTGGGGCGAGCTCAGTCTGATTGGCAAAGTATTGGATTATCTCTGGCATTTGGTCTTGCCGATTACAGCATCCGTACTCGGTAGCTTTGCAGTGATCACGATGCTCACAAAAAATTCTTTTTTAGAAGAGATTCGAAAGCAGTATGTACTCACTGCACGGGCAAAAGGCGTGAGTGAAAACAAGGTTTTGTGGAAACATGTCTTTCGGAATGCCCTAATCCCGCTAATTACTGGATTCCCCGCGGCATTTATTGGGGCCTTCTTTGCAGGCTCACTCTTGATTGAAACCTTATTTTCTTTAGATGGCTTAGGTTTGCTTTCGTATGAAGCGGTGATGCGTAGGGATTACCCCGTAGTCTTTGGCACACTTTATTTATTTACCTTGATTGGTCTTGTTACCAAATTAATCTCAGATCTTTGCTATGTGCTGGTGGACCCCCGCATCCAATTTGGCTCTGGGGGTGGATCGTGAGCAAATGGCTGCGCTTCAAAGCCAATCGCTTAGGCTATATCAGCTTGTGGATTTTTTCGATCCTCTTCGGCTTGAGTCTATGCGCGGAGTTGATTGCGAACGACAAGCCCTTGGTAGTGCGCTACGAGGGCAAATTCTATTTCCCATTGGTAAAAAATTATCCAGAGACAGTGTTTGGTGGCGACTTTGCGACGCGCACTGATTATTTGGATCCGGATATCAAGAAGAACATTACCGATGGCGCGAACTGGGCGATATACCCCATCATTCCGTACAGCTATGAGACTCTCAATTACTTTGCTAAAGAGCCAAATCCCGCGGCACCATCCGCAGAGAACTGGTTGGGTACGGACGATCGTGGTCGTGATGTATTGGCGCGTCTCATTTATGGATTTCGTTTATCGATACTGTTTGGTATTGCGTTGACTGTGGTGGGTGTGGTGATTGGAGTGATCACCGGTGCGCTCATGGGATTTTTTGGAGGACGCTTTGACCTCATCACCCAGCGCATCATTGAGATTTGGTCAGCGATGCCTGAGTTGTATCTACTGATTATTTTTGCTTCGATCTTTAATCCCAGCGTTCTTTTGTTAATTATTTTGTTGGCTGCATTTGGGTGGATGGGTTTATCTGATTATGTGCGCGCCGAGTTCTTTCGCAATCGGGCCCTCGAGTATGTGCGAGCAGCTAAAGCCTTAGGGCTTACGAATGCCCAAATTATGCGGCGTCATATCTTGCCAAACAGCTTAACCCCCGTCATTACCTTTTTGCCATTTCGGATGAGTGCAGCGATTTTGTCGCTCACCAGTTTGGACTTCTTGGGTTTAGGAGTGCCACCCGGAACGCCTAGCTTAGGCGAGTTGCTATCGCAGGGGAAGGCAAACCTCGATGCGTGGTGGATTTCGCTATCAACCTTCTTTGTGCTCGGGGGTACCTTACTTTTATTAACGTTTATGGGTGAAGCATTGCGAGATGCGTTTGATGCACGCAAGAGTAATCCGCTAACCGGAGCGCGAGCATGAGTTTGCTTCGCTATGAGCAACTCTCTATCTCGTTTGGCGCAGGCCGACGCGAAAAGTTTGCCGTCCGCGATTTGGATCTCAGTATTCAGCCAGGTGAGCGGATTGCCCTAGTTGGTGAATCTGGCTCAGGCAAAACACTCTCTGCGCTTGCACCATTGCGCCTTACTCCAGAGGGCGCGCGTTTACAGGGCCGTATTCTTTGGCAGCGTGAGGATGGCAAAGAAGAAAATCTCTTGGACTTATCGATTGAACGGATTCGGGAGATTCGGGGGCGTGAGATCGCGATGATCTTTCAAGAACCGATGACCGCACTTAACCCTTTATTCACGATTGGTAATCAAATTGTTGAAGCGGTGCAAGTCCATGAACCTTTGATGCCGATGGAGGAGTGCCGCCATACTGCGATTGCACTCCTCAAGAAAACGGGGATCCCGCAACCAGAAGAACGTTTTTATGCCTATCCCCATCAACTATCGGGTGGGCAACGTCAACGCGCCATGATTGCGATGGCGCTAGCATGCAAACCACGCCTACTGATTGCCGATGAGCCCACCACTGCCTTAGACGTGAGTTTGCGTCTGCAAATATTGGATTTATTAAAGGACCTGCAAGAGGAAGCGAAAGAGCGTGGCGGTATGGCGATTTTATTAATCACCCATGACCTCAACTTGGTGAAGCATTTTGCAAGTCGGGTAGGGGTTCTAAATCAGGGGTGCTTGGTGGAGTGTGGGCCAACCCATGAAGTTTTCTCGCACCCCACCAATCCATACACTGAGCAATTGGTGAACAGCCAGCCTGTGCGTGAACTGCTTCCTCTAGTGCCATTAGCCCCTGTTTTGTTGACCGTCAACCAATTAAGTGTGTCCTATCCACAATCTAATTTTGCTAACGGCTCTATGCGATGGCGAAATTGGTTTTCAAAGGCGAAGCGCCATCAAGTTCTCAAGCCCTTGAGTCTTGAACTGAAACAAGGGCAAACGATTGGTGTAATTGGTGAGTCTGGTTCAGGAAAAACAACATTAGCGATGGCCATCTTGGGGTTGCTCGGTGAGACAACGGCCAAAGTGGAAGGTGATGTCTCGGTCTTGGATCAACCGTGGCTATCGTTGAGACCGATCGAGCGTCGTGCGATGCGCGCCCATTTGCAGGTGATTTTTCAGGATCCCTTTGGTTCCTTGTCGCCACGCATGACTATCTTTCAAATTGTGTCGGAGGGTTTGGATGTTCATCAACCGCATTTGTCACATGATGAACGTGAGAGTCGAGTGGTAGAGATCTTGCGTGAAGTGGGTTTAGACCGCTCTGCGCTGCAACGCTATCCGCATGAGTTCTCTGGTGGCCAACGTCAACGTATCGCTATCGCTCGTGCATTAATCCTCAAACCACAAATATTGGTATTGGACGAGCCCACCTCGGCCTTGGATGTTTCGATCCAAAAACAGGTTTTAAAGTTGCTCAGCGAGCTTCAAAAAAAGTACAACCTGGCCTATCTCATCATTAGTCATGATCTGGCTGTCATTCGGGCAATGTCTCACGAACTCATGGTTCTGCGAGCCGGGGAGGTGGTGGAGTATGGTGAGACCGAGGCCATGGTTCGTGACCCTAAAGAGGGATATACCAAGACCTTGTTTAGTGCTGCTGAGCTAACCTAGCAATAAAAAATCGATATAAAACAGTTGGTTACTGATTAGAGTGAAGGGTTAACCCGCTTTCACTTTTACCAAGGCTTTGCTAGAATCCAACCCATGCCTATTCGTAAGCACATGATCCTTTTGCCTTTTCAGTTCCTGACCGCCATGGTTTTGGGTGGTTTTGTGTTGACTGCGAGTGCTAACACCGGTGCTGACGCAGTAGCAAAAGAGGCCCCAAAGCCGGAAGTTCGAATTGAGAACAACCCGTCTTACTTTGCACGTTTTACTTATCAAGTGGTGGATTCTGTTTCAACAAAAACAGAAGCTTTGATTAATGAAGCGATGCAACTGATTGGGGTACGGTATCGCTGGAATGGCGATCTGCCGCAATCGGGATTGGATGCCAGTGGTTTTGTGCGATTTGTGTTTAGAGACAAGTTAGGATTTTTACTCCCACCAAAGTCCTCGCAAATGAGTAAAGTGGGTAAGCCTATTTCTCGTGATGAGTTGGAGCCGGGTGATTTGGTGTTCTTCAACACCATGCGCCTCACCTTCTCGCATGTTGGTATTTACGTGGGCGATAACAAATTTATTCACTCCCCATCCAAAGGTTCAGCAGTGCGCGTCGATGATTTGGCGAGCACCTATTGGGATAAGCGCTTTGATGGCGCTAGACGTTTAGATGGGACCGATGAGTTAAGCAATGCGGAGCGCAATGCCTTAATTCAAGAAGCAAAAAAATTACGGACTCAAGCACGTAATCTTTAATCGCATTACACCTTCTTTAGTCTTTCTTTGATCTCCACTACTTTTTCTTGAGTGGCAAGCTCGCCAGCAAGGATTGCGGCGTTACGCGCCCTGAAGTCGGCGCTACCCATTTGCTTGAGTTGGGGTGTAATAACGACATCTGCTTTTGCTAACTCATATTGATTAATACTCTGTTGCATGATGCTAATCGTTTGTTGTAACAAACCCAGTGTGCCCGTCGCATTAAATGCGCTAGCATCGGAAGAGATATTGACGGCAATTACAAAAGTGGCACCCATCTCGTATGCGTAACGGACTGGAACAGGGGCGACCAATCCGCCATCGACGTATTCACGTCCTTGAATGACTGCTGGCTGAAAGACACCGGGAACGGCGCAGGATGCACGAACTGCTAAACCAGTATCGCCTCGACGAAAAAGAACGCCTTTACCCGTTTGCAATTCAGTGGCAACAATTCCGAGGGGCATGGCCATTTGCTCGATCGTCTTATTCTGGACCTCGCGGTTAACCATGCTTTGTAAGGCATCACCTTTAATCAATCCGCCAAAGCGTCCAGCAAACGGATAGGCCCAGTCTGCAAGAGCTGCCTCATCCAGATTAAGTCCAATCCGATTGAGTTCAAGGCCGCTATAACCAGAGGCATAGAGTGCTGCAATGACACTCCCTGCGCTTGATCCCACCACGAGATTGGGACGAATTCCTTGAGCTTCGAGAGCCTTAATCACCCCAATATGCGCAAAGCCACGTGCAGCTCCGGAGCCAAGAACCAGTGCAATGACCGGTGGCTTAGGACTTTCACGAAATAAGCCACATGCGGGGAGGGTGCTAATTCCTGCAAGACCCAAGCCTTGCAAAAATCCGCGACGATTTGGAGAAAATAGCGACATTTGGCTATTGTATTGAGCCTCCCCTATAATGGGAGGATAGGTGTAAATTGCCTCGTAAGCGACTTGACCTCCTTGGATGGCTGGCCTCTCCCCCGAATAAGAATTGATGTGAGTTGCCCGCGCAGTCCAGATAACACCCCAACCTTTTTTGACGATTGTGAATAAGCCTCTAAACAGCCCCGCTGTTTGATACAACATATGGATACCGATCACTACAAGCGGGTCATTGAGACCGCCTTAATTTGCGCCCAAGAGCCATTAACAGTTCATGAATTGGGCCGACTCTTCGTGGACCCACCCTTAGCGTCTGCGGAATTGCAAACTATTCTGCTCGAGATTCAGAAAGAGTGGCAAGACAAAGGAATGGAACTTGTCAGCATCGCAACGGGCTGGCGTTTTCAAAGCCGTCTTCAGATGCGCGAGTATTTGGATCGCCTCACTCCAGAAAAGCCTCCAAAGTATTCACGAGCAGTTTTAGAGACCCTGGCAATCATTGCTTATCGTCAGCCGGTTACTCGTGGTGAGATTGAAGAGGTTCGTGGCGTGGTAGTTAGCAGTAATGTGATGCGTCAGTTGGAAGATCGTGGCTGGGTGGAAGTGGTTGGTCATAAGGAGACCATTGGTCGCCCGGGCCTTTATGCCACCACCAAACAATTTTTAGATGATTTGGGTTTAAAAGATTTACAAAGTTTGCCGATGCTTGAAGATGGCTCTATCTCTGCGGAAGCCTTGGGGCAGGCTGTGATTGAGTTTGATGCCGATGCAACGGTGGAAACCGTGATTCCGCTGGAGTCGTCCCCTGAGAGTGCTGAGAATGACAAATCCTGAAAACGATTCGTCTATCGTTAATACGAGCCCAGATTTAGTTGATGGCGCCACTTCTTGCGAAGAGGGTGGCGAACAGCGTAAAGACCGGGGCCCAAGGCGTTTTAATAAGTTCAATAACAAATCCCGTCCAGGCAAGTTCAATAAAAACAAGCGTCATTCAGGAGGATCCTCGAATGAAAATCCAACGGCACCTGCTCCAGTTTCTCCTGAACTAATTGCTGAGACCGAAGCATTATTTGCATCGGTGGTTTCCGGTGAGTTTGACGCTGCTCTTGAAGCGCCTGAGCCTGTCTCGCAGGCAGTTAGTGATGATCCAGCACAGATCTCTCATGAGGCTGGCGTCGAGCGTCGTGCGAGCAAGGCGGGCGAGGAAGATTCCGAAGAGCCGGAGTCTTTAAGTGATCTGGAGCGTTTGCAATTTGCAAGCGTCGATGAGCTACCACTGAGTTTGCGCGATGAAGTTTGGTCTGATTTGGATGGTTTAGATGATGACGCAGATGATGAGGATACGGTTAAGCTCCATAAGGTCTTGGCCGATGCTGGAATGGGATCACGTCGGGAGATGGAAGATCTCATTATTCAAGGACGTGTTTCCGTCAACAGCATGCCTGCCCACATTGGTCAGCGCGTTGGCCCGAGCGATATTGTTCGCATCAACGGTAAGGTCGTGCATCGCAAGATCCCAACAAAACCACCTCGTGTGATTCTGTATCACAAACCTGCTGGAGAAATTGTGAGTCAGGCTGACCCCGAAGGACGTCCCAGCGTGTTTGATCGTCTTCCAAAACCTCGTCAGGGCCGCTGGATTGCTGTGGGTCGTTTGGATTTCAATACCGAAGGTTTGTTGCTTTTCACGACATCGGGTGAGTTGGCAAATCGATTGATGCACCCACGCTACGGCGTTGAGCGTGAATACGCGGTGCGTATTTTGGGTGAGTTATCGGCTGAGTCTGCAGAGCAATTAAAAACAGGTATTACGCTTGATGATGGACAGGCGCGTTTCTTGCGTTTGAGCCAAGGCGGTGGTGATGGTGCGAATCGCTGGTACTCGGTTGCGTTGACCGAAGGGCGGAATCGTGAAGTGCGTCGCATGTTTGAGGCGACCGGGCATGTGGTGTCGCGTTTGATTCGAACCCGTTATGGCATCTTCATGCTGCCACCGCGTTTGCGTCGTGGTAAGTGGGAAGAGGTGCCGATGGACAGCGTGGCACAACTCATGCGCATGGCGGGTCTGAAGTTGCCCCAAAATATGGCAAAAGAAAAAGGTCAGACTCAAGGCCGATCATCGCGGCTGGATCCAGCCAGTGATCCAAACTTTCAGCCTGATCCCATGCAAACCTCGGTGTCGTACTGGGGGTCGAAGGAGGCGCTCACGCTCGCAACTCACCACGGACACGGGGTATCGCATTTACCCGGCCAGGGGCGAACCAATGGTGGCGGAGGGCGTGGCGGCTTTGGGCAAAAACCGTCTCACTCAAAGGGTGGTAAATCGGGCTCACCCCGCTCTAAGGGCCAAAAGGTCCATCATGCTAGTGGCTTTAGTGCCCCATCGGGCAACAATCCAGGGGGTCAACGGCGGCCCAATAAGGGTAAGCCGTTCAAGGGTCCTCGTAAGCCACGCAACCCGGGTGAAAGTTTCTGATTTCTCAGTCATTTTTCTGATTCAGGTATAATTCATTTCATACACCGGCTGATGTTGACATCAACGTAAGCTGGCCTGTTCTGGTATTGAGGAATATGGGCTTGTAAGCCCATTTTTTTTTGCCAAACGCTTTGTAAAAGCGGCTTTGTAACAGCGGTTGATTTGTGGGGAAGATGTGAAAGAACAGCAGATTATTTCTGCCGAGGTGCGCAATTTGGGGTACTCGCTCGTGGATATTGAGCGGGAAGGTCGTGGTTTATTGCGAGTCACGATTGAGAACCCCGATTATGAACGCATGATTACCGTTGAGGATTGCGAGAAGGTGAGTCATCAGTTGACTTACACCTTTGCGGTTGAAAACGTGCCATACGAGCGACTCGAGGTGTCTTCACCAGGGTTGGATCGACCGATTAAGTCGGGTGATGATTTTGTTCGGTTCGCCGGATTAGAGATTGAGCTGAAGTTGCGAATTGCAGTGGGTAATCGAAAGAATTTTAAAGGGGTGTTGCAAGGCCTGAGATCTGGAATTGTCAACACACCGGATGCAAAGTTTAGTTTGTTATTTGAGGCGAGTGATGGATCTCCAGCCGAACTGGAATTTAGTTTGTCTGAAGTGGAAAAAGCTCGTTTGGTCCCTGTTATTGATTTCAAAGGAAGAAAATCATGAGTCGTGAAGTTCTCATGTTGGCAGAAGCCCTGGCCCGTGAAAAAAATGTTGATCGTGAGATCGTGTTTGAAGCACTTGAAATGGCACTTGCCTCGGCAACGAAGAAACGGTATACCGAAGACGTTGATATTCGGGTTTCGATTGACCGCACTAGTGGTGAGTATGAAACTTTCCGTCGTTGGTTAGTGGTGCCTGATGAGGCTGGTTTGCAAGAGCCCGATAAGGAAATTTTGCAATTTGAGGCTAAAGAGCAAATTTCGGATATCGAGACAGGCGATTACATCGAAGAACAAATTGAATCCCTAGCTTTTGGTCGCATTGGCGCACAAGCCGCGAAGCAAGTGATTTTGCAACGCATTCGCGATGCCGAGCGTGAGCAAATCTTGAACGATTATCTTGAGCGCGGTGAAAAGATTATGACCGGCACCGTCAAACGGGCTGATAAAAATGGACTAATCGTCGAATCAGGTCGAGTCGAGGCGTTGCTGCGTCGCGATCAAATGATCCCTAAGGAGAACTTGCGCTCTGGTGATCGTGTGCGTGCCTATATTCTGAAAGTGGATCGTGAAGCACGTGGACCTCAAATTGAACTGTCGAGAACATGCCCTGACTTCTTGATTAAGTTGTTTGAGAATGAAGTGCCTGAGATCGAGCAGCGTTTGCTGGAAATTAAGGGTGCTGCTCGTGATCCTGGAATCCGAGCCAAGATTGCGGTCGTGACCCATGACAAGCGCATTGATCCGATCGGTACCTGCGTTGGTGTACGGGGTACTCGTGTGACTGCAGTGCGTAACGAAGTCGCTGGCGAAGCGGTTGATATCGTTTTATGGTCCGAAGATCCTGCGCAATTTGTGATTGGCGCATTAGCACCGGCACAAGTGTCATCGATTGTGGTGGACGAAGAGCGTCATGCCATGGATGTGGTGGTTGATGAAGAAAACTTGGCGATTGCGATTGGTCGCAGTGGCCAGAACGTTCGTTTAGCCAGTGAGTTAACTGGCTGGCAAATTAACATCATGACCCCAGAAGAGTCTGCTGAGAAGTCTGAGAAAGAATCCGTCGCCGTTCGCCAACTCTTTATGGATAAGTTGGATGTCGATCAAGAGGTCGCTGATATTTTGATCGATGAGGGCTTTAATTCGCTCGAGGAAGTTGCCTATGTACCGCTTTCTGAGATGCTCGAGATTGAAGCATTTGACGAAGATACGGTTAATGAACTGCGCACACGTGCACGCGACTCCTTGCTAACTATGGAATTAGCGAAAGAGGAGCGTCTTGAAGAGGTTTCTCAAGATTTGCGATCGCTTGAAGGTCTTTCCACAGAATATATTGCAACTTTGGCTGAGAACCAAGTGCACACACGCGATGATCTAGCTGGATTAGCTGTAGATGAGCTCGTTGAGATGACGGGTATGGATGAAACAGCAGCCAAAACGCTCATTATGAAGGCGCGCGAACATTGGTTTAATGCATGAGGGGAAGCGCATGGCGACAACAACTGTAAAAGCATTAGCCGAGGAGCTTAAACGAAGTTCTGCTGATTTATTGGTGCAACTGAAAGCCGCTGGAATCGACAAAGAGTCGGAGGCTGACAAGATCACTGATAAAGACAAGACCGCGTTACTTGCTTATCTTCAAAAAGCACATGGTAGTGCCGAGACTGGCACTCGGAAAAAGATCACACTGACCAAGCGTGAGACCAGTGAAATCCGTCAAGCCGATTCAGCAGGAAGAACCCGTACCGTCCAAGTTGAGGTGCGCAAAAAGCGTGTCTTGGTAAAGCGTGATGAAGCTGCAAACGTTGATGAGTCAACTGAGGCAAAACCAGTGGTAGCAGTTGAGACCAAGCCTATTTTGTCGGATGAGGAGTTAGAAAAGCGTGCCGCCGAGGCTGCGCGTCAAGCTGAACTCTTAGCACGGCAAGAAGCGGAGATGAAAGCGGCGAGTGAGGCCAAGCATAAAAAAGCTGAGACCGAGGAAAAACCAAGCAAAGTCGACTCTGAGAAAGAGGCCGCTAGTAAGGAGCAGGCCAAAAAAGAGCTAGCCGAGCTACAAACACGCCGTGCAGCAGCTGAACGTGAGGTGTCAGCAATTCGTGACATGATGAGCACCCCAGCACGCGTGCTTAAAGCTCCAAGTGAGATCGCCAGTGAGGAAGCCAAAAAAGGTACCTTACATAAGCCCGTCAAAGCCGATGGTGGCGAGGATAAGAAAAAGCCCACCAAGGTTGGTGGCAAACTGATTAAATCATCGGAGACATCCTCCACATGGCAAGAAGAAGGTGCCAAGCGGAAGGTTGGTTTAAAAACACGCGGTGATCTGACCGGTGGTTTAGGTGGTGGATGGCGAACAGGCGGCGGTCGTAAGAAGCAACAGCATCAAGAAGACAGCCCAGCCAGTAATTTCCAGGTTCCTACTGAGCCGATTGTGCGCGATGTGCACATTCCTGAGACCATCACGGTTGCAGATCTCGCTCATAAGATGTCAGTTAAAGGTGCCGAGGTTATTAAGTTACTGATGGGCATGGGTCAGATGGTGACCATTAACCAAGTCTTGGATCAAGACACCGCAATGATCATTGTTGAAGAAATGGGTCACAAGGCCCATGCTGCTAAATTGGACGATCCGGAGATTGATCTTGGAGCAGCCGCAGAAGATGCGCCACTGATGCCAAGACCTCCTGTTGTGACTGTGATGGGCCACGTTGATCATGGCAAAACCTCGCTCCTCGATAAGATCCGGGTTGCAAAAGTGGCGGCTGGTGAGGCGGGGGGTATTACCCAGCACATTGGTGCTTATCACGTTGATACTCCACGCGGCGTTATTACTTTCCTTGATACGCCTGGTCACGAAGCATTTACTGCGATGCGTGCTCGCGGTGCAAAGGCAACGGACATCGTGATTTTAGTGGTCGCTGCCGATGACGGCGTGATGCCGCAAACGCGTGAAGCCATTCATCATGCAAAAGCAGCAAATGTCCCCTTAGTGGTTGCAATCAATAAGATCGATAAGCCTGAAGCAAACCCCGATCGCGTTAAAACTGAGCTGGTGAGCGAAGAAGTAGTGCCTGAGGAATATGGCGGTGATTCACCATTTATTGGAGTATCCGCAAAGACTGGCGAAGGCATTGATACCCTATTGGAAAACGTCTTGCTGCAAGCGGAGGTATTGGAGCTGAAAGCCCCTAAAGACGCGCCTGCGCAGGGCATCGTGATTGAAGCTCGTTTGGATAAAGGCCGTGGACCGGTCGCTACGGTCTTGGTTCAATCGGGCACCTTAAAGCGCGGCGATATGTTGTTAGCGGGTCAGTCCTACGGGCGTATCCGGGCGATGTTGGATGAGAACGGCAAATCTAGCAATGAAGCAGGACCATCCATACCGGTCGAGATTCAAGGTTTGTCTGAGGTACCTGATGCTGGGGAGTCGTTCCAGGTGGTGGCTGATGAGCGTAAGGCTCGTGAGATTGCACTGTTCCGTCAAGGTAAGTTCCGAGACGTCAAGTTGGCTAAACAACAGGCGGTCAAGTTAGAGAACATGATGGAAAACATGGGCGAAGGCGCTATTGAAGCGAAGGTCTTGCCAATCATCATTAAAGCTGATGTACAAGGTTCTCAAGAGGCGCTGGCTCAATCGCTGCAAAAACTTTCGACTGATGAGGTCAAGGTTCAGATTGTGCATGCTGCCGTTGGTGGGATTACCGAAACCGATGTCAATCTCGCGATTGCTTCCAAGGGTGTCATTATTGGCTTTAACGCGAGAGCCGATGCAGTGGCTCGTAAGCTCGCCGAGAGTAACGGCGTTGATATTCGGTATCACAACATTATTTATGACGCGGTCGATGAAGTAAAAGCGGCTCTTAGCGGCATGTTGACCCCAGATAAGAAAGAAGAAATTACTGGCTTGGTTGAAATTCGTCAGGTCTTCCTTGTCTCTAAGGTTGGTGCGATCGCAGGTTGTATGGTGCTCGATGGAGTTGTGCGGCGTAACTCACGGGTTCGCTTATTGCGTGACAACGTCGTGGTATGGACTGGTGAGCTCGATTCCTTAAAGCGCTTTAAAGACGATGTGAAAGAAGTGAAAGGTGGCTTTGAGTGCGGTCTCTCTTTAAAGAATAACAACGACATTCAAGAGGGTGACCAACTCGAGATCTTTGAAGTGACTGAAGTGGCTCGAACCCTTTAATCATCATGCATAAAACAAGCCCTCATCGTCACCAGCGTCTTGCGGATCAAATTCAGCGCGACTTAGCCGAATTGATTCCTCGAGAGTTACGTGACCCTTTAAATGGTTTGATTACGATTCAGGCGGTAGAGCTCTCGCCTGATCTCGCGCATGCAAAGGTCTACTTCACAGTTTTGGGTGGCGACCCACAGTATGCGTTGGGATCGTTACAAGAAAAAGCAGGTTATTTGCATTCCTTACTCTTTAAACGGATGCACACTCATACAGTCCCCACCTTGCATTTTGTATTTGATACCTCGATTGAGCGGGGCGCAGAGATGTCACGATTAATTGATCAGGCATTGGGCTCAAAGCCTAATTAATTGTGATGGCGCAACGAATTGATGGGGTAGTTTTGCTTGATAAGCCTAATGGAATGAGCTCGCAAAGTGCGGTGACTGCCGTCAAGCGCCATTTTCAGGCAGAAAAAGCTGGGCACACTGGCACTTTGGACCCTATGGCGACCGGTTTATTGCCCATCTGTTTGGGTGAGGCTACCAAATACTCACAAGATCTTTTGGATGCGGATAAGACTTATATTGCAACTGTGCGGTTTGGTATCGAAACCGATACCGGTGATGCCGAAGGTCAAGTGTTAAGCGAGCGATCGACTACTGAAGTAGTTGACAATTTGATGGCTAAGACATTATTGGAAGCGATTTTGCCTAAGTTCATTGGTGAAATTGAGCAAATTCCACCGATGTTCTCCGCATTAAAACGCGATGGTAAACCGCTCTATGAATATGCACGCTCGGGTGTGGAGATTGAGCGTGAACCCCGAAAAATAACCATTTACTCGATTCGTCTAGTCGCTATCCATTGGCCCCACGTAGAGATCGAAGTCCATTGCAGTAAGGGAACGTATATCCGAGTCTTGGCGCAAGATATTGGCAATTCACTAGGCTGTGGTGCGCATTTGAGCGCATTGCGACGTACCAAGGTTGGCCACCTCAGTCTGGAGCAGGGCTGTACTCTGGAGACCCTTGAAAATACCCCCAAGGTATTACTTCCAGTGGACGCCTTATTGCAAACCCTGCCAGAGTTAACAGTCGATGACCAACAGGCCAAGCGTTTAGAAATGGGTCAGCGCGTGCCTTGCGCACTCAATCGCGCGAGCCAGTGGGCTAATTCTTTATTTCGGATTTATCGCAGTCAAGCCTTGCCGCAAAACTTTATTGGTACTGCGGATTGGCGTAGTGGTGTTTTACACCCCAGACGCTTTATTGCCCAACGACTTTTGAATCAAAACTAATTTATCTTTTTGTAAAGCAACTCATGACCAAACGCGCACTTCGTAATATTGCCATCATCGCCCACGTTGACCATGGCAAAACGACTCTTGTTGATCAACTTTTACGGCAGTCCGGAACTTTTCGCTCTAACGAAAAAATCTCTGAGCGCATTATGGATTCCAATGATCTCGAGAAAGAGCGTGGTATCACCATCTTGGCTAAAAACTGCGCGGTGGAGTATGAGGGTACGCACATTAATATTGTCGATACCCCGGGTCACGCAGACTTTGGTGGCGAGGTAGAGCGCGTTCTCTCCATGGTGGATGGGGTATTACTGCTAGTGGATGCGGTTGAGGGCCCGATGCCCCAAACCCGATTTGTGACCAAGAAAGCGCTTGCCTTGGGTTTGAAGCCCATTGTTGTCATTAATAAGGTAGACCGCCCTGGAGCCCGTTGTGATTACGTGATTAATGCAACCTTTGAGCTCTTTGATAAATTGGGCGCAACCGAGGAGCAGTTGGATTTTCCTGTGATTTATGCCTCGGGCTTAAATGGCTATGCAGGTACTGAGGAGAATGTGCGTTCTGGCGATATGCGCCCGCTATTTAACGCGGTTCTCACGCATGTGCCAGTACGCGATGATGAAATCGATGCCCCGTTGCAGTTGCAGATTTCATCAATTGATTACAGCAACTATGTCGGCAAAATTGGTGTGGGCCGGATTCGGCGCGGCAAAATTAAACCCGGTACTGATGTGGTGTGTGTTAATGGACCGGATGGAACCCCCTTTAAGGGGCGCATCAATCAAGTACTGAAGTTCAAAGGGCTCGAGCGCGAAGTGGTTGATGAAGCTATTGCCGGCGATATTGTCTTAGTAAATGGCATTGAAGATTTAGCAATTGGGACCACGATCTGTGCACCCGATCAGGTTGATGCCTTACCGATGCTTAAGATCGATGAGCCAACCCTCACCATGAACTTCATGGTGAACACGAGTCCTCTTGCTGGGCGCGAGGGTAAGTTTGTTACTAGCCGACAAATTCGGGAGCGTTTAGATCGTGAGCTCAAATCCAATATGGCATTGCGGGTCCGAGATACCGATGACGACACCATCTTTGAGGTATCAGGTCGGGGCGAGCTCCACCTCACCATTTTGGTTGAGAACATGCGACGCGAGGGTTATGAGTTAGCTGTATCACGACCCCGTGTGGTGTTTCATGAAGAGGATGGGGTGAAGTTAGAGCCCTACGAGAACCTCACGGTGGATGTGGAGGATGCGACGCAGGGTGGGGTCATGGAAGAGTTGGGTAAGCGTAAAGCTGAACTGCTGGATATGGTGAGCGATGGTAAGGGCCGTACCCGTCTTGAGTATCGGGTTCCAGCTCGAGGTTTAATTGGATTTCAGGGTGAGTTTATGACCCTCACCCGTGGTAATGGACTCATGAGCCATAACTTTGATTCCTATGGTCCTGTGAAAGAGGGTATCTTGGGTGAGCGCCACAATGGTGTATTGATTAGCCAAGATGATGGTGACGCGGTTGCTTATGCACTATGGAAACTGCAAGATCGTGGCCGCATGTTTGTATCGCCTGGCGATCCTCTCTATGAGGGCATGATTATTGGGATTCATAGTCGAGACAATGATTTGGTGGTGAATCCTATCAAAGGAAAGCAACTTACCAACGTGCGGGCCTCTGGTACGGATGAAGCGGTACGCCTCGTACCACCGGTACAACTCACCTTGGAATACGCCGTGGAATTTATTGCCGATGACGAGTTGGTTGAGGTGACCCCCAAGAGTATCCGCTTACGCAAGCGCTTTCTGAAAGAGCATGAGCGTAAGAAGGCCTCACGCGAAGAGGTCTAATTATCAGCGGCGATGCCTGATAAACGTATAGCCGTTGCTCCCATGATGGAGTGGACCGATCGTCATTGCCGGTCATTTCATCGAATGCTAACTAATCGCGCCGTACTGTATACCGAGATGGTCACCACGGGGGCCCTTTTACACGGAGATCAGGCGCGCCATTTGGATTTCAGTCAGGAAGAGCACCCGATCGTTTTACAACTTGGCGGCAGCGATCCGGCTGAGCTCGCTCAATGTGCAGCGCTTGCCCAACAATGGGGCTATGACGAGATCGATCTCAACTGTGGTTGCCCCTCAGAGCGCGTGCAAAAGGGTGCATTTGGGGCGTGCTTGATGGCCGAGCCTGAGCTCGTTGCCCAGTGTGTGAGTGCGATGCGTGCCACCTGCGATCTACCAATTTCGGTGAAGCATCGCTTGGGTCTTGATCAAATGGATGCGGCCCAGTCGCCGCGTGACTATCAATTTGTATTGGATTTTGTACTGGCAGTCGCGGCCGCAGGAGCAATTCAGGTAACGATTCATGCGCGTAATGCGGTCTTAAAAGGCTTATCTCCGAAAGAGAATCGGAGCAAACCACCTCTGCACTACGACGTCGCTAAGCAACTGCGTCGCGATGCTCAAAAGCAGTATCCAAATCTTCGTGTACTACTTAACGGCGGCCTAGAATCCAATGAGCAGGTTGCACAATATTGGAATGATTTTGATGGTTTTATGATCGGCCGTGCTGCTTATCATTTTCCGGCGATGCTATTGGGCTGGGATGATCTCGTTGAAAGTGATGGCAATGCAGTAGGTTATCTCTTTAGTGAGGCAGACTGGCACCGTATTCAAATCGGTTTGGTTGAGTACAGTCAAGCATGGTTAGCCCAGTGCAATGCGCATCGCAAAGACTTCTATTTGGGAGCGATTACTCGGCACATCATGGGTCTTGCTCACGGTCGTGCGGGGTCGCGCCGTTGGCGTCAACATCTATCGGATCATCATGCTTTGGCACGGGTTAAAACACAGGATGCCATCGAAACCTTCTTTTTGGAGGCCAGTATGGAGTTAGGTGATTGGGCGCTATTTGAGCCCCCATCAATCGGTTCGAGGGCATAGTCGTTATAATACTTACGTAGCAATGGTGGACGTAGCTCAGTTGGTAGAGTCCCAGATTGTGATTCTGGTTGTCGCGGGTTCGAGTCCCGTCGTTCACCCCATTTAGCTACTGACTAGGCCTTACGTCAATCACTTCGATAATCGCTGTATTGCGATCTGCCTCCCCGATTATTCGTTCACTGCGGTCTTGAACGGTCGGTA
This sequence comes from Polynucleobacter sp. HIN8, assembly GCF_030297615.1. Classification (NCBI taxonomy): domain Bacteria; kingdom Pseudomonadati; phylum Pseudomonadota; class Betaproteobacteria; order Burkholderiales; family Burkholderiaceae; genus Polynucleobacter; species Polynucleobacter sp. HIN8. The sequence continues at coordinate 1,386,024 of NZ_AP028139.1, read as the reverse complement.
TCACAATTTCTTCACAAATTGGTTTAGAACTAAAGACGTTAAAGAAACTGCAATCTTTTTTGGTTGCTGCAGATGTGGCGTGTTCGAGGGGAGAGCGCCCTGTGGTGACTGTTGATGTAACACTTACCGCGGTCATGGGGCTTGTAGCTGCCGCCGATCCTGCAGCAGTACCCGCGCTACTTGCTGCTGCCATGATGGGCGCGGCGCAGCCTTGTAAACCGCTGATGCTAAGAATACTAAGAAGTACGATGAAAATGTAGAGAAGGGAGACCGACCCTTGATGGGTAGCTGAACGCTTGATTGAACTAGTTAGGTCGACACGCAAGGTTATAGACTCCAGCTGGCCAATCACCACTCGTGATTGCCTCAAAGCTGCTATCGGGTGTCTTGATCTCATCAACCACCTTGCCAGTACCCCGTTTACCTGACATAAATTTAACCTCTAGTGGTCGGTATTGAACCTGTCCGCAGTGGTATTCATTTAGACCGATGATGGAGTTTACTGGTGATTTAGTTTTTGGTTCAACTCCCGGTTTCTTAAGATCGAGCATCGAAAGAACTTGGACCTTATCGCCTGACTTCTTGATGCTGGATTTATCAATCAAGACGGTTATGAACTCATTGCTTCCCAGTTCATCCCAAGCGCCGAAGGCAAAACTGGAGCTTAGGGTGAAGAGGCAAGTAATTAGAAGTTTAAGACGTGTTTTCATCATGATCCTATACAGTTCTACCGATTGTAATGGGTCAATGCGACAACTCAAAACGACTTAGCTTTTAAGACCAATTCACGCTGAACCTGCTTAGGCTTCATCGCCAATGGAATTAATTGATTCGTTGCCCATGAGGCGCTTAAATTGCGATAGCGATGACTTTGAACCCAACCCGACTGACCGGTAGGAAGCATAAAAGCCGATTGTTCTGGATCATTGAGGTCATAGATCGCCCTCAGACTTGGCGCATGATTAGCCTGGAATGGCGCTTTTGGATTGTTCAGAACTGGGCGACCCACATTGACCGTAAAGGCATCTCCTGGAAATGGAATGCTGACATTGAAGAACTCCGCTAAGAGGGGAATGTTTTTGAAGGGGCGATGTTCAGACAAAGCATGATGCGCTGTTCCCCAACGCCAATCAGTACTCGATTTTCCGTAGCGTTGGCTCAAATCATTGAGCGCTCGTTGCAGAGCGAGATTAGCGGCGCCTTGGCAATTTTCTCGTTCTGCGGTAGTGTGCACATCGCACCAGGGGCTGTCGGGATTACTGATTTGATGATTGACCGCCCCCCGAAACGAGCGTCTGCCATATTCCTCAGTAAACGAATCACCCAAACGCGAGAACAGGATCCGCGTTAATTGATCGACCCAGGTATTAAAGATAAGGGCAGCGGTGGAATCAATACTCATGCTTCCATCAAAGCGATCGATCACCGACTGAATCCCTGGCTGCAAAGTATGGCCTGATTGCGCATTTTTAAACAGAGGTAAGAGTGCTTGCGCTCCAAGGGAGAGAACATCGCCTTGCATAGCCTGCATCGAAGTGCGATCATGCTGATCTTTCTCTCCAATCATGGCTGCAATACGGTCATAACGAAAGGGCAAGTCCCAGTCTCCGGTTAGTGGGTTGGGATTGCTTGCAGAAATAATTTCCTGATTGGCGCTCGCTAGCCACTCCGCTGTTGGATTAAAAAAGCTGGGAAGTTGCTCAAATGGTAGGTAGGCTGTCCAATCAAATTGGCGCTCCCATCCGAGAGCAGGAGCGACGCCATATAAGCCATGATGCAATTGCCGGCGTGGCGCAACCCCAGCAACTTGCAAGGCAATATTACCTTGAACATCTGCAATCGCAACGGTTTGCATCGGAGCGTAATGATGACGCAAAGCATTTTTGAAAGAGTCAATTGAATCGGCGCGATTCATGAGGATGCCACCAAGCAAGGTTTGATTCTCAACATCCAAAGCGGTCCAGCGTAAGGCGAGCGCATACCGATCGGTATCAATTACCTTTTTGGCACGGGCATGGCTATCGGAAATAATAGGACCATGGCGAGTTTGTTTGACGACAAACCGCAAGGGCGGTTTATCTTTGATCTGAATAATCTCCTCGCGAGCTAAAAAGGAGAGCGGACCGTCAGGACCGATGTACTGATTCGGATTATCAGGATCAATTTTTTCCAGATAGAGATCTTGTACATCTGGTCCGGTATTGGTAAATCCCCAGGCAATTTTGTCGGTCCTGCCCAAAACAACGGCTGGTATGCCTGGCAGGGTGGCCCCAATAACATTGAGTCCTGGAGCTTCGAGGTGTGCAAAGTACCATGTCGATGGAGCACTTAATCCCAAATGCGGATCGTTGGCGAGCAAGGGTTTGCCTGAAATCGTTTTTTTACCCGTAAGCACCCAATTGTTAGAGCCCAAGCCTTCTTGTTGGTCACTTAGCCATCCCACCGTATCGACATGCTTTAGTAAGTAAGGCTCTCCATCACGAGATGCTTGAACCTTGGATTGAGTGGGCCTAAACACCTGGTGTTCGCGATATAGCTTGGCAAAATCAATGTTGGTAACTGGATTGGTACCGGGATAGGGTGGCATCACCTGCCATATATCAGTCGTGCTGAGATATTGAGAAAGCTCTAAGCGAAACAATTCTTTTTGCCAGTTATCGCCCAAATCTAACGCCATCATTAAAGACCATGCAACACTATCTGCGGCAGACCAATAACCGGGCTTGGAACCCGTCAAAAAATACTCGATCGGTAAGGCCCAACCGAGTGCTCGATTACCAGCATTGACGCCATCGGCATAGGCTTGAACCAATTGCTTGATTTCTGCTGGATAGCGCTCAAACTGTTTCTCAGCCGCTTGTTTGATCCCTAGGGTACGAATAAATCGATCAAGTGAGACGGTGCGCTCGCCCAAAATCTCAGAGAGTCGCCCTGAAGCTAGGCGACGACTAATCTCCAGTTGCCAAGAGCGTTCAGTCGCATGCAAAAATCCTAAGGTGTAATACGCATCACGCTGGGATTTTGCCTTAACGTGCGGCACATCGTTCTCATCAAATTGAATCTGAACTGTTTGACCTAGACCGGCACTAATGATTGTTCCAGAAAGATTTGATTTAGCACTTACCCAATAACTTACAGCAAGGATGACTAGGCAGATGAATAAAAGGATTAGTGCAACGATCAAGTAACGCAGGAACTTCGTGAGACTGGATTTGCGCTTTAGGGTTCTCATATCAACTGCAAACGATTACAAAAAAACCCCGCCGTAGCGGGGTTGGTTGGTTTTAAACCTCACTTGTAGAGAACTTGCGGTAACCACAAGCCAATTTCTGGGAATACATACAGCAAAACAAGCGCAATGACCTGAATGCCCATAAACGGCATCATCCCCATGAAGATCTGATTTAAGGTGACGTGGGGAGGTGCAACACCCTTTAAATAAAATGCAGACATCGCTACGGGGGGCGATAGGAATGCAGTTTGTAGGTTCAGGGCAACCAAGAGACCAAAGAACAACGGATTGATTCCAAAGTCATCGAGTAAGGGTACAAAGATTGGCATAAAGATCACAATAATCTCAGTCCATTCCAAAGGCCAACCCAATAAGAAAATAATGACTTGCGACAGAATCAAGAATTGCAATGGACTAAGTCCTAAAGATAGAACCCATTTTTCAACTAAGTCTTGACCGCCCAATAATGCAAAGGCTGCCGAGAAAATGGACGAACCCACAAAGAGCCAACAGACCATCGCACCCGTCTTCGCCGTTAGGAAGACCGACTCTTTAATCACCGTCATATTGAGCTGCTTGTAGGCAGCCGCTAATATAAATCCGCCAATTGCGCCGACTGCCGCTGCTTCGGTAGGTGTTGCCAAACCAAAGACGATGGAGCCCAATACAAATAAGATTAAAACCGCGAGCGGGAAGAAAGAGCTCAAGAGCATCTTGAAGATTTCAAGACGAACCCAAGTCAACAGGGCGTAGTAAATCACCAAAATAGCACCCAAAATACCGGTCATGATCCAGAACCACAGCGGCGCATCGACGGGTTTTGGTGGCTCAGCAGCCGCTGCTGGTTCTGCAGGGCCCGAGGTCTTTGCTACTGGCTTTTCATCTTCAGCGCCTGGTGGCAGAGCCAGACCAGTTCCGCCACTATCTTTTTCAGCGCCAGGAGGTTCGCTAAGGCCGGTTGAACTTGAGCTACTTGAGTAATCACTACCACTACCCGCTTCGCCCATCGGAACCACATCCATGCTAATTACTTCGACTGGCTTGGTGGCTACTTGATAAATGGAGGCGGTAAAAGCAACAAATACGATCAGAGGGATCAGAGCAATGAACAGCGATTTCAGCATCTCTTTACCGCTGACATTGACATTGCGCTTCCCTTTAAGCCCAACCAATAAAGCAGGAATCACTTTTTGACTAATCTTCTCGCCAAGCTCGGTGTAGCTCATTGGCAGTGGTACCTTGCGCTCAGACTCAGCTAAAGGCGGCATCAGGTTTGGCTTGAGCTTAGCCAAAATAATCACATAACCAATGTATAGACCAGCGAGCATGATCCCTGGAAAAAACGCTCCTGCGTACAATTGCACCACCGATACACCAGCGGTAGCGCCATAGACAATTAATAGAACCGATGGCGGAATCAAAATACCGAGGCAGCCCCCAGCGGTAATACATCCTGCTGAGACGCGGGTATCATACCCGGCTTTTAACATGGCAGGGAATGCTAAGAGACCCATTAAGGTCACCACGGCACCCACAATCCCGGTTGCTGTTGCAAATACAGCGCAGGTAAAAATGGTTGCAACTGCTAAGGAGCCTGGTACGCGAACCAAAGCCAAGTGAAGTGATCTAAACAGCTTTTCAATGAGATTGGCGCGCTCAACTAAATAGCCCATGAACACGAATAGGGGAATTGAGATCAACACGTCATTGGTCATGACCGCGTAGGCACGCTGCACCATGAGGGATAAAGTGTTTTGCAGTGCTAAATCAGGATTTTGAAAGCTGTAAGCAAAAAACGTGAAGATCATACCCATACCCATTAAGGTAAAGGCGGTGGGGAAGCCAAGCATGATGGCAACCACGACCAGGGAGAGCATTAGCAGGCCAATATGCCCACTCTGAATATTGCCCCACGGCATTAAAACGATGGTCAATAAGACCACCAATGCCATGATGGAAAAACCAAATAAGAGTTCTTTACGCATGATGATTATTCCTTATCCTTGCCAACCATCGCCTTAAGGGCGTCGACGTCAACTTCCTCAACGTCTTGTTCGCGGGAGGGCCATTCACCCTCGCGGATGCAAACCACGCAACGCAAAATCTCAACGATGCCTTGCATTAAAAGAACCACTCCGGCAATCGGAATAATCGTTTTAAAGGGGTAAAGCGGAGGGCCGTCGGCCGTGATCGAAGAGTGCTCCAAAATTCGCCAAGAGTCAGCGGCATACCCATAGCCAGCGTAGGCAAGCGCAATCACTCCGGGAATGAAGAAAACGATATAAAGAATGAGATCAAAAATTGCTTGGGTACGGGGCTTTAAAAAGCCATACAAGATGTCACCACGTACATGACCATTTTTTGCCAGGGTGTATGCACCTGCCATCATGAACATGGTGCCGTACATCATGATTTGAGCATCAAAAGCCCAGGCATGAGGACTATTGAGCACATATCGTGAAAATACCTCAAAGCCGATGAGAGCAGTAAGCCCAACCACCAACCAAGAGAAACAATGGCCGATAAATGTCGAAACTTTATCAACGGTTAAAAAAAGGTTTTGCATGGCTACACCTACGATTTAGATATAAGAAATGGGATGGTTATTTGCTAACCATCCCATTGGGTTACAGCAAACCGGTATTCTAACAAAAACCGGCTAAGTTGTTGCTAGCTTAGGCCTTCTTTGCAGGAGCTGCAGGCTGGCCAAAGTAGTGGTCATACGCCATGCGACGCTGGACGTTGGTGTCCAGATCCCACTTCACAGCACGCTTAGCAAATGCACGCTGTGAGTCAACAATCTTCTTAAAGAGTGGGTTCTCTGCAGCTTTCTTGGCTACCACCTCGTCAAACACCTTCAACTGAGCACGCAACACCGAGTCAGGAGTCTTGAAGAACTTGACACCTTGCTTGGCTTGCATTTCTTCGTAGGCCGAGGAGTAGCGATCCACCGCTTTCCATGACATATCAGCAGAAGAAGCTTCTACGGCATAGTCAAGGATGTTACGGAGCTTCGCAGGCATCGCGTTGTACTTGGTGCCGTTAAAGAGGATCTCAAACTGCTCCGCATTTTGGTGATAGCTTTGCAACATGCAGACCTTAGAAACGTCTGGGAAGCCCAACTGACGATCGGAAGATGCATTGTTGAACTCCGCTGCATCAAGAAGACCACGATCCATCGCAGGAATAATTTCCCCACCAGGAAGCGCGTTGACTGACACACCCATGGCTGTGAACATGTCAATCGAAATACCAACGGTACGGTACTTGAGACCTTTCATGTCCTCAATCTTGGTAACAGGCTTCTTGAACCAGCCTAGAGGCTGGGTAGGCATTGGGCCATATACATAGGATTTGACGTTGGCGCCAACTACTTTGTAGAGCTCATCGAGTAGCTCTTTGCCGCCGCCGTATTTGTGCCATGAAAGGAGCATGTTAGCATCCATACCGAAGGATGGGCCTGATCCCCATAGGGCAAGCGCAGCATTTTTTCCGTAGTGATAAACAACCACACCATGACCGCCGTCCAAAGTGCCTTTAGAAACAGCATCTAAGAGACCAAAAGCAGGAACCACTGCACCAGCAGGCAGAACTTCAATTCGGAGTTCGCCACCAGTCATGTCGTTCACTTTCTTTGCGAAGTCGAGTGCGTACTCGTGGAAGATATCCTTCGCTGGCCATGTGGACTGGAAGCGCAATGTTTGTGGCGCTGCCTGACCTTGAGAAATCATTGGGAAGCTAAGAGCAGCTGCTCCGGCACTACCGACTGCTGCACCTTTCAAAAATTTACGACGTGGTGCTTGTTTTTTGGTTTCGGACATTCATATCTCCTGGTTAATATCAATTTAATACTGCGTGTAAAGCAGAAGGAAATTGTAGGATTATTGGCGGGAATGAGATATCGGGTAAACCCTTTGTTTGCATGGCTTCATGGTTATTTAAAAAGGGTGTTCGGAAAGGGTCTTCAACCCGCTCGTGATACGATTTCATCTAGCTATCATTGTTGCAACGCATCAGCGTGCGTAACATTTTTATTACAATGTTGGATTGCGTTTGCCCGAGTGGTGAAATCGGTAGACACAGCAGATTTAAAATCTGCCGCTCATAAAAAGGGCGTGCCGGTTCGATTCCGGCCTCGGGCACCAGTTATGGATTGCGTACGCAGCGAAATCCGATGTAGACCACCACAGTATTTTCTGGCTTGGTGGCCACATTACCCTCGATTTGTTGCTCAGGACCATACCACCACGATGCCCCTCGGGTAATGCGCTCACTGTTAACTTTAGTTGACGTCCATTCCCATACATTGCCACCCATATCAAAGAGCCCATTGACCCCTGGCTGGGTAGTGCCGGCGGCCACATGGCCATCGCCACGCAGCAAACTTCCTACCGGAGCCAAGCCTTTGTAGTTTCCGCATGCTGAACTTAAACAATGGGAAGCTTTGGGGGTACTACCGTTTGGGTAGGGATAGCGTTGCCCCCGCTGAAAACCTGCCGGCGGGGATTTGCGTTGCTCTACGAATGCTGCCTCGACCCACTCTTTATCGGTGGGCAAGCGTTTTCCAAAGAATTCGCAGATCGATTGAGCCTCAAAGGCATTGAGGTGAACGGCTGGTTCATTATCTCCAGCTGCTACCCCGTATGGCGTTCGCCAGGTCCACCCAGGTTTTTTCACAAAACCTAATTCATAGGAAGTGCCACCCCCAGCCTTCTCCGCCACACTTTGAAATCCAGTCGCAGCGGCATACCGTTTGACTTCGCCAATCGTCATCTCATATTGATCCCAAAGAACACCGTGCACCTCAAGGCTGGGAATGGTTGATTTCACTGACTGAGCTTGTAGATGAAAACTAAAGGTCAGGAATGAAAATATGCAAATTTTGCTAATTGTGAGAATATTCATATAAATTTGTTAACCTAGATTTTGATTAACAATCATTTTTGCTGAATTTCAATTCTTTTGCACAGTGAAATTAACGTGCAACCCGGCCCATGAATAAATCCATTCTTTTTCTTGTTAGCACGTTCTTCCTAGCGCAAAGCGTTTTGGCTAACCCTGAGCCATCTAAAACTACCCGAGAGATAGCAAAAGGCGATGCGCCTATGACTGCGGAGGTGCTTGCGGTCTTTTTTACGCCTCCGACCGGGGCAGCGCGCGGGTTAATTCGTTATCTAGATGGCGCCAAGAAAAGTATTCAGGTGATGGCCTATAGTTTTACGTATCTTGAGATCGCTGATGCGCTTGCTAGGGCGGCCAAACGGGGCGTGGATGTGCAGGTGATTCAGGATGGGCCAACGGCTGCAAATAACTTTGATGTGATCCCGGTATTGCTAAAAGGTGGCGTCTCGGTCCGGGGCAATAAAGCGCATCGTATTTTTCATCATAAGGTGATGATCATTGATGGCGAGATTGTGGTGACTGGAAGTTATAACTTCACCAATAGTGCTGAGAAAAGCAATGCGGAGAATATGATTATTTTGCGCTCAACACCATTAGCGCAGCAGTATTACAAAAACTTCATCTCGCATTGGGAGCGCAGTTACCCAATTACTACGCCACCAGAGCGAAAGACAGCCAAACCTAATTAATCGGGCTCGGTCACAAATCCCAATTTCGTTAAGCCCGCGCGCCGTGATGCGGCTAGTACTTGAGCTACGGCATCGTAGCGCACGGATTTATCAGCCCGCAAATTAATCTCAGGCTGTGGATCTTTCTTGGCCGCTTTATCTGCATATGCCGAGAAGGTAGCTAAATCGATCGGTGTGCTATTCCAAAAGATTTGGCCCTTGCCATCAATCGTTAATTGAACCGATTCAGGTTTTATCTCATTGCGAACGCTATTGGCTTTGGGCAGTTCGACCTTCACTGCTTGCTGGACCACGGGCAGGGTGATCATAAAAATAATCAGCAAAACTAACATGACATCCACCATTGGGGTCATGTTGATCTCAGCCATTAGGCCATCTTCGTGTTGATCGTTTGAGGGATTACTAAAGGACATGATTAATCTTTCTGGGCAACGCGTGCGCCAGTCACAAAGTAGGCCAAGAGATCATTGGCAAAGCGATTGAGGTCTGCAACCACTAAGCGATTTGAGCGATTAATGGTGTTATAGCCAAGTACGGCTGGAATGGCAACCGCGAGACCAAACGCGGTCATAATTAGTGCCTCACCAATGGGACCAGCGACTTGATCAATCTGTGCACTGCCTGAGCTACTAATTGCAATCAGGGCGTGATAGATCCCCCAGACCGTACCGAATAAACCGATAAATGGTGCAGTTGCACCAGTCGATGCTAAAAACGTTAATCCTTTTTGCAATTGAGCGGTTGAGGAGTCGACCCCATTTTTTAAACTACGCGCCATCCATTCGGAGTAGTTGAGCGTTTGAAAGAGTTCACGATGACTAGCACTTTGGTTCTGATGATGAGCCGAAGCTTCATGACCAGTCCTTGCAACCATAAAAAAGGGATTCATTGCTTGATTGCTTAAGTGACTGAGTCCCTCATCAAAAGAGCGGGCTCGCCAAAAAGAATCCAGTTCACTTTTAAGGCGTTTGATATTGCGTAAGCCCCACAAGCGACTGATCAAAATCACCCAGGTCACAATTGACATCAACAAAAGTAAAAGAGCAACAAAGTGAGTGACGAAGTCCCCCTGGGTCCAAAGGTGGTGAAGGCCAAATGCATTGTTCATATTAGGGACTCTTTAGGTTGAATTTAATTAATAGATTAGTTGAGATTTTAGTGGGACTACCGTTGATGGTGTAGGGTTTAAATCGATACCGCTTCCCAATTTCCATCGCGGCCCGATCAAGCCTTGGGTAGGAACTCGACTGTAATAATCGCGCTTCCTCCACTTCACCAGACTCGCTAATGATGAGCCTGACCACCACTTCACCTTGTTCGCCCGCGCGCTTTGAGAATGAAGGGTAATACGGATCTGCATCAGGCTGGTAGACCACCACTAATTTCCCAATATCCGTTTGGATGGGGGTGCCACTAATTCCACCTCCACCGGTAGGCGGGGCAACACTTGCATTTTGCGTACTTTCGCTGGGTTTGGCGGCCGCAGTTTCTGTCGGGGCTGCAGTCTTTTGTGCTGGCGTTGGATTTGGTGCGGGAGCAACGGATTTTTCTGGTTTTTTAGGTTCAGGTTTAGGTGTTGGTTTGGGTGCTTCAACTGCCGGCTTTGGGGCGGGGGGCGTCGCCGCCTTCGCTGGCGCCTGCGGAGCCTCTGGGGCCACGAGATTTGCCATCACCCGTTCATCATTTTGATAATCCGGTGGCTTTGGGCTTAAACCAAATTGAAAGGGAATAATTAAGGATAAATGCGCAAGAACCACCAGCGCGATGATGATGCGCTCATCCCGGGAGAAGGGGAGGCGCCATTGTCTGGAACTAGCAAGGACCATGCTCAAATCATCAATGATTGGTTGTTGATGCTGCGGTGTGACAGGGGAGTTTGCAATAAGCGCTCTGCCATCGCCTGTAATGTATCCCCATTCGCAGTGCTCAGCAAGTTTAATGACATGATCCCTGCCTCATTGGCTAGGCCATGCTGCTCAAGTTGTCGACCCAGTTGACGAACCACGGCATCGCTTGTATCCACGATGGTGATTGATGCACCAATGAGCTCCCTAATATGATTTTTCAGAAAAGGGTAATGCGTGCAACCCAGAACCAAGGTATCTGCCTGCGCCTGCACGATACCTTGCAGATGCGTTTGCAATAAAGTGCGCATCGCTGGAGATTCGATTTCTCCATTTTCAATAAGTGGTACTAGGCCGGCGCCGGCTTGCTTAATAAAACGGCATTGACTTGGTAATGTCGCCAAGAGCGAATTGAACTTATCGCTATTGAGGGTTGCTTCAGTAGCGAGCACACCCACAACGCCATTCTGGGATTGCATCGCCGCTGGTTTGATGCCAGGCTCTACGCCAATGACGGGTATCTGCAGCTCCGCGCGGATTTGGGCAATCGCTTCTGCAGTTGCGGTATTGCATGCCACCACAATCGCATCGCAACCATGCTCGACTAGGTAGCGGCACATGTGCAAGCTACGATTAGCAATCCAAGAGGCTGATTTTTCTCCGTAGGGCGCGTTGGCAGAATCGGCTAAATAAATGTAGTGATGCAAAGGCAATTGCTTGAGCGCCTCATCCAAAATGGATAGACCGCCAACCCCAGAATCAAATACACCGATCGTTGCCAACGTTGCTTACCAGTTTGATCCGTTAAGCGACGCTCACTGGAATCTTGCCAATCTTCATTTGCCACTCTCTGGGCCCCGTTTCATGCATGGAGATCCCTTGCGAGTCAACCGCTACAGTGACTGGCATGTCGACCACATCAAACTCGTAAATCGCTTCCATGCCTAAATCTTGGAATGCAACCACCTTGGCATGAGCAATTGCTTTGGATACGAGATAGGCTGCACCGCCGACTGCCATGAGATACGCGGAGCGATGTTTCTTGATTGACTCAATCGCCACAGGGCCGCGTTCGGCCTTACCAATCATTGCAATTAAGCCAGTTTGACCCAACATCGTCTCAGTAAATTTATCCATCCGGGTCGCAGTGGTTGGACCCGCTGGACCAACTGCTTCACCACGCACTGGATCAACGGGCCCAACATAATAGATCACGCGATTTTTAAAACTCACAGGTAATGACTCGCCTTTAGCCAGCATGTCGGCAATGCGCTTGTGAGCTGCATCGCGACCCGTGAGGATCTTGCCATTGAGTAATAAGGTCTGACCGGGTTTCCAACTAGCTACTTCCTCGGGTGTTAACGCATTGACATTAATGCGTTTGGATTGTTTGGTGTCCGGTTGCCATGCGACGGCAGGCCAATCGTTCAGCGACGGAATATCAAAATGAGCCGGGCCGCTACCATCAAGGTGAAAGTGGAGGTGTCGTGTGGCTGCACAGTTCGGAATCATCGCTACTGGTAATGAGGCGGCATGCGTGGGGTAGTCCATGATCTTGACATCAAGTACGGTTGCAAGACCACCAAGACCTTGAGCGCCGATCCCTAATTGGTTGACCTTTTCATAAATCTCAAGACGTAACTCGTCAATACGATTCTTGGGGCCACGCGCAATTAGCTCTTGAATATCAACAGGTGCCATGAGCGACTCCTTCGCAAGAAGAGCCGCTTTCTCCGGCGTGCCACCGATTCCGATTCCAAGAATACCGGGAGGGCACCACCCAGCACCCATGGTTGGAACGGTTTTCATGACCCAATCCACAATGGAGTCCGATGGATTGAGCATCACCATCTTTGCTTTATTTTCAGAGCCACCACCTTTGGCAGCACAGATCACTTCAAGATCATTGCCTGGAACGATTTCATAATGAATGACTGCAGGCGTGTTATCGCCCGAGTTTTTACGTTTACCTGCTGGGTCTAGTAATACAGAACCTCGCAGGGGATTGTCGGGATTCATGTACGCACGCCGCACACCCTCATTCACCATATCCGCAACACTCATGGTGGCACCACTCCAATTGATGTTCATGCCCACTTTGAGAAAGACCACCGCAATCCCGGTGTCCTGGCAGATCGGTCGTTTACCCTCCGCACACATTTTGCTGTTGGTCAGAATTTGGGCAATCGCATCCTTTGCTGCTGGGCCTTGTTCGAGCTCATAGGCACGTCCCATGGCTTGGATGAAATCCCGAGGATGGTAGTAGGAAATAAACTGAAAAGCGTCCGCAATGCTTTGAATCAGGTCGTCTTGGCGTATCGTAGGCATAGGAATATTTCAATAAGTGGAATGAAATAAGCATTTTAAGGGTTTGCCATAGGGCAAATCAGGACTTAATTCACTTATCGTCATATGAAACGATAGACCGATTGTTTGTTGTGTTGTCACTATAAGTTTGAAGAGAGGGTGTTATTCGTATGGAACCATTAATGCAAGAAAACCGGATTTTTAATCCGCCCGCTGATTTTGTAAAAAACGCCGCCATTTCAGGAATGGATGCTTACAAAAAGTTATGCGCAGAAGCAGAAAAAGATTACGAGGGATTTTGGGGGCGTCTAGCTAAAGAGAATCTCCATTGGAAGCAAGTTTTTACGAAAGTACTTGATGAGTCCAAGGCACCTTTTTATAAATGGTTTGAAGATGGCACAACGAATGCCTCCTACAACTGCCTTGATCGTAATTTGCAAAATGGCAATGCCAATAAAACCGCCATCATTTTTGAGTCGGATGACGGTAAGGTAACAAAGGTTACGTATCAAGAGTTACACGATCGCGTTTGTCAATTAGCGAACGCGTTGCGTAAACGCGGTATTAAAAAGGGTGATCGCGTCATCATTTATATGCCGATGTCAGTCGAGGGCGTGATTGCCATGCAAGCCTGTGCTCGCATTGGCGCCACACACTCCGTGGTGTTTGGAGGCTTCTCCGCAAAATCCTTGCAAGAGCGCATTATTGATGCGGGTGCGGTTGCAGTAATCACCGCCGATGAGCAAATGCGCGGAGGTAAAGCATTACCTCTGAAGACGATTGTCGATGAGGCCTTAGCGCTTGGCGGCTGCGAGAACATTAAAAACGTGATTATCTACAAGCGCACAGGCGGCAATATTCCCTTTAAGGCTGGCCTTGATTCATGGATGCACGAAGTGACTGCGAGCGAAGCAAAAACCTGTGATCCAGAATGGGTGAGCGCTGAGCATCCTTTATTTATTTTGTACACCTCAGGATCAACCGGTAAGCCAAAAGGTGTGCAGCATTCCACTGGTGGTTATCTGTTGTGGGCCATCCTCACGATGAAGTGGACCTTTGATATCAAGCCAAGCGATATCTTCTGGTGTACGGCGGATATTGGTTGGGTCACTGGACACTCCTATATTGCCTATGGACCATTGGCAGTGGGTGGTACACAAATCGTGTTTGAAGGTGTGCCCACTTTCCCGAATGCTGGTCGTTTTTGGGAGATGATTCAAAAACACAATGCCACGATTTTCTACACGGCACCGACTGCAATTCGTTCTTTGATTAAGGCATCGAATACGGATCCTAGCGTTCATCCTAAAAATTACGATCTCAGTTCATTGCGTCTCTTGGGATCGGTGGGTGAGCCAATTAATCCCGAGGCATGGATGTGGTACTACGAGAACATCGGCGGCTCGCGTTGTCCGATTGCCGATACCTTCTGGCAAACCGAGACCGGTGGTCATATGATTAGCCCATTGCCTGGCGCAACCCCCATGGTTCCCGGTTCTTGCACCTTGCCATTGCCAGGCATTATGGCCGCGATTGTGGATGAGACTGGTAACGATATGCCTAATGGTCAGGGTGGCATCTTGGTGGTGAAGCGTCCTTGGCCATCGATGATTCGGACAATTTGGGGTGATCCCGATCGCTTTGTGAAAGCGTATTTCCCAGATGAGTTTGGTCGCAAACTTTACTTGGCAGGTGATGGTGCGATTCGGAACAAAGATACTGGCTACTTCACCATTACTGGCCGTATCGATGACGTTCTGAACGTGTCAGGCCATCGTATGGGCACCATGGAGATTGAATCGACCCTGGTTGCCAATCCGCTAGTCGCCGAAGCTGCTGTTGTAGGGCGCCCAGATGATATGACTGGCGAAGCAATTTGCGCTTTTGTGGTTCTTAAGGGTAAACGTCCCGAAGGGGAAGAGGCCAAGAAGATTGCGACTGAATTACGCAATTGGGTGGGCAAAGAAATTGGTCCGATTGCGAAACCGAAGGATGTGCGCTTTGGTGATAACTTGCCAAAGACCCGCTCTGGAAAGATTATGCGCAGACTCTTGCGCGTGATTGCGAAGGGCGAGGATATTACGCAGGACACCTCGACGCTTGAGAACCCGGCAATCTTAGAGCAATTAAAGAAGTCACTGTAAGCTTGCAAAATCAACAGAAATCATTCAACACTCTTCGAACCGTATAATGAACGGTTTCGGAGAGGTGGATGAGCGGTTTAAGTCGCACGCCTGGAAAGCGTGTGTAGGTTAATAGCCTACCGCGGGTTCGAATCCCGCCCTCTCCGCCAATGAGTTCTTTGTTTGCATTCGATAATCCCAGAAAGAGGATTCCGAAATGAAATCTTCCATCTTCACCCAAGGGCTTGATAAAAACCCTGCGAATTACGTTGCTCAGTCTCCGCTGACTTTTATTGAACGTGCTGCATTGGTCTACCCACAAAGGCCAGCAGTGATTCATGGGAGTGTGACGCGCACCTGGTCAGAAACCTACGCGCGCTGCCGTCAGTTTGCTTCTGCGCTTACTCAGCACGGAATTCAACGTTTTGATACCGTCGCCGTGATGTTGCCAAATATTCCAGCGATGGTTGAGGCGCACTTTGCAATTCCGATGACCGGCGCAGTTCTATGCGCACTCAATACTCGTTTGGATGCGTCTGCCATTGCATTTATGCTTGAGCATGGCGAAGCCAAGGTCGTATTGATTGACCCTGAATTCTCTGGAGTAATGCAAGCCGCATTAGCAATTCTTCACGAGAAAAAGCTTCCATTACCGTATGTCATCGATGTTAGTGATGCTATGTATTCGGGTTCCGGTAAAGCAATTGGTTCGATTGAATATGAGCAATTTATTGCCAAGGGAGATCCAGAGTTTTCATATCAACTCCCAAGCGATGAATGGGACTCCATCTGCCTGAACTACACCTCTGGCACAACGGGCAACCCAAAAGGTGTGGTGTATTCGCATCGAGGCGCCTATACCAATGCGATCTCAAATATTTTGGAGTGGGACATGCCACGCCATCCCGTGTATTTATGGGTATTGCCATTATTTCATTGCAATGGTTGGTGTTTTCCATGGACTGTTGCCGCACGAGCAGGCATTAATGTCTGCTTACGTAAAGTCGACGCGAAGCAGATATTTGATGCGATTCGCGAACACCAAGTGACCCATTATTGTGGTGCGCCGATTGTTCATAACATGCTCATTAATGCCCCCGATGATTTAAAAGAGGGTATTACCCATCGTGTGAGCGCTATGGTCGCGGGTGCAGCACCGCCAGCAGCCATGATTGAGGGCATGGAAAAGATGGGGTTTGATATTACCCATGTATATGGTTTAACTGAGACTTATGGTCCCGCTTCAGTGTGTGTCAAGCATGATGATTGGACCTCGGTGGATGTGGGAGAGCGCGCTCGATTAAATGCGCGACAAGGTGTTCGGTATCACTTGCAACATGCCGCTTTAGTGATGGATCCCGAAACGATGCAACCCGTCCCAGCCGATGGCGAGACAATGGGCGAAATTATGTTTCGGGGCAATATTGCGATGAAAGGCTATCTGAAGAATGAAAAAGCAACGCAAGAAGCGTTCGCAGGAGGGTGGTTTCATTCGGGCGACCTAGCCGTCATGTATCCCGATGGGTACATCAAAATTAAGGACCGTAGTAAAGACATCATCATTTCTGGTGGAGAAAATATCTCCAGTATTGAGGTTGAAGATGTGTTGTACCGGCACCCTGCAGTTTTAGCTGCAGCGGTCGTTGCAAAACCGGATTCAAAGTGGGGCGAGACTCCATGCGCATTCATTGAACTGAAGGCCGGTGCGAATCCCACCCCAGAGGAAATTCTGGAGCATTGTAAAAAACACCTTGCTGGTTTTAAGGTGCCTCGTGCAGTGGTCTTTGGTGAGATACCTAAAACAGCAACTGGAAAGATTCAGAAATTTGAATTGCGTAAGCGCGCCGGTTCAGCCACAGCCATTGATGTTTAATCATGCCGGTTGACTATCGCGCCCCGCTGGCTGATATGCACTTTATTGTGCATCAGCTCATTCCGCTCTCCAGAATTCAAACCTTACCAGGCTATGAAGAAGTGGATGATGATTTAGTCAATACGATTTTGGAGGAAGCCTCTAAGTTTGCGAATCAGGTCTTAAGCCCCATCAATTGGACGGGCGATCAAGAGGGCTGTATCTTGGAGCATGCCGTTGTGAAAACTCCAAGTGGGTTTAAGGATGCCTATCAGCAATATATCGAAGCGGGATGGATTTCTTTAGCAGCAAATCCTAATTTTGGAGGGCAGGGTTTGCCTGCATCGCTCGCTACCCCCGTCAATGAGATGTGGCACTCTGCCAATATGGCATTCATGCTATGCCCCATGCTGACCGCGGGCGCTATTGAAGCGATTGAGCACCATGCAACTGCAAATCAGCAATCAATTTATTTGCCGAAATTGATTTCGGGTGAGTGGGCGGGTACGATGAACTTAACTGAGCCAGCAGCCGGATCGGATTTATCAGCCGTTAGTACCAAAGCGATCCCTAATGGCGATCACTATTTAATTACCGGTACCAAAATCTTTATTACCTATGGTGAGCATGACCTTACTGAAAATATCGTGCATTTGGTATTGGCACGTTTGCCAAATGCGCCGGCTGGCGTAAAAGGAATTTCTCTATTTATCGTACCTAAGTTCTTAGTGAATGCCGATGGTAGCTTGGGTCCACGCAATGATGTGCAGTGTGCTTCGATTGAACATAAGCTTGGGATACATGCAAGCCCCACCGCAGTGATGTCTTTTGGGGAAGCTGGCGGAGCAATCGGTTATTTGGTTGGTGAGGAAAACCGTGGCTTGGAATATATGTTCACGATGATGAACAACGCGCGTCTAGCGGTTGGTCTTGAAGGTGTTGCAGTTGCCGAGCGTGCGTATCAGCAGGCTGCTGAATATGCCAAAGAGCGCGTACAGGGTAAGGTCCCTCAAAAGAGCGGCAAATTACCGATCTTGCATCATGCTGACGTCCAGCGGATGCTCATGCTGATGAAAACCCAAACCGAGGCCATGCGAGCCTTGGCCTACATTGCGGCGGCTGGAGTGGATTTTGCTCAAAAGCATCCTGATGAGGCGATTCGCCAGAGTAGCCAACGTCGTGTTGATTTTTTAACCCCCATCGTTAAAGCCTGGTCCACGGAGCAAGCGATTGAAATTGCGTCCTTGGGAGTGCAAGTGCACGGTGGGATGGGTTATATCGAAGAGACGGGTGCTGCTCAACATTTACGCGATGCACGTATCACTACTATTTATGAAGGAACAACTGGGATTCAAGCTGGCGATTTACTCGGACGAAAAATTATTCGAGATGATGGTGTCGAGGCACGAAAACTGATTGCAGAGATTGAGGCTGAAGCACAAGCGTGTCAAAACCATACCGACCCTGATCTCCAGTTAATCGGCCACGAATTGCATAAGGCGACTCAAGCGCTCGCTAAGGCTCTAAATTGGCTACTCACTGCGCACAATGACCAACCGCAAGCCACCTTGGCAGGCGCGTACCCATTATTGCGTTCGTTTGGCATTCTTTGTGGTGGCTGGCTCTTAGCAAAATCAGCCTTAATCGTGAATAGCCCAAGTTATTCTGGTCAAAATGGATTTGCATCCCAGAAAAAAGCGAGTGCTATTTTTTATACCCATGAAGTGTTGCCACACGTCGTAGGGCTTGTGCAAACAATTTGTGCTGGCGCTGATGTTGCAAAAGCCATGAACGATGGCTTGGCCGATTTAATGAATCCCTAAGCCCTGTAAACCAATTTCAGCTAAAAGCCCCGCTTTTTTACCATTCTCAGCGGCATCTTGGGCGCTGGCATTGCCGTCCACGGCGCGTTGCGCAACGCCATGCAAAATGGCTGCAATCCGAAAAAAGTTATATGCCATATAAAAGTTCCAATCCGCATTGGCATTGCGTCCGGTGCGCGCTTCATACGCTTTGATGTAATCCTCTTCAGACGGAATCCCAAGATACTGCAGGTCAAGGCCACCAATGCCGCGCCATAAAGCGGGCGGGATTCTCCAGGCCATGCATTGATAGGAAAGGTCTGCCAGGGGATGACCCAAGGTTGAGAGCTCCCAATCGAGCACACCCATGATCGTGTGATCCTTAGGATGGAACACGAGGTTATCTAGACGAAAGTCGCCGTGTACGAGGGTGGTTTCATCATCGCTCGGAATGTGATGAGGAAGCCATTCAATGAGTTGAGCCAGGGCGCTTGGTATCGGAATGGTGGTTTCCTGTACTTGCTTTGACCAACGACTTACCTGCCTCGCAAAATAATTACCGGGTTTGCCAAAACTCTCCAAACCAATTTGACGGTAATCCAATTGATGAATCGCAGCCAGCACTCGATTCATTTCGTCGTAGATCGCTCCCCGCTCGGTAGAACTCATTTGCGGAAGCGATTGATCATGAAACACCTGCCCAGCTAGATAAGACATTAAATAGAAAGGGGTGCCAATCAGTGACTCATCCTCACACAGCGCCAGCATTTTGGGAACTGGTACAGCGGTTGATGCTAGGGCACTCATGACGCGGTATTCCCGTTCAATCGCGTGGGCGGAGGGCAATAGCTTGCCAGAGGGTTTCTTACGCAGCACCACGCAGTCGGCGCCACACCTAATTTTGTAGGTTGGGTTGGATTGACCGCCAACAAGTGACTCAATTTCGATCGAACGGGTATCTAAACCAAGTTGATCAAGATAAGTATGCAACCGAGGATGATTGATCGACTGATCCACAATCTACCTTACAAGGAGCTAACTAAATGGGCTCCATCGACAACCAGGGTGCTGCCTGACATCCCCTGACCAGCTGCTGAGGCAAGAAGCAAAATAGGGCCATCCAAATCGTGTGGTTCGTTAAAGCGTCGACTAGGAATACGCATGCGCAGCTTCTCGCCCAACTCACTTTGCAAAAATTCTCGGTTGAGATCGGTGATCACGTAACCTGGCAGGATGGCATTTACCCGAATTTGATAACGGGCGAGCTCAAGCGCCATCGTTTTGGTCACTTGGATAACCCCCGCTTTTGAGATGGCATATGGGGCAACCCCATTAATTTGGCGTTCCCCAAGAATGGATGCCATATTAATAATGGAGCCCGCAGTTTTTGTAGCTACCATCGTGCGTGCCGCTTCAGTAGCTACTAGCCAGACCCCTTTTAGGTTGGTATCCACAACCCTATCCCAATCCGCTTCAGTTTGCTCTAACAAACTCTTGGTGACAGAAACGCCGGCATTATTAATCACGATGGTTGGCTGTGCCCACGAAGTGATTTGCGTGAAGCATTGCGTCACACTGGACTGCTGGGTCACATCCAAGTGAAAAGCTTTGGCATGACCTCCAGCGCTGACAATCTCCTTTGCCAATAATTCAAGTTCTTTTATATTGCGAGAGGCGAGAGCGACTTTAGCACCAGCGTTTGCTAATAAAAGACTGCAGTGTCGGCCAATGCCACTTGATGCACCCGTCACCACGGCCACTTGTCCGTCGAGACGAAAACGTTCAGTGGGCGATGAGTTCATCGTGTTTGATCAAGTAATTTACGAGCCATGCTCCAACGGTGAACTTCACTGGGACCATCGTAGATCCGAAAAGCACGCATATCGGTAAAGATTCGCATCACGGCCGACTCGCCAGTTACACCTTGACCGCCCATTATTTGTACACAACGATCAACTACGCGCCACTGCGCTTCAGAGCAAACAACTTTTGCCCGACTGGATTCGTAATTGCATTTTTGTCCCTGATCCAATAGCCAAGCAGTATGCAAAATATGTAAGCGCGCAGTATGTAAATCCATATCGTTATCCGCCAACATGAATCCAACCCCCTCGTGATCTCCTAAACGTTGTCCAAAGGCTTGGCGTTTTTGGGCATAGGCAAGAGCAATATCATGAGCGCGACGGGCTTGACCTAACCAGCGCATGCAATGCGTGAGTCTTGCGGGCGCTAAGCGAACTTGGGCATACCGAAATCCCTTACCGAGTTCACCTAAGATCTGATCAGCGGGGATACGCAAATTAGTAAAGCGCAAAACACTATGACCGCCAGCAAAGCATTGATCCATGGATTCCATATTGCGCTCAATCTCAATACCGGGCGCATTCAAATCGGATAAAAACATGGTTGCCTGATTATCTTCAGTACGCGCCATGATGATGACGTAATCCGAGCCATCAGCACCGGTAATAAACCATTTACGTCCGTTAATCACA
The DNA here is from genome assembly GCF_030297615.1 of Polynucleobacter sp. HIN8. NCBI lineage: Bacteria > Pseudomonadati > Pseudomonadota > Betaproteobacteria > Burkholderiales > Burkholderiaceae > Polynucleobacter > Polynucleobacter sp. HIN8. The sequence goes on along the minus strand of NZ_AP028139.1, from coordinate 1,364,778 downwards.
TAGTCATTGCCGTCTCGAGTCGCTGTGGTTAATAACATGGATGGGTCCGAGCCAGCTCCGGGTGCAGGCTCGGTCATGGCAAAGCAGGAGCGCAGTTTTCCTTGCACTTGAGGAATTAACCACCGCACTTGTTGAGCGGGACTGGCCACCTGTTCCATCAAATGAATGTTGCCTTCGTCGGGTGCATGAATGTTCATTGCAATGGGTCCGAGGCGCGAGTAGCCAGCCTCTTCAAAAACAATGGCTTTAGCGACATGACTTAAACCCAAGCCGCCATGCTTAATGGACGCATGGGGAGTTAGTAGACCAGCCGCTTTAGCTAATGCGATTAATTCTTGTCGTAACTCGGGGGTAGGGCCATGCGCCGTTTCTCGGGCATCGCCCTCAAAAGGGATCACTTTTTGAGTAATAAAGTCTCGGGTTTTATCCCGAAGAGCAATGAACTCAGGGGTGAGGTTAAAGTCCATGACTCATTGTAATCCGAGCGATTTGGCCTAACTCATTGATTTTTGCCAAACAAGGCAGCCCCGATTAGGGTTTTCGCTATACAGGGCAATGCGTTGATCCACTATTCTTAGTCAATTCAGGCTTCTAGGATCGTTTATGCAGGATGTAGATGGTTTCATTTTGACCACAGCGCATTTAACCAAATCATTTTTTGGATTTACTGCGGTTCATGATGTCAATTTGAATGTGAAACGCGGCAGCATTCATGCATTAATCGGTCCGAATGGAGCGGGGAAGACCACCTGCTTTAATTTGCTAACAAAATTCCTAGAACCCACTAAGGGCAGCATTACGTTTAATGGTCAAGACATTACCAAAGAGAAACCTGCGCAAATTGCGAAGCGCGGCATTATTCGTTCCTTTCAAATCTCTGCAGTCTTTCCCCATATGACTGCCTTAGAAAATGTGCGCATTGGTTTGCAGCAACAGCTTGGCACCTCTTTTTATTTCTGGAAAAGCGAACGCTCATTGGATGTTCTAAATGATCGTGCGATGGATGCATTACGCCAAGTGGGCCTCGACCGCTTTGCTGATGAGTTGGCGGTCAATCTTCCGTATGGCCGCAAGCGCGCTTTAGAAATTGCCGCAACCGTTGCCATGAACCCCGAACTCATGTTGCTCGATGAGCCAACTCAAGGAATGGGTCATGAAGATGTTAATTTGGTCACCGAGTTAATTAAGCAGGTTGCAAAAGGCCGGACGGTGTTAATGGTAGAGCACAACATGAAAGTGGTTGCGAACATCGCACATACGATTTCCGTACTGCAACGTGGTGAGGTAATTGCGGAGGGCCCCTATGAGCAAGTATCTAGAAATCCACAGGTCATGGAGGCATACATGGGTACTGCCGATACTGAGTTGCAAGGTCACTAAATACCATGAGCGCCGCACTTGAAATTCATGATCTCAATGCTTGGTATGGCGAGTCCCACGTCTTGCATGGCATCAATCTAACGGTTCATCCTGGTGAGGTGGTTTGTTTATTAGGTCGCAACGGCGCTGGCCGTACAACGACTTTAAGGGCGATCTTGGGCCTTGTTGGTCAACGCACTGGTTCGATCCAGGTCAATGGGCAAGAGGTGATCGGGATGCCAACCTATCGCGTGGCAAAGCTCGGTATCGGTTATTGCCCTGAAGAGCGCGGTATTTTTACTAGCTTGACCTGTGAGCAAAATTTAATGCTGCCGCCCAAAGTTGGCGAGGGTATGGCGATGAGCGTTGATGATATTTATGCGATGTTTCCGAACCTCTATGAGCGGCGCTCAAGTCCTGGCGGCAAACTCTCCGGTGGCGAGCAACAGATGCTGGCGATTGCCCGTATTTTGCGAACGGGCGCTAACTTACTGCTTCTCGATGAGATTACCGAAGGTCTTGCGCCAGTCATTATTCAGAAACTGAGCGAGGTTGTAAAAGCATTAAAAGAACGTGGATTTACGATTGTGTTGGTTGAACAAAATTTTCGATTTGCCTCAAAGCTCGCAGATAGAAACTATGTGATTGAGCATGGGCAAGTTGTAAAAATGGTGGAGAGACATCAACTCGAAGCTAGTCAAGAGGAGCTCAAGATTTTGTTGGGTGTTTAGTTGTGAAAAGGTGGTAAAAGTTTAAAAGGAGAAGTTCAAATGAAAAAAACTGCAATCGCTGCGCTCGTATCCGCTGCCTTTTTGACAGCGGCTATTCCTGCAAAAGCACAAACCGTCTCGGATAATGAGATTCGTATCGGGGTATTAACAGATCTTTCTGGTATCTATTCTGCGATTGAGGGACCTGGCGCCGTACTTGCCGCTCAAATGGCTGCTCGTGACTTTGGTGGTCAAGTATTAGGCCGCAAAATCGTGATTACCTCTGCAGATACTCAGTCCAAAGCTGATTTATCTGGTTCAAAAGCCCGCGAGATGTTTGAGAAAGATAAAGTTGACATGATCGTCGGTAACGTTTCGACCGCTTCAGCCTTAGCTGCGATGGAGGTGGCCGAGCAATTTAAACGCGTATCGATTGTGACTGGCGCAGCTTCATTGCCTATTACCAATGAGAAATGTACGCCATACAGTATTCACTACGTGTATGACACCTATGCGCTCTCACGTGGTACTGGTAAGGCAGTGGTGGACTCTGGAAAGAAGACATGGTTCTTTGTTACTGCCGACTATGCCTTTGGACATACATTAGAGCGTGACACAACTGAGGTGGTACTAGCCAACGGTGGAAAAGTATTGGGTAGTGTGAAGCACCCAATTAATACCCAAGACTTTTCATCATTCATGGCTCAGGCACAATCCTCGAAGGCTGAAGTGATTGGTTTAGCCAATGCCGGTGGTGACACGATCGGATCGATTAAACAAGCTGCTGAGCTAGGCATTATGGGTTCGAAGCAAACCGTTGTGCCTTTACTGATGTTTATCAGTGATATTCAAGCGTTGGGATTAAAAACAACCCAAGGCATGAACTTTACTGTAGGCTGGTACTGGGATTTTAATGACTCCAATCGCAAGTTTGCTGAGCGCTTCATGAAAGAGTTCAAAGGCAAAGCGCCAACCTCGGTTCAAGCGGGTGTTTATTCAGCCACGATGCAATATCTGAAAGCCATTGAAGTCACTAAAACCGACAATTCGGATGCGGTCATGAAGCAGATGAAGTCGGTTGAGATTAACGACGGTTTATTCAAGGGCAGGATTCGTGCTGATGGTAAGTTTGAACACGATATGTACTTGCTTGAAGTGAAGAAGCCAAATGAGTCGAAGGGACCCAATGATGTAGCAAAAGTTGTTAAGGTAATTGCTGCAAAAGATGCAACTTTGCCCTTGGCTCAATCGAAGTGCAAATACGTTACTAAGTAATCAAAGGTGAATTGATTCATGTTTGAGCTTCTTGGGATTACACCGCAAGCCTTAGTCTCGCAACTATTGATTGGTTTAATCAATGGTTCGTTTTATGCATTACTGAGTCTAGGTCTTGCAGTCATCTTTGGACTTCTCAATGTGATTAATTTCACCCATGGCGCTCAATATATGTTGGGCGCCATGCTGACTTGGATCGGCTTAACTCAAGTGGGTCAGTGGATTGGAATGCCAGAGTTTGAGGTTAATTATTTTGTGGCTTTGATTCTGGCGCCACTGATCGTAGGACTTTTTAGCATCGTGATTGAAAAAACGATGCTAAAGCGTCTTTATCACCTTGATCATTTGTATGGGCTCTTACTGACCTTTGGTTTGGCTTTGGTCATTGAGGGTTTATTTCGTCATTGGTACGGCGTATTAGGAAATAGTTATCCGGTGCCTGATGTCCTAAAAGGCGGTATCCGGGTGGCTGAACTGTTCTTGCCGTATTACCGACTGTGGGTGGTGTTCTTAGCTTTAATCGTTTGCTTTGCAACTTGGTATTTCATTGAACGCACAAGCTTGGGTAGCCTATTGCGAGCAGGCACAGAAAACCCACGTCTTTTGCAAGCGCTTGGTGTGAACGTACCGCTGATCGTGACGCTTACCTACGGGGCAGGTTGCGCTTTAGCGGCATTTGCGGGTGTGATGGCAGCCCCGGTTTATCAAGTTACCGCAGTGATGGGATCGAATCTGATCATTGTCGTCTTTGCCGTAGTGGTGATTGGCGGTATGGGCTCGATTGCGGGTGCCATTGTGACTGGTCTTGGTCTGGGGATTGTGGAGGGACTAACAAAGGTTTTCTACCCCCAAGCTTCATCCGTATCAATCTTCATCATCATGATCATTGTGCTCCTAATAAAACCCGCAGGCTTATTTGGTAAGTCGAATTAATCATGAAGCCAACGCTATCCCCACTCGACAAGATCTCAATCGTCATCATTGCTTTCTTGGCAATCGTACCGTTCCAGGGCATTGTCTACGATCTGTTCATGATGAAAGTCTTTTGTTTTGCTATCTTTGCCGCTTCTCTTAATTTGTTACTGGGTTACGCGGGCCTCCTGTCGTTTGGTCATGCGGCATTCTTTGGAACGGGTGCTTACATTACAGCGTACGTGATGAAGGAGTGGGGCTTTACACCTGAATTAGGTCTCATCATGGGAGTGCTTTGCTCAACTGCTTTGGGATACATCTTTGGGGCCTTGGCAATTCGTCGCCAAGGAATTTACTTTGCAATGATTACTTTAGCGTTGGCACAAGTAATCTATTTCTTGGCAACTCAAGTACCCTTTACCAATGGTGAAGATGGCATCCAAGGGGTACCCAGAGGAAAGTTCTTGGGTTTGATTGATCTTTCAACCTCCACCCCGATGTATTACTTTGCCTTGGTAGTGTTTGTTATCGCATTCTTTCTGATTAAGCGTATTGTTAGTTCCCCGTTTGGCCAGGTCTTGAAATCCATTCGTGAGAATGAACCGCGAGCCATTTCCCTCGGATACGATGTAAATCGGTATAAATTAATTGCATTTACCTTATCGGCCGGTTTAGCAGGACTAGGCGGTGGATTAAAAAGCTTAGTACTGCAATTAGCATCCTTATCCGATGTCTTTTGGCACACGTCTGGTGAGGCAGTGTTGATGACCATTTTGGGCGGCATTGGAACATTGTGGGGACCTGTTGCAGGCGCTGCTGTCATCATCAATCTGCAAAATTACTTAGCCAACTTAGGCGGGTGGAGCACAATCACTACCGGAGCAATTTTTGTGGTCTGCGTTCTTGCATTCAGACGAGGAATTATTGGAGAAATTGCGTATCGTCTTAAGATTAAGCTGTAGTCATTTTTTTGACAGATTACATTCAATGGTTTCGGTCATTATTGTTCTATGAATAACCTTGACATGCATTCCAAGTTTGGTGCTGAACTTAAGAAAATTTTCATTCTTTTTATTTATTTTGCAATCTGGTTTTCTGCACTCTCGTTTTTAAGTTACTCCATCTTGCGGCACGATGGAATTCCTTATGCACCCCTTAGTTTTGCCTTGATCAAAGCTTTTTTGTGCGCCAAGTTTATGCTCATGGGTCAGGCACTTTATCCGATCGAGAGTAGGCGCGATAAGCCACTGATTGGACAAATCCTACTTCGCTCGATTGTCTACCTAGGTGTCGTTATTTTGTTGAGTTCTCTCGAATCCGGTTTGGATGGTTGGATCCACCACCGAGGATTTATTAGCTCATTAGCTAATTTTGGAAATGGTGACCCGATTCATATACTGGCACTCAGTTTGATTTATTGGTTAATCGTATTACCTTATCTCACATTTATGAGCTTGCAATCGGTCATTGGGTCGCCGGAGATGAAAAAGATTTTTTGGGGCTAATTACAAATTGATGCGATTGCCCAGTAATCGACCCCTTCGCATCACACTCATGTCGGGCGTGGTACTGGCGATCTTGGCCGGTTTTTTTTGGTTGATTGGTGTCACTTGGGCGCCCACGTGGATCAAAAAGCAAATTGAGGGATACAGCCAGCAACTGGGCTATTCAATTCAGATTCAATCGATTGATGTCAAACCCTTTCAATTGGTGGTTCAGGTACAAGGCTTACGCCTTGACCAGATTCAAGGCAAGCAACTATTTGGCTTAGATGCTGGCTTAATTCGCTTGCGCTGGAGCAAATTAATTACTGGAGAGTTGGGGGTCCAGGATCTCCAGCTAACGAATCCATCGATTTTGCTTGAGCGTGCAGCAGGCGCTGGATCGAAGTGGAACTGGATGCAACTGATTGAGACAATCAATGCACAAAAGCCACCATCGACTGAGGCTAAACCGAAGGCAATTGAAGTATCGGTCGATCGTCTAGCAATTCAAGGGGCGCGCCTTCAATTTCGCGATGGGCAAACTAAGTTTGCGGATGACTTGGGGCCATTTTCCCTAAATCTTCGGCAACTCAGTAATTATCGACAAGCATCGGATGAGCCTGGGGTTGAAGGGTTGTATGAGCTCGATCTCGGTAAAGTCGATTTACTGATTCCGTCGCTCAATAAGATGGTGATTTTTGAAAAGGTTCAAGCATCAGGAGGAGTTAACAGTCCAGAACCCGATCAGCTTGAGGCAAAGTTAAATCTCAAACTAGACGCTGGCGTACTGGATTTTTTCTTTCATCTAGAGCCTAAACAAAATTTAATCAAGATCGATGTGGCCATCGATAACCTGTCTGTTGCCCCGATGATTACTTTGTTACCAGCCAATAATCCATTGCAGACGAACTCGGGCGTGATGGCTGGAAAATTGCAATATCAAACTCGCCAAGGCTTATGGTCAACCAGCGGTGATTTAAGTCTCAAGAATTTTGAAATTACGGAAGGTAAGCCCAGGCAAGCCTTTATGAAGTGGCACCAAGCCGATTTCAAGCAAATTGATCTTCGTCGGTTGGCGAGTGGTAAAACATCACTCACGATTGATGAGATTCTGTTTGATCAGCCGGACTTTAAGTATGACCTTGATGAGCAAGGGTTTTCTAACATTCGTCGAATGTTTGCTAAACCAGTTTCAACCACAACACCATCTGCGGGTCCGGCAGAGGAGAAATCAGCCAATTTTGAACTTGATATTAAGGCACTTAAATTACGAAACGGCATCGTGCATTTTGCTGATTTGGGGGTGGTGCCGCAGTTACAAACGGATATTCGTAAGCTAAATGGTTCTTTACTTGGCGTGAGTAACGTTCCAGGCCGTTACGCTGCGATTGCTCTTGATGGCTTGATTGCCGATCGCGGCAGTTTTCGGGCAAAAGGTCAGGCAGCGTTTGACGACCCCCGACGTAACCATGACGTGTTGTTTGAGTTTAAGAATGTTCCTTTGAAAACTGCTAATGCCTATTTCATGAAATACGCTGGGTATCCGATTCAAGATGGGCGTTTAGATCTCATGTTGAACTACAAGGCAAAAGACGCTGAACTGGTTGGTCAGAATCGATTTGTGATCAAAGATATCGAACTTGGGGAAGAGGTGCCTAATTTTCAGGGTCGGCGCTTACCATTGCGCTTAGCCATTGCCTTATTAGAAGACTCCGATAACGTAATTGATATTTCCTTGGGGATTAAGGGAAACGTAGATTCTCCAGAGTTCTCGGCGACTGGCCTCGTTTGGCAAGCGATTCGAACGGTTCTAACGAATATTGTTACCGCACCGTTTCGCGCATTGGCATCGTTATTGGGGCTTCAAAGCGATGCGCCGATTCATGCGGTCTTGGGTGAGAGCTCTTATCTGCCGGTTGATCAAGAGAAGCTTGATAAATTGGCGGGTGTTTTGGTAAAACGCCCCAATGCCACGATTGAGTTTGTTGGGGTTTATGACCCGAGCGCCGATAAGGCAGCCTTAGCAAGGGCGCGTGCCGATCGTGCTATTTTGAATGCTGCTGGATTTAAATTAAGCCCTCAGGAACCCCTTCCTATACCGAGTCTTTCCGACCCTCGGGTGCAAGCCGGAGTAAGGTCAGCCTATGGGCAACAAGTCGGCCGAATTCAGTTGGCACAGCGTTTGATTTCCCTGCCAGACAACGAGGCTCGCTATCAGCAACTTCGCAATGAGCTCATTCAAAGTTATGCCATTAGCGAAGCGGAGCTAATGCAGTTGGCAAGCGCACGAGCCAATCGCGCAAAAGAGTTGATGGTTGCCCAGCAGCCTAATTTAGCAGAACGAATTACCATAGGAACATCCAAGGCGGGCGGTGCCGATCAAGACGGCATACCGTTGGGTGTTTCCTTGGGTAGCAAAAAATAACACGAACAAAGAATATTTATTTTTGAGTTAATTAGCCCCACCTCATTTATTGCCGCCTGCACGATTGTGTTGGTGGCGTATTTCATTTTTGGGGTGACCGGATTTGGATCATCGATTATTTCAGTACCAGTGCTGGTGTTATTTTTCCCCCTGCAGGTTGTAGTACCGATAATGGTGATACTGGATCTGTGTGCGGCATTCTATTTGGGTACAAAGTCTTTTGATGCGGCGGATAAGAGGGAGCTCTCTTGGTTGCTGCCATTTAGTTTCATTGGCATGGTCATTGGTATCACCTTGCTCCTGAAGGCACCGCCCGAGCCTTTACTAATTACCTTGGGTGCCTTTGCAGCATTTAATGGAATTCGCGTTTTGTCTAAGAAAAAATCCGCCCCCATCCAAACCATTTCACAGTATTGGTCCATTCCTTTTGGTGTAGCTGGGGGGATTTTTACGGCATTGTTTGCTACAGGTGGACCGATTTATGCATCCTACTTAGCAATGCGCTTTAACGAGCCCAATACATTACGCGCAACCATGGCATTTGCCATTCTGATCTTCGTGTTCTTGCGTTTAGTCTTCATGTTGGTAACGGGCTTGATATTGAACTGGGAGGTCTTGGGTCTCGCATTGTTTTTGGTACCCTGCATGGTAATTGGCCTATGGATCGGATCAAAAACCCATCGGCTCTTGAGTATTCATCATATGCAATTGGCGTATGGCAGTATTTTGCTATTTGCAGGATCGGTCTTGTTAATTAAGCAACTGGTTTAGGTGATAGACTCAAACGATGACAACAAAAATGATAATTGCTGGATTGGCCTTTGCCAGTACTTTTGGCTTATCAGCTTGTGGCACGGTGCAGTCCGCTGCACAAGCGGATTGCACGGCAGTGGGGTTGCGGGTTGGAACCCCCGACTATGAGGCCTGTTTTAAAGCCCGTGTCCGCGAGAGGGAAATGGATTACAGCAATACCTTTTTGCCCAGTTCCAATTAACCTAGCTTGGTAGAAACTGGCCTGTATGCCGAACTTCAGGGTTAACCCTGATTCGAGAGATCTTGAGCCATATCAATTACTTACAGGGGTAGATCAATTACATTGATTTCAACCACTAAATGGCCATGCAGTACGACCTTTTAAATAACTATTTATATTCTGACTGAGAGACTAAAACAGCATGAATCACCCTAAGCCTTCCAACGAAATCAAGGCGGTTGCCATCGCAAGCGCGGATGACCTTCGTGAGCGAATTCGGCAAAAAAGTAAATTAAAAGGGCGACAGGCGGACGATGCATCATTGGCTGAAGTAAAAAAACTCATCGGTGATGGTCCGTATCGTCGCGACCTACTGATTGAGAACTTGCATCTACTCAATGATGCATACCGTGCTTTGCATGATCGCCATTTGGTTGCACTTGCAAAGCTGATGAACTTGCCAATGGCTGAGGTGTATGAAGTAGCGACCTTCTATCATCATTTTGAAGTGGTGCGCGGTAACGATCCGGTTGCCGATATTACAGTGCGCGTATGCGATGGATTGTCATGCGAGTTAGCTGGGGCCAAACAGTTATTGGAGCGCCTACCAACGATATTAGGCAATCCCAAGACCAAGGTCATTGCTGCTCCATGCGTGGGTCGGTGCGAGCAAGCCCCGGTCGCTGTGGTGCATCAATACCCTGTATTGTTTGCTGATGCGGAAAAGGTATCGAAAGCGGTTAAAAATCGTCAGCTCATGCACCCTAAGGCAAAGGATGATGCCCAATTTGAACCCGCAGATTTTGCAGAGCACGCCGTAAGCCCAGAACAAAAAGCCAATGAGGTGTCGCCCGCATATGTGGGTTATGAAGCGTACTGCGCAAAGGGTGGTTACGCTTTGGTGAAAGAGTTTGATAGCGGTAAACGCGAGATTGAAGCCATCATTAAGGTAATGGAAGATTCTGGCTTACGCGGTCTTGGTGGAGCAGGATTTCCAGCTGGGCGTAAATGGCGGATTGTGAAGGATCAACCGGCACCCAAACTCATGGCAATCAATATTGACGAGGGTGAGCCAGGAACATTCAAAGATCGAACCTATCTAGAGCGTGATCCCCATCGTTTCCTTGAGGGAATGTTGATTGCTGCGCGAGTGGTTGGGATTGATGCTTGTTACATTTACCTGCGCGATGAGTACCATGGTTGCCGCGAGTTGCTTGCTGCTGAAATTAAAAAACTTCAGGCAAATGCATCCTTTAAGTTACCGCTCATTGAGTTGCGTCGGGGTGCTGGTGCCTATATCTGCGGTGAAGAGTCCGCCATGATTGAGAGTATTGAGGGTAAGCGGGGCGAGCCCAGAATGCGTCCTCCTTACATTGCGCAAGTCGGCTTATTTGGTCGACCCACGCTTGAGCATAACTTTGAAACCTTGTATTGGGTGCGCGACATTATTACGCGAGGACCGCAGTGGTTTAGCACCTACGGTCGCCATGATCGCAAAGGCTTGCGTAGCTTTAGCGTGAGCGGTCGGGTGAAATACCCCGGTGTCAAACTGGCACCAGCTGGCATCACCATTCAGGAATTGATTGACGAGTATTGCGGCGGCATGCAAGAGGGCCATACCTTTTATGGCTACCTGCCTGGCGGTGCCTCAGGCGGCATCTTGCCAGCCACCATGAATACCATTCCATTGGATTTTGATACCCTGCAGCCTTATGGATGCTTTATCGGTTCTGCAGCCGTAATGATCTTTAGTCATCAAGACAAGGCGCGCGATGCAGCGCTCAATGTCATGCGTTTCTTTGAGCATGAGAGTTGTGGTCAGTGCACCCCATGTCGGGTTGGTACAAGTAAAGCCGCACAATTAATGCAAGCAAGCACATGGGATCAAGTAACTCTGGAGGATCTGTCTACCGTCATGGTTGATGCCTCGATTTGCGGTCTTGGGCAAGCCGCACCAAACCCCATTCGTTGCATCCATCAATATTTCCCCCATGAAATTGCATAACCGCTTAGATAGGGAGCTTAAGGCGTGAACGCACCAGTCAATCCGCAAGAACTAGCACTGCAAACCGTTGAGTTCAAGCTCGATGGTAAGACGATCGTTGCCTATGAGGGTGAAACCATCTTAAAAGCAGCAAAACGCCATGGCATTGATATTCCCCATCTCTGTTTTAAGGATGGCTATCGGCCCGATGGCAATTGCCGTGCATGCGTTGTTGAAATTAATGGCGAGCGTACCTTGGCCCCTAGTTGCTGTCGCTCTGCAACGGCTGGGATGGAGGTAAAAGCCAATAGTGAGCGTGCGTTAAAGAGTCAAAAATTAGTGCTTGAGATGTTGCTCTCCGATATGCCCGATGAAGGTTATAAATGGGTTGGTGATAGTGATGCCGAGCGTGAACGCCAACAGCATGGAGAGTTAAGTGAGTGGGCCAATCGCCTCGATGTAGCAGTTCGTCCTGAACTCAAGGCCTTGCGTCGTCATCAACCCTCTGCTGATTTGTCACACCCTGCGATGGCAGTTAATTTGGATGCCTGCATTCAGTGCAACCGATGTGTGCGTGCTTGCCGTGAAGAGCAAGTCAATGATGTGATTGGTTACGCCATGCGGGGTGCGCATAGCGAAATTGTATTTGATTTGAGCGATCCGATGGGTACCAGCACGTGCGTTGCGTGTGGTGAATGCGTACAAGCTTGTCCAACGGGTGCATTAATGCCAAAGACCCACATTGGTTCCCAAGCAGTTGATCGCCAGGTCGATTCGGTATGTCCATTCTGTGGAGTAGGCTGCCAAATTACGTACAACGTAAAGGACGAAAAAATTGTGAGCGTAGATGGTCGCAATGGCCCTGCAAATCACAGCCGCCTATGCGTTAAAGGCCGATTTGGATTCGATTATGTACATAACCCTCAACGTTTAACCAAGCCATTGATTCGTAAGCCTGGTGTACCAAAGGATGAGCACTCGATTGAGTCTGCGGGTAAAAAGCCTGAAGATTGGAGCGAAGTCTTTCGTGAAGCCAGTTGGGAAGAGGCGCTTGATCTGGCAGCCGGTAAGTTAAAAGCGATACGCGATCAGCATGGCAAGAAATCTTTGGCAGGATTTGGTTCAGCCAAGGGCAGTAACGAGGAGGCTTACTTATTTCAGAAGTTGGTACGTACTGGTTTTGGTAGCAATAACGTCGACCATTGCACGCGTTTATGTCATGCATCGAGTGTGGCTGCATTGCTTGAGGGCGTTGGCTCTGGAGCGGTGAGTAATCAGGTGAACGATATCGAACACTCTGGCCTGATCCTTGTAATTGGCTCTAATCCAACCGCCAATCATCCGGTGGCTGCAACTTGGATGAAAAATGCTGCTAAGAATGGCACCAAGATTGTGTTGGCTGATCCACGCGTGACCGATATTGGTAAGCATGCATGGCGGAACTTGCAATTTAAGCCCGATACCGATGTCGCCATGCTCAATGCCATGATCTACACCGTGATTGAAGAGGGGCTGTGCGATCAGCACTTTATTAAAGAACGCGCTTCCAATTTCGAGGCCCTCAAAGAGAATGTAAAAGGTTACAGCCCTGAAGCGATGGCCCCGATTTGTGGCGTACCTGCTGCGACACTTCGTGAGGTAGCGCGCGAGTTTGCCAAATCTAAAGCCTCAATGATCTTGTGGGGGATGGGTGTTAGCCAACATGTGCATGGTACCGATAACGCCCGTTGCTTGATTGCTTTAGTCAGCATTACCGGTCAAATCGGTAAGCCTGGCTCTGGTCTGCATCCATTGCGCGGACAGAACAATGTACAAGGCGCCAGTGATGCGGGACTAATACCGATGATGTTCCCGAACTATCAGCGCGTTGATAATGCCCAGGCGCATGAGTGGTTTGAGAAGTTTTGGAATACACCGCTTGATAAAAAGCCCGGTTATACCGTGGTTGAGATCATGCATAAGATCACAGCGCCGGATTCTGATCCCGATAAGATTCGGGGGATGTACATCATGGGTGAGAACCCCGCCATGAGCGACCCGGATCTTAATCATGCGCGTCATGCCTTGGCTTCTCTTGATCACCTTGTGGTGCAAGATATTTTTATGACCGAGACTGCGTGGTTAGCGGACGTCATTCTGCCAGCAAGTGCTTGGCCCGAGAAAACCGGTACGGTGACCAACACCGACCGTATGGTGCAGTTGGGTAAGCGTGCCTTAAACCCACCTGGTGACGCGAAGCCTGATTTATGGATTATTCAGGAGCTTGCTAAGCGGATTGGTTTGCAGTGGGGCTATCAAGGCGAGGAGTGTGGCGTTGCCGAGGTCTATGATGAGATGCGCCGTGCCATGCATGCTGTGATCAACGGAATTACCTGGGATCGTTTGCAGCGTGAGTCATGCGTGACCTATCCATGCTTAAGCGAAGATGATCCTGGCCAACCCATCGTATTTGATGAGAGTTTCCCAACTCCCGATGGCAAAGTAAAACTGGTTCCTGCTGATCTTATTCCAGCTAACGAGCGACCCGATACCGAATATCCTTTTGTATTAATCACGGGCCGTCAGCTCGAGCATTGGCATACTGGAAGTATGACCCGACGCGCAGGTGTTTTGGATGCCATTGAGCCAATGGCAACCGCCTCGATGTGTGGTGAAGATATGGCGAAGATGGGCCTGAACCCCGGTGATGTGATTACCGTGAAGTCGCGCAGGGGCGAGGTTGGGATTCATGTGCGCCGGGATGATGGCACGCCAAGTGGAGCTGTGTTTATGCCGTTTGCTTACTACGAAGCGGCTGCCAATCTAATGACTAACCCCGCATTGGATCCCTTTGGCAAGATCCCGGAGTTTAAGTATTGTGCAGTTGCCGTTCAAAAAGGCGGTAAGCCAGCACAGCACATCGGTTATGACCTAACAGTAAACGATGCTATGCTCATTCAATGAGCGTAGCGCATGACCATCATCCTGTACTAATCATTGGGGCCGGCTTAGCCGGCCTTACAACTGCGCTTCACCTCGCCGACCATCAGCCGGTTATTTTGATGGCTAAACGCCGTCTGAGTGAAGCGGCGACCGCATGGGCGCAAGGCGGAATTGTTGGGGTTCTCGATCAAGAGGACAGCATTGAATCGCATGTGGTCGATACGGTCAATGCTGGAGCAGGTCTGGTCGTTGAATCTGTGGCGCGCTATGTTGCTGAACAAAGTGCACAAGCGATTCATTGGTTAGTTGAGCAAGGCGTACCATTTACCCCCGATCAGGCCGGACCAGAAGGATTGCACTTAACTCGTGAGGGCGGGCATAGTCATCGACGAATTGCTCATGCCGCGGATGCAACTGGTAAGGCAATTCATGAGGTATTGCTTGATAAAGCCAAAGCGCATCCTAATATTCGGATTCTTGAGAATTGGATTGCTCTTGATTTGATCACCAACAAACATTTACAAGTTCCTGCGAAGTACAAATCGAATCGTTGCTTCGGGGCATATGCACTTGATATTGAAAAAGGCCGAGTTGAAACGATCTTAGCTAAAGCGGTTGTCCTGGCGACGGGTGGTTTGGGTAAGGTGTATCGCTACACCAGCAACCCAGACACCGCAACGGGTGACGGAATTGCCATGGCATGGCGGGCAGGCTGCCGGATTGGCAATATGGAGTTTGTGCAATTTCATCCAACCTGTTTGTATCACCCAAGCGATCGTACATTTCTGATTACTGAGGCGATGCGTGGCGAGGGTGGAATCTTGAAGCTACCAAATGGTCATCGCTTCATGCCAGAGCATGATGAACGCAAGGAACTGGCTCCACGCGATATTGTGGCGCGTGCGATCGACTTTGAGATGAAAAAACATGGCTTGGATTATGTTCATCTCGATGCAACACATCTAGGAGAATTCTTCATTCGCGAACACTTCCCGATGATCTACTCCCGCTGCCTTGCTCTGGGTATCGACATTACTAAAGAACCAATTCCGGTGGTACCTGCTGCACATTACACCTGCGGGGGTGTTGTCACCGATCTTAAGGGACGTACCGATTTGACCGGCTTATATGCCGTTGGTGAAGCAACCTATACTGGATTACATGGCGCCAATCGCTTGGCCTCGAATTCATTACTGGAATGCGTGGTCATTGGTAAAGCTGCTGCAGCTGATATTGCAGAACAGGGCGATGTTGAGCAAGCCCCGGTACGACTGTGGGATGAAAGTAAAGTTGAAGATGCTGATGAGCAAGTGGTGATTGCACATAACTGGGATGAGCTACGCTCCTTGATGTGGAACTACGTTGGTATTGTGCGAACCACGCGAAGACTTGAACGCGCCTTACATCGTATTGAGCTCTTGCGTACTGAGGTTCAAGATTACTATGCGAACTTTCGAGTAAGCCGAGATTTGATTGAGTTACGCAACCTTCTCGAATGCGCTGAATTGATTGTGCGTTCTGCTTTGTTACGCAAAGAGAGTCGAGGATTGCACTTTAGTCGCGATTACCCCAAAACATGGCCTGTCTCATACCCAACCATTCTGACCCCGATTCAAACCCAACAATCTAGCTGATGCGATCGATGCGCATCGAGTAATCGATTGCCTGAATATCCTTAGTTAATTTACCAATCGAGATTCGGTCGACACCCGTTGCTGCAATGGCACGGAGTTGATCTTGGGTAATACCGCCAGATGCTTCTAATAAAGCTCGACCATTCGTAAGACGCACAGCTTCGCGCATTTGATCGAGGTTAAAGTTATCGAGCAAAATACTCTTGGCGCCTTGGCCGAGCGCCTCTTGGAGTTCTGCAAGGCTTTCCACTTCAATTTGTACATCCACTCCTGCATTGAGTTGATTGGCAGCAGCCAATACCGCAGTAATACTCCCTGCCGCAGCAATGTGATTTTCTTTAATCAAGATGCCATCCCATAGGGCCATCCGTTGGTTTTGACCATGACCCACTCGAACCGCATATTTCTGGGCTTGGCGTAGTCCCGGAATGGTTTTGCGGGTGTCCAAAATGGCACATCCTTTGGGATTGGGGCTAGCATCTGCAATTGCTTCAACGTAGCGGCGGGTGGTGGTCGCCGTTGCAGAAAGGGTCTGAAGAAAGTTCATAGCAGGGCGCTCAGCGCTCAGAAGTGCTCGTGCATTGGCAGTCATTTCGCAGACCAAGCGATCGGGTGCCAGCCAGTCACCTTCAGCAGAGAGCCAATGAACAGTTGCCTGTGGGTCAAGTGCCTGAACCACCGCATCAAACCATGCGGTTCCACATAGCACCGCTGGCTCGCGCACAATTAACCTAGCATGCGCAGTTTGATTGGCAGGCACAAGATTTGCTGTCCAATCTCCACGACCAATATCCTCATAGAGGGCATCGCGCACATTGCGAGCAATGGCTTGATCTAAGGATTCATTATCAGAAAACATATAAAAACGAGTTATGCAGCGCCAATATTTTTAATAAAGCCATGTTGCGCTTTGGCTAATAACTCTGGGTTGGTTGAAGTAAAGTCCAGCATGCGAAGAATGCATGCAAGCGCTTCGGAACGAATAGGCTCGTTCACTTCAATCTCGCCAATGCCATGCTCTAAGCATTGCAAGATGCCGTGTAAGCCATTCATGGCCATCCAAGGGCAATTGGCACAGCTTTTGCAGGTAGCACTCTCACCAGCGGTTGGTGCTGCAATCAACTTTTTCTGAGGCGCGAGTTGACGCATGCGGTGCAAGATGCCCTGATCAGTGGCCACTATGTATTCAGGAGCACTACCCTCAAGTACCGCTTTAATCATCGCTGAGGTTGAGCCAACCACATCTGCTTGATCGACAACGTGTTGCGGTGACTCTGGATGAACAAGAACCATGGCATTGGGATGCTTCTGGCGCATTGCTGCTAGTTCAGTTGCTTTGAATTCATCATGCACAATGCAAGCGCCATTCCACAGAATCATATCGGCACCAGTTTGTTCTTGAATGTAACGCCCTAAATGCCGATCGGGGGCCCACAATATTTTCTTACCTTGCTGATCCAAATGGTGCACGATGGCTAGTGCGCAAGAACTGGTCACCATCCAATCCGCCTGGGCTTTCACAGCGGCACTCGTGTTGGCGTACACCACGCTGACTCGATCTGGATGGGCGGACTTGAATTTACGAAAGTCTTCCGCGGGACACCCTAAATCAAGCGAGCAGGTTGCCTCAAGGTCTGGCATGAACACGTGCTTTTGGGGACTCAAAATCTTCGCAGTCTCACCCATGAATCGCACACCAGCAACGATTAAATTTTGGGCAGCGTGATTTTTACCAAACCGAGCCATCTCTAAGGAGTCGGAGACAAAACCCCCAGTTTGCATTGCAAGATCTTGAATATCGCCATCGACGTAATAGTGCGCCACAATGACCGCATCCCTTGCCTTCAATAAGGCCTTAATGCGCTCAATCACATCCCGTTTCTCTTCTAAACCAAGCGGTGCAGGCGTTTTGGCCCACGCCTGTGCAATACAAGTAGCCCCCGATGCATCTTGCTGGGGGTAATCATAAAAATTACCGGTCGAGAGTGATTCATTCATTGTGCTCATCCATCAATCTTAACTCGCAATCACTTTCGCGATAGAATCCCATGCTTAAAGGGGATTTCTATGAAGCGGATCATGTTATTGGCTAAGTTACATCGGGTGGTCGTCACCGAGGCCGATTTGCATTACGAAGGTTCCTGTGGGATCGATGAGAATCTCATGGATGCAGCCGATATGCGTGAATATGAAAAGATAGAGCTCTACAACATTAATAATGGCGAGCGATTCTCCACATATATTATCAAGGCACCCAGAGGTTCAGGTGCGATCTCTTTAAATGGTGCCGCTGCTCGTAAGGCCCACGTGGGTGACCATCTCATTATTTGTACTTACGGACCCATTGATAACGCCGAGTCCAAAACCCATAATCCCAAAATTGTTCTAGTCGACGAGCAAAATCGGATTAAAGAAATTAAAAAGATTTAAGTGGGTTTCTACTAAAACGGTAATCTTGCATCCGGCTTCACAGCCAAAAGAGCCGCTTTGAATTCTTGCTGGATTCGTTGAATCGCTTCTTTCGAATCAGCCTCAAATCGGAGTACTACAATCGGTGTTGTATTCGAGGGGCGAGCCAAACCAAAGCCATCGGCATACTCAACCCGCACACCATCAATCGTATTAATTGATTGAGAACTTGGGAACTTGGGGTTAGCCTTGATTTTCTCAAGCAAGACAAAAGATTCACCTTCGGCACATGGAAGTTGTAATTCAGGGGTGCAAATGGCATTCGGTAGGGCATTTAACACTGTACTTGGATTATCAAAATGACTAAGGATTTCTAGTAGGCGGGCGCCAGTATAGAGACCATCATCAAATCCAAACCAGCGATCCTTAAAAAAGATGTGACCGCTCATCTCACCAGCTAGCGGAGCACCAGTCTCTTTCAGCTTGGCCTTGACCAAGGAGTGGCCAGTCTTCCACATGAGAGGCTCGCCCCCATGTTCACGGATCCATGGGGCAAGGTTACGCGTACATTTGACGTCATAAATGATTTGGCCCTTTGGATTGCGACTGAGTACATCCTTCGCAAACAGCATCATTTGCCGATCCGGAAAAATCACCTCGCCATCTTTGGTTACAACACCAAGTCGATCGGCGTCGCCATCAAAGGCAAGACCCAGTTCATTATTGGTGCTTGCTAGATTGCGAACTAGGTCTTGAAGATTCTCAAGGTGGGCAGGGTCCGGATGGTGATTGGGAAAATGCCCATCAACCTCACAAAAGAGTTCTTGCACCTCACAACCCAGAGCCCGAAATAATTCTCCAGCAAACGCGCCACCCACGCCATTGCCGCAATCGACGGCGATTTTCATGGGTCTGGCTAGGCGAACATCGCGAACAATGGTTTGTAAGTACTGAGGGAAGATATTGAAGCTGGAACGTTTTCCACTGCCTTGCCGAAAATCATCCGCTTCAATTTGCTGGCGCAGCCCCTGAATCTGATCGCCATAAATCGCTGATCCACCGAGTACCATCTTAAAGCCGTTGTAATTGGGTGGATTATGGCTGCCGGTAATCATGATCCCAGATTTGGGTTGGCAATTTCCAATGGTTTGATGGGTAGCAAAGTAGACCATTGGCGTGGCGACCATCCCTAGGTCAATCACATTAATACCGGTCGATAGCAAACCCTCGGTTAGGGCCTCAATCAGAACTGGGCCCGAGAGTCGACCATCTCGACCGATGACAACATCTGTCTCTCCCAAATCGCGCATTTGACTACCAAAGGCTTGGCCAATTGCTCGAGCAATCTGTGGATTAAGAGTTTCATCAATAATGCCGCGGATATCGTAGGCTTTAAAAATCGAGGCAGGAACATTCATGGAATTATTTCTGGAAGTAATGGATTCTGGCAGTAGTGATGGAGTCCAAGGTATCACCCGAACCCTCTTTTTCTTGGAGGGCGCGTTCAATGGGTTTTGCTAGTACTTTGCCAAGTTCAACTCCGGGCTGATCAAAGCTATTTAGGCCCCACAGCGATCCCAAGCAAACAGCACGATGCTCATAAAGAGCAAGTAAGGCGCCCAAATGATAGGCATCTAGTTTGGGCAGCACTATTAAATTACTGGGACGCTTTCCAGGGTAGCTAAGATTGGGGTCGCTCGCATCACGACCTAAGGCTAAGGCTTGGGCTTGTGCCAAACAATTGGCTAAGAGAGCGTAGTGATGATCCTTGGCTTCTGGAAGAGCGCTCATAGGTTCTTTAACAGCAATTAGATCAACCGGAATGCACTCTGGACCTTGATGCAGTAACTGAAAATACGAGTGCTGCGCATTGGTGCCAGCACTACCAAAGACAACGGGAGAGCTAAGTGATACGGGCTTACCAAAGCGATCCACTTGCTTGCCATGACTCTCCATATCTAATTGCTGCAACCAGTATGGAAATAGTTCAAGGGCATGTGCATATGGAATCACGGCGTATGCCTTGGAATGATGTTTAGTTTGTTGATGGTACAAAGCCAAGGCCATCAGAATTGGAAGATTTTGATCGGCGCGAGCGCTAATCGCATGGCGATCCATGTGATTAGCGCCTTGCAAAAATTGTTTGAAGGTATCAAAGCCGTATTGCAGTGCGATGGGTAGACCGACTGCAGACCATACCGAAAATCGTCCGCCAACCCAATCCCAAAAGGGAAAGATATGCTCTGCCTGAATGCCGAACTCTTTGGCTGCTTGGACATTGCTTGTAATTGCAAACAAGGAGTTTTGGATTTGTGAGCTGGTGAGGTTCTTGGTTTTAAACCA
The DNA here is from genome assembly GCF_030297615.1 of Polynucleobacter sp. HIN8. Taxonomy (NCBI): domain Bacteria; kingdom Pseudomonadati; phylum Pseudomonadota; class Betaproteobacteria; order Burkholderiales; family Burkholderiaceae; genus Polynucleobacter; species Polynucleobacter sp. HIN8. Next base: position 1,344,348 of record NZ_AP028139.1, on the reverse strand, counting down.
ATTAAGAACAGCTCGTGCATTCATCAAAGTCTCGGCTGTACCAAAGGACTTGGTCACAATCAATACCTTGGTACTGTTGGCTTGAGCACGCTCTAAAGCATGACTTAGTTCAGCACTGTCGACATTGGCTACAAAATGAACTCGCAGCCCGCGATTGGATTTATTCGCTGAGTGAGCGAGGGCTTGCACAGCAAGTCGTGGGCCAAAGTCTGAGCCCCCAATACCAATATGAATTAAATCGGTCACACCTACCCATTTATTGCATAAGCCCTCGATTCGTTGCCAGACTTCAGCGATCTCTGGCATGACATCTTTACCATCGACCAAAATCGGACTCTTATCGAGATTACGCAGTGCCGTATGCAGTGCAGGGCGATGCTCACTTGTATTTACACGCTCACCATTAAAAACAGCATTTAAGTGATCACTGACCTTTGCTTCCTGAGCGTTCGCAAATAATCGTTTCCAATCCTTAGCGTCAATACCCTGGTAGGCGAGATCCAAAACGATACCAGCCGCTTGAAGGGAGCCAAAAATTGCGCTTGAGGGGTTACTCGATGATTCTGCGTTAGAGAGTGCGGTCATGCAGTGATTTTATCAATAAGGGCATCAAAAGCATCAAGATTAAATTTCAATGAAATGGTACGATTTGGCATCAAAAAATAACAAATTAATATGGAAAAACTGGATTGTGTGGTGGTGGGAGCTGGAGTTGTTGGTTTGGCAGTCGCCCGAGAAATGGCATTGCAAGGTCATGAAACTGTATTACTCGAGCGGGAAGCATCGTTTGGAACCATTAGCAGCTCCCGAAATAGTGAAGTTATTCATGCGGGCATTTATTACCCAAAGGATTCATTAAAAGCAAAATTATGCGTTGAGGGTAATCGCATGCTCTATGAGTATTGCCGCGACCATCAAGTTGGGACCCAGCGCTACGGTAAATTAATTGTGGCAAGCGATCCACAGCAGGTTGACGATCTGCATGGGATTTTCTATCGCGCTCAGCAAAATGGTGCACGTGAAATCAGCCTCATCACAGCCAAAGAAGCCAATACTCTAGAGCCGGATCTTCGTGTTGCCGCAGCAATTTGGTCAAAAACTACCGGCATTGTGGATAGCCATGCTTATATGCTGTCACTGCTTGGTGGTTTTGAGGATGCGGGCGGGATGGTTGCTTATCTCTCACCTTTAAATCATGCGCGCGCGATCCCTGGAGGATTTGAGCTGGAGGTGGGCGGTGCTGATGCGATGCAACTGCAAACGAAGTATCTTATTAATTGTGCGGGTATGAGTGCCCCAGCAGTTGCACAACGCATAGAGGGAATACCAACGGAACACATTCCTAAAGCCTATTTTGCTAAAGGCAATTACTTTTCCTTGGCTGGCAAGTCACCATTTCGCCATTTGATTTACCCCGTACCCGAACCGGGTGGCTTGGGTGTGCATTTAACCCTTGATATGGCGGGTCAGGCTAAGTTTGGTCCCGATGTGGAGTGGCTCGAGATTGAGTCGGAGGATCAAATCAATTATGCGGTCGATCCGATGCGGGGCGAGCGATTCTATGCAGCCATCCGACAATACTGGCCAGAACTCAAGGATGGCAGTTTGCAGGCCGACTACTCTGGTGTGCGTGCCAAGATCGTATCGAAAGATCAACCCGCTGGGGACTTTCGGATCGATGGCCCCAATGCGCATGGAATTGAAGGCCTCTACAACTTCTTTGGCTTTGAGTCACCCGCATTAACCTCTAGTTTGGCAATCGCGAAGTATTTAAAAAGCCTCCTTAGATAAGAGGATTAGGTTTCAAAAGGATTGAGCAGTTGCACCTTAAAGCGTTTGAAATCTTTGGTATTGCGGGTTACAACGGTTAATTTCAAGAGGATTGCTGTAGCCGCAATCATTGCATCCTCATATATCGTGTTGGATTGACGATGTTTGAGCTTTGCCCATAGTTTGAAGCACTCAGCATCGAGTGAAATAATTTGACCCATTGCAATGATTTGATTGAGCCAGGACTCAAGCTCATTCGCCTTGCTTAAATCTTGCTCACGAGTGATCTCAATACCCGTTTGAATTTCACCAATCGTTACAGCAGATATAAAAATGCTGGATGCAGGTACGTTTTGCAGCCACTCCAAAACTGCTGCATGTGGTTTTGGTTTGCGTAATTCGGAGATGACGTTCGTATCGAGTAGGTACATATGAATTAAATCTCACTTGGTTTTCGGTGACGCTCTTTTCCTCGTTGCGGAATTTTTAAGTCATCACTGAGAGCTTGTCGACTGATTAACAAATCTTTGATATTGGGCTGGCTAGATTTGGTCATTGCTAACCACTGGTCTATTGGTATCAATACCGCCATTTGGGTGCCGTGCTTCGTAATAATTTGTGGACCTTGGTTCATACATTCCTTAAGAAGTTCACTAAAGCGAGCTTTTGCGTCTTGAATGGGCCATTGCATCTCGATCTCCTAATTCTGACTAGAATTATGACTATTTTATCGAGATACCGAACCATTTGCAAAAGGAAGATTGAACCAGTTCATTAATCGGCTGTCTGTCAGGTTTGGCTGAAAAAAAGTGAGGTTTTTGATTACATACTTATAATCGTGGCTTCAGAGGAAGCGTGGCAGAGTGGTTGAATGCACCAGTCTTGAAAACTGGCGAGGATGAAAGTCCTCCGTGAGTTCGAATCTCACCGCTTCCGCCACCACTTATTTCAAGAACAATTCCTGCAAGTCATTGAGATAGCGCATGCCCAGTGGACTGGCTTTGAGTCGAGTTGGATCTTCGTCCAATAATCCTTTACGAAGAGCCACTGCAATCGGTTTGCTAATCGCGGTGAGCCCGAGACCCGTTCGCTCCGAGAACATTGCTGTTGGCACCCCATCAATGAGTCGAAGGGCGCCCAACATGAACTCAAAGGGTAAATCGTCTTGCGTGAGCACTCGGTTTTCAATGACGGCGTGACCCTGTTCGGTCATCTTGCTCATATAGGTCTCAGGGTGGCGTTCACGGATCTGCCGTGTTATTCGATCCGGAAACGAGATCTTGCCATGCGCACCAGCACCAATGCCAATGTAGTCACCAAACTCCCAATAATTCAGATTATGTTTGCACTGTTGCTTTGGCTTGCTGTATGCCGAGACTTCATACCGACCAAAGCCATGCGCCGCCAGTGTCTCTAATGCCGATTCAAACATGGCATCACTCTCATCTTCGTGCGGAAGTGGTGGCGGATGACTCGCAAAATAGGTATTTGGTTCGAGTGTTAAGTGGTAGAGCGATAGATGGGATACATCAAATGCTAAGGCTGCTTTGAGATCAGCCTGGGCTTCGCAAAGGGTCTGCTTGGAAAGGGCGTACATCAGATCGATATTGATGCGTTCAAAATGATCGTGTGCGATTTCAATGGCGCGGCGCGCATCGTGCTGATTATGAATCCGTCCCAATGCCTTGAGATGATCTGAGTTAAAGCTCTGTATCCCTAAGGACACACGGTTAATGCCAATACTGGCAAATTCAGCAAACTTACCCGATTCGACCGATCCTGGATTGGCTTCAAGAGTAATTTCAGCATGGGGCTCGATGGGGATGAGAGCCCGTACATGCGATAAAAGATCATCGAGGCCTTTGGGAGATAACAGGCTAGGAGTGCCGCCCCCAATAAAAATGGTATGGACTCGACGACCCCATACATTGGGAAGCTCGGTTTGAAGATCGGTAACGAGCGCCTCGATATAGCGACTTTCGTTAAATCCGCCATCTTTGACCTGATGCGAATTAAAGTCACAATAGGGACACTTGCGCTCACACCAGGGGAAATGGATATATAGCGAGAGAGGAGGGAGCGCGGTGAGCGCGATTGCAGCCTTAAGCATGGGGTCGATAAAAAAACGAATCGCTCTGTAATTGCCTCATTAACTGAACCAGCGCTTGGCCTCGATGGCTAATCGTATTCTTGCGCTCTGGACTTAACTCTGCAGCGGTCATTTGCAATTGCGGTAAATAAAAGTAGGGGTCATAGCCAAAGCCCTCTTGACCGCGTGGCTCATCGACAATCTCACCGTCCCAACGCGTTTCAACGATGATCGGATTGGGATCATCAGCGTCCCGAACCACTACCAAGGCGCATACATAGTGAGCTTGACGGTTTGCATGACCCACCAGTAAGGACAAGAGCTTTTGGTTGTTATCGGTATCTGAGCAATGCTCACCGGCAAAGCGGGCTGATCGCACACCGGGTGCACCACCTAAGGCATCCACACAAATGCCTGAGTCATCTGCAATGGCAGGTAAACCGCTGAGCTTGCTGGCATGCCGCGCCTTCGCTAGGGCATTATCGATAAAGCGATCAAAGGGTTCCTCTGCTGCGCTAATCCCAAGTTGTCCCTGAGGAATGAGTTCAATTGCAAAGGGCTCAAACAATTGCGCAAACTCGCGAAGCTTGCCTGCGTTATTCGAAGCCAATACCAAGCGTTGGTTCATGCGGCCAGGGCATTTTTCTGGATACGCGTTAGCTCCTCAATGCCAACTTGAGCAAGATTTAATAGTGTGTCGAGTTCAGAGCGTGAGAACGGAGCCCCTTCGGCCGTTCCTTGAACCTCAATCATGCCACCACGACCGGTCATCACCACATTCATATCCGTATCGCAGTCGGAGTCTTCAGCGTAATCAAGATCGAGAACAGGAACGCCCTGATAAATACCCACCGAGATCGCCGCCACACTATCGATGATTGGATCGGAGGTAATCAGCTTCTGGTGAAGCAAACGATTGACTGCATCGCGGGCAGCAACATAGGCACCGGTAATCGCTGCGGTACGCGTTCCCCCGTCGGCTTGAAGCACATCGCAATCAAGATGAATAGTGCGCTCGCCAAGTCGTTTGAGATCGAAGACGCTGCGCAAGGCTCGACCAATCAGTCGCTGAATCTCTTGAGTACGTCCGCTTTGCTTGCCCCGGGCAGCTTCGCGATCCGATCGGGTGTGGGTGGAGCGGGGCAGCATGCCATATTCGGCGGTTACCCAGCCTTCACCCGAGCCTTTTTGATGGGGGGGTACCTTCTCGAGAACGCTTGCGGTGCAAAGAACCTTGGTGTCCCCAAATTCGATTAAGACCGAGCCCTCGGCGTGTTTTGTAAAGGAGCGGGTGATGGTGATGGGCCGCAGATCACGTGCTTGGCGTTGGCTGGGACGATTCATGGAAGACTTCCTTTTTTGCAATTTACAATGCCTACATGATATCGAGCATGACTGGTTATGGCAGCGCTTCCCACCCGATTACGATTGGTCAGGGGAGCTTTGCCAATCTTCAGGTGGAGATTCGGGCAGTTAATAGCCGCTTTTTGGATCTGAGCTTTCGGATACCCGATGAGTGCAAAAGCGCTGAGGGTGCTTTGCGTGAGCTCCTCAATAAACATCTAAAGCGCGGCAAGGTTGAGGTTCGGGCTGCTTGGCGTCAAAGCTCAAGCGAGCATGGGCACTCCCAAAGTGCAATTGCAATAGACCTCGCCAAGCTGAGGGCCTTGAAAGATGCACAAAATGCGATTCGGGAACAGTTTCCTTCCGCAGAGGAGCTTCGCATTGCCGATATTCTGCGCTATCCGGGTGTGGTTGCGGATTCAGATACCGCTGAGGACCAGTGGCATGGCGCAATTCTGAAGGCCGGCGAGGAGGCCTTGCAGCAGTTGCTTCAATCACGGCAGGCTGAGGGCCAGGCGCTCGCCAAGGTTTTAACGAATGCTCTTGATGCGATGCAAGGCATGGTGACCAAACTTGAACCTCGTATTCCTGAGATTGTGACCCTTTATCAAAACAAATTAGTGGCTCGGATCGAGGAAGCCTTGGGTGTTCATGCGACGCAAGCCAATATCCCCTTTAATACCGAGTTGCTAGAGCGTATTCGGCAGGAGGTGGTTTTGTATGCGGTTCGTATTGATGTTGCCGAAGAGTTAGCTCGTCTTAAAACGCATATTCAGGTCGCAAGGACCGCGATTGCAGAGGGTGGGGCCGTGGGTAAGCGCTTAGATTTTTTGATTCAAGAGCTAAATCGTGAAGCTAATACCCTTGGATCCAAATCAGTTCATGAGGACTGCACAAACACTGCCTTGGAACTCAAATTATTGATTGAGCAAATGCGCGAGCAAGTGCAAAATTTGGAGTGATGACCATGAGCACTCCAAAATCTTACCAAGGTAGCATGTTGATGATTGTGGCCCCTTCAGGGGCTGGTAAATCGTCTTTGGTGAATGCACTCCTGGAGTCTGACCATCGTTTGCAGCTCTCGCTATCGTGCACCACGCGCGCACCGCGTGCCGGTGAGCTGGATGGGCGCGATTACTCGTTTATTACTCAGGACGCTTTTTTGGCTAAGCAGGCTGCCGGAGATTTTTTAGAGTCTGCGCAAGTGCATGGCAATCTCTATGGCACTTCGCGCTCTTGGATTGAGGGCCAAATGCAACAAGGCCATGACGTCATCTTAGAAATTGATTGGCAAGGTGCTCAGCAAATTCGCAAATTAATTCCTCAGGCGATTTGGGTTTTTATCTTTCCTCCCTCAATTGAGGCTCTTGAGGAACGTTTGCATAAGCGTGGCCAGGATGACGAGGTTACGATTGCAAAGCGTGTTGCAGCTGCCCACATCGAGTTACAACACGCCCAGGAAGCTGATTTCATTGTCATTAACGAGGTCTTTGCAGACGCCCTACGCGACTTGCAGGCGATTGTGGCTGCTAGCCGCCTGCGGACAGGGCCCATGATGGCGCGTTACCCAGCCTTGGTCAAGCGACTTGGGGCGTGATAGCCAGTCATCGGGTATCCTATAGGGGTTAATCTAAATAAGTGAGTTCAGAATGGCCCGTATTACTGTAGAAGATTGTCTAAAAACCATTCCCAATCGTTTTGAGTTGGTCCTAGCTGGCACCTACCGCGCCCGGCAATTAGTTCAGGGACACGCAGCCCGAGTCGACGCAAAAGATAAAGCAACGGTTGTTGCTTTGCGTGAGATTGCTGTTGGGGTAACCGATCGGGATATGTTGACCAAAGTACCTCTCTAAGCCGGAGGTCCCGCTGTGGCGTCAACTGTCACCACAACGGGTTCGCTAGACGAAGTCTCGTCTAGTCAGATGCGCACAAGCGCTTCTTTACCAAGCGCCAACCCCGCCCGAAGTGTAATTGCTTCTTTGTTGGAGCAGTCGAGCCGCCATCTTTTTGGTCCCACCTCACAACCCACATTACCCCCCAAGCAGCAAGTTGTATCAATTACCGGTTTAACCGACAAGCTTCATTATTTAAAGCCTGAGGAAATAAACCAGATTAAGAAAGCGTTTCAGTTCGCAGACGCCGCGCACTTGGGTCAGTACCGCCAAAGCGGCGAACCCTATATTAGTCATCCGGTCTCGGTTGCCGAGCTGTGCGCAACTTGGCGTTTAGATGCCCAGAGCATCATGGCCGCTTTGCTCCACGACGTGATTGAGGATTCTGGCTGCACTCAGACCGACCTCATCAATCAATTTGGTACGAAAGTGGCTGAGCTGGTTGAGGGCTTAACCAAACTCGATAAATTGGAGTTTCAGAGTCATGCCGAGGCTCAAGCTGAGAGTTTTCGGAAAATGTTTATGGCAATGGCCCGTGATGTGCGCGTCATCTTGGTCAAGTTGGCTGACCGAACCCATAATATGCACACTCTTGATGCGGTCCCCATTGAAAAACGACGCAGGGTTGCATTAGAGACGATGGAAATCTACGCCCCGATTGCACACCGTCTGGGGCTCAACTTAATCTACCGTGATTTACAAGACATCAGCTTTAAGCATTCCATGCCGATGCGTTTTCGGGCGATTGAGAAAGCGGTTAAGAAGGCGCGCGGTAATCGTCGTGAGATGGTTGACAAGATTCTGGATGCGGTGCGGATGCAATTTGCCAAGGCTGGGATTGAGGTCGATTTGCAGGGTCGTGAAAAAACCCTCTTTAGCATTTATCACAAAATGCGCAGTAAGCATTTGAGCTTCTCGCAAGTCTTGGATGTTTACGCTTTCCGAGTTACCGTCCGTACGATCGATGAGTGCTACCGCGCCCTTGGAATTTTGCATTCCATCTATAAACCTATGCCTGGTAAGTTTAAGGATTACATCTCGATTCCTAAGTTGAATGGCTATCAATCCTTACACACCACCTTAGTGGGTCCGTCTGGGGTGCCGGTCGAGTTTCAGGTACGCACCGCGGACATGCACGCCGTGGCTGAGTCTGGGGTAGCGGCCCATTGGGCTTATAAGGATGGCTCACCGGAACTCAGTGAAGTGCAAAACCGCGCGCACCAATGGTTGCAGTCGCTCGTTGATATTCAAGATAACAGCGGTGACTCACAAGAATTTTTAGAGCACGTCAAGATCGATTTGTTCCCCGATGCGGTCTATGTATTTACTCCTAAAGGCCAAATCCGTGCGTTGCCACGGGGCGCAACGGCCCTCGACTTTGCCTACTCCATCCATAGTGATCTCGGGAACACCTGCGTTGCGGTCAAGATTAATAATTTGCAATTGCCGCTGCGTACCGAACTCAAGAATGGGGACATTGTGGAAGTGATCAACTCCACATCTTCACAGCCAAACCCAGGGTGGTTGGAGTTTGTACGCACCGGTAAAGCTCGCGCTGCCATTCGTCATTCATTGAAAACCAAGCACTATGCCGAAGCATTGCAATTGGGAGAACGTTTATTAGCGAGCGCGCTGCGACATCAGGGTGTCGATGCAGGACTCTTAACCCCGGAGATTTGGGAAAAGTTATTGCATTGGACCGGCGATAAATCCCGCGAGGAGGTTTGCGTCAATATTGTCTTGGGACGACGGACCGCTGCTGAGTTAGCGACTCGTTTAAAAATCCTAGTTGGTGAAGAGGGTGGGTCTGAGCAAATGCGTCTCGGCTCGAACGATTGGGGTGGTTCGGATCATGAGACGCAAACGCAATCTCTGGTCGTGGATGGTCGTGAGGGTATGTCGGTCAGTTTTCAAACCTGTTGCCATCCGATTCCTGGCGATGACATCATGGCTTATCTGGGTAAGGGGGAGGGATTACAAATCCACACCCAGGATTGCAAGGTGGCGCATCGCATGCTGTCAAAAGACAGTGATAAATGGGTTGGTGTGCAATGGAGTAAAGATACTAAGCGAGAGTTTGATGTGGCTATTACGGTAGATACTAAGCAAGGAAAGGGTGTGCTCGCCCGCGTTGCGAGTTCGATTACATCGGCTGATTCGAACATCTTAAATGTTTCGATGGATGATAAATACAAAGAAGACTCTGTGACGATGCGCTTTACGATTCAAGTATTAAATCGTTTGCATCTCTCTCGAGTGTTACGCGGTTTGCGCGCCAACACCGACGTGTTCCGGGTAATCCGCAATAAAAGCGTCTAGTTCTTAGCAGTCCTCGTAGCGTACATCCAAAATATCAATTTCCTTAACACCCGCAGGCGTTTGGATGCGAACGGTGTCACCCACTTTGGCTTTGATTAGGGCTTTCGCAATTGGTGAAATCCAACTCACATAGCCTTTTTCGAGATCGACCTCATCGACCCCAACAATCCGGATTTGGGTATCCGTTCCCTCGGTATCGCTATAGATAACAGTTGCCCCAAAAAAAATTTGCTCAGGATCACCACCTTTTGTAATCCGTTCTTGATTATTGACAACGACCGCATTCTCTAAACGCTGATTGAGGAAGCGAATGCGTCGATCAATCTCGCGCAAACGCTTCTTACCGTAAATGTAATCGCCGTTTTCTGAGCGATCTCCATTGGATGCGGCCCAATGGACTACTTGCACAATTTCAGGACGCTCGTGGTCCAAAAGATGCAAAAGCTCAGTTTTTAGTGCCTCATGCCCAGCCGGCGTGATGTAGTTCTTCGTATCCATGGCATAATTCTGCCTGATGCGGCTGTAGCTCAGTTGGATAGAGTACTTGGCTACGAACCAAGGGGTCGTGGGTTCGAATCCTGCCAGCCGCGCCATTTGACGGGGGTTTCCGGGCGATGGGTATTTTGGTTTTTACTACAAATTACTACATTCCGCCTTTTTTGGGGGCTCTTACTACATTTTTCTTAAAAAGTAGCTCAAAACGCCACCTCAGGGTGGCGTTTTCTTTTGATTAATCCCATATGGGATAAGGTTTATAAGCAATTTTCTCAATTGCCAGTAGATCCCAAATGGATAGAGTACTTGGTAGGTGTACAAGTACTCTATCCGCAGTTTTGTACCACCCTGGATACCATTAAATCTCAAAAACATCGTCTGGCAGTTTTTCATTCTGACCGGTATAGGTTTTTTCCTAATGTATTCTTCGGCAATGAAAACAGCCAATCTCTCGGCGATGACCCCATTACTGGCAGTAAAGCTGGTTATGGTTGCCGCGCTATGGGGCGGCACTTTTATTGCAGGAAAAACTTTGGCTCAGGCATTGCCACTAATGACAGCGGCATTTGGCAGATTTTTTATTGCCTCGATATTGCTGGTAATTGTTGCAGTGAAGATGGAAGGAAAGTTGCCGCGATTAAATCGGGACCAAATATTACTCACGGCTGTTTTAGGTTTTACAGGCATTTTTCTTTATAACATCTGTTTTTTTGGTGCATTGGCAAGAATACCGGCCGGACGTACTTCATTATTTGTTAGTCTTACTCCAATAGTAACTGCCATTTTGGCAGGCCTCATTTTTAGCGAGAGGCTTGGTATGCGACGTTGGGTTGGCATTGTGATTGCCCTACTTGGCGCAATAGTTGTGATTACACGAGGTGATTTAGTAGGAGGGATTACTGACATCAGTCAATCACTTGGGCTTGGTGAATTAATGATGCTTGGTGCTGTTTTTAGTTGGGCCTCTTACACATTAATTTCACGCAAGGTCTTGGAGACCCTTTCACCCATTATTGCAACCACTTACGGCACTTTATGGGGCTTTATTTTTTTAAGCATTGGCGCTATTGGAGAGTTCAAGACTATTGATTGGATTCTCCTTGATTGGCGCGTATGGACTTCAGTTTTCTACTTAGGCGCTTTTGGTACTGTTCTCGCATTTATTTGGTATTACCAAGGCATTCAAACAGTAGGACCATCACGAACAGCAATTTTTACTAATCTAGTGCCAGCATTCGGGGTTTTATTCTCGGCGATATTGCTTGGTGAGCCTATATTGATTTCAATGATAGTTGGCGGTGTTATCGCAGTTCTTGGTGTTTCATTGGTTAATAAAAAATAATTTCAGAAATACTCATTTATGACTAATTTTGCTGCCAGTGATAATCATGGCGGATCAATGTTTTTCGCCAAAACTTTTACTACATTCTGGCGAGTTTTAGCGAGTTTCAAAGAGTTACAGCGAGTTTTAGGCAGAAATGTAGTAAAAATGTTTTTGCGTAACTCATTGATTAGATTAAATAAATCGTCACTTAGCTACGCTGTCTACGAACCAAGGGGTCGTGGGTTCGAATCCTGCCAGCCGCGCCATATTCCTTGATTTGCCCCAGTGGCAAGTTTTTATAAGTCACGATTCTTTGCTTTAATAGTCAGAATATGGCTTCTCCCAAACGCACAACCTCAACGGCCCCAGTTGCAAACTGGCGCGCATCGGGAGCGACTGCTTGCGTGACTCTATCGGGACAAATTAGTGCCAATACCTTGGGTCATACATGGCAAGAAGTTCGCGATCGTCAAATTGCCTGGTTGACACAAGATTCTGCGAGTAAAACCTTGCAAATTGATGGGGCAGGAATTCAGTACATTGATGGTGCCGGACTGGCATTTTTAATCGATCTGCAGCATGCCCAAACACTGCATGGGGGAACGATTGAGTTACGAGGATTTAGTGCCACCCATCAAAATCAATTAAAGCGGTTTACGCCCTTTGAAAAATTATTCCCAAAAGAGGAAAAGGGTTTAGACGACGGAATATTCGTTAAGGCTGGCAAGGCAGCGAGCTTACTTTGGAATGATATTCGGGGCATTATCTTTTTCACTGGCCAGGTCGCAAGCGAACTGATTTGGGCCGCACGTAACCCCCTGAAGGTCCGTTGGCAAGATTTTGCAAGCGTTGCTGTGCAAGCAGGTCTTGCTGCGATGCCAATCGTCGGATTAGTTGCTTTTCTAATTGGTGTGATCTTGTCGTTTCAATCAGCCATTGGCATGGAAAAGTTTGGAGCGATCACTTTTGTTGGGCCACTCGTTTCCTTGGGGATCTTTCGAGAGTTGGGGCCTTTAATTACTGCCATCCTTTTAGCGGGTCGATCCTCCGCTGCATTTGCTGCTGAGATCGGCACTATGACTGTTAATAGCGAAGTCGATGCTTTGGTGACGGCTGGATTAAACCCCATTCGCTTTTTGGTTCTGCCCCGAGTCTTAGCAGGTTTGGTGGTGGCGCCGATCTTAACCATTTATGCCGATCTAGTAAGTGTTTTTTCATCTTCGCTCACGATGCTGATCTACGGTGTACCCTTAGTTAATTTTTATGAAGGTGTTCTCAATACTGTGGTACTGGAAGATATTTTTTCGGGATTAACTAAGGCTACCTTATTTGGCGTGGTGGTTGCTAGTGTGGGTTGTTTGCGAGGGATGCAAACGGGCACTGGTGCCGCAGCGGTCGGGATCTCTACAACGCGAGCAGTGGTGAGTAGTATTGTGATGATTACGGTAGTCGATGGAATTTTTGCTTACGTCTCGTATCGGACAGGTTTCTAATGAATCCAATTGAGGTCAAAAATCTGACTGTGGGTTATGGCAACAAAGTGCTGTTGCAAAATCTCAATTTCTCAGTCGCTGATGGTGAGGTATTTATTATTCTCGGTGGCTCGGGTTGTGGTAAATCAAGTTTGCTTAAAAACCTATTTGGGCTTTACCAACCTCTAGCAGGTGATGTGTGGATTGAGGGCATGAATATTACCCGGTCAATCGGCCAACAACGCCAAGACATCATGACGCATTTTGGGGTGATGTATCAGCAGGGCGCATTATTTGGTTCAATGACGCTCCTTGAAAATGTGCGACTATTTATGGAGGAGTACACCGAGCTAGATGATGATGAGATGGATCTATTAGCGCGTTGCAAATTGGATCTGGTGGGATTATTGCCTTTCGCCAACTACATGCCCAATGAGATTAGCGGGGGGATGCAAAAGCGCGCAGCCATTGCGCGCGCCATGGCCCTAGACCCAAAGATTCTGTTTCTGGATGAGCCCTCTGCTGGACTTGATCCGATTACATCAGCCGATTTAGATCAGACCATTCTTGATTTGGCCAAGAACTTAGGCATTACCTTTGTAATCGTGTCACACGAGTTGGCTAGTATTTATGCGATTGCGGATCGGGTAATTATGTTGGATAAAGATACTAAACGTATTATTGCGCAAGGAGACCCGAGGGTCTTGCGAGATACGAGTACGGATCCCAAAGTGCATCAATTTTTTAATCGCGTTATGTCGAAGGAAGCAGCATGAGTCAATCGAATCCAAATTACTTTCGCTTGGGATTATTCGTATTTGCCGGCTTTGCTGCCATTCTTGCGTTGATTTTGATATTTGGAACGGGTCAACTCTTCAAGAAAACAATCATGGTAGAAACCTATATTGAGCAATCAATTACGGGATTGGATGTGGGGGCGCCAGTGCGTTTTCGGGGAGTGAAAGTAGGGCAAGTTACTTTTATTGGTTTATCGGGAAGTTTGTATGAGTCAAATGAACCCTTCCCCGAGCGCAAAGAGTATGTGGTGGTGCGGATGTTGATTGATGGCGATGAGGAAAAATTATTAGGCCCAACTAAAAAATTACCCAAGGACTTGCGTGCTCGCGTCAAAAGCCAAGGCATTACGGGCGTGAATTATGTTGAACTCGATTATGTGCGCGATATGGGTAATTACAAAACTCTTCCATATAACTGGAAGCCACAGTATTTGGTGATTGATGCCTTGCCCAGTCAAACCGACATCTTTTTTTCGGGAGTCCGTAAAGTATTGGATAACTTGGGTGAAATGAATTTAGCAGAAACCCAGAAGAAATTTGATGTGCTACTAACCAATCTCAACACTATTATTGGTGGTGATGGTAACAACAATACTGGCATTGCTAAATCGGTTGAACGACTCAATGTATTGCTTGGCAGGATCGATGAGGTAGCTAATAAGACAGAGCTTGAGCTCTTGATGCGTGAAGTGATTGCAACTACCGTTATCCTGCGCCAAACCCTCTCAAGTATGCAAGGCGATACCATTAGCTCAATCGATAATCTCAAGCAAATTACCGATCAGTTAAATGATTTTGCAAAAGTGGCTAGTCGATATCCGAGTAGCATGGTTTGGGGAGAGCCCCCACCACGCATTACCTTGCCACAAACTGGAGCCCAACCATGAGCTTTTCACTGCGTCACGTTACCCGGGTATTGGTCCTGTTTGCAGCCATTGCTCCATTGGTTGGCTGTGCGCCTACCCGACCCAATCTGGACACAAGCACTTGGTTGATTGATCCAAAACGAACTGGAGAGCCTCGTAAGCCAAACACCGATTTTTGGTTGAAGGTTGGTCCCGTATCCGTTGACGGACCATTCGATAGTAAATCCATGGTTTATCGCTTAGGCGATCAGCGCTATGAGAAGGATTTCTATAACGGGTATATTTCCACTCCTGCTGAGATGGTGAGTAATGCGACGCGCCAATGGATTAGCGAAGCCAATATCTTTAAGGCGGCAGTGAACCAAAGCAATACCTTCTTTCCGTATTACGCACTTCAAGTGAATGTTACTGAACTGTATGGGGATTATCGAGGCCAGCCTGAAGCCGTGGTTAGCATCCATTTTTATCTAACCGTTTTATCAACCGGTACTCAAAATCCGATCTTAATGAGTAACCGTTACACACAGCGCGTGCCTTTAAAGGATAATCGTCCAGGTACGTTAGCCAATGGCTTGCAGCAAGCGTTCGCCACCATCTTGCAGCGTTATGAAGTGGATTTGGATGCTGGCACAAAGAAACTGCCAAAGTCATTGTCTCAGCCGAAGTCAACTAATAAGTAAAACAACGAATAAGGGAGTGCACGATGGATTTAGGAATTAAGGGAAAGACTGCATTAGTGCTGGCATCAAGCCGAGGCTTAGGTCAGGCGATGGCACATTCTTTGGCGCGGGAGGGCGTCCAGGTTGCGGTGACCGGTCGAAATGCCGAAGGTCTCGCACAGACCGTCAAAATGATTGAGTCGGTTGGCGGCAAGGCGCTCGCCTTAAATTGGGATCTCGCGGATCTCAATGCAATTGATGGTCATGTACAGACGATTGAAAACCAGTTGGGACCAGTCGATATCTTGATTAATAACACTGGTGGACCACCACCAACACCAGCGAGCGGTCAAGATCCGCAGTTGTGGCAAAAAAGCTTTCAGGAAATGGTGCTCTCCCTTATGAAAATTACCGATCGGGTCTTGCCAGGGATGCGTGAGCGTCGTTGGGGCCGCATTATTACTAGTACCACTTCCGGAGCAATCGTACCGATTCGTAATCTAGCGATTTCAAACACGTTAAGAGCTGCATTACTCGGTTGGTCCAAAACCTTGGCCGCGGAGGTGGCCGCCGATGGGGTAACCGTAAATGTCATCATGCCGGGTCGAGTGGCAACCGATCGCTTACGCCAACTCGATGAGGCGCGTGCGAAGCGGGAGAACATCACCTACGACGCCGTTGTGAGCGCAAGTTTGAAAACTATTCCTGCGGGTCGTTATGGTGATCCAAAGGAGTATGGCGATACCGCGGCATTCCTAGCAAGTCAAAATGCTTCCTACATCACTGGCTCTGTAATTCGGGTGGATGGTGGTCAGGTTCCCAGTATTTAATTAATATGCAGATGCTCCTAAAAGAGCTTCGCGCTAAGGAGCTCTTTTGGCTCTTTATTGCCCTTGTGCTTTCGGTAGCTGCGCTCTCCAGCGTCAGCTTTTTAGCCGATCGTCTTCAACGCAGCTTTGAAATCGATGGCCGTACGCTGCTGGCTGCCGATTTATTGATTGCTGCAGATCAGCCCATCCCACCCGCATTGATTGAGGCGGCAAAGTCTCAGAAACTAAACATTGCCCAAACAGTGGTGTTCCCCAGCATGGTAAGCCATGGTGGCGAAAGTAAATTAAGTTCACTAAAGGCCGTAAGTGCCCTCTATCCCCTCAGGGGGCAATTGCAAATTAGTCGTCAAGTACATGACGGTAGGGTCGATGAACGATCGATTGAAGAGGTCACCGGAATGCCTCCCAAAAATACGGTTTGGGTCGACCCCGCCGTATTAATTTCCTTGCGTGCAAAGTTAGGCGATTCACTGAGCATTGGCGATCGTCAATTTCGGATTGATGCAGTCATTGTGCGGGAACTCGATCGCGGTGCAGCCTTTATGAACTTTGCACCCCGAGCCATGATTGGTATTGATGATTTAGCAAGTACAGGGTTGATTGGCTTTGGTAGTCGAGTGACCTATCGCCTACTGCTATCTGGAACCGATCCTCAAATTCGGGGCTACCAAGATTGGGCTCTCAATCATATTGAGCAACAAAAATTACGCGGTATTCGCATTGAGTCCCTAGAGAATGCTCAGCCGGTCATGCGCAAAACCTTAGAGCGTGCAGAACGCTTCTTATCGCTTGTGGCTTTAATGACTGCCTTAATCTGCGCCTTAGCAATTGCCCTTGCTGCCAGGCGCTATGTTCTCAAGCAAGCCGATAGCTGCGCAGTTTGGAAATGCTTTGGTGCGAGTCAGGCGCAAATTCTTCGCAAACAACTGTATATCCTCACGATGATTGGTGTCGTAGCAACTATTCTTGGGGGATTCATTGGCTGGTTTGCTCAAGAGCTGTTGATGCAACTCTTGGGTGGGCTTATTCAGACTCGTCTGCCATTGCCCTCGGTATGGCCCGTGGTTTGGAGCGTGGTGTTTGCACTCTTACTTCTTTTTGGTTTTGCAGG
Organism: Polynucleobacter sp. HIN8; assembly: GCF_030297615.1. Classification (NCBI taxonomy): domain Bacteria; kingdom Pseudomonadati; phylum Pseudomonadota; class Betaproteobacteria; order Burkholderiales; family Burkholderiaceae; genus Polynucleobacter; species Polynucleobacter sp. HIN8. The sequence continues at coordinate 1,327,380 of NZ_AP028139.1, read as the reverse complement.
ACCACCAATCCTGACATTAAGTCAGATCTCCCCATTGCGTTTAGTGCGCCGAGAGTTTGGCAAGGTACCACTGGCTGCTAAATCGATTGCATTATTTGGATTCATTAGTTGTTTGGCATTGGTATTTTGGGCAACCCGTGATCTGAAGTTGCTGGTTTGGGCAACTGGTTCATTTGGGCTTGGCGCATTCCTCTTTGCGGGGCTCGCTTGGCTTGGCTTGTGGGGTCTTGAGCGCTTTAGTCAATCAAGTTACCTTGCGAGGATCGGCTTTGTGACCCGCTTTGCGATCAGCACACAATCACGCCGCGCTGCTTTTGCCATGATTCAGGTGAGCTCTTTGGCGTTAGCCATCATGGCGCTCCTACTGATTTTTTTGTTGCGCCAAGACTTATTGCAAAGTTGGCAAGCCAATGTGCCTGATAACGCCCCGAATCGGTTTTTGATCAATATCCAAAATGATCAGAAAGCAAAAGTGCAGCGTATGTTAATTGCCGGAGGCATTACTGAGGCTCAGCTATATCCAATGGTTCGGGGGCGACTCACGCATATTAATGAGCAAGAGGTGATGCCTGACAATTACCAAACCGATAATGCCCGCCGCCTAGTCGATCGTGAATTCAATCTCTCGTACACCAATCAATTACCAAGCGACAATCAGTTAGTTGCCGGTCAATGGTTTGGTAATTCGGTCACTCCACAAATCTCGATTGAGAGTGGTATTGCGAAGACCCTCAATCTTCGCATGGGCGATCAAATGAGTTTTGATATTGCCGGTCAAAAAATTACTGCACCCATTACCTCGATGCGCAAACTCGATTGGGGATCCATGCAGGTTAATTTTTTTGTGATCTTTCCGCCGAAGGCCTTGGATGATTTCCCAAAATCTTGGATTACTTCGTACCACCAGCCCAAAGAACGCGAAAATTTGGATCTCAAGTTGGCACAAACCTATCCGAATTTAACCATTGTTGATATTGAGAATTCAATACGCCAAATTCAGGAGGTGTTAAATCGTCTGGCGAGTGCCTTGGGTCTGTTATTGGTCTTTACTTTGTGTGCCGCGATTTTGGTACTGTTTGCCGCCATTGGCTCCACGCAAGACGATCGTTTCCGGGATGCGGCTCTGCTCAAGGCGGTGGGTGCTTCGAAGCGAACCCTGGCGCAACTCGTTGTCATTGAACTCACCACCATTGGATTTTTGTCAGGCCTATTGGGCGGTTTGGCTGCCAGTGCGACCACGTGGGCTTTGGGTCGATACGTATTGGAAATTGAGTTCTACTCCTTTGGTACCGCGATTGGACTTGGTATTGTTCTAGGGGTATGCGTGAGTTTGCTTGCCGGATTTCGCTTGCAGCAAAAGATTCAGACGGCAAGCACGATGGAGTGCTTGCGCGAAGTCTAGTCAGTCGTAGAAACCGAAGTTGCTGTGACCTTCGATTTTGGTGGTAACTGAACCAATTTAGTTTGTGCCATCCGATCTGGTATGCCCTGGCGATGCTTGCGATCCAAATAGGTGCTAAGCGGCCAAAGGAAAAGAGAAACTAAAAACAATAAACCAATGATTTGCCATCCTCGTAGTGGATGGATTGCGTGAACAATGAGGCAGGGCACGATCCATAGCGAGCCGTAGACGTAACGCCAAAGTGCCTGATTTTTGGCTAGCAGCCCACCATCCTCAGTCAGAATTTGCATACGCCAGGTTTGCATGGCCAAAGTTTGTCCATTACGTCGCCAGTACCAGACAAAGTAAAACCCCAACACACCATACAAGTAGAAAAAACTGAGCCAACTGGGAATGGCAATACCAAATAGAACCCCAATTAATAAATTGGGAACCATAAAGGTAAGCGCTAGAACTCCAACGAGGAGCAGTTGTTCGTAGAGGTTACAAAATACCCGTCGCCAAAATCGAGGGGTTGGCAAAGCATTTATCTCGGCGGGGTTCATCCCCACAGTTTATTTGATTGTGGCGCTAGACGATGAGGCGTTCGATGAATTGAGGGGTTGCCGTGTTTGTATGGCAGGTGATGTTACGGCGCCCGTCTTTTTACGACTTTGCTCCTGTTGAGCTAGTTTCTGTTTTTCTTCCTCCGAAAGCTGTTGATAGGCTTGCCAAGCAGCTGCTTTTTGCTCCGGAGGGAATTGCAAACTAGAAAGATAGTTATCACGGGCTAGACGCCGATCTTTTTGTGGAAGTTTGGCCCATGCAGCCATTCGTGACTGTAAGCGTTCCTGTTCAGCACTCGACATGGTCGGGTAGCGATTGGCCACTTTCAGCCATTTAGTCTTACTTGCGTTTGTAAAACTGCTCCAGTCGGACTCGAGAGAAGTAAGCACTGCTTGCTGAAGAGGGCTCAGGTATTGCCAGTCAAGATTTGTTGCTTTCTTGATTTCGGTTTTAGCTTCCGCAGGATTAACCGCGGTGGAATTCTGAGCATATGCCGGATAAATTAGCACCAAGCTAATAAGCGGGGAGGCAACACGAAACGTGATGCGAGCGGTTCTCACTAGATTTTTTCATCCTCTGACGGAGTGGCTTCTTGAGGCTTGGCACTGGTTTTAAGTTTTAGATACGCCATGAAACCGTTATCGACAAATGCATCGGGTGGCACGTCATCCGTCAACAGGGCAATATCCACATTGGCGATGTCTTTAATGCGCTGATCTTCTTGCCATTCTGCAATCGCAATCAGACCAAATACCACGATGGCAATTGGAATTAGCCAGCTGCTTAGCGACCAAAGTGGCTTCTCCCAAGAAAAGTTTTTATTACCAGGATGTGCGGTTTGTAAGCTATGAACAAAGACCAGCTCAGGCTTTGCCCGATTGACGGCAAGCAAGCGTGCTTCGCGCAGGCGATCTTGGGTATCGCCACTGAGTTCGTGGCTACTGGTATTGAGTAGGCTGGTGACGCGTTTTGCAAAACGCTCCTCCACTGAACTCGCAAATTGTTTCTGATTCGTATCTTTCATCACAACACAATCCCCTTGGCCTTTAAAGCAGCTGCCAAAGTGTGGGCGGCTCGGGAGCAATGGGTTTTAACACTTCCCTCGCTGCATCCCATGGCGAGGGCCGTTTCGGACGTACTAAGCTCATCCCAATAACGCATGAGGAAGGCTTCCCGTTGACGATGTGGCAATTTTGATATTTCTTGTTCCAGAGTGGCCAAAAGCTGACGCTTGGCCAGCGCTGTAGAGGCATCCGAAGGCATTTGGCCTTCTTCCCGAATCTCAATCAGTTCAAGGGGGTCAAAATCCTCCTCCCCATCCATGCCAGCCCCCAGAGCGGAGAAGGGGGTCTCATAGGTCGAACGGACCTTTTGACGTCGAAACCAGTCATGAATCCGATTTTGCAGAATTCGGGTGAAAATTAACGGGAACTCTGCGGCGGGCCGATCACCATATTTTTGGGCCAAGCTAATCATCGCATCCTGTACAACATCGAGAGCGGCCGCCTCATCCCGAACCGCATAGACGGCCTGTTTGAAGGCTTTTTTCTCAACGCCAGCTAGAAATTGATCGAGTTCTTGGGCGGATGCCATGTGGATTACTACGAATAAATGATCGTTGTTTTTGTGGTTTGCTTGCGATGAATGGACCCAAAATACAGCCTAAACCCACTCATTCTAGGCTATTGCTTTACAATGGCAGGCTTACCGCAAAGAAACCATCCAAGAAGTGGCAGTCTTTTTTCTTTGCGGCTGTGCCGTTCGAACCCGGACCATAAGTAAGGGACAGAACAGCCTAAACAATTTTTTGCCGAAAATTGCAAAGGAAAATGACAATGAATACGAGTAATGCTGAGTTTTTAGCCACCAAAGGTGGTCAGACCGCTACCGGTCCTCAATCCGATTCCACAAGCCCTGCAAAACAACCTGCCCCAGAAATGATTGGTGCTGAGATGTTGGTGCATGCCTTGCATGCTGAGGGAGTCGAATATGTCTGGGGCTATCCCGGTGGTGCGGTTCTCTTTATTTATGACGAGATCTTCAAGCAAGATAAGTTTGAACATATTTTAGTTCGCCATGAACAAGCTGCGGTTCATGCGGCCGATGGTTACGCGCGCGCCACTGGCAAAGTCGGTGTTGCTCTTGTTACTTCTGGTCCTGGGGTCACAAATGCCGTAACTGGTATTGCAACCGCCTACACAGACTCCATTCCGATGGTCATCATTACCGGTAACGTGCCGACCTATGCTATTGGTGAGGATGCCTTCCAAGAGGCTGATACGGTAGGCATCACCCGTCCGATCGTAAAACATAATTTCTTGGTCAAGGATGTGAACGATCTTGCGGTGACCCTTAAAAAAGCCTTTCATATTGCTCGCACCGGCCGTCCTGGACCTGTATTGGTCGATATTCCAAAGGATGTTTCGGCGACTAAAGGGCCCTTTGTCTATCCCGATAGTTTGAGCATGCGTTCATACAACCCGGTGATCAAGGGGCATAGCGGGCAGATTCGTAAAGCAGTATCCCTATTGCAAGAGGCTGAGCGCCCTTACATTTATACCGGTGGCGGCATCATCATGGCCGAAGCCGCCAAGGAACTCAAAGAGTTTGCTGAGCTTTTAGGTTATCCAGTGACCAATACTCTGATGGGCTTGGGTGGATTCCCGGGGACGCATCAGCAGTTTGTGGGCATGCTTGGAATGCACGGCACCTATGAAGCTAATATGGCGATGCAGCACTGCGATGTATTGATTGCAATTGGTGCCCGTTTTGATGATCGTGTGATCGGTAACCCTGCGCACTTCGCAAGTCATCCTCGCAAAATTATTCATATTGATATTGACCCATCGGTGATTTCAAAGCGCGTCAAGGTAGACGTTCCGATTGTGGGTGATCTCAAAGAGATTTTGGTTGATATGAGTGCTCAATTAAGAGCGGCACCGGCGCGCAAGAATCAAGCGAAGGTGAAAGCCTGGTGGGATCAGATTAATGAATGGAAGAAGCGCGATTGCTTGAAGTACGATCGTGATTCCCAAATCGTCAAGCCTCAATACGTCGTTGAAAAACTGTGGGAGCTGACCAAGGGCGATGCCTTTGTGTGCTCAGACGTTGGCCAACATCAGATGTGGGCAGCCCAGTTCTACAAGTTCAATGAACCACGGCGCTGGATTAACTCGGGTGGCTTAGGCACCATGGGCGTTGGTTTGCCTTATGCCATGGGCATTAAAAAAGCATTCCCAGATCAGGAGGTCGTTACCATCACCGGAGAGGGTTCGATCCAAATGTGTATTCAAGAACTTTCAACGCTGACTCAGTACAACACGCCGATCAAGATTGTTTCCTTAAACAATCGATATTTAGGCATGGTGCGTCAATGGCAAGAATTAACCTACAGTAAACGCTATTCCAGTTCCTACATGGACTCATTGCCCGATTTTGTGAAGTTGGCTGAAGCGTATGGCCATGTGGGGATGCGCATTGAGACCAAAGCAGATGTTGAGCCCGCGCTCAAAGAAGCTCTCAAATTAAAGGATCGCACAGTGTTTATGGATTTCCAGATTGATCCGCAGGAAAACGTCTGGCCCATGGTACAAGCAGGTAAGGGCATTAGTGAGATGCTGCTTGGAAGTGAGGATCTCTAATGCGTCACATTATTTCTGTTTTGCTCGAGAACGAGCCAGGAGCGCTCTCGCGAGTCGTTGGCTTATTCTCGGCTCGCGGTTACAACATTGAGACTCTTAGCGTCGCACCGACTGAAGATCCATCCCTATCCCGCATGACCTTGGTCACGATTGGCTCAGATGATGTGATTGAACAAATTACCAAGCACCTCAATCGCTTGGTTGAGGTGGTGAAAGTGTTTGATTTAACGGAAGGCCCACACATCGAGCGCGAACTGATGATGATCAAAGTGCGGGCTGTTGGTAAGGAGCGCGAGGAATTAAAGCGCACCACGGATATATTCCGCGGACGCATTATCGATGTGACTGATAAAAGTTACACGATTGAGCTCACTGGTGTGAGTAGTAAGTTAGATGCATTCATTAGTGCAATTGATCGCGCATCCATTCTTGAAACTGTCCGTTCTGGTGGTTCAGGAATTGGGCGCGGTGAACGTATTCTGAAAGTTTAGTTTTAATCACTCTTTATTTAATTTAAGGAAATCGTATGAAAGTTTTTTATGACAAGGACGCCGATCTGTCCCTGATCAAAGGTAAAAAAGTCACCATTATTGGTTATGGCTCACAGGGTCATGCCCATGCGCAAAACTTGAATGACTCTGGCGTGAAGGTCACCGTGGGTTTGCGTAAAGATGGCGCATCGTGGAAAAAAGCGGCCAATGCCGGTTTACAAGTCAAAGAAGTTGCTGAGGCAGTGAAAGACGCAGACGTTGTGATGATGCTGTTGCCCGATGAGCAAATTGCCGAAGTCTACAAGAACGAAGTACATGCCAACATCAAACAAGGCGCCGCCTTAGCGTTCGCCCACGGTTTTAATGTCCATTACGGTCAAGTGATTCCTCGCGCCGATTTGGATGTCATCATGATTGCTCCGAAGGCACCAGGCCATACCGTTCGTAGCACATACACCCAAGGCGGTGGCGTACCCCATTTGATCGCGGTCTATCAAGACAAGTCGGGCTCAGCACGTGATTTAGCACTGTCTTATGCAACTGCTAATGGCGGTGGCCGTGCTGGCGTGATTGAGACCAATTTCCGTGAAGAGACCGAAACCGATTTGTTTGGTGAGCAAGCTGTCTTATGCGGCGGTACTGTGGAGTTAATTAAAGCTGGATATGAAACCTTGGTTGAGGCCGGTTATGCCCCGGAGATGGCCTATTTTGAGTGCCTGCATGAGTTGAAGTTAATTGTGGACCTCATTTATGAAGGCGGTATCGCCAACATGAACTACTCGATTTCAAACAATGCCGAGTATGGTGAGTACGTCACCGGTCCAAGGATTGTGACTGAGGACACCAAGAATGCGATGCGTAAAGCCTTGCATGATATTCAGACGGGTGAGTATGCCAAGAGCTTCATCCTTGAAAATCGTGCTGGTGCACCCACCCTGATTTCACGTCGCCGTTTGACCGCTGATCATGAGATTGAAGTTGTGGGTGCGAAATTGCGCGCCATGATGCCTTGGATTGCGAAAAACAAACTCGTTGACCAATCGAAGAACTAAGTTCAGAAGGTAATCATCCGATGATGTATCCACACCCCATCATTGCCAAAGAGGGCTGGCTCTATTTAGTTGTGATTGGGGTTTTGGCTTTTGTGGTCCATCGCTATGCCGGTTTTTTCTGGTCTTGGCCGTTATGGCTATTCTTCATCTTCACGCTGCAGTTCTTTCGTGATCCACAACGAATCGCGCCTCTTGGTAAGGATCTTGTTTTATCGCCAGCGGATGGGCGCATTGTGGTGGTTGAGAAAGCCCATGATCCCTATGCCAATCGGGAAGCCCTAAAGATTAGTGTGTTCATGAATGTCTTTAATGTGCACTCCAATCGGTCTGCGGTGAATGGACTGATTAAGCAGGTTACCTATTTTCCAGGCAAGTTCTTTAACGCCAGTATTGACAAGGCTTCAACGGAGAATGAGCGCAATGCGGTCGTGATCGATGCCAATGGCAAGACCATCACCCTAGTGCAAATCGCCGGTTTAATTGCTCGTCGGATTTTGTGCTACATCCACATTAATGATCGTGTGAAGCGCGGGGAACGTTATGGCTTTATTCGCTTTGGTTCCCGGGTTGATGTGTATTTGCCTTTAGATGCTGAGCCCTTGGTTAGCGTCGGTGAAAAAGTTTTTGCTACCAATACTGCGCTAGCTCGCTTACCAGGATTAGATTAGCAACATGACTTCGCGTCGTAAGTTCCGAATGGGCCGCCCCCGTTTTCTGCGGAGTAAAAATACACGGCGTGATGACTGGAGCTCGGCCGATGAGTCGCACGAGGATGATCTGATCGAAGATCCACCAAGGCCTCGGAACAAAGGGATTTACTTATTACCGAATTTATTCACCACGGCGGCATTATTTTGTGGGTTCTTTGCCATTGTGAACGCCATGAACCATCGTTTTGAGATCGCAGCGATTGCGGTCTTTTCTTCACTGGTTCTTGATGGCATGGATGGCCGAATTGCGCGAATGACCAATACGCAAAGTGCGTTTGGTGAGCAATACGATTCTTTGGCAGACATGGTCTCATTTGGGGTGGCCCCAGCGTTGGTGGCCTATGAGTGGGTTTTAAAAGATCTGGGCAAGTGGGGCTGGTTAGCAGCATTTACCTACTGTGCTGGCGCCGCACTTCGTCTAGCCCGCTTTAATGCCAATATTGGTGTGGTTGATAAAAAGTTTTTCCAGGGTTTGCCAAGCCCTGCGGCCGCAGCGCTCTTGGCTGGTTTCATTTGGTTGGCAGACGATAACAAGATACCCGTGAAGGATTCAGCAATTCCATTAGTCACCTTTTTCATTACGATTTATGCAGGACTAACCATGGTTTCGAATGCTCGTTTCTACAGCGGTAAGGCCTTGGATATTCGTTACCGTGTGCCTTTCTGGGTTATGGTTCTTTTGATCTTGGGTTTTGTCTTGATTTCTTCAAACCCACCCCTAACTCTGTTTGGCCTCTTTGTGGTGTATTCCCTGTCTGGCTATGTATTGTGGATGTGGGAGCGGGCGATGGGCCGTCGGATTGGTGGAGAAACCACAGATTCAGCTAAGTCCGAGTAAATGCGGTATATTATTTCCATGATGAACCAATTAAGTGCACTGCTACTTCTTCTAGCACTGGGCCTTCGGCTCGGGGCGGGTCGCGCTTAGACACATGAAGTAAGGCACTAAGTTCGCAAACCAGCCCCAGCTAAATTGCTGGGGTTTTTGTTTTAGAAAACGGAGCATTGGATTATTAAAGAAGGAATCAATGATGAGTGATCGATTAATTATTTTTGATACCACCTTACGTGACGGTGAGCAGTCGCCTGGTGCATCCATGACTCGAGATGAGAAGGTGCGGATTGCACGTCAACTTGAACGCTTACGAGTTGATGTGATCGAGGCCGGCTTTGCGGCTAGCTCAGAGGGTGACTTTGCAGCAATCTCTGCGGTTGCTGCAGCGGTGAAGGATTCAGTGGTGTGTTCCCTCGCACGTGCCAATGAGACTGATATTACTCGGGCCTCTGATGCCCTAAAGGCAGCTAACGCAAAACGCATTCATGTGTTCTTGGCCACTAGCGCTTTGCATATGGAAAAGAAATTGCGCATGACCCCGGAGCAGGTGTATGAGCAAGCAAAAAAGTCCATCCGCTTTGCCAGAAATTTGGCGGGGGATATTGAGTTCTCTCCAGAGGATGGTTACCGTTCGGATATGGACTTCTTGTGCCGAGTCCTAGAGGCAGTCATAGCTGAAGGCGCAACTACGATAAACGTTCCTGATACGGTTGGATATGCTGTCCCCGAACTCTATGGCGAGTTCATTAAAACTTTGCGTACTCGGATTCCGAACTCGGATAAAGCGATTTGGTCCGTGCATTGCCATAACGATTTAGGGATGGGTGTGGCCAACTCGTTAGCCGGCGTCCACATTGGTGGTGCCCGTCAGGTAGAGTGCACGATTAATGGTCTGGGCGAGCGGGCAGGTAATACTTCCTTAGAAGAAATTGTGATGGCAGTTCGTACTCGCAAGGATTTCTTTAGGTTGGAAGTGGGGATCGATACCAAACAAATCGTACCGGCTTCTAAATTAGTTTCGCAAATCACCGGCTTTGTGGTGCAGCCGAATAAAGCCGTGGTTGGCGCCAATGCCTTTGCTCATGCATCGGGTATCCATCAAGATGGTGTATTGAAGGCTCGTGATACTTACGAGATTATGCGTGCTGAAGATGTGGGCTGGGCAACCAATCGCATCGTGCTTGGTAAGTTATCCGGTCGGAATGCCTTCAAACAACGTATTTCTGAGTTAGGTGTGGTGCTGGAGTCGGAGAGTGAACTCAATGATGCATTTGCTCGCTTTAAGGCTTTAGCCGATCAAAAAGCCGAGATTTTTGATGAAGATATTATTTCCTTGATGTCGGATTCTTCGGTAGCTGATCAAAGTGAGCACTTTAGCTTTATTTCATTGAACCAGCACTCCGAGACCGGTGAAAAGCCATCTGCTAAGGTGGTATTTAAGATGGGTGGTCACGACGTGCACTCTGAAGCCCAAGGCAATGGTCCGGTTGATGCTACTTTGCACGCCATTGAGAGTAAGGTGCAAAGTGGTGCTGAGCTATTGCTCTACTCGGTCAATGCCATTACGTCCGGCACTGAGTCGCAGGGGGAGGTCACGGTCCGTCTCTCTAAGGGAGGGCGGATTGTGAACGGCGTGGGAATGGATCCAGACATTATTGCTGCCTCCGCCAAGGCTTATTTGGCGGCATTAAATAAATTACACGATCCAAGTGCCATGAAACTGAATGCCCAAATGGCACCTTAAAATCATAAGTTATTGATTTATATAAACTTATTTACTAGTAGGCCGCTTGGTATGCATTGGCAGACCGCGGTCTGTTAGAATGCTGAAGCTTTGATTTATAAAGCTTTTTATTAACACGGCATATCAGGTGCAAGCTTGAGTGACCGCACGTATGGAGTATGAAAATGGCAGTTGCAGACATTAATAAGGCGGAAATCGTCAAACAAAACGCGCGTGGCGCAAACGATACGGGTAGCCCCGAAGTTCAGGTGGCGTTATTAACTGCTCGTATCAATGAACTTACCCCCCATTTCAAGGCAAATGCAAAAGATCATCACAGCCGTCGTGGCTTGTTGAAAATGGTCTCGCGCCGTCGCCGTCTCTTGGATTACCTCAAGAGCAAGGATCTGGACCGTTATCGCGCGCTGATCGACAAACTAGGTTTACGTAAGTAATTTCTTGTTTTTGTCAGCATTGCAATGAAGTAGGGTGTTGCCAAACGGGCAAGGCTCTACTTTGAGTGGTTCAAGATGACCGGCTTCTAGGGATCGTGTCATTCCAATGCACTTCTTTTTAAAGAGGTGCACTGGAATGGCATCCCAATTGGGTTCATCAACCAATCACTCCAGTGATACCGCGGCGCTGTGGATCCGCGGTGTGTATGTTTGGAGAAAAAAAGATGTCAATGTTTCATAAAGTTGTAAAAACGTTTCAATGGGGCCAACACACGGTCACGATGGAAACCGGTGAGATTGCTCGCCAATCGAGTGGCGCGGTACTTCTTAATATGGACGACACCGTGGTGCTTGCTACGGTAGTCGGTGCTAAAACCGCCAAAGAGGGTCAAGACTTTTTCCCCTTAACGGTTGACTATATCGAGAAGACCTATTCAGCTGGCAAGATCCCTGGTGGATTCTTTCGTCGTGAGGGACGTCCGTCGGAAGGCGAGACTTTAATCTCACGTTTAATTGATCGTCCGATTCGCCCATTATTTCCTGAGGGGTTCTATAACGAAGTTCAGGTAGTCGTGCATGTGATGTCAATTAATCCTGATGTGCCTGCCGATATTCCTGCTTTGATCGCATCGTCTGCAGCCTTGGCGATTTCGGGTATTCCATTTAATGGTCCGATGGGCGCAGCGCGCGTTGGTTATCGTGATGGTCAGTATTTGCTTAATCCGAATCGCAGCGAGCAAACAACGAGTGAACTCGATTTGATCGTGGCGGGTACTCAGGCAGCAGTGCTGATGGTGGAGTCTGAAGCACAGCAGTTATCTGAGTCCGTAATGTTGGGTGCTGTAGTTTATGGTCACGAGCAGTCGCAAATTGCAATTAATGCAATCCAGGAACTCGTGCGCGATGCGGGCAAGCCCGAGTGGGATTGGAAGCCTGCCGCAAAGAATGATGCCTTGATTGCGAAGTTACAAAGCTTGGCCGAAGGCCCATTGCGCGATGCGTATCAAATTCGTCAAAAGCAAGCCCGCTCTACCAAGATTAAAGAAGTGGTTGCCAATGTCATGACTCAGTTAGCTGCTGAGGGTGAGGTGAATGAAGTCGAAGTTGGTAATCTCTTGTTTGAGATTGAAGCAAAGATCGTGCGTAGCCAAATTCTTAATGGCGAGCCACGTATTGATGGTCGCGATACCCGAACCGTACGCCCCATTGAAATTCGTAATGGCGTATTGCCTCGTACCCACGGCTCCGCACTCTTTACCCGTGGTGAGACTCAAGCCTTAGTGGTTGCAACTCTTGGAACTGCGCGCGATGAGCAAATCATTGATGCGCTCGAAGGTGAGTACCGCGATCGCTTTATGTTCCACTACAACATGCCTCCATTTGCAACCGGTGAGACTGGTCGCGTTGGTACCCCTAAGCGTCGCGAGATTGGTCACGGCCGTTTAGCAAAGCGCGCCTTAGTGCCGGTATTGCCAAGTATGGAAGAGTTTGCCTACAGCATTCGTTTGGTTTCTGAGATTACGGAATCCAATGGTTCGTCATCAATGGCCTCGGTATGCGGTGGTTGCTTGGCTCTGATGGATGCTGGCGTTCCGGTGAAAGCGCATGTGGCCGGAGTGGCTATGGGACTGATTTTGGATGGTAATCGCTTTGCGGTATTAACCGATATCTTGGGTGATGAAGATCACTTGGGTGATATGGACTTCAAGGTAGCCGGTACCGCCAACGGGATTACGGCTTTGCAGATGGACATTAAAGTTCAGGGAATTACCAAAGAAATTATGCAAGTTGCTTTGGCTCAGGCCCAAGAGGGTCGCTTGCATATTCTGAGCAAGATGCAAGAAGCCATGAGCTCTGTGCGCACCGAACTTTCTGAGCACGCACCACGCATGGTAACTTTTAAGATTCATCCAGACAAGATTCGTGAAGTCATTGGTAAGGGCGGTGCAACGATTCAGGCGCTGACCAAAGAGACCGGTTGCAGCATCGATATCAAAGATGATGGTACGGTTACTATTGCTTCGACAAGCGCGGAAGGTATGGCGCAAGCAAAAGCCAAGATTGAAGGCATTACCGCTGAAGCCGAAGTTGGGAAGGTCTATGAGGGCCCTGTAGTGAAGTTACTTGAGTTCGGAGCCCTTGTGAACATCCTGCCCGGCAAAGATGGACTCTTACATATCTCCGAGATCTCGACTGAGCGCGTGAAAGATGTCAAAGACTTCTTGCAAGAGGGTCAGGTTGTGCGTGTGAAATTACTCGCAGCCGATGAGCGCGGCCGCTTACGTTTGTCCATGAAAGCCCTGCTGTCCCCAGAGTCTGGTGCAGCGGATGCTCAGGCAAGCGATAGTCCAAACGAGACTGTTTAAGCGGGAGTATTGCGATGCGTGTGATGGAGATTCGGGAGTATGGCGCTCCAGAAATGTTGGTCAAAGCTGAGCGTCCAGATCCATCTGTGCCTGGTTCGGGCTCCGGTGAGGTCTTAATTCGGGTGAAGGCGGCTGGTATTAATCGTCCAGATGTCTTGCAGCGAAAAGGTCATTACCCCGTTCCTCCAGGCGCATCGGATATCCCTGGCCTTGAAGTGGCTGGAGAGATTATTGGGGGTGATCTAGCTCATCCCGATAACACCTTCGGTTTAAAGCTGGGCGATAAAGTTTGTGCTTTGGTGCAAGGCGGTGGGTATGCCGATTTATGTACCGCCCCAATTGCGCAATGCTTGCCCTATCCAAATGGCTTTACTGATATCGAGGCAGCTTCCTTACCTGAAACCTTCTTTACTGTATGGAGCAACGTCTTTCAACGGGGCCATTTGAGTAAAGGCGAGACCTTGTTGGTGCAAGGAGGCTCAAGTGGCATTGGAGTGACTGCGATTCTCATTGCCAAAGCATTCGGTCACCGGGTGTTTGTTACTGCTGGAAGCGATGAAAAGTGCGCAGCGTGTACACAATTAGGTGCCGATCTAGCGATCAACTACAAAACCCAAGATTTTGTGGAGGAGGTTAAGAAAGCCACGAATGGTAAGGGCGTCGATGTGATTTTGGACATGGTTACTGGCACGTATTTGCAGCGCGAGATTGATTGCTTGGCCGATGATGGTCGCATTGTGGTGATCGCTATTATGGGCGGTTCAAAGGCCGAAGTGAATACTGCACAGATATTACGTCGCCGCTTATCAATTACGGGATCCACCTTGCGTCCGAGACCCGTTGCCTTTAAGCATCAAATTGCGAAAGAGTTATATCAATCGGTTTGGCCTCTACTCAATTCTGGCCAATTAAAACCAGTGATTTATAAAACATTTTCCTTAGAGCAAGCCGCCGATGCACATCGACTGATGGAATCGAGCGAGCATGTTGGAAAAATTGTTTTAACGGTGTAAGAGGTTTAGTATGCGCGCATTGACGGTCATCGGTAATTGGAAGATGAATGGCAGTGTTCGCAGTAATCGGAATTGGATGCAAACGGTTATTGAGGAAATGCAACAGGGTATGCCGGCTGGACGGCGTTTTGGTGTGTGCGTGCCTTTTCCGTATTTGCAAGAATGCAGTCATTATTTAGGAAGTTCGCAGCTTCAGCTAGGGGCGCAGGACGTGTCTGCTTATGCATCGGGGCCATACACGGGCGAGGTGAGTGCAAGTATGTTGCAGGAGATGGGCGTTCGCTTTGTGATCGTCGGTCACTCGGAGCGTCGCATGCAATACGGCGAGGCTAATGAGAGCATTGCCCTCAAAGCAGAGCAGGCTTTAGACCATGAGTTGACCCCGATTATTTGCGTTGGTGAGACCGCCGATGAACGAAATTCAGGGCGCGCAGTGGAGGTGGTTAGGCGACAAGTTGCTAGTCAAGTCAGCACCTTGCAGGACCGCTTGGTGGATTGCTTGATTGCATACGAACCAATTTGGGCGATTGGTACCGGTAAGGTTGCGAGTGCGCAAATGGCCCAAGACATGCACCGAGCGATTCGTTTGCAGTTAGCCGAGTTTGATGATGACGTAGCGTCTCATATTGGGATTGTTTACGGAGGCAGTGTCCGGGCCGATAACGCTACGGAGCTTTTTGCGATGCCCGATATCGATGGGGCGTTGGTAGGCGGCGCATCGTTAGATGCCAAGGAGTTTTTAGCAATTTGTCGGGCTTGACGGATTGCATGATGAACGGTGATATGGAGAACAGATATGGAATGGCTTAAAACTTTATTCGTGGTCCTGCAAGTAATTTCTGCATTAGCCATTATTGGCTTGGTCTTGATTCAGCAAGGTAAGGGTGCCGATATGGGTGCCGCATTTGGCTCTGGTTCCTCAGGAAGCCTCTTTGGCGCAACTGGATCTTCAAACTTCCTATCGCGTACTACCGCTATTTTTGCGGTGATCTTTTTCGTGAGCACCCTAGGGATTACGTGGTTGGGCACTAAAAAGCCTGTTGAGTCAGGGGTTATGTCTAATTCAACCTTACCGACGGTCGCCCCTTCCCAGCAAGGTGGTGCTGCGCCAGCAAATGGGGCAAGTTCAGAACCGAGTAAACCGGTTGTACCTCGCTAATTTGCACCTTTTTGGAAGGTGCAATGCGGTAGAATTGAGGGTTGTTGTAGGGCTTTTCCAAGATGCCGACGTGGTGAAATTGGTAGACACGCTATCTTGAGGGGGTAGTGGCTTAGGCTGTGCGAGTTCGAGTCTCGCCGTCGGCACCAAAGTGGATTAGTTTGGTCGGGAATTCTTGTCTTATTGTTGTAAATCAAGAGTCCCAAAATGAAAGTCGTTGATAATTCGAACGTTTGGAAATCTGACACAGGATAGAAGAAGTTGAACCTTTCAAATTACTTCCCAGTACTGTTGTTTATTCTCGTTGGTCTCGGCGTCGGTCTTGCCCCTATTGTGTTAGGTAAAGTTTTAGCCCCCTCCAAATCCTATTCAGAAAAAGATTCTCCCTACGAGTGCGGCTTTGAAGCCTTCGAAGACGCTCGTATGAAATTCGATGTGCGTTATTACTTGATCGCCATCCTCTTTATCCTATTTGATTTAGAAACTGCATTTTTATTTCCTTGGGGCATTGCCTTGAGGGATATTGGTTGGGAGGGATATATTGCCATGGCAATTTTCCTGCTCGAATTTATTGTTGGTTTTGCATATATCTGGAAAAAGGGCGCCCTGGATTGGGAGTGAACGTCGATGGCTCTTGAAGGTGTTCTAAAACAAGGTTTTGTTACTACCTCGGCTGACCAGTTAATTAATTGGACCAGGACCGGTTCGCTTTGGCCGATGACCTTTGGCTTAGCCTGTTGCGCGGTCGAGATGATGCATGCTGGCGCATCGCGCTACGACCTTGATCGATTCGGGGTCGTGTTTCGTCCATCGCCACGTCAATCCGATCTGATGATTGTGGCGGGTACTTTATGTAACAAGATGGCTCCAGCCCTACGCAAAGTCTATGACCAGATGCCAGAACCGCGCTGGGTGATATCGATGGGTTCATGCGCTAATGGCGGCGGTTACTATCACTACTCTTACTCGGTGGTGCGTGGTTGCGATCGCATCGTCCCAGTGGATGTGTACGTGCCCGGCTGTCCGCCAACCGCAGAAGCTCTGATCTACGGCATTATTCAGCTGCAGGCTAAGATTGGCCGCACGAGTACGATTGCAAGGAAGGGCTGAGATGAGTGAGCGTCTTTTGCAACTCCGTCAGCAACTCGATCGTGTTTTAGGAAACCGTATCCAGAGTGCCACAATCGATCATCGTGAGTTAACGATTGTTTTGCATCACGCAAGCTATGCCGAGTCAGCAAAACTTTTGCGAGACGATCCGAGTTTAGCCTTTGAGCAGCTCATTGACTTATGCGGGGTTGATTACAAAGACTATGCCGATGGCACTTGGAGTGGACCACGTTTTGCAGTCGTTAGTCACTTGCTGTCGATTAAACATAATTTGCGTCTACGGATTCGGGTATTTGCTCCAGACGACGATTACCCATTGGTGGCATCCATGGTTCCGATTTGGAACTCGGCCAATTGGTTTGAACGCGAGGCTTTTGATCTCTTTGGTATCTTGTTTGATGGTCATGAGGACCTGCGCCGCATCCTGACCGATTATGGCTTTATTGGTCATCCATTCCGTAAAGATTTCCCAATCTCGGGCCATGTTGAGATGCGCTATGACCCAGAGTTAAAGCGGGTGGTGTATCAGCCAGTCACGATTGATCCGCGTGAGGTAACCCCACGCGTGATTCGTGAAGAACAGTATGGTGGCTTGGCAAATGGCTGAGATTAAGAACTACACCCTGAACTTTGGTCCTCAGCATCCTGCGGCTCACGGTGTATTACGTTTAGTGCTGGAGCTTGATGGCGAGGTGATCCAACGCGCTGATCCGCATATTGGCTTATTGCATCGTGCGACCGAAAAACTTGCTGAGACCCGCACTTGGATTCAGAGCGTACCGTATATGGATCGTCTGGATTACGTATCGATGATGGTCAACGAGCATGCCTATGTCATGGCCATTGAGAAACTCTTAGATGTAGAAGTGCCAGTGCGCGCTCAGTACATCCGCGTGATGTTTGATGAGCTCACCCGTCTACTTAATCACTTGCTCTGGGTTGGCTGCCATGGTCTTGACGTTGGTGCGATGGCAATCTTCTTATATGCCTTCCGTGATCGCGAAGATATTTTTGATATGTATGAGGCAGTATCCGGTGCGCGTATGCATGCAGCCTACTATCGTCCCGGCGGCGTCTATCGCGATTTGCCTGAGAAGATGCCGCAATACGCCAAGTCAGCGATTCGGAGTGATCAGGCTGTAAAGCGCCTAAATGAGACGCGCAGCGGATCGTTATTGGATTTCATTGAAGACTTTAGTAATCGCTTCCCTGCGAATGTGGATGAGTACAACAATTTATTGACCGATAACCGTATCTGGAAGCAACGCTTGGTTGGTATTGGTGTGGTCTCACCCGAGCGTGCACTGCAGATGGGCTTTACTGGACCAATGTTGCGTGGTTCCGGTTTTGCTTGGGACTTACGTAAGAAACAACCGTATGAAGTCTATGACCAATTGGATTTTGATATTCCAGTGGGAGTCAATGGCGATAGCTACGACCGCTATCTAGTGCGCATGGAAGAGATGCGCCAATCCAATCGCATCATCCAGCAATGCGTGAAGTGGTTACGTGCCAATCCAGGCCCAGTGATGAGTGATAACCACAAAGTAGCCCCACCAAAGCGTGTTGATATGAAAACCAATATGGAAGAATTGATCCATCATTTCAAGCTCTTTACAGAGGGCATTCATGTACCTGCGGGTGAAGCCTATGCAGCGGTTGAGCATCCCAAGGGTGAGTTTGGTATCTACGCCATTTCAGATGGAGCCAACAAACCCTATCGTTTAAAGATCCGTGCACCTGGCTTTGCGCATCTAGCCGCGATGGATGAGATGTCACGAGGGCATATGATTGCCGATGCGGTCACCATCATTGGTACGCAAGATATTGTGTTTGGTGAGATCGATCGATAAATCATGATGACAGCCCAATCACTTTTTTCTGCTAAGACCCGCGCTGAGATGGATCGCAATATTGCGAAGTATCCGCCAGAGCAAAAACAATCGGCGGTGATGGCATGCTTGATTGCAGCGCAATCGGAGCATGGCTGGGTATCGCCGGAGATTATTGCGGAAGTTGCTCAGATTCTTGAGATGCCTACGATTGCGGTTGAGGAGGTTGCGACCTTCTACAACATGTATGAGACCAAGCCGATTGGTAAGTTCAAACTTGTGATCTGCACCAATTTACCTTGTCAACTTACGCACGGTGAAGAGGCTGCCGACTATCTTAAGAAAAAACTTGGAATTAATTTCAATGAGACCACGCCATGTGGAACCTTCACCCTAAAAGAGGGTGAGTGCATGGGCGCTTGTGGCGACTCACCTGTGATGTTGGTGAACAACCACCGCATGTGTAGTTTTATGAGCCAAGAAAAGATTGATACCTTATTGGATGAATTGAGTGCACAAGCAAAGCGAGGGAGCGTATGACCAGTTTGCATAGTCGTCACATTAAGCCCTTAATTTTGGCTGGCCTCGATGGTAAGAACTGGCACCTAAAGGATTACGAGGCGCGCGGTGGTTATCAGCAGTTACGACGGATTCTGACTGAGAAGATCACCCCGGACGCTGTGATTGCTGAAGTCAAAGCATCATCACTGCGTGGTCGCGGTGGCGCTGGATTTCCAACTGGCTTGAAGTGGAGCTTCATGCCTAAAAACTACACTGGCAATAAATATCTGGTGTGCAATAGCGACGAGGGTGAGCCTGGCACATTTAAAGATCGCGACATTATGCGTTACAACCCCCATGCACTGATTGAAGGCATGATCATTGGTGCCTACGCGATGGGAATCTCAACTGGATACAACTACATTCACGGTGAGATCTGGGAGGTTTACGATCGCTTTGAAGAAGCGCTTGAGCAAGCGCGTGCTGCGGGCTATCTTGGCGAGAAGATTTTAGGAACCGAGTTTAACTTCCAGTTGCATGCTGCCCCTGGTTTTGGTGCCTATATTTGTGGTGAAGAAACTGCGCTCTTGGAGTCGCTTGAGGGCAAAAAAGGGCAGCCCCGTTTTAAGCCACCATTCCCAGCCAACTTTGGTCTTTATGGTAAGCCAACCACCATTAACAACACCGAGACCTTTGCGGCCGTACCATTTATTCTTGCGATTGGCGCTGAGGCCTACCTTAAATTGGGCAAACCCAATAATGGCGGTACCAAAATATTCTCCGTATCGGGAGACGTCACTTACCCAGGCAATTATGAAGTTCCACTGGGCACACCCTTTGCAGAGATGCTAAAGCTTGCCGGTGGAATGCGCAATGGCAAGCAGCTCAAAGCCGTGATTCCTGGAGGATCATCTGCTCCGGTTTTGCCTGGCAAGATCATGATGGATATCACAATGGACTACGACGCGATCTCCAAGGCTGGCTCTATGCTTGGCTCTGGAGCGGTGATCGTCATGGATGAGACCCGTTGCATGGTGCGCTCTTTGTTGCGCCTCTCGTATTTCTATCACGAAGAGTCGTGTGGTCAATGTACGCCTTGCCGCGAAGGCACGGGTTGGCTCTGGCGCATCGTTAACCGCATTGAACATGGCCAAGGTCGTCCAGAGGATTTGGATCTCCTCAAAGACGTTGCCGGAAATATTCAGGGGCGGACGATCTGTGCTTTAGGTGATGCCGCTGCGATGCCGGTTCAAGGAATGCTTAAACACTATATGGATGAGTTTGCTTACCACGTCGAGCATAAGCATTGCATGGTCTCTTCATTTGCCAAGGCCGCCTAATCATGAGTACGGTGAACATGATCGAGATCCATGTCGACGGTAAGCCCGTTGAGGTGCCGCAAGGCTCGATGGTGATGCATGCCACCAATAAGTTGGGGACCTATGTTCCTCATTTTTGTTATCACAAGAAACTGAGCATCGCAGCGAACTGCCGGATGTGTTTAGTTGAAGTGGAGAAGGCGCCTAAGCCATTACCGGCATGCGCTACCCCCGTGATGGCCGGTATGAAGGTGTTTACCCATTCGGCCAAGGCAGTTGAGGCTCAAAAATCCGTGATGGAGTTTTTGTTAATTAATCATCCACTGGATTGCCCGATCTGCGACCAAGGTGGCGAATGCCAATTGCAAGATTTAGCCGTTGGCTATGGCAAATCCAGCTCTCGTTACAAAGAAGAGAAACGCGTGGTCTTTCATAAAAATGTCGGACCACTCATTTCCATGGAAGAGATGTCGCGTTGCATTCACTGCACCCGCTGCGTTCGCTTTGGGCAAGAGGTTGCCGGTGTGATGGAGCTTGGCATGATTAACCGCGGTGAGCATTCAGAGATCACGACCTTTGTAGGGCAAACGGTTGACTCTGAGCTCTCAGGCAACATGATTGATATCTGTCCTGTTGGCGCCTTGACTAGTAAGCCATTTCGGTATGCCGCACGCACTTGGGAGTTAGTCCGCAAGCGCTCAATTAGCCCGCATGATGCCGTGGGTACCAATACCACGGTTCAAACCAAGGCTAATCACGTGATGCGGGTAGTGGCACTTGAGAACGAGGCCATTAATGAGTGCTGGATCAGTGACCGCGACCGCTTTGCATACGAAGGTTTAAATAGCCCTGATCGTTTAACCACGCCAATGGTGAAACAAAATGGGCAGTGGTTAGAGACCGATTGGCAATCCGCTCTGGATTATGTAGTTCACTCTTTAGGTGATATTCAGAAGCAGCACGGCAGCCAAGCATTAGCCGCACTGGCTCATCCCATCGCAAGTGCCGAAGAGCTTTACCTCTTACAAAAAGTGATGCGCGGATTGGGAAGTCAACAGATTGAAAGTCGCCTTCGCCAAACCGATACCCGTGGATCTGCAGCACTTCCTTGGTTAGGCATGCCAATTGCCAAGCTCGGTGAACTCAAACGTGTTCTAGTGATCGGTAGCCATTTACGTAAAGATCTACCGTTGATCGCCGCTCGGGTACGAACGGCAACCAAGCAGGGTCTCAAGGTTTATCGACTTGATGCAGGTGGAAACGATTGGCTCATGCCGATTGCTGCCCATCTGAAATCGAAGCCCAGTCAGTGGGTGGATCAATTGGGTCAAATTGCCCAAGCGATTGCGCAAGCAAAATCCATTTCATCGCCATCCGGCCTTGCTATGAAGAGCATATCTCGTGAAGCGCAAACGATTGCAGATCAGTTACTCAGCAATATCAAACTCGAGAGCCCGGAACCGCAGGCCATCTTATTGGGATCATCAGCGATTGCTCATCCCAACGCCTCTGATTTACATGTTCTCGCCGAGTTTATTGCTAAGCATACGGGATGCGCCTTTGGATTCTTGTGTGAAGGGGGCAATGCGGTTGCTGCGCAGATGGTTGGTGCAACACAGGGAAATCAAGGTAGCATCGAGACCGTATTACAAAGTAAGGCGCGCGCCTACGTAATGTTGCATGTCGAGCCGCTTAATGACCTTCCCAACCCACAGTACACACGCTCTGCTTTGCAAGCTGCGGACACCGTGATTGCGATGAGCGCCTATACGAGCCCCGATTTACTTGAGTTAGCCGATGTGATTTTGCCGATCACACCTTATACCGAGACCATTGGAAGTTATGTGAATATGGCAGGGCAGGTGCAAACGATCCAGCCTTCAGTCCGTCCACTGGCCGATGCAAGACCAGCATGGAAGGTACTCCGAGCACTTGGAAGTCTTCTAAACCTCGAAGGTTTTTTATATAACCTGCCCGAGGAGGTCTATGCCGATGCCTTCGCTAAGCCTGTGCAGGACCTGCTAAACAATGGTTTTACAGCCACCCCTGAAGTCCAGCAGCGTGTTCCGCTTGCCGCAGCGCTCGAGCGTCTTGCTGATCAACCCATTTACTCAAGTGACGCGATTGTACGTCGGGCGCCTGCGTTGCAACGCACCCGTGATGCAAAAGATGCGACCATGGTTGGGGTGGGGCAGACCCTTTGGGCTCAACTTAGTTTGCAAGCCGGCGATCGCGTGGTACTAGCCCAAAATGGCCATACGGTGGAGGCAAGCGTTTTATTGCAACCGGACTTAGCAGACGGTGTGGTTCGCATCGCAACTGCCACAGAGTTAAGTGGGCAGTTGGCATCGATGTTTGGTGAAGTGAGCCTTTCTAAATCAACGGTGAGCGCTTAAGGTTTGTATGGGTAATTGGATCGATCTCATGACCAGTCACGGTGAAGACCTGTTTGGCTCCTTCTGGCCCTTGGTTTGGAGCTTAGCGAAGATCTTAATCATCGTTCTGCCGATCTTTGGCGCAGTTGCTTACCTCACGCTGTGGGAGCGTAAGCTGATTGGTTGGATGCATATCCGTTTAGGCCCCAATCGAGTTGGCCCCCTTGGATTATTTCAACCCATTGCTGATGCATTAAAGCTGCTCATGAAGGAGATCATTTCTCCAACGCGAGCTAGTCATACGCTTTACATTATTGCTCCATTGATGGTGCTGACCCCTGCGTTAGCTGCATGGGCAGTTGTGCCATTCCAAGCAGACTTGGTACTAGCGGATGTAAATGCTGGTCTTTTATACGTCATGGCTATTACCTCGGTGGGTGTGTATGGCGTGATCTTGGCAGGGTGGGCTTCAAACTCGAAGTACCCATTCTTAGGTGCCATGCGTGCTTCTGCTCAAATGATTTCTTATGAAATTGCCATGGGTTTAGCTTTGGTCACCGTATTAATGGTGGCCGGCTCATTAAATCTAAGTAACATTGTGCGCTCCCAAGAAGTTGGCATCTTCGCCGACATGGGCTTGAATTTCTTGTCGTGGAACTGGCTGCCTTTGTTGCCAATGTTTGTGATCTATTTCATCTCTGGGGTTGCAGAGACCAATCGTCACCCATTTGACGTTGTCGAAGGGGAGTCCGAGATTGTTGCGGGCCATATGGTCGAGTACTCCGGGATGGCCTTTGCCTTATTTTTCTTGGCCGAATACGCCAATATGATTCTGATTGCTGCCTTAACCTCGATCATGTTCTTGGGCGGCTGGTTGCCAATCCTCGATTTACCCATCTTGCGCGATATTCCAGGATTTTTCTGGCTATTTGCCAAGATCTTCTTTGTCCTCTCATGCTTTATTTGGTTGCGGGCTTCATTACCTCGCTACCGCTATGACCAAATTATGCGTTTGGGCTGGAAGGTCTTTATTCCGCTGACCGTGGTTTGGGTATTGTTGATTGGGGCTTGGATTTTGTCCCCCTGGAACATTTGGAGCTAATCACCATGTTCAAGCGCGCCTCCCAGTTTCTAAATAGCTTAATGCTCAAAGACGTTCTGAAAGGAATGTCGATTACGGGGCGTTATTTATTTAAACCCAAGATTACGATTCAGTATCCGGAAGAGAAGACCCCATTGTCACCACGTTTTCGGGGCTTGCATGCCTTGCGTCGTTATCCAAATGGGGAAGAGCGTTGCATTGCGTGCAAATTATGTGAAGCGGTTTGCCCGGCGCTTGCGATCTCGATTGAGTCTGATCAACGCGAAGATGGCACTCGTCGAACAACGCGCTATGACATTGACCTCACCAAATGCATTTTCTGTGGCTATTGCGAGGAAGCCTGCCCAGTCGATGCGATTGTTGAAACCAATATTTTTGAGTACTTCGGCGATAAGCGCGGCGATCTCTACTTTACGAAAGAGATGTTATTAGCAGTCGGTGATGAATACGAAAAACAAATTGCAGCCAACCGAGAGGCAGATGCCCCATACCGCTAATTGATTTATGACCCTCGATCCTGATTTCATTTTCTCCCTCTTTTTCTTTGCCTTCGCTGCGCTCTTGGTGATTTCTGCGTTGCGGGTCATCACAGTTCCTAATCCTGTGCACGCAGCCCTGTTCTTAGTTTTGGCTTTCTTTAGTGCCTCGGGAATTTGGATGCTCCTTAAGGCTGAGTTCTTAAGTTTGATTCTGATCTTGGTCTATGTCGGTGCCGTGATGGTGCTGTTCCTGTTTGTGGTGATGATGTTGGATCTTGATTTGGCGCACTTGCGACGTGACTTTAAGAAATATCTGCCCCTCGCCATGTTGATAGGGGTTGTGATTATTTTGCAACTTTCCATTGTCTTGATCCGTGGCTTCATTGGTACTACTGCACCAGTCAATACCTTGCCAGATGTGGTGGCCGCAAATAATACGCAAGCGCTGGGCTACTTAATGTTTACTGAGTACATCTACGCCTTTGAGGTTGCCGGTATTGTCTTATTAGTTGCCATCATCGCAGCCGTTGCCCTTACCTTGCGCAAACGCAAGGATGTTAAGGGTCAAAATATTGCAGAGCAGGTTGCAGTTTCCGCTAAAGATCGGATGCGAATTGTCTCGATGGATGCTGAGCGTGAGGCTAAACAAGATCTCAAGTCCCGATCTAACCCAGGTGATCAAGCATGACCATCACACTTGCTCATTATTTAGTTCTCGGCGCTATTTTGTTTGCAATTAGCGTCGTCGGCATCTTCCTAAATCGGCGT
Organism: Polynucleobacter sp. HIN8; assembly: GCF_030297615.1. Lineage (NCBI taxonomy): Bacteria > Pseudomonadati > Pseudomonadota > Betaproteobacteria > Burkholderiales > Burkholderiaceae > Polynucleobacter > Polynucleobacter sp. HIN8. The sequence goes on along the minus strand of NZ_AP028139.1, from coordinate 1,302,501 downwards.
AACGTGATCATTCTCTTGATGGCGATCGAACTGATGTTGCTCGCTGTCAATATGAACTTTGTCGCGTTCTCTCATTACTTAGGCGATATGGCCGGTCAGGTATTTGTGTTCTTCATTCTGACGGTGGCCGCTGCTGAGGCTGCAATTGGTTTGGCAATCTTGGTGGTTCTATTTCGCAAGGTTGACACGATTAATACTGAAGATCTCGATCATCTCAAAGGCTAGTTGACATGACCACTGCTTTAACAACTGCCCATCTCTGTGCGATTCCACTAGCCCCCTTGGTGGGTGCGGCCTTCGCAGGTCTATTGGGTACCAAGTTCTTTGGTAATCGAATTGGTCAAGTGGCATCGCAATCGATCACGATTCTAGGGGTCGCAATCTCCCTCATACTGTCTTCCTGGGTTTTGTATGAGGTGATGAACGGCTATTACTTTGATGGCAGTGTCTATACCTGGATGAAGATTGGGGAGTTGAGTCTAGACATTGGCTTTCTGATTGATCCATTGACCGCAGTGATGATGGTGGTGGTGACCTTTGTCTCGTTGATGGTCCATATCTACACCATTGGATATATGGCAGGTGAAGAAGGCTATAACCGCTTCTTTGCATATATTTCTCTCTTTACCTTTGCGATGTTGATGCTGGTGATGAGCAACAACATGCTGCAACTCTTCTTTGGTTGGGAAGCAGTTGGTGTCGTGTCGTATTTGCTGATCGGTTTTTATTACGATCGTCCCACCGCGATTTTTGCCAATATGAAGGCCTTCTTAGTCAATCGGGTGGGTGACTTCGGTTTTATCTTGGGCATTGGCTTGTTACTTGCTGCCACTGGCTCGATGAACTACTCAGACATCTTTGCTCAAAACACTGTCTTAGCCGCTCAGACTGTCCCAGGAACAAACTGGAATCTGATCACCGCTGCATGTATCTGTCTATTTATTGGGGCAATGGGTAAGTCAGCGCAGTTCCCATTGCATGTTTGGTTGCCGGATTCGATGGAAGGCCCAACCCCAATATCTGCGTTGATTCATGCGGCCACCATGGTGACCGCGGGTATTTTTATGGTGACCCGTATGTCTCCATTGTTTGAGCTCTCGGATGTTGCTTTGAGCTTTATTTTGGTCATGGGCTCAATCACCGCGCTGTTCATGGGATTTTTGGGAATCGTACAAACGGATATCAAGCGCGTGGTGGCGTATTCAACCCTCTCACAGTTAGGTTATATGACCGTTGCACTTGGGGTCTCGGCCTATCCGATCGCGATCTTTCATTTAATGACCCACGCTTTCTTTAAGGCTTTGTTGTTCTTGGGTGCGGGCAGTGTAATTATTGGAATGCATCACGAGCAAGACATGCGCAAGATGGGCGGCCTCTGGAAATACATGCCCATTACATGTCTGATGATATTGATTGGTTCCTTAGCATTGATCGGCACACCATTTTTCTCGGGCTTCTATTCCAAGGACTCGATTATTGAAGCGGTAGCTGCAAGCACGATTCCTGGATCGGGATTTGCATACTTTGCGGTGATGGCGAGCGTCTTTGTGACCGCGTTGTATTCATTCCGCCTCTATTTTTATGTCTTCCATGGCAAAGAGCGCTTTGGTCATGATCATGGCCATCATCATTCGCATGATGCGCACGATGAGCATCATCATGGTCTTGCACCAGGCGAGAAGCCTCACGAGTCACCCTGGGTGATCACCTTGCCTTTAATTGCCTTGGCAATCCCCTCAGTGATTATTGGTTACTACACCATTGACCCGATGCTCTTTGGCAGTTTCTTTGGGGACGCTATTTTTGTGGACGATACTAAGCATCCTGCAATGGCAACTTTGGCATCCCACTTCCATGGGCCAGTGGCCATGGCCTTGCATGGCTTTACGACCCCTGTGTTTATTTTGTTGGCCCTTGGCGTACTCGTTGCTGCCATTTGTTATCTATGGGCTACATCCTTGCCCGAGAGAATTGCCAAGATCTTTGCGCCAATTAAGACACTCTTAGATAACAAGTACTACCTCGATGATCTAAATCAATGGATTTTTGCTAAAGGCGCGCTACTCCTTGGCGGTGGTTTATGGAAGCAAGGCGATCAACGGGTCATTGATGGCTTGATGGTCAATGGTAGTGCCCACTTGGTTGGTAAGTTCTCTGGGGTGGTTCGTCATTTGCAGTCAGGCTACCTCTATCACTATGCCTTTGCCATGATCGTCGGCCTGATTGGCTTAATGGCCTGGATTTTGTATACCCATATTTATATTGCTTACTAAGTACACCTGGTCATGATTCTTTCTTACGCGATTTGGATTCCGATTGTTTTTGGCCTGCTGATTTTGATCTATGGCTCTGAGCGTCCGTCCACTGGCGTGAAGTATTTGGCATTGGTTGGTGCCATTTTGGGCTTTATTGCCACCTTGCCCTTGATCGCTAATTTTGATGTAGCCAACGCCGGGATGCAGTTTGTGGAGAAGCACAGTTGGATTCCACGCTACGACATTAACTATTACCTTGGTGTTGATGGTATCTCGGTATGGTTTGTGGTGTTGACCGCGTTTATCAATATCTTTGTGGTGATTGCTGCTTGGGAGGTCATTACTGAGAAGGCCTCGCAATACTATGCCGCATTCATGATTTTGTCGGGTCTTATGATTGGCGTGTTTTCAGCGCTTGATGGTTTGCTGTTTTATATCTTTTTTGAGGCGACCCTCATTCCGATGTACATCATCATCGGGGTATGGGGTGGACAAAATCGCATCTATGCGGCATTTAAGTTCTTCCTCTACACCTTGTTGGGATCGCTCCTGGCGCTAGTTGCCATTTTGTATCTCTATAACCTGACCAATACCTTTGACTTACTCACCTGGCATCGGGCGAAGTTGGATATTGTGGAACAGGTTCTGATTTTTATTGCCTTCTTCATGGCCTTTGCCGTGAAGGTGCCAATGTGGCCATTGCATACTTGGTTGCCCGATGTTCACGTTGAGGCGCCAACCGGTGGCTCAGTGGTGCTGGCAGCCATTATGTTAAAGCTTGGTGCTTATGGATTCTTGCGCTTCTCGTTGCCGATTGCTCCGGATGCCAGCATCCTTTTAGGACCAATCATTATTTTCTTATCGCTAGTGGCGGTGATCTACGTTGGTTTGGTGGCACTGGTTCAGCAGGATATGAAAAAGTTGGTGGCGTACTCGTCGATTGCGCATATGGGTTTTGTTACTCTCGGCTTCTTTATTTTTAGTCCTCTTGGTATTGAGGGCGGCATTATTCAAATGATCTCGCACGGATTTGTATCGGGTGCGATGTTCTTGGCCATTGGCGTTTTATACGACCGTATGCACACCCGTAAGATCGCCGATTACGGTGGTGTGGTGCATCGCATGCCAAAGTTCTCGGCATTCATGGTGCTCATGGCGATGGCCAATTGCGGTTTACCAGCGACCTCAGGCTTTGTCGGTGAGTTTATGGTGATCTTGGCGGCTGTTGATTACGACTTCATGATTGGTCTGCTATCGGCAACCGCCTTAATCCTCGGCGCTGCGTATTCCTTATGGATGGTCAAGCGCGTCATTTTTGGTGCAATCACCAATCCAGAGGTTGCCAAGCTTGAAGACCTCAACGGCCGCGAGTTTTTTATGTTTATTGTTCTGTCGCTCTGCGTGATTGGCATGGGCGTGTATCCCAAACCCTTTACCGACATTATTCATCCTGCTGTGATGCAGTTGCTCGAACATGTCGCGATTAGCAAACTCTGAGTAAGGTTATTGCATGGATACTTTTGACCTGATTGCCATTGCACCTGAACTGATCCTGGCTTTTGTTGCCAGTGATTTGTTATTGACCAGCGCCTTCATTAAAGAAAAGAGCGGTCATGAAGCGAATGATGTATTTCATGCGCCACGCGCTGCATCCTTTGTGTATTTCTGTTCCTGCTTACTCTTAATTGGCTTGGGCATTGCATTTTTAAGCAGAATGATTGATCTGCCGTACTTTGCCATGGCCGGTCTGTTCCAGTCCGATCCGATTGCCAATCTGCTCAAAGCAGGGTGCTGCTTTGCGCTACTAATTAGCCTGATTTACTCCAAGCAGTATTTAATTGATCGAGGGCTCTTCCGACCTGATTTCTTGGTCCTCACTTTATTTGCTTTATTAGGCCAATTGGTTTTGATCTCCGCATCGAACCTCATTACCTTGTATCTGGGTCTCGAGTTGATGGCTCTTTCAACCTATGGTTTGGTGGCAATGCGTCACTCTAGCGGCTTATCCTCGGAAGCCGCGATTAAGTACTTTGTATTGGGTGCCTTGGCATCGGGATTCTTACTCTATGGCATGTCAATGATCTACGGCGTGACCGGATCATTGGATCTCTTGGAGATCTTGCGTTCGCTCCTCGATCCCCGGATTAATCACCTCATTATGGCCTTTGGTCTCGTCTTTATTGTGGCTGGTGTTGCCTTTAAGTTTGGTGTGGTGCCATTTCATATGTGGGTACCTGATGTCTACCAAGGCGCTCCGACCGCGGTCACCTTGTTGATTGCAGCAGCTCCAAAACTTGCTGCCTTCGCTCTGTTATTCCGCCTACTAATTAATACTTTATTGCCTTTAATTTCCGATTGGCAGCCAATGTTGATGATTCTTGCGGTTCTGTCGTTGGTGATCGGTAATATTACGGCGATCGCCCAAACGAATATTAAGCGGATGTTGGCGTACTCAGCCATTGCACAGATGGGCTTTGTGCTGCTTGGCATGCTCTCGATTTTTGATGATCACGCCTTTAGTGCCTCGATGTTCTACGTGATTGCCTACGTGATCACTACCTTGGGTACCTTCGGTTTGTTGATGGTCTTATCACGTAAGGGCTACGATTGCGACACTCTAGAAGGTTTAAAAGGTTTAAATCGTAAGCACCCATGGTATGCCTTCATTGGCCTCATCATGATGTTCTCCTTGGCTGGGGTACCTCCGACCTTAGGCTTTGCTGCAAAGCTCTCTGTTTTGGAAGCTTTGGTTGATGCCGATTACATTGCCTTGGCAGTCATTGCAGTGATTGCATCGTTGATTGGCGCTTTCTACTACTTGCGCGTAGTGAAGGTGATGTACTTTGATGAGCCAAGCCACGAGCATTCAGTAACTGGCTCAGGAATTACAAAAGGGGTGTTGGGTTTAAACGGTTTAATGGTTCTACTCTTGGGTATATTCCCAGCGGGCCTCATGGCCTTGTGCCTCAATATCATGCGCAATACCCTCATCGGTTCATAAAGGTTTGGGTATGAGCGAGAAATCGTTTCAGGACCTCGCGCATACCGATGATCATCTAGTTGAGAAGCGTGTATCGGGTGAGGATGTCTACTCTGGCATCTTTTTAAAGATGAAGCGTGACACCGTATTGTTGCCCGATGGGCAACAAGCACTGCGTGAGTATCTTGAGCATCCGGGCGCAGTCGCCATTTTGCCGATTCTGGAGGACGGGCGCATTTTAGTGGAGCGTCAATACCGCTATCCCATCGAGCAAGCTGTGATTGAGATTCCGGCGGGGAAGCTTAACGTGGGGGAGGACCCCTTACTCTGTGCACAACGGGAGTTGCAAGAAGAAACTGGTTACATCGCAAAACGATGGAGCAAGATTCGGCGGATTCATCCGGTGATTTCCTACTCCACCGAGTTTATCGATATTTATCTGGCAGAAGGCTTAACCGCTGGCCCGGCACGACTGGATGCGGAGGAGTTTTTGGATGTCTTTGCTGCACCCCTTGAGGAACTCATCGAGTGGGTTGAAAACGGCACGATTACGGATGTCAAGACCATCATTTCGCTGTACTGGCTGGATCGGCAACGGCGACTGCGTTAAGGGCTTAAAATAGCAATATCGACAAATATGTCATGTTGCTATTGAATATCCAACCTTCATCCCCATCTGCATTCCATGAAAGTCTATAACCTAGCGTGCGATCTCGAACATCATTTTGAGGGGTGGTTTGCCTCTGAGAATGACTTTTTGTCGCAACAAGCTGGTGGTACTTTATGCTGCCCGGTCTGCGATAGCGCCCATGTCAGCCGCCTACCATCCGCCCCTCATATTGGTGGCAAAGTAAGCGGTGATGAGCCAGTGTCTGTTGAACCAAGTCAAAGCATTGCCTTATCCAATGCGGATCATGGTCAGCTCGAGCGCCAAATCCAAGCAACGTTCATGAAAGCCATGCGGGACTTGGTAGGTAAATCAGAGGATGTTGGTGCTTCATTTGCCGAGGAGGCCCGAAAGATTCATTACAAAGAGTCGCCCGAGCGCAGTATTCGGGGGCAGACCAGTGCTGATGAGGTGATGGCATTACGCGAAGAGGGGATTGATGTCCTTGCACTTCCAGAAATGCCGGTCCTCAAAAATACTTTGCAATAATGTCAGCTTCTTGACGATTGTTTTGTAAAGGGCTCCATGGAAGAGCTGAGTTTTTGGGTTGGCATTATTGCTTCTGCAGCGTTTGCGATTACCGGGGTACTTGCGATCTCCGATCGAGGCGTTGATCTCTTTGGCGTTCTAGTTCTCGGTATCATCACGGCGATCGGTGGCGGTACGATTCGGGATGTGATTTTGGGGGTGCCTGTGTTTTGGGCCGATGCGCCCATTTATATTCTGGTGGCAGCGATTGCCAGCATCATTACATTCTATGCCGAATCCACTTTATCTCAGCCTCAGTTATACAAGGCCATTCTTTACATCGATGGCTTAGGTGCAGCTCTATTTGGGATCCAGGGCGCCGATAAAGCCTGGCATTACGACTTTGGTGGCTCGGCCGCAGCCATCATCTTGGGTGTGGTCACCGCAATTGGTGGGGGATTGATTCGGGATGTGTTGGCAGGACGTAAAACCTTATTGATGTCCTATGAGCTCTATGCAATTCCGGTATCACTCGGTTGCATGCTCTATGTCTTACTTCTCAACTACTTTCCAGAGCATGCGATCGTCGGATCGATTGCATGCATCGTGCTGATCTTTGCCTTTCGGTCAGCCGCGATTTACTGGAACCTCAAGGTTCCAGTAATGTTCATCTCACGTAAAAAGTAAACGACTCGCTTTATTTGGAGGTGGGCATGACAAACTCTGCCCCTTTGGAGATACTCTCCGGCCAGCGTTGCATGACACTCTTTTGCTTGGTATAAAAACGCACACCTTCTTTGCCGTACGCATGGGTGTCGCCGAATAGAGAACGCTTCCAACCGCCAAAACCATGCCAAGCCATTGGCACTGGAATGGGCACATTAATACCCACCATGCCAACCTGAACACGCCGTGCAAATTCTCGGGCGATATTGCCATCACTAGTAAAGCAGGCTACGCCATTGCCATACTCATGCGCATTAACTATATCGAGTGCTTCACTGAAGTTGGCTACGCGTACGCATGACAGAACAGGACCAAAGATTTCTTCTTTGTAGATCGTCATCTCTGGGGTCACTTGATCAAAGAGGGTGCCCCCGAGCCAGAATCCATTCTCAAAACCTGGAACCTTGAGCCCACGGCCATCGACTAATAACTTGGCACCACCACTCACACCTTGATCGATATAGCCAGTAATGCGCTCGAGCGCCGCCTTGGTCACAATCGGACCCATTTCAGCATCAAGCTCAAGGCCATTTTTGACTTTAAGGGTCTTGGTGCGTTCAATGAGTTTAGGCATCACTTTCTCAGCAGCATCGCCAACGAGTACGGCAACCGAGATGGCCATACAACGCTCGCCTGCGGATCCGTATGCGGCGCCAACTAAAGCATCTACCGCCTTATCAATATCGGCATCGGGCATCACCACCATATGATTTTTGGCACCACCTAGGGCTTGAACGCGTTTGCCATAATGGGCACCACGTTCGTAAATGTAATTGGCGATTGGTGTCGAGCCCACAAAACTCACTGCGCGGACCTCGGGATTTTCTAGGAGTGCATCAACCGCCTCTTTATCGCCTTGCACCACATTAAATACACCATCGGGAAGACCCGCTTCTTTTAGGAGGCGTGCTAATAGTAAAGAAGCTGATGGATCGGTTGGGCTGGGCTTGAGGATGAAGGTGTTACCGCAAGCAATTGCGACGGGGAACATCCACATCGGCACCATGACCGGAAAATTAAAGGGCGTAATGCCAGCAACCACACCGAGAGGTTGGCGCATCACCCAGTTGTCAATGTCGGTTGAGACCTGTTCGGTGTAATCGCCTTTGAGTAGCTCAGGAATGGCAGTAGCAAATTCCAGAATCTCAATTCCACGAGTGACCTCGCCTTGTGCGTCGGTAAATACCTTGCCGTGCTCAGCGGTGATGATAGCGGCCAGTTCATCGCGGTGACGATTTAAGAGCTCTAAGTATTTGAATAGAATGCGAGCACGACGCAGTGGGGAGGTATTTGCCCAGGCTAGGAACGCAGCGTGTGCAGTTGCCACTGCCTGATTGACATCAGCCTTGCTAGCTAGCGCCACGCGGCGCGAGATGCTCCCTTTGGCAGGGTTGTAGACATCGGCAAAGCGACTGCTTTGGGGCAGGACAATTTGGCCGCCGATGTAATGAGCAATATCTTCTTTAATTTCAAAGGCTTGAGGAGCATTCATGGTCTGGGTGTCTCGTGAAAATAGGCGGTTGGCAATTCAGTGGCTTACCAACGCATTGGTTATCAAAGCTATTGGTATCATTCTAATCGTTTCAGATAAACCCGTAAGCGGGTCACTCCCTCATCCTAATCCAACACACCGCCCATGACCCTCCTCTTTTCTTCCTACCCACTTTCAGCCCCCAAAGGATCTCTCATATTAGCTAATCGGGTGGTGGTGGCGCCGATGTGCCAATACTCTGCAAATCATGGTCAGGCGACCGACTGGCATTTGATGCATTGGGGTAATTTGCTCAATAGTGGCGCCGGACTTTTTATCATCGAGGCCACCGCAGTAAGCCCCGAGGGCAGAATCACTCCATATTGCTTGGGGCTATGGGATCAAGCGACCCAAAATGCATTACATACCACCTTAGAGCGAGCCAAACAATTGGCACCCAAGACCCCAGTATTCATCCAACTGGCGCATGCTGGTCGTAAAGCATCGAGTGCAGCCCCATGGCAAGGCGGTCAGTTATTACCAATGACTCAAGGTGGCTGGGAAACACAAGGGCCTTCCGATATTCCGCAATTGGAGGGTGAGCGACCACCGCATGCCTTGAAGGTGGAGGAGATACACAAGATCATCGATGACTTTGTGATTGCAGCCAAGCGTTCAAAAGAAATTGGTATCGATGGGATCGAACTTCATGCTGCCCACGGATATCTACTTCATCAATTTCTATCGCCGATTGCCAATCAGCGCCAAGACCAATACGGTGGATCACTTGAGAACCGGATGCGTTTTGTCTTGGAATTATTTGCGGCAGTCCGTGCTGAGTGGCAGGGCGTGTTGGGAGTGCGCCTCTCGGCCAGTGATTGGATTGACGACGGCTGGTCGCTTGATCAATCGATTGAACTGACCAAACAACTCCAAGCATTGGGATGCGATTACATCCATGTATCTTCGGGAGGAATCTCTCCAAAGCAGCAAATCAAGTTAGTACCAAACTACCAAGTACCATTTGCGAAAGCGATTAAAGCAGCAACTGGGATGCCAACCATGACCGTTGGTCTTATCACTGATCCAAAGCAAGCAGAGGCCATCCTTGAAAACCAAGAGGCTGATTTGATTGCACTGGCGCGTGCATTCTTATACAAGCCCCGTTGGGCGTGGGAGGCAGCAGCAGCCTTAGGAGGGCAAGTGAGTGCCAGTCCGCAATACTGGCGTTGCTTACCGAGGGAAGCGCAAAGCGTTTTCGTGGAAGCAAAGATGGGGCAGCGTTAGAATGAAATCAGCATAACTACAAGAGGAGACTACGATGACCACAAAAAGAGTTCTTAAGACGCTCGTCGTTACCACATTCGGTATTGTTCTGGGTTTTATTGGTCCTAAAGCGATTGCTCAAAATTTTCCGGATCGACCGATCACGATCGTCGTCCCAGTCCCTCCGGGTGGTTTAGTTGATGCATCAGCGCGTTTATTGAGCGAGCCATTAGCACGTGTGATTGGCCAATCGATTGTGATTGATAATCGTCAGGGAGCGAGTGGCAATATTGCCTATCAATACGTTGCCCGCAGCAAACCGGACGGCTACACCTTGCTAGCCTCTTACTCCGGGTACCACGCAGCCAATCCTCTTCTCATGGATAAGTTAAATTGGGATCCCTTTAAAGACTTTACGCCAATTGCTTTATTAACGGTCGCTATGAACGTCATTGCGATTCATCCCTCGGTTCCTGTGAACAACCTAAAAGAATTTATTGCGTATGCCAAAGCAAACCCAGGGAAGTTGAACTACGCCTCTCAAGGAAATGGCTCGGTCTCGCACATTGGAACCGAGATTTTTGAGCAAGCGACCGACATCAAATTAACTCACGTTCCCTATAAGGGGTCTGGGCAAGCAATTCAGGATGTATTGGCTGGACAAGTGCAGGTCTTTATTACAACCCCGCCCTCGGTCATGGGCCACATTCAAGGCGGTAGATTGAAGGCGCTAGCAGTGACTGGTAAAGCTCGACATCCAATGATGCCCAATGTGCCAACGGTTGCTGAGGCGGGTTTGCCAGAATTTGAGCTGGAGTCATGGGTTGCGCTATATGCTCCCGGAGGAACTCCAGCGCCGATTGTGAACAAATTAACGCAGGATGTAAAAAAAGCCTTAGAACAACCAGAAGCTAAACAGCGGGCAGATGCCGCAGGAATTGAGCTACGTTATCTAAATCCGCAGGCAACCGATGCCTTGCTAAAAAGAGAAATTGCGTTAACTCAAAAAGCGATTAAAGCAGCAAACATTAAAATTGATTAATTGAAATCGGATCCGAGAGTTGTTGGGCAAGAGCGCTTGCAGCGCTCAGTAACAAGCGATCTTGTCCGGGTCCTGCAACCAGCGTGACCCCAACTGGTAGACCATTGGGCCCAGTAGTAACAGTCAAATTGATGCAGGGTAAACCAAGCAAGGTCCAGCCGCGACTAAAAATGGGGTCGCCGGTTTGCTCTAAGGTCTTTGGAGCCTCTCCGGTTGCGCTTGGCGCTATCAAAATATCGACCTGATCCGCAAAGAGTTCCTTGATGGCAGCGCGGGCTAGTTTGGCCTTGAGGAGCGCAGCATGATAGTGATCATACGTAATCGCATCACCACGCTCAATAATCGCTTTGAGGGTTGGGCTAATTTGATCAAAGTGATTGAGCTTTTCAAAGGTAAAACTTTTGGCCATCTCAAAGAGCATGATGGTGGTTTGGGTTTCACTTAGCTTAGCGCAATCCATCGGCAGGGCAATTTCACCAACACCACCGTTTGCAAATGCTTTTGCCGCAAAGCCGGCGAGTGAGAGGGCGGCAGCAGTTTCAGCCTGAGCATGAGCAAAATCATCGGTCTTGCAAATCCCAATACGGATCTTTGACTCTAAAGGAGCAATGTTCATCAGATCATGATCAGCCGACATTGCGGCAACGCCTAAAGCCACATCCGATACGGTGCGACCAAAAACACCTAGGGTATCTAGCGTTACCGAGAGGCTTTTAACTCCACCAATACTGATCTTTCCGTAACTGGGTTTATAACCAACCACACCGCAATAACTTGCTGGTCGAATAATCGAAGCAGCCGTTTGGCTTCCTGTAGCAAGAGGAACCATGTAATCAGCAACCGCCGCAGCAGAGCCGCTCGAGGAGCCACCGGGCGTGTGATCCAGATTGCGGGGATTGCGCGTGGGTCCCGGAGTGAAGCTTGCAAATTCAGTGGTGACTGTTTTGCCCAATATGATGGCGCCTGCCTCGCGCATTAGAGATACCGAAACCGCATCGCAGATCGGATGATTATTGCCATAGATGGGGGAGCCGTAATTGGTGGGCAGGTCGTGCGTATCAAAAAGATCCTTCACCCCAATCGGTAAGCCATGCAATATCCCCTGAATCGGTCCACGATCGAGTTCACGGGCTTGGGTTTGGGCATGTATCTTGGCAAAGCTTACCCAGGCATGCACCTCAGGCTCACGTATCCCAATTTGATTTAAGCAATCATTGAGTAAATCCTCAGCCTTGATTTCGCGTTGGGCGAGTGCTTTTGCGGCTTGTGTTGCGCTCAGATTAGCTAGGTTTTTTAAGGAGGTCATCGCTTAGACTCAAATGCGTTTATGCTCGTGGTTTTGTTGCTTGATCCTTTTAGAATACTCCATTTACCTTTTTATCCCCCACTTATTGTATGAGTCAAAGTAATTCCTCTCACACCACTCGCGAAGCTTGGTTACAAGATGGTGTTCGCCATTTGGAGCCTATTTTTGCAAAGGCGGGTTATGTTATTCCGCCGGTCAGGGTCTCGTGTGGTTTTCCGGCATCGAGTAGCCCACGAACGACCTTAGGCCAATGCTGGCCGCGGGAGCGCTCGGGTGGTGGTGTTAATGAGATCTTTATCTCTCCGAAGTTAGATGATCCCGTTACGCTTCTCGATACGCTTGTGCATGAGCTGTGCCATGCAGTGGATGATTGCCATAGCGGTCATGGTGAGGATTTCAAGGGAATTTGCCAAGCGGTTGGTCTTGAAGGGCCTGCACGCATGGCGCATGCATCGGAGGCCTTGCAAGTGCGCCTCATGACCATTGGTCAAAAGTTAGGCCCTTATCCTCATCAAGCGATTGTGTTTCCTCCACCGCGAGCCAGTAATCTCAGTCGCAATAAGGCTAAGTGCCCACAATGCGGCTATGAGGTGACGCTCTTAAAGCGCTGGGCAAGTTATGGCGCACCCATTTGCCCCAAAGATAACCTGCGCATGGAAGAGCTCGCATTATCAGTTCCGGGGGCCGATACCGACGAGGAGGCCAAAGAAAAGGAGCGCCAGGCAGAGCGTGAAATCCGCCGAGCCATCAGCTAGTAAAATCGATTTTTTAATCAATGAGACATGATTCATGAACACAAGAAAGAAAATAACGAATCCTAAAATTGCTGTGATTCCAGGTGACGGAATCGGTAAAGAGGTGATGCCGGAGGGTGTACGTGCATTAGAAGCGGCTGCCAAAAAGTTTGGTATTCAATTTCAGTTTGATCATTTTGATTTCGCTAGCTGCGATTACTACCAACAGCATGGCAAGATGATGCCGGATAACTGGTTTGATACCCTCATGAAGTACGATGCCATCTTCTTTGGGGCTGTTGGAATGCCCAACATCTTGCCTGATCATTTATCGTTGTGGGGCAGCTTGATTCAGTTCCGTCGTGGCTTTGATCAGTACGTCAATCTGCGCCCAGTCCGTTTATTGCCAGGTGTACCGTGCCCACTAGCGAACCGTAAACCTGGGGATATCGATTTCTTTGTAGTGCGTGAGAACACGGAAGGGGAGTACTCAGCCGTTGGTGGCAAGATGTTTGCGGATACCGATCGCGAGATTGTGGTTCAGGAATCAGTCTTCTCACGCCATGGCGTCGATCGCATTCTGAAATTTGCCTATGAGTTGGCGCAGAGTCGTCCTAAGAAGCATCTAACTTCCGCAACCAAATCCAATGGCATTGCGATCACGATGCCGTATTGGGATGAGCGGGTCGAGGCAATGGCGAAGAACTATGCCGATGTCAGGACAGATAAATACCATATCGATATCTTGACCGCTCAGTTTGTGATGAACCCCGATCGCTTCGACGTGGTGGTGGCATCTAATTTGTTTGGTGACATTCTGTCTGATTTGGGTCCCGCATGCACTGGCACGATTGCCGTCGCACCGTCAGCCAGTATTAATCCGGAAGGGAAGTTCCCGTCGCTCTTTGAGCCTGTGCATGGTTCAGCCCCAGATATTTATGGTAAGAACATTGCTAATCCAATCGGTCAAATCTGGAGTGGTGCACTCATGCTCGATCACTTAGGTTATCCAGAAGCCGGTACACGCGTATTTGAAGCCATTGAGTCTGTGCTATCCGCTGGTCCTGCGCATGCTCCCCTCACACCAGACATTGGTGGCAAAGCGAGTACTCAGGATTTAGGTAAGGCAATCGCAGCTGCGATCTAGATAAGATTAGAGACCCCAAATCGGGGTCTTTTTACTGGCTTTCTCAATTGCTTGTAAAACCTTTTCATGCTCGGCGCAATCGAGCTCACTTGCTTTGAAGTAGATCAAGTCAGTTGGCAGCGGCGCTTTTGCTAGGCCATCTTTGCCAGTTGTGCTGTAATCAATTAAATCAATGGTGAGGTCATCCTGACCTCGGGTCATGGCTAAGTACACCTCTGCTAAGAGCTGAGCATCAAGTAAGGCGCCGTGGAGGGTGCGGTGTTCGTTGCTGACTGCAAAACGTTCACATAAGGCATCAAGCGAATTGCGTTTACCTGGAAACATACGGCGCGCATCCACTAGGGTATCGGTAATTTTTGCGGCAAGCTCTGAGAAATTAGGGCGCTTGAGTAAGGCGTACTCATTGTTGAGAAACGATAAATCAAAGGGCGCATTATGAATAATCACCTCAGCCCCAGCAATGAACTCAGTGAGCTCATCAACAATCACTCCGAAGACGGGTTTATCGGTTAAAAACTCTCGCGATAGACCATGCACTGCAAATGCACCCTCGGCAATATCGCGTTCGGGATTAATGTAGTGATGGAGGGTCTTACCGGTTTGGCGGCGATTGATGAGCTCAATACAGCCAATCTCGATGATGCGATCACCGGTGGCTGGATTTAGTCCAGTGGTTTCGGTATCTAAGATGATTTGACGCATACCTAATTGTAAAACGCTTAGGTATCTTGGAGATCTTCTGGGGGTATCTCAAGGGGTCCGCGCCCAGCATAGCGATCGAGATACAGATATATGACAGGGGTGATGAACAAGGTCACAAATTGTGACAAGATCAAACCGCCGACGACGCTAATACCAAGGGGTTGGCGTAGTTCAGCGCCAGCACCAAGGCCGAGCGCAATCGGCAAGGCGCCCATAATTGCAGCGAGGGTGGTCATCATGATGGGGCGAAAGCGCAAGATGCATGCGGTCCGAATAGCCTCCGTTGGGCTCATTTTTTGTTTACGTTGCGCGTCAAGGGCGAAGTCAATCATCAAGATGGCATTTTTCTTGACAATGCCAATCAGCATCAAAATACCAATCGTGGCAATGATGGTGAGTTCCATCCCAAACATCCATAAAGAGAGGAGGGCACCAATGGCCGCGGACGGTAAGCCAGCCAAAATGGTAATGGGGTGAATGTAGCTCTCATAGAGCACCCCAAGCAGAATATAAATTACTGCTAGCGCAGCAATAATCAGGACAAATTGCCCAGTTTGATTGCCTTTAAAGACTTTGGCGTCGCCTCCGTAGCTAGTAATGATGGAGGGCGGTAAGTTAATTTCTTTTACATACTTTTCAATCTTGTCAGTCGCTTCACCTAAAGCCACATCAGGCGCCAAGTTAAATGACAGAGTCACGGCTGGGATTTGGCCCTGATGGTTAACCGCAGTCGGGCCAATGGTGCGCTTGAAACTTGCGAGACTCGATAACGGAATTAACTGATTGGTCGCGCGGCCCCGCAAGAACACTTTGTTGAGATCGGTCTCAAACTGGCGTTGATCCTCTGCTGTCTCTAAAATAACGTAATAGGTATTGACGCTTGTATAAATGGTGGAGACCTGGCGCTGCCCAAAGGCGTTATACAAAGCTTGACGAATATCCGCGATCGTAACCCCTGCTTGTGCCGCTTTATCACGATTAATATCAATTTGTACGTTTAGACCTTTCATTTGCGAGTCAGAGGTGACGTCCCTAAAGATTGGATCAACTCGTAATTTCTCGAGCAATTTCTCTGACCACTCATTCACCCCCTCAAAACCAACGCTTTGCAGAGTAAATTGATAGCGACTTTTACTGGATCGTCCACCGAGTTGTAAATTTTGGATGGGGCGCATAAACACTTGCAAACCTGGAACGTCCCTGAACTTTGCACGCAGACCCTCAAGAACTTTGGTCATGGATTCGCGTTCATCGCGTGGCTTGAGAACAATAAAAAAGCGACCCGTATTACTACCTGCACTAAGCCCACCACCTAATATGGAAACAAAATTTGCGACATTCGGATCGTTTGCCACGATCTGTGCAGCACGGTCTTGTAACTCCAGCATGGCCTTGAAAGAAATATCTTGATCCGCCTCGGTCGTTGCAGTGATCTGGCCAATATCTTCCTCGGGAAAGAATCCCTTTGGCGTATAGACAAACATGGCAATTGTGATAACGAAGGTAGCCACTGCTAGCCACAAGACTTGTTTACGCTTTTGTAAGGCAATATCCAAATAATGCACATAGGTCTTTTGCGTCCACTCAAACCAACGATCAAAGTGACGATTGATTGCAAACTCGCGAGCATGCTGTCCAGGTTTGGGCAGGTAGCGGCTGCAGAGCATAGGCACCAAGGTGAGTGAGACCACCGCCGACACTACGATCGCCAAGGAGACGACCACCGCAAACTCACGGAATAAAAGACCGATTGGACCTTCCATGAAGAAGATGGGAATAAAAACAGCTACCAAGGAAAGTGAAATGGAGAGAATGGTGAACCCAACCTCGCGACTGCCTTTGAGGGCAGCTTTTAACGGACTCATGCCCTGATCGACATAGCGTACGATATTCTCTAAGACCACAATAGAATCATCAACCACTAAGCCCACCGCCAAGGTAATCCCCAAGAGCGATACGTTATCTAAGCTGTAGCCCATGAAATAGAGCAAGAAGAAGGCGCCAATCAGAGAAATTGGCAAACTCAGCGAGGGGATTACCGTTGCAGAAATATGCTTCAGAAACAGAAAGATCACTAAGACCACTAAGGCAACGGTAAGTCCTAACGTCAAATTGACATCATGAATCGCCTCACGAATGGATAAGGAGCGATCATTGATCAGTGTGAGCTTAATCGAGGCGGGTAATTGCTTCTCAAATTCCGGAATCATCGCCTTGACGGCATCCACTACTTTGACCGTATTGGCATTGGGCTGGCGCTGAATCGCAAGTGCAATCGATCGTTCACCGTTGGTCGTAGATAGAGTGCGAACGTTCTCATAACTCTCAACCACCTCGGCCACATCGCGCAGATAGATGGGTAAACCATTCTTTTGAGCAACCACGAGGTTGGCAAAATCCGCAGCACTCACTAATTGTTTATTGGCATAGATGGTGAGTAGTTGCCGTGGGCCCTCTAAAACACCCACGGGGGTATTGGAGTTCGCTTTATTGATGGCGATCGAGAGATCTTCCATCGTGAGGTTATGTGTAGCCAAAGAGTCTGGTCTGGCTTGCACGCGGATGGCATAACGTTTAATGCCATACACAATAATTTGAGCCACTCCATCAATCGTGGAGAGCGTTGGAGAGATTAAGTTTTCAGCGTAATCATTGAGCTCGGATAAATCCATTGATGGCGAGGTCATACCGATGATAAGAACCGGTGCATCGGCAGGGTTGACCTTGCGATAGGAGGGCGGTACGGTCATCTCGATTGGCAGACGGCGCTGAGCGCGCAATAGTGCAGCCTGAACATCGACCGCGGCTTTATCAATATCGCGATCGTTATTAAATTCGAGGGTGATATTGGTTGTACCTAAAAAATTGGTTGAGCTAATCACCGTAATGCCATCAATGGTGGAGAACTCTTTCTCAAGCGGCAGAGCAACCGAGGACGCCATATTTTCGGGAGAGGCTCCTGGTAAGGATGCCGATACGGAAATTACCGGTGTATTAAAGCTGGGTAATGCTGCAACGGGAATGCGGGTGTATGCGATAGCGCCGGCAAAGACCGTCACCACCGAGAGCAAAACGGTCATGACAGGCCGTCGGATACAAAGCTCAGAGAGCGTCATTTTTTATCAGCGGGTTTAGATTCAGGCTTGGGGGCTTCAGCAGGCTTTTGAGCAGCAGCGGACTTACTCTCTCGTATTTTGGTGCCAGGGCGTAGATTTTGTTTACCCTCAATCACCACGCGTTCACCAACCTCAACGCCGGTGATCGCAGCCTTGCCCTGATACTCATAGCTGACCTTGATGGGTTTGAGGCTCACCTTATCCTCTGCACCCACCACATAAATAAATCGACCGCGGGGATTAATCACCACCGCTTGGGACGGAACCAGAATGG
Source organism: Polynucleobacter sp. HIN8 (assembly GCF_030297615.1). Classification (NCBI taxonomy): domain Bacteria; kingdom Pseudomonadati; phylum Pseudomonadota; class Betaproteobacteria; order Burkholderiales; family Burkholderiaceae; genus Polynucleobacter; species Polynucleobacter sp. HIN8. Next base: position 1,284,347 of record NZ_AP028139.1, on the reverse strand, counting down.
CATCCTTTAAGGTGTTGGCTTCTAGCTTAACCCGGGCAAACTGCCCTGGTAATAAGAGGCGCTTGTCATTGGCAATCTGAGCCTTGACACGAACCGCCCCAATCGCTGGATCCACCTGGTTATCAATCACTAAGACCTTACCTTCAAAAACCTGAGTGCGGTTGTCACCCACCGTCACCGATACCTTTAAGTTGGCAGAATCGGTTTGCATCAACAGCGGTATATTGTCTTCGCCCACAATAAATTGCACATTGATCGGATCTAATTGCGTAATGGTGACCATCGCACCCAAAGCAGTGGTCGCGGTGGAGCTGGAGGCTGTGGTCACAATATTACCCGGCGCTACCAAGGAGCCAGGGAATACATTAATGATGCCCGCACGCCCATCAATCGGTGCGCGAATGTAATCAAAGGAGAGTTGCACCTCGGCCGCGCGCGCAGACGCTGCAGCGGATTTAGCATTGGCTTCAGCCGTATCTAAGCCCGCTTTAGAAATAAAGTTTTGAGCCACTAATTCTTTAGCACGTTGCAACTGTCGTTGTGCATCGTCGGCTACGGCTTTGGCTTTATCGTAATTGGCGCGGTCATTGCGATCGTCTAAGGTGAAGAGCAGTTGCCCCTTCTTCACCTCTTGACCTTCTTTAATATGAATCTCTTTGACCACATTGGTGACCTGAGGTCGGACATCCACGATGTTATTAGCCACAATCGTGCCGGTCGATTCAATAATGATGGGGATGTCTTGTTTCTCGAGAAGGGCAGTGGTAACTGTTTGGATTCCACCACGTTTACTTTCGGGTGGGAAAAAATGATCGTAAGCTTTATTGCCTGCATAAATTAAGACCACAATTGCAACAACCCACCATTTGCGCTTAATTAGAAACGCCACAAATTGCTTGAGATCGATTTTTTGGAGCCGGTTGACCAATTGGCGACCCCACGCCGTAATGGTCTGCTTGATGCGGGCAATAAAGGATGGAGGTTTGGTCACGGCACTAGTCTAAATTGCTTTGCGATTGATCGAGTTAAAGCATTCTCTCATATGCCCAAGCGGGGCGCCCATCAGTTATTGGATAAAAAGGCCTCCACACCTTGATTGGCGAGTTGATCTGCTAGTTCATTTCCGGGGTGGCCATTGTGGCCGCGGACCCAATGCCACGCAATCTCATGCTGGGGTAATAGGGCATCGAGCTCTTGCCAAAGATCGACATTCTTGACCGGGGATTTATCAGCAGTCTTCCAGCCACGCGCTTTCCAGCCAGAGAGCCACTCGCTGACCCCTTTTTGGACGTATTGGGAGTCGGTATAGAGATCAACGACGCTCGGCTGCTTGAGCGCCTTGAGGGCATGGATTACCGCACTGATTTCCATTCGATTGTTGGTGGTATCGGGTGCGCCGCCATGCAAGTGTTTTTCGTGTTCACCAGATCGCAATACCACCCCCCAGCCACCTGGACCAGGATTGCCTTTGCAGGCACCATCGGTATAGATCGTGATGTGGGGTTTACTCATACGCTCTTTATACCTCCTCGGTAACTTTGTGGGAAGTTTGCTGAGCAGCCGGGTTGAGTTGTGGAAGCGCCAAAGCTTGTTTAGGAACTCGCCCCACCAAACGGGTGCCCGGGTGGCGCTTAATGGCCGAGATTAAAAATACGGAGCCAAAGATTGGCCACCAGCGATTCCCCATTTTTTCGAGGAATGCCATGCGGGTCATATTTTTCTCTTTGCGCAACGGTAGGCGATAGCACGCAAAGTGACCACGGTCGAGGGAGTAGTCGAGCAACTTCAACCAATCCTTTACACGCAACAAACTTAGGAACTGACCCTCACGCGGCAAATAATTTTTACCAATCAAGCGACCGGCATATTGCCGCAAGCCCCAAAGGCTCGCTGGATTAAAGCCCGAGATCACAACACGGCCCTCGGGCATTAAGACGCGATCGACCTCGCGCAGAATCTGGTGCGGGTCTTGGGCAAATTCCAAGACATGGGGCAGAACCACTAAATCAATGGATTGATCGGCAAATGGTAATTCTTCCGGAATCCCTTCAATCGGTTGATAGGGCAGATCGCCATCGGCTTTCGCAATCCTATGGGGAAGTAGCATCAGTTTCAAAGAAATCCGATTTTCTGCGAGGGTGTTGATTTGCGGTAACCCAATTTGCAAGGCGTAATAGCCAAATACATCGACAACCGCTTGATTGAAGAGCTCTTGCTCCGATTGGAGAATGTATTGTCCCGGAGGCGATTGCAGCCACGTCTCCCACGAACTCTCAGGCGGAGTATCGGTCTGCACGTTCGGTGGGGTCGTTGGTATCATAGACAGATTATCTTGTGTCCTAAGGTGTTGCCATGGTTTCAAATTCCTTATTGCAAGTGTGGCCCATACCTGCGTTTACCGACAACTACATTTGGTGCATTCACGATCAACAGTCGGCTATTTTGGTTGACCCTGGTGAAGCAAAGCCGGCAATTGACTACCTTACTCAACAGAATCTGCGCCTTACCGGAATTCTAATCACTCATTACCATGCTGACCATATCGGCGGATTACCAGAGATCCTCGCGTGGGCAACTCAACATGGATTCTTGGTACCGGTGTATGGCCCCGCTGGCGAGGATATTGCCTTACGCAGTCACGCGCTCTTTGAGGGGGATGCCGTGGCATTTGATGCGCCGAAGATCCAGCTCCAGGTTCTTGAGGTTCCAGGCCATACCTTAGGCCATATTGCCTATGTAGCGCGTAGCGAAGCGAACGCTGGACAAACCCCAAAGTTATTTTGTGGCGATACGCTCTTTGCCTCAGGATGTGGACGCCTCTTTGAAGGAACGCCTACCCAGATGTCGAGTTCGTTGGCAAAATTCTTGGCCTTGCCTCCCGATACCTTGGTGTACTGCACCCACGAGTACACCTTATCGAATATTCGTTTCGCACTTGCGGTCGAGCCAGATAATTCAGCTTTAATTGAGTGGTCCCAAGCGGCCGATGCCATGCGCAAACGCAATCAACCCACGCTCCCCACCACGATTGCGCATGAGAAGCGGGTCAATCCATTTATGCGATGTGATCAAACTCCGGTGATTGCCGCCGCACGCGCTCAAATTGGTCAAGATCTTAAAAGCCCCGCTGAGGTTTTGGCAGTCGTGCGGGCATGGAAGGATCGGTTCTAAGATGATGCGTCGTTTGCTTCTTCTCATCGGAAGTGCAGCCATTCTGGTCTTGAGTGGTTGTGCTAGTACCTCACCCGAGTGGTCCTCCTCGAGTGCTGATACTCGGCGTGATCCACGTGCTGCTAAAGCCCCACGTGTAGACCTCAGTAAACAATCGGTGAGCAATCTCATGGCCCCCTCAAATGATCTGTGGGCCCAGATTCGTCAGGGCTTTCAGTTGCCTGAGCTCGATAGCCCTTTGGTTGAGAAACAAACCCAATGGCTTGTCAATCGTCCAGACTATGTGAATCGCTCAATGGCGCGTTCTTCACGCTACCTCTTTTATATTGTTGAAGAGGTCAACCGCCGCAACATGCCCACTGAGATCGCGCTCTTGCCGTTTGTTGAGAGCGCTTTCAATCCAGAGGCTAAGTCAACAGCCAAGGCGATGGGAATTTGGCAGTTCATGCCGAGAACCGGTCAAGACTTTAAGTTAACGCAGAATGTATTTCGGGATGAGCGCCGCGATGTATTGCAATCAACGAATGCAGCACTGGATTATCTACAGCGACTCTATAAACAATTTGGGGATTGGCAATTGGCTCTGGCTGCATACAACTGGGGCGAGGGGAATGTTGCTCGGGCGATTAAACGCAATCAAGCGCTGCGCAAGCCCACTGATTACGAAAGCCTCACCATGCCTCGCGAGACCCGTGAGTATGTGCCGAAGTTAATGGCATACAAAAATATTGTGCAAAATCCGGGGGTGTACAACATCGTATTGCCCGAGCTTGAGAACCATCCGTATTTTGTGGCGATTGATGTGACTCGTGATATTGATGTGGATGTTGCTGCCCAATTGGCCGAGATGTCCCTAGAGGACTTTCGTAATCTCAACCCCGCATTTAATAAACCTGTGATCTTGGCGGCTGCCGATCAGCAAATGCTTTTGCCATTTGCACGTGCTGAACTTTTTCAGATGAACTTAGCAAGCTATACGAAGCCCTTGTCATCGTGGACTGCATTGAAGGTCACCAAAAGCGAGACCCCTGAACAATTGGCAACCCGACTGGCTTTAAATCCTGAGACCATTCGCGACGTGAATAATATTCCTCGTGGTATGCGGATTCGGGCAGGATCAACCGTTTTAATCCCGAAACCCCCAGGAAAAGAGTCGGATATTCCGCAATATCTAGCTGACCATGGTCAGTTAAAGCTTGATCGAACAGCTCCCGCCAAACCGAAGGCCAGTAAGCCATCTCAGGCGAGCGCCAATGCTAAAACCACCCCGAAGAAGGCCACCAATTCCAAGACTGCCAGCACTCAGCAAAAATCCCCATCGACAAACACCACAAAATCAGCGAAAACAGGAAGTAATTCTGGCTCTGGAGTGAACGCCAGTGTAAAAACGGCTCCTTAATTCGAAGCCATTGATTATTTTGTTGTGAAGGGAATGCAGGATGAGTATTGGCTACAAATCATTTCATGAGAACTCAATTCGGGATCCAAAAGCATTTTGGTCCGAGCAGGCTAAATTAGTTGATTGGCATCAGCCGTTTTCACAAGTCCTCGATTACTCTAAACCACCTTTTGCCAAGTGGTTTGTTGGTGGACAAACCAATCTTTGCCATAACGCAGTTGATCGGCATTTAAAGGATCGTGCATCGCAAATCGCATTGGTTGCGGTCTCCACTGAAACCAATCAAGAGCATGCCTATACATTTCTTGAGTTGCATGATGAAGTCAATCGGATGGCTGCGATCTTGCAAGCCAACGGCGTAAAAAAAGGGGATCGTGTCCTGATTTACATGCCGATGATTGCGCAAGCCTGTTTTGCGATGCTCGCATGCACCCGCATCGGTGCCATTCATTCAGTAGTATTTGGTGGATTTGCATCGCATAGTTTGGCCTCACGCATTGATGATGCGAAGCCGAAGATGATCATTACTGCAGAAGCTGGTATGCGCGGTGGTAAGGCAGTCCCTTATAAGCCGCTCCTCGATGAAGCGATCACGCTATCAACTGCCAAACCTGAAAAAGTGTTGATTGTGAACCGAGGCCTCTCTGAGTTCACCACTGTGGCCAATCGCGATTTGGATTACGCCACTGAGCGTGAGAAACATCTCAATACCAAGGTCCCTGTCGAGTGGGTTGATGCAACGCATCCATCCTATATTTTGTATACCTCGGGTACCACTGGTAAACCCAAAGGTGTGCAACGCGATACGGGAGGTTATGCGGTGGCACTGGCAAGCTCGATGCGCCTCATCTTTGGCGGTAATCCGGGAGAGACCATGTTTACCACCTCGGATATTGGCTGGGTGGTAGGGCATAGCTACATTATTTATGGGCCACTCATTAATGGCATGGCGACCATCATGTACGAGGGCACGCCGCTGCGACCCGATGCGGGTATTTGGTGGAGCTTGGTTGAGAAGTACAAGGTATCGGTGATGTTCTCAGCCCCTACGGCGGTCCGGGTTCTCAAGAAACAAGACCCAGCGTTTCTGAGCAAATACAACCTATCGACTCTCCGTACCCTGTTCTTGGCTGGCGAACCACTTGATGAACCAACGGCTTCATGGATTCATGATGCGCTGAAGAAACCCGTTGTAGATAACTATTGGCAGACCGAGACCGGATGGCCGATCTTAGCCATTCAACGAGGCGTTGAGGTCATGCCGCATAAATTTGGCTCACCAGGCGTGCCGGTCTATGGTTACAACATGAAGCTCCTCGATGAAGCAACGGGTGCCGAGTTGGGTCCAGATCAAAAGGGCGTGGTTGCCATCGAGGGACCATTACCACCCGGATGCATGCAAACCGTATGGGGTGATGATCAGCGCTTTATCAAAACCTACTGGGAGACCGTGCCTGGCAAGATGGTGTATTCCACCTTTGATTGGGCAATTAAAGACAAGGATGGTTACTTCTTTATCTTGGGTCGAACGGATGATGTGATTAACGTTGCTGGACACCGATTGGGTACTCGTGAGATTGAAGAGAGTATTTCAAGTCATTCGAATGTGGCTGAAGTCGCAGTCGTTGGCGTGGAAGATCAACTTAAGGGACAAGTAGCCATTGGTTTTGTGATTGCAAAAGATCCAAGCAAAACCACTAATATGGAAGCGGAGGTCATGAAGACCGTTGATTCGCAATTGGGTGCGGTTGCAAGACCCGCGCGGGTGTATTTGGTGAGTGCATTACCAAAGACGCGTTCGGGCAAAATTGTGCGACGCGCATTGCAAGCAGTTGCGGAAGGACGTGATCCTGGTGATATCAGCACGATGGAAGATCAATCGGTTCTAGCGCAGATCAAACAGGTGATTGGAAAGTAGCCGGGCAAAGTAAACGGTTTTGCGTGAAGGCAGGGTGAGGGGCAGAGAACTGGTATCATTACGACTATCAGTAACTAATAATTTGCCCTAGCGCTTAAAGACACTTACCTCCCCGCAATTTCGCCTCGGGTTTGTCTTTTGGGGCAAAAAGTGTTGGACGGCAACAGGGTATTGGAGATTGTTTGTCGCCCTTGCTTCCTTCCTTTCCCCCCGCCGTTTTAGCACTTGCTGATGGCTCCATTTTTTCTGGTCAAAGTATTGGCGCCCCTGGCGAAACGAGTGGTGAGGTGGTATTTAATACTGCGCTAACCGGTTATCAAGAAATCATCACCGATCCGAGTTATGCGCGTCAGTTAGTGACCTTAACCTATCCGCATATCGGTAATGTAGGTGTCAATGCCCAAGATGCGGAGTCAGCAAAAATCTATGCAGCGGGCCTCATCATTAAAGACCTATCGGCACGTGTTTCAAATTTCCGAGCTGAAGATAGTCTTGATCATTATTTACGTGCTGCCAAAGTTCCTGGTATTGCTGGCATTGATACCCGTAAGCTAACCCGTCTGTTGCGTGATCGAGGAGCGCAATCGGGCGCAATCGTGGCTGGCAAGATCGGTGATGATGTGGATGCCCTCGCACAGCGCGCTTTAACTTTAGCCAAAGCATTCTCAGGAATGGCAGGCCTTGATCTTGCGCAAGTGGTTACCACCCCAAAACCCTATGAGTGGCAAGAAGGGGAGTGGCAGTTGCACGGTGAGCATGGCAAACCGGCATTTAGAGTGATGAAGAACCTAAGTAAGCGAGTTGTCGCTTATGACTTTGGTGTCAAGCGTAATATTCTGCGCATGTTGGCTGAGCGTGGATGTGCACTCACGGTCGTGCCTGCCAAGACCCCCGTGGCTGAAGTCTTGGCTTTAAAACCCGATGGCGTATTTTTATCCAATGGCCCTGGTGACCCCGAGCCGTGTGATTACGCGATCAGTGCTGCACAAACCGTCATTAGCAAAAACATCCCAACCTTTGGTATTTGTTTAGGTCATCAGATCATGGGCTTAGCTGCCGGTGCGAAGACCTTGAAGATGAAGTTTGGGCACCACGGCGCCAATCATCCTGTGAAAGACTTAGATAGCGGTCGTGTCGCGATCACGTCACAAAACCATGGCTTTGCAGTCGACGCAAAGACCTTACCGGCTGATTTACGGGTCACACACATCTCCTTGTTTGATGGATCCTTGCAAGGCTTAGCTTGGAAAGATAAACCAGCGTTTTGTTTTCAGGGGCATCCAGAAGCCTCGCCAGGTCCTCATGACATTGCCTATTTGTTTGATCGCTTCATGCACCTCATGAATGCTGCTGGTCAAGGAGCGCGTTGATGCCAAAGCGGACTGACATTCAGAGCATTTTGATCATCGGCGCCGGTCCGATTGTGATTGGGCAAGCTTGCGAGTTTGATTATTCGGGTGCACAAGCGTGTAAAGCCTTACGCGAAGAGGGCTATCGCGTCATTCTGGTAAACAGTAATCCTGCGACCATCATGACCGATCCGGAGATGGCGGATGTGACCTATATCGAGCCGATTACTTGGGAAGTCGTTGAGCGCATTATTGCCACCGAGAAGCCCGATGCCATATTGCCCACCATGGGCGGCCAGACCGCACTGAACTGCGCCCTCGATTTACATCGCCATGGCGTTCTTAAAAAATACAACTGTGAACTCATCGGTGCCTCTCCCGAAGCGATTGATAAAGCGGAGGATCGTCAGAAGTTCAAAGATGCAATGACCAAAATTGGTTTGGGATCGGCCAAGTCGGGGATTGCGCACTCGATGGAAGAGGCGATTACCGTGCAGCAACGCATTCAGGCAGAAACGGATAGCTCAGGATTCCCGGTAGTGATTAGACCTTCCTTCACGATGGGTGGATCGGGCGGTGGCATTGCGTACAACCGTGAAGAGTTTGAAGAGATTTGCAAACGCGGTCTGGATCTGTCGCCGACTCGAGAGCTTTTGATTGAAGAGTCCCTCTTGGGCTGGAAAGAGTTTGAGATGGAAGTGGTGCGTGATCGTGCCGATAACTGCATCATTGTTTGCTCGATTGAGAACTTAGACCCGATGGGTGTACATACCGGGGATTCGATCACGGTGGCGCCCGCACAAACGCTGACCGATAAAGAGTATCAAATCATGCGTAATGCCTCAATCGCAGTCTTGCGCGAGATTGGGGTGGATACCGGTGGATCGAACGTGCAGTTCTCAATTAATCCGGTTGATGGGCGCATGATTGTGATTGAGATGAACCCACGGGTGTCGCGTTCATCCGCGCTTGCATCGAAGGCCACAGGCTTTCCAATTGCCAAGGTTGCTGCCAAATTAGCCGTGGGCTATACCTTAGATGAGTTGCAAAACGATATTACGGGTGGTGCCACGCCGGCATCGTTTGAGCCCAGTATCGATTATGTGGTGACTAAGATCCCACGCTTTGCCTTTGAGAAGTTCCGTGAAGCCGATCCACGCTTAACCACCCAAATGAAATCGGTTGGTGAGGTCATGGCGATTGGCCGGACCTTCCAAGAGTCATTCCAAAAAGCTTTGCGCGGTCTTGAGGTGGGTGTCGATGGTCTCGATGAGAAATCGACCGACCTCGAAGACATCATTGCTGAGATCGGTGAGCCAGGTCCAGATCGGATTTGGTATGTGGCTGATGCCTTCCGTATGGGCATGGGAATTGATGAGGTTTACGAAGAGACCAAAATTGATCCATGGTTCTTGGAGCAAATTGAAGAACTGGTGGAAATTGAGAATGCGGTGAAAGAGCATTCCTTGACAAGCCTCAGTGCGGCAGAGATCCGGTTCTTAAAGCAAAAAGGATTTGCGGATCGACGCTTAGCAAAATTATTAAAGACCGATGCGACGGCAGTGCGTCAAACTCGGCATCGTCATGGCGTATTCCCCGTGTATAAGCGAGTCGATACCTGCGCAGCCGAGTTTGCGACCAATACGGCTTACATGTACTCCACCTACGAAGCCGAGCATGGTGAGTGCGAGTCACAGCCCACGCAGCGCGAGAAGATCATGGTGCTCGGTGGTGGGCCCAACCGGATTGGCCAGGGCATTGAGTTTGATTATTGCTGCGTGCATGCAGCGCTTGCGATGCGCGATGATGGTTACGAGACCATCATGGTGAACTGCAATCCAGAAACCGTGTCGACCGACTACGACACATCCGATCGCTTGTATTTTGAGCCCCTCACCTTAGAGGATGTGCTCGAGATTGTGGCTAAGGAGAAACCCAAGGGCGTGATTGTGCAATACGGCGGCCAGACCCCACTGAAGCTTGCTTTGGATCTTGAGGCCAATGGTGTCCCGATTATTGGCACCTCGCCCGACATGATTGATGCTGCTGAGGATCGGGAGCGCTTCCAGAAGCTCTTGCATGACCTTCAATTGCGTCAACCGCCCAATCGCACCGCGCGTGCTGAGGATGAAGCTCTTAAGCTTGCGCAAGAAATTGGCTATCCCTTAGTGGTTCGTCCTTCCTATGTATTAGGTGGTCGGGCGATGGAGATCGTGCACGATGGCCGTGACCTCGAGCGATATATGCGCGAGGCCGTGAAGGTTTCCAATGACTCACCCGTTTTGTTGGATCGTTTCTTAAACGATGCGATTGAGTGCGATGTGGATTGCATTTCTGATGGAAAGCGCGTGTTTATTGGTGGCGTGATGGAACATATTGAACAAGCAGGTGTGCATTCAGGCGACTCTGCGTGCTCATTACCGCCATACTCCTTATCGAAAGAGACCGTTGCCGAGCTCAAGCGTCAAACCGCTGCGATGGCGAAGGGTCTGAATGTGGTTGGTCTAATGAACGTGCAATTTGCCATTCAGCAAAACGACGGTAAAGACACCATCTTTGTTCTCGAGGTCAATCCTCGTGCATCACGCACCGTGCCCTATGTATCAAAAGCAACTGGCTTACAGTTAGCGAAGATTGCCGCGCGCTGCATGGTCGGTCAAAGTCTTGATCAGCAGGGCATTATGGAGGAGGTGATTCCTCCGTACTACTCGGTTAAAGAGGCGGTGTTCCCATTTAATAAGTTCCCAGGCATTGATCCAATCTTAGGTCCGGAGATGCGCTCCACCGGTGAGGTGATGGGTGTTGGTAAAACCTTTGGTGAAGCCTTATTCAAATCACAATTAGCAGCGGGGATTAAATTGCCCAAGAGCGGTAATGTGGTGCTAACAGTGAAAGATAGTGATAAGCCACTTGCCGTTATGGTGGCCAAGCTCTTGCACGAGATGGGCTTTCCGATGGTTGCTACCAAAGGTACTGCTGCGGCCATTGCTGCAGCGAATATTCCGGTATCGGTGGTGAATAAAGTCAAAGAGGGCCGTCCGCATATTGTCGATATGATTAAAAACGGTGAGATCACCTTGGTCTTTACAACCGTTGATGAAACCCGTAATGCGATTGCGGACTCTCGCTCGATTCGAACCACGGCACAGGCTAACGGTGTGACCTACTACACCACGATTAGTGCAGCTCGTGCGGTGATGGAAGGGATGCGTGCGAAGGACTTGCTCGAGGTTTATTCCTTACAGAATTTACATATTTCGCTTAGCTAGTCTAAAATCGAGCCTGATCGATTTTAAGGTTGAGCAGTATGAGTACAAACACGATTCCGATTACCAAGCATGGTGCTGAGCTCTTGAAGGAAGAGCTCACGCGCTTAAAGCATGTGGAACGCCCAGCAGTAATCAATGCGATTGCTGAAGCGCGCGCCCAGGGCGATCTCTCGGAGAACGCAGAGTACGATGCCGCCAAAGAGAAGCAGGCGTTTATTGAAGGTCGCATTAAAGAGCTCGAGACCAAATTATCTGCCGCACAAATTATTGACCCTGCATTACTTGAGGCAGAAGGTCGTGTCGTTTTTGGGGCCACCGTTGAACTCGAAGACCTTGATGACGGCAAAAAAATGAGCTATCAAATTGTGGGTGATGATGAGGCCGACATTGCTGCTAATAAGATCTCGATCAGCTCCCCCATTGCCCGCGCCTTAATTGGTAAAGAAGAGGGCGATGTGGTCACCGTTCAAGCCCCTGCGGGCGCCCGAGAAGTCGAGATTCTCTCGGTTCGTTACATCTAGTTATATAAAAATATAATCTCTCCCCGAATTTGTTATACTTTGGTATAACTTATTCGGAGGGCGTATGCATACTAATTTAAGAAGGGTTGGAGGTTCAGTGATGCTGACAGTGTCCCCGGTTTTCCTTAAAGAACTTCAGATTGCGTGTGGATCAACCGTTGATGTCGCTCTGGTGGAAGGGCAATTGGTCGTACGACCTGTTACTAAGCCTCAATATGCACTCGCTGATTTATTAGCGCAGTGCGATCCAAAAGCAAAAATGCCAAGCGAGGATCGGCAGTGGCTGGATAGCTCCCCTGTAGGTAATGAGATTCTGTAATGAAGCGAGGTGATATTTATTTGGTATCTCTTGATCCAACGGCTGGTCATGAGCAAAAAGGGTATCGACCTGTATTGGTCGTGTCACCAGCACCGTTTAATCAACTAACCAAGACCCCAATTGTTGTGCCGATTTCAACTGGCGGACAGTTTGCCCGGGTTGCAGGGTTTGCAGTCGAGCTGGTTGGAACTAAAACCACAGGGATTGCTCGCTGCGATCAACCTCGCACCCTAGACCTCGTGGCGCGTAAAGCAAAACGCGTTGAGACCGTGTCTTCGGCAGTTATCGATGATGTTTTGGCTAAACTGGCAACCTTAGTCACTTAGTTTGCACGATGCAACACGATTCCACTTCGCACCAAATTGCGCAACGCCTGTTCTTCTTTGTCAGTAGCCTTTGGGTTGGTAGTCTAATTACCGTCGGCTATTTGGTTGCACCTACTTTGTTTGCGACCCTCACCGATCGTCAAGTGGCCGGTATGGTGGCTGGCGCGATCTTTCAGGTGGAAGCGTATGTAAGTCTGGTGCTCTGTGTGGCGCTGCTGGTCTTAGCAAACCTCTTGGTAAGTCGTGGATTACAAGCCTATCGTGCGATTCGTTGGATTCTACTTGCGATGCTTGTGTGTGCTGCGCTTGGTAGCTTCGTACTGATGCCCTGGATGGAGAACTTACGCGAGAATGCCTTGTTGCAAGGCATGCCAGTGATGTATTCCGCTTCTGCGAGTTTGTTTGCTACCTTGCACGGTATCTCAAGCAGTGTTTTCTTAGTGCAAAGTCTCTTGGGTCTTTATTTGGTTTGGCGATTAACCCAAAGCCGCTTTTTTGGGGCTCGCTAAGCGAGTCTTGCGGCGCTTTGGTTTGCTGCTGCTGGCCACGGCTGCTTTTTTAAAGCCAACTCGCGAACCATTGCTGCGTTGATTAGTGCGTGCAGTTTGATAGGCGCGCGCCACCTTCTTGGAGGGAACAGATTTCTCAGGTTTTGATTCCATCGGTCGCCACACCACGAGGAGTTTGCCAATGTGCTGAATCGGAGCAGCGCTCAGGTCATCGCAAATGGATTCGTACATCGCAATGCGGGCATCGCGATCATCACCGAGTACGCGGATCTTAATGAGACCATGGCTCGATAGGGCGCGATCAATTTCTTTACGAACTGCTACGGTGAGACCATCGTTCCCAATCATGACAACGGGATTAAGGGCATGGGCTTTAGCGCGCTGGGCCTTACGTTGCGTTGGAGTTAGTGAGAGAGCAGTCATGCCTGCATCATAGAGGATTTCTGGGTTGTGATCGAAAACAAGGACAATGCTGTTTGTGGCAAAGAACAAGTTCAATAAAAATTGGTTGCACGATCATGTCAATGATCCGTACGTTAAGCTCGCGCAGAAAGAGGGCTATCGTGCGCGTGCGGCCTACAAACTCTCCGAGATCGATGAGCAGGATCATTTGATTCGGGCGGGTATGACCGTGGTCGATTTAGGCAGCACCCCAGGTAGCTGGAGTCAATACATTCGTAATCGTTTAGTGCAGCTTCGCAAAAACCCCACACCCGAGACCGCTGGTAAGCCCGATGGTTGCATCATCGCCATTGATCTCTTGCCGATGGAACCCGTAGCCGATGTCACCTTCATTTTGGGTGACTTTCGAGAGGAGGAGGGCTTGCGAGCACTCGAAGCGGCATTGCCACCAGAAGCAAACGGCAAAGTCGATTTAGTGCTTTCCGATATGGCACCCAACCTCTCTGGTGTCGGTGTGGCCGATGCAGCGCGGATGGCAAATCTCGCAGAGCTTGCCTTGGAGTTTGCCAAAGAGCATCTGAAACCCGATGGAGCGTTGTTGATTAAGTGCTTTCATGGCAGTGGCTATAGCCAAATAGTTGAGGCCTTTAAGGGGGTATTTAAGACCGTTTCTCCCCGTAAACCCAAGGCCTCTCGGGATAAATCCTCTGAAACCTTTCTGCTAGGCCGCTATTTAAAGTAGGTCAAATCGCACAGATTGGCCCCAAAACATAGAAAACCCAGCTTTTTTAGGATAAATTAGACCTCCAACCCTTGAATTTCAACGGGAGTAGAATCAAATACATAGGGTGAGGTTTGGTTCTTGGCCCCGATAACTCCCGGATTGATCCGGCAAAGGTATATTTTGAATAACAATATGTTCCAAAAAGTGGGTGTATGGCTCATCGTTGGCCTGGTTCTATTCACTGTATTTAAGCAGTTTGATAAACCTCGCACGCAAGATCAGGTCACGTATTCCCAATTTATGGATGACGCCAAGGCTGGCAAGATTAAGCGCGTCGATGTGCAAGGCCGTACCTTGCAGATTACCCCAGTCGATGGCAATAAATACTCGATCATCTCCCCAGGCGATATCTGGATGGTAGGCGATCTCATGAAATACGGTGTTCAGGTTACCGGTAAGACCGAAGATGAACCGAACCTGTTGGTCTCTGCACTGTATTACTTAGGTCCGACTTTATTAATCATCGGCTTTTGGTTCTTCATGATGCGCCAGATGCAAGGTGGCGGTAAGGGTGGCGCGTTCTCCTTTGGTAAATCCAAGGCACGTCTCATCGATGAGAACAGCAATTCAGTGACCTTTGCGGACGTTGCGGGTTGCGATGAAGCCAAAGAGGAAGTATTTGAGATTGTTGACTTCCTTAAAGATCCGCAAAAGTTTCAGAAGCTTGGTGGCCGTATCCCACACGGTGTGCTCTTAGTCGGCCCCCCTGGAACCGGTAAGACTTTATTGGCCCGTGCAATTGCAGGCGAAGCCAAAGTGCCATTTTTCTCCATCTCAGGCTCTGACTTCGTCGAGATGTTTGTAGGCGTTGGTGCTGCACGCGTGCGCGATATGTTCGAGAACGCTAAAAAGCATGCACCTTGCATCATCTTCATTGATGAGATTGATGCGGTCGGTCGTCATCGCGGTGCCGGCATGGGTGGCGGTAACGATGAGCGCGAGCAAACCTTAAACCAAATGCTCGTCGAGATGGATGGCTTTGAGACCAATAGCGGTGTGATCGTCATTGCTGCGACCAACCGTTCGGATGTGCTGGATCGCGCTTTACTGCGTCCTGGCCGTTTTGATCGCCAAGTGCATGTGGGCTTACCTGACATTCGGGGTCGTGAACAAATCCTGCGCGTGCATATGCGCAAGGTCCCCATCAACTCTGATGTGGATCCAGCAGTCTTAGCACGTGGAACCCCAGGGTTCTCGGGCGCGGACTTGGCTAACTTGGTTAATGAAGCTGCTCTGTTTGCAGCGCGTCGCAGTAAGCGTGCAGTCGATATGCAAGACTTTGAAGATGCTAAAGACAAGATCTACATGGGTCCTGAGCGCAAGTCGGCGGTGATGCGCGAGGAAGAGCGTCGCAACACGGCTTATCACGAGTCGGGTCATGCGGTGGTGGCAAAGATGCTACCCAAGGCTGACCCGGTGCATAAGGTCACGATCATGCCGCGCGGTATGGCCCTCGGTGTAACCTGGCAGTTGCCGGAGTTTGATCGGGTGAACTTGTATAAAGATCGTATGCTTGAGGAGTTGGCCATCTTGTTTGGTGGCCGTGCGGCTGAAGAGGTGTTCTTGGGTTCGATGAGCACCGGTGCATCGAATGACTTTGAGCGCGCTACCAAAATGGCCCGTGATATGGTGACCCGTTATGGCATGAGCGATAGCTTAGGCACGATGGTGTATGTGGATACCGAACAAGACAGCATGTTTGGTCGCATGAACAGTAAGACCGTATCCGAGCTCACCCAACAAAAGGTGGATGCTGAGATCCGGACCTTAATTGATAGTCAATACGCGCTCGCAAAGAAGATCCTTGAGCAGAACCGTGACAAGGTAGAAGCCATGGTCACCGCACTCTTAGAGTGGGAGACGATTGATTCTGAGCAGATCAATGACATCATGGCTGGGCGCCCACCCAAACCTCCAAAGCCAGTCACCGCGACTGCGTTTGGTAATTCCGCGGGCGGCGGTACCCAGGGTCCTGCAGCAGGTAGCGCACCCGCAACCGCGTAAGTATGCTGTATTCATCCTCGCCCGTGGCATGGCGCTGCGGGCGTTTTCTTTTTGAGTTCCCCTCCGATCAACACAAACGTCCATTGGTGATGGGCATCCTCAATGCCACGCCGGATTCATTCTCGGATGGCGGGCGTTTTTATCAACGGGACGCAGGGCTTGCGCAGGCCGAGAAAATGCTTGCCGCCGGTGTTGACATCATTGATATTGGTGGTGAGTCAACTCGACCAGGAGCGCAACCCGTTGGCTTGCAAGAGGAGCTCGATCGAGTTCTACCTGTTATCGAAGCCCTTAAAGATTGCGGGGTTGCGTTATCGATTGATACCTACAAGCCACAAACCATGCAAGCAGCCCTTGCCATGGGCGTTGATTGCGTCAATGACATTTGGGCCTTACGACAAGCAGGTGCAGTGGATGTTGTGAAGTCAACCCAATGTGGCATCGTATTGATGCATATGCAACGTGATCCACAAACCATGCAATTTGATCCCAATTACGAACACGTTGTTCAAGAAGTGCAAGCATTTTTATTGGAGCGCGCCGCGATCATTGAAGAGGCGGGCATTGATCCACAACGTATTGCCATCGATCCGGGTTTTGGGTTTGGTAAGAGCCTCGAGCACAACTATCAGTTATTGGCGCATATGGACGCGTTTGTTGAACATGGCTACCCGGTCCTAGCAGGTCTATCACGCAAGTCCATGCTGGGCAAGGTCACCAATCTTGAGGTCGGCGAGCGTCTGCTCCCGAGTATTGCTGCAGCCATCTTAGCCGTGGAGCGCGGCGCCATGATTGTGCGCACCCATGATGTCCCCGAGACCGTAAGTGCACTGCAGGTTTGGCAGGCCACGCGAGAGCAAAGTACCTAAGTTTTATAATGAATTATGACTAAAAAATATTTTGGGACCGATGGCATTCGAGGGGAAGTTGGTGTGCCACCGATTGTCCCGGAGTTTATGTTGCGCCTCGGTTACGCCACTGGCATGGTACTTAAGCGCCATGGCAAAGCGAATGAGCGTCAACGCATCCTAATTGGTAAAGACACACGGGTCTCAGGTTATCTTCTCGAAGCCGCCTTAGAGTCTGGGTTCTCGGCTGCCGGGGTTGATGTGACCCTCTGTGGACCGATGCCAACACCTGGGGTCGCTTATCTCACCAAAGCACTGCGCCTATCTGCTGGAGTGGTGATCTCTGCGTCGCATAACCCCTATCACGATAACGGCATCAAGTTTTTTAATGGCAAGGGCGACAAGTTCGCCGATGCGACGGAGCTTGAGATTGAGGCGGAGCTCGAGAAACCGATGGGCTGTGTCAGCTCCGACAAAATTGGCAAGGCATTTCGTTTGGATGACGCCGCAGGGCGCTATATTGAGTTTTGCAAATCCACTTTTCCACAAGACCTTAATCTCAAAGGATTGAAGATTGTGGTCGATTGCGCCAATGGTGCTGCCTATCACACTGCACCGCCAGTATTTCATGAGCTCGGTGCTGAGGTGATTACGATTGGGGTGGAGCCGAATGGCAAAAACATTAATGATCATTGTGGTGCAACCGCACCCGCTGCGCTGATTGCCAAAGTGAAGGAAGTCAATGCCAATATTGGTATAGCGCTCGATGGTGATGCCGATCGCCTACAAATGGTTGATCAAAGCGGGCGCCTATTTAATGGTGATGAGCTCCTCTACATCTTGGCTAAAGATCGCTTAGAGCAAGGCAAGGCGATGGGTGGAGTGGTTGGCACCCTAATGACGAACTTGGCGATTGAAGTTGCTATTAAGAACCTAGGTCTTGGATTTGAGCGAGCGAAGGTCGGAGACCGCTACGTACTTGAACTCTTGCAAGCCAAGCAGTGGGTCATTGGTGGAGAGGGCTCAGGGCATCTCTTATGCCTTGATCAACACAGCACCGGCGATGGCACGATTGCAGCTCTGCAAGTACTCGCAGCGATGCAACAAAAGCAACAATCCCTCAACGAATTGCTAGATGGCATCACCATCTATCCACAAGTGCTCATCAATGTGAAGACCAATGCAAACTACGAATGGCAAGCCGATCACAAGCTCAATGCGATGGTCAGTAAGGTCGAGGAAAGCTTAATTGGTAAGGGCAGGGTTCTAATCCGACCCTCAGGTACCGAGCCGGTCCTGCGCATCATGGTCGAAGCCAATCAGCAAAGCTTGGCACAGGCAAGTGCCGAGGCAATCGCAAACGAAGTAAAGGTTTCCTGAAGTTAAATTAATTGATTGATAACTTGTGCGGCGCATCAAGCTATTGTCATATTCGTTTGTTAGACTGAACTATCTTCATTTAACGCGAGGTGTCACATGAAAAAGCCGTCAGCAGCCGCTAAGAAAGCAAAAGCACAGGAGTTATTTACCCTTTCTCACAAATTATTAGATGCTGCCAAACAACTAAGTGAGCATCATGCAGCAGAGCTTCGCTATAACATGCAGCAAGCGATGGAGGCTGCCAAGACTGCTGCTCAAAAGGATATGACTAAATTGCAGGCAATGCAGAAGAAAGCAGCAGCCGATGCAGCTAAGCGAATGAGTGTCTATCAGAAGAAGGTTAAGGCAATCCTGAAAGATATTGGCAACGAAGCAGCCGATGGTGCTGAAAAGCATTTTGATCGTGCTCGTGATGCCATTAGTGACTGGATCAAAGAGGCTGATAAAAAAATTCCAATGGGCGGTGAAAAGCTTGCGAAGGTCGTTCGTGAGGTATCTGATGCGGGCGCTAAAGTATTTAAAGAGGGGCGCAAAGCAGTAGAGGATGCAATTGATTCAGCCGAAAAGAACCTGCATACAATTGCTAAAAAAACAAGTAAAACGATACGATCAAAAGCACCAATAAAAAGAACGACTACCGTCAAAAAATTAGTTCCGAGGAAATCCTCTAAACCTACAAAAAAGGTCGATGCAGGTCCAGTTGGAAATGGTTCAGAAAAACAGTCTCTTTAATTACTTCAGAGAGTTAGGCTAGAAAATTTTGCTAGCCCCTTGATTTATTTGATTTTTTCCAGAAACCTTTTTTAGTTTATTGTCACGAAAGCGTCATATTTCCTAATTATTGTTAAGTATCGCGTTGTGCGAGAACCATTTAAAGGAACATAAATGACGATTACTTTGAAAAAAGCCCTAGCTGTAGCGGCTCTTTCTTTCACCACCGCTAGTTTTGCTCCTGCCGCCTTTGCTGCAGACATCA
Organism: Polynucleobacter sp. HIN8; assembly: GCF_030297615.1. NCBI lineage: Bacteria > Pseudomonadati > Pseudomonadota > Betaproteobacteria > Burkholderiales > Burkholderiaceae > Polynucleobacter > Polynucleobacter sp. HIN8. The sequence continues at coordinate 1,265,172 of NZ_AP028139.1, read as the reverse complement.
CTGGAGCGGGTGCAACATTCCCATATCCAATTTATGCCAAGTGGGCAGAAGCTTATAAAGCACGCACTGGCAATGGTTTGAACTATCAATCAATCGGCTCTTCAGGCGGTATCAAACAAATTAAAGCCAAGACTGTAGACTTTGGTGCATCCGATGCCCCAGTGAAGTTTGAAGATCTACAGGCCGATGGATTGGTTCAGTTCCCAGCAATTATCGGCGGAGTAGTTCCAGTAGTTAACATTGATGGAATCAAGCCAAACCAACTCCGTTTAGACGGCCAAACCTTGGCCGATATTTTTCAGGGAAAGATTTCGAACTGGAACGACAAGCGGATTGCTGATTTGAATCCCGGCGTTAAATTACCTTCAGCTGATATCACGGTAGTTCACCGCGCTGACGGTTCAGGTACGACCGCTATTTTCACTGACTACTTGGCTAAAGTAAGCGCAGACTGGAAATCAGCTGTTGGTGCAGGTGCTGCTGTGAAGTGGCCTGCTGCTTCATCGGTTGGCGGTAAAGGTAACGAAGGGGTTGCTGCCAACGTGAATCGTATAAAAAATTCGATTGGTTACGTTGAATATGCATACACCAAAAAGAACAACATGCCAACGATCTTGATGCGAAATCCTGCTGGTCAGTTTGTTGCTGCCGATGACCTAACGTTTGCTGCCGCAGCTGCTGGTACCGATTGGGCAAAGATTCCTGGTATGGGTGCTTACATCACCAATGCTCCAGGTGCAACTTCATGGCCAATTTCTGGTGCGTCATTCATTCTGATGTATAAGGAGCCAGGTAATAAAGCGCGCTCTGCTGAAGTGTTAAAGTTTTTTGACTTCGCATTTAAAGAGGGTAAGAAGATGGCTGCTGAATTGGACTATGTACCAATGCCTGACGCAACCACTGACTTTATTCGTAAGAGCGTTTGGTCGCAGATTAATACCAAATAATGTTGCTCACACTACGTTGTGTATAAATCAGCTCTATGTAAATAGAGCTGATTTTATTCAAAGGGGTAAAGGATGGATGTAACAGCAAATAATGCAGTACTAAGAGCCCAAGCTGTCAGTATTGCAAAAAATCAGCGCTTTATTGATGTTGGATTTAAGTACCTGACACAATTTTTTGCATTGAGCGTTTTATTTGCCCTTTTAGGCATTATTGCCTCCCTTATTTTTAATGCAGCACCCGCTCTGAATAAATTTGGCTTCGGTTTTTTTACAACCGTTGAGTGGGACATCATTAATGGTGAGTTTGGTGGACTAATCGCGATCTATGGCACGATCATCACCTCGGTAATTGCTCTATTAATAGCGGTACCCCTTAGTTTTGGGATTGCTGTTTTCTTAACTGAGATTTGCCCAACAGTTCTAAGACGTCCCTTGGGTACGGCGATTGAAATTCTAGCGGCCGTACCATCCATTATTTACGGAATGTTTGGTTTATTCATTTTTGCTCCCTTATTTGCTGATTACATTCAGCCCGCTTTGGCTGCGACCTTAGGTCAGATTCCAGGACTTGGTATTTTGTTCTCTGGAGCGTTTAACGGAATTGGTATTTTGTGCGCAGGATTAATCCTGGCAATGATGGTTCTGCCATTTATTGCTTCGGTGATGCGTGACGTATTTGAAATTGTTCCCCCGGTTCTAAAAGAGTCTGCTTACGGGATTGGCTGTACCACCTGGGAGGTGGTTAAGAACGTAGTATTACCATACACCAAGACTGGTGTAATCGGCGGCATTATGTTAGGTCTTGGCCGTGCTCTAGGTGAGACAATGGCGGTGACCTTTGTCATTGGTAATGCTCATAAGATCTCGGCATCTTTATTTGCTCCCGGTAATTCTATTGCATCAACTTTGGCAAACGAATTTGGTGAAGCAGAAATCGGGGCTCATTATTCCTCATTATTTGCGCTAGGCCTTGCATTATTTGTGATTACCTTTGTTGTTCTAGCGCTAGCAAAACTCATGTTGATGCGCATGGAAGCTAATCAAGGAGTTAAAACTTAATGGCACGTGATCAATCCCTATTTGTAAAGCGAAATCGAGCAAATCGTATTGGTTTAACCTTATCCACAGTAGCCATGTCAATTGGCATGCTGTTTCTTCTGTGGATCTTATCGATTTTGCTCTACAAAGGCTTTTCAGCCATTAGTCCATCGCTCTTCTTAGCCAGTACACCAGCCCCTGGAACGGATGGTGGCGGTTTGGCAAACCCAATCGTTGGTAGCTTGATGATTGTGTTTTTCTGTACCCTGATTAGTACCCCTATTGGCATCTTGGCTGGTATCTATCTTTCAGAGTATGGTCAGAACAGCAAGCTAGCTGAAGTTACACGTTTTGTGACCGATATTATGTTGTCGGCCCCATCGATTGTGATTGGCTTGTTCGTTTATGCAATTATCGTATATCAAGTCAAGCATTTTTCGGGCTGGGCGGGAACTGTTGCACTGGCATTAATCGCGATTCCAGTGGTTGTGCGAACCACTGAGAACATGCTGAAACTTGTTCCTACACCGTTACGGGAAGCAGCTTTTGCTCTAGGTGCTCCAAAATGGAAAGTCTCCTTAACGGTGGTGCTCCGTGCGGCAAAGAGCGGGGTTATTACTGGCGTTCTTTTGGCACTTGCGCGGGTAAGTGGCGAGACAGCTCCATTGTTATTTACTGCTTTAAACAATCAGTTCTTCTCAACCAATATGAATGCTCCAATGGCCAATTTACCAGTCGTGATCTTCCAATTTGCCATGAGCCCCTATGACAACTGGATTAATTTGGCATGGGGCGGTGCTCTCTTGATAACATTCGCAGTTTTAGGATTAAACATCCTAGCTCGCGTAGTATTACGTGAAAAGGTAAGCGTATGACAACTACTATGAAAACAATGTTTCATTCGGATATCAATAAATCAGGATCCGATGTTGGTTTATCGGCTCAGGCGACTGATGAAGCGGTTGTGAACGCTCTTGAAATCAAGAATCTGAACTTTTTCTATGGAAGCTTTCAGGGCCTCAAGAATATCAACCTTGATATTTTGGAGCGTAAAGTCACAGCATTTATTGGTCCTTCTGGGTGTGGTAAATCAACCCTTTTGCGTACCCTAAATCGTATGTATGATCTTTATCCAGGTCAACGTGCCGAGGGTGAGATCACCTTTTATGGTGAGAACATTCTGGAGAAGGGTAAGGACGTTAATCTGCTGCGTTCCCGAATTGGTATGGTATTCCAGAAGCCTACGCCATTTCCAATGTCAATTTATGAGAATATTGCCTTTGGTGTTCGACTCTATGAGCGTTTATCGAAGGCAGAAATGGATGAGCGCGTTGAGTGGGCTTTGAATAAAGCGGCTCTGTGGAATGAAGCGAAGGATAAGCTAAATCAAAGCGGCTTATCACTCTCTGGTGGTCAGCAACAGCGCTTATGCATCGCGCGTGGTGTGGCAGTGAAACCATCTGTTTTGTTATTGGATGAGCCGACATCTGCCTTGGACCCAATCTCTACCGCTAAAATCGAAGAATTGATTAATGAGCTCAAAAAAGATTACACGATTGCGATCGTGACCCATAATATGCAGCAGGCTGCCCGTGTTTCTGACTTCACTGCCTATATGTACCTTGGTGAGCTCATTGAATACGGTAAGACCGACCAAATCTTTATTAAACCCGCTAAGAAAGAAACCGAAGATTACATTACTGGACGCTTTGGTTAATTAGGAGACATTATGAACGACCGCCATCTCTCATCGCAATTTGATGAAGATTTAAATTCTTTATGCAGCAAGCTGCTAAAAATGGGCGGCTTAGTAGAGTCGCAGGTCGAAGTTGCCATGCGTGGTTTCTCTGAGACCAACATTGATTTATGTAATCAGGTCATTGAGCGGGAGAAATCAATCAATACCTTAGAGGTTGAAATTGATTCCGCGTGCACTGAACTAATTGCTCGTCGTCAACCGACGGCACGTGACTTACGATTAGTCATGGCGATTTCTAAAGCAATCACCAATCTTGAGCGTGCTGGTGACGAGGCGGAAATTGTTGCAAAGCGGGCCAGGCGTGTAATTGAGCAGGCGCCTAATTACAAAATTAATGCTGCTGAAATTAAGCTTTCCGGTCAAATGGCCATTGATCTTTTGCGCCGCTCACTAGATTGTTTTGCCCGTCTTGATGCAGCATCTGCGGCGAAAGTTGTTGAAGACGATCGACAAATTGACGAGGAATTTAGAGGTTTTGTTCGTAAGCTAATTACGTATATGGCCGAAGATCCTAAGATGATTTCGACTGGTTTAGATCTTTTGTCTATTGCAAAGGCGATTGAGCGGATCGGGGATCACTCCAAAAATATCGCAGAGTTTGTGATCTATATTGTGAAGGGCGCCGATGTTCGGCATGTCCCTCATGACGATCTTGTTCGCGAAGCTACTAAATAGCCCATGCCGCATCGCATTCTGGTTATTGAGGACGAACCTTCAATTGCAGAACTCATTGCGATTAATTTAACCCATTCCGGATTTATTGTGGAGCGCGCCCTGCAAACAGAGGAGGGGCTTCAAAAAATTAAATCTCAAAAGCCTGATTTGTTGATCCTGGATTGGATGATGCCAGGCAAGTCCGGGGTGCAATTTACCAAGGAGTTGCGCGCTAGCCCAGAGTTACAAAATATTCCAATTTTGATGCTCACTGCGAAAGGTGCCGAAGCCGATAAGATCCAAGGGCTAGATTCTGGGGCGGACGATTACGTTACTAAACCATTTTCCCCTAAAGAGTTAATTGCTCGAGTAAGGGCGCTATTACGACGTAATACTGTTTTGGGAATGGGCGATGATGTACTAAGACTTGGCCCCATTCAGTTGGATCCTATAACGCATCGCATTATTGTTACCCACCCTGGAGAAAAAGAGAAATCGCTTAACTTGGGACCAACGGAATTTCGTCTACTTCAGTTCTTTATGGGTAATCCAGAGCGAGTCCATACCCGTTCTCAGCTCCTAGATCGAGTTTGGGGCGATCAGGTTTATATTGAGGAGCGAACCGTTGATGTTCACATTAAGCGCTTGCGCGCAGCCCTGTCTGAGGCCAATTGCGATCAATACATTGAGACCGTGCGCGGTAGCGGCTACCGAATCACCAAAACCCCAGGTTAAGCGGCTTGCTTAAATTTTGAGCATCGCTTCAAGATGCTCTAAGATGTCGCCATGCTTTCTGGATTTCTGCGACTTATCCCAATCCTATTGCTTGCCGGCATTGCTGGCTTGATTGGTGAGTCATTTGTGGGCGATGAGCTTGGTTGGCTTTTTGCGGTATTTATTATTGTATTTAGCCTTTTCATTGCTTACGTCAATCAATCCCGCTTAGATGTTTTTGTGAAAGGTGCGGGGATCTCTCAATTGTCTGGATTTGGTGGTGCTTGGACTGAGATCTTCTTCAAACTCCAACGCATTATTACCGGCTTGCGTAAAGACATCGAGCAGGCAGAGCGCCAACATAAACGCTTTATTGAGGCCTTTCAGGCGTCCCCTAATGGTATTGTGATGCTCGATGATCAGGATCAAATCGAGTGGTGCAATGCGATTGCGGAACACTTTTTGGGAATCGAGCTTAAGCGAGATGTATTGCAACGGATTCATTACATCGTCCGTAAGCCAGAGTTTGTGCAATACATCACTGAGCGCCATTATGATGAGCCAATTGTTCTGGAAAAAATGAGTAGCTCAAACCTCATTTTGCGTCTACAGGCCTTCCCATTCTCTGAGAACCGGCGCTTGGTCTTGATTCAGGATATTACCGATTTGAGCAAGGCTGAGGCCATGCGTCGAGACTTCGTGGCGAACGTTTCGCACGAGATGCGCACACCATTGACCGTCATGATGGGATTTTTGGAAACAGTTCAGACCTTGGATCTTCCCCCAGAGCAAAAAGCCCAATACCTTGAGATGATGATGGATCAGGGTAAGCGTATGAAAAATCTGGTTGAGGATCTCTTAACTCTGGCAAATCTTGAGGCTAATTCACAACCAGCTCCATTACATAGCATTTCAATGAGCTATTTGATGTCACTCATCAAAAATGATGCTTATGCCTTATCGCAAGGTAAACACGCGCTCAATATGAATCTCAATACATCTTGTAATTTATTGGGTGAGGAACGTGAAGTTTTATCAGCCTTTAGTAATTTGGTGTCCAATGCGATCCGGTATACCCCCGAGGTTGGATCGGTGACGGTCTCATGGGGTATTAATGCCGCAGGTGAGGGTGAGTTCTCGGTCACCGATACTGGCCCAGGTATTTCATCAGAACATATTCCGCGCTTAACGGAGCGCTTCTATCGCGTCGATCGAAGTCGCTCGCGCGAGACCGGTGGTACCGGTTTAGGCTTGGCGATTGTGAAGCATGTGGCGAGCCGTCATCAGGCTCAGCTAGTTATTGAGAGTACGCTTGGTAAGGGTAGTACCTTTACCCTGCGTTTTCCCCCCGAGCGAATTTCTTAAGCAGTTCGAGTTGACCCACGATTGGAGCCTGACTGATGCGCGGCTTACTCTTGACATAGCTGCCATCGGCCTTCATGAGCCATGCTGAGGCATTATCTTTAAGCAAAACCACTAAACCCTCGTTAATCACCCGTTGCTTGAGTTTGGGATCTTTGATGGGGAAGGCAATTTCTACACGGCGTAGCAGATTACGTTCCATCCAGTCTGCACTGGACAGATAGACCTGCTCAGAGCCACCATGGTAGAAGTAATAAATCCGGTGATGCTCTAAGAAACGGCCCACGATCGAGCGCACCTTAATGTTCTCGGAGAGGCCTTTCACCCCAGGTTGCAGCGCACAGACTCCGCGCACAATGAGATCGATCTTGACCCCAGCCTGAGAGGCTTTGTAGAGCTCCTCGATGATGGTCTTTTCCAAAAGCGCATTCATCTTGCCAATGATGCGCGCCTTCTTGCCTTGCTTCGCAGCCTTGGTCTCGGCACGGATGTGATGTACGAGTTGCTCGAGCATGGTGAACGGCGCTTCCCAAAGCTCCCGGGTCTCGAGTTGCATGCCAGTTCCCGTGAGTTGCTGAAAAACTTGATGTACATCCTTAGTGATGAGCGGATCGCAGGTCATCAAACCAAAATCGGTGTAGAGCTTGGCGGTGCGTGGGTGGTAGTTACCAGTTCCAAGATGTGCGTAGCGTACCAGTGCAGTCTTACCCGACTTATGGATTTTCTCTTTACGAACGATGAGTAAGAGCTTGGCATGGCATTTATGACCGACCACACCATACACCACATGCGCGCCTACTTCCTCTAAGCGGGCTGCCCAATTGATATTGGTTTGCTCATCAAAACGGGCAAGGAGTTCAAGGACCACCGTCACTTCTTTACCATTTTGGGCTGCCTCAATCAGCGCTTCCATCACTGGTGATTTATCCCCAGTTCGATACACGGTTTGTTTAATCGCCAATACCTGGGGATCTCGACTGGCCTCCCGTAAGAGATCTAAGACAGGCTCAAAGCTTTCATAAGGGTGGTGCAAGAGGAGGTCGGAATGCTTCATGCGCTCAAAGAATGAGACTGCCCCAGTGCCTGCACCGCGTTTGAATGGCATGGCAGGCGCATGGGGTTTAAAGACCAACTTCGGTAGATCGACTAAGTCAGGGAGTTGCGCGAGGCGGACTAAATTGACGGGGCCATTGACGCGATAGCAATCGCGCATGTCCAGATTATTCTCTTTACACAGGCGTTGTAACAACGCTTCCGGAATATTGATGTTCGCTTCAAGTCGCACGGCATCGCCTAAATGGCGAGTGGGTAGCTCACCTTGTAAGGCTTGGCGTAAGTCGGTGATCTCATCATCGGATACAAAAAGATCAGAGTTGCGCGTGACCCGAAATGGATAGCAACCAACGACTTCCATTCCTGGGAACAGTTGACCGACAAAGGCCTGAATAAACGACGATAAAAATACAAACGTATCTTGATCATCTGCTAGGCGTTTGGGTATCTTCACCAAGCGGGGTAATGAGCGCGGTGCTTGCACGACAGCGAGATTGGCCTTGCGGCCAAATGCATCCTTACCTTCGAGTTGAACAATAAAGTTCAGACTCTTATTGATGACGCGTGGAAAAGGATGAACGGGATCGAGGGCGATGGGGGTAAGAAGGGGAAAGAGTTCTTCTTTGAAGAAGTCCTCGGCCCAAATGCGTTGCTCGTTATCCCAATAATCCGGCAGTAAAAACTGGATACCTGCTTTGCGCAATTGCGGGATCAGTACCTGTTGATACAGTTGGTATTGGCGATCGACTAGGGCATGTGCGTGATGCGATACCAAGTCATAGCTCTGTGCAATAGTACGACCATCGGAACCCTTTTTTGATGGGTTATCGCTGAGTTGTTCTTTGATACCCGCCATTCGTATCTCAAAAAACTCATCAAGATTACTTGAGACAATACTCAGAAAGCGAATGCGCTCGAGGAGGGGGATCTTTGGATCCTCGGCTTGCGCTAGAACCCTTGAATTAAACTCCAGAATACCGATTTCACGGTTGAGTAATAAAAGTGACATATCTCTTTATATTTCACAAATGTGTCACTTTTATTTCATACGATAATAGTCTTTGACCTTAATAAATTCTAAATACCGTGTCTAAGACCAGCACCCCCGATAAGCCCGGACTAGACCTAGTAGCCGCTGTGGACCTCGGCTCCAACAGCTTCCGACTACTCATCTGCCAGGCCTACATTACTCCCTCCGGGATGCAGCTACGTACCATCGATACCTTGCGTGAGCCGGTCCGCTTGGCAGCAGGCTTAACCCCTGGCAAGGTGTTGGATGATGAGGCGATGGAGCGGGGTTTGGGCGCAATCCGACGCTTTGGGGAGCGCCTGCGGGGCTTTCGGCCGGAGCAAGTGAGAGCCGTCGCCACCAATACCTTGCGGGTAGCTCGCAATGCGCAAAAGTTTGTGCAAGAAGCTCAGGTTGCTCTGGGATTTCCGATTGAGGTGATCGCCGGAGTTGAAGAAGCCCGCCTGATTTACATCGGCACTTCCCATGAGGCACCAGCCGTCTCTGGTAATCGCTTGGTGATTGATGTGGGTGGCGGCTCAAGCGAGTTCATCATTGGCAAGGGCTATGATCCTAAGCTCTTAGAGAGTCTTTATATCGGCTGCGTATCGCATAGCATCCGCTTTTTCCCGAACGGCGCGATCGATCCCCATGCATTTAAAGAGGCAGAGCTTGCAGCGCGCCGCGAGGTACAAGTAATTAAAGGGCGATTTAGCAAGTCGGGATGGAATCAAGTGATTGGTTCATCTGGAACGGCACGCGCTTTATCGGATTTGATTGCAGACAATAAACTCAATGGCTCTGGGGAGAAATCGACCCTTGATCCCTTAGACAATAGTGGTGCGGGAGTGATTACTTTGCAAGGCCTCAAGGGGCTGAAGAAGCGCCTTCTAGATTTTGATCACATTGATCGCATCAATCTCATTAACCTTAAAGATGATCGTCGTCCGGTATTACCCGGAGGGCTATCGATCATGCTCGCCATCTTTGATGAGTTAGGAATCGAGCGCATGGAAGTTAGTGATGCAGCATTGCGCGTGGGTGTGCTCTATGATCTATTAGGCCGCACGCAACATGACGATATGCGCTTTGTCACCGTCGAGCAGTTTATGCAACGCTATGCAGTCGATCGTGAGCAGGCGCATCGCTTAGGGATGCTGGCAGCGGATTTCTTGGCCCAATTACCAAAGCCGAATCATGAGAGCCGCACCGATAATCTTGCCTTACTTGGCTGGTCAGCAAACTTGCATGAGGTGGGATTATCGATCTCGCATAACGGCTATCACAAGCACTCGGCTTATATCGCAGCAAATGCCGATATGCCAGGGTTCTCCAAGAATGATCAAGCCCGACTGGCGGCGCTCTTACTGGGACACACCGGTAAACTTGGCAAACTCTCAAACAATACCAACTTCACCGACTGGCGCATGTTGTTCTGCATCCGTCTAGCGCATGTTTTGTGCCGCTCACGCATGGATGAGCATTTACCCAAGGTGAAGGTGAAGAGTTCCAACACTGAGACCTTTGAGGTCTTGCTTGATCGACAGTGGGCAAGTACCCACCCCTTAACCGAGTTCAGCCTGCGTAAAGAAGCAGCGGAGTGGGAACGAATTGGGTATCGCTATACGCTAAAGCTAATCGACTAGTCGGTTTTTTCTAGGAAATGCTTCGCGTAGCGGGGATTCATATCGGAGAGACGCAACATCGTGAGCAGGTCAGCAGTGTTGAAGTCTGGATCCCAAGCCGGAGCACTGCAAATCTTTGCTCCAAGTTTTAGGTAGCCCTTGATGAGTGGTGGTGCTTCAACATCAAGACCGCCATTGAGACGATCTAAAGGGAGGGGTAACTTTGGGAACGCATGATTCTCAACTGGCGCCATTTGCTCTGGCCCGAGTGAGTTGTAAAGGCTTGCCGCATAGTGACCACCATCAGCCATTGGAATGCTAGCGCAACCAAGCATGATCTCGTATTGGTGCTGTTTCATGTACTGGCCAAGACCACTCCATAGCGCCATGATCACTGCGCCCGAGCGATAGTTCTCATGTACACAGGAGCGACCCACTTCAACCATTTTGGGGCGCAAGTGATTAATGCGAGAGAGATCAAATTCGGAATCCGAGTAAAGACGACCGAGTTGACTGGCTTTATGGGGTGGCAGAACCCGGTAAGTACCAATCACGCGTAAGGTCTCAGGGTCACGAATGAGTAAGTGATCGCAATAGGCATCAAACTCATCGATATCAAGACCTTCTTCATTGACTGGCAGATGCGCACCCATCTCTTCAGCAAACACCTTGTAACGCAGGCGCTGCGCTTCTTTGATCTCTTCGTCATTAATAGCCCATGAAATCTTGAACGGCGCGCGCTTGGCTTTACCTAATAGTTGGGGGACATTTTCTAATCCAGTCTTGGATGAAGATGTCTCAGATTTGGGCTCACCCTTGGTGACCTCGGGCTTTTTGCCAAAGAGCTTCTTGAGGGGATTCAATTTATCCGCCCAGGGTTTTGTAGGAATTGATGCGTTCGCATGACGTTTCGATGTAATGAATAGATTGTCCAAGGGCGAAAAGGGATTTGGGATATCAGGCATAGCGGTTCCTAAGTTGATAGCCTGATCCTATAGTGCATATATTACAGGAATAAGGCAATGGCGACATAATCATAAGTAATTGATTTTATTGAATAAATTCTTGATAAAGGACGGTAGCCCAGATCACAAAGGCGATTAATAGGGCTAACATCACGGCGGCCGAGCCAAAATCCTTGGCCCGTTTAGAGAGGTCGTGGTGTTCAAAAGAGATCCGGTCAATAGCCGCCTCTACGCTCGAGTTGAGTAGTTCAATGACCAGCACCATGATTAAGGAGCAGATCATGAGCGCCTTCTCGAATAGACCCACTGGTAAGAGAATGGCAATTGGACTTAAGACAAGCAATAAGACCAACTCCTGCCGAAAGGCGCTTTCCTCTTGATACGCAAAGATTAAGCCATGCCACGAGTTTTTGGCGGCATGGATTGCCCGGGTGAGACCACGATTCCCCTTGTGGGGATTTTGTTTAATGTCGTACGGCTGGCTCATAAAGCAGGAACCGTTTGCGTGCTCACATGCACACGAACCGGCTTTAAATGATTGGCAAATTGCTCACTTGCGGCTTTCCATGAGAACTTCTCGGCATGAGCACGCGCTACCTCACGCGGAATGCGTAGCGCCTCCATGCATGCAGTCTTTAAATCCTCATGCATGACCCCAGCTTTGGAGTCACCTAGTACATCAATCGGACCCGTCACAGGGTAAGCGGCGACAGGGAGACCACACGCCATGGCTTCAAGCAAAACGAGACCAAAGGTATCGGTCTTGCTTGGGAACACAAACACATCAGCGGCAGCATAGACCTCGGCCAATTGATATTGATTGAGAACGCCAAGGTAGTTCACGAGGGGGTATTTCTCCTTAATTTCTTTTAAGGCTGGACCGTCACCGACCACCCACTTTGATCCAGGCAGATCAATCTCCAAAAAGGCATTGATATTCTTTTCAACTGCAACCCGACCTACGTATAAAAAGATGGGATGAGCAGAGTTCAATACCTTGGAGGATTGGGCTTTAAAGATCTCAAGGTCAACGCCGCGTGACCAGATCACAACATTATCAAAACCGTATTTCTCAAGATCGTCTTTCACCACTTGGGTGGGTGCCATTACCGCCATCGAAGGACCATGAAACCATTTGAGGAAGCGATAGGTCCATGCCAGTGGAATACGGGCGCGTGCATAGACGTATTCCGGAAAACGAGTGTGGTAAGCGGTTGAGAATGGTAAGTGATGGCGCAGTGCATACGAGCGTGCCGCCAACCCAAGTGGCCCCTCGGTCGCAATGTGAATCGCATCGGGCGAGAACGCCTTCATCCGCTTGGCGACACCTTTACCAGGCAGGATCGACAAGGAGATATCAGGATAAGTGGGGCAGGGGATGGTCTTGAATTCAGTGGGTGTAATCATCTCGACCTGATGACCCATCTTCTGTAGCTCATACGTAGTTTGCTTGAGGGTTCTTACAACGCCATTGACTTGGGGTTCCCAAGCGTCAGTCACGATCATGATTCTCATGTAATGGTCTCCATTGAATGGGTAATAGTGGATTGCGCCATCAATCCAGGTGATGACACGCGGCTTGGAAAAGAAATCGATAAGCTCATTTGTTCAACCGTTACTTCCTCGATGACGGGTTTGTCGTCCAAGATGCGAGGCCAATGCACAATCTTGAGCTCACCCTCGTGGGTTTCAACTAAGGCGGTCAAGCTTTCGACCCAATCGCCATCATTGCAATAGAGGAGGTTGTCGATCATGCGGATCTCGGCTTTGTGGATATGCCCACAGACCACGCCTTGGCAACCTCGTAAGCGGGCCTCGCGCGCCATGATCATTTCAAAGTCGGCGATGTAACTCACTGCATTCTTCACTTGGTGCTTTAGGTATTGCGAGAGTGACCAATACTGCATGCCCATCCGAACGCGTAGCAGATTGAGGTAGCGATTGAAGTACAGGATTAGGGAGTAGAGGTTGTCACCCACATAGGCAAGCCACTTGGCGTATTGCATCACGCCATCAAATAAATCGCCATGGGTAATCCAGAGCTTGCGACCATCAGCCGTTGTATGAATGGCTTCAGGAACCACTTTGATTTCACCAAAGGAGAGACCTAAGAACTGACGAATCGATTCATCATGATTGCCAGGAACATACACAACTTCAGTTCCTTTGCGAGCTTTACGTAAGATCTTTTGGACCACATCGTTATGGGACTGTGGCCAGTAGATACTTTTCTTTAAGCGCCAGCCATCAATGATGTCGCCCACTAGATACAAGGTGTCGGATTCGTTATGCTTTAAGAAATCGAGGAGGAATTTAGCCTGGCATCCAGGTGTCCCGAGATGCACGTCTGAGATCCAAATGGCTCGATAGTGCTCCATGGACCTCTACGATGCCACCGCATCATGAAATCATCATGACACTTTAGTGTCAGTTTGATGACAAGCGCCAATACATCCCCTTTATCATCTGAACTATGGCAGATTCCTCCCGACTCTTACTCTGGCCCGCCTTGCACATCATTTTCCATGTGATCAAAGGCGCGTTGATCCTGATAACGATCTTTCCCTTTGCGCAAGAAGCTACCAAGAAAGGCCATATTCAAGCTTGGTCGAAGCAACTGCTTAGCATCTTTGGTCTCAAACTCAAGGCCATCAATACCGAGTATTTACCCAAGAGCGGGGGCTATTTGATTGCTGCTAACCATATTTCGTGGATTGATATTGCGAGTATTCATTCCTTCTTACCTTGCCGCTTTGTGGCTAAGTCGGAAGTCGCTGGCTGGCCCGTATTTGGTTGGATGGCTAGGCAAACTGGAACCCTCTTTATTCGCAGAGACAATAAACGGCACGGCAAAGAGATTGCTAAGCGATTGGAAGATCTGCTCCCCAAAGAACCAATATGCATCTTCCCAGAAGGGACCTCAACGGCAGGGGATCAGGTCTTACCATTCAAGACGAATCTCTTTGAATCAGCCGCACAAACCCAGGTGCAAACTTTCCCGATGGCTATTCGGTATCGCAATGCAAATCAGGAATATAGCGATGCCACCGCCTTCATTGGCGACATGACCTTAATTGATTCAATTACGAAGATGCTCGGAGCTAAAGCCATTACCGTCGAGCTGATCTTTGCTCCAAGCCCAGCAACTGATTTGGATCGCAAGGACCTCGCGCTGTATTGCGAGACCCAAGTGCGATCCATGATTGAGACTAGAAGTTAGCTCGAACGCCAACCATCAAACTGCGGCCGGGCTGGGGTGCGTATAAACGAACCGCCATTGGCGTAGTGGCATACCGAATATCATCGTTCAGAATATTCTTGAGCATCATGTAGCCCGTCCAGCTCACCTTGTTGATCTTCTCGGTATAGGATAAACCGGCATTTAAGAGGTTATAGCTTGGCGTGGGCCCAACTTCCCAAGTGGCTAAACGATTTTGTTGAAAGCTATAGATATAACTCGCATTGGCCAACCACCCATTTTTCTGATGCGCTACCTGCAATCCAACCCGAGGAGCAGGTTGCAATGGCAAGTTACCACCCGCATCAAAGGTGCCTTGTGAAGCATCGGCAAACAAGCGTGCACCATTACCCACATTACCCCAGTTGTAAGTCAACTCACCCTCAGCCCCCCTAATGGTGGCAGCAGCTTGTTGAGCTTGGACTACAGAGAATCCCTTACCTTCCTCTGCAGCGTCAGTGATGTACTGTCCAGTATAGAAGCCATAAATATAGTTCTTAAATTTGTTGAGATACACATTCACCTTGCCCCGAACTTGCCCCATGGTTTTTTGAAGATTGAACTCTAGGTTGTGTGAGGTCTCTTTACTTAAATTGGAATTACCCACTGCAAAGGTGGCGGTCGACTCATGAATTCCGTAGGAGTAGAGCTCCTGGGCACTTGGAGCTCTCTGAGAAACTGTATAGGAAAGTCCAGTGCCATACCCATTCGCAAAGTTCCAGAGGCCGCCAGCAGAATAGGAGATTAAATTAAAGTTTTTACTTTGGACTTGGGGAGCTGTAGGGTCTGTTGGTGGGCTAGCGAATGGACCTTCAGCACTTAATACCGTTGAAGAATTTGGATTTTGTTTGACATTGTCATACCGTAAGCCCAAATTACCTTGTAGGGCACCCCATCGGCCTTCCTCAATCCAGAAGAGTGCGTTGGAGTTGGTCTTGGTCGATGGCAAGATGGCATAACTTCCACTTCCAATCTCTACAGCCTCAACGGAGGATCTCGTTACTTGTGCACCAAACGTTCCTTTCCAACCCATAATTGCTTTATGAGCCAATTCAAGCCTTGCCTCATTAGCAATATTTTTCCAAAGAGCGGCAGGTGTATAAGCTCCATTTGTTATAGAAAACTCCGTATGGTTGTAATTACTATTGGCTGCGCTGAACTTAATCGAAGAGAACCCTGCAAATGGATCACGGGTCTGGTGCTGGAAGTCATAGCGATTCTGCGATTGGGCAATCATTCCGCCCTCTGGCGTCGGAATACCGTAGTTATTGTTCAAACGCTCAACCGAAATACCTGTGTATCCCGATTTGCCAATATACGAAGCACCTACGCCCAAGTTGTTTTGATTGTTAAACGAGTTGGGTAATTTGCCGGTGTAATTAACCCCATCAATTCCAGGAATATTCCAATTGGTATTGCCATTTAAAGCTGAGTTCCCCGGAATCCGATAGTTCTGATTATTGTTAATCGCTGTATCCACATGAACTGCCACGGATCCCACAGAACTCTCAATAACACCAGAGGCAGCACGACCATTGCTCACTGTGTCATAGCTGGTATTCACGGCACCCGTTGGCTTATCGGGCAAGGTTGTCAAAATCCGATCATTGACCACGTTGACTAAGCCACCACTCGATCCTGAGCCATAGAGTAGAGCGGCAGCTCCTCTCAAAATCTCAATCTGTCGCGCATTCGCCACTGGGCTTGCTACCGCATGATCCGCAGAGATTGCAGAGACATCACCAACGGATAGACCGTTTTGTAAGATCTGAACACGCGCTCCTTCAAGACCGCGCATCACAGGGCGTGATGCACCAAGACCGTAACCCGTTTGCGATACACCAAGTTCATTTCCAATGGTGGCGCCTAAGGTGGTACCTAATTTGTCTTGCAACTCATTACCTTGCAAGATCTTGGTGGGGGTCAAAATGCTGCTTGCAGACTCACGGGAGCCTGTGACATCAATTTGCATGGGATTTTGTTGTGCCATAGCTGCGCTACTAAATGCAGCTGTGGCCACAAGCCAAAGGGCTGATCGCCGTGTTGCGATCGCTGAATATGTCAGGTTCATGATTGATTCATCCAAATGAGGCGTGCCCCAGCTAAGCCAGGTCAAGCCGATTAATCATCCAAATCCGTCTTCAAGCGAAGACCGATTTAACTTAGGGGATTAGAGGATGGGGAGTGGGGGTGCCCGCGATTGATAGGGCTCGTGAGTGCGAGATGCACTAACTTGAGTGACAAAACCAAAGAGGGATTGGCTAAATATGTTTGGAGCAACAAACTGAATTGGGCTACTGGTAATGAGACCCGCGAGTGTGATCGCATCAAAGAGTTGGCACTCAACCGAACTTTCTTCATGACCTAGGAACGCAAAGAGTGAATGATCATGGCTCTCGCAGCTGGCATGGGACTCATGGGCGTGGAGGGTTGCTGAGGGTTTAAATTCTTGATGCTCTATCTGGTGAACCAACCCAAGCCATTGAGTGCTTAAGAGGCTCAATAGCACGAAGCCAAGCACGACCCAGCGCTTGATGGGCGTGGTCTGAAGGTTGGCGAGGCGATGGAGCAATGAGATATGCATACCCTAGATAGTACCTGAGCTGTCAAGCCCCCCTAATGTAGGAGGGCGCTTAGGCCCCAGTCAGGCTATAATAGAGGCCTGTCGGAGTGTAGCGCAGCCTGGTAGCGCACCTGCTTTGGGAGCAGGGGGTCCAAGGTTCGAATCCTTGTACTCCGACCACTTTTCTCTTGTTGATTCTCCGAAATTCCTCAAAAACGCCACGTTACGCCAACCTCGGTACGGTTGGATACGATCCCTTTGCTAGTCCATGCATTATTTGGTGTCGTGCTACTTTGTAAATACGAGAACCCAACATCAATATTTTTATCGACTGAGAATATCGCTGCGACCATCCCATAGTCATTAACGGCGGCTGCATTTGGGGAAGTATCAATCGAGCTACCAATATCCAAAGCAAGTTTGAGCCACGAGTTGACGATCCAAACGGGGGCAATCGAACCCGATACCAAATTAATTTGATACGGACTGTATGTGCCGCTAATGGGATAGTTGGTGTTGTAGGGATTACGGGCGTAACTAATATTGGTATGTACCTGAATCCGTTCCCAATAGTAGGAGAGGATGTAGTTGAACTCGTAATTGGTCTTTGCCAGACCTAAGCCTTGCACCTGTTGCGAGGTACTTGCTGGTAGTGTAATTGCTGGCTTAATCGCCATTCCAAGGCCGGTCTGACCATCACCCCAGAAGCGCCATTTAAAGGAAATAATATTGTTTGAGAACGGCGAGTAGGATCCACGCGGAGTTGCATAGTAGGTGGTTGCAAACGCAATCTCAGTGGTATCAGAGAGACCATGGGTGTAGGTAAATGGAAAAGCCTTGGCATTACCAAGCCCTCGGAACTCCTCACCAGGGGTAGCCACGCTACCAGGATTACCTGGCGTGTTGTTGTGTAAAACATAAAAGTACTGCTCGATCTGGTTAACGCTTTTACCAATCGTGCCCGCATCATCGGTATTTAATGGCTCAAATGCATAGACTGGTCTTGGCAATCCAGTCAAGACCAGAATCAGCAAAGCATATTGAATCAACGAGAACAAACGCATGAACAGCAATACCCTAAAAGCTCCAGTTTACAGAGCCAGATGTCAATTTAATGACCTAGGAGGTCTTACGTAAACGCAGAATGAGTAATGCCACGATACCGGCAAGCATCACGTAAAAAGAGATCTGCACTGCTCCTTTGCTATGCGCATACATGATGCTGGAGTAAGCCAAGTAAGCACATGAGGCGCAGAAGATCAGTGGTGTGATGGGGTAGAGGGGAACACTAAAGGGACGAGCTGAGCGATCTTTAAACCGCAATACAAATAAACCAATACCAACCAATAACAAGAAGGTCCAAAAGACCGGGGCAGTAAATTCCACCATGGCTTCAAAGCCATCGCTTTGTAGGGCACCAAAGCCAACCAAGGCCAGACTGATGACACCCTGAACCAGATACGCAAATGTGGGCGTGCCGCGGGAGGATTCCCATTGACCCATTTTGCTAAGACCGTCCCAGTCTTCACCCATGGCGTAGTTGGTGCGGGCCCCCACAATCATGGTGGCATTAATACTGGTGAGCGCAGCAACCGCTACAAATAAACCTAGTAATTTCTCACCCACAGGGCCAAAGACTAAGCCCAATAGATCCGCAGGAGCGGCTTTACTACTGGCTAGTGCTTTAAGACCAAGTCCATTAATGAGGGCAATATTGACTAGTAAATAGATGATGGTAATGACCACCAAGCTGATCACAATGACGCTCACAATTGTTTTGCTAGTGCCCTTGAGTTCAGCTGAGATGTAAGCGGATTCATTCCAACCGCCAAAGGTAAGTAAGACAAAGACCATCCCCAGGCCAAGCATGCCCAGTTGTGGGGTGCTGCTAAACATGGGAGGGTTATCAACCGCAGGTGGAGCATTTCCAAACAAACCAAAGCCAGCAACTACGATGGCAACTAAACCAGTCACCTCTAAAACAGTGAGTACTGTTTGCACATTGGCCGACGCATGAATACCAATCAAGTTAACCAGTGTGAGGGCAATCACAATAAAGAATGCCCAATAAAGCGAAGAATGAGCCCCCAGAGGTAACACCTTGGTCATGTAGTCACCAAACACAAAGGCCAACAAAGCAATCGAGCCAGTATTAATGACCATCGCCTTAGCCCAACCATACAAGAATGAGACATTCTTGCCATACGCACGGGTCAAGAAATGGTAATCCCCGCCTGCATGGGGATAGAGGGTGGCAAGCTCAGCGTAACAAAGTGCACCCATCAATGAGATGAGTGCGCCAGCGATCCAAATGGAAATAGCCCAGCCAACGTCACCGGTGATACCAGCCACCATCGATGGGGTTTTGAAGATACCGGCACCAATGACGATGCCCACAATAATGGCAACAGCGCCAAGGGGGCTGAGCAAACGAAGAGGGGAGGCGCTAGAGCTAGCGCCTTCAGAACTTCCCATTGACAGACTTAACGGCGCTTACCGGTTACTTCAGTAAAGGTTGTGCCGCCTTTATCTTCACCCTTTAACTGAGAGCCATTGACAGTAACTTTCACTGAATGCAAATTGTTCTTGCGATCAAGATAGCCAAAACTCAGTTTGTCGCCCTCAAGGGTTGGATTAAGGATTGGTTGTGATTTGCCACTGATGGTGAGATTGCCACCAACCCGTTGGTAACGTTGAGACAAACTGAGGGTGCCTTTGCCGTTTACATCAACACCATCGAGTTGCCATTCACCAGCCACATTGGCAGGAACGACCCAGTAGTAACCTCTTTGGCCTGCATCAATTTCTTTATCGGCTTCCCAATCGCCCATTGTGAAGGCATGCGAGACCACACGAGTACCGGGTTTCATGGCAAGAATGATGGGTCGCAAACGTAAATTCAGATCGGGTAACAAATACATGGTCACGACAGTTGCTTTGCTAAAGTCTTCTTTAAAGATATCGCCATTAATGATTCGGACACGATCACCCACCCCCGCACGATTCGCATTGCGTTGTGCAAAGGCTGCCATATCGGGATTGAACTCAATACCAACAGTACGCGCACCGAAATCTTTGGCTGCTGCGATCGCAATTCTGCCATCACCAGCACCAAGGTCATATACCAAATCATTGGGACTCACTTTGGCAGTCTTGAGCATTTGGGCAATCAACTCATTGCTAGTCGGCATCCAAATCACATCCTTGCCTTCCTGACCCAAGCGAGGCTGATACTTGTCATCACCCACATCGGCAGGGAATTGAGCAAACGAAGAAATAGAAAGGCTTAAACCAATTAGTAGAAGCCAAGATTTGAGGAATTTCATGAAATCTCCAACGCAGTTTTTGTTATGAAAACACTATTTATAACAGGAGTTTAATAAATTGCCCAAAAGAGCCCAAGGCAGGGGATAGTCCATTAAAATCAGTCATCCCAACTGCCCATAGCTCAGCTGGATAGAGCAACGGCCTTCTAAGCCGTAGGTCGCAGGTTCGACTCCTGCTGGGCAGGCCAAGTAGTTCTAAATAGGCCTTTGTAAATCAAGCGTTGTAGGCAAGTTCTAACATCCCCCCAACTTGCACTTGATTAACTATACCGCAAATCCTGACCATTTCCTGACCAAATTAGGGCAATTTAATGCTCTAAAAGTAGGCTGAAATCTATCGCCTTATATCCACTTGTAAGCCACTCAGCGGGAACTAAATGTTTATCCGATGGTTCATGCCCAAAATAGACTATGTAAGCCTTCTTGTATTGGTCTATGCTTGCGATTAGAGCTTTATGTTGACCGTCCGTTCCCGTATAGCGAGTATTTGGGTTGGCAAATGCGTATCAGGAAACTAACTTACTAGAATAAATTTCTATTCTCATCATAAAACAGAAAGTTATGTGTTTCAAAGCTATCAACTTGCAACTCAATAATTTTGAGAATCTCTTCTCTTGATATCTTTCGGAGTTGGTTGTCTGCTGTAATCGCTACATATCCCCTTTGCCAAAATTTTTCAAATGTTTCCATGATGTGCGGATTTATCTTTGTGCCTCTCGGCTGATGCTCTCCCCCACTAATTTCAACAAGCCATATTGGTTTTGGATTCATATCAAGTAATTTCGTAGCCCCCTCTAACATCATATTTTCAGCGCCCTCAATATCGACGATTACAAAAACATAATTGCCAACCAGCCTATCTCCTAATAAGTTATTTAAAGTTGAGCAGGGAACAAAGGTTGAGTATTTTTCAGATGAACCGGCCCATCCTTTGATGAGTGAGGCACCAGTACCGCCGCCATAGATTTCAATAATGCTGGTTTTATTACTTAATGCAACTGGAAATATTTCGCAATTTTCTTGCCAATTATTAGCTTTTATATTTCTTAATAGATACTTAAGATTTATTTCTATTGGCTCAAACGCAAATACTTTCTTATTACTTTGTAATGCATGGCAAACATAATAGCCAATATTTGCGCCAATATTCACAACAAAATCAACTTTTGGAAGTATTTTTTTTACTAAATTTGTTTCAATGGGTTCAAATAACCCATTCTCCATTTTTTTATTTCCATTAAATTTAAAACCTAGCCTAGTCAATTGAGGTTCATTACTTAAAGCTCTTATGTCTCGTATTTGTCGATAGGCCATAGCAACACTAGGGAATCGCTCGACTAAAGGTTTAATTATTTGTATTAGCCCCATTTTTTGCCTTATCAATTTCATTTGCGTTAATGTACGGATACGAATTTTACTTGCAGCAGATGCTGATGGAAAGTACAAGAAAAAAATTTAAACAACCGACCAAGTACTCTAATATACCTACTAGGTTACCTTTAGTACTCCTTTGATTGATGAGCTAAGGTAGCTTTTTATATGTTTTTGTCGTAATCTTTTAATGGCTGGTTCGGCATTTGACTATTAATATAGTTTTAGAGTTTTAGGCAGGTTCAAAAATTTCCTAACTTGCTATTTACACCAAAAAATCAGTTTGTCAGGATTATTCAGCCTAATTCGCTTAAAGAACTGTTCTTTAGATTCACTGGGCTGTCTGATTAAGCCATCGCATGCCTTCCACTCACAATCCGCCCACCCGACAAAATGTACCTGTTTGACTTTGGGCAGTAGCTTTTGCTCTAGTTTTTCAAGGCGGGAGAGGGCAGTCATTTATCCCCCTTTAAATGGGCTTTTTCAAGCTCTACAAGGCGTTTTTCTATCTCGGTGACCTCGTATGCTTTTAGAATATTAATCAGCATGTAAACGAGCTTTGACCCGTTATTGGGCAAGATTTTGTTGAACCTAGTTTCTAGATAGACTCTAGCCATTTCCCTACGAATATCGTCTGAGGTGGACAGATTGATACGGGGGGTGAGGCCTTCAAGAATTTCAGTATTCGTGGGCATTTTGGGTCTTTTTGTTGTGCAATATGTTAATGAAATTTTTGGGTTGCATTTAGCTTGCTATAGATGCGGCCAACAAGCGTATATGTCTCTTCACCGGGGTAAGCATTAATACCTAACTCCCTACCAACAATGTATGCAGTATCAGGATTTTTCTCCCAACCTAATCCAAATTTTTTAATAATGTCTTTATTGGTTAATAAAGGTTCAACTACGGTTTGGCTCCCTTCGGTGGGAGGGGTAAAAGCCCTCCGGGGGGAGGGGTGAGGGTCACTCATGGGAGGGGAAGTTTGTTGGGATTTATTCTTTATATCTGCGATTGCTGGTAATGTAATCTTGTATCGACATGATTTTCCTTTATCGCCCCCAAACCTATTTCCAACAATTTTTATTAATCCAATTTTTTCTAACTTATGCGTCCATCTTCGGACTTGTTTTTCGGACATTCCAATTTCTTTGGCCATAGTTGCGATAGATGGAAACGCTATTTGAGTTTCCTTATTAGCTAAATCGCACAGGTACATTAGAACTAATTTCAACCCTGTGGGCAAATCACCTTTATTCATGAAGCGGAATTGTTTAAGTAGGGTATTAGCCATAGCAACCCCTATTTGGATTTATTGTTTGGGCTTCCATGCTGGATTAGCCTTGCAATTGCATGAATTGGAAACTGCCAACCTTTTCCAATTTTTACGGGCTGAATTCCGTAAAAATGCCCATTTAAATGAAGGTGTTTAAGTATTGTTTTTGGTGAGACATTAACTACCTTAGATATCTCAGAGGTGCCAATAAGGTCTCTGCCATCAGCTAATTTTGCTAAACCATCAGGAATGCTGGGAGTAGAAGGACGCATCTTATTTTCCGAATATAGGTTTCACATATCTTGCAACGCAAGACTTTCCAAATATTCGAAGTGGTCCGAATGCTAGTTTTCCTAGCACTTTCTATTTTAGAGAAAATAGTAATAAATGTCAAAACAAAGAGTTATTTATAGGCTTAAATTTTTATCAATTTTTAAGAAAATAGCTTCATGAGAAGGGTGGGTATAACGCTTTAGCATGGCCAAAGTTTTGTGTCCACTGATGTGAGACAGCTCAATTACATTTAGACCGGCATCGGATAATCGGCTGAGTGCTTCATGCCAAAAATCATGAAATCTTAGGTCTTTAAATGGGTTTGCCCCATAGCCATCCCAACCTTGTTTTAAATAGCTTCTCAGGCGTTTAAATTGACTTCTAAGGCAATCAAATGTCATCGGGAATACTCTCTCCTCAGTTTTTGGTAAAGCCCTCAAAACCTCGATGGCACGCAAGGTCAGTGGCACTTGTCTGGTTTCGCCATTTTTGGTTTTATGTAGATATGCCTTACGATTGGCGATATCAACATCAGCCCAATCAAGCCCCATGACTTCACCTCTTCGCATTCCGGTTTGAATGGCAAACTTAATGATGGACGCAAGTAGGGGCGTATCAATAGCTTGGCAGCCCGCCAAAAGCTGCGATTCAATATCCCGATTGACCCGAACACTTCTTCCTTTGCTATTGGGAATCCGTTTTATTCCTTTAATTGGGTTGGTAACCAGCATACCCCATTCTTCAGTGAGCATTTGGTAAATCTTGGAGATGGCATTGAAGTAGTGATTAATGGTACTGCCCGCTCGCCCAAGCGATAAAAGCTCATCTCGCAAGGCTAGCACATGGAATTTATTAATTTCTGCGACATCTAGGGTTGCCCAACGCTTAATTAGTATGCGAATGATGCCAATTTCGGAATGACCACTCTTCTTATAGATGGAATGGGTTTGGATGTAGTGGTTTGCCGCTTCTTCAAAGTCCGATTCTTGGATGGGCCTTAATTCACTCTCATCGTGATAGATGCCAAGCCTAATTTTTGCTTGAATCTCGCTTGCCCATGCTAGTGCTTCAGCTTTAGTCGGGAAGGTTGCCGATAGGGTGCTTTTACCCTCTCTGGTAATCCTCGCCCGATATGAAGAACCTCGCTTTTGAATTGATGCCATCTGCTTCCCCCTGACCAAATCCTGACCAAATCAACATTGGGGAAATGCAAATTACCTCTAACGCTTTGTATTTACTACATCTGCCCATAGCTCAGCTGGATAGAGCAACGGCCTTCTAAGCCGTAGGTCGCAGGTTCGACTCCTGCTGGGCAGGCCAATTCCGGGCGATTTCAACTGTGTGGATTGAGACGATTGTGACCCAGATTGGTAGACCTGGAGGACCGTGGCGGTGGGGCTGTGACGCCGGGTGGGATCCCGGTAACTAATGGCATCCGGTGGAATGATGTGGAATTTGTCGGGAAGCCCGACAAGTTAGAAAGTGACTAAACAAGATTCTGGAATATAAAAAGGCTAGTATCTTTATTGCTATGGATATCGTTAGCTATTTCTATCTTTCAAAAAAGAATAAAAAATACCCCTCTCAAACAGTCGAGGTTGCCAATGGAGCCCAATTTCAGGTTCTAAAGCTTTCAAAGGTTGAAATTAGCAAATCAACAAATATTCTTTACATACACATAAACCGTTTAAATAAACAATGCTATATAGGCATTACTGAACAAGAAGCATCGAAAAGATGGTTTTCGGGAATGGCTTACAAGAATAATCGTCGATTTGGGGCTGCCATTAAAAAATATGAATGGCATCAGTTTGACTCTTACATACTAGCCTTTGGGGAAACTAGAGAATCATTAAATCAAGCTGAAATAAGTGCAATCGCAACGGCTGGCGGACACAAATCAAAGCATACCTATAACCTATCTCCTGGCGGAGATATGGTTGCTGAAAACGATATTCCAATCGTGGGTATTAATTTAAAAACAGGTAAATCTCAAAAATTTAAATCTGGCTCAGATGCAGCAAGACAAATTGGTTTAAAAAGTACAGATATGCCTATGGCAGTTGCACGAGGCGAAAGAACTTCAGTAGCAAACTGGTGGTTTCGCTATGAAGCAGATAAGCATAAACAGCCCCCAACAATCTGGGGTAACAAGCTACGCATTCTAGGGGTCCAAAAAAAACAATCAAAGAATTTAATAGCCACATCATTTGCAACAAAAGAACAAAGAAATTACAAAACATTAGAAGAGGCAGCAAAAGACCTGGGAGTGACGAAGGGGCTTATTTCATCAGTGGCACGAGGCGAAAGCACCTCCGCTAATGGCTGGTGGATTAGGTTTGAGGGGGATCACCGAGAAATGCCCAAGACTTTTGGATCGGTACTGCGTAGAGAAAAAAGAGATCAGAAAGTTTATGCAGTTAATTTATCAAACGGCGAAAAAAAGGAATTTCGAAATTGCACGGTTGCAGATAAGGAGCTAGGTCTCTATAAAGGCGCAGCTGCATCAGTTACATCAGGGCAAAGAAAATCTGCAGCAGGATGGTGGTTTACCTTAGACAACTCGGAAAGACCGCCAAATAAATTTAAAGGAGCGCTTGTTGCCGAGGCCCGCTCAAAACCAGTTTATGCCATTGAACTCAATTCAGGTAAAGAGATTTTTTTTGAAAGTGCCAAACAAGCAGAAAAAACTCTTGGAATTCATCGCTCCTCGATAAGCAACATAATTAAAGGTAAAGCTAAGTCCTCGAAAGGGTATGGTTTCAGGCTGGCTTAAGTTATAGATTTGACTCCTGATGGGCTTATAAGATTAGGGAGATTTCAGCTGGCCTTTTTAGCGAGTCCAGGGGAGATTGTCAATTGAGAGACCGACTTTTGGTGCTTAATGATGAAATTTCATAAAAATTTTAAGTACCGATAATTTTTTGGTAATCTACACAAAGATTCGGTGGCACTAACCATTTTTATAAGGTAATTTACCGTGGCCCTTAGAAAATCTGAAATAGTCAAAAATAGACTTTGGGAATACTGTAGTCAAGAAAAAGAACTTCCCTTTGATAGATTAAAAACTGAAATCGAGAGATCTCGCGTTCTAGCTGAATTTTTTGTAAGTCAAATATTGCCAATTAAACAATTCATTGATTTATTTGAAGACTTTGAGGCAGGTTATGTAGACGGGGCAGGTGATGGTGGGTGTGATGTATTGATCAAAAAAGGCGATCAAGTTCACGTGATTCAATCAAAATACACTGGGGGCGGTAAAACGCTTGCTCCAGAGGACTTTGACAAATGGTCAAATGTATTTTTACGTTTGGCTGACCCCGATGAATTCAAATTAAAACCTAAGCTAAAAGAAATAATAAATGAGATCAATTGGTCAAAGGACAAGTTTTATATGTGGTTTTTATCAAACTCAAAAGTCGATAACAATGCAAGGGCAATACATGAACGTGGATTTAATATTCCAGAGAAATTAAGGAGGAAAGGCTTTAATCCTGAGGATCAGATATTTTTTGAGTTAATGGACGAGCCGGCAATAAGAGAGCAAATTGAGGTTGAGGCAGAGGCAATGCTTCAAGATAATATTGAATTTAAGTTCTATCCTGCAAAAAGCGAAAATGGAGCATCTAGTATATTTGTAGTTGAGAATAGTGCTCTTAGGAGTGCTGTACTTGCCGTAAAAGCAAATGATCTCATTGATATTTTTAATCGAACTGGTACTAACCTTTTTAATTACAACATTAGAAATCCACTTGGTGATGTAGGAAAAAATAAAAAGATAAGAGCAACCGCTAAGGAAGAGCCAGAAAACTTTTTCTTTTACAACAATGGTATTTCAGCAATTTGTAACTCCCTCCTTATTGAAGATAACTATGTAAGTGGAGAAGGTCTTTCTATTGTTAATGGAGCCCAGACTGTCAGAAGTCTCTCATATGCGGGACATGACCAATCAAAAGAGTTAAAGGTTCTGATGCGAATTACTGAGATGCCATCACATGGAACAAAAAAAGATATATTAAGGAAAATTACTGAATACAACAATACTCAAAACGCAATTCTTCCCTCTGACTTTTACTCAAATGAACCCATTCAAATTGAGTGGGAAAAAAGAGTTAAGAATTTAAATTGCAAAAGAAATGGGAAGCCAATTAATTACTATAGAAAAAGGGTTTCCAAATCTGAGAAGCACGGCGTCCCCCTTGAACTACTTACTTTTATGAAATTAGTTTACGCTTTTGTTGGTAATCCGTATAAGGTTGAATCGAGAGGGGTAAATGCTTTATTTGCTCAAGAAAAAGATGATTCTGGAAACACTTTGCCCACTGGTTATGAAATAGTTTTTGGTGATATTCATACAGTCTCCGATACTTTTATTAGAGAAAGGATTGGGATTTTTTTACTAGCATTAGAATTTCAACAAAAGGTAAAAGATCTTAAGAAAAATACTGTTGGTGGTGTAGATAAGGTATCGCTTGAGAGAGGAACTGTTCTAGTATATTTGGCTGGTAAATTTTTGGATGAGCTTGATTCACTAGGGGTAATTAACAAGTCAAAATTTTTAGAGGGGCTAGTTATCACCAAAGGCGGTTGGGATTTTGGTGAAGGAGATACGGTTGGTGAAATTTTAGAAAAGTTATTTGATACATCTCTTCAATTTGCAAGAGAAATGCTTGGTGATCTATATCCAGAAACTATTACTGAGAGGCAATGGCAAAGGGGTTCTTCTGAAATTGATAAAAAAATAACAAACTTATCAAAATCTGCGTGG
Organism: Polynucleobacter sp. HIN8; assembly: GCF_030297615.1. Lineage (NCBI taxonomy): Bacteria > Pseudomonadati > Pseudomonadota > Betaproteobacteria > Burkholderiales > Burkholderiaceae > Polynucleobacter > Polynucleobacter sp. HIN8. Next base: position 1,237,234 of record NZ_AP028139.1, on the reverse strand, counting down.
GTAAAGTTACTTGCTTCGCAAATCGATTCCATGCAAATAACTTCAAAGTTTAAATAATTCTCCCTTTGATTTTTTGATTAAATGATTTGCTAGGAATCCTGCTGGGCGGGCCACTTAAGGAAATTTCTATCTATCTAAATGGCGGAATTGTGACCCAGATTGGTTGATATGGAGGATCGTGGTGGTGGCGCGGTGGCATCAGATAGAATCCAAGACGCTATTGGAATCTTGTGGAAGATGTCGGGAAACCCGACAAATATTTTCATTCCCCGGGGACTGGTTGGAAATAATGGCGCCGAAGGAAAAGTTGGTGCCGGTGGCGAGCTATTCCTTGGCGTCGAAGATGGGATTGGTTGTATCAAGATTGCAGTAAAAGCAGGGGAGCTTGATGCCCAAATTGAGATAGCCAGTGCCAAACTAAGAAGTGGCTTTAAGAAATAATGCAGAGTTGCGAATGGCTGTTCCACTATGTAGAGCAGTCATTCGCCTTAGCAATAAACCACAGGCTCGATTCGACCCAGAGCGGACACTCAAAGAAAAACCACCCGAAGGTGGTTTAAACTGTTGCCGCCAATATCTTGAAAATTAAACTTTACCTAGCTTGATGGGCAGCCATTTGCCAATGGTTTACCTGCAACACGATCTTTAATCCAAGGTAAAAAGAATTGTTGAGAGCCACGGGGCTCATCAAAGTGAGTTTGTTTTCCAGGCAACTCCATTCTGCCGACATTGCCGCCCAAACCACACATTTGCTTTTGAAACATGGCGCCCATTGCTGGTGGGTTTACATTATCAAGAGAGCCATAATAAATCTGCACTGGGGCAACTGGCTTTACAGGTTGAGCACTACCCTTATATACCGCTTCAGCCCAAGCAAGCGCATTCGCTTGATTAGTCTTTAGAAGGGCATTGTAACCATCCTTAAAGTAATAATTCATCGTATCACTGGCAGCATGCATACATTTGTTGCTGTAGATCTGATTAACTGCTTTTACTCCTTCATCCGTAAATAGATCGGAAAATTTCAGATCAGGGAAGGCAGCCTGCGTTCCCCATAAAAACATGGTTGCATGGGTGAAATCAAAAATGTTATGAATATATGATTTTAGTAAGTCCGCAAGAAACTTGCTAGCGCCCGCTTGATCTAATTTGCCAGTAGGTGCAGACGCTAGGGCATATTGCGGCCCCATTGCAATGAATCCAACAAAATTGATATTATCAAAGGCGGTACCTCGCTGATTGATATAGTCAGGCAAAGTCGAGGCAGCAAGCGCAGCCCCACCCCCTTGTGACCAACCATAAAATACTGCTTTTTTATTTGCTCCTGTTACATTCATAGAGCCCGCAGCTCGAGCTGCATTAATGGCATCCATTCCGTTTGTCACAGCAACGGCATACTGATGCTTACCACCACCGCCTAAACCCTGGTAATCGGTAGCTACTACAACGTAACCCTCCTTAATAAATTCCTCAAGGGCTGGTATTCCATAATCTGTCCATGAATTTCCGCCCATCAAGAAATATTCATTCATAGGTACTGCAGGGTTAATCACCTGAGATGGCCCACAGTTTTGGGCGGTTCCAGTAGTGCCATGAGCCCAGGTCATTATTGGGCGGCCACCAGCTGGTACGCTGCCAGTTGGAGCAACCACTAAACCAGTTGAAATAGTTTTTCGACCAGATACATCAGAGGAGATGTAAGCAATTTTCCACGCTTGCGCCCCTTTTACTGACGTATCAATTTTCTCTTGCTTGATAACTTGTCCTAATTTTCCCTCTGGCTTCATTTTTATTACCGAGGCGTAAAAAGGTTGTACAGGAGGCTCTGCATTGACCACATTACAAAGCGCTGCAAATATAAAACCAGTAATAATTTTATTCATTTGAATGTCAATCCTATGCATATTACTTACTTGGCCCAAAAGGGTCTACACAAAAACCTATTTACCTTGATTAAGCAAAGGTACTCTATTAAAAACCCTCATTTTTTGCAACTCTAATTCAATACTGTTAAAAAAAGACCGTACCAAGGTACAGTTTTTCAAAAAGTTTTGCGCAATATTTGTCGATACATATTTTTCAGCCTCCGTCGAGTTAGCAAGATACTGCGATGAATATCGCCCGTCAATTGAAAAGCTGGCTAAGAACAATCAAGAGGGTACGGGTTTCACGATTTGCATAAGGCCAAATAGCAGAAGCTAATGTGAAATCACCAATCCCGGTACTGGTAGGGTAATTCGCAAGTGAGACTGCTGGTTGAATAGTTCCATAAGGAAGTTGGGCGAAAGTAAGGCCCGGAAGATCGCCATGCGTATAACTTCTTGTCGCCCTTAATACTAAGTTTAGATTATTTATAACTGGGCTACCGTAGGGTGCAGATGAAACTACAGAGCCATTTCGATAGTTAGTAGTGTTTTCTGTGGCAAAGTAGCTAAGCATCTAATACGTCTTATCTGGCGGCGGCGCAACAATATCGTTTGGCTGTAGATCAATTGCCAATCCCATAAGAGGCTTGGCTAAGAGAAATAAAACGATAGTTCGGCTAAAAAAGGTCATAAACATTTTAGTGATCGTGACGCTCCGTTTAACACGAAAATTCGCAGATTAAAAAGAGAAATAATTTATTCAGTTGGATAAATTAAGGACTAGACTTCTGCTGGGAAAGCCAATATGTATTATTTCAATTGCTAGGACTTTTGAAAGTTTTCTCTATTAATAATTTATTCTGATCACAATACCTCGCAATCTCAACAAGGGTATTTAAGCCAAGCTTATTTTTTATGCTAGCCCGATGCCATTTAACCGTACGCAGAGTTATATTTAACGCATTAGCGATCTCATATTGTCGATAACCTTTGCCCAAAAGTATTAAAACTTCAGCCTCGCGTTGACTAATTGGAATTGATGTTGTGTGATTGGCAAACGGTATAGAGACTGTATTTAATTTCATTGCACTAGATTGTTCAAATAGGGCCTCGATGGCTTGACTAATTTTTTCTCCTGTAAATGGTTTGAGTAAGAAATCAGCAGCTCCACCATGCCATGCATCAATAATATCGGCCTGCTGTGCATTACCACTAGTAAAAATAATTGGGAAATCGATATTAATTTCCTTTAACTTAGTTTGTAGTTCAACCCCATTCATGCCCGGCATTTGAAAATCTAGCAGAATACAGGTAGGAATCCTATCCTCAAGGTCAAAGTTATTCAAGGCACTTAGTAATGCCTCAGCAGATTCAAATTGGGTCACCAAATATTCTTTCGAGAGCCAGTCTGTTAGGCTATCCCTTAGAGCAGTATCGTCTTCCACTAGAATGACGCGTAATTGCTTCATTTCACTCCACCCATCTCATTCAAAGGGATTTGAATTTCAAAGCATGCTCCGCCATTTGCATGATTGAATCCCGTAATTTTGCCTTGATGCCGCTCAATAATGGTTTTACTTAACCACAAACCAACGCCAAGCCCACTTGGTTTTGTTGTTTTATAAAGCTCAAAGAGGGATTCAAAAGCCATTGGATTGATACCCAAACCACTATCAGCTATGGATAGGGTAGCGTAGGACTCATTATTTGTAATGCTAAGAATAATTTCTCTAACGCCAGAATTATTCTCACTAATTGAATCGATCGCATTGTTAAACAAGTTAATTAGTACTTGTTGTAATTGAACCCCATCACCAAAAATAATGGGATTGGATTGATATTGTTTAAGAAGAGTAATTCTCTTTGATTGAAGGGTTGGTTTAATAATCTCGAGGACTTCATTACAAACTTTTTGTAAATTAATTGACTCAAATTTCTCAATCTTTGATCCAAAGAGCTGCCTTAAATTCTGTACCAGGCTTGATAATTGGCTCGATTGAGCACAAATTTCATCTAACGAGGAAATGGTACCAACACTATTACTAGCTGGTGATAAATCTCGGCGAGCTGTTTCAGCTCGAATCGCAATCGTGGTTAAAGGTTGACTTAGTTGATGGGCAAGGGAGCTAGCTAGTGCGCTAATTCCAATGAATCGGTTTGAGGCAATTAAGCCTCGCAAGAACTGATTTTTTTCTTCAATAGCTTTAACGAGAGGTTGATTCAGAATGTTTTCAGACGGATTGAATTGATCGACCCAAGTAATCCGAAAACCGATGTAGCTCATATAGCGAAAGCTACTTAATACCATGAATAATGTGAAGGCAATCATTGCAGCAGTGGTTGGCTCCCCTCTCGGAATAATAGGGGCGCTCGTAAAGTTGGCGATTACCCGAATGAGTCCAAAGCAAATCAAACCAAACGCGAGCCATTTCAAAAATTGAACAAACTGATTATTGGGAAATTTTGGAAGTAACACGTGTTTGTATGCCCAATAATTCGCTATGAATAGGCTTGTCACAATAATTGCATTAGTGGTGATGATCCAGCGATAGTTGGATTCGTTACGATTGATTTCTGCAATGACGGTAAGTGCTGCAAGGGCGATTACCCCAAACATAAACCACTTTTTGTTCATTTTCTTAACAATACAAAGAGTGCTGTACAAAATTGCTACTTCAGATGCTAGGACTGCAAAATTTGGGATTCCGATGGTAAGCCCATTCACGGCTACAGCATTAACATTTATTAAAAAAATCACCGCACAACTAATAACCATACAGAGTTCTGAAAATAAAAAGTAACGGGCGGATGAATCTAATTGAGTTCTAAATGCAGCAATCAAAAACCCACTTGAAATCAGAGTGAATAAAAAATAAGCAAGACCGAGTACAGCAAATGAATTCATATTAGTTTTAAAGAAACGCTAATTATTTTTGATTGAATTGAATCATCTAAGTTTATGTTTTTTTTGGGTAAAAGCGGTAGATTTATCAGGGTAAACGAGGGTGGGGTATTGCTTAAAAACTGTACCAAAGTACATGTTTTTGAATGAACAAACCAACTACAGTTTCTTAGTTCCTTTTAAATTCTGAGCTAAGCAATATTCTTGTCTAAATAACCTAACCACTTTAGTAAACGCACCCATATTTTTTATGAATTGATCTTTTGAAAGGAAGTCGATATGAGTACCTCAAGTCGTCGTAAGTTTCTTAAAACTACAGCTATTGGTGGTGCAACAGCAGCTCTTGGTAATTCTGTCATGGCCGCACCCAAGACTAAATTGACCAAAGCTAACGCTATGGATCACGTGATTTTGGTGCTCTTTGAAAATCGCTCTTTTGACAATATTTTGGGATATCTCTATCAAGCGGGTGAAGTACCCAAGTTTGAGGGTGTGGTTGGTAAGAACCTTAGCAATCCTGTGCCATCGTGGGCACAGTATCCTGCTCCCAATGGCAGAGTTCCCTTCACGGTTGCAACCTCGATGGACTCGCCCAATCCAGATCCAGGCGAAGAGCATCCACATACTAATACGCAGATGTACAACATTTTGGACGAGCGTAATCGCTTCAAAATGGGTAAGCAGATGACGTCGCCTTGGAATGCGCCATCGTCTTCTATGGCGACACCGAATATGGAAGGTTTTTTAACGGACTACATAAGTTTTTATACCTCCATGATGGGCCGTCAGCCTACCTATAAAGAGTATGCACAATTAATGACGGGCTTTACCCCTGAACAAATTCCAGTGATCACTGGATTGGCGAGAGGATTCTCGTGCTTTGACCATTGGTTCTCAGAAGTGCCATCACAAACTTTTACAAATCGATCATTCTGGGTTGCAGGTACCTCATCCGGTTATGTAGTGAACGATCCAGCAGATAACTTCCTCTTAAATAACAAAGCGGAAACGATTTTTAATCGATTGGAGGCCAATGGCAAGACCTGGAAGATCTATGTATGCGAGCCTGATCCACTGTCATTCACTGGGCTCATTAGTATGCCTGTTCTAAAAAAATACTTTGCTACGCATATTGTTCCATTTGCAGAGTATGAAAAAGACTGTGCCAACGGTACATTGCCTAATTTTGCATTTATTGAACCCAACTTAGTTGCTGGACATAACGACTATCATCCCGCCGCTGGAATGGCTATTATCCAAGGGGTTAACCTACCACTTGATGAACCTTCTTCAGTGCTGGGTGGCGAAGCCTATTTGTCACGCATCTACAATGCGTATAAAGGAATGGGAGCGACACAAAAGGGTTCCAACGTTCTCAATACAACTCTCTTTGTTGGCTGGGATGAGCCGGGTGGAACCTACGACCATGTGCCACCACCGCTTGTACCTGCCCCTAATGCAAGCGCTCCTAAAGGTCAGCAAGACTTTGATTTTCGTCGCTCAGGGTATCGCGTCCCTGCCGTCATGGTCTCACCATGGATTCCTGAAAAGACAGTCTTCAATGATGAGTATCGCCATACCTCGATGATTGCTACATTGCGAAAGGTCTGGAATTTAGGTAAGCCGTTTACACAGCGCGATGCAAATGCAAGAACTCTGGAAAAGTGCTTTACATTAAATACACCGCGTGACCCAAGTACATGGCCAAGTCCTGTGGCAAGACCCGCGCCAGCATATACGGCTCCAGATCCAAAAAATCTACCACCGTCTTATTCCAATCTTGCCAAAGCGATGGTCCCAGCGATCATTAAATTTGCACACGCCCAAGGATATCCAACCCCAACCATGCCGAAGACCCCAAATGGTGCGATTACGGGAGAACAAGCCTTGAAGATTGCACAAGAATTCTCGAATGAAATGTTTCCTGGCTTAGCAAGAAAAGCCTAGCGAACTTCTTGAGAACTTAACGAAGTTCTGTGAGAGAGCAAACAGCCACTAGATGTGGCTGTTTTACTTACGTCCTTAAGAGTGCTAGCAAAATGTCGGTTTTCCCGGCAAACGCCTGCAGGCACCATGACCACCTACACGAGACCCCAATCAATCCCAGCCAAACCGGTGTTTTAACGGACATTCAAAACCTACCCACGGCATGTCATTGTCGAGCATTGTGTTTTGCAGATTTTTCAGCTCTTCTAAGCCGTAGATAGCAGCCAAATGAGTCAGTAGAGCCTAAAGCCGCCCTCTAGCTTCACAAGGCATTATGGCTACCATCACAGAACATGCCATTCTTCGACTGCTTACACCCACAGAAGTAAATCGTCTTTGATTCATTTACTACTAATTGCTTGGGGGTAAATTCAGTGCCCTGGTGACTACCATCGCAAAAAGGTTGACTTTTACTTTTGCCACACGAACACCAATAATAAGTTTTACCAGCTTCGACGTTAATTGGGTAGGGTGCTTTTTGAGCAATGGTTGGTTTCATGATTTCTCCTTCATAAAGATTAATTTTAGGTTCTGTAAATTCGTCTCAATCGCTTTGAGTTCTTTAGTGCTCAACCGTTTAAAGGCTTGTTCCAAGTAATCCATATGCGCTGGAAAAACTTTAGAGAAGACCTTTTGACCTTTGGCGGTTAAATGAATCCGTTGGCTTCGACCATCGTTTTCGTGCGCCTCTAGTCCTAGTAGCCCTTTTTGAACCATTCGATCGATTACTCCTGTAAGCGAGGTCTTGGAGATAAGAGTTTTTTCACTCAACTCTTTATAGGTCATGGGTTCTTGGTTGGCGAGTGTAGCAATGACATCAAATTGAACGGAGCTTAATCCTAACGAACGAATATGCGTAGAAGAATAACTTTCAAACGCCTGGTAGGTTCGCACCAATTCTCGTAGGACAGGTAAAAAGTTCATATATGGACAATATAGTCCATATATGGAATAATGTCAATCAGTGAATTTCATTAATATAAAATAGTCATGTATAGATTGATATTCAATTCTTCAACCTTACCTACTTGGTTTATTCCCCATGGTGCTGGACCATGTTTTTTTATGGACTGGAACCCACCCAAAACCTGGGATGCCATGGCTCAATACTTAAGACAGCTCCCCAATGGTTTGTCAAGGATGCCAAAAGCGATTGTGATGGTATCTGCCCATTGGCTAGAACCTGTAATTCGGATTACTAGTCATCCAAGACCGAATTTGATTTATGACTATTCAGGGTTTCCAAAACATACCTACGATCTGCAATATCCGGCTCCCGGTGACCCCACGCTCGCAAGAAAGATTGTGGATTTACTTGCCCAGCAGGGAATCGCCGCAGAGGAAGATCCTCAGCGCGGATTTGATCACGGCATATTCATTCCGATGATGCTAATGTTTCCTAAGGCCGATATACCGGTAGTTCAGCTATCCTTAAATAACAACCTAGATCCACAGACGCATCTGGAAATAGGAAAAGCATTGGCTTCGCTACGCGATGAGGGGATCTTAATGATTGGTAGCGGCATGAGCTTTCATAATATGCGCGGCTATGGCAAGCCAAGTTTTACCCCAATATCCCTTGAGTTTGATAAGTGGCTCACCCAAACGATTGAAAGTGACCCAGATATTCGAAATAAGGAATTAATTAACTGGGGGACAGCCCCATTTGCAAACCAGTGCCATCCTTCGCATGAAGAAGAGCATTTATTGCCACTCATGGTGGTTGCCGGAGCGGCAATGCATGACCATGGTGCGAGAGTTTTTACAGATTGCGTGTTAGAGACCTGGATCTCTGGATTTACCTTTGGCGGAGGGGGCGATTGAAATGGATCTATTTCAGTGGGTGAAATGAAGGTGCAACTAAGGAGTTGACAGCTTTCTTACTGCCAACCTAGAATCCAGCTTGTAATTGTAGGATTGATATCGGGAGAGACTGTTTTTACAGCGCCGAAGGAGCAACCACCCCGGAAACTCTCAGGCAAAAGAACCGATATCACTGCAAACTCTGAAGAGCCTTTAGTTACGTCAACTAAAGCACCGCAGGAGCAAGCAAGTCTCTGACTTGCGAATCTCTCAGGTCCAAAACAGAGGGGGTGTTCATTGCGCATGGTGCCAATGAGCTATAACCCCCGACGTATTGATTGGACCAACCATGAAATCCTATGTCATTATTGGTGGCGGCATCACGGGCGTCACTACGGCTTACGCACTCGTTAAACGCGGTCATCGCGTCACTTTGATTGAGCGGCATCGCTATGCCGCCATGGAAACTTCTTTTGCCAACGGCGGTCAACTCTCTGCCTCCAATGCGGAGGTTTGGAACCATTGGGGTACGGTATTTAAAGGCCTCAAATGGATCTTTAAAAAAGATGCGCCACTCCTTATCAATATGAAACCCAGTTGGCATAAAGCCTCCTGGTTTGCTGAATTTATGGCGGCGATCCCCAACTACAAAGCTAATACGATTCAAACGGCAAAGATGGCGATTGATGCCAGAAAGTATCTCTTTAGTTGGGCAGCGCAAGAGGGCGTTGATTTTGATCTCAAAAAAGAAGGGATCTTGCACATCTATAGGGATCAGTCAGGATTTAAACACGCCGGTGAAGTATCCAAACTCTTAGCAATGGGCGGATTGCAACGCGAAGCTGTTACACCGTCTGAGATGAAACTGATTGAGCCCACGCTATCGGGAGAGTATTACGGTGGATATTACACGGAGAGTGATTCTACGGGTGATATTCATAAGTTCACCGTGGGGCTTGCTAAGGCTTGCGAACGACTCGGCGTTAAATTCATTCATGATCACGAAGTAGTGCAGGTGCAATCGAATGGTGAGCAGGTTCAGGTTCAACTAAAGAACAACGAACACCAGGAGCAATTTAGCTTTGACAATATTGTGGTGTGTGCTGGTATCGCTAGTCGTCATTTAGCTGCACAACTCGGTGATCGTTTGAATGTGTATCCTGTCAAAGGCTATTCCATTACGGTGAACCTCAATGATGAAGAAAGTCAGCAAGGTGCGCCTACAGTGAGCCTCTTAGACGATGAGACCAAACTAGTCACGAGTCGATTAGGGCTTCTGCGCTTCCGGGTTGCCGGTACTGCAGAGTTCAATGGCGAGAATCGTGATATTCGGATGGATCGGATTAAGCCACTGGTTAGTTGGGTAGAGCAATGCTTTCCGAAGGTCAATACCCGCTCGGTCGTACCATGGGCAGGTTTGCGTCCGATGATGCCTAATATGCTTCCAAGAGTGGGCAAGGGTAAGCTAGCGAACGTGTTTTACAACACCGGCCATGGCCATTTGGGATGGACACTATCGGCGTGCACTGCTGAGATGATTGCAGACATCATTCATGGGTCGACACATCAAACCCGGTTTTATCCCAAGCCATCAATTGGGAAAGTCGCTGTAGCTTGATACATTAATTTAATTACAACCTCCGCAAATTGAATTGTGGGGGTTATGATCAAAATGTCTCTTATAAAGATACCCAATGTCGGTTTTCCCGACACCCATCTGCAGACAGCTCTAAGCCATCTTTAGCTTCCAATCAACCCCAGCCAAACTGGTGCTTCGACGAACACCCAAATCAGGGCTAGATAACCTATTGTTGAATATTGTTAAAGCAGATTAGCCAGCCCTTCTAAGCTGTGGGTCGCAGCTTTCAGTTTCAGCATTACTTAAGTATTGGGCTTTGGCCAAAAAAAAGCCACCCCGAAGGGCGGCAATTAAAAGGAGACCGCTTTATGCCATGAATCTTCATAGCAATTTCATCTTAGCGAAGAAAAGCTCCCAAAAGGGGAGAACCTAGGGCTAATACGGATGCTTTTGGGCTTGGGCAAACAAATGCGCAACTTGGATGAGTCCCGCTGGGCGGCTAACTCCCAATTTTTCCATAACGCTGGCTCGGTGAGCTTCTACAGTTTTAATTGAGATTCCTAAAAACTCTGCAATTGCTTTATTGATTTTTCCGCCCACAATGCAATCGAGCACTTGTTTTTCGCGTGGGGTTAATTTTTTGAAATTATCAACAACTGCTTTTAATTCATCAACTTCTTTGATCTTGGCAAAGGCTTGATTGAGCATTTTGTTAACAAGCTCAATCAGTTTCTTTTCATCAAAGGGCTTTTCAATGAAATCGACTGCGCCTTGCTGGAAGGCTTTCACGGCCGTTGCGATTTGACCAAAACCGGTAATGAATGCCACAGGAATCGCTGGATATTTGCGCGCCAATTTGGCTTGTACTTCCAGTCCCGACATCCCTGGTAGATTGAGATCCAAGAGGGCACAAATTGGGGTGGAGCGGTCAGCCCCTTCGAGGGCTTTGAGAAAACGCTCACCGTTTTCGTGGACGCTTACCTTAAAGCCATTACCCTCCAAAAGCCATGCGAGAGATCCTCTGACAGCGTCATCGTCGTCGACTATATAAACTACATCGGATTTCATGGAAATTGAATAATTTAGCCGGAAACTCCTATTTTAATAGATGCCTTTTGACCTATAGCTATTAGCTAATAGTTGCCCGAATTCCTGAGAATTCTGATCTCTTAATCTAGAAACTTGAATTTGTCGGTTTTCCCGACAAACACCTGCCGACACCAAGAACCTGATTCAAGACCCCATCCAACACCACGATGACCCCTGTTTTGGCAAACACCTAAATTTACTCACTGTATGTCATTGTTGAGTATTGTCTAAAGCAGATTAGCCAGCCCTTCTAAGCCGTAGGTCGCAGGTTCGACTCCTGCTGGGCAGGCCAATTTTGGATGGTAAATCTTATTATTTGGCCTTAATCGATTTGCTTGCCTTGATTCGCTTTGTTTTGGGTGTTTGAATAGGCACTGGACCAAGTTTTTTTGATGTTGACACAATCGAAATATTTTTTTTCGATCCATTCCAACTAGGCTCTGGAATACTCAGGGCAACCTCTTTAAGCTTTTCACCCCAAATATCCCGCATCATTTCAAAGTAAGGGTTATCTTCATCAATAGTGATTAGCTTCTCAAGCGCAAAGGAGTTATTTTCATAAACCAAAAGATCAAGAGGAAGACCAACCGAAATATTACTTTTGATGGTTGAGTCCATGGATATCAAGACGCATTTAGTAGCTAGGTTTAAAGGCGTATTAAAGCGGATAACTCGGTCTAAGATTGGTTTGCCGTATTTAGATTCTCCAATTTGGAAGTAGGGGGTCTCCGGAGTAGTTTCGATGAAGTTACCAGCAGCGTAGATATTAAATAGGCGCGGCTTCTCTCCCTTAACCTGGCCTCCAAAAATTAGATTGCAGTTAAATTCGATACCCGATTTTTGCAAGGATTGAAAATCGCGCTCCCGTACTTTCTTGATAGCAGCCCCGACAACTGTGGCAGCTTCGTAACTATTTTTAGCCGTCCAGAGATTGATCCCACCAAAAGTCTCCCCCTGGAGCAATATTTCTTTAACGGCTTGGGTAATCGCTAAGTTACCAGAACTCATCAGGGCAAAGAAGCGCTCTTTGTCCTTTTGGAATATGGTCATTTTCCGAAAAGTGCCAATTTGGTCAACCCCTGCGTTTGTCCGTGTATCTGCTAGCAACACGAGACCTTGGTCAAGACATAAGCCAATGCAATAAGTCATATTAGAGTACCTTAATTTGATGAATTGAAATTCGGGCACTAAGCTCCTCTTGACCACCGCCAGAACGAATTCCTTTGATGGGCGCAGCTGAATAATAATCCCTTCCAATTGCAAGACGAATATGCCGATTATCCGTGATGCAAGCATGGGTGACATCAATACTGAGCCACTTGGATTTATCAATATCGGTGCAGATATCAACCCAGGCATGGCTAGCTAGATTAGGAGAGTCCTCGGCAAAAAAATAACCACTGACATAGCGCGCTGGGATATTTGCCGCTCGGCAAAGACTGAGCATAATGTGACTATGGTCTTGGCAAACACCGGTTTTCATGGCAAACGATTGCATCGCCGTAGTCGCAAAATTGGTAATTCCAGATTGATAGGTGATGGTGTTTCGGATTGCGCTGGCTAACTCTAAAACAGAATCCAGGTCTGCCTTTTTGGGAAGGGTTTTCTCAAAATAGGCCATCATTTCTGGCGAGGGAATGGTAAGCCTAGTTTGTTGCAGTAAGTAATAGGGTGAGACAGCGGATTCGAGGTCAGTGTATTCATAGCCGCCAGTACTAATGACTTCTCCTTTTGCTGAAATACTCATGGATTTATAGGGCGCATCTTGGACAAATGTTTGATATTCATTGCCAAACGCATCCTGGTTTGTTTTTGTCTTGATCGGCGTCAGAATCTTCCAGTTTTTTATTGACTGTCCATGGGAATTCGGTGGTTTGAGTCGAAGTTCCTGAATGGAGTAACGCACAGCAGTTTCATAGTGATACTGAGTGTGATGTTCAATCTCTAGGTGCAAGGTTGTCATATCAAGCAACGGCGAGAGGTATGAGATAGGCATTACTTAATTCATCACCAATATGATTGATGCGCTCCAGAAACTGTTTTGTAAATTCTTCTAACCCCATAGCAAATACTTCATCAATATTAGAGTAGTCTAAGTCTGCCTGTAATTTACCGATTAAGCGTTCTATCTCCTTAGAATTCTGATTACGGATTTCACCCAAGAGGGTAATTAAATCGTTAACACAGTACGTTAAAGAACGCGGCATCTGTCGATTAAAGATTAAAAGCTCAGCAGCCTGTTGGGGGGCAATTTGATCTGAATAGATTTGTCGATAGATCTCAAACGCAGAGACCGAACGCAGTAACGCAGCCCAGTGATAGAAGTCAAAGAAGGCTGAATCAGATTCTTCGCCCATGTTATTTTTGGGATTTAACTGCATCAGACTATCTGGGTCTTGATATTTCGTCTCCAAGATACGAGCAGTATTATCAGCGCGCTCTAATAAAGTACCAATGCGCATAAAGTAGTACGCTTCATTCTTGAGCATCGTGCCATGCATCACCCCCCGAAATAAGTGGCAGCGGTACTTGACCCAGTCCAATAGACCACTAGGGTCGGCATAATCCTGTTTTGCTAAGAGCTGCTGGAACTCAAGCCATGTGGTGTTTTGGGTTTCCCAAAGTTCAGAGGTAATTCTGCCCCGAATAGCTCTGGCATTTTCTCTCGCAGCGCGCAAGCACGATACGATACTCGATGGATTATTTAAATCCTCAATCATGAACCGTAATATATTTTCACGATTCATCGTGGAGGAACGTTCCAAGAACATCGGCTCTAATTTTGAGATCGTAAGTAACTTGCGCCAGCTTTGATCACGGTATTCGGACGGTTGTGGCAAAAGGGATGTTTGATAATTCACATCCAGCATGCGTGCAGTATTCTCAGCACGCTCGGTATAGCGGGCCATCCAATAAAGACAATCTGCGGTTCGACTTAGCATGGCGTCTCCGTTTTAATCCTCTAGCACCCAAGTGTCCTTGGTACCGCCGCCCTGAGAAGAGTTCACCACCAAAGAACCTTCTTTGAGAGCTACCCGCGTGAGTCCGCCCGGCACCATTTTGATAGTCTTGCCTGACAGTACGAATGGGCGCAAATCAATATGACGGGGGGCTATTCCAGACTCCACAAAAGTAGGGCAGGTTGATAATGAAAGAGTCGGTTGAGCAATATATTGTTCGGGGTGCTTGATGAGATTTTCCTTAAAACGTGCAATCTGATCTTTGGTGGAAGCTGGGCCAACGAGCATGCCATAGCCCCCGGCACCATGGGTTTCTTTCACAACAAGCTGCTCGATATTGGCGAGGGTATAGGCGAGGTCTTCGGCTTTACGACACTGATAGGTTGGTACATTGTTTAGGATGGGCTTTTCACCTAAATAAAATTCAATCATGTCGGGTACGTAGGGATAAATAGACTTATCGTCTGCAATCCCAGTGCCAATGGCATTAGCCAAGGTAATGTTGCCAGCTCGGTAAGCGTTCAGTAAACCAGCAACACCTAATGCGGAGTCAGACCGAAATGCCAAAGGATCAAGAAAGTCATCATCAATCCGACGATAGATTACATCCACACGCTCTGGGCCCCGTGTGGTGCGCATAAAAACCTCTTCATCTTTTACAAAAAGATCCTTACCTTCGACCAACTCAACACCCATTTGTTGGGCTAGGTAGGTATGTTCAAAGTAGGCAGAGTTAAACATGCCCGGGGTCAGCACAACTACATTGGGTTTTTTAATGCCTTCGGGTTTGACGGACTTGAGGCATTCCAGTAGAAGATCGGGATAGTGCTCCACGGGTGCAACCCGATAGCGCTGAAATAGATCAGGAAATAGCCGCATCATCATTTTGCGGTCTTCAACCATATAAGAAACACCCGAAGGCACCCGCAGGTTATCTTCTAAGACATAAAACTCACCTTCACCAGCTCGCACAATATCAATCCCTGCAATTTGGGCATAAATATTGCGTGGAACTTCGACATGACGCATCTCCGGTCGATATTGCGCATTGTTAAAAATCTGTTCGGCCGGTATGATTCCAGCTTTAATGATTGCTTCATCATGATAGACATCATGAATAAAGTGATTAAGTGCGGTAACCCGTTGCCGCAATCCAGACTCAAGGTCGGACCATTCTTTAGCGGTAAAGATACGCGGAACCTCATCGAAGGGAATGGTGCGCTCTGCACCAAGATCATCACCATACACAGCAAAGGTAATGCCAACACGACGAAAAATTAGATCGGCCTCTGCCCGTTTAAGACTCATGAGTGCTTGGCTCTGGTTACCAAGCCAGGTATGAAAAGTCCCATAGTGCGGACGTGGAGCACCATACTCATCAAACATCTCGTTATACGGACTTTTCATTCAATCAGACTATTACGATTGAGATCTAATATCGGCTTAGTTTGATAAATGGTGGTGCATATATGCACATTATTAGTGCATATAAGCCACACAGTTCTATCTTGAGGTGCAATCGCCTTGATTGAGTCGTTAAAGATCAGTATCAAATAATTCAAGCGTCCCTATAAAGGACGCTTGAATTTGTCGGTTTTCCCGACAATCACCTGCAGACACCAATCCCTAAACATCAGACCCCACTGAATGCCATGCCAACCCTTGTTTTGATGAACAGCTCGAACCTGGCAACTGTAAGCCATTGTCGAGCATTGTGTTCTACATATTCGCAAGCCCTTCTAAGCCGTAGGTCGCAGGTTCGACTCCTGCTGGGCAGGCCAAGTTGTTCATGTGTCATATAGAACAAGGCTGCAACGGGAATTTCTTAGGTGCTAGCTAAGTGGCTAGGGTATTCCCTCTATACGCCTCTAACTATTCAAAGTAATGTGGTATCAAGAGTAATGCATTTAAGGAGCAAGAAAATGAGAAAAATCCTACTAATAGCTGTTTTACTGGGGCTGTTACCGTTTATTCATGGCTGTGCTACTGCAACCTATGGCAAAGCTTTTGAACAAACTTCAACGCCAGGTCAATATACATCCAAAATTTATACCAATGCGTTTGCCTCTCAAAAAGAAGCGACCGATCGAGTCAATGAGGAGAGTAAGAAATTTATGGCAGAAAAGGGCTACAAATCTTACAAGATTATTTCCACCAAGACCGAGACTTTTCCATCTGCAGTAACGTTTGTTGTTCAATTTACTAAGTAGCCCATTATGAATATCGTTAGCCGTTGTGCTTTGATTGCTTTTTTCTGACCTTCATTAGTGGCTGTTCCACACCTAAAGTCGTTGAGACCACCAAACTCTCAGATCGAGATTTATCCTGTGAGTCTCTAAAAGATGAATACAAGCAGGCCGAAAAGGCAAAAAAAGATGCAGAAGATGTAAAAGGCGTTACTGGTACTAATACCTTGGCGGCACTTTTTTGGATCCCTGGGATTATTGCTACCTACAGCAATGCCAATGAGGCCATAGCGGCAGCTGATACAAGAATGGTGAGACTAACCGATTTAATGGATAAGAAAAACTGTAAATAGACCTGCTAATCTATCCTTAAATGACAGGTAAGGCTTAAGGTCAAAAGCTAGTGATTGTCCTTGTAAAGGACGCTTGAAATGTCGGTTTTCCCGACAAACACCTGCAGATACCATGACCACCTACACCAGACCCCAATCAACACCAGCCAAACCGGTGTTTTGCCGAACAGTCAAAACAGGGCACTGTATGTCATTGTTGAACATTGTGTTCTGCAGATTTGCCAGCCCTTCTAAGCCGTAGGTCGCAGGTTCGACTCCTGCTGGGCAGGCCACCCAATGGAAATGTTTACTGGATCCATTGAGGCGATTGTGACCCAGATTGGTAGATCTGGTGGACCGTGGCGGTGGGGCGGCGACACTGGGTGGGATCCAAGACGCTATTGGCATCTAGTGGCACCTGGTGGAATTAGTCGGGAAACCCGACAAAATTGCCATGGACAGTAGTTGCCTAGCTAATTAGTTTCATCTCTTCGGGTTTAGTTTCTCTTGGTCAAGCGCTGTTTTCCTGACCCATACGTCATAGGTTACGTAGTATTTGTATACATTACGAACATAGAGAAAAGTTTCTAATCCCAATAATCGTGCGCTTGCCATTTCAACATTGAAAAACCATTGATTGGGATCAAGCCCCATTTTGACTGCTAGCTCTCTTGCCTTGCGAACATTATTTGCACCAGAGTTGTAGGCTGCGACAGCAAAAAATCCTCGTTCAGTTTCAGGTAACGTATTTTGAAGGGACATCGCATACAGTAAGGAATTAATGTACTTGGCACCCGCATGAATATTAGGCTCTAGCTCATAGATATTGCCGGTGTTCATGGACTTACCCGTTTCCAACATCAATTGCATAACGCCAATCGCCCCAACGGGACTCACCGCATTTTGATTAAGCAATGATTCTTGAAAGCCAAGCCCCGCCAAGAATAAAGGATCTAATTGATTCTCACGACCATATCGATGAAAGTATGTCTTCATGGATTCAAAACGATTTAATTCGTTTTTAGATAGGGGGTTTTTTAAGGCATTCTTTTCATGGATAAAAGTCTTTTGTCGATAGTTTTCTAAAACCTTGTCTAAATGAGGGCTTGCTGCAAATTCCAAAATATCTTTTGCCAAGTCTGCGTTAATTTTTTTAACAATCACGTCACCAGAAGATCCGCCTTCTGAAGCAGTATCTGTGTGAATCATGATATTTGGAAGCAGGGGCTTCCAAAGTTGGGCTTGCCAATTAGCAACCCATACGAAATCAAGTAAACCATCATTAACCATTTGTAGGAGATCCTCATCATTTAAGACAAGATGATCTTGATATAGATGTATTGGAGTTTTGCCAGACTTTTGTAACTCTTCGTTAGTCTTGTTTAAATAAGAAATTCTTGTTGCGTGTCCTACGCACAATGTTTGGCCAGATAAATCTGAAATTTTATTGATTGGATTTTGGGTATTTCTTGAGACAACCACAAACTTCTCAGAACGAGGGTGTTCATAAACTAGAAATTTACTCAAATTTTTTTGTAAGTTGTGTTCTTGAAAGTAGTCAATTGCAAAGTCTGCATCTCCCCGATCGAGGAGTTCAAGTAATTTTCCTGGCGGAGACGGGATAATCTTTATTTGTATTTTCTTTTTATATTTAGTTGATAAATAATCACCAGCACTTTTGGCAAGATCCGGGGCAATTCCATATATCTGGTTTTTTGCGTTCACATATGAAATCTGGCCATATGGAATAGCCATTCGGACCTCGCCCAAATTTAGCATTTGCGTAAAGGAGCGTTGCTCTGAAGTGGCAAGTGCCGGAGCCATTTTTAATAGACCAGAAATGGCAAGTAATACCGCCAATATGAAAACTGCTGAGGAGCGTCTCATTAATTTCCCAAGGTATTAAAGAAAATTTTAAGCATTGGGTTGATTATTTAAGCTGACAGGACATATTGGTCGATCTTAGCTAAGATTTTACTTGCTTGATAAGGAGTATATTAGTGATCAATGGTTGCTCAAATTTGTCGGTTTTCCCGAAAAACACCTGTGGATGCAATGACCTCCAGTATTAGACCCCATCTAACGCCATGACCATCGGTGTTTTGATGAACACCCAAATCAGGACACTGCAAGCCATTGTCGAGCATTGTGTTCTGAAGATTAGCCAGTCCTTCTAAGCCGTAGGTCGCAGGTTCGACTCCTGCTGGGCAGGCCAGATCATGGCGATTTCAACTGTGTGGAATGTGGCCATTGTGGTTGAGATTGGTAGGCCTAGTGGACCGTGGCGGTGGGGCGGTGACACCGGGTGGGATCTGAGAGACTATTGGCGTCTAGTTACACCTGGTGGAATTAGTCGGGAAACCCTACAACTGCCTGCTTTTGCCATGATCGCCCTCATAAGATTTGACATGAAAATTTTATAATTTCAATGGACTATTCAGTGATCCCCACTTGGTAATAAAGCCATGATTTGAAGGCTTTAACTTTTTCAAGCTGTTGTTCATTTATACGATAGTAAGCAAAATGAGTTTCCTGCTTAATTGGTAAAAAATCTTTTTTTGCCAAATCAATTAATTTACCGCTTGCCAGTTCCTTCTCCGCAAGGCGCGTGCTTTCTAATGCAACACCCAGGCCATCAACTGCAGCTGCAATAACAAGTGCTGCACGATCAAAGGAAGAACGAGGGGTATTGGGTAAACGTAAGCCATTTAAGTTAAACCAATTAGGCCACATAATTCGACTCAGCTTTGAGTCTATGAGTGGCAGATTAGGAAGCTGGTCACGGATTGATTTACGTTTATTTATTAGTTTTGGTGAACACATTGGTGTAATACGTTCTTCTCCAAGGGCTTTTGAAACAATCCCAGTTCGCTTAGGGGGAGTTCCATACGATATTCCAAAATCAATTTCTTTAACCTGAAGTAGGTCTGCGGATTCTGCATCTGTTGTCATGCGAATCGTAATATTTGGGTGCTGAGAAATAAAATCAGGCAAGCGAGGACCAAGCCAATTAATGGCAAACGTAGGCGCACAATGAAGGGCGAGTACCTGTGCCTCAGGCCCCAAAGCAACTTCGTTGCAAGAGGCCTCAATCACGTCAAAAACCCGTGAAAGATTCTCCATTAACCGCCTTCCTTCAAGGGTAGGCTCAACTCGTCGATTAAGACGGGTAAATAGTTTTTTGCCGAAAAAGTCCTCTAGTTCCTTAACTTGGTGACTAATGGCTGACTGCGTGAGATTGAGTTCTTTTGCGGCCAAAGTAAAGCTTTCTAAGCGAGCTGCTGCCTCAAAAGCCCGAAGAAGCACGAAATTAGGAATACGTCTCATATTCAAGTGAATGAACAATACATGAATAGAATTCATTCTTTCATGAACATTCATCGTTTGTCAATTACAACAGCAGTACTCAAAATAGGTTCTAAATATGTAGTAGGTGCTAATTTATTTGAAAGGGGCATCATGAACGCCGTTACTGAAGCAGGCATCCATTTGGGTAAACGCGAGTCCATTTACCAGCCTGAAAACAATGATCTTATTTTTCCTGAAATTCCCACCTTCACAAAGGTTGAAGATGAGCGGCAGCATCGAAAAGAGCGATTGGTGGCGGCTTGCCGAGCCTTTGCAATTGAGAAATTTGATTATGGGTTTGCTGGGCATTTAACAATTCGTGATCCGGAACACCCTAATTTGTATTGGACTAACCCTATGGCGGTGCATTTTGATCAAGTAAAAGTTTCAAATTTATTATTGGCCGATCACGAGGGAAATGTATTAGAGGGCAAGCATGCCTTAAATCGTGCCGGATTTGTTTTGCATGCTGCAGTTCATGAAAAGCATCCCGATATTATTGCGATGTGTCATGCGCACACTGTCTATGGAACTGCCTTTGCAGCTCTAGGTAAGAAATTAGAACCAATTTCACAAGATGCTGCAGCCTTTTATGAAGATCACCAGGTGATGTGCGAACAAGCTGGGCAGGTTGCGGTTGAGGAAAGGGCAGGCTATAACTTTGCTGGTGCTCTTAATAAAGTAAAAGGAATTATTCATCGAAATCATGGATTGATGACAGTTAGTCGACATAGTATTGAGGCTGCAGCATTTTGGTTTATTGCTCTTGAGCGATGCTGTAAACAGCAAATGTTGGTTGAGTCAACCGGCATTAAGCCAAACCTGTTACCCCCTGAGGTCGCTCGATATAGTCGGGAGCATGTAGGAAGTGAGTATATTGGCTGGCTTCATTTTCAACCAATATGGGGTTATCTAAAAGAAAATCAGCCCGATATGTTTGATTAAAAAATTGTTAGGAAACTTATCTAATTTTTCTTATCAAGTGAGATTTGTAGATCTGGTTCTAGTCTGAGGTTTGTTAGAACTACTTTATTAGGACACAAAAAGAAAGACTAGCTAGGTAAGCACCTAGCTAGTCGTTGGGCTTAAGCCGCTTCTTTAACTTCCTCAATCATTAAATTGGCATTGTTACCAATCATAATCTTACGAGGCTGTTTTTCCTCGGGGATCACGTTTTCCAGCTTAATTATCAGTAAGCCATTTTCAATATCGGCTGAACGTACGGCAACCGTCTCAGCCAAGGTAAATTCATGGCTAAAGTCACGGTTGGCAATCCCTTTATGGAGGTATTCGCCTGCCGCCTTTTCGTGAGTTTTACCCACGACGCTTAGCTTATTGCCAGTGGCGGTAATATCCAGCTCCTCGCGTTTAAAGCCAGCAACCGCAATCTCAATGGCATAGTCACGCTCATTGATTTTGAGGATGTTGTAGGGCGGGTAGCTCTGAGCCCGATTGACTGACTCCCCAACGCTCATCTCTTCTAAGGCATCAATAAAACGATCAAATCCTACTGAGCTTAGTAAGACATTTCTTCCAAATGAATACGACATAGTGTTCTCCTTAAACAGTAAGCAAGTTTCAATATCCAGGCCCGTTAGGCACCTAGATAAGTTGTAGTTATGGTCTGTGGTGAGCAATTTCAAGGGGCTTGAAAAAGGGCGGTCAAGACCCTATATAAAGGGATTGGTGGAGTGGGCAAATAAGCCCTCAACTCTTAAAAACATCATTCATTGGAGAAATTAAATGTCAGAAAATGACCATTTAGAGCTCCAGGAAACTAATCCGGAGCCAATAACTAGAGCAGAGTTAAAGCGCTTGATTTTGGAGTACTTACAAACCCGCAGCCGAGAAAAAATGTTTCAGGATCTTCCCAGCGAAGAGGTTTCCAGCTGGACGGAATAGTAAAGCCTGCGCTTAGAGGGTGAGTGAACTGAGTATTTGATGATACGAGCTTGTCGGGTTCCCTTACCAATTTCTGCAGACGCCACGAACCCGACATGGGGCCCCACTTTGCTCCACGACCACCCCTGTTTTGACCTGCACCTCGAACCTACCCACTGTAGGTCATTGTTGAACATTGTGTTCCGCAGATTAGCCAGCCCTTCTAAGCCGTAGGTCGCAGGTTCGACTCCTGCTGGGCAGGCCGCCAAGTCGTACAGTCTAGGGTTCTTATGGAATATGGCTACAGTAAGGATTTCTAAGGCGCTAGCTAAGTGATGTGCTCAAAAGTTTATTTGTAGTTAAGAATAGTAATCTAATATTTAATAAAATTTAAAAACTATTATCAAGGCTGCAGCAAAATAATTTATAACTTTAAATATTAAATAGTCTAGGGCTTATTAAGCTTACCTTCTCATAGTGAAACAGTACTCATCATCTTCGATTAAATTCAATTTAATATCACAAATATGCATACTTCAATGTCTTTTAATAGTCAATATTGCTTATGCAAATACCTTTGATATTGAAGATAACAGTTCTTCTTTAACGCATATTAAGCCTATTTTTGATAAAGATTTAGGTATATTTGGTGAATGGAAAGGAAAAAGTGTTTTATCTGGCTTTGGCCTAGCACAAAGCAATCCAAGCCCTAGCAATAGAGCTGAGATCGCTGATTTATCGAATGCCTTAATTATTTTGGAGCAAAGAAAGGGATCTTTTGGCTTCTTTGCGCAAATTGGTTATTACGATATCTTAGATATTGGTCAACCGGATCAACGTATTCAAAAGCAAACCATTAATTCATTTGGTGTGGTGCCACAAGCCCAAATTAATTATTCAATTGATAAAAATATAACAGTATCTATTGGAAAACTTTCAGCTTTGGGTGGCTACGAATCGTCCTTTAGTTATCAAAATTTGAATGTGGTGCGGGGGGTACTCTGGTCTCAAACTAGTTCATTTAGCGAAGGAGTTCAAATTGATTATGATAATGAAGCCTTCTCAGCATCGATTGCGTTCACGGATGGATTCTATTCAAATAAATTTAATTGGCTTGGAGTGGATTTATCGTATAAGCTGAGTGAATCACAAAAGATTGGAGCGGTATGGACCGGTGCGATAAGTCCAAATAATTACACGACCGAAAATACTCCTTTGCTAAAGAATAATTCACAAATAGTTAATCTTCTTTATAGCCAGACTGTTGGGCGATGGAGTTTTGATCCCTATTTACAATATACATTTGTACCAGCCAATTCATCAATAGGCATTCCACAGTCGGCTGAAACGTATGGCGTAGCTATTTTGGCAAACTATAAATTTACTGTAGATTTAGATGGTTCTGGTACAGGTTATCAAAAGGCAAGTATTCCATTTAGAGTCGAATACATTCAATCCACAGGAATTCCTGGAAGTAATGCCCCAACTTTATTGTATGGACCAGGTAGTTCCGCTCTTACCTTGACCCTAAGCCCGACAATTCAATATAAAAAATACTTTGCTAGGGTAGAGGTATCTATGATTAGACTATATGATTTTTCACCTCAACTTGGGTTTGGAAATAATTCACAGAATGCAAGCCAATTCCGGGGCATACTTGAATTAGGAATCTTGTACTAAATAGGTTGCAATATGAAACCAATTAAAATACTCTCGCGAAATATTGCAAAAAATACCACTTTAAGTAGTAAGAATAAATACCTCATTACAAAAGAAATTCATGTGCATCCCGGAGTGCGATTAACTATTCAAGATAGAACTGAAATTTATATTTTGAATGGACTAGTGTTAGGTCCACACTTAAAACGTGCCGCATTAATTTTTGAGTCGGGCTCACAATTGAGAGCAGAAAAATTTACCCTTAAAGCAGCTAACCCTAATGGTAGAGCTGTAAAGCACGCCGATAACGGTGGATTATGGTTTTGTGGAAATTATCAATCGGCTAGCAAAGATAATATTTCGATTAAAGCTAATCCACGTAAGCGCAAATCACAGTTTATTGCAAAAGAAATTAAATCTTTTTATTTAGGTCGTTTGGATCCTAACAGTACAAAAACTATACGTAAACATCAAAAGCCAAATAATTTTGGTGATGACTTGGATGCGATTTCTGTTATGGGAGTTGGTCGTGAGGAATGGGTCATTGGATCGATCAAAAGCTTTTACTCTGGGGATGATGGTTTTGATGTGACTAATTCAAATATTGTCTTAAATCGCATTGATGTTAAGGAACCAGTTGAGGATGGTCTAAATATAACCAGTAGTCGCCTTCAAATTGTCAAAAAATTATCAATTCAAATGGGAATAAAAGGGAAAGATCGAGATTTGTTTGATCTAGAAACCGATGAAGGGGGATCATACATTGAAATTTCGAAAGGCTGCCAAATCAATCTTGAAGGGGTGTTCGGAGATGAGCTAATTCTGAGTTCAGAGGATATGCCAAAATTCAAAAAATCGAAAAGTTCTACTTATAAGTTCAAGGGAGCATCGAGAAAATCTGACTCATTAATTTATTCCATCACGATGGACTAGTTTATTTTTATTAAGTTGTTCAATTTTTTTAGCGGTTTCATTTTTAATTCTTGCTAAAGAATTACGTAAAGCATAACTATTTCCAAGCTTTGAACTTTCAATCCAAGATGATGAAATTTGATTTTCTAAGATGTTGAGCTTTTGTACGATTTTTTCTAGCTCCTCAGTTTTATTCGAGTTTCGAAATGCGTATTCTAGTTCATGAAGCTCTTGGTAACAGTTTCCAACGAAATCATCACTTGGCATTTCTCTTAAATTTGACAGAGACTTTCTAAAAGGAAAAATTACAGCAAATAAAGAAACAACATAAAACCAAATTTCATCAATTAGGCTTGCAAGCCATAAAGGTAAATATTTAAATAAAAAAGGAATTCCAGAATCGTAGTACCGCTTTGCAATAGGGCTTAGCTCAAAAGATTCATCGGTATAGCGCGGGAAATATCCTGGTTTTGAAAAGAAATTGGTTCGGGATTGCCCATATTCCTTAATGGCTAATAAGAATGACCATTGCATAACTGGATGCATGTCTCGCTCAACCAAAAGCATTACTGTGGGAGCGATTAGATTGATATCCCTATTTGGTATTAGTTGTTCAATATTTAGTGAACCTTTTGGAATAACTAATTTATTAAGAAAGGGAAACTGTTTTTCGTAGGCATCGGCGATTACAAAGTCGTAGATATGAATATTCTTATCTTTTATTAGTTTTTGAACGCTTGGTGAATTAATTCCATCAACAATAAAAACCGCATCTAGGTCTCCTGAAAGTAATTTTTCAGCTGCTTCAGTATTTGAGTATTCATAAAAATTTGAAGGTTTTTTATTTTTATATTTACTATCATGAGCTAGACGAAGAAATATATTCTGTGTGGTTGTATTCGGCAGGCCAATACTAATGCGTTTGTCACCAAAATAATCAATTGGGTTATTAGTATTAATTTCTTTACCGCGATAGAAAATCCAAATTGGTGAATATTGGATGCTTCCCATTGATACGAGATTTGGAAAGTCTTTTTGATTTGCACTGCCTGAAGTAACAAAACCAGCGTTAACCGGAGATTTTTGATCTTTTAATTTTTGAAGACCATCATGTAATCCAGCTGTATCCACAAGAACAAGATCAATACCTTTTCCAGAAAAAAATTGGTCAATTTGTTCACTTATTAACTGATAAGAGGACCCCATCTGTCCCGTAGCAAGAAAAGCTTGTTTAGGAGGTATTGGGTTTACATAGACAACGAGTGTAAATAGTAGAAGAATTGCTCCTATGATTAAAAGAAAATGGTAACGTGTAAATTCAAGCCATCCGCTAAGTTCACGAGCAAAATCCTTCTGAAAATAAGAAATGAGGTCCTTAAGATAGTTACCTTTTTTTATTTCCATTTTGTTTTAGTGATTTAATATTCTTCCTTATTTTACCGAACTCTTCTTTTATATCTAATGTTCGTTTGTCGACTAAGGCCTGCAGACACTACGATCCTGATACGAGATCCCACCATGCGCCACGACGACCCCGGTTTCGACGAACACCCAAATTGGGGTGATTACAGGAGAACAAGCCTTGAAGATTGCACAAGAGTTCTCGAATGAAATGTTTCCTGGCTTAGCAAGAAAAGCCTAGCGAACTTCTTGAGAACTTAACGAAGTTCTGTGAGAGGGCAAACAGCCACTAGATGTGGCTGTTTTACTTACGTCCATAAGAGCGCTAGCAAAATGTTGGTTTTCCCGACAAACGCCTGCGGACACTATCAATTTGTTGGTATTTCCTAGGTTTACCTAGAAATCAGATAAACCTGTGAGCGAGGCTTAAACCGACTTATATCTTATAGATTGAGTATTTAAAATATCGACTTTTAAGCAATAACATTTTTTTAAGAAAAGTGGTAAATTAAAACGATGTTGAGAAAGATTTTCCTTGTATTTCTGGTAATGCTGACTCCAGTCCAAGCTTGGGCGGTGTTGGATATGGGCATGCAAAAAATGCTTGTCACCCCCGTGAGCCAGATGCAGGAGTCGGTAGCAGCCCATCCTTGTCACCAAGATGGTGATGCAACTCAACAGTCCTTGGATAGTCACCAAGCCATTGAAGTGAGTGGGGATCGATGCTACTCATGTACTTTATGCATGGCCTTTGGTTTATTACCAAATTCTGTTCCTGCGTTAATAACAGATCGATTTACACAAACTTTTTCTACCTCCCCCAAAACACTAACGGGTATCGACCTCTCGGTCGCTAATAAGCCACCCATTCTTTAACTCCCCTAGGATAATTCCGCCCAAATTTTGGGCTTGATCTTTTTTGGAGAGTTAAATGAAACGATTGATAGTTGTATTTCTTGGTGTATTTTCAGCCTTCGTCTATGCCAGCCCCGAGTGGGTAAATGGTGAAGTGGTGCGTATTGATCAATCACGAAGCCGCATCGTGTTAAAGCACGAGTACATCCCTAGTATCAAGATGGCCCCGATGACCATGCCCTTTGGAGTGGTTAAGGAGATTCCACTGGATCAATATCGGCCGGGCGATAAAGTCCGATTTCAAATCAAGGTTGTGGATGGAACGCTCGATATCACCACCATGGAAAAACTCAAATGAAGCAAGGAATTGCCTTAGCCAGCTTTTTCCTGTTATTTGCGGTAAGTATCCAAAATTCATTGGCGGCGCCGATGGGATTTAAGAACAGCTGGATGCTGATGGGGGACTTTAGTAAAACCTATCAGGAGTTAGGCTTGAACTACGCCACCACTGCAAATGATGCATTTGGAATTTCAGCAAGTGCCATGCAAACCGATAACTCTGTGTCGAAACAGCAAAATCTGGAAGCGGTTTACACCCGCAAGGTAGCACGCTGGAATTTGCCAGAAGCACAAGCCAATATCTGGTTTATTGGCGGTCTTGGTTCTACCACTGGAAATACCTTTGGCGGCTCAAAAGCCATGGCGTCACCTGGTATTCAAGTGGATTACGAGACCACTCGCTTTTATTCAATGGCATCAGCTCGGGTTTATGCCGCACAGGGGGCAACGAGCAATATCACCACCGCTCGTTTGGGCGCCTCTTTTTATGAGGCGGACTACGACGAACCGCAACCCTGGGTGGTGATTGAAGCAAGGCGCATGACCTTTGTTTCTAAGCAATATGAGTTCACGCCGATGGTCAGGGTGATTCACAAACGGTACTTTGTGGAGGCGGGCGCTAATTTATCAGGACAACTGCGATTTAACTTTATGTACAACTATTAGGAGAATGAAAATGAAACAATTGAACTTAATCATTGCAATTGCATTTATGGCGTTGAGCCAGTCTGCCTTGGCTAGTATGAAAGTCACCGTCAATGGTATGGTTTGCTCATTTTGTGCCCAGGGCATTGAGAAAAGTATTTCCAAAATGGACGAAACCAAGGCAGTCTTTGTCGATCTCAAGAATAAAGTCGTGATCGTTGAGGCTAAAGAGGGCAAAACCCTCAATGAGAAGCTCATTAGCCAAGAGATCAAAGACTCAGGCTACGACGTAGTCAAGATCGAAACCATTCCACAGACGGTTGCGCAATTTAAGGCTCAGCAAAAGGATAAAAAATGAGTCACGATGGCTTGAGTGAAACAAAGACTAGCTATATCAGTGCTTTAATTAGCCTCTTTGCGAGTTCGAGTACCCTCATTTGCTGTGCCATCCCCGCACTCCTGGTCAGTTTGGGTGCAGGGGCAACGCTCGCCTCTTTAGTATCTGTATTTCCAAAGATTGTGTGGATTAGCGAGCATAAAGAGGCGATATTTGCATTAAGTAGTGGTTTGATGCTCATTGGCGGCATATTGCAGTGGCGTAATCGAAATGCCCCATGTCCGATTGACCCTAAGATGCGCGATGCCTGCTTAAAAACACGGAAATTCTCAGAACGAATTTATTGGATTAGCCTTGGTTTATTAATGATTGGTGGATGGTTTGCGTTTATTCAGCCCATGCTTGTATGAGAATTGTTTAAAAAGATATAAGGTCGTGCTACTAATTGCTAATGTATCGTGGCTTTGAATTCCCATCGAATAACGATTTATCGAGAAACCCGACAAATAACGGTATCTCTTATGTATTTTCTAGCTTATAGGAAAGATTTGCTTTTACTGCAGGGAATTCACTGGCAATAATGCTGTATACACAGGTATCTCTGAGGCTGTTCATGGCATCAGGATGGCGATTTAGTTGATGACTTCTGAGTACGCCATCTAACTTAGCCCCCAGTCTTTCAATACCACTGCGACTTTGGTGGTTAAACCAATGGGTCCGAAATTCAACGGCAATACAGTTCAACGTCTCAAAAGCGTGCGTCAGCAACATCAATTTACATTCAGTATTAATTGCTGTTCTTTGGGCGGATTTACGGTACCAAGTAGAGCCGATTTCCAATCTTCGATTATGTTCGTCAATATTCATGTAGGTTGTCATACCAATAGGCCTGCCTTTGGAATCTAAAACGCAAAATGGATTCATTGAGCCCATATTTTGTAATCCTAAGCGTCTTTCTATTTCTTTTGCCATACCCTCAGGTGATGGAACAGTTGTATACCAAAGTTTCCAAAGCTCACCATCCCTGACGGCATCACACAGAGCATCGTGATGAGCCATCTCCAGCGGAACTAAGGATGCATGACTACCTTTCAGGGTTATGGGAGATGAGATTTTCATATCAAGCCATGCAATTTAGGTTTGATGTTTAAAACAAGCCAACCACTTTTCCGTCAATCAGGTCAATTTTGTCAGCCGATGGAATCTTTGGTAATCCTGGCATAGTCATAATGTCACCGCAGACCATCACTATAAATTGAGCGCCAGCAGCAAGACGAACTTCCCTAATATTGATGACATGATTATTAGGAGCGCCGCGTAATTTAGCATCCGTTGAGAACGAGCTTTGTGTTTTGGCTACGCATACAGGGTAATTGCCATAACCCTTTTCTTGCAGGTCTTGTATTTGGGCTCGAATCTTTGAGTCCGCAGTAACTTCACTGGCTCGATATACCTTTTTAGCAATATGATTAATTTTGTCCCAGAGACTATCGGATTCGTCATACACAAATTGCATTTGAGATGGCGTATCACAAAGTTTGATTACCTCTTCGGCAAGATCTTTGGCACCTTTGCCGCCATGGGTCCAATGGGAAGCAATAACTACTTTTACCCCAAGAGATTCCATGCGTTTTTTAATCAAATCAATCTCTGCTGGTGTGTCGCTTAGGAATTGATTAATTGAAACCACGCAGGGGATTTGGTAAACCTTTGTAATATTTTCAACATGGCGCTCTAAATTAACTAAGCCTTTTTCAAGCGCTACTAAATTTTCTTTAGTTAGTTCAGATAGCTCAGCATTACCATGGTATTTCATAGCACGAACAGTCACCACAATCACGGCTGCAGAGGGGCGCAGACCTGATTTACGGCATTTGATATCAATAAATTTCTCAGCTCCTAAGTCAGCACCAAAGCCAGCCTCAGTAACTACATAATCAGCTAATTTAAGGGCTGCTTGTGTGGCAATCACCGAATTACAGCCATGTGCGATATTGGCAAAAGGTCCACCATGCACAAAGGCTGGATTGTTTTCAAGGGTTTGAACAAGATTTGGGGCCAACGCATCTTTAAGTAAGACCGTCATAGCTCCGTGAGCGTTGAGATCTTTGGCAAAAATAGGTTTTAGATCACGAGTATAGGCAACTACGATATTGGAAAGTCTCTCTTTGAGATCATCAAGCGAAGTGGCTAAACAGAAAATTGCCATTACCTCAGAAGCGACCACGATATCAAACCCATCCTCACGAGGATACCCATTACCCGGGCCACCCAAGCCATTGGTAATGTGGCGCAAGGCTCGGTCGTTCATATCAACGACACGTTTCCATTGAATCCGGCGGCTATCAATACCGAGAGTATTGCCATGGAAGATGTGGTTATCGATCAAAGCTGCTAAAAGATTATTGGCTAGGGCTATCGCATTAAAGTCCCCAGTAAAGTGAAGATTGATATCCTCCATTGGCACAATCTGGGCATAGCCGCCGCCCGCAGCACCACCTTTTACTCCAAATACTGGCCCAAGGGATGGTTCACGCAGGCAAATGATGGCTTTTTTACCTAAGTAATTAAGAGCATCACCAAGTCCAACGGTAGTTGTCGTTTTTCCTTCACCAGCGGGGGTTGGATTAATGGCTGTTACTAAGATCAGTTTTCCGTTGGGGCGATTTTTTAGCGTTTCCAAGTAGGGTAGGGAAACTTTGGCCTTGTAATGACCATAGGGCTCGAGATGCTCATCGGAAATACCCAGCTTATCTCTTGCAACATCAGCAATCCGCATCATTTTTGCCTGTTGTGCAATCTCAATATCACTGGGCATAGTTTCTCCTAAGGTTAGGGTTAGTCCTGATGAATAGCACTTTCAATTTTGTGACATTCAACTAATATGTTAGTAATATATATCAAGTGTTATTCACTAGACAAGGAGATTTCAATGAGTACTTTTTCTAGACCGATGATGATGACGGAAAGACAGAAGAAGTTTCGTGAGTCCTATGTGAATCAAATCAGCCCCTTTTATAACGGTTTATTACATATTGGCGTGATGTACGTTGCGGGAATCACCGCAATTTACTATTGCGCAAGCCAGCTCAGCAATCCAACCTGGGCGTGGCTCACCATCATCCCAGTAGCAATTGCCGGAAACTTTGTAGAGTGGGCGATGCACAAGTATGTGATGCATCGCCAAATTGATGTATTTGCTCTAAGGGCAATATACGATCGTCATACCAGACAGCATCATCAGTATTTCACCGATACAGATTACACAATTGACACGGTAAAAGAACATCGAATTGTCTTTTTCCCATGGCGAGTATTGATTGTTCTTGGTGTTGCCGGAACAATCTTAGGGTATATCGCAAGCAAAATTTTCAATCCAAATGTGGGCTATATCCTATACATGACGATGGTTGGCCATTATTTGCTTTACGAAACCTTTCACTATTGCTGTCACATTAAAGAAAACTGGTTTGTGCGCAATATGCCGTTTATTAATACCATTCGCCGCCACCATGCTGCACATCATAATTTAGGCATCATGATGCATAAGAATATGAATCTTACGTTTCCATTTGCTGATTGGATTATGGGCACATCCGATATCAAACGAGGCTTAATTGGAACCTTATTGAATGGATTCAATCAGGATCATATTGACCCTAAGCTAAAGCCAATTATTGAGAAATTCCAAAACGGCAGAGTACAGGAGGAGAGGGTCACGCTTGAGGGGCCAATCCTTGATCAGCAGGAACAAAAAGCGCTGCAATCATAGGATCGCATCATGCAATCAGTTCTCTTTGATGTGTTACCAAAATCTGGTCATGTGGAACAGTATTTTTCAATGGCCGCCCACTTAAAACCGATCGTTGAGCAAAATCCAGGTTTTATATCTGTAGAACGGTTTGCTAATCTTAAAAAGAAAGATTGGTATTTGTCATTCTCATGTTGGAAAAATGAGCAGTCATTAGCCCAATGGCGCTGTCAGCCAGATCATAACGGCGCACAAGTTTGTGGTCGTAATAAGGTATTCGATGATTACCGTCTGCGTGTTTCCACAGTAAAAGAAGAAAAAACCCTTAATGTTGAAATAATTCGTGAGCGGATTTTATTGTTAATTGGTCAATTTGATGAGGTTCAAGTAACCCTAACTAATTCCCCTCTTTCAGATTTTAATAATCAATCGTATCAGGGTGTTTTAGATCCCAAAAGAGGAATCTCAATCATTGAGTTTTCTCCAAATACACTTGTCGATAACAAACTGATGCATTTATCCGCACCTGATTCAGTCAAATTATTTTGGTTTGGGGTGTTACGTGATTATGGAATGTTTGATCGAGCTGAGGCTCCAACACAATTTGCCTAATGACTAATCGTAAATCCTCAAATCTTGCGCTTGTTGTGTCACCCGACGAGTCGTCTTTGTCTGATCAAGCCTATAGCCAAATTGAAGAGATGATTGTGACGATGCAATTACCCCCTGAGACTCCAGTTTCGGAAGCTCAGCTATCGAATTTCTTAGGCATTGGTCGAACTCCAATTCGAGAGGCAATTCAACGCCTAAGTCGTGAACACTTAGTCACCATCGTGCCAAAACGGGGAATTTTTATTTCAGACCTTAATACTCAGAAACAATTACGTGTTCTGGAGACTCGTCGTGAGCTCGAGCGTTTGATTTGTAAAAAAGCAGCCAAAAGAGCAACCCTAGTTGAGCGTAAAGAATTTGAGCGCTTAGCAAAAGAATTTCGTAAGGCTGCAAAGGATAAAGATGACGCCTTGTTTAGAAAAATTGATAAGGAGTTGAATGATTTAACTGTAATTGCGGCCCGTAATGAATTTGCTGCAGCGGCGATGTCACCACTTCACGGTATGTCAAGACGCTTTTGGTTTGGAAATTTTCACCATTTCGCTGGCGTGACTGAAATGGCAAATTTGCATGGTGTGCTAGCTGCTGCCATCGCAAAAGGTAGTGAATCAGAGGCTGGTAAAGCATTAGATCAATTAATTGATTGTGTTGAAGAATTAACTCGTAAAACGTTTAGTACACCTGATTAGTACAGTGTTTGGGTAGTAGGCTGATGAAGTAATCATTTAATGAAGTGGAGCAAGTTGATAAAGGAGACGTAAGATGAAAAAACGTGATTTTCTAAAAACCGG
This sequence comes from Polynucleobacter sp. HIN8, assembly GCF_030297615.1. NCBI lineage: Bacteria > Pseudomonadati > Pseudomonadota > Betaproteobacteria > Burkholderiales > Burkholderiaceae > Polynucleobacter > Polynucleobacter sp. HIN8. The sequence goes on along the minus strand of NZ_AP028139.1, from coordinate 1,204,001 downwards.
TGGTGCGGCCGCAGCAGCTGCGATGTCGTTTCCACTGACGGTACAAGCTCAGGGAGCTAGCTATAACTGGAAGATGGCCACTGGTTGGGGCGGTGGACCGCTTACCGATCTTGGAACTAAAGCATTTGCTGATAAATTGGAGCAATATAGCGGCGGTCGTTTCAAAATCCAAATCTTCCCAGGCGGTGCCCTGGGTAATGCATTGAAGGTTCCAGAAACCGTTAAAAATGGGGTGGCTGATCTTGGTCATACTTGGATGGGGTGGGACTGGGGCAAAGATCCGACCACAGTTCTCTTTGGAGGCTATGCGGGCTCGTTTGATTCAGAGCGGATGTTGCACTGGTTATATGTAGCTGGTGGTACCGATATGCAACGAAAGTATCGCGATCAAACCGATGAAATTATTTCCATGCCATTATTCATTCGAACTGCAGAGGCATTTTTGCATTCCAGGAAACCAGTTCGGACTCTGAATGATTTAAAGGGTTTAAAGCTACGTACAGCTGGAGCTTGGCTAGAGATGTCAAAGGATCTCGGCGCTGCTCCTGTAACCACTCCGGCTGCAGATATTTACCCCATGTTAGAGCGTGGTGCTATTGATGCTGTGGAGTGGGGAACCCTTTATGAAAATATCCCGATGGGATTCCATAAGGTCGCAAAATTTGTGATTTATCCAGGAATCCATCAGCCATGCGCACCGTTTGAACTCGTGATTAATAAAGGCGTTTGGTCGAAGCTATCGGAAGCCGATAAAAAATTAATCGAAATGGTTGCCAAGCTAACAACCTTAGAGAGTTGGCTTGTGGTGGGTCAAGAGGATGCAAAGGCATTGGAGTTCTATCGCAAGGCCGGCAACACAATCATTGAGTTATCGCCTGAACTTCAATATGCGGCTCGCAAAATGGGATTGGAATGGGCCGCTAAGACCGCCAAGGAAAATAAGTACCCATTTTTCGCACCTGTCTTTGAAAGCCAACAACAGCTAGATAAGTTATGGGAGGGTGCCTCCGGGTGGAGAACTGTGAAGACACGAACAGTCAGTGCTGCGCCACCACCAGCTAAGAAGTAGTTTTGATGGGGGTCTAAATTTTTAGACCCCTTTCTTCTAACTTAAAAATAAGAAAATCAACCATGACTTCACTTGTCAATCAGATTGAACGCTTAACCACCAATATAGGAATCATTGCTTCATTGACGCTAGTTCCATTGGTGCTTACAACTACGTACGAAGTGTTGGCACGTTACCTATTTGATGCGCCAACAATTTGGGCCTATGAGGTAGGTTATATGCTCACAGGAACCCATTTCTTATTAGGAATGGCTTATACCTTACAACAGGGTCAATTCATTCGCATTGATATTTTTAGTCAGGACATGCGTGCAAAAACAAGGGCACTCATTGATTTGTGCGCCTACTCAATTATTTTTCCTTTAATGATTTGGTTAACGTATGGATTAACTTCTTATTTGATTGCTGGGATTGTCAAAAATGAGCGTAGTGGGCAATCTGCAATGAATATGGTTGTGTGGCCATTTCGACTCATCTTTTTAATCGCCTTTGCATTACTTGCCTTACAGGTTTATGCCGAGCTCATGAAATCAATCCAAAAATACAAGGCTAGCAAAGCATGATCGATATCATTCCTTTTTTCATGCTACCCGTAGCCTTTGTGCTCATGTTTTTGGGCGTTCAAGTTGCCTTCGCAATGATGATCACTGCAGTGTTATTTGGACTTTATATTTTTGGTGATCGAGTCATTTTTCAGTTTATTGAAAAAATTGAGGACATCTCATCCAATTTTGTATTTGCAGCTATTCCCTTATTTGTCTTTATGGGGGCCATACTAGAAAAGTCGGGTATTGCTGACAAATTGTTTGAGGCAATTCATATTTGGACACGCCGCTTGCCAGGTGGACTAGCCTTAGCCACTGTCATTATGTGCATTATCTTTGCAGCATCGAGTGGGGTAATAGGTGCAACAGAGTCAGTGGTTGGATTGCTAACAATCCCAATAATGTTGCGCTATGGTTACAACAAGGCCATGATCTCGGGCACGATTTGTGCAGGTGGCTCACTTGGCACCATTATTCCGCCATCTGTTGTGGCTGTAGTGATGGGCCCCTTAGCAACTGTCTCGGTGGGCGATCTGCTGTATGGCATGGTATTTCCAGGGCTGATTATGGCTTCCTTATATTTAATTTACATCTTCACTCTGTGTGTGGTAAAGCCAGAAATGGGCCCACGAATTCCGCCGGAGCCAGGGGATCCGAGCTTCACGGAAAAGCTGTGGATTTCAACTAAAAACCTTGTACCGCCATTACTAATGATTGTGGCTGTTTTGGGCTCTATCTTATTTGGCTTGGCCTCTCCCACCGAAGCAGCGGCGATTGGTGCTATTGCTTCAGTGTTACTTACCGTTCTCTACAAAAACTTTTCCTGGAAAGGTTTGTACGAAGCGCTCATTAAGACTGTCTTAATTACCGCCATGATCATGGCAGTTCTCTTGGCTGGTTCTTTATTTACTGGAGTTTTTATTGGTGGTGGTGGAATTAATACTGCGAATACTCTAATCAATCAGATGCAATTAAGCCCCTGGGTTCTTTTGGGTTTAATGATGTTGATTATTTTTATTGCCGGATTTTTCTTAGATTGGATCTCAATCGTTCTAATTTTTGTACCACTATTTACTCCATTGATTACTGCGGCTGGATTTGATCCTGTTTGGTTCTGTATTTTGTTCTTGATCATGATTCAAACATCGTATTTAACTCCGCCGATGGCTCCTGCAATTTTCTATCTAAGGGCAGTGGCACCTGAGGAAATAACGATTAAGCATATGTATCGAGGCGTAATCCCTTTTATTGCTCTTCAATGCTTAACTTTAATTATTGTGATGATATTCCCAGCACTTGTAACCTATTTGCCAAGCGTAATGCTGAACTTTCGATAAGGAGTAATAAATTGACCCCAGAGCAAATTCTGAAAATTCCAGCCCGTGTCTTGAGTCAAAAACAACGCGAGGAATATTTTACAAACGGGTATATCCTTCTAGAAAAATTTATTAGTGATGACTGGTTAATCAAATTACGTGATGCTACCAATGAACTCGTTGAGCGAAGTAAGAGGGTCTCCAAGTCGGACACCATCTTCGATCTTGAGCCTGACCATACATCGTCTGAGCCACGTTTAAGGCGAGTTTCCAATCCTACAGAGCATCATCCCGTCTTTTGGGAATACGTTAGTAAGTCGCCAATGCTTGACGCTGTTGCTGACTTGGTTGGACCCGATGTGAAATTTCACCATTCCAAGCTGAACTTTAAGTGGCAAAAGGGGGGCGAGGAGGTGAAATGGCACTACGATATTTCATTTTGGCCTCATACCAATTACTCGCCATTAACAATTGGCACCTATTTATATGATTGCGGGATGGATCAGGGCCCATTGGGTGTTATTCCTAAAAGTCATTTATTAGAACCAATGATGAGCCAATACGATGAATCAGGAAAATGGGTTGGTTGCTTATCGGATGAGGATGTCAAAAAGATTCACATCGAAAAAGCCGTGTACCTGACTGGACCCGCTGGCTCTTTGACTTTACACAATTGCCGGACTATTCATGGATCACCTGCAAATCAATCCAATTTAGGTCGACCATTATTGCTCTATACGCTAACTTCGGCGGACGCCTTCCCTTATACGGTTAATCCGTTAAAACCAAAGCATGATCAGGCAATCTTGTCAGGCAAGAGGGCTCATTTTGCTCATCACGATCCATTGCCATGCCTCATACCGCCCGATTGGTCAGGTGGTTATTCATCGATTTTTTCGTTGCAGCAAAAAGAAGATGCAGAAAAAGCAATGATGTAATTAAGTTAAAGGAGAATATTTTGAATGTACCTGTAGGATCTGGAGCGCTTGAAAAGAAGAAGCGTAATTTGCAAGAAATTCGTGAGTCAAAAAAGACTGGCGAAAAAATGGTCTATATGTCAGTTCCTGATTACACTTCAGCAAAATGGGCTGAAACCGCTGGTGTAGATGTTGCAGTGGTTGGCGATAGTCTTGCAATGATTGCCCATGGTCATCCTAATACGATTCCTGCAACCATGGATATGATGGTGATGCACGCAGCATCCATACGTAGGGGGGCACCTAATACATTTGTTTTGGGATGTATGCCTTATCAAAGCTACAACACAGTAGATCGTGCCCTACAAAATGCTACGCGTTTCATGCAAGATGCCGCGTGCGATGCAGTTAAGCCACAGGGCGGAAAGTCCCAAGCCCATATTTTGAAAGCTTTGGTTGATGCCGGAATCCCAACAGCATCCCATATTGGCATGACTCCTCATACAGTTGCAGTATTTGGGGGATTTCGAATTCAGGGGAGAACCGCTGAAGCGGCTATGAAAATTCTTGAAGATGCATTTGCTATTCAAGATGCCGGATGCTTTATGTTGGAATTTGAGGCTGTCCCTGCAAAAATCGCAACCGTTATCTCTAAACAATTGGAAATACCAACAATTGGAATAGGTGCTGGTGTGGGTACGGATGGTCAGATTCTCTTATGTCATGACCTTTTGGGTGTATTTTCTGACTTTAAACCAAAGTTTACAAAACGGTATGCTAACTTAACAGAGGTTGCTGTTAAGGGAATTAAAGAGTACATCGATGAGGTTAAGTCCAGTAAGTTTCCAGATGATGATCACAGTTATTCGGTTGACGAAAAAGAATATGAAAAGTTTTTAGGACTAGTTGAAAGGCGTAAACATATTTAATTAAGTAGGCACGTGTCTCCAATTTTGGCCACCTAGTGTGGCCTTTTTTAAATACCCAAATGTCGGTTTTCCCGACAAGCGCCTGCCGACACCACGAACCCAACGTCAGATCCCACCCAGCACCACGACCACCGGTGTTTTGACGGACACCGAATCAGGGCTAGATAACCCATTGTTGAATATTGTGTTTCGTAGATTGGTTTGCCCTTCTCGGCCGTGGGTGGCAACTTCTAATCAAATAAAAAATCAGTAATAGTTGATTTTCTTATGCTCTGAACTAAGAGTTAGTAAATTCGTATCAAGACTAAACCTAGACATATTCCCAGCGCACCAATCATTCGCTGAGGGTATGGCGACTCTTTTAAATAGAGAGTTCCAAATAGAAATGCAAATAAAACGGATGTTTCCCGAACTGCTGCAACTAAGGAGATGGGGGCTTGGGTCATTGCCCAAAGTGCAATCGAATAGGAACCAATAATACAAGTCCCACCGATTAAGGGGTACATGAGACGGGATTTGATATAGCTAAAGCTCTCCGGTAGCGATTGCTGACGATGACGTTGCCAAAGGACTAATGACAGAAAAACACAGCCATGCGAAAACATTAATAGGCTCACATAAGACCACGCATTATTACTAAGCCGCACCCCATGCCCATCAACAATGGTGTAGAGGGCAATGACTAAGGCATTGCCAAGAGCAAAGAGCAGGGCTTTTAAATGATGGGCTGAGGAGGTGGTTTTGCGCAAACCTAAGAGGATGACTCCGGCTGAGACCAGAAAAATACCAGCAATTACTCCATCGGATACCTGTTCACGTAAAAACACATACCCAAATAAGAGAGTCAGAAGTGGGGCCGCACCGCGCATGATGGGGTAAGCGAGATTCAAGTCCCCGAACCGATATGCGGATGCGACCAAGTAGAAATAAATTAAATGAAGGGCGATTGATAAAGCGATGTATGGAAAGGTTTGGGGATCAGGAAGTCCATATATCACCAGCAAGGGAAGGGCTAGGATTGCAGTGGCAAAGTTTGCTACCGCGGTTTCTAGGTTTTTATCCGCTGCCGACTTGAGTAATATATTCCAAAGTGCGTGCATGAGCGCAGCGCCTAAGATGCAGGAAAAGACAAAACCACTCATTGGTGAATCATACTCATCATCAAAATTGCAATCCCCGAAATGGCAATCACCCATTCCATCATCTGGATAAATTGCTCCTCACGCATTTTTAGAACAATTCGTTTGGATAGTAGTGACCCTATAAAGACACAGACCCCAAGAAAGAGTCCCTCCAGGATAGCCACCCGATCAATTACTCCCAGTTCATGAAACACCACGCCTTTGGTAATGAAGATGGAAAGCGAGCTGGCTGCCTCGCTACCCAGATAGGCGCCTTTGGTTAATCCATAAGCCAAAAAGAAGGGGGTATTAATCGCCCCTGTTGTTGCAACGATGCCTGTTAAATAGCCAATCCCAGCACCAACTAAGGCCATGTGCCACAGGCTAACTACGATCTCTTGGCGGCGCATCCAACGACGGATTGGAATAAGGAATAGTAAAAATAGGCCCAGCACAATCTCAATCGCCCGGGGATTGAGCAAGATCAACGTATTGGCGCCCAAAATAACGGCAGGAATGGCGCTAGCAGCATAGACGGCGCATACTTTCCAATCAATACTGCGCCACCAAATGAAAACCCTAGCCAGATTAGCAATGGTCGCCGTAATTGCAATGATGGGGATGGTTAACAGCGATCCATGCAAATAGACTAAGGGTGGCATGAGAATAATGGTGGTGCCAAAGCCAATCACACCCCCTAACAAACCAGCACCAATTCCTAAAAGACCAAGGATTAGATGGATTGCGCTAAGTTCCATCTCACGATCTTAGTCGATGCGTGCCTGTAGAGACCATAAACCTGAAAGCGGAAGCTACCCAATGTCACGACGACCATTGTTTTGACGAACACTCAAAACCTGCCCACTGTAAGTCATTGTTGAGCATTGTGTTCCGCAGATTTGCCAGCCCCTTGTAAGCGGTGGCAGGCAGCCTTTTAAGATATCCGGGGTGAACTTGCAGAAGTTTGCGAGAGTGTTGATAAGTCTAAATTCTGAAAAGCTCTTGGTAAAAATACAACAGATTGACCCCAAGGAAGCAAAATACCGTACATTTAGTGGCAGTAGTAAGTAATCTTTATTGAGAAGGTGCTTATGACTGCTAAGGACTTTGCCACACTGTTCCTAATTTTGTGTTGCTTTACAGTAGCGATTTTTGAAGTAGTTAGCCGCTAGTTTTTAGGGCTTACTGTCAGGCGGTAACAAAATCAATGCCTCTTTAAAGAAGAGGCAGTCACTAGTCTCCCCAAAAAATTAGGACTAAGAATTGTCAGTGTTCTCCGCAAACACTTGCAGATACCAGTAATTCAACTGGGGACCCCACCCATCGCTATATCCACCCATGTTTTGAAGAGCAGAAATCAGGCGGTGTATAAGTCATTGTTGAGCAACAAAGTCTTCAGATTTACCGGCTCTTTTAAGCCGTAGGTGGTAGCTTCAACCCCTGGTGGGCCGGACAGACATAAGGTAATTACTGCGGATCTTTTGGATTTGAACCCGGCGGTGTAGCCTGCATTTTTTCTTTGGTTTGACTGTGTTTCTTCATCTCAGACAAGACCCGCTGAACCAAAGGAGATGGTTTTTTGGTCGACGGCCCATTTTGCGTCGAAGCAGCATTCTTCTTGCGCCTTAGAATCGTTTGCAAGATTGTTTGAATGAACATGAATTAAATAGTTCTAGATGAAGATCAATTTTTAGTATAGTAGATAATAATAAATACTAATACAAAAGATTGATCATGAACTCTCATGGCGCTCAACTTAATAGCCCCCCACTGGTAGGTGCGGACTATGTATTTATTGCGCTATTGATTATTAATCTCATTACTGTCTGTTATTTAGGACGAGACATTTTTATTCAGGGTGATAAGCTTGAGCAAGCCCGAAAAAATGGTGAAGTGGTGATGGTCTGGGCCAATCAGATTGATGAAAAAATTGAGTCTGGCGAAAGCATCGACCCTAAAGCGTGCACCCCCGCGAGCGAGGCGGATTTAAAAAAACCAAATTTCATTGCTAATACCTGGGGGGATTGCCTTAGCGCATTATTTGGCCCCACTGGAAAATTTTCAGATTTTCGCAATCATTTTATGAAAGATGGTTTGATTTGGACCAAAAAATGCGATCGCGAGCATGTCCAATCCAAGGGAGCACTAGTATTTTTGCATTTGACTTCAGGCCCAACAGGTGCACCCGTGCTCTCCGAAATTAAAGAATCGGATGCTCTGGTCAGTGGAACTGAATTTAGAGTCAACGTTTGTGACCGTGGTTTTCGATTAATCAAATTCGGAGACGCGAAGCTATGACCCAAGCCACGGTCCGAAAACTTCTCTATGAGCTGTTTATCAATCGAGAAAACTCAGATGGTTACGCTCGTCTTTTTGAGAGAGCTGTTATCGCAGTCATTATTCTTAATTTGATTGCTTTGTTTTTTGAGACGATCCCGATTATTTATCAAACACGTGAAGTCTATTTCCATCTGTTTGATATTGTTTCAGTTGGATTTTTTACCTTGGAGTATTTACTGCGTCTTTACGTGGCACCAGAGGATCCAGAGTTTAAGGGCAGATTCTCACGACTTCGCTTTATTCGAAGTCCTTTTGCAATTATCGATCTTTTAGCTATTTTGCCTTTTTATTTGGCGGCTTTTTTCAATATCGATCTACGTGCGCTTCGCGCTTTGCGCTTATTGCGTTTATTTAAATTACTCCGGGCCTTTTATCCTGCTTTACTTGAATTTTTAGCCATTAATCGTCACAAGACGCTACGGCAGAAAATCTATGCCATTTGCAATGAAACCCCGGATAGCGGCAAGTTGCATGAAATATTTGATTTCTTTATTGTCAGTTGGGTATTGATTTCAGTGACCGCGGTTATTTTGGAGTCGGTTGATTCGATCAACTATTACCTGCATGTCGAATTTATCATTCTCGATACGATTGCGGTTGCTATCTTTTCTACGGAGCTCATCATGCGGCTATACAGCTGCGTTGAGAATCCGGCCTATCAGCACTGGCTATCAGGTCGCTTGAAATTTGCTAGACAGCCATCGAGCGTCATTGATATTTTGGCGATCGCTCCGTTCTTCCTAGAAAGCTTAATCGATCATCTTTTTGATCTGCGCTTTTTGCGGGTATTTCGACTCCTACGTCTCATGAAACTCGGCCGCTACTCCGATGCTACAAAATCTTTATTTTTAGTGATTCAGCGCGAGTGGCCAGTCATGAAGGCTGCTATTTTTATCATGCTGATGTTGGTGATGCTCGCTGCTTGCTTAGGCTATCTATTTGAACATGAGGCGCAGCCCGACAAATTTGAAAATATTCCGCAATCTATTTACTGGGCGGTCATTACCTTGGCCAGTGTTGGGTATGGCGATATATCCCCAGTAACCCCTGCTGGCAGGGCGATTACCATTGTTTTGGCACTACTTGGTATCGGAATCTTTGCCATTCCTGCAGCGATCTTATCTTCGGCATTTAGTGATCAATTGCGCATTGAGCGGGAGACCATGAAGCAAGAGCTCTACGAAATGCTTGGGGATGGCAAGATATCGCCGGAGGAACGGTCAATAATTGATGCAGAGGCTAAGCGCTTACATCTGTCTAAAGCCGAGGTCGATCGACTATTGGAAAAGGCCAGGGTTGAGCTGGGGCTTACCCCCCATACCGAGCACCATGATTCGCATGGTTCGCATAGTCATCACGATAGCCACCGCCATCACAATCACTTGGATCTGAACTACCTTTCCAAGCATCCAGAGGCCGCTGGTGAGCAATTTAAGATCCTGGTAGCCCAACTCCAGCAATTGGCAATCAGCGTTGATCAGGAGCGTTTGGCTCGCTATCTTTCCGATACGAAGCATGCTACCGAGTTTCAGAAAGAAACTTGGGAATACATTGTTCGCCACTCCAAAAAGAACAGTTAATTATTCCGTTTGAATAAAATAACTTAAAGAGTCTTCGCCGCAGCTTGCAGTTTAGACCCCTGCTGGGCAGGCCAGATCCAACTAAAATAAATTATTGTTTTGAACCTTCGACAATCCGTCGACCTAGTGAGACTGCATAAGGGGCTGTTCGAGCTCGCAACATGGGGTCAGCCGCACCCTCTACACCAGCTGGCATGATATTGGGATCAAAGGTAATGTTTAAACATGGACCAGTGCCATCGGGTGCTACAGCCACAATCTTTAGAACACCCAAGGTAATCTTCTTGCGCCCCTCAGGTAGAGGAACTGTCGCGTTAGTGAGTATGTCACCTGCTTGCGCAATTTCAAGGTTGAAGTTAAATGCGGCATTTCCAGCCATTACTCGCTGACGTAAATCATCAAATAAGAAGTTAGGGCCTTTTGCTTTTGCCTCTTCGTCGGTCAAGGTTTGTACACCGCCAACTGGTTCAAAGACATACTTACCCCAAACCTTCTCTTTTTTTGCATTAGAGAATCCATAGCCATGCACCCCCCAGTAATTGGTGGCAACATAACTTGCCGGTACAGCTTGAGAGGCAAAGTATTTGCCTTGGATCAGGACCTCCGGATTCGCATCGGCAAAGGCCTTCACTTTTGCCGGATCAGCAGCCTTTGTTGTGGGGTCGGGCTGTAATGACTGCAGTCGACCCATCAGTTGTTCTGGTGTGGCGGATCCGAAGACTGGCGCAGAAATATTGCCCATCTGCCACACTTCGTTTTTGGGAAGGTTAAATTGCAACGCTAAATTACGCTGACTTTTAGTGTTATCGGCTGCCTTGGGATTTGCGCCGCCCACTGAAAAGCGCACGATTACTGGAATGGGTTTGCCATTAAAGGCGGAGGCAGTGGAGATTTTGCGGCCTTCCGCGCTACCGATAAATTCCCCAGTGGCACAAATGCCTTTAGCACCTGAGCGACGAAATCCATCGAACTTGCCATTGGTTGCCTCAAACTGATTAACCATCGCATTGGGGTCAGGGTTTGCATGCGTAACCGCTGGTATGCAGGAGATAAAACCTGCAAGGGCAATTAAGGAACCGATTGATGTTGCATTATGTTTGTTCATCAAACACCTCCATGTGGATGTATTGCCTAGTATTAGAAATACTACTCCTTTATTTCTGTTGGTCAATAAGCATTTCAATAAAGGATGCTTGAAATTGTTGGTTTTCCCGACAAACATCTGCCGATACACTAACCCTAGAGTTTGATCCATCTACAGGGTAAATGACCAAACATTAACTGGAGCAATTGTAGACCTTGGTATGTGAGAGAATAATTCAAATAAGAGGTATAAGTTCGTGGAGGTTTAAATGCTCTCTCCTGATGAAATTGCAAGATTAGTACCTGCTGAAGAAGAAAAAGTACGCTCACCAATTCCAACTCGAGCGATATCGAGCGATGAGTTTTTCCCTGGTCGGCAAACTGAGAAACAAAAAGAATTTGAAAAACGTGTACAGCGACTTGGACTTGAGCTAGCAAAAAAACAGGGCCAATCAAGACGACGTTTCTTTCAGGGTGCCGCAGGTATGGCAGCTGCCTTTGTGGCAATGAATGAGACGTTTGGGCCCTTGTATGCAGTCAGTATGGCCGAGGCTTCAACGCCGGAAATGGCAAACGAGCGAGCTAGTCAACTAAAAGACCAGTTCATTATGGATATGCACACTCATTTTTTACGGGATGACACTCGTTTGGAAGGTTTTGTGCGATCACGAGAGGCTGTCGGTAAGGCTTCATGGAATCCCGCCTTAATCGATAAGCCCCAATCTTTAGATGATTTAAAGTTTGCCAACTACTTTAAAGAAATATATCTAGATAGCGATACCAAAGTTGCGCTTATTTCTGGATCGGGGTCTGAGGATCCGCGCGATTGGTTTCTTACCAATGCAATGAAAGCTCAGGCAAGACAAACAATTAACCGAGAGAGTGGCTCAAAACGCATGTTCTCACATGCTATTTTTATGCCAGGCACAGCTGGCTGGCTTGATAAGGTAGAAAGTGATTATGAAAATTTAAAGCCTGATTCATTCAAAGGCTACACGATTGGAGATAACACTAATAAACATCTATCTAAACATCCGTGGCGATTAGACGATGAAAAATTACTTTATCCTTTTTATGAAAAACTGACCAAATGGAGCAAGACGACCCCAAGCCTTGCGAATGTTTGCGTACACAAGGGCTTATATCCTCCATCCGTCACAGCACAATATCCCCATCTTCTAGAGTATGCAGATGTTCGTGATGTTGCTAAAGCAGCTAAAGATTGGCCAAACTTAAATTTTGTGATTTATCACTCTGCATTTCGATACACAGGCGGGACTTGGAATTTAGGGTGGGAGCAATTTACAAGAACCGGCCGCATTGATTGGGTTACTGATTTATCTGAAATTCCAAAAAAATATGGAGTCAAGAATGTCTACGGCGATCTTGGACAAATTTTTGCACAAAGTACCATTGCTGAACCTCGCCTTTGCGCCGCCATGCTTGGCCAATTAATCCAGGGCTTGGGCTCAGATCATGTTGTTTGGGGTACCGACGCAATTTGGACAGGCTCACCCCAATGGCAAATCGAAGCAATGCGCAGACTTGAAATTCCAGAGGACATGCAAAAGAGATATGGATTTATGCCGCTTGGTGGCCCGAATAGCGAGGTTAAGCAAGCAATATTCGGCAAAAACTCAGCGCGCATTTACCACTATTCATCCGAGAAACAAAAATCATTAATTGGTGATGCGGTAAGTATGGCTAAATCCCATTACGACCAGTTTGGTGACGGTAGGACAAACTTACGATATGGCTATATGAGTATTTAATCAGATGATTGAATCGTTTGTGCGGTAAATTAAATAACAGTGATCGGTACAGTATTTGGCAGAAAACTTCCCACTAAGTGATCCAGAATGAATCAATCAATTCTTAATTTTCTATAAATAGCGTTATCCACAATGAAATTTCTTCACCTTATCAGCATCATCATTTCTAGTATTTTTCTATTAAATCCAGCCTTTGGTCAAACAGACCAATGGCCTAAACGCACAATTAAGTTTGTAGTTGGTTTTGGTCCCGGGGGCGCAAATGATATTGTGGCTCGCATAGTTGCTGAGGGCGTTTCTAAGCAGCTTGGGCAACCAGTCATCGTTGAAAATAAGCCTGGCGCTGGATCCGTGCTAGGAGCAGATTTTGTGGCAAAGAGCCCTTCTGATGGCTACACATTTTTTGTGAGTGCGGGTGGAATCATTACCAATCCCATGATTAAAAAATCGATGCCTTATAAGGAGGGGGATCTGGTTCCCGTGGCGCTTCTGGCTGTGAGCCCATCGATCATCGTGGTACCCCCAGACTCAACGATTAAAAATCTTCGTGATTTAATTGCCCGAGCCAAAGATGCTAAGGGAATTCAGTTTTCAACAGCAGGCACTGGTAGCACCCCGCATTTTGTTGCTGAAATGCTCAAGGTTAATGCGGGTGGCAAATACGACATCATTCCGTATAAGAGTGGCTCAGAGGCCAAAGTAGCAGTACTTTCTAATCAGGTTGATGCAACATCGGAATCAAGCGCAGTCACGATTCCACAGATTCAGGGAGGAAAGCTGCGAGCAATTGCTTCGACTTGGAATAAGCGCATTGAGGCACTTCCAAATGTGCCAACTACGAAAGAGGAGGGTTACCCTCAAATCTTGATTGGGCATTGGGCTGGTCTTTTTGCCCCGAAGGGAACTCCCAACGAGATCCTCGACAAAATGAATAAGGCAGTCGAAGCAGCTCTGAAGTCGAGTGAGGTGCAAAAACGCTTGGTGCCGCAAGGTATCGAGCCAACCCCAGGATCTCGAGCAAGTTTTGTAAACTTTCTTAATGACGAGAGAAATCGCCTTGCTCCAATTGTCCAACGGGCCAACATGCGGGATGATTGATCTAAAGAATGAAAAAGTTCGCTTCGACCTTATTGCTTATCAGTGTTGGTCTGTGGGCATTTTTGTTCCACACGAGTACGGTGCTGGCTCAGACCAATTACCCCAATAAACCGATTATGTTTATTGTCCCCTATGGAGCAGGGGGCGGCGCAGATGCCCGTAGTCGGCAAATTGCTCAAAAGATGAGTGCATTACTCAAACAACCCATCGTTGTTGAAAACAAGCCTGGAGCAGGCGGTAATATAGGTACTGAAATGATTGCGCGTGCAGCCCCGGATGGATACACCATCGGGATGGGAAATTTTGCACCATTAGCTGTTAATAAAACCCTCTTTGGTAATTTACGCTACGACCCAGAGAGCGATTTAGTCCCCATCGTATTAATCGAAAGGGGTCCTTTGGTATTGGTTGTAAATCCAAGCTCGCCATACAAATCAGTACAAGATATTATTAAAACCGCTAAGGCAAAGCCTGGATCCTTGACCTTCTCGTCGGGGGGAATTGGAGGTAGCCATCAGTTATCGGCAGAATTATTTAAGATCAATACCGGTATTGATTTGATTCATGTGCCTTATAAAAGCGGTTCAGCAGCTTTGATGGATCTCATGGCCAGCAATGTGACAATGATGTTTGACCAAATGTATTCCGCCATGCCCGGTATTAAAGGGAACAAGTTACGACCCTTAGCGATTACCAGTAAAGTACGCTCGCCATTACTACCCAATGTACCCACATTCCTTGAGCTTGGCTATCCAAAAGTGGAGGTCTTAAATTGGCAAGGACTCATAGCGCCAAAGGGTACCCCTACAGAGATCATTCAAGCCTTAAATGCAGCAGCCAATCAAGCCTTAAAGGATCCGCAGATACGTGAGCAAATGCTCGCACAAGGTAATGAAATCGGCGGAGGTACTCCAGCAGAATTTGCAGCGCTAATTAAATCAGAGTCGGCAAAGTGGGGCGCTGTAGTGAAAATGGCGAACATTAAACCAGAATAAGATAGCGTTCAAGTATCCGCCTTAGCAAACCTCTCTATGTCGCAGATCCCAGTTTTAAACACGAAGTATCGGTGAAGCTATTCCTGCTGGGCAGGCTATAAAGAGTATGCAGCTCAGCTCATAATGCCGATTTGCCATGGGACAAATTCGTAATCACCCAGCCCTAATTCTTCGCTCTTGGATTTTTCCCCAGAGGCGATTCGCAAAAAAAGCTCAAAGATTTTTTGTCCCATTTCCTGAACTGAAATTGTGCCATCTAATATCTCACCGCAATTAATATCCATGTCTTCTGTGAGACGTTGAAACATTGGTGTATTGGTGGCCAGTTTGATACACGGTGCTGGTTTCGAACCAAACATCGAACCGCGACCTGTTGTAAAAGCAATTAGGTTGGCTCCCCCAGCGATTTGCCCTGTGGCAGAGACGGGATCAAATCCAGGGGTATCCATAAAAACAAAACCTTTGCTTTCAACGGGCTCAGCATAGCGGTAGACATTCATTAGTGGGCCGGTACCGCCCTTCATGGATGAGCCAAGCGATTTCTCAAAGATATTCGCAAGCCCACCTATTTGATTACCGGGACTCACTTTGCCATTAATTTGGACATCGCGATTCACGGAATACTCATCTTTCCACCAGCGGATCCTTTCAATTAGTTTCTCCCCGACATCTTTGCTAACAGCTCGGCGGGTGAGGGTATGTTCAACACCATAAATTTCAGGAGTCTCAGAAAGAATTCCTGTGCCACCATGTCGAGAAAGGATATCAACCGCTGCTCCTAAAGCTGGATTTGCAGTAATAGAAGAAAATCCATCAGAGCCCCCACATTGGAGCCCAACCATCAGATGGCTTGCAGAAACAGTAGTTCGTTTAAATCGATTTGCATCGGAAAGTAATTCCTTAACTGCAGCAATTCCGGCCTCGATAGTCTTACGAGTGCCCCCCGTTTCTTGCATAATAAAAGTATGCAATCTGGAATTCGGCTGAAGCCCTTCTTGCTCAAGGAGGCCTTTGAGTTGATTGCGTTCACAGCCAAGCCCGATGATCAGAGCAGCTGCTAAATTGGGATGTTTTGCATAACCCGCCATGGTTCTGCGAAGTAGTTGCATTGGCTCACCGGTCATTTCCATACCGCACCCAATTGAATGCGCAAAGGCAACTACACCGTCAACATTAGGATAGGGCGCAAGACGTTCAGGAGTGAAATATTCAGCAATTTTTTTAACTACGGTTGCAGAGCAGTTAACGGTTGAGAGAATCCCAATGTAATTTCGGGTTCCTACCTTACCATCTTCGCGGACTATTCCCTGAAAAGTAGCTCTTTGGCTTTCGGGCAGAAATTGGGTTGCCTTGTATTCGCTTGCATAGGCATAGTCACGATCAAATTCACGAAACTCTGTGTTGTGGCTGTGTACCATTGCACCAGGCTCAATATCTGTATTAGCAAATCCAACAATGACGTTGTACTTGAGTATTGGCTCACCTGCAGCAATCTTTTTCGCTGCAATCTTATAGCCTGCAGGTACTTGACTACGGATAGAGATGTTCTCGCTCGGAACGGGCGTGCCGATAGCGACATCCATCCGAGCCACCACAATATTATCGTTTGGATGAAGACGAATAATTGGACCAATAACTTTTTTTTCTGAGATTTCAATCATATTGTTAGGATTATTAAGTAAGCTCTAATCGGCAGTTGCACCAGACTTTTTCACAATGGGAGCCCATTTACTTATTTCTGATTTAATGTATTCACCCAATTGTTCAGGTGAGCTTGTAATTACGTCAAAGCCTTTTGAATTTAATTGCGACTTAATTTCGGGGTTATTTAAGACACTAACCAACTGGGAATTGAGCTTATTAATAATATCTTTTGGGGTTCCTGTAGGAGCAACCATTGCATAAACAAGCTCAACTTCAAATTTAGGTAGTGTTTCAGCAATTGCTGGGATTTCAGGAGCATTGCTTGAGCGTTTAGGGCTGGTTACTCCAATTGCAGTTAGTTTGCCTGTCTTTACAAAGGGTAGGGCTGCCGGGGTGCCAACCATTGCAGTTTGAATTTGTCCGCCCAACACATCTGTCAAAGCTGGTGCTGCACCTTTGTAGGGAACATGATTCAGGGTAGTGCCAGCCTGTACATTAAATAGCTCCCCTCCTAAGTGCAGTGGGGTGCCAGTTCCAGATGAGCCAAAATTTATTTTTCCGGGATTGGCCTTTGAGTATGCTATTAAATCAGCAACATTTTTTACAGGGACAGACGGATTTGCTACTAACATTAGTGAAGAGGATGCGACTAACGATATTGGGGAAAAATCCTTAATCGTGTTGTAGGATAACTTTTTATACAACGTTTCATTAATGGCCTGGGTACCGACCATCATTAGAAAAATAGTGTAGCCATCCGCTTTTGATTTAGCTACAAACTCAGCCGCAAGATTAGTGCCTGCGCCTGGTTTGTTATCGATAATAATAGGTTGCCCTAGGGATTCCCCAAGTTTTTGACTAAAGCCTCTTGCCAGCACATCCGATGGTCCGCCAGCTGCAAAAGGAATAACTAATCGAATCGGTTGGTTTGGATAGGATTGTGCTTGACCATTGAAAGAAATAATCAAGCCAATAAGTGATATTGCTAGTATTACTTTACGCATTTATATTCTCCTAATCATTATTGTTATTCATAATAGATAGTTATTTAATTGTGCCACTTCAATGAAAATAGTTCACGCCCAAATTTACCCCCTCTCAATACCACTCATTGAGCCTATCAAAATGTCTGGTGAAACAGTTTGTTTTGCAAATACTGTTCTTCTGGAGCTAAAAGATAAATTTGGGAAAACCGGTTGGGGAGAGGCTTCCGCTGCACCGTTGATGACTGGTGAAACGATAGAAAGCTTATCGGCCAACATTAAATATTTAGCCAGTAATATTAAAGACCTTACTTGGGATAACCCAGATAAGTATGGCCAACAACTCGGAAAGTTGTTATACGCAAATAGCTCTGCTAAATCTTGTGTCGAAATGGCCTTATTAGATTTGTATGCCCAAGAAAAAGGGATGCCACTTTGGCGGTATTTGCGCAAGAAACGGGGTTTTGCTGAGGCATCAGTTCCCAAACCGTTACCTTTGCTTCGAATGCTTGGCGGGTCAATGGATAAAGAAATCACAGATGCGAAAAGACTCCATGACGAGGGATATCGGTATTGGAAAGTCAAAGTCGGCTTACTACCGGTTGATGATGATCTAAATCGAGTTGAGACTTTATGCAATCTTCTAAAGTCAGACACTGTTTCGGTAGACGCTAATGGAGCGATGGAATTGGAGGACGCCATTCGTTTTTGCACATCCCCAAAGGTAAGGCAGCTTTCATTTGCAGAACAGTTAATTCCTTCGAATTTACCACTCAGCAACTTTCTTGAACTGAAGAATCGGTCCCCAATACCAATTGGGCTTGACGAATCAATCCACGGAATTGACGAGTTAGATCGTTTCATAGCTGCGGGCGTTTTAGATGGAGCTAGTCTGAAATTAATTAAAACCGGAGGCCTTTTAGGCGCATTAGATTGTTCTAATTTATTAGAAAAGCATGGTTTGAAAATTAACCTTGCCTGTAAAGTGGCCGAAACATCTGTCAGCGCAGCTGCTACAGCAGCATTGGGATTTGCTATCAATGAGTTGTGTTGGGGATTTAGCATGTCAAATCAATACTTAAAATTTGACGTATGTGATTCACCATTGCGCGCAAAAAATGGTCATCTTGAATATAGGCAACTTGAATCTGTAGGGTTGGGTGTAGAGCCTGACATCGCTGTTTTAAGAGAATGCCTGATAAGGTCGCTTCCATCTATTGAATGCTAAGCACATCAAATGCTGCCTTCAACCTTTTAGAGTAGGCCTCAGTTGTTTTTTCTATTTCTTCAGGCGTCCATTTTCTAAATCCTTCACCTGCTTTCATTCCAGTTTTGCCACTTTGCATGAGTTTCTCTAATTGCGAAGGGAGCGTGGTGATATTTGATAGAGAAGGATAAATTTCTCTAGCCGCATTTGCCATTCCGTCCCATCCAGAAATTTCTTTTTGAGTCATTGGGCCAACTGCTGCATATCGAAAACCAAAGCTATAACGAACGGCATCATCGATATCTTCTGGTGTGGCAATGCCAGCCTCAACTAAGGATAGGGCTTCACGCATTAATGCGTGTTGAATACGATTTGCAAGGAAACCGGGAATATCTTTTTTAACTAATACCGGTTTCTTTTGGATCTGTCGATAGAGATTACATATATCTTCGGCAAAACGGATATCTGTTTTTTCACCGAGCACAATTTCTACCAACGGTACAACTTCTGCAGGCATAAAGTAGTGGGCTCCAAGCATACGATTTGCGGTTTTTAGACCATCAGCAATCTTGCTGATGGGAAAACCAGAGCTATTACTACCAATTGGGATATGGGGTGGAACTTTTTTATCAAGTTCATTAAATATTTCCCTTTTAAGAGACATATCTTCTGCAACCGTTTCAATGACCCATTGGGATTGATCCCATTCTTGCCATGAGCTAAGCTCACCATGGCTTTGACTAATCTCTAATTCAGCATCATTTTTATTGGCATTTGCTCCGTTGATACCAATTTTTTTTGAAAGTAGGATTGCTTTTTTTAGACAGGCGGCCGATTTTTCTTTGCACCGACCCAATATTGCAATGGGAACACTTTGAGAAATAAAGCCTGCCGCAATTCCTGCGGCCATGGTGCCGGTACCAATGATCACAACATTTTTCATAATGATCCAAACTTATACGGATAAGTTATTACTTAAAGAGAAAAAATAAACATCAATTCTTAGAAGATTAACATTAAATATGGTTTAATTTGCAATTCCATGGAACTCGTATATAAATACTTATCCGTATAACTTGAATTAGGAGCCCAATAATGACGATGCATAACCCCTTTCAGCCAGTAGAGAAAATAAAGACCGAAGTCTTTATGTCGATGCCGGATAAATTTAGAAAAAAAGCTCGTACCGGCTGGTCTGATCCAAATCGTCAAAATGCTGAGGTGGAGTGTTTTTTAGAGGGTCCATCCTTTGATCGTGAAGGAAATCTTTGGTTTGTTGATATTCCTTTTGGAAGAATTTTTAGAATTTCTCCGAAAGGCGATTGGGAATTAATTACTCAATACGATGGCTGGCCAAATGGCTTGAAATTCCACAAAGATGGACGTGCCTTCATTTGTGATTACAAAATGGGCCTCTTATCTTTGGATACCAAGACAGGCAAATTGGAAACAATCTTAGGCTCAATGTATAGCGAAGCATTTAAGGGTTTAAATGACCTTCATTTTGCTGCTAATGGAGATTTATACTTTACAGACCAAGGCCAAACAGGAATTGCTGATCCTACTGGTAGGGTATTTCGTCTCCGTGCAAATGGTCAACTCGATCGTTTGGCACTGAATGTTCCAAGTCCTAATGGCATTACCCTGAATACTCAAGAAAAACATGTCTTTGTTGCGGCAACCCGTTCGCAACAAATATGGCGCTTACCCCTGATGGCTGATGGCTCTGTTTCTAAGACGGGGGTTGCTGTTCAGTTAACAGGTGGCGTAGCTGGACCAGATGGTATTGAAATGGATTCTGAGAATGGTCTGCTAGTTTGTCATCTGGGTATTGGAATTTGGCGTTTTGATAACAATATGTTGCCTACCCATTTAATTTACTCAGAGAACCCACACCATCATCATCTTGCAAACTTATGTTTTGGTGGGCCCGATGGTAAAGATCTTTATATAACAGAGTCCTTATCGGGTGATATTTTGAAAGCTCGTCTTCCAGTTGCTGGTAAGAAAATGTTTGGGTTGAGTTGATTTGAAAAACCGTGAGCCGCTGTATCAGGCTTTAGCAAACAAGCTTGAAGAGCGTATTCAAAGTGGTTTTTGGTCTGTTGGGTCTTTATTACCTTCTGAGGCAAGTCTTTGTAGGTCCTATAAAGCCAGCAGACATACTCTGCGCCATGCATTACAAGTTCTTGAGGTAGCCGGCTTAATTCTGCGACGACAGGGCGCTCAGGCACAAGTCATATCCCGTCAAAAACCCAGAAAGTTCTCGCAAAATTTTAATTCGCCTGCAGATATATTGCGTTATCCCCGAGATACCTATAGAACGAATTTGATTGAGGAGTATGTGGAGATAAACGACTCAATCAGTAGGCTTGTGGGTGCGCCAGCGGGATCTTCTTGGTATCACATCGGAGGTATACGTAAGCAAGAAGGTTCGGAGCAAATTATTGCCTGGACGGATATTTATATTCTTCCTCAGTTTTCTCAGTTGAGTGGCGAACCAGATCACTCTCAATCGATGGTATTTGAACAAATTGAAAAAAAATTTGGTACAAAAATTGATCGAGCAGAAGTCGATGTGTATGCTTCAAAAGCAGGACCCATCATTGCAAAGCACTTAAAAGTAAAGTCTGGAGATCCTTGTTTAGTCATCATTCGTCGTTATTACGATAGCAGAGATCAATTGTTTGAAATTACCATTACCTATCATCCAGAGGATCGGTATACATACAGCATGGAATTTAAAAGCGCATCTAATTATTAAATTTATGAGCAAATATTATTTATCAGTTGGCGTAGCAGAAGATTTTATTGCGAATACCTTGAGTGCAGTGGGGGTGCCTAAGTCTGACGCTGTTATTGTTGCTAATTTGATGATCCAATCCGATTTGGCTGGCGCTGATGGCCACGGCATCTTTCGGCTTCCTGCGTATATAAAACGAATTCGAGCGGGCGGTATTAATTTGCACCCAAACATTCGATATGAACGTGAACAGGGTGCAATTACATTAATTCATGGAGATAACGCCCTAGGGCATTTAGTGATGGCTAAAGCAGTAGAAACAGCAATCATAAAATCTAAGCAATTTGGTGTTTGTTGGGTTGGAAGTCATTTTGGAAATCACTCTGGAGCAGCATCCGTATATGTTAGGAAAATTGCTGAGTCAGGTTTAATTGGTATTTACATGGCCGTTGGTAATGCCAATCATATGGCGCCATGGGGAGGTATTGATTTATTACTTTCAACGAATCCAATAGCGATTGCGGTTCCGGCGGGTGATCAACCAATTGTCTTATTGGATATCGCAACTACGGTAGCCGCTTATGGAAAAGTGAAGTTAGCTGCTCAAAAAGGTGAAATGATTCCTGAGGGTTGGATGATCGATAAAAAGGGAAGCCCCTTAATTGATCCAGCGAGAGCATCTGAAGGATCGCTTTTACCAATTGGAGGGCACAAGGGTTACGGATTGGCTTTGATGATCAGTTTATTGGCAGGTAGCTTAAATAATGCTGCTGTAGGTAAAGAAACCATTGATTTCAATATGCACCATGACCTCATTACCAATACAGGCCAGGCAATCATTGCTGTTGACCCTAGTGCTTTTGGGGATCCCAAGGAATTTATTATGCGAGTTAAGAAAGTTGTAAAAGATATTAAAAATTCCAGTAGATTGCCCGGTGTTCAAGATATTCACATACCTGGCGAAGGTGCCGATCAATTAGCTAAAGAGCGTAGGCAAAACGGCATTCCTATGTCGCAAGAATTGCTTGATACCTTAAATAATTGCGCACGCGAATGCGGTGTAGTACCCTTATATCTATAAATAAATATCAACAAGGAGACAGTAATGCAAGTAATAAAAATGAGTTTTATTAAGCAATTAACTTGGGCGGCATTCTTAGCGCCATTCATGATTTCTTCTGTATTTGCTGCCTATCCTGATAAGCCAATTAAGATGATGATTGGTTATGCTCCAGGAAGCTCTACAGATATTGTTGGAAGAATTATTGCAAATGACCTTAGTATCGCCCTAAAACAACCTGTTGTTGTTGAGAATCGTGGTGGCGCTGCTGGTAGTCTTGCCGCGGATGCAGTTGCTAAAAGTTCACCTGACGGCTACACCGTTTTATTTGCTCAAAATGGATTGGCGATCAACGTGGCTGCAAATCCGAAATTACCTTTTAATGGACAAAAAGATTTGATTCCAGTTGTTGGTGTCGCCGCTACGCCACATATTTTGATTGTTAATAACAACTCTAAGGCTAGAAATGTTTCGGATTTAATTGCAATGCTTAAGGCAAATCCTGGTAAGTTAAGTTTTGCATCATCAGGCATTGGTAATTCTGACCATATGGCGGGTGAGTTATTTTTAGCCACAACTGGACTGCAAGCAATTCATATTCCATACAAGGGTGGATCTCCAGCGGCAACCGATGTTTTAGGAGGGCAAATTGATTTTTACTTTGCTGGAATGCCTGTTGGCTTACCTTTATACAAAGGGGATAAAGTTCGAGCTCTTGCGGTAACTAGCAAAAATCGTTTTAGCGGGGCACCAGAGTTAGTCACAATGCAAGAAGCGGGCGTTAAGGGCTATGAGATGGCTTTATGGCAGGGAATGTTTGTCCCAGCAGGTACCTCAAAAGAGATTATTGCTACTTTAAATAACGTCATTCTGAAAATATTGGATACCCCAGAGCTTAAAGAGCGGTTTATTAAGGCTGGAGTTCAAATTGCCCCAATGAATACACAACAATTCACTGAGTTATATAACTCTGATATTGCTCGCTGGAAAATCGTAATTGATAAGGCAAAAATTAAGCTCGACTGAAAATATTTATATTATTGATTCGCTATGAAAACTGCACTGGGGTTTAATAAATCCCAGTGCGCTCAATCAGTTAATCAAAGAAAGAATATTTTAGAGAGTCAGCATGAGACTATTTAGTTACCGCGACCAGAGCATGCAACCCAAAATCGGGCTATTGCGTGATAAGTCATCACAAGAATTTATTGATTTATGCGCCACCGACCCAAGCATTCCAAATAAGTTGAGAGCGCTGATTGAAATCGACCCTCACTTTTCGATGGCCAAGCAAGCTTTATCTAATCCTAATGCAATCATTCATAATTTTTCTGAAGTTAAGTTCGATGTTTTAATTGATCAGCCTGGAAAAATCGTGTGTTTGGGTCTGAATTACGCGGATCATGCCAAGGAGGGCGGTAACGCTCGGCCTGAGTACCCCAGTTTTTTTATGCGCGGCCCATCCTCACTCACTGCCCATTTGGCTCCGATTATTCGGCCTAGCGTTTCTGACAAATTAGACTACGAAGCAGAGCTTGCATTTATTGTAGGAAAGAAAGCGCGTAACTTAACCAAGGAAAACGCCCTTGATTGCGTCGCTGGCTATAGTATTTTCAATGATGGCAGTCTCAGAGACTATCAACGCAAAACAAGTCAATGGACGATTGGCAAGAACTTTGATCAGACTGGGGCTTTTGGTCCATGGCTTGTGACCCCAGATGAGTTGCCTAGCGGGGCGCATGGTTTGCAAATTCAGTCACGCTTAAATGGCAATCTTATGCAAAATGCCAATACCAAAGATTTCTTATGGGGTGTTGCCGAGACGATTCAACTGATTACGGAATGCATGACCTTGGAGCCCGGGGACGTGGTGATTACAGGAACTCCCGCCGGCGTCGGATATGCCAGAACACCACCTGTTTTTATGAAGCCAGGTGATGTTTGTGAAATCGAGATTGAACGGATAGGGGTTTTACAAAACTCGATCAAAGATCAGACCCTGTAATCATTCTTTAACTTGATGCAACCCCAATATCTCTCTGGCTTCTTGCGCTGTGGCAACTAGCCAGCCGGCTAATCTTTCTTTCTGGGTACTGAGCCGGTAATTGCGACGGAGATAATCACGGGATTTGTCATGATTGTTGGTAATTGGTCTAGTTAATCGGTAATTGTAGGTAATTATGCTTTGCTAAACCATGAATTTAGCTGTTTTATTGGAGGCTATTAGGATTTATCCTGAGCATTATTTTGATGCTTGTCTTTAATATAGGTATTAAAGCCAATATAGGTGGCTTTAGCTGCTGGCTCTAAAAATAATGCGTCAATTGATAACGCGGTTTTTAAAAGGGGAATACGATGCAAAGGGCAACACTTACTAATTTTCGTTCGCCTGGCCAATTATTACGACTAGTCTTGCCATTAATTTTTCTTGCAAGCTTTGGTCTTGGTGGTGTTCATGCACAAAGTCAGTTTCCAAATAAACCGATTCGTTATGTAATCCCATTTCCTCCCGGTGGGGCAACGGATAATATTGCCCGACCTTTAGCTGCGGAGTTGGGGGTTTTGGTTAAATGGAATATTGTGATTGACAATAAACCAGGCGCTGGAGCAAATATCGGCGCTGAATTGGTTGCTAAAGCTCCAGCTGATGGCTACACCTGGTTGATGGGCTCGGTGGGTACCCACGGAATTAACCAGCCCTTGTATACCCAAGGCGGTGGGAGATTACCGTTTGATCCAATTAAAGATTTTGCACCGGTTACATTGGTGGCAGAGTTTGGGAACGTCTTGGTGGTCAATCCAGATTGGGCCAAGCGTAACAATATAAATAGTGTGAATGATTTGATTCGCTACGCGCGTGCCAATCCCGGTAAGGTGAATATGGCATCCAGCGGAAATGGCACCTCGATTCATATGGCTGGTGAGCTATTTAAGTCAATGACTAAAACCTATATGGTTCATTTACCGTATCGAGGTAGTCCTCCAGCAGTTGCGGATTTGATTGCAGGCAATGTGGACATCATGTTCGATAACATTCCATCGGCTATCAATTTCATTAAAGCTGGACGCTTAAAAGCTTTGGCTGTCACAAGTGCTAAGCGCTCACCAGCATTGCCCGATTTGCCCACCGTGGCTGAAGCTGCCAACCTTCCCGGTTATGAGGCTACTTCATGGTTTGGAATTTTGGTGCCAGCAAATACGCCTCCCGATTTAGTGCGCTTAATCAACACCGAAGCGGTGCGTGCAATTAATAGTCCGGCAGTGCGGGAGAAATACGCAGCCATGGGGGCTGAACCCGTGGGCAATACTCCTGAGCAATTTGCTAATTTCATTAAGAGTGAGATTGCAAAGTGGACCCGAGTAGTTAAAGAGTCTGGAGCAAAAGTCGATTAGGAAGAGCGCCCGAGTTCAGAAAGGCGCTTACTCGGACTAATTGCTTCTGGGTCGATGACGATTTCAATCATGGCACCTTTTGAACTATTAAGAGCTGCCTGTAGAGCAGAAGCAAACTGCTCGGTTCGTTCAACCCGATAACCGGGCATTGAAAAACTCTCTGCAAATCGTACAAAGTCAGGATTTGTTAATTCAGTACCGGACACTCGACTCTTAAACTCTCGCTCTTGGTGCATTCGAATGGTGCCGTACATCCCATTGTTGATAATTAAGACAATCGGTTGGGCTTGATACCGAAGCGCCGTTGCCAACTCTTGGCAATTCATCATAAAGTCGCCGTCACCACAAAAGGCCACCACCACCCGTTGAGGATCAACCAATTTTGCGGCAATTGCTGCTGGCAAGCCATAACCCATGGAGCCATTGGCTGGAGCTAATTGGGTTTTAAAACCACCATAGGGGTAGAAGCGATGGAGCCAGGCGGCAAAATTACCCGCTCCATTCGTCAGTATCGCGTTACGGGGTAATTCATTCGCTAGCTTAGCAACGATCTCTGATAGTTGGACATCCCCTGGAATGGAGTTAGGCTGACTAAAAGCAAGGTAGTCCTTGTGTGCAGCATGCATGCGTTCGGGATTATGCTGCTTACCCATAGTTACGTTTGCTAATGCGAAGCAAAATGCCTCTGGCGAACATGCTAGGGCATAGTCGGCTGCATAAACCCGACCCAGTTCATCGGGACTGGGTAAAACATGAATGAGTGTTAATGCCGGTTTTGGAACACTAAGAATGGTGTAGCCACCAGTGGTCATTTCGCCTAAACGCTCACCAATAACAAGTAGGACATCCGCCTCTTGAACTCGTTTCACTAGGGCTGGATTAGCTGCAATACCCAGATCTCCTGCAAAGCAAGGATCGTGATTATCAATCAGATCTTGAGAACGAAAACTTGTCGCTACGGGCACTCCTTCCCGATTTGCCCAATGTTTTAATGCATCGCACGCATCTTTGGTCCATGAGCCGCCGCCTGCAAGGATCATGCCTCGTTTGGCCTTAGCTAGAGCCTGCATGGCTTCGCTAAATAAGGCTTGGTCTAATCCGGGACTAATAATTTGAGCTTTAGGGCTAGGGTGTTCATGGGCTTGGGCAAACAAAACATCCTCTGGTAGAGCCAACACCACGGGTCCCTTGCGTCCAGATTGGGCAAGATGAAATGCATGGGAGATGTATTCATCGATACGATCTGCACGATCAATGCTGCCCACCCACTTGGCACACTCAGAGTACACCTTGCGGTAGTCCATTTCTTGAAAGGCTTCCCGACCTACCATGTCGGTACCCACTTGTCCGATCAGTAACACCATGGGAGTTGAATCTTGATAGGCTGTATGCACTCCAATCAAAGCATTTGCAGCTCCAGGGCCACGTGTAACCATCAAAACACCTGGCTTTCCAGTTAGTTTGGCGTAGGCTTCAGCCATATAGCTGGCACCACCTTCTTGGCGGCAGGTAATAAAGCGTAGTTTGGAATCGTGATCAACCAGACCGTCAAGAAGAGGCAAAAAGCTTTCGCCAGGAACACCAAAAGCGAATTCAACGCCTTGACGAACCAAGGCGTTAGCTAAGATCTTGCCACCATGCATTAAGGTTGATGAATGATTCATGCCCATTCCTTTACAGATCAATACATTGAAAGCAGTAGTTTACTGATAAGCACTTCAGCAATAAAAAACTAGCCATCCTTAAAAAACTAGTTGACATATTCTGAGTCTTAAAGGGAAAAAGTTATCGCACCTAGCTGTAAGCTTCAAAGCCCATTTAATTAAATAAATGACGACAAATAAAAAAAAGCCACCCTAAGGGTGGCGTGAAACGGAGACATACAACATGCACTTGCTTTAGTCATCCTGCTATTGACTAAACAATCGAAGTATATTCTCTCGAGCCTAAATTATATAGAGGGTAAATACTTATTATTAATAATTTCTATTAAAGATCAGAATCCAAAAAAATGGCCCCGAAGGGCCATTTAAATCACAAACTACCAGAGTTCTTGTAAAGCTTATTTACTATTTTGCTCCGCAAAAATATCTTTCTTGTAGTTTTCGGGAACAAAGATCAGCCCAATGACAAAGGTTCCCACTGCAATCACGATTGGGTACCAGAGTCCGTAGTAGGGGTCTCCTGTCTGTGCAATCATCGCAAATGCCGTAGCAGGCATCAGGCCGCCAAACCAGCCGTTACCAATATGGTAGGGCAATGACATACCGGTATAGCGAATGCGAGTTGGGAACAGCTCCACTAGCGCTGCTGCAATTGGTCCGTAAACCATCGTTACTAAAATTACAAGGTAAGTGAGGATTAGCACGATGGGGAAAGCCTGGGCAGTGAATATATCAAAAAAGCCATCTAATTTGATAATGCCTGGTGTTGGTTTTCCGGGAACGGGGTATCCGGCAGCTGCCAATGCTTCATTGACGTTCTTTGTAAATGCAGCAGGCACTGCTTTGACATCATCACCCGTTAACTTTTTAGCTTCATAGCCCTCAATCTCCGCATCACCAATCTTGACCTTTGCGGGGATAGCGCCTGGGGAATACTCCACAGAGTAATTTACGGAGCTGCGTGCTAACAGTGCCTTCGTAACGTCGCACGAATTCGCAAATTTTGCAGTACCGGTTGGATTGAACTGGAATGAGCAATCATTTTGATCGGCGATAACTATAACTTTCGTATTTTGCTGAGCCGAGTTGAGGGCAGGATTTGCTAATTGTGTGAGCGACTTAAATACTGGGAAATAAGTCACGGCAGCAATTAAGCAACCAGCCAAAATGATTTTCTTACGACCAATGCGGTCAGAGAGGGTTCCAAACACCACGAATCCTCCGGTACCTAGTATCAAGGCCCAAGCAATCAAAACGTTGGCACTGAACATATCAACGCGCAAAATGGTCTGCAGATAAAACAAGGCATAGAACTGACCGGTATACCAAACCACAGCCTGGCCAGCTACTAAGCCAAGCAAGGCAATCACTGCGAACTTACCGTTCTTCCAGTTACCAAATGCTTCAGAGATCGGGGCTTTGGATTGAGTTCCTTCCTCTTTCATCTTCTTGAAAGCAGGTGACTCTTCCATTTGCAAACGAATCCAAACAGATATACCTAATAAGAAAATAGATAGCAAGAAAGGAATGCGCCATCCCCAAGATTTAAAGGCATCTTCACCAACATAGGTGCGCACACTCAAAATCACCATCAAGGACAAAAGAAGTCCAAGGGTCGCAGTTGTCTGGATCCAGGATGTGAAGTAGCCACGGCGACCGTTGGGGGCATGCTCAGCGACATAAACTACAGCGCCACCATACTCACCACCCAGTGCCAAACCTTGTAGCATCCGTAGGGCAATTAGAGTTACGGGTGCTAACCAACCAATGGTTTCATAGCTGGGCAAGAGGCCAACCACAAAGGTTGAAATACCCATAATCAAGATCGTAATCAAGAAAGTGTATTTACGACCGACTAGATCGCCTAATCGACCAAATACCAGTGCGCCAAAGGGACGTACTAAGAATCCAGCGGCGAACGCAAGTAAAGCAAAAACGTTACGTGTAGCTTCTGGAAACGAGGAAAAGAACTGAGCACCGATGATGGCTGCTAATGAGCCATACAGATAAAAGTCATACCATTCAAAAATGGTACCCGCAGACGAGGCGAGAATAACCTTGCGCTCCTCCTTGGTCATCGGGCGCTTGCGTTCAACAGGCGCAGTTGCTGTGGACATACACTTCTCCTATCAGGTTAAGGAGTCCTCATTGTAAATAGAAAATATTAATAAATATTATTAATAAAGTTGGGGTTTTCCCTCTATTCACGGAGTTTTTTATGTGGAAAACTATAAATGCCCCATGATTGCACATGGTGGTGAATTGATTGCATTACAGTTTGTCCTTAGTTGAATGGGCTACCTATTCGGTAGCCCATTTTTTTAATCCCAAGGATAGATACGGAGGAGCTACACCGCTTTAGTCGAGAGTCGCTTTTTGATTCTTTTGTAAAGGCGATTGCAAAAGAGCAGGAGGTAGAGAAAGACAAAAGAACCTAAGACATTGGCGGTAAATATCATGGCCGCATGGTCAATGCCATAGCTGTGACCCACAAAGTACCAATAGACATTCTTGAAAATAGCCGCAATGAATGAATGCAAGAATACAAAGTAGCACAATTGGACAAAATTAACATCATCAAAATCATCATCTTTATCAAACGCACTTTGCCAATAGCGATAGGCAATCATTGGTGCAATGGAGAGCAAGAAGCCAAGAATCAGAGCATCGCTATCTGAACCACCCCAAATATAAATGCTACTTACGGCATAGCCAAGAAAAAGCCCAAAAAATCCAAGCCAGCCAAATAGAATAACCGCGACCAGTCTGAGTCCAGAGAGCCAATAAATGAAATAGGAAGACTCGGAAATTAGGGGAAGGCCCAATAGCCCATGATCGAGGGCTTCAAGAGCGAGCCAAATTGCCGCAATGAAGCAAACGATCAATATATTTTTGAGGGCGTTACCCATTGAAATCATTCATAATAATTATTACAATGATATGATAATGTTGAATAAGTAATTAAAGAGACATTCTAAATTTTTATGGCCGCAAAAAGAACGACCTTACAAAATGCATATTTTCGCTTTAATAAGCTCATGGAAACCCTTGAGCAGGGCCCTGCGTTTCCAAAACTCGATGATATTGAGAAAAAACTCCTCGACTCCATTGCACAAGCTTCCTACGCAGGTAAACCTTTTTTAGTCTCTGATGTTATTTTTGCCAACCAAATTGGCTCTCCAGCGACACTAAGCAGACGCCTTAATAGTTTGGTTGAAAAAGAACTGATTGTGTATGCGATTGGGAATGACAGTCGTAAGAAATTCTTAGAACTCACTCCAAAGTCGAAGAAATACTTCGCAAAGTTGGAGGAACTCATTTTGATGGCGGGTTCTAAGCGCTCCAAGAGCTAGGTTGTAGCGTCCCCCGAAAAGACCTTATTTTTCTGGTCATCATTTGATATCAAGATTCGTTCGTTAGTACAAACTGCCTTTGCTCAATGACTAGTTTTTTATGGCATCGTATTAACCTAGATCTACCTTAATTTGCTAGTGCAACTCCTATTTGGTATTTCTTATCCAAATATTGTCATTAGTACGTTCTGGGGGGGTGTAGTGCAGCTTAAGCGACCGTATTTACCGAATTAGACATGGTTATAGAAACCATACAGATTTCAGCACTTTGACAACGACCAACATTCAACCTATTAGGGAAATTCAGGAATGGCCATCCATTGAAATTCAAAAGGATGCGGCGCACAATGGTCGCATCGCCGATCAATCAACTAGGGATGAATAATGTCAACTAAAAAAGAAACCTCTTACGAAAATCGCCGCCAATGGATGAAGCTTGGACTGGGGGCTGCCTCCATCGTGACCTTAGGGGCCACATCTTCGGCAGAAGCAGCAAAGCCAAAGACGCCGTTTCAATTAGAGCCAACCTATATTCCGATAGCGAATAGTAGTGAGCAATTTCCCGTTCGTCGTATTTATTGCATTGGACGAAATTATGCAGCGCATGCGCGGGAGATGGGGTCTGACCCAACACGTGAACCGCCATTCTTTTTTCAAAAGCCCACGGATGCGATTCAATTTGTTGCCCCCAATAAAATTGTGGATCACCCGTATCCAACCCTAACCAAGAATTATCACTACGAGGTGGAGTTAGTAGCTGCCCTAAAAACTGGTGGTAAAAATATTACGATTGATAAAGCCTTAGACCATGTGTATGGATACGCCCTTGGTTTAGATATGACGCGGCGTGATTTGCAGCGATTCATGGGCGATCAAAAGAAACCCTGGGAAATCGGTAAATCGTTTGATCATTCGGCACCCATCGGCCCCATTTTTCCAGTCAGCAAAATTGGTCATCAAAAGAGTGGCTCCATTGCTTTATCGGTTAATGGCGAAGTTCGTCAAAAGGCAAACCTAAACCAGATGATTTGGTCGGTCGCAGAGCAAATTGTGAAGCTATCCGAAGCCAATGAACTGTTCCCTGGTGACATCATTTACTCAGGAACCCCAGAAAATGTGGGCCCTGTGGTGCGTGGCGATATTGTGCGTTGCATGCTCGACGGCTTTCCTGATCTGGTTATCAAAATCGTTTAGAAGTTTGGTCTCATAACTGTTTGGCATTTATCCTTGGCAAGCCTTTAATCCATCACAGCGGTTAACAAATGAAAATCTTCAAACGATGTTTTAGTATTTGCATCCTTTTAATCACGACCCACGTATTTGCCAATACCGCGAGCGTCTATTTCAATGGCGACATCCTGACGATGGAGGGTGAGCAACCGCAGTATGTTGAGGCAGTCGTAGTGAAGGGTAAGACAATCGCATACGTTGGTAACTTACGAGATGCCCTAAATGCGGCGGGTACCAATCCAGTCTTGCATGATTTAAAAGGTCAAACATTGATGCCGGGCTTTATCGATGCCTGGGGGCACTTTACCTTGATCGCTCAAAATACTTTGGCCGTTAACTTGGGCTATTTTTCAAAAAATCCACCCAGCACTACAAAGCAGTTAATCGACCGCTTAAAAGCGGAAGCTCGACCATTTAATGGTTGGATTATTGGTGCCGAGTATGCAGATGCTTTTCTAACCGATGGCCCTTTAACGATAGCGCAGTTGGATAAAGCATTTCCAAATCAACCGGTATTTATTAACAATATTTCCACATTGACGGGGATTGTTAATTCGGCAGGTCTAAAAAAGTTAGGGATTACCAAAGCCACAAAGGTTACACAAGGAATGATTCCCATTGATCCAAAGACCGGAAAACTCACGGGGGAGTTAATCGGTATGCCCAATGTAGAGGCTACTGCTAGGGTATTTGGTAGGTATTCTGAGGATTTAATTTTGGAGACCTATCGTAAGGCCGAAATGATTTATGCCTCAAATGGATTCACCACAGCGCAAAGTTATGAAACCACCCTAGATGATATTCGTAACATGCGCCACGCTGTGGAGCGTAATTTGATTCGCTTAGATTTGATTGCTTTACCAACCTATGATGTAGTTGATCAATTACTGGCAAGCAATAAAAATTACCCATTTGGTATCTATACCAAGGGTGATGGGGGCTTCAAAGTCGCTGGGATTTTAGTATCCACGGATGGCGCCCCTCAATTGCGTCTTGCGTATTTCTCAAAACCTTATGCCGATACCGTTGGCGTGCCAAAAGGATGGCGAGGTATGGCGATTGTGTCGCAAGATGTTGTGGATCGCTATGCAAAGCTCGCTTATCAAAAGAATATTCAGTATTACGGCTATTCGAATGGCGACGCTGGAATTGATATGACCCTTTTGGCAATATCAAAAGCAATTCGAGAGACAGGCATTACAGAAGATCGTCGTACCGCGATTGCCCACTCCTTTTTTATTCGTGATGATCAATTGGATCAGTACAAAACCAATAAGATTCTTCCCCAATTTATGCCAAACCACATTTGGATGTATGGCGATGTGTACCGAAAAATTTTAGGGGAGGATAGGGCTCGCTCAATGGTGCCCCTCAACTCAGCCCGAGCAAAGGGTATGCAGTTTGGTATTCATAATGACACCCCATCATCTGGTCCGAGCGCTCTATTTACCATTTGGACCTCGGTTAATCGAGTTACCTACTCTGGGACAACCTTAGGGCCTGAGCAAGGCATTGATCCTTATTTTGCACTTCGTGGTTTCACATCGGTTGCAGCGTATCAGTACAAAGAAGAGGCCTCAAAGGGCAGTATTACAACGGGGAAGCTAGCGGATTTTGTTGTTCTTGAACGGAATCCCTTAAAAGTGAAGCCAATGGAAATTAAAGATATCCAGGTTGTAAAGACCATCAAGAATGGTCAAGATTTGTATGTTCGCCCTTAGTCTTAACTGATTCGGCACTTATACTAACAAAACACATTTTTGATTAACTTATAGTAATGCGCCTCTTGCTGCAATCGGCCAGATGGCCTCGACCCGATCTCCACGAATCGCAATTAACTCATCGTAAAGATTAACGGTCGGGTCGCAATGCCCCGGCACGAGCATCACATAGTCGCCAAGCTTAAGGGTGCTATCGGGCGTAAGCTCCAGAACCCCATGCTCATCGGAGGCCTTCAGGTATTTGGCATCGGTGCGCTGCCAAACCACTGGCATCCCAGAGTCAACACTCGATGCTTTCAAGCCAGCATCGACCACCGCACGATTGGCACTCGGGTGACTAAGAACAGCAGTTTTAACAAATAAGGCATGCTCAAAGGGCAGGTCGCTAGGATCGCGTTGATTAGTAGCGTAATCACGGTCCATCAAAATATAAGACCCCGCTTGCACTTCATTAAATAGCTTGGAGTGGCTCTCGAGCATGACCGAGCCAGTACCCGCACCCGAGATCCGCTCCACCTGAATGCCCACACCCTCAATCGCCGCTTTAGTCGCCGCCGCTTTGGCGCACACCGCTGCAATGGCTTGTTGGCGTTCTTCAGGCAATCGATAGTGCTGGGCACTACCGTGATAACACTGCAGACCCATAAAGTTTAAGTAGGGCGCAGCAGCAATTTGTTGAGCCATTGCCACTGCGCGCTCAATCGATGCCACGCCGCAGCGTCCCATGCCCACATCAATCTCAAGATAGACATCAATCGACACTTGACGCTCTGCGCTAGCACGTGCGAAAGCACTAATTTGATCTTCGTGATCCACGAGCACCCCAACACGTGCACGTGCGGCTAAGTCAAGGGCATGCGCTACTTTTTTCTCACCCACTACTTGATTGGTAATGAAGATATCCGATATACCCGCATCGACAAAGACTGCTGCCTCACTGACTTTCTGGCAACAAATGCCCACTGCGCCTAACTCAATTTGACGCAAGGCAATCTCAGGGCACTTATGACTCTTGGCATGAGGGCGTAAGCGCACACCAGCGCTCGAGATCGCATTTTGTAGCAGCTTCATATTGCGCTCAAACGCATCAAGATCCAGAACTAAAGCCGGAGTATCAATTTGATCAATGTGATCGCCTACGCTTGCCGCTTTCCAGGGTGCCATGTCTCTCTATTTCATATCAAATCGCATTCACACAATCGCGTGATGCGTTATGAACCCATTCTAGATCAGATAAAACCGTGCAATCAAAGTAATAAATACTGTAATTTTGTCTAATATAATTTACATTCTTAATCTATTGTTAAAAAACTTAATCTCATGAAATCAAGCTCTTCTATTCTTCTTCAGCGCGGCTTACAGGTAATTTTGGTCGCCTGTAGCCTTATGGTGATTGGTACGGCATCAGCCAATGCCGATAATCCGATTCCCACCGTAGCCGACCAATGGCGTGTTGAAGTAAGCCCTTATGTCTGGGCCCCAGGCATCAAAGGCACGATGGGTTTTGATAATGGCTTGGCGCGATCTGCGGACTTTAATTCGAGCAATGTTCTTAGTAATCTCAAATCAGGTGGCATGATTGCTGCAGAAGCGCACTATGGCAAGTGGGGAATTATGGGTGATCTGGTTTCAGCCACCCTCCAACATTCTGGCTCGATTCCAGTGGCAGGGGGAGCAGCCACCGTTGCTGACAAAATTACTCTGCAACAAACCATCTTGACCGGTGCAGCAACATATACCTTTGTGAACACCAAGAATACGTATGTGGATGGATTGCTCGGTGTTCGTGCGATCGACGTGACTGCAACCTTAAATGGTAATTTAGTGGGCACCTCAGAGAAAGAAACGATTTCGAAGACGACCTCGACCGTTGATCCGATTATTGGCGTCAAAGGTCGTTACCGCATCGCTGACTCGAGCTGGTATGTCCCGTTCTATGGCGATATTGGTAGCGGTGGCGGTACCACGAATGTCACATGGCAAGCCATGATTGGCGTGGGCAAATCCTTTGGTAAGTTAATTGATGCCTCATTGAGCTATCGTGCCTTGTACTACGATATGAAAGCGGGCGGTGTATTGCAAAAGACCACCATGCAAGGCCCTCAACTTGCGATTACCTTCAAATTCTGATTTCTAAGACCAATTTATGAATACCAAAAAAATGATTTGTGCTCTCCTTGTGTCGGGAGCATTGTCAGGTACCGCAATTGCACAACAGGCCGCTCCTAGCCCATCGGCCTCTCCAGCAGGAGGAATTGATAAGGAGGCCATTGCTAAAAAATTAGCAAACCCCATTGCAAACATGATCTCGGTGCAAACTCAGTATCAATACAGTCGTGGAGTGGGTGTGAACCAAGCCGGCTCGGAGCAAAGTTTGTTATTCCAGCCGGTTTTGCCATTTGACTTGGGTGGTGGTGATACTTTTATTGTGCGACCCATTGTGGCCGGTGTTCGTGAAATCAATGTGCAAGGGACAAGTGGCTCGCCATTTACCGGTTCTGGTATTGCCAGCGTTACCGTCGAATCCTTTTATGCCCCGAATACCAACTCCTCATGGATCTGGGGTGTTGGTCCCTATGCCATCTCGCCATCAGGTAATAGTGGTAAGTTTGGTTCGCAACAAACGGGTGCTGGTGTGACCGGTGTTGTACTCAATCGTCATGGTCCATGGACCTATGGCTTACTCGCTTACCAATCCTGGGAAGTGGGTGGTAATCCCGCCTTCGGCACTCAAAACAATCTCTACGGTCAGCCGTTTGTTGCCTACACCAATAAACAGGCATGGACCTTCACGAGCAATATGGAAGCGCTTTATAACTACGACACGCGCCGCACTTCCAACCCGCTCTATGCAGGAGTCTCAAAAGTGGTGGTGATTGATGGTTTGCCATTTTCATTTGGCGCTGGCCCAATGTATTACGTCAGTAATACCCCCGGCGGCCCATCCGGATGGGGTGCGAGAGCAACTGTGACCCTCATCATCTTGAAGTAATTTATCTAAATTCAACTAGCGCAATTATTTCTTCAGGTTTCTTATGATCAAACTATTTTCTGTTCTGGCAGTCAGCGTTCTATTCATCGCTCCAATTTCGGTAGCGCATGCCAATCCACCCATGCCCGCGTTTTATGCTGATGTCATAAAAATGAAACCCGATGGCAAATTAGGGCAAGTCATCAAACAAGAGAAGATTGATACCTCTATTAAAGGTGCGCAGGCCTGGAAGATTGCCTACATTTCATCGGATGTGGGTGGACGAACCACCATCTCGACCGGCTTGGTGGTCGCTCCGGTTGCCGCTGCTCCCAAAGAGGGCCGCCCTGTATTGGCTTGGGCACATGGTACGACCGGGACTGCGCAAAATTGTGGGCCCTCACAGGTCACCAACCCTGCGGTCCCACTCAATCAATATTTCTTAGTGGGCGGTAATTCTTGGACGGACTACGGCATTCCCAATCTTGAGGAGTTCATCAAAGAGGGCTACGTGATTGTGGCAACGGATTATCAGGGCTTGGGTGGCGGTGGCAAACACCAATACTCAGTAGCTGGCACGAATGGGCGTGATTTAATCAACTCCGCACGCGCTGCCATTTCCATGAGAGACACGGGTGCCAGTAAGCGCACTATTTTCTATGGCTGGTCTCAAGGTGGAGGCGCCACGATTGCAGCAGCAAGCTTGGGAGCTTACTTAAACCAAAAGGGAAGTGTGGCTGACGATTTGCAGGTGCTTGGCTTTGTGGCCATGGCACCTCAGGATGCTGCGGTCATGATCCCAAATGCTAGCAAAGATCAAGCGACTGCTGATAAAGCCCTAAATGGACTTATTAAGCTCTTCTCTGACAACGTATTTAATTTCTCGCATTTTGCGATGACGATGTGGGGTACCCAGGCGGCTTACCCTAATCTTAAGCTGACCGACTTGTTTACCGATCCGGGTGCAAAAGTGCTTGATCAAGTGCTGTCAAATAAGTGCATGCATGTGATTGCGGATACCTTTAATTACGCCTACGGTGCTGAGTTCAAAACACTGCTGCGCGATAAGCCTATTAATTCAATCGTCTGGGTAAAAGCCTTGATTGATGGCAGCGTTCCCCCGGTAAAGCCGATCGCACCGGTTGTGATCTACTGGGGAACAAAAGATACCGCGGTGCCACCGATCATGCATGAGCTTTATCAAAAACAAATGTGCGCCATGGGCGCCAACATCGAGCGTATCCAGTTACCAGGAGAGCAAACCCATTTCTCAACTCCTGGAGTATCTGCTCCGATGTACTTGCAGTGGGTGAAAGACCGTGTTGCGGGCAAGCCCTTGGTCAATGCCTGCCCCAAAAGCTAACGGATCGCTCATGATGTCATCGAAACCCTTGCTTAACATGGTGAGGGTTTAGTTTCTCAACTTACTTATTTATTTCTATTTCTATGCAACGTCGAATCTTTCTAAAAACATCTGCCTTGGCAGCACCCGCAGTCGCAAGTACTTTCTATGGATCTACTGCTCAGGCTCAGGGTTTTACTCAAAAAGCTCAGCAGATCTCAGAGAAGATCTTTGCAAATGACGGCCTGTCGATTCCCATTGCGACGACCCCAACGGTTTCTCCCCTCGCTAAAGGCCTCGACCGTACGCTGGTGTTGGGTGGCGGTGGGGAGTATTACATTGCCTGGTACTGTGGGTTCTTTCATGGCTTATTGGAGGCTGGTCTTGACATGGCAGGCTTGCCTCAAATGGTCGTGGGAACATCAGCGGGTTCCTATATGGGTTCATCGCTGTTATCGGGACACTTTAAGCGCTTACGCACAGAGATGGATTTCTTTGGCGAGTTCCCCAAGATCTTTGCCAAGCTCGCACCGACAACGAATCCCAATACAAGTCAGCTCAGAGCCATGGAAATTAATATGAGTGCGACCGATGGCAGCATTGAGACACGTCAGGTAATTGGACGTGCCGCACTAGCAGCGGATAACCGCTTGAATGGCTCCCGTGTTGAAGCACTCGCAGCATTGCTCACCGGCGATAGTAAAACGGATTGGCCAACACCCAAAATGTTCACGACAGCGATTGATTGCTATACCGGTGAACGGTTAATCGTAGGTCAAGCCAATGCGCGTAAGAATAAGATTGCCTTGGCTCACGCCGTCGCAGCAAGCAGCTCGCTACCTGGAATCGCGGGGCCTACCTTGCTAGGTCAGCGCTATGGTATGGATGGTGGGATGTGCTCTAACCCAGCCCATGTCGATGTAGTGGCTGGATCAAAGCGTGCTCTAGTCATTACTCTGACCGATGGGGTGACCGGTCCTATTTTGACAAAGATTCCGCATCCAATGGCACAAAACATCAAGGATATTGAAAGTGTGGGCACGAAAGTGAAATGGATCGTGGCGGGGGCGCCAGACGGAATTAATCTAACCGATCCTCGTCAAATCCAACCTGCTCTGAAAGCAGGGTATGAGCGTGCGAAGAAGGAAGCAGCTCAAATCAGAGCTTTTTGGGCTTAGTCGGTTTTGTTAACGAAGTGCCACTTGTATTTTGTATGATTTGATTTCAACCGCTTGTTTTTGTATGTCTTTAATTAGGAAGATCCAATGACCTTGCTTAAAAAAATACTCACCATTGCTCTCATGGGCTCCGCCTCTTTCACCTTTGCCAAAGGCAATGCCGATACCATTTTTTATGGCGGCCCGATTGTGACCGTCAACCAGAAAAATGATGAGGTCCAAGCCTTAGCAGTTCAGGGTGGCAAGATTGTGGCGGTGGGTAATAAAGATACGGTCATGAAAGACTGGCAATCCAAAACGACGCAGTTGGTCGATCTCAAGGGTCAAACCTTAATGCCAGGCTTTGTTGAGCCTCACGTTCATATCATGATTACTTCCGTCTTTGAGGGCTTGGGACTCAATCTCAGTAATTTCACCTTACCGTATGACACTAAAGAGACCTTGATTGCCAAGATGAGGGCACATCTGAAGAATATTCCGAAGGGCGGCTGGCTGTTTGGCTTTGGAGTTGATCCATCGCGCACTTCACCTTTTATGGCAGAGCTGAATGCCGACGACCTCGATAAAGTGTCGAAGGATGTACCAATCTTTATCGTTAACCAGTCTGGTCATATTGGCTACGTCAATCGCAAAGCCCTTGAGCTTGCTGGTGTGACCGATAAAACCCCAAATCCCAAAGGTGGGGGTATTTATGTGAAAGATGCTAACGGTAAGCTGACTGGTAAGCTGGTTGAGCCTCCATCGTACTTGCCATTCATGGCCAAAATGCCCAATCCCTCTGAAGCCGAATTAATTGGCGCCATGTTGGGAACGATGCGCAAAATGGCATCGGTTGGTGTCACCACTGCTTCAGAGATGAGCGTGGGAGGTAATTTTGGAGTCGATCAAGAAATCGCGATTTACAAAGGGATCTTTGCTAAAAATCTGTCACCCATTCGGGTTCGGGGTTATCTCTTTAGCGAATCGATGCCGCCAGGCTACAAAACCATTAAACCAAACGAGGGCGACGATCGTTTGCGATTTATCGGAATCAAATACATCTCAGACGGTTCAACCCAAGGCTTAACTGCAGCACTGCGCGAGCCCTATACCTATCCAAAAGGAAGTTCTTGGAGCGGAGCACTTAATTTCAAAGACGATGAGATCTACAACTCAATGAAGTCATACTTTGATCAAGGTTGGCAAATCTCAACCCACTCGAATGGTGATAAGGCCATTGATCAAACCCTCAAAAGTTATACCAAACTCTTGGCGAACAATCCGAAGCCGCAAGATCGCCGTCTACGCATTGAGCATTTCACGGTGAACCATCCAGAACAAGTTAAGCAAACCGTGAAACTCGGAGTGATTCCAAGTTTCACGATTGGTCACGTCGATTATTGGGGTTCGGCTTTTTACAATCAGATTATTGGCGCAGATCGCGCCAAGCGAATTGATCCTGCCGGTGAGATCAAGCGCGCAGGCGGCAAGTTCACATTGCATAGCGATACACCAGTTTCTAATGTTGGTCCGCTGAACTACATTACCGAGTCGGTCACTCGGATGTGGCAATTGCCGCCCACCAAGGTTTTAGGTCCTGATCAAGCCATTTCAGTGGATGATGCGATTCGAGCAGTTACCATTGATGCGGCTTATCAGATCTTCGCCGATCAATTGGTTGGTAGCTTAGAGCTTGGTAAGCAGGCTGATTTGGTGATTCTGGAGAAGAACCCACGTAAAACCAAGCCCGAAGAGATCCGCAACATCAAAGTGATCTCGACCTGGATCGATGGTAAGCAGGTTAGCCTAAAGTAAGTACCAGAAAGATCAATTGAGCTTTTGATGGATTAGCACCGAACGCAAATTTTGCTTCGGTGCTATCGTTATCACTCCGTCTTAAAGAGTGATTTGCCATGAGTTATGAGCTTGTTTGGTTTAAGCGCGATCTGCGTTGGGAGGATCATGCTGCCTTAGCTCATGCCGCACGTCGTGGACCGGTTCGCTGTATCTATATTGTTGAGCCAGGCCTCTGGCAGCAAGCCGATATGGCTATGGGCCATTTTGGATTTATTACCGAGTCATTAATTGACCTCGATGCAGAACTCCGAAAGCAGGGCGGTGGTCTTGAGGTGTTCACCGGCGAAGTAATCGAGATCCTCGATAAAGTCTGGCAGCACCATCCTTTTACTGGGCTGCATTCACATGAAGAGACCGGTAATCAATGGACCTATGATCGCGATCGACGCCTAGGACGTTGGTGCCGCGATCATCACATTCCGTGGCATGAATACCCACAGTTTGGTGTGGTGCGAGGTCTAAAGAACCGCAATGCTTGGCAAGCAGCGTGGGAGCACCAGATGGCTTGTCCGCCAGAAACAGTTCCACCACTCGCATTCTGGAATCACTCGATACCGCCCTTGCCAGTAATCAATCCTCCAGCGCATCTTCAACACGATCCACCACGGCGTCAGCGAGGCGGACGAAATCTTGCACTCAAAACCTTGGATAACTTTTTGACGCATCGCAGTCAGCGTTATCGGGGCGGTATCTCATCGCCTGTTACTGCCCCACAGGCATGTTCGCGTATCTCCACCTATCTTGCCTATGGTTGCCTAAGCATGCGCGAGGTCGTGAGTCGTACACGGTCAATGATCACTGAAGAGGGGATTTCAGTAAGGCAAAAGGCAGGCTTACGGGCGTTTCTGAGCCGTTTGTATTGGCACTGCCATTTCATTCAAAAGCTTGAGAGCGAGCCTGAGATTGAATGGCGCAATATGCACCGTGGTTACGATGGCCTGCGGGAGAATGACTTTCATCATGAACACTTTGAGGCATTGAAAGCAGCGCGAACTGGTTGGCCAATGGTTGATGCGTGTGTGGTGATGTTGCGCGAGACCGGTTGGCTCAATTTTCGGATGCGCGCGATGCTGGTTTCGGTCGCTGCTTACCCCTTATGGCTGCATTGGCGCCCCGTGGGCGAATGGTTGGCCACCCAATTTTTGGATTACGAACCGGGGATTCATTGGAGCCAACTGCAAATGCAATCGGGTACCACCGGAATCAACACCACCCGGGTCTATAACCCGATTAAACAAGCCATGGATCATGATCCTACTGGCGAGTTTGTGCGCACCTGGTTACCAGCGATGCGTAAAGTGCCTGATACCTATCTCTTTGAGCCCTGGAATATGCCCCAAGCTTTGCAAGAGCAACTTGGTATTCGGGTGGGCTTTGAGATTCCCTTGCCGATTGTGGATTTGGCGATTGCCACCAAAGAGGCTAAGTCACGCCTCTATGGACGCCGACAGCAGGCTGAAGTCCGTATCGCTAAACAGGCAGTCTTAGAAAAGCACGGCTCTCGCAAGACCATGCATCGGACTCGGGCAAAGACTGCCCCAGAGAAGGCGCAACTGGGCTTTGAC
The DNA here is from genome assembly GCF_030297615.1 of Polynucleobacter sp. HIN8. Lineage (NCBI taxonomy): Bacteria > Pseudomonadati > Pseudomonadota > Betaproteobacteria > Burkholderiales > Burkholderiaceae > Polynucleobacter > Polynucleobacter sp. HIN8. The sequence goes on along the minus strand of NZ_AP028139.1, from coordinate 1,161,346 downwards.
TTTTAACGAGCGCCACAAAATAGCATGACGATCAGTGAGGGTGATCGACCTTCTGCATGAACAGATGGATTTTGGTATGCTGGTTTCATCATTTTGGAAGCTTCCCATGAAACCTATCCCCATCCCAACAGCCTTATTGAGTAGCCTGTTACTTATAACATCCAGCCCAGCTTTGGCTACCGTTAGCAGCGATCCAATCGCTAAAAATTGCATTGCCCAGCAACTGCGCAATCATCAAAACGTGAAGAACAAAAGTCTTGAGGCTGGTGACTTTAATAATTACTGCACGTGTGTGGCACGTGTGGTGCGTAATTTGGCCAATGATCAACAATTAAGCGAACTCAATACACTAACCAATCAAGCCAAGCCGGAGTGGCTCAAAGCGATTGAGCGTAATGCTCAAAAGCAATGCATGGTCGATCCCAACGCTAAGCTGCAATCGACTTAAAGCACTATCGTGGGCTGTTCGATCTATTGGTTTAGAGCAGACCTGCGTCTTCTGGATAATCCCCAATTTGTAAACGCCTGCCAACACTCACAAAGTCTCTTACCGGTTTTTGTGTTTCCCCAACCAGAGCAAACGCCTTGGGGATTTGAGCGAGCAAGTAAGCAACGCGCTCTATGGCTGCACCAGAACCTTCATGATTTACAAAAATCACTAGAAGAGAAGGGCTCAACACTACTCGTTCTAGAGGGTGAACCAAAGAATGTCTTGCCAGCACTTTGCATAGAGGTCGGTGCCGATGTCATTTATTGTGAGGCAATCGCCGCTCCCGAAGAGCAATCCGATATTTTGGAGCTGCAAAGAGCAGGACTAACCATCAATACCCAGTGGCAATCAACAATGCTTGATCCAAAAACTCTGGGCATGGATGTTCAAGAGCTACCCGATGTCTTTACTAACTTTCGACAGGTGGTCGAAAAACGTCGACTGCGATACGCTGAGCCGGTTGCTAGACCCCAATCAATTCCGCCCTTACCAGCCAAGCTAGCAAAGCAAGACCCGATTTCAGAGCTTAGAACCTCGCTCTTCGTAAACGGCGGTGAGTCCCAAGCGCTGACCCGCCTTGAGCAATACTGTGAGCGACGCTTGCCAGACTCCTATAAAGAGACCCGTAATGCCTTAAGTCAATTTGATGCGTCCAGTAAGTTTTCACCTTGGTTAGCAGTCGGATCAATCTCCGCACGCACGATTGCAAAACGGATCCATCGGTATGAGGATCGGTATGGGGCCAATGATGGCAGCTATTGGCTTTGGTTTGAGCTCTTGTGGCGTGATTACTTTCGCTTTCTGATGCTCAAATACGGCAAGCGTTTATTTAGTCCGAAGGGATTGAGTCAGCGAACACCGAATACTGTTGACCCCGAACTCTTTACACAGTGGTCTACTGGGATGACAGGAGTTGATTTGATCGATGCGGGGATGCGCGAGTTAGCCGCCACGGGTTTTCTATCCAATCGCATGCGCCAAATTGTGGCGAGTCACTGGGTCTATGCGATGAACGGTAACTGGCAGGTGGGCGCAGCCTGGTTTGAGTCCTGCCTGATTGACTATGATGTGTATAGCAATCAAGGCAACTGGCTATATGTGGCGGGTCATGGCACCGATCCACGGGGTGGTAGAGCCTTTAATGTCGCCAAACAAATTGCGCAATATGATGCAGACGGTTCTTATCGAAAACGCTGGTTGGATTAAATGATTCTTACTAAAAAACGGGTTGCCATCATCGGTGCTGGTATTGCTGGACTCTCCTGCGCCGGGGAGCTAGAAGCCCATGGCTTTGCAGTCACGCTCTTTGATAAGAGTAAAGGCGTGGGTGGTCGCATGAGCCATCGCTACTTTGGCGATTGGGAAGCCGATCATGGTGCCCAATACTTCACGGCGCGCGATGCTCTATTCAAGGAAGAAGTTGCTCAGTGGGTAGAAGCCGAAGTTGCCAAACCATGGTCAGGTCGGATCGTGACCTTCAATCATGGCAATACCGTTGATAAACCATCGGATGCAACGCGCTATGTCGGCATTCCAGCAATGACCTCGCCAGCGAAGTATTTAGCAAACCGCCTACAGGTACTAACGCAACATACGGTAGTGGATGTGCATCGCATCAATGATCTCTGGAAAATCACGACCAAAGAACACGGCCAACTCCCTGAGGCATTTGAATACCTCGTACTCGCGATTCCGTCGGTGCAAGCTGAACGCTTAATTGGCAAATACTCTGCCAACTTAAAAGCAATTTGCCAGGAAGTGGTGATGCTGCCCTGTTGGACACTGCTTGCCTATCTGAAAGAGCCTCTTCATCTAGCATTCGATGGCGCGTTTGTGGAAGGCAGTGTGTTCTCTTGGTTGGCGCGTGATAACTCCAAACCCAATCGCCCCGTGTATGAGACCTGGGTGGCGCAAGCCAGTCACGCATGGTCTGCAGCGCACGTTGATCACACCCAGTTTGAGATCGAACCAATTTTGATTAAAGGATTTCAGGAGCTCACTGGAGTGGAGCCCGATTTACACCAAAGCCATTTGTGGCGTTACGCCAAACTCGAGCAGCCCAATGAGCGCGAGTTTGCCCTTGATCCATCCATTGCGGTAGGGATGTGTGGCGATTGGTTGAAGAACTCGACCGTTGAGGGTGCTTGGCTGAGTGGCTATCGCTTGGCACAGCAACTGAAGCAGACTCTCTAATTACCAGGGAATCACTTCGCCACTGTAGGACCGAAACGTTCCGGAGTCCTCGGTATTGACTTTCAGTAGAACGGCTAAGATTTCATTGGCGGCTTGCTGAGGGTCACGACCAATTTCTTCACCCCGAAACGGTTTGGATAAATTGGAGTTCACAGTACCTGGATGGATGGCAATTAAAGCAACTTTAGGCATGGTGCGTTTGAGTTCGATCGCAGCGGTTTTAATCAGCATATTAAGTGCCGCTTTAGAAGATCGATAGCTATACCAACCCCCTAAACGGTTATCGCTAATGCTGCCTACCTTGGCTGACAGCGTGGCATAAATACCACCCGCAGGATTTAAGAGCTTTGAAAACTGACTAATCGTCAGTGCGGGACCAATTGCATTCACTAAAAACTGTTCTTGGAGTTGCGCCGCACGCAGATCCGCTAAGCGCTTTTCGGGGGACACGTTCTGATTGTGCAAAACCCCGATGGTATTAATAATCAGATCAAAGGGCTGGTGGGCTGCTAGTGCTTCGGCTGCTGTGGCGATTGTGCTTGGGTCAGCGTAATCAATGGATGGTATCGATCCACGATGGATTCCCATCACCTCAGCACAGTTGGAATGCATTTGGAGGGTAGAAACCAGGGCGGAGCCGATGGTCCCCGATGAGCCAATGACAAGCGCCCGAAACGGTTTCTGGAGTAGGGTCATGCGAGCTGACTGTACCTGATTTTGTAAATTCGTGTTTAATCCAAAGGATGAGCACACGTGATCCATCTGAGTTATCGCGCATTGTTGAGATGGCGTGGGAAGACCGCACGCCCTTTGAAGCAATCCAGGCTCAGTTTCAGTTAAGTGAGCCCGAGGTCAAAGCCCTAATGCGCAGTGTTCTAAAGCCGAGCTCCTATCGTCTGTGGCGCGCCCGAGTTACAGGACGACAAACCAAGCATCGGCAACTGCGTGACCCAGATGTGCTGCGGGCTTACTGTCCAACCCAATACAAATACAAATAAATCGATGAACCCTAATCTCAGTCTTTATCTGGTCTGCGGCATGATCGGCATCATGGTGTTCTTTACCATCGCCGTAGCACCCACAGTATTTAAGGTGCTGCCTCAAGAGTGGGCAAGTAAATACGTGCGTAATTTCTTCCCAAAGTACTACGCCTTCTTAGGAGCGGTCTCGATCATCGCCTCCCTCGTAGCAACGGACACTTTAAGCATGGGATTGTTGGCGGGGTGCGCTGCCTTATTTTTTATCTCTCTATGGGTACTAACTCCAGCGATTAACCGCGCATCGGATCAAGGGAATAAGAAAAAATTTGGGATTTTGCACGGCGCGAGTGTCGTAGTGAACTTCATCCAGCTCGGGATCTTTGTTTATCTAGTTTGGTGACACGACGGATAATTCCCCTAAAAATAGTCAGCCAATTCGTTTTCAGCACATTTAAGAAATTCCTGATAGCGTAGATCTATTGTCATAAGGAGTACTGCGTATGAAACGTATTTTTCTCTTCCTCATTACCAACATTGCCATCATGTTGGTGATCACCATCATCATCAATATCTTTGGCCTAGGCCAGGTTTTGGACGAGCAGGGTGTTGGCCTTGATCTCACCTCTTTACTAATGCTCTCAGCGGTTGTCGGTATGACCGGCTCCTTTATCTCGCTGGCGCTCTCCAAAACCATGGCTAAGCATTCAACTGGTGCGTATGTGATTGAGCAACCCCGCAATGAACAGGAGCAGTGGTTGATTAATACGGTGGCACGGCAAGCCAAGGAAGCGGGTATTGGTATGCCCGAGGTAGCAATCTATGACTCGCCAGACATCAACGCCTTCGCAACTGGGATGATGCGAGACAGTTCCTTGGTGGCAGTCAGCACCGGCTTGTTGCATGGCATGACCCGTGATGAGGCCGAGGCGGTATTGGCTCATGAAGTAAGTCACGTCGCAAATGGCGATATGGTGACCTTGGCACTGATTCAAGGCGTCATTAATACCTTCGTCTTCTTCCTCTCACGCGTCATTGGTCATATTATTGATCGTGCTGTCTTTAAGACCGAGCGTGGTCATGGTCCTGCCTATTGGATTACCACCGTTGTTGCGCAGTTGGTCCTAGGTATCTTGGCAAGCGCCATCGTGATGTGGTTTAGTCGTCAAAGGGAGTACCGTGCCGATGCCGGCGCAGCTTACCTTGAAGGTAAACAAAAGATGATTCGGGCGCTCGAGCGCTTACAAAAGTCGATCAATGAACCGCATTTGCCTGAGCAGTTAGAAGCCTTTGGTATTTCAGGGGGTATGGGTACTGGACTCAAGCGCCTGTTTATGAGTCATCCACCATTGGACGAGCGTATCGCCGCTTTGCGCAATATGCCTGATTAGAATTGTCTTCAGTTTGTGCGGATTAATTTCATTATTTGCACCCTGATTTAAATGATGCAGATTCGTAGGTCGCAGGAGCGGGGCTATGCCGATCATGGCTGGTTAAAGAGCTTTCACTCCTTCTCATTTGCTAATTACTATGACCCTAAATTTATGGGGTGGGGTAATTTGCGTGTGATCAATGAGGATCGAATTGATCCCGGAACTGGATTTGGTGAGCACAGTCATCGGGATATGGAAATCATTAGCTATGTTCTTTCAGGCGAGTTGGCACACAAAGACAGCATGGGTAATGTCAAATCCATCCCGCCAGGCGATATCCAACGCATGAGCGCAGGGACTGGTGTTACCCATAGCGAGTTCAACTATGCCAAAGATCAAACAACACACTTTCTGCAGATTTGGATTCAGCCCAAATTTACGGGGGTCAAACCAGGCTATGAGCAAAAAACGATTCTAGCCCAAGATAAAGATGGCAAATTACGCCTCTTAGCTTCCATCGATGGAGCAGAGGATTCGATCACCATCAATGCCGATGCGAAGCTCTATGCCGGAACCTTTGATGGTGATCAGCATACAACGCTGGCAATGGATCCAAACCGTAAGGCTTATGTTCACCTCATCAAAGGTGCACTAACGGTAAACGGACAGCACTTAAGTGGTGGCGATGCTGCCATGATTACTAACGAGTCACGCATTGAGATCAACCAAGGAGAGCATGCGGAGGTGCTTGTTTTTGATCTAGCAGCTTAGGGTAATTGGGTTGAAATAGGGTACCCGTTGCTTAATGCGTACCTCGATTGAATGTTAGAATTTTGATCAACTCCTTTTCCACCATTCCCTATGACTGATTTGATGCCAGTATTGCCTCTGTGGGTCGATGTCACAGCGATGTCAACTACTGCGCTCTATGGTGCTGCTACTGCACGTAGTCGGAATGTTCCGATTTCTGGAACATTAATTGCAGGAATTTTATGTGGCGCTGCTGGAGGCATGGTGCGTGATTTACTATTAGGCTTGGAGCCAGTTGCAATCACGGGCCCATATTATTTGCCTTGGATTTTATTTGCCTCTGTCTTGGGTGCATTTTTCTTTTACCGCTTCATCTCTCAAGAGCTTCCATATTTAGTGCTTCGTGGAGTTGCGATTGGTCTACTGATTGCAATTGGATGCCAAAAAGCACTCATTCATGAGGTTCCCTTTGTGTCCATTATTCTGTGTGGGGTACTGACAGCAACTGCAGGGGGGATGGCGTTAGATGCTTTAACTGGGCATCGCTCTGCAGTGTTTAGTCAAGCCCATTGGTTTGCAACCGCACTCATCATTGGAAGTTTGGTATTTTATGGTTTAACGATTACCACCTCGTTTTATATTGCAACAGCAATTGCAGTTATTGTCACCGCCTCGTTATATGTAACCAGTGTTATCCGCAAGTGGCCTTCACCCAAATGGCCCAATGAGGGTAACGATATGTCTGCCTAATAGGATCCATACCATGCAAGAGCCATTTAAGGTCGCTGCCATTGAATTTAATCCAGAGTTCATGGAGTTTGAGAAAAACATCACGGCTGCAGCAGCCATTGCTGAGGAGGCTGCTAAAAATGGCGCACGTCTAATTGTGATGCCAGAGGCTGCGATCTCGGGTTACATCTATCGAGATCTAGAGCAATTTTTGCCCTATATGGATTCGGTGCCAGGTAAGACCACCGATGCACTATCTCAAATCACCGCTCGTTATCAGTGCTATATCGCTATTGGGATTGCAGAGATTGATCGCGATACTGGCTTGACCTACAACACTGGTGCGCTGATTGGTCCCAAAGGATTTATTGGTAAATACCGCAAGAATGGCTTAAATCCCTCTGATATCTTATGGTTTGTTCCTGGAAATACGGGCTACCCAGTGTTTGAGACCGAGCTTGGTCGTATCACCATGATTATTTGCTATGACGATACCTATTGGGAGCCCGCTCGAGTGGCTGCTCTGAAGGGGTGCGACATCATCGCCTACATTTGCTCATCCGATCGTGTACTGCCAGAGCTAGGTGCAGAGGCTGCAAGTAAACATTCCACCATTGCGGCAGTTCAGCATCAATCTGCTTGGAATGGCTTGGCCATGGTGGCGGCGGATCGTAATAATGCCGAAAGCAACCCCACAACTGGTATTACAGTCACTTATGGAGGCTCAGCCTCAATTTGGCAAGCCGATGGCGAGCGCATTGCGCATGCACCCGCAACGGATTACTCCAAAACCATGACCAATAAAGCCAGCATTATCTATGGCACGATTGATCCTGCGAAGTTTAATAATGATCAGAAAAAAACACTCGAGCATCGGCGCCCAGAGCTCTATAAAGACCTTGCTTTCTATCGAGCGCCCACCGATGGAGCCGCGACTAAGTCACCAAGCGAGGTAACAGCCAGAGCAGTGCAATACCGTATTGATGCCAATGATTTTGATGGCAATCTCAATCGTTGTGATGGATTGATTAAAAAGATACAAGCTCTATCAGCAACCTCCAATCTCGTCGTCTTACCAGCATATTCATTTTGTGGTCCGGTATCAAAAGACAATGTTCAGGCCATTGCTGAAAAGCGATTGGGTAAATCAACGCAAGCTGCGAGTGACTTTGCGGTACGACTCAAGTCCCACCTGGTAGCCTCCTTTATTGAGAGTGAGAACGGAGCATATTTTCATACGGCAGTATTGTTGGGACCAGACGGCAAGTTGATTGGCCATTACCGACAGACCCATCTGGATCCGTCACAGAATGCCTTCCTTGCCGCAGGGGATGATTTGCCCGTTTATCAAACCTCGATCGGAAAGATTGGGATGTTGCTCAATGATGATTTCCGTTTCCCAGAAGCATCGGGTGTCTTATCATTGCGTCGTGCCGATTTAATTGCGGCACCGGTCTCTTGGTCTGGACAGTATGGTGCGCGATTACAAGATGCTGCCGGACTATTTGATCATCCTAGCGCAAGTAACACCATGATTTTCTGGTACGCCGCCGCTAAGACCTCGCAGGCCTATACCGTAGTTGCGAACGCGGTGGATAACGGTTGCTTGGGCTCAAGTGGTATTTTTACGATCAATCCAATTGACTCCTTGGAGATTCCGCAAGTAGCATCAATTGATCAGGAGGAGGTTGTATCCCTGAAATTCACGACGCTGGGGAATAATTATTGGATGAATCAAACGAAACTTGTTGGCGGGCGCCGTGCTGATTTAGCCTCGCCCTTGGTCTTCCCGATGGGCTCCAAAGCTTTGCAGCAATGGCGTGCAGCCAGTGGCTTTGATATCAATGCCTGGTCGTCATATCAGCAGTAGCTTATGGAAATTACTGCAGGCCAGGATGTATTTAATTTCCAGGCATTTGTCCTAGGAAGTTTTGTTCTCATTCTATGCATCTTGATTCAAGCATTCTTTGTGATGGTGGTAACTAGCAAGGGTAAGCAAGCCCTGATCAGTTTTACCAGCCAACACCAGAATGTAAGGGCACAACTCGTATTTGTTGCTTGCATCCTTACATTACTTTTATCTCATCTTTGCCAGATTTATGTCTGGGGTCTTGCTCTTAATTACTCCGACATTATTCCGATGGCACATCAAGCGATGGTGTATGCAGGCAGTACGTACACCACCGTTGGATTTATTTCAGACCCGTTACCAACCCAATGGCAGTTGTTATCTGTGATCATGGCAGTCTCGGGGCTACTCTCTTTTGGTTGGAGTACCGCAGTCATGTTTATCTTGTCACAGGCATTATTTCCTGCTGAGAAGTAAAGACTGTATTGGAACTTTCCTGAATTACACTTCTTAGATTATGTCACCCGGCTCATCCAAATTCGTTCGCCTATTCCTAACCGGCCTCTTGGCGGCTTTTCCTCTGATTGCCACCGCTCTGCTAATTGTCTTTGTGGTGGGCATTGTGATTCGTTGGCTTGGACCTTCGAGTGCGGTGGGCAGCGTGATGGCGAAGATGGGCTTAGGCATTGCCGGCCTAGAGTGGGTCGGTTATGTGGTTGGTTTGGCAATAGTGATCCTATCTTTGCTGTTTTTGGGTCTGTTGGTTGAGAAGGGCTTGCAAAAGGGATTTTCAGCCATCATTAATGGCATCGTTCGTAAGATACCCATAGTCCGAACGGTCTATGACACTATCCACACTTTTGTAAGCTTGGTTGCCAAGCGGGATGATGAAGAACTCAAAACGATGCGCCCAGTATGGGTTCATTTTGGTGGTTCAGGTGGTGTATCCGCTCTGGCTTTGCTCTCATCCCCCCAAGCCGTGATGGTGAAAGAGCAAGCCTGCTATGCAGTGATTGTGCCAACCGCGCCGGTACCAATCGGGGGCGGCTTACTCTATGTGCCGATTGATTGGGTGAGTCCTGCCGAGATTGGTATGGAAGAACTTACCAGTATTTATGTTTCGATGGGCGTTACATCGCCGCAGTTTATGAAGACAGCAACAGCGGCAAAATAGCACCGTTTGTTGGTATCAAGGATTTTGTTGATAACTAATTTCTGGATCATTAATCCTGTTGATTATTAGAATTCAGATCATTCATTAAATCTTCGATAGTCTTAAATTTCTCCAGGTTCTCTTCTCTAGCTTGGCGGATTGCTTCAATAGTCTCTTTATTGGGAATTAAATAATTAATCGACATCCTGGATTCTTCACAAGTCATTTTCATACATATCTCCTCATTTGTAATTTTACTTTTATAAGTTTGATTTGAGCGCTTTATTTTTACCTTTGTCACAAACTTGTCATATATTTCTATATAATTGGAAATATGAAAAATAATGATGCTATCCAAGTCCTCCTAGCCCTTGGGCAGGAGACTCGCCTCAACATCTTTCGTTTGATCGTGCAACGTGGGGATATTGGCTTGACTCCCAGTCAGCTAATCGAGAAGTTGGGTATCCCTAATGCAACCTTGAGCTTTCATCTCAAGGAACTTTTCAATGCGAAATTGCTGTTGGTAGAACGTCAAAGCCGAAACCTCATTTATCGCCCTAATCCCAACTTGATTGAGGATTTAAGTGGTTTCTTATTGGATAACTGCTGCCAGGGACAATCGTGTAGCAACTCCAAGTTCAAGAAAAAGGTCGTATGCCCATGAAAAAATACAACGTACTCTTCTTGTGCACCCATAACTCCGCTCGTTCAGTACTTGGTGAGGCGCTAGCTTCCACTCATCCTAGTGGACTTTTTGTTGGTTACTCTGCGGGCTCAACCCCAGGTACGCAAGTCAATCCCTTTGCTAAGGAGTTGGCCTTAGAGATGGGCTATGACCAATCTAAATTACGCAGTAAGAACTGGGATGAGTTTGGTTTGCCCAATGCCCCTAAGATGGATTTCATTATCACGGTCTGCGATAACGCGGCCGGTGAGGTATGTCCGATCTGGCCAGGTAATCCTGCTACCGCACATTGGGGTTTCCCTGATCCATCGCAAGTAAGCGGTACGGATGTGGAGAAGCGCCTTGCCTTTATTGATGTCAAGAACGGACTTAAAAAGCGCATTGATTTATTAGCCAGCATGTCGCTTGAGAAACTCGACTCGATGGTTCTGAAAGACATCCACCACAAAGCCTCATGAACTCCTACGTCGCCGAGTTCGTTGGCACCGCATTACTGCTCGCGATTGTGGCGGGTAGCGGCATCATGGGCGAGACCCTCGCGAATGGCAATGCAGCCGTGGCCTTACTTGGTAATAGTATTGCAACGGGAGCTGGGCTCTATGTCTTAATCGTCCTCTTAGGGCCCATCTCAGGTGCGCATTTCAATCCTGTGGTGAGCCTGATGTTTTGGAAGCTGGGGCATCTCAATCTCAACAAGTTACTTACCTATTGGGTATGTCAGTTCAGTGGTGCGATTGCTGGTATCTGGGTAACGCACCTGATGTTTGGTCTGTCGATTTTGCAAGAATCGACCAAGGCGCGAACTGGGGTTGGTATCTGGGTAAGTGAGTTGATCTCAACGCTTGTCCTGCTCTCGGTGATTCGGATTGGGGATCAAGGGGCGAAAGATAGGGTGCCGATGTTGGTGGCGCTCACTGTCACCGCGGGCTACTGGTTCACGTCATCAACCTTCTTTGCTAATCCTGCAGTTGCTGTAGCCAGAAGTTTTACCAATACCTTTGTGGGTATTGCCCCAGCTGACGTCTTCGGATTTGTCAGCGCCGAGCTCGTTGCTGCTATTGTGATGGTGTTGCTATTTTGTAAAGCAAGTAAGGTAATCAATCAACGATAGGGCGTAATCTTATCGGCATTGAGTACATAGGCGCTGCTGCCAATCTCCGAGTAGGATCGGCCTTCGCTCAGAACACCTTCAACCCAAATGGCATCCATGGTGCGTACCTTTGAACCTTTGGGAGGCTTAACCAAAATAATTTGATTGGCTGGAGGTGGTGGCGAATGAATGCAGGCGCCAAAGTAGGGGACCAATAAAAACTCACTGCTTTGCATCCGCTCGGCATCGAGTGGCACCACATATCCCGGTATCCGAATGGCTTTACCAATATAGACCTTTGAAGGTGGTGCGGTGTCCCAGGCTTTCTTGAGGCGTGCGTACGCCTCATCGGCTTTGGGATCACCATCCATTAAGCTACCGTAGCGGCGCATGCGCGTGACCTCCAAGATCATTTTCTTGCGCCAACCCTCGGGCATCAGATCGTCCCACTCAATCTCTTTATAGGTGCTTGCCTCACCCTTGAGTGCGTGTGTGCCGAGAACGAGACCAAGGAGACCGGCACTCGATATGCGTAAGAAAGATCGTCTCATGTGGATGGCGGATTTAACTCTTCGTTGAGTGCCATTCTATAGGCTTTGATGGCAGGTATGCAGGCACACAGAAGCACCACAATCACCAGAGCCAGTAACGACATCAGATCATGGGTGGTTGGCAGTCCGATACTGGTGACCACACCCCAGGAGGTGCGGAAGTAGTCGGCCGATAAAAGGATCGCGATCTGTAATAGCAGCCAACCTAATGCAATACCAATTAGGCTAATCAAGAGTGCCTCAAATAGCACGAGGCGTAATAGTTGATAGGGCTTAGCTCCAATCGCCCGAAAGATTGCCAACTCACGACGCCGGTTCTCGAGTGAGACCAATAGGGTGGCGGTAATCCCTAAGATGGTAGTAATCAATACCCCTAAAGAAATAATTAAGAGGGCGTTCTCGGCCACCTCCATGGTCGACCATAAATCATCTAGGGCAACTCCTGGCATGACCCCCATAAGACCTGCGTTGGGTAAGGCATCGATCTGACGTCGAACTGAGAACACGCCACCGCGATCCTTGAGTCCCACATAGAAGGCGCTCACCTGAGAATCGGGATTGAGTTTGGCAAACTGGATACCGCCTTCCTCAATGTCATGCAGAGCATCAAAGGCATTGGTGGAAATGAACACCGCGTTATCGATGGGTGTGCCATTGGGTTTTAAGATCCCCGCAACCCGAAAGGGCGAGTTACTGTGATCTTGCTTGGGGCCAGTACCTGATCCATGAGTAATGGCAATTTGTTCACCTCGCTTCAGTTGGGTGTTCTTGGCCACGTTGGCGCCCAAAACTACTTCAAAGAGTGTGGGATCGGTCAGCGCCTTACCTTCGGATAACTCGAGATGCCGACCTTGAGCCTTAATCCGAGTAAAGAACTCAATACTCGTTCCTACAACAGGATATCCACGAAAACTATCCCCCAGTTGCACAGGAACTACCCAAGCAACGGGCTTAATGGCCATGAGGGACTTTTCATAGGAAGCGGCAATGGTGTTGGTCGCTCGACCAATATGAAACACGCTATACAAAATAAGCTCGGTGGGACTTCCTTTGGCACCCACGACTAAATCCACACCACTGATGGCATTGGAGAAACTGGTCTTGGTGTCATCGCGGATCTTGAAGACCCCAAGTAGGATCGCTACCGAGATGGCTGTTGATAACACCATAATCAATAAGCCACCTTTGCGAGCTAGCGCACTGAAGAATGCGATCCGTAACCAAACCATTAGACGGCCACCTTTTGGGCCAAGGTCATGCGCTCATCAAAATGCTCACTCAAGCGCTCATCGTGACTAACCATGACTAAAGCGGTACGTTGTTCATGGGCAAGACTCAGAAACAAATCCATGAGTTGAGTTTGGTTCTTCCAATCCAACGCAGAGGTGGGTTCATCCGCAATCACAATCGAGGGACGTCCAATAAATGCTCGTGCTGCAGCAACGCGCTGCTGTTGACCGATTGAGAGTTGATGCGCTGCTTGAGTGAGGAGCTCTGCAGCAAGACCCAAGCGTTGCAATAAATGCGTGAGGGCTAAATCCAAAGAACCAAACTCTGCAATCGCAGCCTGACGACGCTCGGGATAAAGATGCGTTGGGAGCAAAATATTATCGGCCACACTCAGGTAGGGAATTAAATTAAATTGTTGAAAGATAAAACCCATCTCCTCACCACGCAAGCGATCGACCGCACTACGGCTTAAATCCTGTAGGCGTTCGCCATGAATCCAGATCTCACCACGCTTGGGTGGCATGACGCCAGCAAGTAGATTTAATAGAGTGCTTTTGCCACACCCCGATGGCCCCGAGATAAAGAGACTCTTCCCGGGACTAATCGAGAACGATAGGTTGGTAAAAAGTGGAGGCTGCCCAGGCCAAGCAAACTCAAGATGCTTGACCTCAATTGCGAGGGAGTGGGGCGAGCTAGTCACTTAAAAGCGAACAGTGCTGGAATCGTGTTTAGCGGTTACCGATTTTTGACCCCAAGGTCCAACCGACTCCACCCGAATCTCTTTCAGACGCTTATATTCTGCGAAGAGATCAATGCTAAGTTGTTTGAGTGAGGCAAGCTTGGCACAGTTCAGATCAAACTGATAATCCAGATCTGCATGCTTACCCGCTTGATCGCGCACGATGGTGCTACTAATTAATTTAGGCGAACACTCTGCATCTTTATTTGCTACAAAGTATGAACCTGGGTTCTGCAGTTTCTGGTTCATGGTGTTGATGGCATTGCTCTCGGCTTCGGTCTTAGGTGCACGCTCAAAACCAACGAGTGCTTCAAGAGGAATCTTGAGTTTGCCAATTGCCTGATTCGCATTCACGCTGATCTCTAACCGACCCTTGCCATGCTCATGGGCATGGCCATGCTTGGGTTGGGCAACTGAATGCGATGTCACTAGGATCAGGAAACTAAGGCTTAGGTAGCGAAGTGTCATGGCGAGCAATCGAGAGTATGTAGATTTAGCAATAATTATCGAGTATGGTACCTAGAAAATAGCCCCATGCATTGATTGACCTATAAAATCAATGGATTATTACGAATTTAGCTCAATACCCATGAATCTATCCAAGCGCTTTATCCATTACCTTGCCTTAGTACTTTGCCCCTTATTTTTGATTGCATGCCAATCGACCGGCAAGGATGGTAAACCCTTGACGCCGGCTGAAATTCATCAAAAGCGCCAAGCAACCATCAAAATGGCAGAGACGGGCTTAAATCTTCTATTGAAGCAAGACCCCAAGGTTCGTAAAGATATTGAGAGCGCAGCAGGTTATGCCGTATTCAATACCACGAATGTGAACGTCATCTTGGTGGTGGTGGCGCGCGGCGAGGGGGTTCTATACGACAAGCGCTATAAAGACCAACCCGTCTTCATGCGCGATATGAAAACCGGTGAGGGTCTCGGCGCTGGATACCAAGAGCAATACCAAATTATTATCTTTAAGACCCAAGATGCCATCGAACAATTTATTCTTACTACTGTTGATGGTCAGCAAATGGGTCTTGATATCGAAGCCAATTTTTCTGCTGGCTCAAGCAGCACGATCCGCTCGTTTAATCCAAATGTAACTTTCTATACCGTTGGTATTTCTGGCTATGATCTGCAAGCTAATTATGGCGGGGCTTTATACATGGTTGATCAGCAACTCAATACCCCAGTTGTATTAAAAGCCATTCAAGAACGACGTCAAAAGAAGTAATTCATCTTTCTACCGTGAGCATTCCAGCATCACTCGAGTTTGACACCATCATCGTAGGTGCTGGCAGCGCAGGCTGCCTCTTGGCAAACCGCCTCTCAGCAGACCCTAAGCACCGGGTCTTATTGCTCGAGGCAGGTGGTAAAGACGATTGGTTTTGGATCAAAATCCCTGTCGGTTATCTCTACACGATTGCTAATCCAAGAACCGATTGGTGCTTCAAAACCGAACCCGATCCTGGCTTAAATCAACGCTCGATTCATTATGCGAGAGGGCGTGTAATTGGTGGTTCCTCATCGATCAATGCCATGATCTATATGCGCGGTCAGGCGAGTGATTATGCCCGTTGGGCTGAGTTAACCGGGGATTCTAGATGGGCATGGGATGCCACCCTAAAGACCTATAAATCCCTGGAGAACTACTTCGCTGGAGCCAATACCTGGCACGGAGATCAAGGAGAGATGCGAGTCGAGCAGCCGCGGGTGCAGTGGGAGATCCTCGATGCTTGGCGCAAAGCTGCACAGGAGCAGGGTATTCCTGCCATCGAGGAGTTCAACCGCGGCGATAACGAAGGGTGTGCGTATTTTCAGATGACCCAAAAGAAGGGAGTGCGTTGGTCAATGGCCGATGCCTATCTTCATCCGATTCGCCACCGCCAGAACCTCACCATTCTGACCAAAGCGCAGGTCTTGCAACTCAATCTCATTCCCACTCAACTCCAAACTCAGAACAATCCACAGCAACAAAAGAACGCCTGGTATAGCGCTGCCTGGGAAGTAAGTGGCCTCGATCTGTTGCATGCAGGATCGCGAGTTACTGCCCATGCGAAGGACCAAGTCATTCTGTCGGCTGGCTCGATCGGCTCACCTCAACTCCTACAAGTTTCTGGAATTGGGGCGCACCACCACCTCGACGCCATCGGAGTTAAAACGAAGGTGGATCTCTCAGGAGTGGGTGAGAACCTGCAAGATCATTTGCAGATCCGCACCGTGTATCAGGTGGAGAACTGTAAGACCGTCAATACCCTCTATAAAAATTGGTTTACCCGAATCGGTATGGGCTTGGAGTATGCATTCAAGAGAACGGGCCCACTAACGATGCCGCCTTCTACTTTAGGCGCATTTACCAAAAGTGACCCATCGCAACCCACGGCAAATATTGAATGGCATGTGCAGCCACTCTCATTGCCTAAATTTGGAGAACCATTACATCCCTTTAATGCGATTACACCAAGTGTGTGTAACCTACGACCCAGCTCACGCGGTTGGGTGAGGGCTAAATCGGCCGATGCCCAGATTGATCCACAAATCCAGTGTAACTATCTATCAACCCTAGAGGATTTAAAGGTTGCAGTGGATAGTCTCCGAATCACCCGTCAAATTATGGGCAGTGATGCCCTAAAGCCCTATGCCCCCAAAGAGGTATTGCCGGGTACTCAATTGCAAAGTGAGCAAGACCTAGAACATGCGGCACGCGATTTAGGAACCACAATCTTTCATCCGGTCAGTACCTGCGCCATGGGGAAGGTCGATGCTCAAGGACAAGTCGATAATCCCCATACCGTCTTGGACTCCGAGTGTCGGGTACGCGGAGTAGCACGCTTGCGAGTCATCGATGCTTCAGCGATGCCCTGCATTACATCGGGCAATACCAATGCACCGGTGATGCTGATTGCAGAGACGATTGCCAGGCAAATCCTAGCGCAACGCTAGGTTGAGCCACCGTATTTTTTCTGGCAGGCCTCGGCTGATAACTCAGGGTGATTGCGTTTGCACCGTTCAACGCGTTGCTCAGGGGTCATGTTCTTCATATTTTGGTACATGGAGCGACACTGATCAACACTCATCTCCGGATGGCGTTGACGGCAATGATCAATCATGCGTTGTTCATTGCTGGTATCTTGCGCATAGCTTGGAGCAATCAAAATTAGCATCACTGCGCTAATGGCTGTTGTTCCATGAATGATTTGTGATCGAATCATATTTATCTCCAAATGGTCAATGGTGCATGAATCTTCAATTAGAATGATTCAACGATATCGTGAAAATGATCATAAATCAATGACGCTATATAGACGCCTATTCATCGTGCTAGCATTATTTTCAGGCCCCGTGTTTGCACAAGATGCCAGCCAGTGCGGGTTTATTCAAGAAGCGAACTATCGATCCCTTTGCCGAGCCCTTGCAGAGAAGAATGCAAGCCAATGTGGATTTATCAATGATAGTGATTTGAGATCGATGTGCCGAGCGCTTGCCGGGAACGATAAAAGTCAATGCGGTTTCATTACTAATAGTGATCAACGTGCGATGTGTCGTGCATTAACGGCGAATCGTTAATTCCGAAGGATAATCAATGAACATCAATAATCTTGTTTTAATCACCGGTGCAAGTCAAGGAATAGGGCGAGCGATTGCAACCCGGGCAACCGAGGATGGCTATCGCGTGATTAACCTAGATCAAAAGGCGCCAAAGACGCTTTTGAAGGATGAAGTATTTCATCCAATTGATTTAACCGATGTGAAGGCAATTGATAATCTAATACCTCAACTTCTAGCACGCCAACCCATTGTGCGCTTAGTGAACAATGCAGGAATTATTCGTCCAGCAGCATTGGAGCAGACTACGGTTGATGACTTTGATGCGGTGATGGCAATTAATTTAAGAGCTCCGATGCTTTTAACTCAACATCTTTTTCCTGGAATGCGAAAGGCCAAGTTTGGACGCATTGTTAGCATTGCCAGTCGAGCAGCCCTTGGTAAAGAAGAACGAACCGTTTATGCAGGCAGTAAAGCTGGCCTGATTGGGATGACCAAAACCTGGGCACTAGAGATGGCTCAATATGGCATTACGGTCAATGCGATTGGGCCGGGACCTATTGCTACAGAGCTCTTTACTTCCGGCAATCCTCCAGATGCTCCAAAAACAATTAAGATTTTGCAAAGTATTCCGGTTCAGCGGATGGGACAACCCGAAGATGTAGCGCATGCAGTAGCCTCACTATTGGATGATCGTGCTGGATTTATTACTGGACAAATCCATTACGTCTGCGGCGGAATGACCGTAGGTCTTAGTAACGCCCAATAGAAAATAAAAAAGGCTTACAAGCCAATTAACCTGTAAGCCTTTATGAATTTGGCTCCCCGACCTGGACTCGAACCAGGGACCTGCGGATTAACAGTCTTAAAACCAGCCATATATCCATAATAGAGTTTCTAATAAAACCATATAAATAATGGCTTATAAGGCTATATTCAATATTGACATTGATGTAGTCTGAATGTAGTCTAGACCAAATTGTAGTCTAATTGTGGTCTGAATTCGGAGGTCTTTTGGATTGGATTAAAGACAAATCATTGCCAGGTCTTTATCGCCGAGCAAGAGAGGGTGGTAAGTATGTTTGGGCAGTCAAGGCACGAGTAAAAGGCGCAGGACCTGTCACCGTTACGCTTGGAAATGCTAACTACATAACTCCTGCCGAAGCTAGAAAGTTGGCAAAACCTGTATTAGCAAAGCTATCTCAGGGTATTAATCCAAATCAGGAGCAAAGAAAAGCTAAAAAGGTTGCTGAGGCAAGAGGCTTTTCTCTCGGGCAGGCGATTGAGCAGTACTCTGAACTAGCGCATTGGAAGCCAAAAACCAGGAAAGATGCCTTATCAACCCTCCAAAGGCGATTCGGAGATTGGTATCGAAAGCCTTTGGCGTCTATTACTCGGGACGATATCCTGAGACGTTTTACAGCGATTAAGAAGGAGGTTGCTCAAAAGAAGGAAAGGGTTGCCGCCAGGCGACGAAAGGAGGGATTGAATGTCCATGAGACTCCAAATGAAGTAGGCTTAGGAGAGGCGCAAAGAGCATTTCGTTACCTTTCCGCAGTATTTAATTCATTTGCTTCAGATGATGCTGCAGGCGAGAAGCTAATACCACAAGGAAATCCAGTTCTTGTTCTTAAAGATAAAAAACTAAGGCGTGCGTTACAACCTAAAGAAAGGTATTTAGACAACAAGGCACGACAGGCATTGCTTGAGCAGCTTACCCAATCTTCGCATTATCAATATGCAGGCTCAATCAATCAGGAAGATGCTGATCTTGCTTGGCTATTAATTCATACAGGACTTAGGTTGGATGAAGCTCGACTCCTTAAATGGTCTGAGGTGTCTATAACTGATAGGTTCTTTACGGTCTTGGATACAAAGAACCATCAAAAACATACCTTGCCGATGACAAATGCCATTTACTCAATGATTAGCAGAAGGCTTGAATACAGGGCTTCTCAACCCAAAAGCATGCAAAGTCCATATATATTCCCCAGTCCGCTTGATCCTAAGAAGCCAACTAGTGCGAGTAGAACATTTGACCGTCTTTCCAGTGAGATTGGATTTGAATTTACTGCTCATGACTTGCGAAGGACAGTTGCAACAGTAGCCGCAGATCTTGGATATGACCTAGATGCAATTGGCGCAGTCTTAAATCATAAGAGGAAGGGTGTTACTGCAGGATATATTCAAAAGACATGGAAAAGGCATCTTGGAATCCTTGAGGATATACAGAATGGACTGTTTGAAGAGTCTTACGATTGATCTTCTTAACCATAATGATCACCGTACATCACAACTTAGATACCTATGAATTTGAAACTCTTGATCAAGCGATGGCTTGGGCGAAGGAATTGGGCGAATTTGTAGTAATTAAATTCAATGGTTCAGAGGTGGCTGGCAAATTTGGAGTGGATGGCATTATCGACGGCAAACTTCCTACTGGTGAAGCCTATAAATGGAAAAAGCGAAGAAGGCGCTAACTTAGCTTACAAGTCAAAGAAGTGCTAATCTAGATCATCAATCACTACTTAATGGAGATGAATATATGGAAATTACAAGCGTAACACTTGGGCTAATATTTTCTGGAGTCGGAATAGCTACGCTGCTGATCATTATCTTTGGTAGCCGTGGATCAAACAACAAGGATCATTAAGACTCATGAGTGATGTCGAAGTTCTCGGAAGGTCGCTATATCGTCCTGTTAAACATCGGTTAAAGGAGGATCGGAAACCTTTGAATCAAATTAAATCCAAAGAGCCAAAGCCATCTTCCCCTAACGCTGATTTAGTGTATGAGCGAGACGAGAAGGATTCTTTGTGGCGTGAGGATTCATGATTAAAGGTTTCAACAATGACTGTCTTAGCAACTCACGCCATTGTTTTATGAATAGATTTCGCCCAACCATCTGCGTTAAAACCATTAAGCGAGAGAGTTAATCATCTCAGCAAAATAGAGATGAATGTGGCATGAGAAAGCACCCTCGAGCAGCTTTTATTTATCTCTGAATTAAGCGAATTTCCCGCTATTTCTTATGACAAAAAGAGACCGGTTCTTCAATCCCCTAAGAATGGCTAAATCAGCCTCTGCGAAGGATTTGGTTGCTGATGTAATTCATCAATTGATGAGCCATGAGGCTCATGATCAGTTAAGAAAAAGAGCAAGGAAAAAGAAGGACTTCGAGATATTTCAGCGGCAAATTGAGACTATCGTTTGTGAGGCGGTTCACCGTTACCTCACAGGAGCGAATAAACGCATTGCCATTAGCCTATCTAATCGCCACTTGGGGAGAAAAGATGCTCAATCGAACATCCTAAATAACACCATTTCTCAAAATCTCAAGAATCTATCATCCCCAGTAATGGCATTTTTAGAGCTTCAGGCGGGTGATAGAAACGAGGGTCAAGTGACTACTTTTTGGGCTGGAAAACGGCTCATAACTCGAATAAAAGAGCGGCAGCTAGGTTATAACGACCTGACTCTTGAGCATTCTAAGAATGTTATTGAACTAAGGGATAAAAAAGCTGAAGGTCAATCCAAGGGCAAGCTAATTCGCTATGAGGAAACCCCTCTCACAAGGCAATACCGTGACGAGATGGAGCAGATCAACGCCTTTTTACGAGAGGCTGATATTTGCTACCACGGTAATAAGGATATTGATGACTCCCGAGTCGAGCTAAAGCGAATCTTCAATAACGGTAGTTTTGAGGAAGGCGGTCGACTGTATGGTGGATTCTGGATATCTATGAAATCGGAAGACCTGAGAGATGTAATGATCGATGATGAATGGGTAGTCACTCTAGACTATGGTCAGATGGCTGTCAGGCTTGCTTATAGCCTTGCCAAAGCCCCCATTCACTTTGATGATGGGTATCTCATACCTCGCAGGGAATGGGCTAGAGAAGCGACTAAAAAGCTCATTAATATCATGCTGAACAGCCCCGATGCCAAGAATTGGTCAGTTCCCAAGAAAGTCCGTGACTACTACAAAGATCAGGATGTCCAAAAGAGGCTTATCGAGGAGATTAAGAGCTTTCATAAGCCAATTGAGCATCTCTTTGGAAAGCCCAATGGCATGAAGTTTATGTTCCTAGAAAGCGAGATCCTGATTGATGTTCTGTTGGAGCTAAATAGCCAAGGAATCCTAGCTTTACCTATTCATGATGGATTGCTTGTGAAGCCATCGCAGCAGGACATAGCAAAGCAGGTAATGTTAAAAGTATTTAAAAAGCATACCAACTTAGTAGCTACTGTCTCTATAGAGAATCTATGAGATTAGCCTTATCTGTGCATGCGGTAGCACATCATAGTTATATCTCTAATGTTCCTCATCGTCTCCCTTTAGTGGGGTTCATAAGGGCAATTGATGCTTATCCTCTCTTTAGAGGTCTTTGATAATCAGCGATTTCTTGCTATTTCGCAGGTATATTTCTCAATCAGCCGATCCCATACCAAGACTAAAACCTGTTATTTTCAGTGGTTATTAGAGATTTTCACATCAATTAAAATGCAATGATGCGATTTAAATTCAATCGATCGACTCTAATAGTTTTCTTGTTCTTGGGAATTTTCCTCAAGTGCATCTCTCCGTTCTTACATGCGCATATCGCTGGAGATAACGATTCCGGATTTCATATGTCTGGTTTGAGTGCATTTGATAGTGCGCGACTCTTAGATGATGGCAGTCCTGAGCCAATCCCGGATTCGTATGCAGTGACCGTTCCCGATGCTCGTAAGCATTTTCTCGACACTACTTTTGTTGTTGCCTTTGTTGCAGTTGTCCTTTTAGTCTTAAAAGATCGACCCTTTATTCGGCGTGTTTCGTTTGCCAAGACCTTATTGGTCCCGTTTTCATTTCTTAACCCCAAGTTCCCACCCCCGGCCTTAGCGCCACCCCATCGCCACTTCATCTAAGCGCTTACCGCGTTAGGTAAGCCAATGGATGGTGGCAATCCCTAAAAAGTACATTTCATTGCATTAAACCCTTAGCGGGTTGTTCACCTCCATTCTGGGCGGTTTCTCAAGAAACCAAGTTCTGCACCGAATAGGGTGCGAAATCGGTATGGGGATGTTTATGTATTACCAAGATAGCGATGGTATTTATGTGCCACAAAAACCAGTCACGCATCGAAATGATGAATTTGTTGAAGATCAGTTTGCTCATTTATTTGAAATGCAATCCAAGCATTTTTGGTATCTAGGGCGCCATCGTTTTTTATTAGAGTCATTAAAGCGTCATCAAGCATCAGAAAACTTCTCAGCCATTGATTTGGGTGGGGGATGTGGCGGCTGGGTGCAATACCTTACTCAAACAATCCCTAATCGATTAACCGATTTGGCGCTGGCGGATTCCTCCCGGGTAGCGCTCCTCAATGCCAAAGGGGTATTAGATGAGGATGTGGACCTGTATCACGTTGACCTGATGGATTTACAAATGCAGGAGCAGTGGAATACGGCTTACTTATTGGATGTAATTGAGCATTGCCCAGATGATGTCACTGTGATGCGGGAAGCGGCTAAAGCACTAAAGCCTGGTGGCAAGCTATTTGTGGCGACCCCAGCGCTTGACTTCTTTTGGTCGTACAACGATGAGTTTGTAAAGCACGTGCGTCGCTATGACAAACGAAAGTATCAGGAACTGGCAAAGAATAGTGGACTAATCCTCAAAGATGCGCGCTATTTCATGTTCTTTCTCAGTCCGCTGTACTGGCTATCCCGTAAAACCCGCCCTAAAGAGCTTAATGAGGAGCAAATGGCAAAACTCTATAAAGAGGAGTACAAGACGCCTCATCCAATCATCAACAATGTGCTCAAAGCTGTGTTCTATGCAGAAACGCCATTGGGTCATCACTTATCGTTTCCGTGGGGGACATCCATATTGGGAGTTTTTGAGAAACCAAATAGTAAATTGAACCTTTATTAAAAAGGTGATCCAATCAAATAAGCTCTTAATTAATTAAATCTTTATGAACTTTTTTATGTGGGTAAGTAGTTCCATAATTTAGGATTAGCGACCTTATCCCCATCCCCCCCCATGTTGAATTAGCTAAGACAATAAATTTAGACGTGGTTTAGAGTTGCTAAATGTAGTCTATACGTAGTCTAGAGATAGAGAACAAAAAAGGCTTACAAGCCAATTAAGCTGTAAGCCTTACTGAATTTGGCTCCCCGACCTGGACTCGAACCAGGGACCTGCGGATTAACAGTCCGTCGCTCTACCGACTGAGCTATCAGGGAATAATCCATTATTTTACAGCATTTTTTCTAGCAGATTAGTTGTTTAGGGTACGTAGGTTCGACAGTAACCCAGGGTCTGGGATTGCATTTGGCTTTATTGGGTAATAAATGATTGCCATCAAAGAATAAAGGGGGTCATCTGACCCCCTTTGTGCATTAAAGGTTTGCCTAATCCATTTGGATCTTGGCGTAGTCAATTACCTTTCGCCAGCGATCAGTATCGGTTTTCATAAATTGAGCAGCACGCTGCGCATTCATGAAGGTGACAGTAGCACCTAAACGGGAGATTGCCTCTATCGTTTCCTTGCGTGCCACAATTTTCTCCAAAGTGGCTTGCAGGCGTTGACTGGCGCTATCAGGGATACCCTTAGGAGCAGCAATACCAAACCATGCTGAGACCTCGAAATTAGGATATCCAGCTTCAATCATGGTTGGCACATTGGGAAGGGCGGGGTTACGGGCGGCAGTAGTGACTGCCAGAGGCTTTAACTTACCACCATTAATCAGACCAAGTGCAGGTGGTAAGTTATCAAACATAAAATCTACCTCTTTTGATACTAGTCCAACATTCGCAAATGCCGAGCCACGATACGGGATGTGAACCACATAGATCCCCGCTTGGTTCTTTAACATCTCGGCACTAAGATGCAGTGAAGTGCCGTTACCATTGGAGGCATAGTTAAGTTTTCCAGGGTTTGCCCTTGCTCGTTTGACCAAATCTGCAACAGTATTAATACCCGACTCTGGGTTGACCAATAAGACATTGGGAAGCTGTCCCAGAACCGCAATGGGTTCAATACTGGCTGGGTTGTAGGGCAGGGTCTTGTATAGAGCAGGGCTAATGCTCAGAGGAGCAGAGGCCATTAAAAGGGTGTAGCCATCCGGACTTGCTTTAGCAACCTCGGCTGCTCCTAAATTACCACCCGCTCCTGGTTTGTTTTCAATCACCACGGGTTGACCCAATTCTTTTGAGAGTTCTGGGCCAATCAAACGTGCTGCATTATCAATTAAGCCGCCCGGCGGAAAGGGTACAACTAACTTAATAGCGCGATTGGGATAGTTTTGTGCATGGCTCGCAGTAAAAGGAGCAAAACTAAGTAAGAAAACAAAAAAACTAATCAGCAAGGAGCGCATGAGTGATTCCTTAATTTAGAGAGATATGTCTTTTTATCATTAAATAAATGTCCATTAGCTAGTGGTTTACCTTAATTTATTGCAATCGGTTTACCAAATTGCACCAAATGTACTTCGTAAAACTTCAATCTGTTCATCATTAAGTGGCGCTGCCTGGCAATTTGACATCAACCAAAGCTTAGCGGTTTCCTCCAACTCCTCAAGAACAGCACTAGCCATGGAGGGTGATTGATGCCACACTACAGGGCCAAGTCGGTCAAGCAAGACACCTCGGATCGGTTTTCCTGTCTTAATAGCTTTATTAATGCATTCAATCACCATAGTAGCTACCTCGGGATCACCAGGGCGTCGATAGCTAATAAAAGGGATGTGACCAACCTTCATGACGTAATACGGAGTAATGGGGGGCAATATATCCGCCTCATTCCAGATCCCTCTGATACTCAAACTGACTAAATGGCTGGCATGAGTATGAATGACGCAAGACACTTGATTATTTGCTGAGTAAATACCACGATGCAGTAATACCGTTTTTGAGGCTGGGGATCCATTGATTTGCTCGCCACCAGAATTAATCAGTGCAAGCTCCTGGGGGACTAAATTACCAAGACAGGCATCCGTAGGGGTAATTAAAATATTTCCATCATCTAGTCGAACACTAATATTGCCTGCACTAGCATGCACGTAGCCACGCATATAAAGAGATGTGCCTATCCTACATATTTCTGCACGGGCTTGTGATTCATTCATGATGTAAGTTCGATAGCTGTGTAAATGATTTTGTAAAAAAATCGATAGAACCAAAGTTTCCAGATTTTAGGGCTAAATGAATAGTCTCATCATGACAACAAGGAGAGCTTGCTGACATCCATGGCACCCCCGAATCAATTTGTGGGCCGATGGTCATCTGTTTAATTCCTAATGCTTGTACAACAGCGCCTGAGGTTTCCCCGCCGGCGACCACCAATTGGCGAACGCCATTTTGAACCAAGCCCTTAGCAATCTCTGCGAGTATTTTTTCAATATGCTCACTTGCCTTAATTACTCCCAATTTTTCTTGTATTGATTTCACAATATCAGGCTGTGAAGTGGTATAAAAAAGCATTGGACCATTCTTCAGATGTTTTTCTGCTAACGCAATCGCTTGTTGTGCAATATTCACATGAGATACATCTGCAAGCGGATCGATCACAAAAGTAGGTAATCCCCTTTGACAAAAGTCTCGGACTTGCGCGTTGGAGGCCTGTGAACAGCTACCTGAAATCACTGCTTGATAGCCAGAAGCTGGAGGAAGCATGTCAGAGCTATCGTTTAAATCGAATAAACCTCGAATCCGCCAATTATTTGGTAGACCAATTGCAAGACCTGAGCCTGCAGTAACAAGAGGCATATCCGCAGTAGCAAGAGCAATAGACTCCAAATCTTGATTACAGGTGACGTCAACCACAGCAATCCCAATACCTTGATTTTGAAGCGCATGGAAACGGGCCCGAATTTCATCAGGACCAGCGCGTACAGAATCATAATTTACTAGGCCTACAACACGTTGTGTTTGTGCTTGCATGACTCGAACTAAATTTGCGTCAGTCATCGGAGTAAGTGGATGATTTCGCATTCCGCTTTCTGAAAGAAGTTCATTTCCAACAAAAAGATGACCATTAAATATGGTTCGTTTGGCCTCTGGGAATGCAGGACAGACAATTGTGAAGCCTTTACCTTCTCCGAAAATTTCATCCATTAGGGCTTCTGTAACTGGGCCGATATTACCCTGTGGTGTTGAATCGAAGGTTGAGCAATATTTAAAATAAAATTGTTCAACACCTTGTACTTTTAACCATTCATATGCCTGTAAAGACTGTTTGATGGCCTCATGTTTAGAAATGGTTCGAGATTTGAGAGAAATGACGATCGCATCTGCATTCAGTTTTTGTGATTCTGCTGGTATACCAATTGTTTGAATGGTTCGCATTCCTGCACGAACTAAGTTATTTGCTAAATCACTTGCTCCTGTGAAATCATCTGCAATGCAACCCAGTAATGGCCGTAGATTAGGTTTGATCATTATTATTTTCTTATAGAGCAGGATACAGCTTGCGGATGTCTCATTACATACGTTCGAATTAAGTCCTCAACCGAAGAATCTGGGTTTAATCCAAGTTGGCTAGCCCGAAGATGACTAAACTGACTTGGCCACGAACTCACAATTGCATGAACTTGAGGGTCTACCTTCCATTGAAGTAAATTTGCAACTTCTTTACCAGCCAACTCTTGTAATGCCTCTGCCATCTCACCCACGGTGGTGCTGAGTGCGGGGAGATTAACTGCTGTGGGCGCACCCCATATCAATGATGGAGATTCAAGCGCACAAAATAAACCCTCAAGCGTTTTATCTAGGGAGGAAAGGGCAACACGCGTTTCTGGTGGGACCGGAACTACGCTGTTCTGTCCTGCTAAAGGTTCTCTCAGCATTCCGCTTAAAAAGCTTGATGCAGCACCATTTGGTTTTCCGGGACGAATGGAAACAGTCATTAAGCGAATATTACGGCCATGAATAAAGCCTTTCCGCGAGAAGTCAGCAACTAACTGCTCAACCATCAATTTCTGAATTCCATAGCTACTTTGCGGTGTGGGCTGATCGATATCGGAGATTTTGCTTGGCAAAGAATGACCAGGAGATGCCCCATAGACTGCAACAGAACTTGGAAATACAAAAACAGGGCGTTGTGATTGATGACGAATTGCTTGCAGTAAATTTAAACTGACCAGTAAATTACTCTGTAAACCGAGGTCTAGGTTAGCCTCACATTCTGCACTGACAGCAGCAGATAAATGAATAACCGCATCAATCTTATTTAGTGGAAGGGTTTTAGAAGTTATTAACTCATTTAAGTCGCCAATAAATGGGATAACACGGCTCTCTGCAGCAAGATCATCAGGAATTTTGTGTAAATCAGTTAAAAAGAGAGTGGAGAGTGGTGCTGGGTATCTACCCTCAATCCTGATCAGAGGTTTTTTTAAAAGCTCACGAGCTAGGCTCGCTCCCAAGAAACCACTGCCCCCAGTAATTAAAATGTGCATCTTCTATAAACTATTTTGCATCTGGTAATTTAATACCCGGAAATATTTTAATGACAGCCGCATCGTCCTCGCGACCATACCCTGCCGCAGAGGCTTGCATAAACATTTGATGGGCTGTCGCCGCCAAGGGGAGTGGAAATTTGCTTGCGCGAGCGGTATCGAGTACAAGACCCAGGTCTTTTATAAAAATATCCACTGCGGATAGAGCTGTGTAGTCTGCTTGCAAGACATGAGCCATTCGATTTTCAAACATCCAGCTATTACCAGCACTATGCGTAATAACTTCATAAAGAGCATTGGGATCCACCCCTTCACGAATGCCTAAGGCCATTGCTTCGGCTGCTACAGCAATATGAACACCAGCCAATAGCTGATTGATAATTTTTACCTTACTGCCAAAGCCTGCGCGATCACCTAATTTGTAAATATTGCATGCCATAGCCTCTAAGACATTTTCTGCTTTTTGGTATGCATCAATATGACCAGAGGTCATCATTGTGATTTGACCAGAAGCCGCTTTTGCAGCGCCGCCAGAGATAGGAGCATCTAAATACAGAAATCCTAAGTCATTTAGGCGTTTCTCAAGCGAAGCAGACCAATTAGGATCAACCGTTGAGCACATGATAAAGAGTGACTTTTGCTTCATTTCACTTGCTGCACCATGCTCACCAAATAGGACGGTTTCGGTTTGTTCCGCGTTTACAACCACACTAATGATGATGTCAGATACTTTTGCTAGTTCGGCAGGCGTTTTATAAGCCTTTCCCCCAGCCAATGCAAAACTTTCAGCTACTTCGAATCGCACATCGCAGACATTAAGGGCATGGCCGCTACGACGTAAAGAGCTAGCCATACCTAATCCCATAGCGCCAAGACCAATGAGACCTATAGATGATGAGTTTTTGGCGTTAGTTGTCATGAATCCTAGTTAATATAAAGGGTTGAGTGCAATATAGATCCCATTGTATGTCTGTTACAAAGTTTATTAAGTTAGCAGCTCTTGAGGCTGTATATTTAGGTAATACATATACTTTTAATAGCGAAGATTTTTCCTAGGCCGTAGGTCGAAGGTTAATTTTATTTTTCCTAAGTAATAATAGCGAATAGATTCCAAGGACATCTTTTTCATGAAACTCTCCAAACCCAACCCCATCTTCATCCCTAAGGTATTAAGCATTGCGGGATCGGATAGCGGTGGTGGCGCAGGGATTCAGGCAGATCTGAAGGTGATTACTGCCTTAGGTGGTTTTGGTATGACCGCGATTACAGCGATTACCGCCCAAAATACTTTGGGTGTAACAAGAATCCAAGACATTGATCTTGATGTGATTGAGGCACAAATTGATGCAGTCGTTACTGATATTGGTGTAGATGTGGTCAAGATCGGTATGTTGGCGAGTCCCGCTATTGTAAAAACGGTAGCCGCTTCTCTAAAAAAACATGGCATTCGTAGAATCGTATTAGATCCAGTTTTGCGCGCTACTTCAGGTGCGAGTTTGGGTGGTGACGATACGGCGCGCACCATGGTGACCGAGCTCTTCCCCCTTGCGACCATCATTACACCGAACTTGCATGAGGCCTCGATCTTATTAGGACGGCCCATTGTGGCGGTTGACCAATTTAAGACGGCTGCCGAAGAACTCTTAGCCCTTGGTCCACGTGCGGTCCTGATCAAAGGGGGTCATTTAGAAGGTGAGCCGCACGAGCTGGTGGACTATTTAATCTGGCACGATCGCAAAGACGATGTGCCAGTGGTGTTTCATAAGAAGTTTAAGCATCGACGCATTCCGACGGTGAACACCCATGGTACCGGCTGCTCACTCTCAAGCGCTATTGCGACCTACTTGGCCGATAAACATGATCTAAGCCACTCGGTGGCTAAGGCAATCACCTTTGTGAGTGCAGCCATTGAAGCGGGGCAGCATCTAGAAATTGGTCAAGGGCCCGGGCCGCTGTGGCATATGCACGACTTCTATCCCACTCAATTACCAGACTAACAATAAACGCTTAATTAGTTAGTTAGTTAGTTTTCATGAGCTCTTGCAAGCGTTTGACGGCTGCTTTGGGATCATCGCTAGCCACAATTGCACGAACGACCGCCACAGAGCCGACCCCGCTTTGTGCCACCGCATGAACACTAGCTTCATCGATTCCACCAATGGCAACCAGCGAGTAGTGTTGCATAAGTTTGGCATAGGCATACAAACGACCTAAGCCTTGAGGAGCAGTAGGCATCTTCTTGAGATTGGTGGGGAACACCGCACCCATTGCAATATAGCTTGGGCAATACCGATCTGCAATGGCTAACTCGGCATAGCCATGGGTACTAATTCCCAACCGTAGTCCAGCCTCGCGAATGGTATCTATATTGGCACTGACCAAATCCTCTTGGCCTAGGTGAACTCCATAGGCGCCTGCGGCAATCGCTTCTTCCCAATGATCATTAATAAATAAGAGGGTCTTACTTCCCTTAACCGCTGCAACTGCCTCCTTTATTTGCATACGAATGCTCTTGGCATCATCCGATTTAAATCGCAACTGTGCGGTGGGAAGTTCGGCATCGACCATGCGCTTAATCCAATCGGCATCGGGGAACACTCCGTAGAGGCCTAAGCGCTTGGGACACTCTTTAAAAGCCTTTGGATTTGAATTTCGGGAATAGGGCAACATCTCAAAATACTCTGGGCGTGAGGGCCAGAGCTTCGGATTAAAGTCGCCCACTTCTTTAATCATGCGTGACCAGGCTTTCCCTAAAACGCGTGCATCGCTTTCAATAAAGCCCATCTCAATCGCCGCAATCGTACCCGCGAGTTCGTATTGATCTTGGCTGGACTCGGTCTTAATAGTGGGCGGTGGTTGATCAGGACTAAAGCTTGGCAAAGGTAAGCACAAATCATCTTGGCCATGCGCCGCCATAATTTGTTTAGCCATCTCCCGAATATGACTCACACTACATTCCTATTCGTGATGCCAAAATGGGGTGCCCACCAATGGCGTGCTCGCTTGCGCTGAATCTTGCGGTTGCATCGCTCCTGATAAAAATGCCTGCCGACCTGCATGAACTGCAGCAGCGAACGCCGAAGACATCGCTACGGGATCTTGGGCAAGTGCCACGGCAGTGTTAAGTAGTACGCCATCAAAGCCCCATTCCATCACCGTGCAGGCATGCGATGGTAAGCCTAAGCCCGCATCCACCAGCAATGGAACCGACAGACGCTCACGCAATAAACGCATTGCATACGGATTGAGTGGTCCTTGACCGGTACCAATCGGCGCAGCCCACGGCATGACCGCTTGGCAACCAACATCAACCAAGCGCTGACACACAATCAAATCCTCGGTGCAATAGGGCAAGACCTTAAAGCCATCTTTGATGAGATGCTCGGCAGTCTGCACCAAACGTAAGGTATCGGGTTGCAAGGTGTAATCATCCCCAATCAGTTCTAACTTAATCCAATTGGTCTCAAACACCTCACGCGCCATCTGTGCAGTGGTGATTACCTCTTGAGGACTATGGCAACCGGCAGTGTTTGGTAGTACCGGTACTGCCATTTTCTTAAGAAGCTCCCAAAAGCCGCTGTGCGCTTCGGTTGCTGCAGAGCCCTGACGTCGCAAGCTTGCGGTAATCATGGCTGGTCGTGCACGTTGCACAGCGGTCTCCAGCACTTGGGGCGAGGGGTAGCGCGAGGTGCCAAGTAGCAAGCGACTGGCAAACGACTCGCCATACAAAATCAATGGATCGTTGAGATGGGTAGGCAAAGGAGCGGTCATGAGGCGAGTATGGATAGTTTAACCACCGGTTACCGGAGAAATAATTTCTACGGAGTCGTTATCCTGCAAAACATACTCCGCATGTTGTGATTTTGGAACGAACTGCAAATTAACTGCAACGGCATATGGCGGTTTGGCATCAAGCACCGTTAAGAGATCACTGACCTTACTCGCAGGGGCAAGCTCACGGACCTGCTGGTTGACGATCACGCGCATCATACGAGAGACTGACTCAATGTAGCTTGCTGGATTTGCAGATCAAAACGCTTGGCAAGGGTTTGAGATTCACCACGAAGCACTTGCAATGCCGCATCCATCATCGCTGGTGCAATTAAATACCCATGGCGATAGAGCCCATTGATTTGCATGAGCCCAGGCTCCGGAATACAAATCTCGGGTAAATTATTTTTAAGCGTAGGCCGGCATTGTGTGGCAGCCTCCACAATTCGGGCTTCGGCAAAACCGGAGTGCACCGAGTAAGCCGCCGAGAGCAACTCCATGGAGGAGCGCACGCTCACCGGCGAGAGATCATCGGATTCAATCTCCGTAGCACCAATCACATACAGATCATTCTCCTTGGGAGCAATGTAGATGGGATAGCGGGGATGGATTAAACGCGTAGGACGCTTGAGCTTAACCTCCGGCGCATGTACCCGAATCACTTCCCCCCGAACCCCACGCAATGGATTGCGAGTATCGGCCCAACTGGCTTTTGCTCCTAAACCACGGCAATCAATGACCCAATCAAAGCCATGACCACGCAGCTCATTGGGCTCTATCGCACGATGCCAATGCATGGGCACCTGCGCTTTGGTTAAGAACTCAAGTAAGCCAGTCAAGAGTTGACGATTATCGAGTTGGCCCTCGCGTGGCAAAAAGAGGCCTTGAGTAAACCGCTCCGCTACTGCAGGCTCAAGTTCGGTTAACGCCTTGCCATCAAGATGCCATGGGGTTGCTAGTGCAGGGTTCATGCGCACATTGCGCTCAAGATGCTCAGCAAAACGTTGCGCCTCAGGTGCATCGAGGCGATGCCACAGAACGAGGGTACCGTCTTGCTGAAAGTAAGTCTGTTGCGATACCTGCGCGTTCAACTCCGTAATGAGTTGCTTCCAACGATCAAGGCCATAGAGACCCATCCGCACTACTGGTGCTTCCGTGATGGCTGACTCAGCCAGAGGAGCTAGCATCGAAGCGGCAACCCGCGCTGCGGAGTGCTCTGCCTCGGGCCCGCTGCGTTCAAACAGTTCAACCCGTGAACCCGATTTGGTGAGGGCATACGCCATCATCCGACCCATGAGGCCGGCACCGATGATGGCGTAGGACATACTCATCTTCGTTCTTACTGATAGATCTCGCTACCGCGTTTGCGGAACTCGATCGATTTCTCTTCCATGCCCTTGGCGGGATCGACGCCTTCTTTGAGACTTGCGGCGTAGTCACGTACATCTTGTGTGATCTTCATTGAACAGAACTTGGGACC
Organism: Polynucleobacter sp. HIN8; assembly: GCF_030297615.1. Lineage (NCBI taxonomy): Bacteria > Pseudomonadati > Pseudomonadota > Betaproteobacteria > Burkholderiales > Burkholderiaceae > Polynucleobacter > Polynucleobacter sp. HIN8. Next base: position 1,128,294 of record NZ_AP028139.1, on the reverse strand, counting down.
GCACATCGAGCAGAAGTGAGCAATCTTGGCACCCTCGGCGGGGAGTGTGGCATCGTGGTACTCGCGCGCCCGCTCGGGGTCTAAACCAAGATTGAACTGATCTTCCCAGCGGAACTCAAAGCGCGCTTTGGAGAGCGCGTTATCGCGCAACTGAGCACCCGGAAAGCCCTTCGCAAGATCGGCACCATGGGCAGCAATCTTGTAGGTGATGATGCCCTCGCGCACATCTTCTTTATCGGGTAGACCCAAGTGCTCTTTGGGTGTTACATAGCACAGCATGGCAGTGCCGTACCAACCAATCTGCGCCGCACCAACTCCACTAGTAATGTGATCGTAGCCAGGAGCGATATCAGTAATCAAGGGTCCTAAGGTGTAGAAGGGTGCTTCTAAACAATGCTTGAGCTCTTCGGTCATGTTCTCTTCAATGCGTTGCATTGGAACGTGACCCGGGCCTTCAATCATGACCTGCACATCGTGCTGCCATGCTTTGGCTGTCAGTTCACCCAAGGTATGCAGTTCACCAAATTGCGCGGCATCATTGGAGTCGGCGATGCAACCAGGACGCAAACCATCGCCTAAGCTAAAGGACACATCGTAGGCTTTCATGATCTCGCAGATCTCATCAAAGTGGGTGTAGAGGAAGTTCTCTTTGTGATGCGCCAAGCACCACTTGGCCATGATGGAGCCCCCGCGTGAGACGATGCCGGTAATGCGATCGGCAGTGAGTGGCACATAACGCAACAATACCCCAGCATGGATCGTGAAGTAATCCACGCCTTGCTCGGCTTGCTCCACCAGGGTGTCTCGGAACATTTCCCAGGTGAGGTCTTCAGCAATACCACCGGTCTTATCGAGGGCTTGATAAATAGGCACCGTACCAATGGGTACTGGCGAGTTCCGAATAATCCACTCGCGGGTCTCATGAATGTGCTTACCGGTGGAGAGATCCATGATGGTGTCTGCACCCCACCGAATCGCCCACACCATTTTCTCGACCTCTTCATTAATGGAGGAGGTCACCGCAGAATTACCTAGATTGCCATTGATCTTGACGCGAAAGTTGCGGCCAATGATCATGGGCTCCAACTCTGGGTGATTGATGTTGGCAGGAATAATGGCGCGACCTGCGGCAATCTCCGAGCGCACAAATTCCGGCGTAATTACATCGGGGATATTGGCACCAAAGGATTTACCAGGATGCTGCTTGAGGATCTGTTGATAGCGAGGATCTTGACGAAGTTTCTCAAGACCCATGGACTCGCGCAGAGCCACGTACTCCATTTCAGGGGTAATGATGCCTTTGCGGGCGTAATGCATTTGACTCACGTTTGCACCCGACCTGGCAACCCGTGGTGCGGCAATATGTGAGAAGCGTAAATGGGCGGTGGCTGGATCATGAGCACGGGCCTCACCGTATTCGGAAGAGGGGCCAGCGAGTTGCTCGGTATCACCACGCTCACTAATCCATTGGCTACGTAATTTGGGCAGACCCTTTTCTAAATTGATGACGATGTCGGGATCGCTGTAGGGGCCTGAGGTGTCATACACCGGAATGGGCGGATTAGCCGATTCGGTCTCACCCGTTTTAGTCGGCAACTGTTCGATCACCCGAATCGGCGCCTTCACGTCGGGTCGCGATCCTTGCAAATAGGTTTTGGTGGAAGCCGGATAGGCAAACTTTTGCCCAAAGTCACGCTCCAAGCTTTTCAGACTTGGGATCTCTGGTTTGACCTTCTTTTGATTCTCGGTGCTAACGCTCATGTCCATCTCCTCACAATATTCATCGAGTGGACGAAACCGGGTACCGGTTTGATGGAACTCCCCACGCCAGCATTACCTGGATCGGGTTCGAGGGTCTTTCTCAGCACCACCGCAATGGGGGCACCCCTGTTTCATCCTTGTAACCCTATTTAACCACGAATCCCCCAAGTGCATCCTTGAGCCGGATCAAGCGATACGATTGCGGCGCAATATGAAGTCGGCTGTGACCAAGGCTGCATCGGTGGTGAACTCATCAGCCAGTATTCGTGCGGCGGCTTCCGCAAGGTCCAACTGGATAAAGCCACTGACCTCGCCATCGTGATTCACAGGAATGAGGTGATTAGGAAGCTCTAGATCAAAGATAAACAGACTCTCGTGGTGGATGCCGTGCGGCGGATGAGGGCGACTAATGAGTAACTTACCCGCTGGGGTGATGCCGCTGGCAATGGGCTCAGGTATACCAGCTTCTTCCCACAGTTCCCGAATCGCGCAATGCACGACGGTCTCTGCGGCGCTAATACCGCCGGCAGCCAGATTATCAAGCTTGCCAGGATCGATTTGCTTACTCTCGCTGCGTCTTCCCACCCAAAGTTGGCCATTGGCAGCAACGCCATTGATATGCGCCGCCTGACTTTGCACCCCAAGACTACGAAACGCCGCGCGCTCAACCCGAAAATACTCATGACCATCAGCGCCATAGAATGCAAACTCTTCATTACGCCACGCTGGAATCAATCCGGCGCTACGCATGCGCATTGCCAAGATACGCAAGCTCGTACTGAGCTGAGCAGGCGATACCGTTGCTAATGCAAGACCGCGTGCACTGACATGAAGATGCGCGATCGGTTCGCGTTGCAAACATTCAATTACAAAGGGGGTAAATTCAGGGACGAGGTGACCGACGGTGCGATCACCCAACAGAACTGGCAAGCACGCGTGGGGCAAATGGCAACTCGCGTTTTGCAACATTTCTTCGAGAGCGGCGAGAGTGCTTACAGGGATTATTGCCATGAGTCAAGTGTAAGCCAACTCATTGACGAAGCAATCAAGCCACACGATTGATGCTCAATTATTGAGCATACTAGCTCACTCGTTTAAAAATCAGCACTTACAAATCATTTTGCAGTTTTGTCCACACGCACTGTGGATAACTTCATCACCAATGGACTGTGCATGAATGAAAAAGCGTAACAAATGTGTGACACATTGTTATTCAATCGATTTAGTGATTTTCCTAATTCAAAAATAAAAACTCATATGAATTTGGTCCCCCTGCCAGGAGTCGAACCTGGATCTATCGCTTAGGAGGCGATTGCACTATCCATTGTGCTACAGCGGGAGTGGACTACCAGCCACACAGGGCCCATGCTTGCTCAGCTAAACCAATGACAACCTCGGGGATGAAGTAAAGCGCAAAGACCAGCGCTAAAAGGATCGCACTGCTGGCATAGAGTGCAATCTTCTTCCAGGTCGGAGATGAGGTCATTGATGCGGATTGGCTCATGAATGCATTCTACCGAAAGCAGGTGGCCATCGCCACTGAATTGCTACGGCCTTAGGCGCTAGCCGGACGCTGCAGGGGCTCTTCACGGATTGGTAAATTAATCAAGCCTGCAAAGACCCCAAGGGCCATCGCAATGCCCCACACAATCTGATAGGAGCCCGTGAGGTCGTATAAGTAGCCACCGAAATACGCACCACAGAAACTACCCAATTGATGCGAGAAGAACACCACTCCGGAGAGCATGGTGAGGTATTTAACCCCAAAGATTTGAGCAACGATCGCGTTCGTTAAGGGAATGGTCGAGAGCCAGAGCACACCCATGACCGCAGCGAACACATAGGTGCTTATCGATGACAGGGGCAATAATAAAAAGATGGCAATTGCAAAAGAGCGTGAGAGATAGATCGCAGAGAGTAAAAAGCGTTTTGGATAGCGCGCACCTAAGACACCCGCGTAATACGTACCAATGACATTAAATAAACCAATTAAAGCAAGGGCAGTGGTTGCGACGCTGGCGCCATTAATGTCTGGATACTGCAAAGCCATATCTTTGAGGTAAGGCGCAAGGTGAACCGTAATGAAGACCACCTGAAAGCCACACACAAAGTAACCCATCATTAAAAAGCGAAAGTTACGATTACCAATCGCTTCATTCAGGGCCTGACGAATCGTTTGATCACCCGCTTGATTGGGCGCAAAACCGGTTTCACGCAAGCAAAATGCAATCGGGATCATGAGTGAAGCCATTAGTCCTAAATAGATGAGTGCCTCGTTGGCGCCAAAGCTCGTAATCAAGCCTTGCTCCAGAGGCATCATCAAGAATTGCCCAAAAGAGCCTGCTGCTGCAGTGACACCCATGGCCCAGACGCGCTTCTCTGCGCTGACATTACGACCTAAGATACCGTAGACCACGCTGTAGGTCGTCGCTGCTAAACCAATACCAATTGATAGGCCACCCGCTAAATGAAATAACCAGGGATCATTGGTGAGAGCCATACCGATCAAACCTACGGCATAGAGGAATCCACCCAGAATCATGATCTTAAATGGACCATAGCGATCAGCAAGCGCACCGGCGACGGGTTGCGCAAATCCCCAAATTAAGTTCTGGAGCGCAATCGCTAATGCGAAGGTCTCACGGCCCCAGCCGTTGGCGGAGGTAATGGGCATATTAAAGAGACCAAAACCATGACGGATCCCCATGGAAAGGGTGACCATCAAACTGCCAAAGATCAGCACTTGGACCATCGATAAGCTTGGAGCACGCTGGGTCATACGATGCCTCTCTGATGCAGTTCATTAATTTGTGAGGCACTCATGCCAAGTTCGTCACGCAACACTTCGTCGGTATGCTGCCCCAATAGTGGGGGTGGCATGCGTACTTCAACCGGTGTCTTCGATAGACGCATTGGGCTAGCGACTAATTTCATGGTGCCAGCCGTTGGATGAGGTACATGCATTTCAATACCACGCGCAATCACTTGTTCGTTCTCAAACACTTCTTGTAAATTATTAATGGGCCCACAAGGTACCCCCGCTGCTTCCAAAAGAGTAATCCATTGTGCCTTGGTCTTTTCTTTCACCATCTCAACCAACAGAGGGATTAGTGCAGCGCGGTACTCAATGCGCGCGGGGTTCGTGGCAAAGCGCGGATCGTCGGCTAAGGCCTCGCGGTTACCAGCCTTCACAAAGTTGCGGAACTGACTATCGTTACCCACTGCCACAATGATCCAACTGTCTGAGGTCTGAAAGGTTTGATAGGGCACGACATTGGGGTGGGCATTACCCCAGCGATGCGGTGAGACCCCGCTGCATAAATAATTGCTGGAGATATTGGCAAGCATGGCGACCTGCGTATCTAAAAGCGCCATATCAATATATTGACCCTCACCGCAACGATCGCGATGGATCACCGCGGCTAGGATGGCAGAACTGGCATACATGCCTGTAAATAAATCGACGATGGCAACCCCTGCTTTTTGAGGACCACCACCGGGTAGATGATCGGCTTCACCGGTAATGCTCATAAAGCCACCCATGCCTTGCAAGATGAAGTCATAGCCAGGGCGTTGCTGATAGGGACCACTTTGACCAAAGCCGGTGATCGAGCAATAAATGAGATTCGGTTTAATTGCACACAAACTCAAGTAATCTAAACCGTACTTTGCTAACTGACCAACCTTGTAGTTTTCGATCACCACATCGGAGGTCTTAACCAGATCGCGCACAATCGCTTGCCCTTCGGGAGTGCTGATATCAAGAGTGATGGATTTCTTATTGCGATTAATGGAAATGTAATACGCTGATTCGGTGGTGTCCTGACCATTTGGGTCTTTGGCAAACGGTGGCCCCCAATGGCGGGTATCGTCACCTCCACCAGGGCGCTCCACCTTGATCACTTGCGCACCTAAATCGGCTAGGTTCTGAGCACACCATGGACCCGCTAAAACGCGGCTTAGATCCAATACCCGAATATGACTTAACGCTCCCATCGGCTTATTTTCCCATGCTTTTGCTACCCACCTCATGGATATGACTACAATTTCTGCGCATGGCGACACGTAAACCATCCCAATACAGCGAATCCTCCATCAAGGTCTTAAAGGGCTTGGAGCCGGTGCGTCAGCGCCCGGGTATGTACACCCGTACCGATAACCCACTGCATATCATTCAAGAGGTCTTGGATAACGCCTCTGACGAAGCGCTCGGTGGTTACGGTAAAGAAGTGGTGGTGACCTTGCACACCGATGGCAGTGTGAGTGTTGAAGACGATGGCCGCGGTATTCCAGTGGGGATGCACCCGCAAGAGAAAAAACCCGTGGTGGAGATTGTGTTCACGCAATTGCATGCCGGCGGTAAGTTTGAGAAGGGCAGTGGCGGTGCGTATGCATTCTCAGGCGGCTTGCATGGTGTTGGTGTGTCGGTGACCAACGCATTGGCTAAACGTTTAGAGGTGACCGTGTGGCGTGAGCAGCAGGTCTCTAACATCACCTTTGCCGATGGCGATGTGATTGAGAAGCTCAAAACCAAAGCGGCCACCAAAGGCGACAAAGCGCATGGCACCAAAGTGCGCGTTTGGCCCAATCCAAAATACTTTGATAGCGCCACTATTCCCATGGCTGATCTCGAGCGCCTCTTGCGTTCTAAAGCAGTCCTCTTGCCAGGCGTCAAAGTAACACTCGTGCATGAGAAAAACGGTCAAAGCCAATCGTGGCTCTATACCCAAGGATTAAAAGGCTATCTCGATGAGGCCTTAGCACAAAGTGGCCATAGCGCCCCAGTGATTCCTGCGTTTGAGGGCGAGCATTACGCTAGTGGTGCTGGCGATGAAGAAGCCTTTGCTGAAGGTGAAGGCGCCGCTTGGGTGGTGAGTTGGACCGAAGAGGGTGCACCGGTACGTGAGAGTTATGTGAACCTCATTCCAACTCCTGCGGGTGGAACCCACGAGAGCGGTTTGCGCGAAGGACTATTTAATGCAGTCAAAAGTTTTGTTGAGATTCATGCTCTGCAGCCCAAAGGCGTGAAGCTCATGCCTGAGGACGTCTTTGCCAGGGCCTCATTCATATTGTCTGCCAAAGTATTGGATCCGCAGTTTCAAGGGCAGATTAAAGAACGCCTCAACTCCCGCGATGCGGTGCGCTTGGTCTCTGGCTTTGTAAAGTCAGCGCTTGAGTTATGGCTTAACCACCACGTTGATTACGGCAAAGCACTGGCAGAGCTCGTGATTAAACAAGCACAAGCGCGCACTCGCGCTGGGCAAAAGGTGGAAAAGAAAAAATCTTCGGGTGTCGCGGTTCTACCTGGCAAGCTCACTGACTGTGAGAGCGAAGACATTCTCTTAAACGAGATCTTTTTGGTGGAGGGTGACTCCGCTGGCGGCTCAGCGAAGATGGGTCGCAATAAAGAGTACCAAGCCATCCTACCCTTGCGCGGTAAGGTGCTTAATACGTGGGAGACCGAGCGGGATCGGCTCTTTGCGAACAATGAGGTGCACGATATTGCAGTGGCGATTGGCGTCGATCCGCACGGACCCAATGATGAGCCTAATTTAGGCAACCTGCGCTACGGCAAGATTTGCATTCTGTCCGATGCCGATGTGGATGGCTCGCATATTCAGGTGCTTCTCTTGACCCTCTTTTATAAACACTTCCCACGCTTAGTAGAGAACGGTCATGTTTACATTGCCCGACCACCGCTGTATCGTGTTGATGCTCCCGCGCGGGGTAAGAAGCCGGCACAGAAGATCTACGCTCTCGATGAGAGTGAGCTAATTGCGATTGAAGACAAGCTACGCAAAGATGGGGTGCGCGAGGGTGCGTGGCAGATCTCGCGCTTTAAAGGTTTGGGTGAGATGAGCGCCGAGCAATTGTGGGATACCACCCTTAATCCGGATACCCGACGTCTCTTACCAGTGACCTTGGGCGAGATGAGTGAGAGTGAAACCATCAAGACCATGGATATGTTGATGGGCAAGGCGGAGTCTGGTGCGCGCCGCGATTGGTTAGAAGAGCGCGGCAATGAAGTCGAAGCCGATATTTAGGACAGAGCATGGTAACTAAAAAATCCGCATCGACTAAAAATAAGAAAGCAATTCCTGAGCAGGGGGATCTCTTTACGCAAGAGCGACCCAAAGCCAATACCGCAAACCCTGAGGAGTTTTTATCCTTAGGCATCTACGCTGAGCGCGCGTACCTCGATTACGCCATCAGCGTGGTCAAAGGGCGCGCACTCCCAGAAGTTGCTGATGGCCAAAAGCCGGTGCAACGTCGCATTCTCTTTGCCATGAACGAGATGGGCTTGCGCGCTGACGCTAAGCCCGTCAAGAGTGCGCGTGTGGTTGGTGATGTCTTGGGTAAATTTCATCCGCATGGCGATCAATCCGCCTACGATGCCTTAGTGCGCTTGGCCCAGGATTTCTCCTTACGCTATCCACTCATCGATGGCCAAGGTAACTTTGGTTCACGCGATGGCGATGGGGCTGCAGCCATGCGCTACACCGAGGCGCGTTTGACCAAGATTGCAAGTCTGCTGCTTGCTGAGATTGATGAAGGCACGATTGATTTTGTGCCCAACTACGACGGCTCCTTTAAAGAACCCAAACTGCTCCCTGCACGCCTACCATTCGTGTTGCTCAACGGTGCCTCCGGAATTGCTGTGGGTATGGCGACCGAGATCCCATCGCATAACTTGCGCGAGGTTGCAAGCGCCGCCGTGGCGTTGATGAAGTCACCTAAAACCAGTTTGGGCGACTTACTTAAACACATCCCAGGACCTGATTTTCCGGGTGGTGGGCAAATCATTTCCCCAAGCAGTGAGATCGCTCAGATCTATGAGAGTGGGCGTGGCTCGGTCAAAGTACGGGCGCGCTGGAGTATTGAAGAGCTCGCTCGTGGCCAATGGCAAGTGGTGGTCAACGAGTTGCCACCAGCCACCTCTGCGCAACGTGTCTTGCAAGAGATTGAAGAGCTCACCAATCCGAAAGTGAAGTTGGGTAAGAAGTCACTCACCACCGAGCAAAATAATCTTAAGCAAACCATATTGAACGTCTTAGATAGCGTACGTGATGAGTCAAGTCGCGAGTCCCCAGTCCGCTTAGTGTTTGAACCGAAGAGTAAGAACGTAGAACCGAGTGAGTTTATCACCTTACTCTTGGCACATACCTCGCTCGAGTCCAATGCCTCGATTAACTTGGTAATGATCGGCAATGACGGTCGCCCCCGTCAAAAGGGCTTAAAAGAGATATTGACCGAATGGATTGAGTTCCGAGTTGAGACCGTAACCCGACGTACTGAGCACCGCTTGGGTAAGGTCAAGGACCGGATGCATATCTTAGAAGGACGCAAGATCGTCTTTCTGAACATTGATAAGGTGATTAAGCTAATTCGGAATAGCGATGAGCCTAAGCCCGATTTAATGAAGGCCTTTAAGCTCACTGAGCGCCAAGCGGAAGACATCTTAGAGATTCGTCTTCGCCAACTTGCGCGTCTTGAGGGGATCAAGATCGAACAGGAGCTCAAAGAGCTCAAAGGGCAAAAGGCCGAACTCGATGAGTTGCTTAGTAATGAGTCAGCATTGCGTAAGCACATCATCAAAGAGATTGAGAGCGATGCCAAAGAGTTTGGTGATGAGCGTCGTACCCTCATGAAAGAAGACGAGCGCGCAGTAGCCGAAGTGAAGGTGATTGATGAGCCAGTGACCGTGATCGTATCCCAAAAGGGATGGGTGCGGGTCCGTCAGGGCCATGAGCATGATCCTCAGCAGTTCACCTTCAAAGCCGGTGATGCGCTCTATGACACCTTTGAGTGCCGCACCGTGGATCAAATGCTTGGCTTTGGTAGTGATGGTCGGGTCTATACGGTTGCCGTGAGTGAGTTACCTGGTGCACGAGGGGATGGCTCACCACTGACGAGTTACGTCAATCTTGCCGCAGGCTCGCAAATGGTCGCCTACTATGCGGGTCACGCCGATGATCTGGTTCTAATCTCCACCAAAGGCGGTAATGGCTTCTTAGCCAATGTTGCTGACATGATCACTCGTAATAAAGCAGGTAAATCCTTTGTGGGTCTGGATAAGAAAACAGTCGGTGATGCACCACTGGGTGCTGCAAAGGTAAGCGAGGGCATGCGCCAAGTTGCTTGCTTATCCGAGAATGGCCGACTCTTAGTGTTCCCGCTCGATGAACTCAAGCGTCTACCAACTGGTGGTAAGGGGGTGATCTTGATGGGACTTGATGCCAAAGAGCATTTGCGCTGCGCAATTGCCTTTGGAGCAGCAGGGATAAGTTATAGCGGGCTAGGACGCGCTGGTAAACCCACTGATACACTGCTTGACGCTAAAACGCTGAAGGGATTTGCAGGCAATCGTGCTCGCAAAGGTCATTTAGTGGATCCTAGACTTAAAGAAGCAAGACTAAAAGCAATTAATAACTAACCATGCCTTACAAAATTTTATTACTTGGGGCCTCTTATGGATCCCTATTAGCCTCTAAATTACTCTACGGCGGTCATCATATCCATTTAGTGTGTTTGCCTGAAGAAGCAAAACTCATTAATGCCGAAGGATTTAAGGTTCGTTTACCCATTCGGGGGCGAGCTGAACCGGTTTTATTGAACTCACAACAATTACCAGGCTCAGTGAGTGCCGGACCCGCAGAAACAGTTGATGTCAGTCAATATGATTTAGTAGGACTGTGTATGCAAGAGCCGCAATACCGTTTGTCTGGAGTGCGAGAGCTAATGATGGCCATTGGACAGTCTCGATTGCCATGCATGTCAATTATGAATATGCCGCCGCTCCCCTATATGAAGCGGATTGCAGGTTTAGATCATGCAGCACTTGAAGCTGCCTATACCGATGCGCGGGTATGGGATACCTTTGATCCCCAAAAGGTAACCTTAAATAGCCCCGATCCTCAAGCCATTCGACCTCCTGGAGAACCTATCAATTTTCTGCAAGTTACTCTTCCTACAAATTTTAAGTGCGCCACTTTTTTAGATCCACAAGATAATCGAATTTTGCGGCAGTTAGAAACGGATGTAGCCAATGCACGCTTTGATACTGCTGATGGCAGAATTGAGTTACCCGTAAAACTGAAAGTGCATGAGTCATTATTTGTGCCGTTGGCTAAGTGGTCGATGCTATTAGCTGGCAATTACCGGTGTGTTTTGGAAGATGGAATGCGCAATACCCAAGATGCTGTTCATGCTGATCTTGAACAGTCGCGATCGGTGTATGAGTTTGTATTTGATCTGTGCCTACGTTTAGGGGCAGCCCCTACAGATCTTGTGCCCTTTGAGAAATATGCTGCTGCGGCTAAGTCGCTGTCCCGACCCGCATCAGCAGCTCGTGCTCTGCAAAATGGTGCGCCATACATTGAGCGCGCTGACAAACTGGTCCAATTAATTGCTAAATCTAAAGGCTTAAGTCATCCAGCCATTGATGCGCAGGTCGCGTTGGTGGATCGGCGCTTGGAGGCCAATCGACAACGTTTGGTTAAATAGATTCTTGATGCATTAATGAATCTCAGGATCTGCTCCAGATCCTGCAGCGGATTTGGTTTCTAAGAAATCAAAATCACAGCCATGATTGGCTTGCATGATGTGGGCGCTATACATCTTGCCAAAGCCTCGATCAAACTTTTGTGGTGGCGCTTGCCAAGCACTTTTGCGTTTTGCCATTTCCGCATCCGAAATTAATACATTGAGTTTGCGAGCTGGCACATCCAGTTCGATCAAATCACCATCGCGCACAAAGGCGAGTGGACCACCTACGTAAGACTCTGGCGCAACGTGCAAGATGCACGCGCCGTAACTAGTCCCGCTCATGCGCGCATCAGAGATGCGGACCATGTCGCGTACTCCTTGCTTGAGTAACTTTTGGGGAATGGGTAATTGCCCCCACTCGGGCATCCCAGGCGCACCTAAGGGGCCGGCATGTTGCAAGACAATGACCGAGTCTTTATCAATATCGAGCTGTGGATCGTCAATGCGTGCGGCTAAATCATCGTAGTTCTTAAAAACAACGGCTTTGCCAGTGTGTTTGAGTAAATGCGCTTCGGCCGCAGGTGGTTTAATCACAGCGCCATCGGGTGCAAGGTTACCTTTGAGAACTGCCAAACTATCCCGAGGAACAAGGGCATTATCGGGAGATCGAATCACCTCAGGTTGATAAACCTTGGCATCGGCAATCAGCTCACCCAGGGATTTACCGTCAACGGTGTGTTGCTGCAGATCTAAAAAGGGCGAGAGTTGCTTGAGGAGGGCACGTAAGCCACCGGCGTAATAAAAATCTTCCATTAAATACTGACCTGCGGGCCGTAAATTTGCCAGAACAGGAACACGTCTTGCCAGTGCATCAATGTGATCAAGCGTGAGCGGAAATCCGGCACGTCGTGAGACGGCAATCATATGAACTACGGCATTCGTGGAACCAGCAAGGGCTAAGACGGTAGTCATTGCGTTATCAAAGGATGCTTTGGTGAGAATATCCGAGGGCTTGAGATCTTCCCAGGCCATCTCCACAATCCGTCGTCCTGTGAGGCTTGCCATTTGTGCATGGCGTGCATCGCTCGCCGGAATCGAGGCAAACCCGGACAAGCACAAACCCAGCGCTTCAGCTGCGCTCGTCATGGTGGAGGCAGTTCCCATGGTCATGCAATGCCCTGGGGAGCGTGCAATGCCATTCTCGATGTTTTGCCAATCACTTTCCGTAATATTGCCGGCGCGTAACTCAGCCCAGTATTTCCAGACATCGCTACCGCTTCCTAAATATTGACCTTGATAGTCACCCCGTAGCATCGGACCTGCGGGTAAAAAAATGGTGGGCAAGTTCATGCTAATGGCGCCCATCAGTAAAGCAGGAGTCGTTTTATCGCAACCGCCCATCAACACACATGCATCGGCAGGGTAGGAGCGTAATAATTCTTCGGTTTCCATCGCCAACAGATTGCGGTAGAGCATGGTGGTGGGTTTTTGAAATGGCTCCGATAATGTAATCGCTGGCATTTCAACTGGAAAGCCACCCGCTTGCCAAATGCCGCGTTTTACTTCTTCAGCACGTTGTCGAAAATGCGCATGGCAGGGATTAATATCGCTCCAAGTATTAATGATCGCAATGACGGGCTTGCCTGCATAATCTGCGCGGGTGTACCCCATTTGAGCTGTCCGTGAGCGATGACCAAAGCTACGTAAGTCCTTCACACCATACCAACGGTGACTGCGTAATTCTTCTGGCTTTTTTAACTTGCGAGCAGACATGGGTTCCTGTCATTCATTGATGAATTGATTGATTTAATATACACGAGAACCTTAAGCTACTATTTAGCCAAGAGACACTTATTCATGCCCACCCTAGCCCACGACGTTATCGAACAGCAGATTGCAAATATCGTGCGGGCAATGGGTAGCAGTGCGAGCGAAGCGCAGACCGTTGCCCATAACTTAGTGCTCTCTAATTTAAAGGGACATGACTCGCATGGGGTGGGGATGATCCCGCGTTATGTTGAAGCCTTTATCGAGGGATCTCTCAAACTGAATCAAAGTGTCAAAGTCAATAGTGACCTGGGCTCGTTACTGGTATTGGATGCCCAACAAGGATATGGGCAAGTGGCAGGAGAAAAAGCCATGCGCATGGGGATCGAGCGTGCAGAACGGCATGGCAGTTGCATCGTATCTTTAGCGAATGCGCATCATCTTGGCCGGATTGGTCATTTTGCTGAGATCGCCGCTCTTCATGGTTTGGTCTCGATTCATCTGGTGAACGTCTTGTCCTCGCCTGTGGTGGCAGTGTGGGGTGGTGCGGATGGACGACATGGTACCAATCCATTTTGCGTAGGTGTGCCTCTCAAACAGCAAACACCATTTATCTTGGACTTTGCTACCAGTCGAGCTGCTCAAGGAAAAATGCGCGTTGCGCATAACCAAGGCAAAAAAATTCCAGAGGGATTTTTATTAGACCCCCAAGGCCGACCCACGCAAGATCCCAGTGTGGTTGTTAAACCAAATGCCGACGGCAAGATGGGTGCGTTAATGCCTTTCGGTGAACACAAAGGTTCTGGCTTAGCCATTGCTTGCGAGCTCATTGGTGGAGCACTGACCGGGAGTGGTACTTGGAAACCCAGGCCAATAAAGAGCCGGGCGATTTGGAATGGGATGTTGAGTATCTTGATTAATCCCCAGCAGACCACTACCCAAGAGCAATTCGATGCAGAGGTAGCATCCTTTATGCAGTGGGTTAAAGAAAGTCCCAAGGCCAATGAGGACCCAGTACAAATTGCAGGTGAACCTGAGCAACAGAAGATGCAGATGAGAATGCAACAGGGCATTACGATTGATGAGCAGACCTGGGGTGATATTGTGGAAGCTGCAAAGCGATTTGGAGTATCACTGTAGTCATCCACCGTGAGGAATGAATGGTTAATCTAGAACTTTGTTTCAAAACCGCCTGCGAGCAAGCACAACTCATTCGCAATAAAAAAATCAGTGTGACGCAATTAATCACTGCGCACTTGGATCAAATCGAGCGCCTCAATCCCACCCTCAATGCCATCGTTACATTAACGGCCGAGAGTGCTTTGGAAGAAGCACAGGCGGCGGATGCGGCACTCGCCAAGCAAGCCCCACTTGGTGCTTTGCATGGCTTACCTGTTGCACACAAGGATTTATTTTTAACCAAGGGAGTACGCACCACCTTTGGATCACCCATCTATCAGGATTTCATTCCCGAGCACGATTCATTACCCGTTGAGCGACTTAAAAAAGCAGGCGCGATTAGTCTTGGCAAAACCAATACACCCGAGTTTGGGGCTGGCAGTCAAACCTTTAACAGTCTTTTTGGCACCACCCCTAACCCCTATGACCTAACCAAGACCTGCGGTGGCTCATCTGGTGGAGGGGCGGTTGCTTTAGCAACGGGGATGGTCGCCTTGGCCGATGGCACGGATCTCGGGGGCTCGCTACGCAACCCCGCTAATTTTTGCAATCTTGTTGGCATTCGTCCATCGGTTGGTCGCGTGCCCAATTGGCCAGATCAGCTGGGTTGGTACACCATGAGTGTGGCAGGCCCCATGGCGCGCACAGTGCAAGATCTTGCACTGGCCATGTCGGTGATGTCAGGGCCCGATGATCGTTCACCGATTGCGTTAGATACACCGGGTTCTATCTTTAATGCTCCTTTGGGTCGTCAGTTCACGGGTACTAAAGTGGCGTACAGCGAAGATCTTGGGGGCTTACCGGTTGAACCCGAAGTGCGGCAGGTCATGCGAGCCGCGCGCAATGTTTTTGAGCAACTGGGTTGCGAAGTGATCGACGACAGCATTGATCTTGCAGAGGCCGGTGAGATCTTTATGCTCTGGCGCGCTTGGCGCACCGAGTTACGCATTAGTCCCTTAATGAAAGAGCATCGGCATCAACTCAAAGACACCGTGATCTGGAATGCCGAGCAGGGTCTTGACTTAACCGGTCCCCAACTGGCGCGTGCCGAGGCCAAGCGCACTGAGATTTATCACCGCATGCGGGCCTTTATGCAGCGCTATCAATTTTTTATTCTGCCCGTGAATCAAGTCGTGCCATTCTCGGTCGATTTGGATTACCCGCGCGAGATTGCGGGGGTGAAGATGGAAACCTATATTGATTGGCAGAAAACCGCCTACTTCATTAGTGCGATGGGCAATCCAGCGATTTCAGTGCCTGCAGGATTTACCGATTCGGGTTTACCAGTAGGCATACAGATTGTTGGAGGACACCGTCAGGACTTTGAGGTATTGCAGATGGCGTACGCTTTTGAGCAAGCCACCCGTTTTGGGGAGCGCCGACCCCCGATTTGCCTCAATTGATTTAATACCAAATTTATGTAGTAATGTTTCAATTACAAAATCAAAATGATCCTAAAACATAAGGAGACAACGATGCAACTAAAGCAACTATTACTGGGATTGTGTGTATTACTCGGGATGACAACTGGGGCATGGGCACAAAAATACCCTGATCGACCTATTAAGTGGATCGTGCCCTATCCACCTGCTGGAACTACCGATGTGTTAGCACGCATTGTGGCGCAGCCGTTAAGTGAAGTGCTTGGTCAGCAAGTCATTGTGGAGAACCGACCGGGTGGTGGGAACAACATAGGAACAGAAGCAGTCATCAAGGCAGCGCCTGATGGCTACACGATGCTCTTGGTCAATCCAGCCAATGGCATTAATGCGACTTTGTATAAAAACCTGCCATTCAATTTCATTCGGGATATTGCCCCGGTGGCTGGATTAGTGCGTACCCCTAACGTCATGGTGGTGCCACCCAGTTTTCCTGCAAACAATGTGGCGGAGTTCTTAGCGTATTGCAAGAACAATGTGAGCAAAATCAATATGGCGTCTTCGGGAAGCGGTACTTCAGTACACATGTCGGGTGAGCTATTTAAATCCATGACCAGTTGCAATATGCTGCATGTCCCTTACAAGGGTGCCGGCCCAGCGCTGGTTGATTTGATGGGTAATCAAGTGCAAGTGCTCTTTGATAACTTGCCGTCTTCAGCCGGTCACATCAAGTCCGGAAAGTTAAAGGCGCTTGCAGTGACCTCGGCTAATCGTGAGCCATCTTTACCCAATGTGCCAACCGTTGGTGAAACCGTGCCTGGCTATGAAGCGACTGCGTGGTTTGGAGTCGGGATGCCTAAGGGTACGCCTCGCGACATTATTAATCGCATGAATGCGGCTATTAATAAAGTCATGAGTGAGCCTAAAGTTCGTGAGCGCTTAGCTGAATTGGGTGGCGTTCCAATTACTGGAACACCCGATGACTTTGGCAAGATCATTCAGGCCGAGACTGATAAATGGGCCAAGGTGGTGAAATTTGCGGGAGCAACTGCCGAATAGTCATTCGTTAGTCCAACCTTAAATCTTGGTAGAGTAGGGTCGATGCGAGCATCGGCCCTTACTTTTTTCTACCTCACCACGGCAGCACTGATGTGGGCTGGTAATGCCATTGTGGGGAAGATCTTGGTGCAAAGCAGCTCACCCGTCTTACTCAATACCATTCGCTGGGGTGTAACCGCGCTCTTACTACTTCCATTTGCTTGGCGGATATTGATGCCCCGCAGCCCATTGTGGACCCACCGTAAACGGTTCTTACTTTTAAGCCTCTTTGGCGTTGGTAGTTATAACGTCTTGCTGTATTTAGCCTTACAAAGTTCCACGCCAATCAATGTCACCCTGATTGGGGCAAGCATGCCCATTTGGGCAATTGTGATTGGGGCTGTTGTTTATCACGAGAGGGCACAGATTCGGCAAATTGCCGGCGCATTGATTTCCATGGTGGGCGTAGCCGTTGTGATTGTGCGCGGGGATTTTGAGCGACTCATCGAAATTGAATTTGTAGCCGGTGATTTATGGATGGTGCTGGCAACCATTTTGTGGGGCGCTTACAGTTGGATGCTAGCCCATCCCAAGCAAAGTACAGAACGCAGTTGGCCTTGGGCAGAGTTCTTATTTGCTCAAGTGGGATTTGGGTTTTGTTGGTCTTTGGTGTTTGCGCAGACCGAGTATTTGCTGGGATTAAATTACTTTACTTGGAACTGGCAAACACTCGCCATGATTGGCTATGTCATCATTGGACCATCATTGATTGCGTATCGGTGTTGGGGGCTTGGGGTCAATCAAGCAGGCGCAACGGTAGCCACCTTCTTTACAAACTTGATTCCAGTGTTCACTGCGATTCTCTCAACACTGCTGCTGCAAAAACCACCCGAGCTCTACCACGGCGTGGCATTTGCATTCATTTTGTGTGGCATCGTTTTATCCCTAAGTGTTCCGCGACGCCTTACTTAGAGTCGTTGAACTTGCACTAACCGCCACCGAATTGGCCCGCCGACTGCACCCTTGACCCCCGGACCAAATTGCAAAGCAATCGGACCTTCTTTAAAGCGACCATCATTGACGCGCGTTGTTTCAATCCCATTGAGTTTGACAATGATTTCTGGACCAACGGCGCGGATTTCCATGACATTCCACTTGCCACCGGCTAAATTAGTAATGGGTGTTTTCACTGGAGCGACATCCACAATCGCCCCCGTACCAAATTTAGGCTCCGGTCGGATATCCCAAATATTGACTTCGTAGGAACTAGCGGCAGCAATCGTGGTTGGATTGGTGACCCGAATGAAGATGCCGCTATTGGTATCGGTCTCTGCCCAGAACTCGGCACGTATGTAAACGTCTTTGTAAGACTCTTTGGTGAGTAAAAATCCGGCCTTGCCACGATCAGCCACAATCAGATTATTTTCGACTCGCCAGTTTGCATCACCAACCTGGTGAAAGTTTTCAAGACCTTTGCCATCGCGGATTAAATCAGTGGAAGAGGTTGAGAGGTGGGAACAGGCAGTCAAACAAAAAACAAGTCCAAGAATCCAAGCGCGCGTCATGGTGAGGCCCTCCGGTTGGTTGTAACACCATCATAACGAATACCAAAAGTGGAGTCTATAAGTAGGCCAACCAACGACCCATCCCAATCACGCTTGCCCAGCCAGCAAGTGAGATCAGGGCTTGGGCTTTACTGATCCCATTGGAGACCGTGCGCATGCGCAGAATGATTGCATTGGCTAACAGTAAGAAGATCAGGCACATCTTCAGAATAAATAAACGTGAGCCAATCAACTCAGAGGCTTGAGTAATAAACATGAGCGATCCAGTGAGCACTGCTAGACCAAAGCCAAGGAGGGCAACCAAGACTCCCAAGCGAGAAAGGTCGGATAGATTGAGTTTGCTGGCAACACCCAAGATCCTTAAATCCATGATGACCACGCTACCAAAGAGCATGCCAATACCCCAAATATGCATGGTCTCAACCGTGGGATAGAGCCAACTCGAGTGCTTCATGGTCTGGGCTAGCCACAAGCCCTCCAAGGCCATGACGGGACTACTCATTAACGCAGTTCGACCGTTTTATTTCCAGCAATGATGCGCTCGGCGCGCAACTCATCGGGTTGGCTGCGATTGATATAGCCTTCAACCGTGACTTGTGCACCGTTGGCAATGTCACTTTTGCTCAAGCCACGATTTTCCATCCGAAAGGGTGGGGCAAGTACGATGGTCCATGACTTACCATCCGCGTTTAACTTAACTACCCCATGCGGATGCTCATAGCCGCTCTGAGTAATCGTGCCAGTGAGCTTCACGGTCTTGGTCTGGTCATATTCAGACCAACCATGATGGGCATGCGCGATTCCTAGATTTAAAAGGAGGCAACTCAGAATAATTCGTTTAAGGATTGTGATCATAGGCAATGGATAAAAAAGTGTTAACTCAAATGACCTCTTGATTTAACCCCTTGAATGACTCGCAGGGTGGATAGAACACGGTTTGCTAAAGGTGCACTGATCTCGCCTTTGGCGAGTGCATACAAAACACAGTCAGCGCGCTCATGATCCGGTATGGTACTCAGTTCAGAAAATATATGCTTCTCAGACATTCGATCATGGATTAATAAGGGTGTCAGTTGAACCTCGACTTTAGACCCTTTAATTCCATAGCGAACTTGTGCTAATTCCACGAGTTCAGCACATTGCTTCTCCAAAATCTCCTCAAGGCTAGGCAACGGTGTCTTTGATACAGGTTTTGGTACAGGTTTCTTATAGACCGGATCTTCCATACCCCCATGGTAATGGAGATTGATGATTTGCACTATGCGTAGCGTTTAAGCGCTTTTTGATGCTCGTCCATTACTTTTTTTCGCAAACTGGCTGGCGCAAGAACTTCAACTCCATCCCCGTGTTTCATGATTTCCATCACCAATTCGGGGTCTTGGTTGTAATCAAACTCAAGAAGATAATTTCCGTCCTTATCAAAGCTGCTGACCTGTTGCCCATGCCATGTCTCTGCAGCAACCCACCTTGCTTTCTGGGGGGTAAAGCGTAACTTGGCACGTTGGGTCGCTTTCCCCGAGAAGATGCCATAACTCTCCGCAAAGTTCTCATGCAATTCTTTTTCAGAGACTTCGATGGCCTTCTCTTCGAGAACGCGTGCGGCTTGAATGCCATCCATGACAAAACTGCGCAGCCCCTTACGCATGTGGCAATGGGCATCGAGATACCAGTTATCTCGATAAAAAATCAGGCGCTGTGGCGAAACTGTTCGCTCGGTTAATTCATCTTTACCTTTGGAATAGTAGGAGAGATGTAAACGTTGACGCTTTAGAAGTGAGACGCTCACTTCTTCAAAGTTCTCGAGGATATTCTTGCGGGCCGACATACCAAAAACCTTAATGCGTTTGCGTAACTCCTTAGCAGAAATCTCAGACTGACCCAAGATGCCATCGATGATGTTCATGAGGGGTGCAATATGGGGACTCAGTAAACCATTGGTGTCTAGATTGGATAAGAGATGCTGCATGAGAACGAGGGCAGTCGCCTCCTTTTCAGAGAACCACAGACCAGGTAACTCAAATTTGTCCCCCGCATTGGGTTTATCAAAGCGATAACCGCCTATTGCACGGTCATACACAATCGGCGCGTTCATACGATCTCGCAGGTAGTCAAGATCCCGCTTGAAGGTCGCTCGCGAGATCTCCAACTTCGTCAAGAATTCCTCGATCGGCACGCAGCCTTGATTCTGGATCATGTAATTAATCTTGTGTAAGCGCTCTAAATCACTCATCGGCGATCCCCCAAAACAGAATAGGCAACAGCATGAACCTTAAAAGGCTCATAATATGAGCCAGTATAGGGGAAGTAATGGACTAAAAAATACGGGCTGCGAATCAATTCAGTTAGGATTGATCTATGAAACTTCTTAGACATCTAATCTTATGCCTAGCGCTCTTGCCAACCATGGCCATGGCGCTGACAGTTGGCCAAACGATTGAGTTGGGGCCATTGCAAACGCTAAACAGCACACCGTATGCTATACCGGTTAACAATACCAAGAACACCCTGATTCAAGTTTGGGCCACCTGGTGCCCATTTTGTAAGAAGCAAAACGCCTATCTCGAAAAACTCCATAAAGAACTACCGCCGAATTCACTCAACGTCATTACGATCTCGATTGATAAGAATCCATTGCTTGCCAAGCAATACATGGAAAACAATCAGTACACATTCCCGGCAGCCATGATGACTCCAGAATTACAAAAGTCGATGGGGAAGGTCAAAGGCATACCAATCCTCATCATCCTTGATAAGAACAACAAAATTATTTACCGAGAAATTGGGGAAATCTTTCCCGAGGAGTATGCCGATCTCAAGCGCTTTGCAAAAGCTCCATAAAGAAGCAATTATTTTTTACAAATAGTCTCTATTGTGATTACAAACCTTTAAGGTTTGTCCTCTTCACAAACCACATTCTTGCCAATAACCTTGTGATTTTCATATCTAAACAGTTAGGCACTCAAAATGGTATTTTTAATTGAACTCACACACAATCGAGCCAAAATATTTCGTATTGAATTCGGATCCCGTTTGCTAATGGCTATCACCATTCTGGGAGTTGCCTATTGGACCTTCAAGAGTATTTTTGGGGCATTTCTAGGACTATTGAGCAAATAAGTAATCGATAAGTAAGTAACTTAGATGCTGAAGAAATAAGGACGAGCCGGACCCTCGGCACTGATAGTATTTGGGTATGGCTGCTTCGTTCCCGACCTGACCAGGTTGCCAAGCCACCATGCGAGGAGGCCCGTCCATTCTTATTGTAGCCTTGTTAGAATTGAGCCCATGACTGCACTTGCACTGGCTCGTAAATGGCGCCCTAAAACGTTCACTGAACTGGTGGGTCAGGATCACGTAGTGAAAGCTTTAACTCACGCCTTAGATCAAGGCCGCTTACACCATGCATGGCTGTTCACCGGAACCCGTGGAGTCGGTAAGACCACCATCTCTCGCATTATGGCTAAAGCCCTCAATTGCACGGGAGTGGATGGTAAAGGGCAAATGACCTCACAACCATGTGGTCAATGCCAAGCCTGCACCGAGATTGATGCGGGACGCTTTGTTGATTACATCGAGATGGATGCGGCGAGTAATCGTGGTGTCGATGAGATGGTCTCTCTATTAGAGAAAGCCGCTTACGCACCGAGCAGTGCACGCTTTAAGGTCTACATGATCGACGAGGTGCATATGCTCTCCACGCATGCCTTTAATGCGATGCTCAAGACTCTCGAAGAGCCGCCACCGCACGTGAAGTTCATCTTGGCAACCACCGATCCGCAAAAGGTGCCGGTCACCGTACTCTCTCGCTGCTTGCAGTTCAATCTCAAGCAAATGCCAGTGCCTCTGATCGTAGAACACCTGCAACAGATTCTGGGGTCGGAGTCGGTAACTGCAGAAGCAAATGCCTTACGGGTGATTGCGAAAGCCGCCCAGGGATCCATGCGCGATGCGCTATCGCTCACCGATCAAGCCATCGCCTATGCAGCCGGACCCGTGACTGAAGCAGCGGTCCGCACCATGCTCGGCACCATTGATGAGACCTATCTCATCAAGATCTTGGATGCTCTACAGAATAAAGATGGCAAGACCTTAAACGAGATTGCTGAAGAGATGGGTCTACGCAGTATGTCCTTCTCCCTAGCGCTGCAAGATCTCGCCAGTCTCTTACACAAAATTGCTACGGCCCAGATCGTGCCAAACTCCGTATTAGAGGATTGGCCAGAGGCGAATGAGATTCGTAGGCTTGCTAAAGCGTTTACTCCCGAAGAAACCCAACTCTTTTATCAAATCGCTATTACCAGCCGGGCTGATTTGTCATTAGCCCCCGATGAGCAAGCTGGATTTGCGATGGCGCTCTTACGAATGTTGGCCTTCAAACCCGGTGGCAGTGGCAGCACGTCAGTAACAGCGAACAGTGCACCGAAGGCTGCTGCGCAAACCTCTAAACCAGCAACTCCTGCAAGTAAGTCCATGGAGACAAAGCCGGTTGCAAAGAGTGTTACCTCACAGACAGTTGCCCATACCCCAAACCTCAATAGTGAGATCAAGCCCGATTGGCATGCGATGGTCCGTAACTTGCCACTGCGAGGACTCTTGCAGCAACTCGCTCACCAAACCGAACTGGTGGAGTGGCGCGATACCCCAACGACACTCTTTATTACTCTGACGACCGCGATGCCACAACTGGCAACGGATGATGCGCTCGCCCGTTTTGGGGAGACCTTGCGGGCCCAGTACGGCAAACCGGTGAAGTTGCAATTGGGTGAGGGCAAGGCCAATCACACGATTGCTAAAGTTGATGCGCAGGTGTATGAAGAGAAAAAACTCAATGCCGAAGAGCAAATTGCTGAAGATCCATTCTTAAAAGAGCTTGAGCGCGAGTTTGGCGCCAAAGTGGTCTCGGGCTCGGTTCGTCCCATTAATTAATTTCGATAGCGGAGAAGCACACCATGATGAAAGGTCAAATTGCGGGCTTAATGAAACAAGCGCAGCAAATGCAAGAGAAGATGAAGCGCGCTCAGGAAGAGCTCAATGCCTTGGAGCTCACGGGTCAAGCCGCAGGAGGCCTAGTGAAGGTCACCATTAGTGGTAAGTATGAGATGAAGCGGGTGCAAATTGATCCGGCGGCGATGGATGATCGCGAGATGCTCGAAGATTTAGTGGTGACCGCATACACCGATGCATTCAAACAAGCTGAAGCCGCTAGCCAAGCACTCATGTCGGGAGCGACTGCTGGGATGCCCATGCCCCCTGGATTTAAGTTACCGTTCTAAATTCGGATGAGTCGTACTAAATCACCAAACGAGCCTCAAGACGCACTCAGTCGTTTGGTGGAAGCCCTGCGGGTCTTGCCTGGTGTTGGCCCAAAATCAGCACAGCGGATGGCGTATTACCTATTGCAACATGATCGCAATGGCGCCGCGGTGCTTGCGCAAGCACTCGGTGAAGCGGTTGAGTCGATTGGCCATTGCCAGCGTTGCAATACCTTTACTGAACTTGCACTGTGTACGACCTGCAGCGATTCGCGTCGTGACCCTGCCTTACTATGCGTGGTGGAGACCCCGGCCGATCAAGTGATGGTCGAGCAAACCATGAGTTTCAAGGGTCAGTACTTTGTGCTGATGGGTCGTATCTCACC
The DNA here is from genome assembly GCF_030297615.1 of Polynucleobacter sp. HIN8. Lineage (NCBI taxonomy): Bacteria > Pseudomonadati > Pseudomonadota > Betaproteobacteria > Burkholderiales > Burkholderiaceae > Polynucleobacter > Polynucleobacter sp. HIN8. The sequence goes on along the minus strand of NZ_AP028139.1, from coordinate 1,104,481 downwards.
GCTTGATGGCATGGGACCCAATGAGATTCATTTTGATCGCTTACTTGATCGGATCGAGAAACCTGAGTTTGGAGGACCCGTGCGCGAGGTGGTGCTTGCCACGAACTTCACAAGTGAAGGTGAGGCCACTGCGCATTACATTGGCGAGATCTTAAAGATCAAAGGCATTAAAGCGACTCGCATCGCCCGTGGGATTCCGGTGGGTGGCGAGTTGGAGTATGTTGATGCGGGAACCTTGGCGCGTGCTTTACTCGATCGCCGCTCCATCAGCTAAATCAATCAACGAAAGTATCTATGAGTAAAGTCCCACACATCTTAGTGAGCAATGATGACGGCTACCTAGCCCCTGGCTTACTTGCTTTAGTCAATGCCTTACGCCCCTTAGGCAAGTTAACGATTGTGGCACCGGAGCAAAACCACAGTGGCGCATCGAACTCGCTCACGCTCTCACGACCCTTAAGTATTCATCGGGTAGCCGGTGGTGAGCGCGATGGATTTCTATTTGTGAACGGCACACCGACCGATTGCGTACATATGGCCATGACCGGATTTTTGGAGAGCAAACCCGATCTCGTGGTCTCCGGAATTAATCAAGGCGAGAACATGGGCGAAGACGTCCTGTACTCAGGCACCGTGGCGGCTGCAATTGAGGGCGTGATGTTTGGGGTACCGGGCATTGCGTTCTCGCAAGTTGATCGCGGCTGGGCGCAAATTGACGATGCAGCTAAAGCAGCACGCGACATTGTGACCCAGGCCCTGCAAGAACCCGTGGAGCGGGTTGATGGCATTGCTACCTTGCTAAACGTCAATATTCCCAATGGTCATTATGAGCAACTCAAGCGGTGGCGTGTGACGCGTTTAGGAACCCGCCATCACTCGCAACCCGTGATCGTGCAACAAAACCCACGCGGTGAGAACATTTATTGGATTGGTCCTGCGGGGGAGGCGCGCGACATTTCTCCGGGGACGGATTTTCATGCGATTAATGAGGGATGCATCTCAATTACGCCCATGCAACTCGATTTAACCCACCATGCCCGACAAGCCAGTATGCGGGCATCGGGCTGGGACCGCGGATGAAATCTGCCGAGCGCTTTGCTGGGCATCGCCAGGACCTCGCACGCAAGGTGCATGAGGCGGGCATTAAGAACCCGCAGGTCTTGCAAGCCATAGCCACAGTACCGCGCCATTCATTTGTCGATGCTGGGCTGCACGCCCGCGCGTATGAGGACTCTGCATTACCGATTGGGCATCAGCAAACCATCTCCAAACCATCGGTGGTGGCACGCATGATTGAGTTGCTACACAAGAACAAACAACCCTTGGGTAAGGTGCTCGAGATTGGGACTGGTTGCGGCTACCAAGCCGCGGTGCTGAGTTTATTGGCGCAGGAGGTCTACTCTATTGAGCGAGTCCGTGCTTTGCATGATCTGGCCCGCACCAAATTACGTCCGTTTCGGATTTCTAATCTGCGCCTGATCTATGGCGATGGCATTCGAGGACTACCCCAAGCAGCACCATTTGATGGCATCATCCTCGCCGCGGCTGGACTGGGAGTGCCAGATCCCTTATTGGATCAACTCGCCATTGGTGGACGGCTCATTGCCCCAGTTTCTAAAAGTGAGACCGAGCAGCAGCTCTTACTCATCGAGCGGGTCAGCTCCCACCGTTACCAAAGGACCGCACTTGATGAGGTCTTTTTTGTCCCCTTACAATCAGGGGTGATATGAACGTATTGCACAACAGCTCACAAATCCGATATCCCATTGGCTTTGGTCAGACCGTACTCATTGCGCTTGTCGCTCTGGGGCTTACCGCGTGTTCGACCCCGCCACGAACCAAACCAGCCACCATTACCGATCGCAGTACACCGGTAGCCAGTGTCCCCGCTCAAGAGCCGGTGCCACCCGGGTTCTATCGAGTGAAGCGGGGCGACACCTTAATCCGGATTGCACTCGATAACGGTCAGTCGTACCGCGATATCGCCACATGGAACAATATCACCGACCCCAATTTGATTGAGGTTGATCAGGTTTTACGGGTCAAGCCACCACCAAGTACGGCTCGGGTTGTAACCAAGCCAATTGAACCGATTAAACCAGCCGACAGCAAAGCATCGACGGATAAGAAAGTCGCCACTAAGAAAGTGGATGAGAAAGAAGTTGCTGCTGCAGAGCCGAAGGTCGATGCTGTTGATCCACCCATTAAGCTTTCGTGGCCAGCGAAGGGTAAAGTGGTTGAAGAGTTTAATGAAGCCAAGAACAAAGGCATCGATATTGCCGGCAAGATGGGTGAGCCCATTCAAGCAGCAGCCGATGGCAAAGTGGTCTATGCCGGTAATAGTTTGCGTGGCTATGGCAATCTCGTCATCATCAAACACGACAATACCTATCTAACAGCCTATGCCCATAACCGCACACTGGTGGTGAAGGAGGGCGAGAACGTCCGCAAAGGTCAACGCATTGCGGAGATGGGCGATTCAGATGCCAACATGGTGAAGTTGCACTTTGAGGTGCGCATGAATGGTAAGCCCGTTAATCCAATGCAGTATTTGCAATAACGAGTTTGGCTAAATCGATTCCCAGCGTATTGGTATTTGATATAGAGACCATTCCGGATGTGGCCGGATTGCGATTGCTCAATGCTTATCCAGATTCGATGAGCGATGCTGAGGTAGCAAAGGCCGCCATGGACGACCGAGCTACTCAAACTGGCCAAGCGTTTTTGCCACTCTATCTGCAAAAGATCATCGCGATCTCGTGCGTAATCCGCAGAACGACCAAAGAGGGCTTGCCGCAATTTAAGGTTGGCACTCTTGGAGCGCCAGATGATGATGAGAAAGCCCTGGTGCAAGCCTTCTACGAACTCATCGAAAAATATACCCCTCAATTGGTGTCATGGAATGGAAGTGGCTTTGATCTACCGGTCTTGCACTATCGAGCACTACTCAATCAAGTGGCAGCGCCACGCTATTGGGAGATGGGGGAGAGTACCGATAGCGACAGTAAAGACTTTAAGTGGAACAACTACATTAATCGCTATCACATGCGACATATTGATCTGATGGATGTCTTGGCCAAACATAATGCTCGAGCCAATGCACCGCTCGATGCACTTGCCAAGCTGTGTGGATTTCCGGGGAAGCTGGGTATGGATGGCTCACAAGTATGGCCTGCGTATCAACGCGGTGAGATTGAGCAAATCCGACAGTATTGCGAGACCGATGTGGTTAATACATATTTAGTGTATTGCCGCTTTCAGCAAATGCGTGGTGGCTTTACCGCCGACGAGTATGAGGAAGAACTCGCGTATGTGAAGCAGCAACTTGAACAGGATGCCAAGCAAGGTAAGGCACCTTGGCCTGAGTATCTCGCGGGCTTCACTCACTAACGCATTCGAGATGAACGATGAGCACTGAGGTGCGGATGCCTAAGGCATCGCCGATTGTCACGATTGATTCATTGGATTTAGAGGCCCAAGGCGTTGCCCGGCAATCCAATGAGGAGGGCGGCAAAGTGCTCTTTATTCGGGGAGCATTGCCGACCGAGCAGGTGACCTACACCATTACCCGTGAGAAAGCGCGTTTTGCCAAAGCCAAACTCCACGAACTCATTAAACCCGCGGTCTATCGCACCACACCCCGCTGCACCTATTTTGGAGTCTGCGGAGGGTGCAGCATGCAGCATCTGGATTTTGCTGCGCAGATTGCGATGAAGCAGCGGGTCTTAGAGGATGATTTGTGGCACATCGGACGGATTAAGCCCGACGAGATCCTGCGACCAATTGCAGGACCCGCTTGGCACTATCGCCATCGTGGGCGCTTGAGTGTGATTGATCGCTCGATTAAAAAGGGCACGATCTTGGTGGGTTTTCATGAGCACAACAGTAGTTATGTGGCGGACATGCTGACCTGCGAAGTGATCCCTAAGCGGATCTCAGATCTATTAGTGCCGATGCGAGAACTGGTGGGCTCACTTAGTATTCGAGATCGCGTACCGCAAATTGAGTTTGCGGTTGGAGAGGATGTAAACCAACCAAGTACTCCCCAAATTGCCTTAGTGATTCGGCACTTGCTACCACTGACCCCCACAGATCTGAAGAATCTTGAAGCATTTGCTAAACACCATCAGGTGGGTATTTGGTTACAAGCCCAAGGCCCTGAGAGTGCCAAACCGTTTTACCCCGCTGCGCAAGCGCTGAGTTACAGCTTGCCTGAGTTTGGGGTCAGCTTACCGTTTCTGCCGACGGACTTCACTCAAGTCAATCACGCAGTCAATCAAGTACTCATCAGTAAGGCCATAGCATTACTGGAGATCCAAGGAAGTGACCGTGTGATTGATCTCTTTTGTGGCATTGGCAACTTCACACTCCCCATTGCAACACTGGCTAAGGAAGTGCTTGGCATTGAGGGTAGCAAGACCCTAACTCAGCGTGCCTTACAAAACGCTCGCCATAACCAACTCGATCACAAAACCCAATTTACCCAAAGTAATCTCTTTGAGGTCACGGCCACTGATCTCAATAGCTGGGGCAAGGCCGACAAATGGCTGATTGACCCACCGCGAGAGGGTGCGATGGAGATTTGTAAGGCAATGCTAGACCTACCATCAACAGCGCTACCAAAGCGCATCGTGTATGTGTCCTGCAATCCCAAAACACTGGCACGCGACGCAGCGATTCTGACGCACGAACTCAATTACACCCTGAGCAAAGCAGGGATCATCAATATGTTCCCCCACACCTCGCACATTGAGTCAATTGCGGTGTTTGATCGACCGAGATAAAATTCGGGTATTGTGTGAGTTCATCAATAGGGATATCCCATGACCAATCTCAACCAACTACCCACTGATTTACCTGTTCCTCAAGACGATGGGGCTTGTAATCATTTGGTTGGCATGCCTTTGCCGAATGTAGCCTTGTTGGCAACGGATGGATCGATGGTGAACCTCTCCCAACTAGCTGGGCGTTTGGTGATTTATTGCTATCCCATGACCGGTCAGCCTAACGTGCCATTACCTGAGGGGTGGGATCAAATCCCGGGTGCGCGGGGTTGCACACCGCAAAGTTGTGCCTTTCGGGATCACTATCAAGAACTCCAAGCCCTACATGCCAATGTGTTTGGGCTCAGTGTACAAAGTACGGAGTATCAACGCGAGATGGCTACGCGTTTGCATTTGCCGTTTCAGGTTCTGAGTGATGAGCAATATCAGTTCCAGAAGGCGCTCAACTTACCAACCTTTGTGGCAGCAGGGATGACCTTACTCAAACGCGTGACCTTAATTAGTCATCAAGGGCGTATTGAGGCAGTGCATTACCCAATCTTCCCAAGCGATAGTGATCCTGCTTGGGTATTGAATTATTTGCGCATCAATAAACCCTAATATTTGTAGTTATAATAATTGCAATCATGATTTATTGTAGTTACAATAAATCGGATAAAATTTATTTATGATCAGCAAAAAGACAAGACAAATATACAAAAACATGGAGTTAGCTTGCGGGATGCGAGCAAGCTTGATTGGGATGATGGCTTATTTTGGATTGATGACAGAAAAGATTATGGCGAGGTGCGCTGTATTGGTCTTGCACCGATGAAAAATAGGTTGTATTTCATTGTTTATGTAAATATCGGAACTCAACGAAGAGTCATTAGTCTGCGCAAAGCAAATAGACGGGAGTTTATGCATTATGAAAAAGAAACTAATTAAGCCAACTGTCAAAGAGGATCTTGCCATTACGAAGGCTGCAAGGTCAGACCCAGATAGTCGGCCGTTAACTGAGAAAGAGTGGAAACGTATTAAGCCAACACTTGTTCGGGGTCGCGGAAGACCTCCTGGCAGTGGCAGCAAAGAGCAAATTACTCTTAGGATCGATAAAGAGACCTTAAATTTTTATCGATCTAAGGGTGAGGGTTGGCAAACATTTATTAACCTTGTTCTCGGTGAATTAAAGCGTGAATCAAAATCTATCAAAACAATCGAAAGACGGCTAAATCAAGGTAAATTAATGTACGCATGATTTTCTGACAAATGTGTACAAATTTCGTATGCTCTAAATCCAAATAAAAAGGGCGCCGCAGCGCCCTGAAGTTACCGCAGGACTACGTTGCTATCAGTCGCGGTCTCCACCGAAGATGCCCAGAAGAGCCAAGAGGTTGGAGAAGATGTTGTAGATACTGAGGTAGATACCTAGGGTCGCAATGATGTAGTTGGTCTCGCCACCATTAACTACGCGTTGCACATCCACAAGGATGAACGCAGAGAAGATAGCGATTGCAACCACCATGATGGTTAGCATCAATGCAGGCATCTGCAACCAGATGTTGGCTAAGGAAGCCACGATCAACAAAATGACACCCACGAACAGGAACTTGCCCATGCTCGAGAAGTCTTTCTTGGAGACCGTTGCAATGGAAGCCATCACGGTGAAGATGGCGGCTGTGCCACCAAAGGCGCCCATAATCAGGGTTGCACCGTTGCTATAGCTGCCCAGAGTCATACCAATTAGGCGTGAGAGCATCACACCCATAAAGAAGGTAAACGCTAGCAAGAGCACCACACCCATACCGGTATCTTTGTTCTTCTCGATTGCCCAGAAGAAACCAAAGGCAACTGCCAAGAAGATAATCGCACCCATAAATGGACTACCTTCGAAGAAGGTAAAGCCCATGGCCACACCCAACCACGCGCCGATGACTGTAGGCACCATGGAAAGTGCCAAGAGGGCGTAGGTGTTTCTTAGGACACGATTACGGGATTGGGCAGTTGCAACCGAAACGTCACGACCGAAACCAACCGAATTAAGATCACTCATTGAGTAGCTCCTATAAATAAGCCCAACATGGGCTTGATAGTCACTAAGTATAGACAAAACATATAAAAATCAAGACCTTTGTGTCATTCGGGTCTTCTGGATTGGCCGCTAATTTGATATACCTAAGAAATTCAAGGGCTTAGGAGTGGGAATCGGGGATAAAACCCTAAAAACAAAGTATAATTTCGCATCGCAATACCGAGTATTGCTGACAAATGAATCAATAAAACCGAAAAACCGTTTCACACAACATCATTGGAGTTTTTGCATGGCAATTCAGCGCACCTTATCCATCATCAAACCTGACGCAGTCGCGAAGAACGTGATTGGCCAAATCTATGCTCGTTTTGAGCAAGCTGGTTTGAAGATCGTCGCCGCCAAAATGGCGCACCTCTCAAAAAATGAAGCGGAGCAGTTCTATGCAGTTCATAAAGAGCGTCCTTTCTTTAAGGATCTCGTGAGCTTCATGATCTCAGGTCCAGTGATGATTCAGGTGCTTGAGGGTGAGAATGCAATTGCCAAAAATCGCGAGTTGATGGGCGCTACGGATCCAAAGAAGGCTGACAAAGGCACAATCCGTGCTGATTTTGCAGACAGTATTGATGCCAATGCCGTGCATGGCTCGGATGCGCCAGAGACCGCTGCGGTGGAAGTCGCTTTTTTCTTCCCCGGCATGAACATCTTCGCGCGTTAATTCACCATTGAATACCAACCGCACGAACTTACTTAATTTTGATGCTGCCAAGATGGCAGAGTACGTTGCGGGATTAAACGAGAAGCCGTTTCGGGCTAAGCAGCTCTTGCAGTGGGTGCATCAGCGTGGCGTTTGTGATGTTACGCTGATGACCGATCTAGCCAAATCCTTTCGTCAGCAGCTTGCCGATCACGCTGAGATCACGAGCTTGCCTGTTATTGGGGACATGAAAGCCAGTGATGGCACCCGCAAGTGGTTACTGGATGTGGGCGCTGGTAATGCCGTTGAGATGGTCTACATCCCCGAAGACGATCGCGGTACGCTTTGTATCTCTTCCCAAGCAGGGTGTGCAGTTAACTGCCGTTTTTGTTCCACCGGTCATCAGGGCTTTGCCCGCAACCTAACACCCGCAGAGATTATTGGACAACTCTGGTTTGCTGAGCATCATCTGCGAGAGGATCCGCTTGCGATTCGCAGACTCGATGAGGATTGTGCCGAGCAAACCCAGGGTCGGGTGATTACGAATGTGGTGATGATGGGCATGGGCGAGCCCTTATTGAACTACGATGCGGTTCTCATTGCGCTACGCTTGATGCTTGACGATCATGCCTATGGTCTATCACGCCGGCGCGTGACCGTATCCACCTCGGGTGTGGTCCCCATGATGGATCGCTTGGCGCAGGATTGCCCAGTGGCGCTCGCCGTATCCTTGCATGCACCCAACGATGCGCTGCGCGATGAGCTCGTGCCGCTCAATCAAAAGTATCCCTTAAAAGAACTGATTGCTGCTTGTGATCGCTACTTACCATTTGCACCGCGCGACTTTATTACCTTTGAGTACTGCATGCTCGATGGCGTGAACGACCAAGACCAGCATGCCAAAGAATTAATCAGACTCTTAAAGGGCTTGCGTTGTAAATTAAATCTCATTCCTTTTAATCCATTCCCTGCCTCGGGCCTCAAGCGCTCACCGGCCGAGCGGGTCAAGCAGTTTGCCCAAATTTTGCAAGACGCCGATCTGGTCACCACCGTGCGTAAGACCCGCGGTGACGACATTGCAGCTGCCTGCGGACAGTTGGCAGGCGATGTGATAGACCGAACTCGCCGAGCCGAGCGCATGCAAGCACTCGATGAGCAGGTGATTCAATTTCAGGGACGATAATGATCGCAATTGGATGCCATGATGAATAAGATTGAGCCGGGTTGTTTGCCCCCATTGCCCCTTGGACCATTGCCACGCCGGCTATCGCGCCAGTCGGTGGTTGCGTGGGGCGATCACCGCGTGACCGTTGGTGGGGACGCCCCGGTGCGTGTGCAATCGATGACCAATACCGATACCGAGGACGCAATCGCAACCGCGATTCAGGTGAAGGAGTTGGCAAGAGCAGGCTCAGAGCTGGTGCGCATTACCGTCAATACCCCAGAAGCCGCAGCCCAAGTACCTTACATCCGCGAGCAGCTCGATAAGATGGATGTGAAGGTGCCATTGATTGGTGACTTTCATTACAACGGCCATACCTTACTCAAAGACTATCCGGATTGTGCTAAGACCTTATCCAAGTACCGCATTAATCCTGGTAACGTGGGCAAAGGCGCCAAGCGCGATCCACAATTTGCGCAAATGATCGAGGCGGCTTGTCACTACGATAAGCCGATTCGGATTGGTGTGAACTGGGGTAGTCTCGATCAAGATTTGTTAGCGCAGATCATGGACGATAACGCGAAGCTGGCAATGCCCAAAACCTCGCAAGAGGTGATGATTGAGGCCTTGATTCAGTCGGCTTTGCAATCGGCGAGTAAAGCCGTTGAGCTCGGCATGAACCCCGATCAAATTACTCTCTCGTGCAAAGTGAGCGGTGTGCAAGATCTGATTGCGGTGTATCGCGATCTGGCAAGGCGTTGTGATTACTCCTTGCATCTTGGTCTCACCGAAGCGGGCATGGGTAGCAAAGGCATCGTGGCATCGACTGCTGCACTTGCGGTTTTATTGCAAGAAGGCATTGGCGATACCATTCGCATCTCCTTAACCCCCGATCCGGGCGCGCCGCGTGAGAACGAAGTGATTGTGGGTCAGGAGATCTTGCAAACCATGGGATTGCGCAATTTCACGCCGATGGTGATTGCTTGCCCTGGATGTGGTCGCACCACCAGCACCACCTTCCAAGAGTTAGCTGCCAAGATCCAGTCTTACCTGCGTCAACAAATGCCAGTGTGGAAGAAAACCCATCCCGGTGTTGAGAACATGAACGTCGCAGTGATGGGTTGCATTGTGAATGGCCCAGGTGAGAGTAAGCACGCCAATATTGGTATCTCTTTACCAGGCACTGGTGAGAGCCCCGCAGCCCCCGTATTTGTGGATGGCGTAAAAGTAAAGACCTTGCGCGGCGAGGGCATCGCTGAAGAGTTTCAACTGATTGTCGACGAGTACGTTAAAGCCAATTACCATGCAAAAAATTAATGCCATTCGCGGCATGAACGATCTGCTGCCCAAAGATGCAGCGGCTTGGTCTTATTTAGAACGCACCTTAGCCGATCTCACTCGAGCATATGGTTACGAGCAGATACGGACGCCGATCGTCGAGGCAACAGCGCTCTTCCAACGCGGTATTGGTGAGGTGACTGATATTGTGGAGAAAGAGATGTACTCCTTTGAAGATCGACTCAATGGAGAACAGCTCACATTGCGACCTGAAGGAACCGCAGCAGTGGTGCGTGCCACGATTGAGCACAATCTGATCTATGACGGCCCCAAACGCCTTTGGTACACGGGACCCATGTTTCGGCACGAGCGCCCGCAGCGTGGACGCTATCGCCAGTTTCATCAATTTGGGATTGAAGCCTTGGGATTTGCAGGCCCAGACATCGATGCCGAGATCATCTTGATGGGTCAACGCCTTTGGGATGAGCTTGGTTTGCAAGGTGTACGTTTGGAACTCAACTCTTTGGGTGAGGCAGCAGAACGCGCTGCGCATCGTCAAGCCTTAGTGGAGTACTTTACCCAACACCATGCGCAATTGGATGAGGACTCGCAACGGCGTTTGCAAACTAATCCACTGCGGATTCTGGATTCGAAGAACCCAAGCATGCAGGCTTTGATTGAAGGTGCACCAAAGCTCCTGGAGTTTTTGGGTTCAGAGTCCTTAGCTCACTTTGAAGCAGTACAAACCCTTTTGAAAGCCAACAATATTCCATTTAAGATCAATCCACGATTGGTGCGCGGTTTGGATTATTACAACCTGACCGTATTTGAGTGGACCACCGAAGCATTAGGTGCCCAAGGCACGATCGCTGGCGGTGGTCGCTACGATCCCTTGATGGAACGTATGGGTGGTAAGAGTGCCCCAGCCTGTGGATGGGCCATGGGCATGGAGCGTGTATTGGATCTCATGGCGATCTCGAAGAGTGTTCCAGAGAGCGATCCGGTTTGCGATGTCTATGTGTTACACCAAGGTGGGGATACCTTGGTACAGGCCATGATTGCAGCGGAAGCGCTGCGCAGTGCCGGGGTCGACGTGATCTTACATTGCCCGCCCGATGGACAGAGTGCGAGCTTTAAATCCCAGATGAAAAAAGCCGACGCAAGCGGTGCGCAGTTAGCACTGATTATTGGCCCTGATGAGCTCGCTCGGGATGAGGCGCAATTGAAGGACCTTCGTGGCACTGGTGAGCAACATGCCGTGCCACTATCGGGTTTATTGGCAGCAGTGGTCGACGCTTTAGTCGATTCGTAAGCGATACAGCATAAAATAAGCGTTTAATTCATTGAAGAAAGCAGTATTGGCATGGCACTTGACCTCGAAGAACAAGAAAACCTAGCGAACCTGAAATCGTTTTGGGCCCGCTATGGCAATTACATCATCGGTGTCATTACCGTAGCATTGCTCGTTTATAGCGGCATGAGCGCTTGGAAGTGGTATCAACGCGATCAAGCCGCCGATGCGGGTAAGTTATACGAGACCTTAATTAATTCGATTAGCAAGAATGAAAAAGACAAAACGTATCTTGCGGCTGAAGATTTACAAAAGAAATACGGTGGCACGAGTTATGCAGCGATGGGAAGCCTTGTGGCTGCCAAGGTTGCGATGGACAGTAACGATGCAAGCAAAGCACAAAGCTATTTGAAGTGGACCGCCAATCAAGCCAGTGATGATTCGTTTCGGGCTCTGGCGCAATTGCGGCTCCTTGGGATTCTTATTGATCAAGGGACTGAAGCCAGTCTGAAAGAGGCTGATCAACTCCTCAAAGAAAAAGCTGTGAAAGGATTTGAGCCCCTTTGGATTGAGCGTCGTGGGGATTGGTATCTGGTACAAACAAAAATCCCTGAAGCGCGTATCGAATACCTCAAGGCCATGAAAGCCATGCAAAGTGATCGAGCCTTTCCAGAGGACGCGCGCGGCTTATTGAAAGTAAAGATTGATGCCGTAGGGGGGATGTAGTGCGACTGTTGCGCTGGGGTGCCATCGCATCTCTTTCCATCGCATTGATTGCCTGCTCGGGCTCGTCCAAGGTTCGTAAACCAGCTGAGCTCGTCAATATAACGAATCAAGTCGAGCTTGCTGAGGTCTGGTCAACCAGTGTCGGTAGCTCCGTTCCTGCTAACTTTCGTCCTGTTGTTGCTGATAACCATCTCTTCGCAGCGTCCGCACGCGGAACGCTTAGTAAGTTAAATATTGAGACTGGGCGTGTCGTTTGGGAGGTTAGCGTTCCCGAGAAACTCTCCATTGGTCCAGGATCGGATGGCAAGATTACCGTAGTGGTTAGTAGCGAAGGCAATGCCTATGGCTACGATGAGTCGGGTAAAAATATTTGGAAGCACCTGATTGGAAGTGAGGTACTTTCTGATCCGATCGTAGCAGCCGGTGTCGTGGTGATCCGTACTTTAGATCATCGCTTTATTGGTTTGGATGCAAGCACGGGTAAACGGCGTTGGATTTATCAACGGCAACAGTCCCCACTATCACTGCGCGTTGGTTACGGCATGCTCTTAGTTGGCAATGATGCTGTGGTCACTGGTTTTGCCGGCGGCCGCTTTGGAGCACTCGCGCTCTCCAACGGTGGACTCATCTGGGAGTCGGCGGTCTCGTTCCCCAAAGGCTTTTCTGAGATCGAACGTTTAAATGATGTCACCAGTCGACCGAGTCTTGAGGAAGGGCGCCTTTGTGTGGTTTCTTATCAAGGGAAAATTGGTTGCGCTGAACTACGCACTGGTAATTTAGCGTGGTCGAAGGATTTCTCAAGCTATACCGGCACCACTCAAAGTACGGAGTTTGTCTTTGCTGCTAATGAAAAGTCCCACGTTTATGCCTATCGTGCAAGCGATGGTGTGCAAGTGTGGGAGAACACGCAACTCACTTGGCGTGATGTGGGAGAACCGCTTGCAGTTGGCAAAGTGGTGCTGATGGGTGATAAACAAGGTTATGTTCATCTTCTCAATCAAAATAGTGGACAGTTGGTCTCGCGGATTCGTCACGATAGCTCACCGGTTAGCGCAGCTCCGATTGCAGCAGGTGGCGTGATCATCATTGCTTCTCAAGGTGGCAAGATTGCGGCGTATCGCCCGCGTTAAGACCATTCCCCATGAAACCCGTTATTGCCATCGTGGGCCGACCCAATGTCGGTAAATCCACCTTATTTAATCGCCTCACTAAATCGAGAGATGCCTTAGTTGCTGATTTTCCGGGGCTCACGCGTGATCGTCACTATGGCAATGGTCGCGTTGGCGATCGGGAGTTCATTTGCATTGATACAGGTGGCTTTGAACCCGTTGCGAAGACCGGCATTATGGCTGAGATGGCTAAGCAAACGAAGCAAGCCGTCGCCGAATCGGATCTGGTGATCTTTATGGTCGATGGCCGACTAGGGCTTGCCCCACAGGATCGCGTGATTGCCGATTTCTTACGCAAGACCGGTCGCCCGGTCATCCTTGCGGTCAATAAGACCGAGGGCATGTCGGCTAGTGTGGTCACAGCCGATTTTTATGAGTTGGGTCTTGGTCAACCCGAGCCGATTTCGTCTGCGCATGGCGATGGGGTGCGCGCTCTCATCGAAGAAGCGCTCGATCAATTGCAGATCCCTGAACCCGAGCCTGATGATGCAGCGGTCGCTGATGGCACGCGACCGATGAAGATTGCGGTGGTGGGCCGACCCAATGTTGGCAAGTCGACCTTCATTAATACCTTGCTTGGGGAAGATCGGGTCATTGCCTTTGATCTACCTGGTACGACGCGGGATGCTATTGAGGTTGAGTTTGAGCGCAATGGCAAATCCTATGTCTTGATTGATACCGCAGGACTTCGTCGTCGTGGCAAGGTCTTTGAAGCTATTGAAAAGTTCTCGGTGGTCAAAACTCTGCAAGCGATTAACGATGCCAATGTCGTGATCTTGATGCTCGATGCTCAGCAGGATATCTCTGAGCAGGATGCGCATATTGCGGGCTACATTGTGGAAGCGGGGCGCGCTCTGGTAGTCGCGGTTAATAAATGGGATGGGATAGACGCCTATGTGAAAGAGCGTGCGCGCGTGGAGATTGCCCAAAAGCTGCGCTTTCTAGACTTTGCCAATGTGCATCCCATCTCGGCCAAAAAAGGCTTTGGCATCAAAGAGCTCTTTAAGGATGTGGATAAGGCTTACCAGGCCGCGATGGCCAAACTGTCTACACCAAAACTGACCCGCGCCATGATTGATGCGGTGGCACATCAACAGCCCAAACGGGTGGCCAAAGGCCGACCCAAACTCCGGTACGCCCATCAGGGCGGCATGAACCCGCCGATTGTGATTATTCATGGGAGCGCCTTGCATGGCATTACCGATAGCTACAAACGCTATCTTGAAGGGCGCTTTCGGGAGATCTTTGAATTACGCGGTACGCCTCTGCGGATTGAGTTCCGGACTGCGGCAAATCCCTACGTCAAGGATGAAAAACCACGCCGTAAGTAGGATATGTTCTATCCGTGGAGAATTCCGTTGAATACGGTTAATATCCTTACAGAAACCATCCGTGTTGTATACAAAAGCAAGACTCCCTAACTTAAATAACGATTAAGGAGCAGTATGAATACCAAACAAGTCCAGTTGCTGCAGGACCCTTTTCTGAATGCCTTGCGCAAAGAGCACATTCCAGTGTCGATCTATTTGGTCAATGGCATTAAGTTACAGGGCAATGTTGAGTCGTTTGATCAATACGTGATTCTGTTGCGCAACACCGTAACCCAAATGGTCTATAAGCACGCCATCTCCACCGTAGTACCCGCCCGAGCTGTGAGCTTTAGGGCAGACGATGAGGAAGCTCCAGCTGCATAACACCGGAGTCGAGGAGGTCCGTGCGGTATTGGTAGGAATTGATACCGGCAAAGACGATTTCCCAGAGAGCATGGCGGAGCTTGCACTCTTAGCGCAGAGTGCAGGATCGATACCAAGCGCTTCGGTCATTGGGCGTCGCGGTAGCGTTGACCCTTCCTTATTTATTCGTTCGGGTAAGGCCAATGAGGTCTTACGTGCGATGCAGGAGCATGATGCAGAACTTGCGATCGTCAATCACGCGATTTCACCAACGCAACAACGCAATCTTGAGCGTCATCTGGGTAAACACGTGATCGATCGCACCGGGTTGATCCTCGATATTTTTGCGCAACGCGCGAAGAGCCATTTGGGTAAGACCCAAGTGGAGTTAGCCAATGTGCGCTACCGCATGTCAAGACTCGTGCGCGCTTGGAGTCACTTAGAGCGTCAGAAGGGTGGTATTGGTCTACGCGGTGGACCGGGTGAGACCCAGATGGAGTTGGATCGCCGCATGTTAGCAACCAAAGCCAAACGCTTGGAAACAGAACTTGCCAAGTTGCAACGTCAGCAGCGCACCCAACGGCGAGCAAGGGCACGCAACGAAGTGTTCTCCGTGTCATTAGTGGGATATACCAATGCCGGTAAGTCCACCTTATTTAATGCACTGACCAAAGCCGGCACCTATGCCGCTGATCAACTCTTTGCGACCTTGGACACCACCTCCCGACGCGTTCATTTGGAAGAGGGGCGGCAAATTGTCCTTTCTGATACTGTGGGATTTATTCGGGAGTTACCGCATCAATTGGTTGAGGCCTTTCGAGCCACACTTGATGAAACGGTGCATGCCGATTTGATTGTGCACGTGATTGATGCCTGCAGCCCAGTTGCCCAGGAGCAGCAGGCTCAAGTTGAAGCGGTCCTGAAGGAAATTGGGGCGGATGGCATTCCACGTTTAGAAGTGATGAACAAAATTGATTTGATGCCGCAGACTTTTACTAAAGGCCCTCATATTGAACGTGATATTCATGGGGTGCCTTACAAGGTCTTTTTGTCTGCCCAGAAAGGCATGGGTTTAGACCTGCTGCGCGAGTGTCTATGCGAGTTTGCACACAGGACTGATAAACTAAAGGTTGAGCACGCTGACGTCCAACATCACAAGGCGCATGGCGATCTGCTCCAACCATTAACCGATAGACCAGAAACCGCCGATTTTGATTTCCATTCGACCCGAAACTATTCGCCAAACACTCCATAAAGTAGGTGACTACTTTAAAGGGTTTTTCTCCGTCAATGATCCTGGCTGGGGAAATAACCATCAAGCACCCAAAGGGGATAAAGATCCTAAAGAAGGTGGTGATCAGGCCCAACCTAATCAGCAACCCCAAGGTAATCGCCGCCCTGAAAATGGACCGCCCGATCTTGATGATCTCTGGCGCGATTTCAACGACAAGTTAAATAATCTCTTTGGCGGCAAGAAGCGGCCATCGGGTGGCGGACAGCCACCTAGTGGTGGTGGACGTAAACCACCCCAATTTAATGTTGAGGGCTTTAATCCCAAGGCGGCTAGCTTAGGTGCCTTAGTCATTGTGACCCTGGTGTGGCTATTTAGTGGCTTTTTTATGATTCAGGAAGGTCAGGCCGGTGTTGTTCTCACCTTTGGTAAATACGACTACACAGCACGTCCCGGTATTAACTGGCGGATGCCTTGGCCGATTCAATCAACGGAGACCGTGAACTTGTCGGCCGTACGTTCGGTTGAGGTTGGTCGCTCAGTGATGATTAAGGGTACCAATCAAAAAGATTCGTCGATGTTGACCGAAGACGAGAACATCATTGATGTCCGTTTTGCGGTTCAGTACCGCTTAAAGGATCCGATGGAGTATCTCTTTAACAATCGTGATCCAGATATGGCTGTGGTTCAGGCTGCTGAGACCGCAGTGCGTGAGATTGTGGGACGCAGCAAGATGGACACGGTGTTGTATGAAGGTCGTGAGAAGATTGCGATTGATCTGGCTTTGGCCATTCAAGCTATTTTGGATAGTTATAAAACCGGTATCTTTGTGACTAGCGTGACCGTGCAAAACGTGCAACCGCCAGAGCAAGTTCAGGCCGCGTTTGATGATGCGGTGAAAGCGGGTCAAGACCGCGAGCGTCTAAAGAGTGAGGGTGAGGCGTATGCCAACGACATCCTGCCTCGTGCGAAAGGTACAGCAGCGCGTCTAATCCAAGAAGCTGAAGGTTATCGGGCACGCGTTTCTGCGATGGCCGAAGGCGATGCCTTGCGCTTCAAACAAATTTACAGCGAGTACGCCAAGGCACCTCAGGTAACGCGCGATCGGATGTACATCGACACCATGAAAGAGATCTACAACAATGTCACCAAGGTATTGGTCGACACTGCCAAGAGCAATAGCTTGTTGTATTTACCGCTCGATAAAATCATTAATCAAGTGACCACCGAAGCGCAACAAGCTGCGCAACTGCAGGGCGCTGCTTTGCCGGGTGTCGTCTCACCCAATGCCATCTCTAGTCCCGCTCCCAGTACAGCACCATCCCCTGCGGAGCGTACTCCCGAGAAACGGGATGGCTTGCGCAGTCGTGATCGCGGTGATCGTTAAGAATCGAGGAAAAAGTTATCATGCCTAATCGTCTCCTTGGTCTTATTCTGGGTCTAATCGTTTCTTTCTATTTGATTAGTTCCTGTATTTTTGTTGTCGATCAACGCAAGTTTGCCGTGGTCTTTGCTTTCGGTCAGATTGTGCGAGTGATTGAGCAACCGGGTTTGCAGTTCAAGCTACCTGCACCATTTCAAAACGTCATCTTTTTTGACCGTCGCATCATGACGATTGATAATCCCGACGCAGAGCGCTTTATTACTGCTGAGAAGAAAAACCTCTTGGTGGATTCGTATGTGAAGTGGCGCATTATTGATCCCCTCAAGTTCTTCGTGAGCTTCCGTGGTGATGAGCGGCTAGCGACCGATCGGATGAACCAGCTGATTCGTTCGGCCTTAAACGAAGAGTTCACCAAACGTACCATCCGCGAGATTATTTCAGAGCAGCGTGATCAGGTGATGCAAGGGATTCAGAAAAAAGTGGAGGACGATGCCAAAGCGATTGGTGTTGAAATCGTCGACGTGCGCCTAAAGCGGATTGACTTGCTCGCTGAAATTAGCGATTCGGTCTATCGCCGAATGGAAGCAGAGCGTAAGCGAGTGGCTAATGAATTGCGCTCCACGGGAGCGGCAGAATCAGACAAGATTCGGGCAAGTGCGGAGCGTCAGCGCGATGTAATTTTGGCAGACGCTTATCGCGATGCACAGCGGATCAAAGGAGCGGGCGATGCTCGAGCGACAGCCCTCTATGCCGAAGCATTTAACCGTGACCCCCAGTTTGCTCAGTTCTATCGCAGCCTTGAAGCCTATCGCAACACCTTTAAGGATAAGAAAGACTTAATGGTGATCGAGCCAAGCAATGATTTCTTCCGGTTCATGCAAAAGAAGAACTAAACGATCGCATCATGAACCGTTGGTTACTGCCCGAGGATATTGCTGATGTATTGCCAGCCCGGGCTCGCAAGATCGAGGAGTTGCGCCGTCGCTCCCTCGATCTATATCAATCCTACGGCTATGAGCTCGTTAGCCCGCCGCTCTTGGAGTTCTTGGATTCACTGTTAACTGGAACGGGATCGGATCTTAATTTACAAACCTTTAAGCTCGTTGATCAGCTCTCAGGTCGGACTTTAGGCTTACGTGCAGATATCACGCCCCAGGTGGCGCGTATCGATGCACACCTTCTTAATCGTGAAGGCGTGACCCGTCTGTGCTATGCAGGGTCGGTAGCGCGTGTACGTACACCGCCGGGTTCAACCTCGCGTGAAGAATTGCAACTCGGTGCCGAGATTTATGGGCATGCGGGGTGGGAGGCTGATCTTGAAGCGATCAATTTACTCCTAAAGACACTAACTCAAGCGGGGCTTGGCAAGATCTATTTAGATTTGTCGCATGCAGGAGTGTTTAAAGGCATCTTAGGCGATTTGGTATTAAGCCATGCCGATACCGAGACCCTCTACACCATATTACAAACCAAAGACCAGCCAAGCCTCACTCAATGGGTGAGCCAGTTTGCGCCTGCGATTAGCAAACCATTATTGGCATTGTTGCAACTCAATGGCTCTTGTGCGGAGGTCTTAGCCAGTGCTAAGTCGGGTCAGCTTGCCTTACCCAATCAACCCTTGATTGCACAATCGCTTAAGGACCTAGAGCGTCTGATTGCGGCGACTAGTGGCTTATCCAAACAATTGGAGCTCTCGCTGGATCTAGCGGATTTACGTGGATACCAGTACCACAGCGGTGTCATGTTTGCTGCCTATGTGGATGGTTTGCCTCAACCCATTGCGCGCGGTGGTCGTTATGATCATGTCGGTCAGGCCTTTGGTCGCTCACGACCCGCTACGGGCTTTTCACTCGATCTACTCACACTTGCCGACTTATCCAATATCTCAGTTAAGCGTCAGGCGATTTTTGCACCCTGGTCGAACGATCCAGATCTAAATCGTCGTATTGATGAGTTACGTGCTGCGGGCGAGGTAGTCATTCAGGCACACAAGGGCGATGATGCAAATTCGGAAGAGTTTGAGTGCCAACGCGAACTCGTGAAACAAGGTGCCAGTTGGGAACTAAAATCGCGCGGCTAGTCGCTTGATCACTACAATAAAGCGAAATTAATAAAAAACGAAGTGGAATGCATATGAGTAAGTCTCAGGGTCGGAATGTTGTTGTGATTGGTACGCAGTGGGGTGATGAAGGAAAGGGTAAGGTGGTTGATTGGCTTACCGATCATGCACAAGCCGTCGTACGTTTTCAGGGTGGACATAACGCTGGGCACACACTCATTATTGGTGGCAAGAAAACCATCTTGCGTCTGATTCCTTCAGGCATCATGCACCCCCAAGTCATTTGCTATATCGGCAATGGCGTGGTGCTTTCACCCGAAGCCCTCTTCAAAGAGATTGGTGAGCTCGAAAGCGCTGGCTTGGATGTGCAGGGACGCTTAAAGATCTCCGAGGCAGCCACTCTGATTTTGCCGTACCACGTTGCGATTGATCATGCTCGGGAGAAAAAACGCGGTAGCGATAAGATTGGTACGACCGGTCGCGGAATTGGGCCCGCGTATGAAGATAAAGTAGCAAGGCGCGCATTGCGGGTGCAAGACTTTTTTTACCCCGAACAATTTGCAGCTAAATTGCGCGAGAACCTCGACTATCACAACTTTGCATTAACCCAGTACTACAAGGTTGATGCCTTGGACTTCAATCGCGTACTCGATGAAGCCATGTCGTATGCCGAGCGCATTAAGCCGATGGTGGTTGATGTCTCCAGCGCACTCTATGCCGCTGAACAAGCAGGTCAGAACCTTCTCTTTGAGGGCGCTCAAGGAACCTTACTTGATATCGATCACGGCACTTATCCTTTTGTAACTTCGAGTAATTGCGTTGCTGGTAATGCCGCTGCCGGATCTGGTGTGGGTCCGGGATCTTTGCATTACATCTTGGGCATTACGAAAGCGTACTGCACTCGAGTGGGTGCTGGGCCATTCCCCAGTGAGTTGTATGACCATGAGAACCCCAACAAACAAGATCCAGTGGGTATACGGCTCGCTGAGGTTGGTAAAGAGTTTGGGTCGGTAACTGGACGACCACGGCGCACTGGCTGGCTCGATGCTGCTGCATTAAAACGTTCGATCCAAATCAATGGACTCTCTGGCTTATGCATGACTAAGCTAGACGTGCTCGATGGCATTGAGACCATTCGTCTTTGTGTGGGCTATAAACTCGATGGCAAGACCTTGGATGTATTGCCACGCGGTGCTGAAGCGGTGGCACGCTGCGTACCCATCTATGAAGACTTTAAGGGTTGGACCGAGAGTACGGTTGGGATTACCGATTGGAACAAATTACCCAAGACCGCTCAGGACTATCTCAAACGAGTCGAAGCGATCTGCGGTAAACCGATTGCGATGGTTTCTACGGGCCCCGAGCGCGATGAGACCATTCTCTTGCACCATCCGTTTGAAGCGTAGATGAGGATTGGTAGCTAATCCTCTTGCATTTTGGTGCCCAAAAGAGGACTCGAACCTCCACAACCTTTCGATCGCCAGCACCTGAAGCTGGTGCGTCTACCAATTTCGCCATTTGGGCATTTGTGCATTATAGGTTGCTGCCTTCACATTGTGGTCAAATCACTCTCATGACCTCAATTGCGAAAGCCGTTCATGCGTAAGTCGGATCAACCCATCACCCGCGATAGCGATCGCATGGGTACGGTACAAGGTCACCGCGATGGCTTTGGCTTTGTGGTTCCAGACGATGGTGGTGAAGACATCTTTTTGACCGAGCGCGAGATGGCTCGGGTCATGCATGGTGATCGGGTCTCGATTCGAGTATTGGGTACGGATCGCCGCGGACGCCCCGAGGGTCAGATTGTGGAAGTTCTGGTGCATGCCAATCGCTTGGTCATTGGACGTCTTCTTAATGAGAACGGCGTACTGATTGTGGCACCTGAAGACAAACGCATTGGTCACGACATTTTGATCCCACCACGTGGCCAAGGCATGGCCAAACTAGGTCAGGTGGTGAGTGTCGAGATCATTGATTACCCCGATAGTTATCGACAAGCGGTGGGTCGCGTGGTTGAGGTTTTAGGTGAGATCGATGACCCTGGCATGGAGATCGAGATCGCGGTTCGTAAGTATGGTGTGCCGCATACGTTCTCACCAGCCGCCTTAAAAGAGGCTGAAGCATTACCAAATGAAGTAACGCAAGAGGATCTCAAAGGCCGAGTTGATCTGCGCGATATTCCACTGATTACGATCGATGGTGCCGATGCTAGAGACTTCGATGATGCGGTGTATTGCGAGCCCGTGCAGTATGGTCAGATCAAAGCCTGGCGTTTAATCGTGGCAATTGCTGATGTGGCACATTATGTGAAGCCTGGTCATCCACTCGATAAAGATGCGCTGCTGCGGGCCACCTCGGTGTATTTCCCTCGCAGAGTGATCCCGATGCTGCCGGAGAAAATCTCCAATGGCCTTTGCTCCCTCAATCCCGAAGTGGATCGTCTATGCATGGTCTGCGATGCGGTGGTGGATCAACGCGGGGAGATTCTGGCGTATCAGTTTTACCAAGGGGTAATGCATTCTGCGCAACGCTTTACCTACGATACCGTTTGGGAGATCTTGAGTAATACCCGTGGACCCGAGGCAGTGCGCTTTGCGCAGTTCAATGAACAACTCAATCACCTCTACCAGCTCTACAAAATATTATTTGCAGCCCGTGAGAAACGCGGGGCAATTGATTTCGAGACCGTTGAGACCCAGATCATCAGTAATGAGCTAGGCAAAATCTTGCGCATTGAGCCGAGGTTACGTAATGACGCCCATCGCTTAATTGAAGAATGCATGCTGACCGCAAACGTCTGCGCTGCTAATTTCTTACAAAAGCATCACCATCTCAGCCTCTTTCGGGTGCATGGTGAGCCCTCGGTCGAGAAAGTACAGACCCTCAAACAGGTTTTAAGAACCACTGGCTTACATCTCACTGGAAACGAGAAGCCACACCCCAAAGATTTTGCAAAGCTCATGAAAGAGATCAAAGGTCGGCCCGATGCCAGTACCTTACAGATGCTGATTCTGCGATCGATGCAACAAGCGATTTACCAGGCCGAGAATGAAGGCCACTTTGGTTTGTCCTACCCAGCATACGCCCACTTTACGAGCCCCATCCGACGTTACCCCGACCTCTTGGTGCATCGCTCCATTAAAGCGATCTTGAGTAAGAAAGCCTATCATCCGCACTTGCCAGAGGATGTGCCGATGAACCTCACCATGCCTCGTAAGGGACAGGGTCGGGCCAATGCTGCAGCTGTGAAGCAGACACAGCAGGATGCGAAGGCCAGAGCCAAACGAGCAGGCAATACCAAAGGATCGAAAGAAGGCGCAGCGCTTGCCGTCTGGGCTCAGTTTGGGGTGCATTGCTCTGCCAATGAACGCCGTGCCGATGAGGCATCACGCGATGTGGAGGCATGGCTCAAGTGCTATTACATGCGCGACCACTTAGGTCAAGAATACGCAGGCACGATCACGGGCGTTGCTAATTTTGGTCTCTTTGTGCAACTCGAGAGTTTATTTGTAGAGGGCATGGTGCACGTCACTGAGTTGGGCGGTGATTATTACCAATACGATGAGGCTCGTCAGGAGTTACGGGGTGAACGCACCGGAATACGGTATCGAATTGGTGATCGCTTACACGTCTTGGTCAGCCGAGTTGATCTTGATGCTCGTAAGATCGAGTTTAGTCTCGTCAAAGCGAATACCAATCACGAACGCGATGGAATGCGCTTTAAATCAACTGTGTTGGCAAATGATTCAGGGCGCCCCAGTAAAAAAGCAGCACACAAGAAGACCCGTCCTGCTGAGAAAGCGCCTAAGCGCGAGGCTACGACCGCGAGTAAGAAATCAAAGACAAAATCCGCTAAGACCGCGCGGCAGCCATCGATGGGTCAGGGTACCGGTCGCAAGAGCCATAAGGGCAAACGCAAATGAAGCAACTGTTGTTGGGATTTCATGCGGTGCAGACACGCTTACGGGTCGACCCCCAGAGCATTCAGTCGGTTTACTATGATCCTGCTAGGCGCGATCGACGCATGGCTGACTTCATCAAGCAAGCCGAGCCCATTTTGGGAAAGCGACTTTATTCAGCCAATGCGGAACGCTTACATAACTTAGCGGGGCATGATCGCCATCAGGGGATTGTGGCGATGGCTGAGGGTATTTCTGTAGCGAGAACCTTGCCAGAACTGTTGGACAGTTTGGATGTCAAAAGTGATCCACCCTTACTCTTAGTGCTTGATGGCATTACTGATCCGCATAACTTCGGCGCTTGCTTACGTGCAGCCGATGGTGCCGGGGTGCATGGCGTGATCGTGCCAAAAGATCGCTCGGCCAGCATCAATGCCACCGTGAGTAAAGTTGCCAGTGGCGCTGCCGAGGTGATCCCAATCATTACGGTGACCAATCTTGCGAGAACGATGCGTGAGATGCAAGAGCTTGGAGTTTGGTTGATTGGTACTGATGATGAGGCCGATGAGTCGATCTACGACGTTGACCTCAAAGGACCCACTGCGATTGTGATGGGTGCGGAAGGTGAGGGTATGCGGCGTTTAACCCGTGAGACCTGTGACCAGTTGGTGCATATTCCGATGCAAGGGGCAGTCGAGAGCTTAAACGTCTCGGTAGCCACGGGTGTGACCCTCTATGAGGTACGTCGTCAACGAGCACACGCTAAATCACTGAAGAAGTGATCAGCGAATTAATAAGGCTTCAAGCTTCTCGATATCAGTACAAAAAGCGTGAATGCCTTCTTGGAGTTTCTCGGAAGCCATGGTGTTCTCTGCTAATAGCTTCCCAAAACTTGCCTGATCCAAGTTCAGTCGCTCAACACCGGCCGATTTAGCATCTGCCACTCGCAATTTAGGACTGACTGGTTCATGGCTGGACTGCAACTCAGCCAAAAGTTCAGGGCTAATGGTGAGTAGATCGCAACCTGCCAGTTCTAAGATCTGGCTGGTATTACGAAAACTCGCCCCCATGATCTCGGTTTCAATCTCAAAGTGTTTGTAATAGGTATAGATGCTGCGCACCGATTGCACCCCAGGGTCATTGGCGCCCCCGTATTGCTCGAGAGACCATTGATCACCCAAGGACTTCTTATACCAATCGCTAATGCGTCCTACAAATGGTGAAATCAATCGGGCCTTGGCATCTGCACAGGCAACGGCTTGCACCATAGAAAAAAGCAAGGTCATATTGCAATGAATGCCTTCTTGCTCGAGCTCACGAGCCGCCACAATACTTTCCCAAGTGCTGGCAAGTTTGATTAAGACCCGCTCGCGGGCAATACCAAGTGCCCCGTACAGCGCCATGATCTCTTTGGCCTTCGCAATGGTGGTAGCGGTATCAAATGACAGACGCGCATCAACTTCGGTGGAGACCCGACCCGGCACAATGCGCAGGATCTCCGCCCCAAACGCCACTAAGATCCGATCAATTAATTGAGTAGGGGAGGCTTTCGGATTGTCACGCTGTACCGCTGAAACTAAAGCTTGGTAAGCGGGTTGCAATACCGCCTTAAGAATGAGTGAAGGGTTTGTTGTTGCATCCTGGGGAGCAAAAGCACGCATTCGCTCAAAGTCGCCAGTATCGGCAACCACCGTGGTAAAGCGTTTGAGTTGAGCCAGTGTATCCATAGAGTAAAGGCATATGATAGCGAATATCCTTCTGTATCATTGCTTTCATGAGCCAAGACGATCTCAAAAAACGCGTTGCCCAGGCAGCTAAAGAGTACGTAATCCAAAAGATGCCCAAAGGGCAGTATTTAGGGATTGGGACCGGCTCAACCGCAAATTGGTTTATTGATCTACTTGCACCGCACCGCGATCATTTTGCGGGAGTAATCTCAAGTTCGCTTGCCAGCACAGAGCGTTTGCTCAAATTAGGCTTTCATGTGGTGGACGCCAATCAATTGCCCGATGCCATTGCAAAGCAATCCCACCCCATGCCAATCTATGTGGACGGTGCCGACGAGATTAACCCTCATGGTCATATGATCAAAGGTGGCGGTGGTGCATTAACCCGCGAGAAGATCATTGCGAGCATGGCCCAAGACTTTATCTGCATTTGCGATGAGAGCAAACTGGTGCAGCAACTGGGACACTTTCCTCTCCCAGTGGAGATTATTCCTTTGGCACAAACGGCGGTTACTAAGGCGCTTGCACTATTGGGTGGGCAAGCTCAATTAAGACTCATTAAATCCGGTAAAGCCGAAGGTCAACCCTACCTCACTGATAACAAGGCTTGGATCTTGGATATCCATGGTTTATCGATTCAAGATCCGATCGCTCTTGAGGAAGCGATTAATCAGATCCCAGGTGTGATTAGCGTCGGACTCTTTGCCAAACGCAAAGCGGACGTATTGCTTTTGGGTAAAAAGGAAACCGTAGAAACTCTACGTTTTAGCTAAACGCAATTACTGCGATGGTGGCACATAGCCACTTGCCATATCGGCACCACCTTCAAAGAAATATTTCTCGACTTGCTTGAGAAGGTATTGGCGAGCTCGCGGGTCGGCCATATTGAGGCGGTTCTCATTAATGAGCATGGTTTGGTGCTTGAGCCAATCCGCCCACGCCTCTTTGGAAACCTGATTCCAGATCTTTTTACCCAAATCGCCAGGCAGGGGAGCAAAATCTAAACCCTCGGCTTCTTTATTGAGCTTAATGCATTGAACCATTCGTGCCATATCAACCTCGATTGAACTAATTGCCATGATTATAGGCAGTCATGGCCAGGTCGGTATGGCATCCCAGAATAAGGGGATTAAATCCTTTTGGTAAGCACCATGGATTTACGATCCCAGTTGTAGATCTGCTTGCGCTCTTCTGGGAGATCGTCAACAGTGGCGCGTACAAAACCGCGCTTGAGGAACCAATGCTCAGTCCGGGTTGTTAAAACAAATAAGGTATTAATGCCTTCTTGCTTGGCGCGGGCTTCAACACGCTTTAATAGCCGTTCGCCATCGCCCGAGCCTTGGGAGTTGGGATCAACCACTAGGCATGCCAGTTCACCGACACCATTGGGAAACGGAAAGAGGGCTGCACAACCAAATAAGACCTTATCGTGCTCGATGACCGAGAACCGAGCGATATCACGCTCGAGTACTTCTTGCCCACGCGCAGCCAAAATACCCTCGGCCTCGAGCGGCAGCGTGAGTTGCAAAATACCACCCACATCGTCTTGCGTTGCCTCACGGAGATTCTCAATGTCGGAGGCGGCCAGCATCATGCCTACGCCATCGTGCGTGAACAACTCTTCGAGTAAAACACCATCCCGATCGCAAGGTAAGAAGTGCGCACGGCTCACACCCGAGCGCACTGCACGCATGGCTGTGTTTAAGAAGTTACGCATATTGCTAGGTAGGTCGGGGTAAAGCTGCAAGTAGTCCTGCAACTGAGCAATCGAGAGTTCAGTAACCAGATGGCCTTCCTCATCCTGCAAGCCTGGGAATGGGGTTAAGAACATCAGCTTATCGGCCTTCAGTGCTGCAGCAGTTGCGGCAGCCACATCTTCAAACGACAAGTTAAATGCCTGACCGGTCGGTGAGAACCCGAGTGGTGAGAGGAGAACAAGTTTGCCGCTATTGAGCGACATTCGAATGGACTCCGAGTCCACCTTGCGAACGAGTCCGGTGAGAAGGTAGTCGATGCCATCAACTACACCAATCGGCATCGCCGTAATAAAGTTACCCGAGATCACGGAGATGCGTGAGCCCGCCATGGGGGTATTGGGCAGGCCCCGACTGAATGCGGCTTCAATATCAAGACGCAGTTCTCCAGCCGCTTCTTTTACACACTCCAGAGCCGCAGAATCGGTAATTCGGTAACTGCTCATATGGCCCTTACCAAACTTACTCTTAATTTTGCGCAAGGAGAGCTGCTCATCAATTTGGGGGCGAATGCCATGAACTAGGACAATGCGCATGCCCATGGCGTGCAACATGGCAATATCCTCAATAAGGTTCTCCAGTTGATCAAAGTCTTGGGCGAGCTCACCCGCAAAGGCGATCACAAAGGTCTTCTCGCGGAAGGCGTGGATATAGGGCGCTACCTCGCGTAGCCAGCCAACAAAGGGAAAGTGATTGGAGTGGGATGAGGATGGAAGCGCAGACATAATGCGAAAATTATAGGGTGCAAGCGCTTAGATACCAAATAAATGATAGACAGCCATTCCTAAATACCAAGGTCAAGGGTTTGGTATGAGCGAGTCAAGCGCAATCGTTTGGCATGCGTTGCGGGGTAAGCCCATCGCATTCCCCGAGAGTTTGCCAGTCTCTTCCCAGCGTGAAGTGATCGCCAAAGCCTTGCTAGCAAGCCCTGTGATCATTGTTTGTGGGGAAACGGGTTCGGGTAAAACGACCCAGCTCCCCAAAATTTGTTTAGCCTTGGGTCGCGGCAAAATCAACCAAGGTGGACTCATTGGCCATACGCAGCCTCGTCGTATTGCCGCCACAAGTACCGCTAAACGAATTGCGCAAGAGCTGGGCACTCCCATCGGCGAGGATGTGGGTTATCAAGTCCGTTTTGCTGATCACACCAGTAACCAAGCGTCGATCAAATTGATGACCGATGGGATTTTGTTGGCCGAGACCCAGGCTGACCCACTTCTCAAAAAATACGACACTATCATCATTGATGAGGCCCATGAGCGCAGCCTGAATATTGATTTCTTACTGGGGTATCTCAAACAGCTGATCGCTAAGCGACCCGATCTTAAGCTCATCATTACCTCAGCAACAATCGATGCGCAACGCTTTGCCAATCATTTTGCAAGCCATGGTCAAGCTGCTCCAGTGATTGAGGTGAGTGGTCGACTCTTCCCCGTGGAGCAACGTTATGCGCCATTGCAAGTTGATGGTCAGAAAGAAGCACTAGAAATTCCTGAGGCGGTTTGCAAAGCAATTGGTGAGGTGTGGCGAGAGGGTGCTGCTGGGGCTGGCGATGTCTTAGTGTTCTTACCGGGCGAGCGGGAGATTCGGGAGTGCGCTGAGGCATTGCGCAAAGACCCATTGTTGCAACAGCGTTTTCATCCGGAGATCTTGAGTTTGTTTGCACGGCAAGCCGTGAGTGAGCAAGAGCGGGTATTCCAGACAGGAAGTGCTCGCCGCATTGTGTTGGCAACGAATGTGGCTGAGACCTCGTTGACCGTGCCGAACATTCGGTATGTGATTGATTCAGGATTGGCGCGGGTCAAACGTTACTCGTATCGCAACAAGGTTGAGCAACTCCAAGTGGAGCCGATTTCTCAAGCGGCGGCTAACCAGCGGGCTGGCCGATGTGGCCGTGTAGCCGACGGTATTTGTATTCGTCTCTACAGTGAGGCGGATTATCAAGGACGTCCTGCATATACCGATCCAGAGATCTTGCGCAGCTCACTTGCTGCTGTGATCCTGCGCATGGCTGCTTTGCGCCTACCGAACATCGCACAATTTCCCTTTATTGATAAACCCTTGGGTCGTGCAATTGTCGACGGCATGCAGCTTTTAGAGGAGTTGGGTGCGATTGAGAGCACCACCAAGCCCGATTTACAAGGGCAACATCGGGTTCAACTGAGTGCAATAGGGAAGGCACTAGCCGAGCTACCCTTAGATCCTCGCATTGGGCGCATCCTATTGGCCGCGCGTGAGCAGCAGGCACTCAAAGAACTCACCATTATTGCTTCTGCCATAGCCTGCCAAGATCCACGTGATCGACCCATGGAGTTTGCCAGTGCGGCCGATCAAGCTCACTTGCAATTTGCGGATGAGCGCTCTGAGTTTTTGTCATTCGTGAAGTTGTGGAACTGGTATCAAGAGGCTCTTAAACATAAACAAAGTAATCGACAGCTTGAGAATCAGTGCCGCAGTCTTTTTCTCTCACCAAGGCGACTTCGTGAGTGGCGCGATGTGCATGGGCAATTGCATATCTTACTGGCGGAGAAGGGCTGGAAAGAAAATCAAACACCAGCAACCTATGAACAAATTCATACAGCACTCCTCACCGGTCTGCTTGGCTATATTGGCAAGCGCGATGAAGACGCAAGCGATCAACGTGGCAATAAAGCAGGTGATTATCTTGGAGCCCGGGGGATTCGTCTCTTTATTTGGCCAGGATCGAGTCTGGGTAAAAAGGTGGGGGCGTGGTTTGTGGCTGGTGAGATTCAAGAGACCACCCGCTTGTATGCCAGAACCCTGGCTAAGATCGAACCACAGTGGATTGAGCGGGTTGCTAAACACCGCTTAGTGAAGTCGCTCAGTGATCCGTTTTGGGATAAAGAACGCGGCGAGGTCTTAGCGTTTGAACGCGCCACGCTGTATGGTTTACCGGTTTACCACGGTCGACGGGTAGCCTATGCCCCGCATGATGCAAGTGAAGCGCATCAGTTATTTATTCAGAAAGCGTTAGTCGATGGTGAGATGTTTGGTAAGGTCGACACACCAGCTTTGGAGCGCGAGACCCAAGCCGAAGCAAAACGCCGCTACGGTAAATTATTTGCCTTCTTTTGGCACAACCGTCAACTGATCCGAGAGATTGAGGCACTGGAACATCGATCACGCCGCCCTGATGTATTGGTCGATGATGAGCTACTGTGCACGTTCTATCGCGAACGAATTCCAGAGACGGTCTATAGTCGCAGCGGTCTTCAAGCGTGGCTTGAGGAAGATCGTGCCAATTTGGAACAAAAGGATCAGAGTCTGCGACTTCAGAAATCAGACCTGATGCGCCATGAAGCAGCGGGCATTAGTGCAGACCGTTACCCCAAGACAATTGTGATGAATGGCGTAAGCCTGCAAACCAGTTACCACTTTGAACCAGGCAGCCCCAAGGATGGCATCACCTTAATTGTGCCAATCACCGTTCTCAATCAAGTCGATGCCATTCAGGCAGAGTGGCTCGTACCAGGCCTTTGTGTTGAGAAAGTGCAACTCCTTCTTAAATCCTTACCGCAAAAGATCCGCCGCCATTGCATCCCTTTGCCAGAAAGTGCCAAACAGTTTGTTCAAGAACGGCTAGATGGCAACTCCTTCGGAAAGGGCGATCTCACCGATTGCCTCATGCGTTTTGTCCGCAATCAAAATCCCATTGAAATTAAGCGATCTGACTTTCGGCCTGAGGCCTTGCCAGCGCATTGCCACATGAACTTTCGTTTAATTGATGAACATGGCCGGCAACTTGAGTTAGAACGTAATTTAAATCGCTTGCGCAGCGAATACGGTGGAATGGCGCGAGAGGCTTTCCAAAGTCTTGCTGATACCAATTTAAAAACTGTACAAACCGATCAAGCAGAAGCATCGCCCATTCAGAAGGGCAGTTATCAGGCTTGGGATTTTGGTGAGTTACCACAAACCGTCACCATGACCCGTGGGAACCAAACGATTCAGGGTTATCCGGCATTGGTGGATCACAAAACAGCGGTCGAGCTGGAAGTATTTGATGACCCAGCAGAAGCCAAACGGGTTCATCGACAAGGTTTATGTCGCTTATACAGCGTGGTTCTAAAAGAGCATACGAAGGCTTTGCATAAACAATTACCCCATGCCCGTGAAATCGGCTTACTCTTTATTCAATTGGGGTCGGTTGAAGAGTTGATTGAGCATATTGGAATGATGGCCATTGAACGTGCCATGCTACAGAACCAAGAGCCCACCAACAAAATGCAGTTTGAGGAAACGCTAAAACAGGGTAAACCGCGACTCATGCTGATTGCAGGTGAGATCGCTAAACATGTCTTAGCCAGTTTGCAAGAGTATGCTGAACTGCATCAGAAGTTAATTGCAGCCAAGGCCCTATCGAGTAGTGCGTATGACGATATGCGTTCGCAACTGCAAGGATTGATTCATGCGCAGTTTGTTAAACAGGTTCCTTATGAGCACTTGGTGCATCTACCACGTTACCTCAAGGCAATTGCACTTCGGATTGATAAACTTCGTAGCAATGCCAGCCGGGATGCCCAAAACCAGCGCGATTGGGAATCGGTTGCGAGACCGTGGCAGCGGATGGTGCAAGAGAGTAAAGGCATGCTTGGGATGAATGATGAGCACAATACGCGCTTACGCGAGTTCCGATGGCAACTCGAAGAGTTACGGGTTGCCTTATTTGCTCAAGAGCTCAAGACCCCCATGCCAATGTCGGTCAAACGCCTTGAGAAGGTCTTGGCCAGTTTGCGTTAATAGGCCTAGTGTTATTAGACCTATGCCTGCAAGGCTCGGCCTTACAATCACGCTATGCAATTCATTCAACGACTCGTATTTACTCTATTAGCCTCATTGCTGGGGATTTCAGCAGCGTTTGCTGCACCCGCCGAACCTAAGCTCGCAGTTGTTCTGAACTCTGGCGAAGCAACGGTAAGTCTCATCGACATGCAAACGCGTAAGGTTACTAAAACCTTTTATGTTGGCAAGGAGCCGCATCATTTAATGATGACTCCGGATGAGAAAACCCTTCTCGTTGCCAATGCGGTGGGCGATGACATCGCCTTACTCAACCCATTGACCGGTGAGATTACAGGGCGGATTCCCAAAATTATTGATCCCTACCAAATTGGGTATTCACCAAACAATAAATGGTTTGTGGCAGCAGCCAATCGCTTGGATCGTGTGGATGTGTACGCAGCGAATGGCGCTGACTTTAAGTTAGCCAAATCCATTCCTGCTGCGAAGACCCCGAGTCATATTGCGTTTACAGCCGATAGCAAACTGGCATTTGTGACATTGCAAGATTCTGCCGAAGTGGTGGCGATTGATCTGGATAAACAAGTGATCGTTTGGCGCATGCGCACTGGACCTGTGCCTGCTGGGTTGTGGATGACCCCTAATGATCAGTATTTATTGGTTGGCATTACTGGGGCTGATTATGTGCAGGTGATTGATTGGCGCAATCAAAAAGAGATCAAACGAATCAAAACGGGCAACGGAGCGCATAACTTTCGACCGATGGGTGATAAGAAGCATGTGTTTGTCACCAATCGTGTAGCGAACTCGATTAGCCTATTGAATATGCAAACGCTTGAGAAGATCGGTGACATCACAGGACTTCCAGCAGGGCCTGACGATATGGAGTTAACGCCCGACGGTAAAACTTTATGGGTCACCTTGCGGTTCTCAAAACGAGTGGGTGTCATTGATGTACCCTCGATGAAACTGATTGATGTGATTCCGGTAGGGCGTTCTCCACACGGCGTCTTTTTCTATCCCCGGGCTAAGTGGGAATAGCGAGTCTCGCATGCGAATGATTCGGTATGGATTGATCGGCGCATGCATCCTCTGGAGCCAACTTGGATTGGCTCAAACCAATACTTGCAAAAATATCGCGTACCTCACCTTTGATACCGGCAATATGGCGGTTGCTGAGTACATTGCTCAGGTGCTCAAGCAGCAGAACATCAAAGCCACCTTCTTTTTAGCGAATGAGAAAACCAAACAGGGCGGTTATTCATTAGATGATTCATGGAAGGGGTATTGGCAAGCAAGGCTTCAAGAGGGCCATCGTTTTGGTAGTCATACTTACGATCACAGCTATTGGGTTCAAGATGCTGGTGAGGGTGATGTGCTCTTAAGACCTCAGTTTGGTAAGAACGCCGGCAAAGCGATACGTTTTGATCAAGCTCAACTGTGCACCGAGATATCCAAAGTAAGCACGCGTTTTCAAGAGCTAACGGGTAAGCCAATTGATCCCATCTGGCGTGCACCAGGTGGCAAGACCTCCCCTCGACTAATTGCCATGGGTGAGCGGTGTGGTTATCGCCATATCGGTTGGTCCCCGAGCGGCTTCTTGGGCGATGAGTTGGACTCAAAGCGTTTTCCGAATGCAAAGTTACTAGAGCAGGCTAGTCGAGGTCTTAAGAATGGCGATATTGCCATTGCCCATTTAGGTATTTGGTCCCGCGAGGATCCGTGGGCCCCCGCGGTACTCGAGCCCCTCATTGAGAACTGGAAAAAACGCGGCTTCTGCTTCGCCTTGATCCCGAATTGACGATAATAGAGGCATGAGCCTGATTCAATCGATTCAAGACACCTACGCGGATTTGCACACTTGGTTGTATACGCAGATGGTCGAACCCCTGTTGTTCCATGCCGGAGCGATGGCATGGGCTGAAGATTTGTTTGATGGCACCGAATGGTTCATGTTGGGTCTGATTCAGATTTTGATCATTGCGATTGTGTTTAGGACCTGGGAGCGGATCAATCCAGCGGAGACCCAAATCGATGCAAGATCGTATGTGCGTACGGACATGCTCTATACGATGATCCATCGCCTAGGTTTATTCCATGGTGTGTTCTTTATTCTGTTCTCCAGTTTATTTTTCTACCTCTCTGGTGTCCTGCACGATTGGCGCTTTGAGCGCTTTAACGTTGAAGGCTGGATCCCGGGTGTAACTACCATCCCCATTGTTAGTTTTCTGATCTATTTAGTGATACTGGATTTCATTGACTACTGGTATCACCGCGCGTCGCATCGCTTTCATTGGTGGTGGCAGTTGCATGCTTTGCACCATAGCCAAACGCGGATGACCGCTTGGTCGGATGATCGTAATCACATCGTTGATGATGTGATGCGGGCAATGGTTTTTGCTTTCTTTGCTTTGATCTTTGGCGTACCGCCTGGACAATTTATTTTTCTGGTGGTGGTTGGGCAGTTGGTGCAGAGCTGGCAGCATGCCAATCTGAAGATTGATCTTGGCCCTGCAAAGTATCTATTGGTATCTCCTTTATTTCATCGCTATCACCACGCAGTAGGCTATGGCCATGATGCGCCAGGTAAGCCCGGAGTATTAGGTGGTTGTAATTTTGGTGTGTTGTTTCCTTGGTGGGATCTGGCATTTGGTACAGCCGTGTTTGAGAAGCGTGTTTTTCCAACAGGCGTTCGTAATCTCGAGGTATCGAATAATCTTCTAGTGCAGCAATGGCAGGGCCTCACGCATTCCCTGCGGCATTTATTGGCTCTGCCTCGGTCAACAGAGACCAAATCTAAATCGGTCAGCTAAGTGGATAAAGGAGCATGATTGTCTGATTTAATTCGTTCCTTGGGTTTGGCATTGGTTGGTACCATGCACCCAAAAATGCTGTGGCTGAGCTTTCGTCCATTTCTAATTGTGTCGATCTTTTGGGGCGTAGTGATTTGGCTGATCTGGTCGCCTGCACTAGAGATGCTACGCACCTTTTTAACCGCATCGATCTTCACGAGTTGGATTCAATCGGGCCTTGAGTACGTTGGCTTTGATGAGGCACGCGCTTGGATCGCACCCTTGTTCTTAGTGATCCTATTAATACCAATTATTGCCATTAGCCTCTTGGTCTTTATTGCATTCTCAACCGTTCCTGCTGTGGTTGATTCGGTCGCGAAACAAAAAGCCTACGAAGGAATCATGCGAATTAAAGGCGGCAGCTTTGTTGGTAGCTTCTTTTACACCCTGTGGTCCGCACTCATTTGCTTGGCCTTAGTGATGCTGACTTTGCCGGTATGGTGGATCCCACCACTCTTTGCAATTTTGCCGCCACTCTTGTGGGGCTGGTTAACCATGCGCCTCATGGCCTACGATGTTTTGCTAGATCACGCAACCCCTGATGAGCGCAACCAATTACTTGAAGAGCATCGCTGGACTCTTTTAGGGATGGGTGTGGTCGCCGGCATGATTGGTGCAGTCCCAACTTTCTTTTGGGCCACCTCGGTATTGGCCTTAGTCCTATTTCCATTTGTATCCTTTGTAGCGCTGTGGATCTACTCACTGATTTTTATCTTCTCCGCTCTTTGGTTTAGTCATTTCTTATTGCATGCACTCAAGCAATTGCGTCAGAAAGAACACATGAACACGATTGATACCTCGGCAACTCTGATTACTAATCCATCCAACCCAGGAGTGATCGATGGCTAGGGAGGAGCAGCGTCGCTTTGGATTAATCGTCATTGGTGATGAGATTTTGTCAGGTCGCCGCAGTGATAAACACTTAAGCAAGATGATTGAGTTATTGAGCGAGCGGGGCTTGCACTTGTCATGGGCTCGTTATGTGGCCGATGATCCCAATCAAATTACGCAAACCCTCAAAGAGACGTTTGCGAGCGGTGATGTGGTCTTTAGTACTGGCGGTATCGGTGCAACACCCGATGACCATACACGACAGGCGACTGCTCGTGCTTTGGGTGTTGATCTTAATTTGCATCCGCAAGCTAAAGCGTTAATCACCGCGCGCATTATTGCCAGTGCCGAGGGTGATCCCATCAAAGCCGATCTCAATCGTCCAGAGAACCAGCATCGCTTCAAGATGGGTGAGTTTCCAGTGGGTAGCGAGATCATTCCTAATCCCTACAACCAGATTCCGGGGTTTCGGATTCATGAGCATCATTTTTTCCCGGGATTTCCGGTGATGGCTGCGCCGATGATGGCCTGGTGTTTGGATGAGCACTACCGTGAGCTTTTTCATCAAACCAATTGGCTTGAGCAGAGTTTTATTGTGCCTAGTGGAATTGAATCCACCTTAACGCCACTCATGGAATCGGTTGAGTCTGAGTTTGAAGGCATCAAAGTATTTAGCTTGCCCTCGGTCGGCGATCCGATCCGGGGTGGGGTGTTTGCCAAGCGCCATATCGAGTTAGGCGTGAAGGGTGATGCGGATATCGTCCCAATGGCCCTTGAAAAGCTCAAATTAGGCACTGCTGATCTTGGCTTTGAGGTCTTTATTCACCAATAAATCATCTTTATTGCACTTTTATTGTGCAAAAATCGACTAAATCATTATTTATTCACCAAAATAGTGCAAAATGGTGATTTCGTGCAATTGCGCACGAGTACAGTTCAATCCATGTATTAAATCGGAATTGGCATGGTTAGCGCCATGTTGTTGAAAAACGCTTTATCTATTCATCGAGGAGAGTTGCATGACCAAAACTGTCGCAGACGTAATGAAATTAGTCAAAGAAAAGGAATGTACATTTGTGGATTTCCGCTTTGTGGATACCAAGGGAAAAGAGCAACACGTATCAGTTCCGATTTCAGCATTCAACGAAGATAAATTTGAGAGTGGTCATGCGTTCGATGGTTCATCGATTGCTGGATGGAAAGGGATTGAGGCGTCTGACATGTTGTTGATGCCTGATCCAACCGCAGCCTATGTCGATCCATTCTATGAAGAGCCAACCTTGGTTCTTACCTGCGATGTGATTGAGCCATCCGATGGTAAGGGCTATGACCGCGATCCGCGCTCGATTGCGAAGCGCGCCGAAGCGTATTTAAAGAGCTCTGGTTTGGGTGATGCGGCTTACTTTGGTCCAGAGCCTGAGTTCTTCGTATTTGATGGTGTGCAGTGGAATGTTGACATGCAGGGTTGCTCGGTGAAGATTCATTCCGAAGAAGCACCATGGTCATCTGGATTAGAGATTGAAGGCGGTAACACCGGCCATCGTCCCGGTAAGAAGGGTGGTTACTTCCCCGTCGCACCCGTTGACACCTTCCAAGACATGCGCTCGGAGATGTGCTTGATTCTGGAGTCCTTGGGTATTCCAGTGGAAGTGCATCATCATGAAGTTGCTGGTCAAGGTCAAAATGAGTTGGGTACTAAGTTCAGCACACTCGTGCAACGCGCGGATTGGACCATTTGGCAAAAGTATGTGGTACAGAACGTGGCGCATGCCTATGGCAAGACCGCAACCTTTATGCCAAAACCAGTCGTTGGTGATAACGGCTCAGGCATGCACGTGCATCAGTCAGTCTGGAAAAACGGTGAGAACCTTTTTGCAGGTAATGGCTACTCAGGATTATCGGAATTTGCCTTGTATTACATCGGCGGCATCATCAAACATGCGCGCGCACTCAATGCTATTACCAACCCAGGTACAAACTCGTATAAGCGTTTAGTGCCAGGCTTTGAGGCACCCGTGAAGTTGGCCTACTCAGCACGCAACCGCTCGGCATCGATTCGTATTCCATATGTTGCCAATCCCAAAGGTCGTCGTATTGAGACCCGCTTCCCTGATCCATTAGCGAATCCATACTTGGCATTCTCGGCCTTGTTGATGGCGGGCTTAGATGGCGTGCAGAACAAGATTCATCCGGGTGAGGCTGCTGATAAGAACCTCTATGATCTGCCACCGGAAGAGGATGCAAAGATCCCAACCGTATGCCATAGCTTGGATCAAGCCTTGGAGTGCTTGGACAAGGATCGTGAGTTCTTGACCCGCGGTGGCGTGTTCACAAATTCGATGCTCGATGCGTATATTGATCTGAAGATGGAAGAGGTAACCCGCTTCAGAATGACCACGCATCCGATCGAGTTTGATATGTATTACTCGCTGTAAGTATTTGATTGGTTGCGCGCGCCATGTTGCGTAATCCATTCATTGAAGGGGCGGTTGCTGGTGCGCCAGTGGCTGCCCCGTTTGTTTCTAGCATGCTCGACCAGATGCCAAACTCGGTATTGGTTTTTGTGGGGGCTACCAAAGACTTAGTCTACGCCAATGCCGCTGCCGAAGCATCGCTCGATTTATCTCGAAAGAGCTTACAAGGCTTAACCTTGTATGACCTCTTTGGTGAGAACCAATCCCTAAATCACATGATCGATGAGGTCTTTGCCGGTCGTGCTGCAGCTCAGCGCCAAGAGT
Organism: Polynucleobacter sp. HIN8; assembly: GCF_030297615.1. NCBI lineage: Bacteria > Pseudomonadati > Pseudomonadota > Betaproteobacteria > Burkholderiales > Burkholderiaceae > Polynucleobacter > Polynucleobacter sp. HIN8. Next base: position 1,066,454 of record NZ_AP028139.1, on the reverse strand, counting down.
TGGTGCTGTACTCGGTTCCCGGAAAAATCTATCGTGAGCCTCTTGCGGTGCATGTCGTGATTGCGATGTTGGAAGACCCAACCCTCATGATGATGGAGTGGTTTCCGATTGACCAACAACTGCGTAGCGAGCGCGATGAACGCGTCTCGCATCAGGTGGAAGCGAACAAACAACTCATGCGTAATTTAGCGCATGAGATTAAAAATCCCCTAGGTGGTATTCGGGGGGCGGCGCAACTGCTCGAGTTTGAGTTACCTGAGAAGGGCCTGCGTGAGTACACCCAGGTCATTATTAAAGAATCCGATCGCCTGCAAACACTGGTTGATCGCTTACTTGCGCCACATCGTAAAGCGCATGCGATGGAGCCACTGAATATTCATGAGGTCTTGGAACGCATTCGCAGTCTGGTGTTAGCAGAGTTTCCCCAGGGCTTAAAGATTATTCGGAACTATGACACCAGCTTGCCGGATATTTTGGGTGATCAAGAGCAATTGATTCAAGCGGTTCTAAACATTGTTCACAATGCTGCCCAAGCCTTGTCCGATGAGATTCGGCGAGGTACTGCTCAAATTGAACTGCGTACCCGGGTAGCACGCTCAGTCACGATTGCAAAGCAACGCCATCGATTGGCTTTGGATCTGCATGTGATTGATAACGGCCCTGGTATCCCCGATGAGATTCGGGAGCGGATCTTTTTTCCCTTGGTCTCGGGACGCGAGGGTGGTAGTGGTCTTGGTTTAACCCTTGCGCAAACTTTTGTACAGCAGCATCAGGGCTTTATTGCCTGCGAGAGTCGTCCAGGCTATACCGATTTTCATATACAGATTCCTTATCGGAAGCAGGAGATAGCGGCATGAACAAACCAATCTGGATCGTTGATGACGATCAATCCATTCGTTGGGTTCTCGAAAAGGCCTTAAGTCGCGAGAAAATTCCGCATCGCAGCTTCAGTAATCCCAATGATGTACTCAATGCCCTGGAAAAAGAATCGCCTGAGGTATTGATCTCCGATATTCGTATGCCACGTGGTAATGGGATTGATCTGTTGCAGCATGTCAAAGCCAGTCATCCAGACTTACCCGTCATTATCATGACCGCCTATTCTGATTTAGAGTCAGCGGTTTCATCGTTTCAGAGTGGTGCGTTTGAGTACCTCACCAAGCCCTTTGATATCGATAAGGCCGTGGAGTTGATCCATCGCGCAGTGGGCGAGGGCAAGCGCTCACCTGGTTCCAATAAAGAATCCAATGCCTGGCTTCAAGAGGCTCCAGAGATTATTGGTCAAGCGCCGGCTATGCAAGAGGTCTTTCGTGCTATTGGACGCTTATCGCAGTCTCAGGTCACGGTCCTAATTACGGGTGAGTCTGGAACGGGTAAAGAGTTGGTAGCGCATGCATTACATAAACACAGCCCGCGAGCCAAGGGGCCCTTCATTGCTTTGAACACTGCCGCTATTCCGAAAGACCTTCTTGAGTCGGAGTTGTTTGGTCATGAGCGGGGCGCGTTTACGGGTGCGCAAGCCCTGCGTCGAGGACGCTTTGAGCAAGCCGAAGGTGGCACGCTCTTTTTAGATGAGATTGGTGATATGCCATTTGATTTGCAAACCCGGCTCTTAAGGGTGTTATCCGATGGTCACTACTACCGAGTGGGCGGTCATGATCCAATTCGGGCTAACGTGCGCATCATTGCAGCAACGCATCAAAATCTAGAGGCACGGGTGGCACAAGGATTATTCCGGGAAGACCTATTGCATCGTTTGAATGTGATTCGGATCCGTTTGCCAGCATTACGCGAGCGCTCGGAGGATATACCAGCATTAGCGCGTCACTTTATGATCTCCAGCGCAAAATCCTTGGGGGTCGAAGCGAAGCGTCTATCGGATGATGCCATTAAAGCGATTAGCCAAATGGCATTTCCAGGAAACGTGCGCCAACTCGAGAACCTGTGCCATTGGATGACCGTGATGTCACCCTCAACCATCGTTGGGGTTCATGATCTGCCAGAGGATTTGCTGCTATCGGCTAATCCACCCGCTGCAAGTGCAAGTTCATCGGTAGCCACTTCAACCCCGAGTCTAGAAGCAAGTATTGGTCAGCGGGGCGGTGATTGGGAAAACACCTTGCATCGTTTGGCGGTGAAGATGCTACAAGAGAACCAGGACGAGGTATTTGATTCTCTATTATCGAAGTTTGAGCGTTCGGTCTTAAGTGCGGCACTTGAGGTCACGCGGGGTCGCAAGGTCGAGGCAGCAACACGCTTGGGAATCGGACGCAATACGATCACGCGTAAACTGCAAGAGCTACAGATCGAGGTGTAAAGCGACATCGCTGGCCTTTACAATCCAGTGATGTCTACTAATTCGAGTATTCGCATCGCTGCTTGGAACGTTAATTCTATTAAGGTACGTTTGCCGCATGTGATTGATTGGCTACAGGGCCAAGAAAAAGCACAAAACCCGATTGATGCGCTGTGCTTGCAAGAGCTCAAGCTGACAGATGATAAGTATCCCCATCGTGAGCTTGAGGCGGCAGGGTACATTAGCATTAGTAATGGTCAAAAAACCTATAACGGGGTATCCATCATTTTGCGTAAGAGTGCCTTGACCTCTTTAGCATGTGACCCAGAAACTGCATTCTTACAAGTCAATAAGAACATCCCCAACTTTGCCGATGAGCAACAACGCATCCTTGCTGCCACCGTTTGTTTTAAAGAGATGCCACCGATGCGCTTAATCTCGGCTTATTTTCCAAATGGTCAAGATCCCGCTAGTGATAAGTTTGTTTATAAACTGAATTGGCTTCATGCTCTCAGAACATGGCTCGCCACCGAGCTGAAAACCTATCCACGTCTAGCACTCTTGGGAGACTTTAATATCGCCCCCGAAGATCAGGATGTGCATGACCCCAAAGCCTGGGAAGGGCAAAATCTAGTATCACCCCAAGAGCGAGAGCAGTTTCAGAATTTGATTCAATTGGGACTGCATGACTCTTTCAGACTCTTTGAACAAGCACCCAAGACCTATAGCTGGTGGGACTATCGCATGATGGGGTTTAGGCGCAATGCGGGCCTTCGTATAGATCACGTATTACTCAGCAAAGAACTCAAAGAGAAGTGTATAGCCAGCACTATCGATAAGACCCCCCGAGGCTGGGAGCAACCATCGGATCATGCGCCGGTAATCGCACAGATTGCCTATTGAACAGTAGCCTCATGAGATTAATAGTCTTTGCTATTTTGTCTTTTACAAGTTTGCATCTACATGCAAGCTGTACTGATCAGCTTATTGATAATGTGAAGTATTCAAATGAATTTACAGTTCCATACATATTAACTAGTCAAAATCAATCACCCCAGTACGTTTTAATCTTAATGCCCGGAGGAGCTGGTACTCTCAATCCGCATATCAATAATGAGGGTAAGTTGCAATTTGACTTCGCTGGCAACTTCCTGATTCGTTCTAGGAACCGCTTTTGTGATTCGCAATTTGCAACAGCCTCAACTAATTCAACGGAGAGCCCAGAAAGGATGGGTGCCTTAATTAATGATTTAGGGACACGCTTCCCAAATGCCAAAATCTGTATGGTGGGAACCAGTCGGAGTACCTACTCCACAATGGGATTGGCAGAAAAGTTTGACGGTAAGATCAATTGCATCATTCATACAGCATCCATGAACCAAATTGCCCGCTTTGATACTCGCAAGTTCAAGAGTAGACACCTAATGGTTCATCATAAAAATGATCCATGCCATTTGACCACCTATGCCAGTACCCAATCTAATCATGAGCGGTATAAAACACCTTTGATTACCATGGAAGGTGGGAGCTCAACGGGTGATGCGTGCCAAGCATTTTCTTATCATGGCTTTCATGACATTGAGCAGCAAACCATTGATCAAATAAAGGCTTGGATTAAGCAGTAGCTAGGCCTGCGCCACCAAGCCGCCATGACGCAATAGCGCATCAATTTGTGGAGGACGACCCCGAAATGCCGCAAATGACTCGGCAGCAGGGCGACTACCACCTACCTCTAAAATCTCTTGGCGATAACGAATGCCAGTCTCTGGATCCAAGACCGTACCCTTAACCTTGGCCGCCTCCTCAAATGCTGCATAGACGTCAGCAGATAAAACCTCAGCCCATTTATAGCTGTAATAGCCAGCGGCATAACCACCTGCAAAGATATGGCTAAAGGTATTGGGCCAGCGCGAGATCGATGCTTGGGGGATCACGTGATATTCGTTATTAATCGATCGAGCAAGGTCTAAGACAGCTTGGCCCTGCGCAGAGTTGGCATCAAAGCGGGAATGCAAACGCCAATCGGTTAACGAGAACACCAGTTGACGCATGGTGGTTAAACCATTTTGGAAGTTCTTGGCTTCTAGCATTTTGTCAAACAGGGATCGAGGTAATGGTTCACCGGTATCAACATGAGCGGTCATGCCTTGCAGTACTTCCCATTCCCAGCAGAAGTTCTCCATAAACTGGCTGGGTAATTCAACAGCATCCCATTCAACACCATTGATGCCAGAGACTCCCAGTGCATTAACTTGCGTGAGGAGGTGGTGAAGACCATGACCGCTCTCATGAAAGAGGGTAATGACATCATCATGGGTAATGGTGGGCGGTTTCATCTGGCCATTGACCTCAACCGGTGCAGCAAAGTTACAAACTAGGTAAGCGACCGGGGCTTGTACTTCGCCATTACTGAACACACGACGACCGCGCGCATCATCCATCCATGCGCCACCTCGTTTACCTGGACGCGCATAAGGATCCAGATAAAAATAAGCAATGGTTTGCTGCTGGTTATTTTGGATCTCAAATGACTGAACGCTGGGATGCCATGTTGGTAATGATGCAGAGCGAATACTGACCGAGAATAGAGTTTGGATTACCTCAAATAATCCTTCCAAAACCTTTGGCAGAGGAAAGTACTGTTTGAGTTCATTCTCAGAGAATGCGTACCGAGCTTGCTTGAGCCTCTCGGATACAAATGCCATATCCCATGGCTCGATTGTTTGAAGACCTAGCGATTGATGTCCAAACTCTTGCAATTCTAGCCAGTCCTTTTGTGCAAATGGTTTGGCTCGTTGAGCAAAATCACTTAAGAAGGTATCGACCTCGGCCACATCTCGCGCCATCTTGGGAGCTAAGCTGAGTGCTGCATAGTTTGCAAAGCCCAGCATCCGAGCTTCTTCATCGCGCAGACGCAATTGATCAATCATGTTTTGGGTGTTATCCCATTCCAGTTGACCACGACCGTATTGCACAGCTAACTCAGAGGCACGGGTTACATAGGCCTCATACAAGAGACGCCGCAGTGAGCGATTCTCAGCATATTGCTGTACTGGGTAATAGGATGGAAAGTGCAGAGTAAACGCCCAACCCTCCAAGCCTTTTTGTTTGGCAGTATCAGCCGCTGCCGCAATGACATCCTCAGGCAGTCCAGCTAGATCATCGATCGAGGCCACCACATGCACAAAGGCATCGGTGGCATCAAGCACGTGATCTGAAAACGCTTTAGCCAATATCGCTTGTTCATCCTGGATCTGGGCAAAGCGAGGCTTATCAGCATCGGGTAGCTCTGCACCGCCCAAGCGAAAGTCGCGCAGGGAGTTCTCAATCACTTTCTTTTGATCAACGCTGAGTGCTTCAAATGCAGAACTATTTCTTAATTCCTTATAGCGCTGGTAAAGGGCTAGGTTTTGCCCAAGGCTGGCAAAGAAGGCGGTAACCTTGGGTAACATTGCACCATAGGCTGCACGAAGTTCTGGGGTATCAGCCACTGCATTGAGGTGTGATACCACACCCCACGACCGCCCTAATTGCTCAGTAGCATCTTCAAGGGGTTCTACTAAATCTAGCCAGGTTGCTGGTGTTTTAGCATCTACCGCCTGAGTGACCGCGGTCTCGCAAACACCTAGCAAGTGGTCAATGGCTGGAGCAATCTGCTCTGGGCGCACGGCATCGTATTGGGCAATACCGCGACCAAAGGATAAGAGGGGATTTTGGGAATCGAGGGAGGGGGGATTGATTGGAGCATTCATAGGGATAGCTTACCCGAATGCAAAAAAACTAGTATTCCCCTCAATACTAATTAGCTAAGCTTACTCACTGGCTTCATGCTGCGCTCAACCGCCTCCAGGGTGTTCATGAGAAGCATGGTGATGGTCATGGGGCCCACGCCACCTGGAACAGGAGTAATCCAACCTGCTACATACTTGGCTGTATCAAAGTCGACATCGCCACAGAGTTTGCCATCGGGCAAGCGATTAATGCCGACATCGATCACCACAGAGCCGGACTTAATCATATTGCCCGTAATCATTTTGGGCTTACCGGTTGCCACGACCAGGATATCGGCCTCTTTGGTATGAACGCTGAGATCTTTGGTCTTGCTATTGCAAATCGTAACTGTGGCACCCGCTTGAAGCAGAAGCATCGCCATGGGCTTACCCACAATATTGGATGCCCCAATGACAACGGCACGAGCGCCGCGTAGGGGGTACTCAATGCTCTCAAGCATCTTCATGCAGCCATAGGGTGTGCAGGGTTTAAAGAGTGGGGCACCAACCATGAGCGCTCCGGCATTGGCGACATGAAAGCCATCCACATCTTTCTCAGAAGCAATGGCTTCTAAGACGCGGTCCGCAGCGATATGCTTCGGTAAAGGTAATTGCACCAGGATTCCATGAATACTGGGATCTGCATTGAGGGTAGCAATTCGGGCGAGAAGTTGAGCCTCGTCGAGTTCCGCAGGATAGCGCTCTAATACCGAATGAAATCCCACATCCTCACAGGCTTTCACTTTATTACGAACATACACTTGGCTCGCAGGGTCATCTCCCACAACAATGACTGCCAATCCTGGACGCACCCCTTTGGCGGTCAGAATAGCTGAACGAGTTGCAATCTCAGCCCGAAGCTTTTTGGAGAGAAGATTACCGTCGATCAGTTGGGCTGGCATGACTTCGTAATCAGATCATTAGGAGAGCGCAAGACGCAAAAGATCAGCAACGGTATTGACGTTGAGCTTCTCCATGATGTTGGCACGGTGTGCTTCAACGGTTTTAATGGAGATGCTGAGATCGTCAGCAATTTGCTTATTGAGACGACCTGCCACAATGCGCTCTAATACCTGACGCTCACGACCAGTCAGTTTGCTCAAAAGGCTTTGGGTGTTCTTGCGTTGATCGGCTTGCGCAAAATCAACGCGAGCCTTGGTCAGCATCCGCTCAACAAGGGCGCACAACTCATTTTCTTTAAAGGGCTTCTCAATGAAGTCAACCGCACCACGCTTCATGGTCGACACTGCCATTGACACATCCCCGTGACCAGTAATGAAAGAGATGGGCATTGGTAAGTTCTCACTGATGAGGCGCTCTTGAAGTTCCAAACCCGACATACCGGGCATACGCACATCCAAGATCAAGCATGAGATGGTTGATTTATCCGTATTTTGGAGGGACTGTAAGAAGCGTTCCGCACTGGCATGGCAACGGACGGTATAGCCATTGCTCTCGAGTAACCAGGTGAGCGAGTCACGTACTGCCTCATCATCATCAACCACATAAACCACTTCAGCCTGGGTTGTTTTCGGTGGATTGCTCATGTTCATTGCTATTTCCTATTGACGTCTTTGTTATTTGATTGGATTCCAACGGTAACAGAATTGTAAAGGTGCAGCCGACCAAGCGGGTGTGCTCGGTATCCATATGGTTCTTGGCCCACAGCCTACCATGGTGGGACTCGATGATGGAGCGACATATATTAAGACCCATGCCCATTCCGTCGGATTTGGTACTAAAGAAGGGCTCAAACATGCGGCTGATCACTGATTCGGCGATGCCAGCCCCGGCATCGGTCACCCGAATTCGGAGCATACTGGGGAAGGTGCTGGTCTCGAGATCCGCACTAATCTTCACCGGTGGGGCCGACCAGCGCGAGGAGAGGGGGTAAACCTCACGCAGGCTATCTAAGGAGTTTTTCAGGAGGTTCACTAAAACCTGCTGGATGAGAACGGGATCTAGCTCAACCTGAGGAATATCGGGTGCAATCTCGGAAACAATCTTGAGGCGGTGTCGATTGGCTTCAAACTCGACGAGACCAACGGAGTCGGCAACGATGTCACTAATGTTGCACAACTTACTTTGCGGCTCGCTGCGCTTTACAAAGCTTCGAATGCGCGAAATGATGGTGCCTGCCCGATGGGCTTGGTCGCTAGCTTTCTCTAATGCAGGAACTAGCTCATTGGAGAGCGGGTTTTGGGTGCTCGATAGGCGTTTGGCAATTCCCATGCAATAGTTCGAGATGGCCGAGAGCGGTTGGTTGAGCTCGTGTGCAAGCGAAGAAGCCATTTCACCCATGGTGGTAAGACGACTTGTGAATTGCATCCGTTCCTCTTGCTGACGTGCAAGCTCTTCGGTGTTCTTGCGCAACGTAATATCGGTCGCAATGAGTAACTGTGCAAGGTGGCCATCGACCCATGAAATATAACGACGCCGCACTTCATACCAATGGGTTGTATCGCCCCGCAACTGAATCTCCTCCGACTCAATCTCATTGGATTGTTTTAAAGCAGAGGCCGGTAAGCCGGCTAGGGCATCCACGTTATCACCCTCAAAATGAAAGATGGAGGATGGATCCATCTCATGACCGGTTAGATCAATATGCCCTCTCGCAGTATCACCAAAGCGCTCGCGGTAGTAGCGATTGGCAAAGAGGAGTTCGCCCGTTTCAATGGAGACCACCGATACTGCAGCATCTAAACCTTCAAGTACGGTGACAAAGCGTTCTTGGGTGGCGGTTAACTCTTCTCGGATCTTTTTTGGTTCGGAGATATCAATTACCGATGTCACCCAACCGGTTTGCTGGCCCTTATCATTAATTAATGGAGCGATAAAGGTGCGCGTTGCAATTCGGGTTCCATCTTTACGCTGAATCGTGCCCTCGATCCCGCTTTTAACATTCTCCTCAAGTGCGCCCGCCATCTTCTGCATCAGCTCATCATGGAGCTCTGCTGGCCAAAATGGAAAGGGTGGCTTTAAGCCGAGCAATTCTTCTTGAGCCCAGCCCGTCATTTCCGAGAATGAGCGATTGACGTAGGTAATGCGTTTTTCCATATCGTGCGCCCGAATCCCAACCGGCATCGAGTCCTCAAGCACCTTACGAAAACTACTTTCGGTTCGTAAGTTGGCTTCGGTGAGCTGACGTACTTGCATTTGCTTAAGAACCGACCACAGGCTCCAGACCACAAAGGCAGACAAGCCAATCACAACCCCCAAGAGCATCCGAAAGGTAAGATCGGTTGGTGGTGGGTAAGTGTCGACACGCAACATGATGTTGGGACCAAGCGCGCCAAAATCCAAACTGGTTTCATTGCTTAGTGAGCGCGTGGGCGTATCACGATCCGATGAGATAGCGAGTACGCGGTTGTCCTTACCAATTAAGGAGTAGCGATGCTGGCTCTTTAACTCAGGCGGGATAATGTATTGCAAGATTCCTTGGCTGGAGTACATCACTGCTAGTGCACCTGTCGCTTCTCCATCTTTGAAGATTGAAATGACCTCCCAAAAAACCGATTGACGCTCGCTCATCATCGGATCATCTTTGGGAACGGTGAGGCTAATGACTTGACTATAAGCGGGTCGGTTGGTTTCGCGACTTAAGAACACCGCTTTTTTGAGTTCGCGATCAATATCCGTTGCTTGAGGCACCACATCGAACCATTCGTTATTGCGCGCTGGGGGCGGCACCATCCATTGGCGCCACTCGTTATCGTTTAGCCAGATGAGCTGCAAGATTTCTGGGTTACCCAAAACAAACGATTCGATTTGAGCCAAGACCTTGTCGCGTGCTACGCGATCATTTTGGGTTTGTGCAAGATCGCGACTAAAGGATTGCAAGGCTTCACTGTTGTTGACAAACCGAAGCTGAATTCGTTGTTTCACCAAACTCAGTTCGCGAAAGAGGGATCCTTCTTGTTGTTGCCGTTCTTGAACTTGCAGAGTTCCGAGAATGATGGCCATCACCACCAGAAAAATGACGATTGCCATTAGTGGCGTATAGACGAGGCGCGAACCAATAAACCGTCGTATCGAAGGCATTCGTTTAAATGCTTCGTAGAGCTTTACTTGTAAGGAGTTCCCGGTAGCCAATCCAAGGGTCTTTCTAGTTCATGGAAGTTCCTAATATAAAGGGCTTTGCATTGCACCATAATTTCATATAGTGATAAAGATTACCGGAATGTGGAAAATAAATTGTCACAATCGTTACCTATTCTTAAAATATTAGCCATAGGGGGACACAATCCCTTGTTATCGATAAAACGGAGGCAAACCATGGCAGCTGTACCCGAGCAAGTGGCAGGTCAAATGAATCAATTGGATGCGGATCCAGTGGAAACCAAAGAGTGGTTAGAGGCACTCGATGGTGTGATCAAACACGAAGGCACCGACCGTGCCGCGTATCTGATCGATCAACAAATTGCGCATGCGCGTGTGAATGGTGTTGATCAACCATTTCATGCCGAGACGCCTTATATCAATACGATTCCAGTAGAGATCCAAGCGCGGATCCCAGGCGATCAAAATATCGAGCATCGGATTCGATCGTTTACACGATGGAATGCCATGGCGATGGTATTGCGGGCTAATAAAGACACCAACGTAGGAGGACACATCTCCTCCTTCCAATCTGCGGCCACTTTGTACGATGTTGGATACAACCATTTTTGGCACGCACCGTCCGCACAGCATGGCGGCGATCTTATTTTTGTACAAGGACACTCGGCACCTGGCGTATATGCCCGTGCTTATATGTTGGGTCGTTTAAGTGACGAGCAACTCAATAACTTCCGCCAAGAGGTGGATGGCAAAGGTATCTCAAGCTACCCTCATCCTTGGTTGATGCCAGACTTTTGGCAGTTCCCCACGGTATCGATGGGTCTCGGTCCCATTATGGCCATCTATCAAGCACGCTTTATGCGGTATCTCGAGGATCGTGGTTTTGCCAAGACCGAAGGGCGCAAAGTGTGGGCCTTCTTAGGCGATGGTGAAACCGATGAGCCTGAGTCGCTTGGTGCGATCGGCATGGCGGGTCGCGAGAAACTCGATAACCTCATCTTTGTTGTGAACTGCAATCTGCAGCGCTTAGATGGTCCCGTTCGTGGTAATGGCAAGATTATTCAGGAGCTTGAAAGCGAGTTCCGAGGTGCTGGCTGGAATGTCATCAAAGTGGTGTGGGGCGGTCATTGGGACGCGCTCTTTGCGCGCGATAAGAACGGCATCCTGATGCAGCGCTTGGGTGAGATTGTGGATGGTGAGTACCAGACCATGAAAGCTAAAAATGGTGCCTACGTGCGTGAGAAGGTATTTAACACCCCAGAACTTAAAGCCTTGGTTGCTGATTGGAGCGATGAGGATATCTGGAACCTTAATCGCGGAGGCCATGATCCCCATAAAGTATTTGCCGCATTTCAATCGGCGGTGAACCATCGCGGTCAACCCACCGTAATCCTTGCAAAGACAATTAAAGGCTATGGGATGGGCGGGTCGGGTGAGGGCATGAACATTGCTCACCAGGCCAAGAAAATGAGTCACGATGACGTCGTACGTTTTAGGGATCGCTTTGAGATTCCAGTGAGTGACGATCAATTGGCCGATATGCCCTTTGTGAAGTTTCCAGAGGGCAGTCCTGAGCTGGAATACATGCGGGCGCGGCGTATGGAGCTTGGTGGCTATTTGCCACAACGCCGAGCAAAAGCCGAGAGTTTGCCAGTTCCTGCGTTAGATGCATTTACCCCACTATTAGAGGCAACTGCTGAAGGGCGTGAGATCTCAACCACGATGGCCTTTGTGCGTCTACTCAATACGGTTGTGCGCGACAAGACCATTGGTCGCCGGGTTGTGCCGATCGTGCCAGACGAGTCGCGGACCTTTGGTATGGAGGGCATGTTCCGCCAACTTGGTATTTGGAATCAACTGGGACAGCTCTACACCCCAGAAGATCATGATCAGTTGATGTTCTACAAAGAAGATAAGGCAGGACAAATTCTGCAAGAAGGCATCAACGAAGCGGGTGGCATGTGCGACTGGATCGCAGCCGCAACATCGTATTCCACGCATGGCGTACCGATGCTACCGTTTTACATCTTCTATTCGATGTTTGGCTTCCAACGCATTGGTGATTTGGCATGGGCTGCTGGCGATATGCGCAGTCGCGGATTCCTCCTGGGCGGCACTGCGGGTCGCACCACACTCAATGGTGAGGGCTTGCAACACGAAGATGGTCATAGTCAGATCTGGGCGGCAGCCGTTCCGAACTGCGTGAGCTATGACCCAACCTTTGCCTTTGAGTTGGCGGTTGTGATTCAGGATGGTATGCGTCGCATGCTGACCGACCAAGAGGATGTTTATTACTACATCACCTTAATGAATGAGAACTATGCCCATCCAGCGATGCCCAAGGGTGTGGAGCAAGACATTATTAAGGGGATGTACAAGTTGCAATCGATGGGCGATGCAAAAAATCCATTGCGCGTTCAACTACTCGGTAGTGGCACCATCTTCCGCGAAGTGATTGCTGCCGCAGAGCTGCTAAACCAAGATTGGGGCATCGCTTCCGATCTGTGGGGCTGCCCTAGCATGAATGAGCTTGGACGGGATTGGAATGAAACCAATCGCAGTAATTTACTGAACCCAACAGCTTCTCCTAAGCTATCGCATGTCGAGCGTCTACTAAAAGATAGTCAGGGCCCAGTCATTGCTGCAACCGATTACATGCGCTTGTTTGCAGAGCAAATTCGTCCGGCGATTCAGAACCTCGGCCGTCGTTATGAAGTGCTAGGTACCGATGGCTTTGGTCGCTCCGATACCCGCGAGCAACTCCGGCACTTTTTTGAGGTGGATCGTCGCTGGGTCACGGTTACTGCACTAAAGGCCTTGGCCGATGATGGGAAGATTGATCGCAGCAAGGTTGCGCAAGCGATTAGTAAGTACCAAATTGATCCGAATAAACCCAACCCCATGAAGATGTAAGGCCATCATGAGTCAATTACTTGAAATCAAGGTTCCTGACATCGGGGACTACCAAGATGTGCCTGTGATTGAGGTGCATATCAAACCAGGTGATCGCGTTGAGAAAGAGCAGTCCCTCATTACGCTGGAGTCCGATAAGGCCACCATGGATGTGCCATCTTCGCATGCAGGGATCGTGAAAGAGGTTAAGGTCAAGGTCGGAGATAGCATCTCGGAGGGCGGCTTAGTTCTTCTCCTGGAGCCAAGCGATGCGAGCGCATCCGCTGCATCAAGCGCACCAGTTCCTCCAACTCCAGCCCCACAGGCCGCACCTGCTACGCCAGTACAAAAAACAGTGGCTCCTCCTGCAGCACCCATGCCGGCCCCAGCAGTGGTGTCAGCCCCAACCTCAACTCCAGCCCCAGCGCGCGCTGAGCCGGCGAGTTCGATTGATGGTGCAAGCCACGCGAGTCCATCGGTTCGTAAATTCGCTCGTGAGTTGGGTGTCACGATCGCGCAAGTCAAAGGAACAGGACCCAAAGGGCGCATTTCTCAAGAGGATGTACAGGCCTTCGTTAAATCCGTCATGAGCGGTGCGAGCGCACCCGCTAATCAAAACTCGGGCGGTAGTTTGGGTGGACTTAATCTTCTTCCATGGCCTAAGGTCGACTTCAGTAAGTTTGGCGAGACTGAGCGTCAACCACTCTCTCGCATCAAAAAACTTTCTGCTGCCAATCTCGCACGCAACTGGGTGATGATTCCGGCGGTAACGTATCACGAGGATGCCGATATTACTGACCTCGAAGCATTTAGAGTTCAGACCAATAAGGAAAATGAGAAGCAAGGCAGCAAGATTACGATGCTTGCCTTTTTAATCAAAGCATCCGTTGCCGCATTAAAGAAGTACCCCGAGTTCAATGCCTCACTCGATGGCGATGATCTGGTCCTCAAGAAATATTTTCATATTGCCTTTGCAGCCGATACCCCGAACGGTTTAGTGGTTCCGGTGATTCGTAATGCCGATCAAAAAGGGATTTTCGAAATCGCCAAAGAAACTGCGGAACTCGCAGCGCTTGCGCGTGAGGGCAAATTAAAGCCTGAGCAAATGCAAGGAGCCAGTTTTACGATTTCATCATTGGGTGGAATTGGTGGTACGTACTTTGCTCCCATCATTAATGCTCCTGAGGTAGCGATTTTGGGCGTTAGTAAAGCTGCCATGAAACCGGTTTGGGATGGCAAAGAATTTGTCCCGCGCTTAATTTGTCCTCTGTCGCTCACCGCAGACCATCGGGTGATTGATGGCGCATTGGCCACGCGATTTAATGTCTATATTTCGCAGTTACTCGCCGACTTCCGTCGTGCTGTTTTGTAGGAGAGGGTGATGAGTCAGCATGCGATCGTAGTCCCTGATATCGGCGATTACTCCGATGTCCCAGTTATTGAAGTGTTGGTGAAGGTTGGTGATGCCATTGAAAAAGAGCAACCGCTCATTGTTCTCGAGTCCGATAAAGCGACGATGGAGGTTCCTGCCGATCAAGCGGGTATCGTCACTAGTCTTACGATTAAAGTAGGCGACAAAGTAAGCAAGGGTTCTGTGATTGGGCAGCTCGAGGTATCTGCTGCGGCTTCAGCCTTAACTCCCGCCGTAGCTTCCAGTCCTGCGATTACAAAATCACCCACACCACCGCCAGTAGCACCTGCAGCTATTCCGGTTCCAGCAGGTGCGTATCAGGGCAAGGTGCAGCATGAATGCGAGGTACTCGTCTTGGGGGCAGGGCCCGGCGGCTACAGTGCGGCATTTCGTAGCGCTGATCTTGGTGCAAACGTTATTCTGGTGGAGCGTTATCCAACCCTAGGCGGTGTTTGTCTGAATGTCGGTTGCATTCCATCAAAAGCCCTTTTACATACTGCAGCCGTGATGGATGAAGTCAAACACATGGCCAAGCACGGTATTGAATTTGCTCCTCCGAAAATTAATCTTGATCAATTGCGTCAACACAAAGAGGGCGTCATTGCGAAGTTAACTGGTGGCCTAGCGGGTATGGCTAAGATGCGCAAGGTTAATGTGGTGCGCGGTTTGGGGCGTTTTTTGGATGCGCATCATCTTGAAGTTAATCTGTGCACAGGTAGCGGACAGGATCTCTCGGGTCAGAAAGAAGTCATTCGTTTTCAGAGAGCCATTATTGCGGCTGGCAGCCAACCGATTGCTTTGCCATTTATGCCCAAGGACCCCCGCGTGGTCGATAGTACTGGTGCATTATTACTACAGAGTATTCCAAAGCGCATGCTCGTGATTGGTGGCGGCATCATTGGCTTAGAGATGGCTACAGTCTATAGCGCACTCGGTTCACGCATCGATATTGTGGAGATGATGGATGGCTTGATGGCCGGGGCCGATCGCGATCTTGAGCGCGTTTGGGAAAAGATGAACGCCCATCGCTTTGATCGCATTATGCTTAAAACCCGTGCGGTTCGTGCAGAAGCCAAGCCGGATGGTATCGAAGTGTTTTTTGAAGGTGAGAAAGCACCCGATGGCCCGCAGCAATACGACCTCGTCTTAGTTGCAGTAGGGCGCACACCAAATGGTAAGAAGATTGATGCAAGTGCTGCCGGAGTGCAAGTTGATGAACGCGGATTTATTCCGGTCGATGCCCAAATGCGAACCAATGTAGCCAATATCTTTGCGATTGGCGACATCGTTGGTCAACCGATGCTAGCGCATAAGGCCGTGCATGAAGGTCATGTTGCAGCCGAAGCAGCGGCTGGTCAGAAGTCCTATTTTGATGCCAAGCAAATTCCGTCGGTGGCCTATACCGATCCGGAAGTCGCGTGGGCAGGGCTTACCGAAGAACAATGTAAGGCACAAGGCATTGCCTATGAGAAAGGCTTATTTCCATGGGCGGCTAGCGGACGAGCCATTGCGAACGGTCGCGATGAAGGCTTTACCAAATTACTCTTTGATGCCAACACCCATCGCATTATTGGCGGAGGAATTGTGGGTACCAATGCAGGCGATCTGATTGGTGAAGTGTGTTTAGCCATCGAGATGGGAGCTGACTCGGTTGACATTGGTAAGACCATTCATCCTCATCCAACTCTTGGTGAATCGGTGGGCTTAGCCGCCGAGGCCCATCATGGATCGTGTACCGATTTACCGCCCGTTAAGAAAAAGTAGTCAAGTGGTTTAGAAGCTTTAGTGCCAATAAGAAACCCCGCCGCAGCGGGGTTTTAATCTCAGACGTTCTATAAATTACTCAGACGATTTCTTAGAAGCCTTCGCTGCTTTGGTAGCGGCTTTGGTAACGGTATCTGCCGCATTTTGCATATTGGCTTGGGCAACTTCCATTGCGTGCTTAATGGCCTTTTGGCTGGTCTCATAGCTATTGTTAGCTGCAGCAATCGCTTGCTTCATCATTTGCACGGCAGCATCGGAGCCAGCAGGTGCATTTTTGGTCCACTCATCGACCATCGATTGCAGTTTTTTCTGGTTAGCCGCGAGCTCTGCTTCTGCAGTCTTGGTAAACGCTTGCGAACTATCTTGTGCAATCTCGTACAGATCACGACCATAGCTCATCATGCGCTCAGCCATTGGCTGAATCATTTGAGCTTGCTGGGCAATGAGTTGTTGTACGTCGCGAACCTCTAGTGCTTTCTTGGCGTTGCTCATGCTCTCGCTCAAGCTACTCTTAGCGATTTGCATGTTGAGCTCAACGAGCTTCTCAACGCTTTTGAGGGCTTGGTTGGTAAGACCGGCGAGGGTCTCGAGGTTGGCCTTCTGGGCCGCTGCAATTTGTTCAGGGGTTAAGTTCATGGTGGACTCCTTTAGTTATATAGGGGAGACTATTTTTAGTCATCTTAAGCTCAATTATAGAAGATATTATGTTGCATTGCAACAATGAATATTTCCGGTATGTAAGATATAAATAATCAAATATAATCAATAACTTAAACAATCAACATGAGAAATCTTGAAAGCCTTCTATAGCGATCACTTTGTGCTGCCGTTGCCCACCGGACACCGGTTTCCGATGGCCAAGTACAAGATGCTGCGTGATTTAGTCCTTGGACTGCCAAATGTCCAATTGCATGAGGCTCCTCGGGCTAGCGATACGGAACTCCTTCTGGCGCATGACGCTTCATACGTCCAGCGGGTGATTAGTGGAACTCTCAGTGAGGCAGAGCAGAAAGCGATTGGTTTTCCGTGGTCCGAGAAAATGGTCGAGCGCTCTCGTCGTTCGGTGGGCGCTACGATTGCGGCATGCCAATCCGCCCTCAAAGAGGGTGTGGCCGTTAATCTAGCAGGCGGTACCCATCACGCCTACCGAAACAAGGGATCTGGCTTTTGTGTTTTTAATGATGCCGCGATTGCAGCGCGTGTTTTACTGAAAAGTCCGATTGGTCTCCAAAAAATTGGTATTTTGGATCTGGATGTGCACCAAGGTGATGGCACGGCTGCGATTTTGCAAAACGATGCAGCAATTTGCACGGTCTCGATCCATGGGGAGAAAAACTACCCCTTTGCAAAGGCGAGTAGCGATCTAGATATTGCTCTAGCCGATGGTAGTAGTGACACCATCTATTTAGAGGCCCTTGAAGAGGCTCTCTGTTTTCTATCCAAACAAGGAATTCAGTTTCTGATTTACTTAGCAGGTGCCGATCCCTTCGAAGGCGATCGTTTAGGTCGGCTAACACTAACGAGCGAGGGATTAGCGTTGCGCGATCAACGCGTCATGGCATTTGTGAAAGAGAAGGGCATCCCGATTGCCATTGCGATGGCTGGTGGGTATGCCAATCCCATTGAGGATACGGTACGGATCCATTATCAAACCATACAGATTGCGTGTGCGCATCAGCATACAATAGGCGTTTCCAAGCCTTTGTCCACTTCATGAAGTCAGCCACCTCGATTGAGGCATTTGCCGCACCTTTATTTGTCTTTATCTGGAGTACAGGCTTCATCATTGCGCGCTTTGGAATGCCGTATATGGAGCCAGCCACATTTTTATTTCTGCGCTTTACTGGCGTACTGATGGTGATGGGCGTCATCATTTTGTTTTGGAAACCCATCTGGCCTAATCGTTCCCAGACCGGTCACATTGCAGTGGCTGGGGCGCTCTTGCAATTCGGGTACGTCATGGGAGTGTGGAGTGCAGTGCGTTTGGGCATGACCGCTGGACTGATCGCATTGATTGTGGGCTTGCAGCCTATCTTGACCGCATGGAGCGCATCATGGGTATCTGAGCGCGTCAATTATCGTCAATGGCTTGGCTTGATATTGGGCATTGGTGGAGTTGCGTTAGTGGTTGCCGAGAAAACCAGCTTTTTGGATATTCCAATGAGTGCTTATGGTTTTGCGATTGCCGCGCTATTTGCCATTACCTTTGGCACGCTTTATCAAAAAAAGTTCTGTCCTGATTTTGATCTTCGGGCAGGGTCGATGATTCAGTTTTCAATCTCGACCGTTTTGTGTTTAATCGTTGCTTTGCTGTTTGAGACCCGCCAGATCGTCTGGAATGCGCCAGTGATTGGCGCCTTACTGTGGGGTATTTTGCCAACCTCGATTGGTGCAATTAGTTTGTTGTTTATCTTGATCCGCAAAGGTGCCGCCACCAAAGTAACCAGCCTTTTGTATTTGACGCCCCCAACCACAGCCCTGATGGCCTGGATTTTGTTCGATGAGCCCTTGACGCTCATGATGCTAGCTGGACTATTGCTCACCATGACCGCGGTGATTTTGGTCAACTACCAAGGAAAAGTGGGCGCTCAACGCTAATCCAGTTATCATTACACAACTGAACTGTGTTCTAGGATTTACGTTGAGATTGATTCAAGCGGTCATTTATTCAGTAACTCATTCTTTGCCTGCCTTGCAGACAAGGGTTCGATACCCCCTCCAGATTCTTCTCCTTGGCATTTTTAGCTTCACTCTCGGTATCGCCGAGCCGGCTCTTGCCCAGTCCTCTACTGGAACGCAGACGAACAAACCCAAACAGAGCGCCCAAGGAAATAAATCCACCGCAGCTCAAAAACCAAAGTCTTCGAATTCAAAACAGGTCCGCACCACGGTTAATCGTCCCAAGAATCCTGCGCAGGCCGCTGCTCGTCCATCGTTTGCGACGGCGATGGGGTTGCGTAACCAGCCCGATGACCTCAATCTCAAGTCGAGCGTGGCCATGGTGGTGGACCAGCATTCGAAAGAAATTCTTTTTGAGAAAAACCCTGATGTCAGTTTGCCAATTGCGTCCATTACAAAGCTCATGACTGCCATGGTGGTGCTTGACTCCAATGCGCCGCTTGATGAGGTGCTAACTATTACGCAAGAGGATGTGAAGATTTATTCAAAGTCCCGCTTAAGTCTGGGTGCCAAGTTAACGCGCGAAGAAGCGCTGCTATTAGCACTCATGTCCTCCGAGAATCGCGCCTCCTATTTATTAGCCCGTAATTATCCTGGTGGGGCAAAGGCTTTTGTCGAGGCCATGAACCATAAGGCGTATTCGTTGGGAATGACAAACTCCAGCTTTACTGATCCAACCGGTCTATTGGCCACCAATGTATCGACTGCTGAGGACTTAGCCAGAATGCTGGTTGCGTCTTATAACTACAAATTGATTCGGGAGTTCTCGGTCTGGCCTGATACCACCTTGGTGATTAATAAACGCCCGCAGGTGTTCTTAAATACCAACCGTCTTGTGCGCGCTGGTGATATGGAAATTGGTTTACAGAAAACCGGATTCATCAGTGCCGCAGGTAAGTGCTTGGTGATGCAAGCGAAAGTTAATGGCTTGCCATTGCTGCTGGTTTTCTTGGACTCCGTTGGAACCCAATCACGATTTGCTGATGCGGTGCGCGTACGTGATTGGATTGAGAGCTATCAGCCTGGTGAGCCCAAGCCGATTCGCCGGCTCACCATGTAAGGTTAATCTTTTTTAGGGCTTGGTTTATAGCCCAAACCTTTGGAAATCTGCAGCGCTGTTTCTTGTAAAGCTTTAAGCCAATCGGGTTGCATGCGATCGGTTGGGGAGCTTAGCGATAAACCCGCAACCAATTTGCCAGTGTCATCCAAAATTCCGGCAGCGAGGCAACTCACTCCGAGTTCAAGCTCTTCGTTATCGCGCGAATGACCTACGTGTCGAACACTCCCAAGCTCGCTCTCAAGCTTGGCTAATTGGGTAATGCTATTGCGCGTGTGTCCAGCAAGACCGGTGCGTGTTGCATAAGCACGAACTTGATTGGGATCGTCGACGGCTAAGAATAATTTACCCACGGAGGTGAGGTGCAAGGGGGCACGGCCACCAATTGCTCGGACCACTTGCATTCCAGAGCGCTCACTGTAAGCGCGGTCGACATACACAATTTCATCGCCTTGGCGAACTGAAAGGTTAACCGTCTCTCCAGTCAGCTTATGAAGCGCTCGCATTGGCAATTGGGCGGCTTCTCGAACCGACAATCGCTCTTTAACCAAGTTGCCAAGCTCCAAGAGTCGTAAGCCTAATCGATACGTCCCTCCATCACCTCGCTCTACCAGGCGGCAAGCAACCATATCATTAAGAATGCGATGGGCCGTAGAAGGGTGCAACTCTGTTTTTTGAGAGAGCAATTTGAGACTACTGGCTTCTTCTTGATCGGCTAAACAATCAAGCAGGTTCATCATGCGCTCAACGACCTGAATCGCTGTCTTGCCGACTTCACCTGAGTTTTTGTTTGCCTTGCTATCCATATCGATGATTGTAGCCAGTTTTTACAGCATTGCGTATTGTGAAATCTAATGGTAAATCAACATGGGCAATTCAACAACTGCTGTATTAATGATTTGCTTAGGGAAAGGCGCGAACACAATCCGCAATTAGTTTAGGACCTTGGTAAATAAGTCCCGTGTAGATTTGCACCAAACTGGCGCCGGCATCGAGTTTTTGTTTGACGTTCTCGCCTGAAAGAATGCCTCCAACCCCAATGATGGGAATACGATTATGGAGCGCTTGAAATAAATCATGAATGGTTTGATTAGAGCGCGCTAAGACGGGAGATCCCGAGAGGCCGCCAGCTTCGTGACCATGTTCAAGCCCCTCAACGCCCGCACGAGCAATGGTGGTGTTGGTGGCGATCACCGCATCGATACCAAATTCAATTAAGAGATCGGCAATCAACTTGAGATCTGCCGGTTCAAGATCGGGTGCAATTTTCAGAAAAATTGGCTTGCGTACGCTAAATTGTTGACTTAAGTCCTCACGTGTTTGACAAAGTGCTTGCAACAATTGGCGCAGCATCACTTCACCTTGAAGGTCGCGCAAGTTTTTAGTGTTCGGTGATGAGATATTGGCTGTGATGTAGCTCGCTATGGGATAAACCTTACGCATACCGATGACGTAATCATTGGCAGCGTTCTCGATCGGCGTACTTGCATTCTTCCCAATATTAAGACCAATGACACCGCCTTCTTGATAAAACCGTGAACGCTTAACGCGTTCAATACAGGCATCAACACCATCGTTATTAAAGCCCATCCGATTAATTAGGGCGTGTGCACTGGGTAGACGAAACATGCGCGGCTTGGGATTGCCTGGTTGTGGCAGTGGCGTAACTGTCCCGATTTCTAAAAATCCAAAGCCAAGGCTTGCGAGTGCGTCGATGTGTTTTCCATCTTTATCTAAGCCGGCAGCCAAACCTACTGGATTACGAAATCGCAATCCACAAAGTTCAATGGGCTTGATGATCGGTTTACCCACCAAGGTTTTAAGAAGACCGCAGCGCTCTAGGCGATCGAGTTGTGCAAATGAAAAATCATGCGCCTCCTCGGGGTCAAGCGAAAACAATAGGGGGCGAACAAGCGGGTAGGTATTAATCATCAGTACGCTGATGCGGCAACAAGCGTTGCCACTGATCGTTGATCAATCCTTCGAGCGGTTGAAATTTAATCTTGTACGACATTTTAGGGCTTTGTGCGATGTAGTAACCCAAATATAAATAGGGCAGACCCAATTGCTGAACCTGATCAATCTGCCAGAGGACACTGTAGGTGCCATAGCTCGAGCTGACTTGAGTGGAATCGTAAAAGGTATAGACCGATGAGATCCCTTGCTCCAATACATCAATCATGCTCACCATACGCAAACGACCGGGATGTGGATCGTGTGGTCCATCCCGAAACTCCACCATGCGCGAGTTAACCCGGCTTTGCAATAAGAACTGGGTGTATTGCTCTTGGTTGTCATGCTCCATCAAACTTGAATGATGACGGGTTGATTGATACTGTTGATAGAGTTGATAGTGCTCGTCGGTGAAGGCAAGACTCAAGACCTGAGTTTGTAATCCAGCGTGTTTTTGCCAAGCGCGGCGTTGACTGCGATTGGGGGTAAAGGAAGCGACCGGAATGCGCGTTGCGATGCAGGCTTTGCAATGATCGCAATAAGGTCGATAGGTGTATGAGCCACTGCGACGAAACCCTGCATTGACTAAATTGCTATAGACGTCAGCGCCAATTGAGTGGGTGGGTGTAGCCACTTGCGAGCGTGCAATTTGCTTCGGAATGTAGCTGCACGGATAGGGCGCCGTGGCATAAAACTGAATTGCTGTAATCGGTAACTCATGAACACGGCTCATTGCAGGTATCTCTCAAGAATGAACTTATCCATTACCCATTTTCCTTGGATCGGAGCGTGAATAGCGCATGCCACATGCTGCAAAAACTCAGAGCGGCCAATTGGCATCGCACCCAAGGAGCGAAGGTGGGCAGTTTCTTGTTGGCAATCAATTAAGGTCACCCTGTGATCGTAGCACCATGCGCATAAAGCTGCCAAAGCCAGCTTCGAGGAGTCACGTACCTTTGAAAACATGGACTCACCAAATACCATCCCGCCAAAGGAGACGCAATATAGCCCGCCAATAGCCTGTTGGTTTTGTTCCAAAGTGATGCAATGGGCATGACCCTGCTCATGCAATGCCGTGTAGGCGTCCATAATTTCATGGGTAATCCAGGTGCCGTCTTGGCCCGGACGTTCAGTGGTAGCGCAGGCACGCATCACCCCTGAAAAATCATGGTCAACCCGCAAGGTCAAGCTCGGGTCATCGAGGGTAGATCGAATTGTTTTGCGCAATGACTGACTAATTTTGAGATTCGCGGGATTGAGCGTCATGCGAGGATCAGGCGACCACCACAACACTGGCTGATGATCGGAATACCAGGGAAAAATTCCGCTTCGATAAGCGCGCTCTAGCTGCCCTGAATAAATCCGTTCACTGACTGCCAACAGACCCGGCACTTCTGGGTCCGGATCCGATTGGGATCGTGGATCGGGGAATGGATCGTTTGGGCCAAGCCACGGGATCGTACTCATACTAGACGATCTGATTTACTCAATGCGTTCACTGGGCAAAATATCGCGAGAGCGTGTTCGGATGTGATGAAAGCCGCCCGCATGCAGATCCTCAAAATACCATTGCAAGGTCTGCTTTACTGTCGGGAAGGCAAGCTCAGACCAAGGGATCTGCGCCTCAGTAAATAGACCTACTTCCAAGCTCTCTGTACCCGCTTCAAAGTGGGGTGTGCGCATGTGTGCCAAATAGAAGAGGTGGACTTGCTCGACATGCGCCACATTGAGCAGTGAAAACAAGGGGCCAATATCCACGAGAGCACCAGCCTCCTCAAGGGTCTCGCGCGCGGCGCCGTGTTCGGTACTCTCGCCGACCTCTAAGAAGCCTGCTGGCAGAGTCCAATAACCATGCCGTGGGGCAATGGCGCGTCGACACAAAAGAATTTGGTTCTCCCAAATGGGAATGGTGCCAACGACATTGCGCGGATTGCGGTAGTGAATCTCACCGCATTGCTCGCAGACATGACGCATGCGCGTATCGTCAGGCGGTATTTGCAGGCGGACATTGGAGCCGCATGAGGAGCAGTAGTTCATAAATGAGCCGGAATCATTCCACGCAAAGCATTGCACAGCATTATTTCATTAGCGCTCATAACCTGGTTAATAGTCAGGTTCGCCTCGCGGGCATTCATAGTCGGATCCGCCAAGATCGCCGAACGCATGACACCGGGTAACACCCCAGCCGAAAGGGGCGGTGTGAGCCAAGGACCTTTGGGCTCCTCGCGAACAAATACGCTGGTGCGCCCACCTTCAGTGACGTGCTCATGCTCGTTGATAAAGAGGGCATCAAAGCCACCGAGCGCCACTGCCTTATGCCAGGCGGCATCGTAGATCGTGCGCGCGGTGACCTTATGACGCAATAAGGGGTTATGCGACTGCATGGTGAGCTGTTGCGGTGTGTAATCGTCTTGCAAAATTGCATGGGCCCAAAATAATTTGACGGGTCCATGAAGCATCTCGATTTGTGAATGGGATAGCGACAGTTGACCCGTTGCACTTAAATCAACACGGACACGATGGATGCAATCCTGCGCTAAATCCGTTGTGGCTGCCTGCACCAGATCTAGCAATGCATCGTAATCAAATTGAATTCCTAAAGCGTGGGCAGAGCTTGATAGGCGCTCGAGGTGCCTTGACCAGTTTGCAACTCTACTAAGGTCCTTACCCGGATTAAAACGAATGGTTTCAAAAATCCCCACACCACTTGGTAAGTTTGTTAAAAACGCCGCCTTCAGTTGGCACTCTTGGTATTCCGTATTCGCATCCGAATCCATCGTGATGCCTGCACCAACACCCAAGATAAAAGCGGATGAACCTGCTTGCGGGTGCTGATCCATTTGTAGCGTACGGATTGGCACGCTCATGGCAAAGTCGCCGTTTGGATCAAACCAACCCAAGGCTCCGCAATACCAACCGCGTGGTTGATCTTCCAGGGCTTGAATAATCTCCATACTCCGTCTTTTAGGAGCCCCAGTTACCGAGCCACATGGGAACACCGCCCGCAGTACATCTTCAATTCGAAGATCAGGTAACGACCTTGCTTCTACGGTTGATGTCATTTGCAGGACCTGACCATGTTGCTTGACCTCAAAAAGTGCAGGAACATGGACCGATCCCGTTTGCGCAATACGCCCAAGATCGTTACGCAGAAGATCGACAATCATGACGTTCTCGGCTCGGTTTTTTGGATCGTCGGCCAACTCCTTCGCATGGGCTTGAGTAGCGTCGGCCGTACCTTTCATGGGTTCTGCAATCAGGGTATCGCCAGAGCGTCGAATAAAGAGTTCGGGGGATTGCGATAAGACCGCCTGATGACCATCTTCAATGAATGCGCCATAGCGACCTGGCTGCCGCTCTCGTAAGCGCGCATACAGTGCAAGGGGTGAGCCATAGGCTTTTCCATACACTCGATAGGAGTGATTAATTTGATAGGTATCGCCCGCCTCAATCCATGCATGAATGCGCGCGATATCCTCAGTAAAACGCATTGGGTTGATTGAGTCGTGCCGATCGAGGATGCCACTGGGTACTGACTCAATCGCTAAGCGTTCATGCAAAAATGCATCAACTGCCTCTTTGGATAATTTGCTGACTTCATTAAAGGACCATGCTCTCAATAAAGGCAGGGGCTCTGGGTGTTTGCAGCTTATTCCTTGCCAGTAATAACCGAGTTCGTAGGCAAAGAGTGCAACAACATAATGGCCTTGGCGCAAGGCCGCTTCAATACCATTAAAACAGGCATCTAACTCACAAAATCGATTGGCATGCCATTGCTCTTGGACGTGTTGATAGAGTCGGCTAGTCGGCTGCTCCCGACTACTCTCAACATCGTCTAACAATAGCATTGACTTATTTGAGGATGGTGACCGACTCAATAACAACGGAGGTGTTAGGTACATCAGCCATCCGGCCGCGCGGGGTTGAGGCAACACCGGTTGGCACTTGTTTGATCTTATCGATGGTTTGTGTTCCTGAAATTACTTTTCCAAAGACCGTGTAGCCATTACCCATTGCATTTGGAAAGTCTAAGCCGGGGTTGTCTTTGACATTAATATAAAACTGCGCAGTTGCTGAATCGGGATCTGAGGTTCTTGCCATAGCAATGGTGTAGATCTGATTCTTTAAACCATTTTGCGCTTCGGAGACCACAGGTGGCTGCGTTGGTTTTTGTACCAAATCAGTAGTAAAGCCGCCACCTTGAACCATAAAACCATTAATAACGCGATGGAATACAGTACCGTTATAAAAACCACTCTTTACATACCCCAAAAAATTATTGACGGTCTTGGGGGCCTTATCGGAGTCAAGATCGACGACGAAGTTACCAAGGTTGGTCTTAAATTCCACTTTAGGTCCTGCGTACGAAAAGCCTGAGAGGGCAGTGATACTAACTGCAAGACCAAGCGAGAGCCAAAATTTGCGCATCGTATTTCCTTTAATTGCAATGGTTATGGATGCTTCATTGTATTAGCGATTCGCGCATGCTTGGGCAAGTTCATTCCAGGCTGTGGTGTAGTTAGGACTACGTTGTGAAGAGCGCATGGTCCACTGTGGGCGTAAGCCAGCGGCTGCGAGGCGCAGGGTGTTGGAACCATATTCGTGATTAAGCCGATCCATCACCTGCATGAGTTGGGAGGAACGCTCGCGTTGTGGTGCATGACAAAAAAGATCACCCTGATCATGCCCGGCTGGATGCAGATCGAAGAGCATTACCCCCGCTTTCTTGTATGCAAAGCCAGGACGGTAAATGTGTTCAATGCCTGCGCTGGCGTGTTTGGCCAATACGCGGGTGTCATCCGTACTCATCAATAGGGGGATGGTGATACTTTTGGCATATTGGGGATGATGGGGCGCAAATGGATTGGTGCGTAGATAAACGAGGAGGTGTGAGCACCACGAACCTTGCTGGCGTAATTTCTCAGCTGCACGTGTGACATAACTTACTACCGCTTGGCGCAACTCATCGAGTTGATGAACAGGCTTACCAAAACTTTTACTCGAGATAATTTGGTGTTTACGAACCGCCTGGTGCTCTTCGGTGTCTTCTAAAGTAAGGCAACTCACCCCGTTGAGCTCATGCACGGTACGCTCAAGCACAACACCAAAGCGTTTACGAATCAAACTCGTTTGTGCATATTTCAGATCGCATACGCTACGCATACCAAATTGCTCGAGTTGGATTTTTAGGCGACGACCCACCCCCCATACTTCACCAATATCGATATCGGCCATCAAAGCATCGGCCTCAAGGCGATTGCAATGTGACCAGCTAAATACGCCTTGATAATGCAAACGTTTCTTAGCAATGTGATTGGCTAATTTGGCCAAGGTCTTGCTATGACCAATCCCAACGCAGGTCGGCAATCCTAAATATTGCTTAATGCGTTTACGCATTCGGTGGGCATGCGCTACCAAATCATTTGGAATGCCTGTTAGGTCAAGAAAGCATTCATCAATCGAATAAATTTCTTGATGGGGGGTAAATTCGCTTAAGAGGGCCATTAGGCGCGCGCTCATATCGCCATATAAGGTGTAGTTGGAGCTTAGCCAAATTAAGCCGTGCGAGTGCATCAGATGTTTGGCTTCAAAGAAGGGGGCTCCCATCCGAATTCCGAGTGCGCGGGCTTCTTGGCTACGGGCAACGATGCAACCATCATTGTTTGATAAAACTACAACGGGCTTGCCCTCGAAGCGAGGATTGAATACGCGCTCGCACGAGACATAAAAATTATTGCCATCTACTAGAGCAAAGACAGGGCGCATAGGCAATCTACACCTTATGGATTACGTGGGCCACAACCCCCCAAATTTGCAACTCTTGTCCCTGACGAATCTCGATGGCGGGGTAGTTGGGATTATCAGCGCAGAGCAAAATCTTGCCGCGTTGTTGATGTAAGCGTTTGACAGTGAGCTCTCCATCGAGCGCTGCAATGACCACCCGACCATGACTGGGTTCAAGCGAGCGATCTACCACCAATAAGTCACCATCATGAATACCCGCCCCAATCATTGAGTCGCCCTTGACTCGTAAGAAAAAAGTGGCCTCTGGATGCAAGACCAGGTGTTCATTGAGATCAAGGCGTTTGTCGTAATGATCGGCTGCTGGTGACGGAAATCCAGCAGGCGCACGTCCGGCAATCAGAGGTCGATAACACGATTCGCGCCGGATGGGGGTGAGGCACGAGGACGGCAGAGGGGGTAAATGAATCGATTTCATATACTGTATATTTATACAGTATATCGTAGTTTTATTCGTTCAGAAACGGCTGATGCGTCAGCTTTGATTGGCTTGATCATCCAAGCCACGCAAGAAAGCCATGCGCTCCGCAATCTTACTTTCTAGGCCACGCTCAACTGGCTCATACCAGCGCGGCTCCACCATACCCTCAGGTAGGTAGGATTCTCCAGCAGCATACGCGTGGGGCTCATCATGCGCGTAGCGATAGGCATGACCATGCCCTAGGTCTTTCATGAGTTGGGTTGGCGCATTACGCAAGTGCACCGGCACTTCACGACTGCGATCAGTGGCAACAAAAGCGCGAGCCGCATTAAATGCTTGGTAGCTCGCATTGCTCTTGGGCGCAACGGCTAGATAAACCACGGCTTGCCCTAGCGCCAGTTCGCCCTCGGGGGATCCCAAGCGCTCATAGGTTTGCGCGGCATCATTGGCAAGTTGCATCGCGCGCGGATCTGCTAGACCAATATCTTCCCACGCCATCCGAATAATCCGACGTGCAAGATAGCGGGGATCGGCACCGCCATCGAGCATTCGGCACAACCAATAGAGCGCGGCATCCGGATGCGAACCACGGACTGATTTATGTAAGGCCGAGATCTGGTCATAAAACTGATCACCACCCTTATCAAAGCGCCGCGTATTGAGATTGAGGGTGTTCTCAATCCGAGCTCGATCCACCGAAGTGATTCCCTGGGTACGTACAGTTTGTTGCAATTGCTCGACCAAGTTGATTAAGCGCCGTGCATCGCCATCGGCGTAGGTCACGATGGTAGTGATGGCATCGTCACTCAATGCAATGGTGGGCAAGGCATGCGCGCACGCACGCGTTACAAGTTGTTTTAACTCATCGTTGGTGAGTGACTTGAGAACATAAACTTGAGCACGTGAGAGAAGGGCAGCATTAACCTCGAACGAGGGGTTCTCGGTGGTTGCGCCAATCACAGTGAAAAGACCAGATTCCATATGCGGCAGCAGCGCATCTTGTTGACTCTTATTAAACCGATGAATCTCATCAACAAATAGGATGGTTTGCCGACCAAATTGAGCCATGTCGTGGTGTGCCTGTTCAATGGCCTCTCGGATTTCTTTAACACCGGCAAGGACTGCTGAGATCGCGATGAAAGAGTGACGAAAGGCTTGTGCGGATAATCTGGCGATGGTAGTTTTACCAACTCCAGGCGGTCCCCACAAAATCATCGAAT
This sequence comes from Polynucleobacter sp. HIN8, assembly GCF_030297615.1. NCBI lineage: Bacteria > Pseudomonadati > Pseudomonadota > Betaproteobacteria > Burkholderiales > Burkholderiaceae > Polynucleobacter > Polynucleobacter sp. HIN8. Next base: position 1,037,130 of record NZ_AP028139.1, on the reverse strand, counting down.
GCGGTTGACCGCTTTCAAAGGCTAAGCGCAATGGTTTACCAGGCCCTAATAGATGCGCCTGTCCAATCACTTCATCGATTTGTTTGGGACGCAAGGCCTCGGCCAATGGTGCAATGGGTTTGGTGTCAAAGAGGCCGGGCATCATCTTCCTATTCTCGCACTTTTGTTGGTTGTTATAAGGTCATGACCATGACATAAAGTCCGCTAAAATGATGCTATGAACGAAGATAAAGAATTCGCATTTGAAAAGAAGTTACGTCCTTTGCCACGTTGGATATTTATGTCCCGCTGGCTACAAGCCCCCTTATATATCGGACTCATTGTTGCGCAAGGCGTTTATGTCTGGCAGTTTTGGATGGAGCTCGCGCATTTAATCTCGATGATGAGGGACAAAGACCTCACTGAGACTGCCTTGATGTTGGTTGTATTGGGATTAATCGATGTGGTCATGATCTCTAATCTTTTGGTGATGGTGATTGTGGGTGGTTGGGAAACCTTCGTATCGCGCCTTGATTTACAAAATCATCCCGATGAGCCTGAATGGCTCTCCCATGTTAATGCGGGCGTCTTGAAGGTCAAATTAGCAACCGCGATTATTGGCATTTCCTCGATTCATTTATTGAAGACTTTTATCAATGCTTCTGCCTACGATGAGAAAACACTGATCTGGCAAACCTTGATCCACGTGACCTTTGTGTTGTCGGCTATTTCGATTGCCTACACCGAGAAGATTATTGCCAGCACCTATCACAAGAAGCACGAGTAACTAGGCGTTGCGGACCAAGCTAGTTAGGCCCGCCCATATCAAACAAAGTGCTGCCACGACTGTTAAATGCCTGCGCATCCTTAGAAAGGCACTCGCGGCGTCTGGGCTTGTAAAGTAATAATGGTAGGTGTTTTGATCAATCACGCGCTGAACGACTAGGGTTGCTGCGAGCAGTAAAAGCGCAAGTGGAATAAAGATATGAATCGCCAACCAAGCAATCAGTGCTGGCATGACTCCCCAAATCCAAACGCTATGATCAAGCCAGCGATTGTGGGTTGACTCACTAAGCGTCTTAAAACAAGCCCCCCAGTGCAGGGCACCCAAAAACGAGACGATCACTGCACCATATGCCACGAGTGACTCGAGGGCAATGAGGTCATTGGGACTGTCGGCGAGCTGAACCATGAAGGCTAGACCAATAAACGGCATGAGGCCGGCGTATCCGAGGATCCGCACAATGGTTGGCAAGGGCATCTCACTTTTTGTCGTAGGCATACACTCCGCGTCCAGTCTTGCGTCCTAGATGTCCTTTGGCAACCAAATCAATCAGGTATGGCGATGGACGATATTTATCGTCCTTAAATTCTTTGTGATACACCTCCATAATGGCTAGGCAAGTATCTAAACCAATTAGATCAGCCAATGCCAGTGGACCGATGGGGTGATTGCACCCAAGTTTCATGCCGGTATCAATATCTTCTGGGCTGGCAATCCCCTCGTGCAAGACAAAGAAAGCTTCATTAATCATCGGTAGAAGGATGCGATTGACCACAAAGCCAGGTGAGCTTTGTACCGTAATGGGTTCCTTGCCCATGCGCGTGGCCATTGCCAGCACGGCCTTGAGGGTCTCGGGACTGGTTTGCTTACCCATAATGACCTCGATGAGGGCCATTAGGGGTGGGGGATTAAAAAAATGAATCCCAATAAAACGCTCTGGTCGTGAGTTGCGTGAACCCAGATGCGTAATCGAGATGGATGAAGTATTGCTGGCAATGATCGTATCGTTACTCACCACCTGATCGACTTGCTGCAAGATCGATTCTTTGATGGCTTGATTCTCTGTGGCGGCCTCAATGACTAAAGAGACTTGAGCCAGATCAGCGTAATGTGTCGTTGTTTTAATCCGCGCCAATGTTTGGGATTTTTGCTCCGCATTTATCACTTCTTTTTTAATCAGGCGATCAAGGCTATTACTTAGTGCTGCCAAACCTTTCTCGAGTGCCGCATCGCTAACATCAAGTAACACGACATCATATCCAGCGCTCGCAGCCACTTGTGCAATGCCATTACCCATTGTGCCAGCGCCAATAATTCCAATGGAGGTGATGGTCATTTTGATACCTTCCTGCGTTGATATTGAGTTGCACCAAATAACTGCTCTTTTTCTTTCGAATCCATCTCGGGCTTACGTAAGGTGGTCAGTACCTCAACTCCGCGCTGCACGGCAGGTCGCGCACCAATCATCTCAAACCAACGTTTGAAGTTCGGGTAGTCGTTAAGGTCCATACCTTGCTTGTCCCAACGACGAGTCCATGGAAAGATCGCAATATCGGCGATGGTGTATTCATTTCCAACGATGAACGGATATTTCTTTAAACGCTCATCCAAAACACCATACAAACGCTTGGCCTCATTGGTATAACGCTCGATTGCGTAATCAATTTTTTGAGGCGCATACAAACGGAAATGGTGATTTTGACCGAGCATCGGACCCAGACCACCCATTTGGAACATCAGCCATTCCATCGTCTCATATTTACCGCGAATCGATTTGGGTAAAAAGCGTCCTGTTTTGTTAGCCAGGTAGAGCAAGATGGCGCCGGATTCAAATAGATGGATTGGTTTGCCATCGGGTCCATCCGGATCAACGATAGCTGGAATCTTATTATTGGGACTGATTTTCAGAAAGGCTGGCTTGAACTGATCCCCCTTACCAATATCAATTGGAATGGCGCGCCAATCGCGATCTAAGCGATAGCCGCATTCTTCCAGCATGATATGGATCTTATGGCCATTGGGAGTGGCCCAACTGTATACATCAATCATGGATTTTTTCATCATGGCTCTCTTGTTTGTAATGATTATGACGCTAAGGCCTGCAAGCGATGTAGCGCGGTCTTGAGCGTTGACTCTTGCTTGGCAAAACAGAAACGGATGACACCCGATTCGGTTTGATTGGCATAAAAAGCCGAGTTTGGAATCGCTGCAACCCCTAACTCCGTGGTTAACCAGCGGCAAAATTCGGCCTCTGAAAGGCTTGCTTCCTTACGCGGTAAGGCGGTGTAATCAACGCATTGAAAGTAACTTCCTGCGCAGGGTAGTAACTTAAAGGGGGTGCTAGCGAGACCCGCCCGGAAATAATCCCGCTTGGTTTGGTAAAACTCGGGAAGACCAAGGTAATGCTTGGGGTTTTGCAGGTAGTGGGCAATGCCATATTGCATCGGTGTGTTGACGGAAAACACATTAAATTGATGCACCTTTCGGTATCCATGCATCAGTGCAGCCGGTGCAGCAATAAATGCCAATTTCCATCCAGTGACATGAAAGGTCTTCCCAAAACTTGAGACCAAGAAACTACGCTCTGCCAATGCTGCATGGCGCGCAATGCTCTCGTGCGGTTTGCCATCAAAAACCATGTGCTCATATACCTCATCACTGAGTATCAAGATCGAGGTATCTTTGACCAACGAATACAAACGCTCTAAATCGGCAGCACTCCAAATACTAGCCGTGGGGTTATGTGGCGTGTTAGTTAGGATTAATCGGGTCTTTGGAGTAATCGCATTTGCGAGCGCTGCCCATGGCAAGGCATACGAATCGACGAGCCCATCACCATCGCGCACAATCTCCATGGCAATCGGTATGGCCTTGCCACCCGCTAATTGAATGGCTGGTAAGTAACTATCAAAGGCAGGTTCAATCACAATGACTTCTTCATTGGGACCGACACAAGCAGCAATTGCGGTAAAGATTGCTTGGGTTGCTCCCGCAGTTACTGTAATTTCAGAATGCGGATCGTAGTGATGGCCATAAAGGGTTGCAATCTTTTGTGCAAGCGCTTGGCGAAGTTCAGCAATGCCTGGCATTGGTGCGTATTGGTTATGACCCAAATTCATGGCGTGATTGACGGCATCGAGTAGGGCTGGATCGCACGGAAAATCCGGAAATCCTTGACCGAGGTTAATGGCTTGGTGCTCAGCTGCCAATGCTGACATGGTGGTGAAGATGGTGGTACCAACGTGTGGCAGTTTAGAGGCAAACCAGCCTTCGGATGCAAGACTATCGCTAGAATGATGAGTTTGGAGAAGCGGTGATGGCATGACTAAATTGTGCCACGCTGACTCTAAGTACTTAGGATCATTTATAAATTGCGGTTCTCTTTTCCTTTTGCCCGTTGGTTACCCGAATATCAGCAGCCGGGCGTGGTGCGCGCGGATCTCCTCGCTGGATTAACGGGCGCGATCGTGGTCTTGCCCCAAGGAATTGCATTTGCTCTGCTAGCCGGCATGCCCCCGCATTATGGTTTGTATGCTGCGATGGTCCCATGCATCATTGCTGCACTATTTGGGTCAAGCCGCCTGATGGTGACCGGGCCGGCCAATGCGATCTCGCTCACCACCATGGCTTTGATTGCACCGCTAGCGATTCCGGAGAGCGAGCATTATGTGGTGTTGGTACTCACGCTTAGTTTTCTGATTGGTGTGATTCAGATTGCATTGGGTTTGGGTGGAGCAGGGAAGTGGGTTGAGAAGGTGCCGCACTCCGTGATTGTGGGATTTACTGCAGGCGCTGCCGTACTCATTATTAATAGTCAAGTTGGAACCTTATTGGGTATCGAGATTGCACGGGGTACGAATGTGCTTGAGACCATCAAGCAAACGAGTACCGCGATTTATCAGGGCCAGTGGCGACCGCAAGTATTGACCTTGGTGCTGATCACCTTAGTCACCATGCGTTTATGGAAACCACTCAATCGTTGGATACCAGCCATGCTCGTTGCGGTAATTGTTGGTAGCATCGCCTTAGTGGTTCTTGAGCGCTACGTCGCCGAATTTGCTGGGATCCGTAAAGTGAGTGCAATACCTGGCGCGTTGCCTCCGCTTTCCTATCCGGTCCTGTCATTGGAGCATCTGCAGCTCTTGTTTGGGCCCGTTTTAGTCATGACCTTGCTGGCCTCCACGGAAGCCATGGCAATCGCGCGCGCATTAGCGCTTAAACGCAATGACGCGTTTGATGCAAATCAGGAGTTCATTGGGCAAGGGCTTGCGAATGTGGGTGGCTCGTTCTTTTCAGCGTATCCATCGAGTGGATCATTTAATCGTTCGGGTGTTAATTTGGCAGCCAACGCTCAAACTCCACTTGCAGCGATTTGTGCAGCAGTTTTTCTATTAGTCATCTTGATCTTTGTTTCGCCTTTAGCGGAGTATCTGCCTTACGCCGTGATTGCTGCTTTACTATTGGCGGTCGCATGGAACCTGATTGATCTTGGGCAGATTCGACACGAATTTCGTTCAGGAGCTCACGAATGGATACCGATGGTGATTACTGGCGTTGGCACCGTAACCATCTCCTTGGAGTGGGCCGTTTTAGCTGGTATTTGCAGCGCCGCGATAGCAAAGCGCATTCATGGGTCTGCAAAATAATCCAAGGTGACTAGAATAGGGTGTTAAGCACTATTGAACGAGCCACTATTTATGTTAATTGTTTTATCGCCTGCTAAATCCCTCGATTACGAATCACCACTCAAAATCAAGAAGCACACCCTGCCAGATTTTGTGGGGGAGTCGGCTAAATTAATTGCGGATCTCAAAAAACTCTCACCACAGCAGGTTGGTAAGTTAATGGGAATCTCCGACCCATTAGCGGTTTTGAATGTGGGGCGTTATCGCGATTGGTCAAAAACATTTACAACGGAGAACAGTCGTCCAGCGCTACTCGCTTTTAATGGGGATGTGTATGAGGGCTTTGATGCACGCTCACTCGATGCGAAGGCCCTTGACTTTGCGCAAGAGCATGTGCGAATTCTGTCGGGTTTGTATGGGGTCTTACGCCCCTTGGACTTAATGCAACCCTATCGCCTAGAAATGGGCACCGCCCTGAAAAATGCACGCGGCAAGGATTTGTATGCTTTTTGGGGCGATCGTATTACTAAAGCCCTTCTGAAAACACTGAGTCAACAGAAAAAACCATTTTTATTGAACTTAGCCTCTGAGGAGTATTTCAAGGTATTGCAAGCTGATGCATTGGGATATCCGGTTATCTCACCGGTTTTTCAGGATCAGAAAGACGGCAAGTACAAAATTATTTCTTTTTATGCCAAGCGAGCACGCGGTCTCATGGCGCGCTTTGTGGTGGACAATCGCATCACCGATGTTGCAGATCTTAAGAACTTTAAATCGGAGGGCTATCGGTATAGCGCCGCAGAATCGAAGCCGGATAAACCTGTATTTCGTCGTGCCGAGCAAACGAAGTAAGTTCTGAAGTAAATTGATTGAGTAGGAGTGCTATTCCATTATGGCGGTTCATCGTTCCAAAACATCCCAACGCACCTCGCCTGAGACCGAGCGTTTAGTGGCGGATTCCATTTCTCTGGCCGCATCTGGCAGTCAGGTGGAAGATCGGTTTTGGGAAGAGCGTTTGCAAACGCGCCTCCTTAAACTGTTGAAGAGTCATCATCAATCGGTGATTGATGCAGCTCTTGATCAAACCTTTCGGATTAATACGGTTGCTTTTGAAGTATTGGCCGATACTGCTGAGACCTTGGCCGAGTCCATGAGTTTTGAGAGCGAGGGTACGCATTGGGATGCATTACTGATTGCGATGCCCATTGTGGCCCATACCCGTTATCAAATTCCTTCGGGGCCGTTACCCGTTTCCTTAATTGAAGCATCGGCTAGCGCATTACAACGCGCTGTTGCTGCGGAGGGTACGCAATTTGCGATCGTGCCATGGCTCTACAGCATTGACCAAATGCCTCATTCACACACCCAAACCCGCACCTTGCTTGAGACCTTAGCAAATGCCGCAGTATCTGGTGGTGAGATGAAACTCGAGTTGCGTGATATGTCGGAGACGATTGCCGTCCTCGCAGATCCGCGATTCATTCTGGCAGTAATCATTGCGCCGCACCAGCAACCGATCTTTCGGTGGCAAATGGATGGCCCTCAGCGGCAAGAACGCGGTGTGGCTTTAGCAGAGTGGCAAAGTGCAATGTACGAACCACTGTGCCAACTGTTACCCGGTTGTGAGTTTGAGCTCCTATTGCCAGAGGCGTATTTCACGAACTGCCGCTTAGCCGATAAACATGTGCGGCCTTTGAGCATTCGTGCAGCCGTGAACTTTTTAGAATCGACTCTCGGCGTATTGCCAGCCGGCTTGGCCTGTGTGGTGGGTGCGTTTGGTGAGGAACAGGCCGATGAGTACCGCATCGCATTTAGCCTTAAAGGCTCGTCGGAGATTATCTACGGTGTGATCTGGCCTCTTTATGATCGGGAGAGCGTGGCCAGTGATGCGCTCAATGATGTATCCGATGAAGAAAGTCCGATTAAACGGATTTGCGATGCGCTGCATGATGCAGGCGTGGACGATGTGTTCCGGCACGCTGTCTTGTTTACTCCAGAACTATGCGACGATTGTGGCGTGCCACTCTTTCCGGATCGACAGGGTGAAGTGGTTCATGCCGAAATGCCCGAAGATAGTCCTTCGCAACAACCTTTATTTCATTAACTCGTATTGGATTGATTATTTCTCGAAAGCGAGAAGATGGGCTTCGTTGCCTTCTTTCATTGCTACGGTTTTGCATTCGTCGGCTAAACGAATACCCGTTTTGATATTAAAGAGCATTGCCTTGGGTCCAATCACCACTAAATCGAGGCCGCTGTCGTAGTTCTTAAACCGCATACTGCCGGGTAGGGATTGCTCTTTTAGCATTGCGTAAGATTTCGAACGCCACTGCACGATCAGTTTTTCAGCAGGGCCACTCGTAACAAAACGCTCATTGTTACTGCAAGTCCAGACATGGGGGATGGTCAAGGCACTCTCTTGTGCCTTAACATCATGCGCAACACCAAGCGTCATACCAACGAGCAATGCTGGAAGTAATGAGCTTCGTAATTTGCGCATGCCATCTCCTGTAGTGCGTTTATCAATGCACTGATCTTAACCCAAAAGATGTTTTACACCCGCTTGCTCTTCAAGTAACTCATTTAAGGTCAGGGTCATGCGCTCACGCGAGAACGCATCGATTTCTAAACCTTTAACAAGGGTGTACTCACCATTGGCACAAGTGACTGGGAAGCCATAAATAATCTCGGCAGGGATTTCGTAATCACCGCCCGAGGGAATGCCCATCGTGACCCACTTACCATTGGTACCCAAGACCCAGTCACGGACATGATCAATTGCCGCATTCGCAGCGGATGCGGCTGACGATAAGCCGCGCGCTTCAATGATGGCAGCACCACGCTTGCCCACCGTTGGAATAAAGATATCTTTATTCCAAGCCGGATCGTTAATGAGGTCTTTGACCGATTGGCCGTTGACGGTAGCAAAGCGATAGTCGGGGTACATGGTTGGGCTGTGATTACCCCACACAATGAGTTTCTCAATATCCGCTACCGCTTTGTTGGTCTTACTTGCTAATTGGGAAAGGGCGCGGTTGTGATCAAGGCGCAACATGGCAGTGAAGTTCTTCGCTGGTAAGCTGGGCGCGGATTTCATGGCAATGTAAGCATTGGTATTGGCGGGGTTACCAACCACTAATACCTTGACGGTGCGCTTGGCCACTTGGTCGAGCGCCTTGCCTTGTGCTGTAAAAATTTGCGCGTTGGCGGAGAGTAAATCTTTGCGCTCCATACCAGGGCCGCGAGGGCGTGCACCAACGAGTAGAGCCACATCAATGTCTTTGAACGCGGTCATGGGATCGCTGTGGGCACTCATGCCAGCTAACATAGGAAATGCGCAATCCTCAAGTTCCATCATCACGCCTTTGAGCGCTTTTTGTGCTTTCTCATCGGGGATTTCGAGTAACTGCAAAATGACGGGCTGATCTTTGCCCAACATATCGCCATTGGCAATACGAAATAGTAGGGAATAACCAATTTGACCTGCTGCACCAGTGACAGCGACACGCATGGGGGCTTTTGCCATTACAAACTCCGGATAAAGGGTTAATGATGAACTTGCTTACAAATCGCTAGTTTACATTTACACTAGCATGAAGTCTTTTATAAGATAAAAGAATTTAGATAAGTAACAATGCGATCCGTAGAGCAAGCTGCCAACTTTAGCCCCCTGTACCAACAGATCAAAGATCTCTTATTGGAGAGCTTACAAGCCGGTGAGTGGCAGCCTGGGCAACCGATACCCAGTGAAATGGACTTAGCCGAGCGCTACAAAGTAAGCCAAGGAACTGTCCGTAAAGCCATCGACGCACTTGCTGCAGAGAATGTGGTGGTGCGGCACCAAGGGAAGGGCACATTTGTGGCGAGTCACCGCGAAGATGCGGTGCAATTTCGGTTTTTGCGTCTTGTTCCAGACGATGGCAAAGAGTTGATTCTGCGAAGCACTTTTCTGAGCTGCGAATTGCGCTCGGCCGATGCGCACCTTGCCGCGCTTTTGGAGCTAAAGACAGGCGACTCGGTGATGGAGGTCAAGAGGATTCAGCGCTTTGGTGGTCAGCCAACGGTCTTTGAGACCATTTACTTGCTACCAAAACGTTTTGAGGGCATTTCCTTGGAACGTTTAAATACTTGGAATGGTCCCTTATACGGCTTTTATGAGAGCGAATTCAATACCCACATGGTCTGGGCTCAGGAACAAATTAAGGCCGTTAACGCAGATGCGGACTTGGCTTCCCACCTCAGTCTTACGACTGGCGCAGCCCTTTTATCGGTAGAGCGCCGCAGCTTCACTTATGGCAACAAGCCAGTTGAGGTCCGTGTGGCCTATTACGAGACCACGAAGTTGCACTATGTGAATGAATTAAGTTGATGGGTTAAGGAGAAACACCTAAAGAAAAATTAATAAAATTACTTAAAATCAATAAGTTAGCTTATTTGATGCAAAAAAGTGTCCACTAAGTCTTACGTTTCTAATAGAATATGTTGCAACACAACAATTTAACAATTTGGCCCTTCATCAGTCAGGATTACAACCAGCTATGAGTGACTCACACCAGGACTCAAATCCAGCCCAACAGCGGCCAGTGTTCCGGAACATCGGAATTGCGCAACTTGCCCAATATCGACTTCCATGGCCTGGCAAAGTTTCTATTCTCCACCGCATTTCTGGCGCCGCCTTATTTCTGTTTCTTCCCTTCATTCTCTTCCTGTTCGATAAAAGTCTAGCCTCCGAGCTCAGCTTTGCGTATTTCTCGAGTTTGCTCGGCAACCCATTCGTGAAATTAATTTGCTTAGGGTTGATTTGGGGATATCTGCATCACTTCTGCGCCGGAATTCGTTATTTATTTCTCGATCTAGAGATTGGGGTCGACAAAGCCGCCGCGAATCGCTCAGCAGTATCGGTCATGGTGATTAGTCTCACGCTGACTGCCATACTGGGTCTGCGTTTGTTTGGTCTCTTTTAGGTCACACGCTATGTCAAAAAATAATATTGGTCCAAAGCGTCTGGTCGTTGGTGCTCATTACGGACTCAAAGAGTGGATTATTCAGCGCGTCACAGCAATCATTATGGTTGCCTTCACCGTTGTTCTGTTGATCGCTTATCTTTTGAACGGTAACCCCAGTTATGACGGTTGGGCAGGCTTGTTTGCCAATCAGTTCATGAAGCTACTGACCCTCCTTGCCTTACTCAGCCTTTTCTATCACGCTTGGATTGGTGTGCGTGATATTTGGATGGATTACGTGAAGCCCGTTGGCATTCGTTTAGGTCTACAAGTGATTACCGTTTTATGGCTCGTCGGTTGTGCAGCGTATGCCATACAGATCTTATGGAAAGTGTAAGGAATGACAGCCATTAAAAAAACACTACCCCGCAGGCGTTTTGATGCTGTGATCGTGGGGGCCGGCGGTTCCGGGATGCGTGCAGCCTTGCAACTCTCGGAGGCAGGGCTCAGCGTCGCCGTTCTATCCAAAGTATTCCCAACCCGTTCGCATACGGTCGCTGCGCAGGGTGGCATTGGCGCATCACTTGGCAATATGAGTGAGGATAACTGGCACTATCACTTTTATGACACCATCAAAGGTTCTGACTGGTTAGGTGATCAAGACGCGATTGAGTTTATGTGCCGTGAGGCACCTAAGGTGGTCTATGAGCTTGAGCACTTTGGGATGCCATTTGATCGCAACGCCGATGGCACGATCTATCAACGGCCTTTTGGTGGTCATACCGCTAATTATGGTGAGAAACCAGTGCAACGTGCCTGTGCTGCAGCGGACCGAACCGGCCATGCCATGTTGCATACCTTGTATCAACGCAATGTGCGAGCCAAGACGCATTTCTTTGTGGAGTGGCTTGCGCTTGATCTGATTCGGGATGCGGAGGGTGATGTCGTTGGTGTCACTGCACTTGAAATGGAAACGGGTGAGATTTACATCCTTGAGGCCAAGATTACCTTGATGGCTACTGGTGGAGCGGGCCGTATTTGGGCTGCATCGACCAATGCATATATCAATACGGGTGATGGTATGGGTATGGCGGCTCGCGCTGGCTTACCGCTAGAGGATATGGAGTTCTGGCAGTTTCATCCAACCGGTGTGGCAGGCGCAGGCGTTTTGCTCACCGAGGGCTGCCGTGGTGAAGGCGGAATTCTGCGGAACAAAAATGGTGAGCGTTTTATGGAACGCTATGCACCAACGCTAAAAGATTTAGCCCCACGTGATTTTGTATCGCGCTCAATGGATCAAGAGATCAAAGAAGGGCGCGGTTGCGGTCCAGATGGTGACTATGTGGTGCTGGATCTCACGCACATTGGTGCAGAGACCATCATGAAGCGCTTACCCTCGGTCTACGAAATCGGCATGAACTTTGCGAACGTGGATGTGACCAAAGAACCCATTCCAGTCGTACCCACCATCCATTACCAAATGGGTGGCATCCCTACGAATATTCATGGTCAAGTGGTGATTCCGAAAAATGGTAACCCCAATACGATTGTGAATGGTCTCTATGCAATTGGTGAGTGTTCATGCGTCTCAGTGCATGGTGCAAATCGTCTTGGTACCAATTCCTTATTGGATCTTTTGGTCTTTGGACGCGCTGCAGGCAATCATGTTGTACAGGCCAACTTAAAAGCCCGTGAACATAAGCCACTGCCTGCGGATGCTGGCGAGTACACGCTCGCACGGATTGCGAAGCTTGATAACAGCAGTTCGGGTGAGTACGCACAAGATCTTGCTAACGATATTCGTAAGACGATGCAAACCTACGCTGGTGTGTTCCGTAACCAAGGGTTACTCGACGAGGGCGTTCGTAAGATGGCAGAACTCACCGAGCGTGCGAAACATGTGTGGGTCAAGGACAAGTCCCAGATCTTTAATACCGCCCGAATTGAAGCCTTAGAAATCGACAACTTAATTCAGACAGCAAACTCCACCATGATTTCGGCGGCAGCGCGTAAGGAAAGTCGCGGAGCGCACGCGCATGACGATCATCCGAAGCGGGACGATGCCAATTGGATGAAACATACCCTCTGGTACGAAGGCAATCGTTTGGATTACAAGCCTGTACAACTCAAGCCCCTGACGGTGGAGTCGGTTCCACCCAAAGAGCGTACGTTCTAATACTTGGATAAAGACTATGAGTGATACCCGTATCTTTGAAATCTATCGTTACGATCCAGAGGTTGATAAGGCGCCGCGGATGCAACGCTATGAGCTTGAGCTCAAAGGCGAGCGCATGCTCTTAGATGCTCTGATCTCCCTGAAGAAGCAAGACGAGAGCATTTCCTATCGTCGCTCCTGCCGCGAAGGTGTTTGTGGATCGGATGCAATGAACATTAATGGTAAGAATGGTTTGGCTTGCTTAACCAATATGCGTTCTTTGCCCCAAAAGATTACCCTGCGTCCTTTGCCAGGCCTGCCCGTGGTGCGCGATCTAATTGTCGACATGACCCTTTTCTTTAAGCAATACCTCTCGATCAAGCCTTACTTAATTAATGACATGCCGCCGCCCGAGAAAGAGCGGTTGCAAAGTCCGGCGGAACGAGAAGAGCTTGATGGCTTGTATGAGTGCATTCTGTGTGCGTCGTGCTCAACCTCGTGCCCATCGTTTTGGTGGAACCCCGATAAATTTGTTGGTCCCGCAGGTCTACTTCAAGCCTATCGATTTATTGCCGATAGCCGCGATCAGGCAACCGCTGAGCGCTTAGACAATTTAGAAGATCCGTATCGCTTGTTCCGTTGCCATACCATCATGAACTGCGTTGACGTATGTCCAAAACATCTCAACCCGACCAAAGCGATTGGCAAGATTAAAGAATTGATGGTGCGTCGGGCAGTATGAGCCTTGATGCCAAGCAGATTTATCAGCTTCGCAGTGCAGCGCGACGCGGTTTGTTGGAAAACGATTTAATTCTGGAGCGTTTCTTTCATCGATTCGCTCATGAACTAAATGAAGAGCAGGGTAAAGCGTTATCAACGCTCTTGCAATTGGATGACAATGATTTGCTGGATCTATTGTTAGCTCGTCAAGAGTTAAAGCCAGCGATGGATTCGGAGTCTGCTCGAGCGGTATTGGGAATGTTGCGTCAACGATAATTGAATTGCATTGACTGATTGGGAATGAACCATGATTGAATCGAACATCAAAGCCAAACTTTCTTTCTCCGACGGTACGCCCGATATCGAGCTACCCATCTATAAGGGCACTCAAGGTCCTGACGTGATTGATATTCGGAAGCTCTATGGTCAAACCGGAAAGTTCACCTACGATCCCGGCTTTTTGTCTACAGCATCGTGTAGCTCAAAGATCACCTTCATTGATGGTGATAAAGGTGAATTGCTTTATCGCGGTTACCCGATTGAAGAGTTAGCAACCAAGTGCGACTTCTTGGAAGTTTGCCAACTTCTAATTAATGGGGAACTACCCAATCAGAAACAAAATAGTGAGTTTCAGGATATGGTCATGCACCACACCATGGTGCATGAGCAAATGCAGTTCTTCTTGAGAGGATTTAGGCGCGATGCACACCCAATGGCCGTGTTAACCGGCTTGGTTGGTGCGATGGCTGCTTTCTACCATGATGAGATTGATTACGGTGATGCGAAGGCCCGTGAGATTGCACAAATTCGCTTGATCGCCAAGATGCCAACCTTGGTGGCAATGTCGTACAAGTACTCGATTGGTCAACCGTTTATGTACCCAGACAACAGTCTGTCCTATACCGCCAACTTCATGCGCATGATGTTTGCAACACCATGCGAGCCCTATAAAGTCAATCCAGTCTTGGTTCGTGCCCTCGACCGTATCTTTATTTTGCATGCCGATCATGAGCAAAATGCATCAACCTCGACCGTGCGCTTGGCGGGATCCTCTGGCACCAACCCATTTGCCGCGATCTCCGCTGGAATTGCATGCCTTTGGGGCCCAGCCCATGGTGGCGCGAATGAAGCCTGCCTTGAGATGCTGACCTCGATTCAAGCAAGCGGGGGCGTAGAAAAGATTGGTGAATTTATTACCCAAGTGAAGGATAAGAACTCCAATGTGCGTCTGATGGGTTTTGGTCATCGCGTATACAAGAACTTTGATCCCCGCGCTAAGTTAATGCGTGAGACCTGCCATGAAGTTCTCAAAGAACTCGGTCTTGAAAATGATCCGCTCTTCAAGCTCGCCATGACTCTTGAGAAAATTGCCCTTGAGGACGATTATTTTGTGGGTCGTAAGCTCTATCCAAACGTGGACTTCTATTCAGGTATTGTGCAGCGGGCGCTTGGTATTCCGACTGAGATGTTTACCTGCATCTTTGCGCTTGCTAGAACCGTTGGTTGGATTGCCCAGTGGGAAGAAATGATTACCGACTCTGAATACAAGATTGGTCGGCCACGTCAGTTGTTCGCGGGTGCAATCCCACGAGCCGTTCCTCCCATTTCTGAGCGAAAATAAGCGTTTTATTGCTTCATTTGCTTTAAAGGGGATTATGCGTACGCTTTATGACAAGTTGTGGGATGAGCACGTCGTTCATTCGGAAGAGGACGGCACCGCCACGATCTACATTGATCGTCAGTTGCTTCATGAGGTAACTAGCCCTCAAGCCTTTGAAGGCTTAAGCCTTGCTGCACGTCCAGTCTGGCGTATTTCAGCGAACCTCGCAGTCTCTGATCACAATGTGCCCACCACAGACCGCTCTGAAGGCATTGCCGATCCCGTCTCCAAGTTACAAGTCGATACCTTGGATCAAAATTGCGATCGCTTTGGTATTACCCAATACAAAATGAATGACCAACGCCAAGGGATTGTGCATGTGATTGGCCCCGAGCAGGGCGCCACCTTGCCTGGGATGACCGTGGTATGTGGGGATTCTCATACCAGTACCCATGGCGCTTTTGGAGCATTGGCTTTTGGTATTGGTACATCCGAAGTAGAGCATGTGCTCGCAACCCAAACCTTGCTCATGAAAAAGAGTAAGAACATGTTAGTTCGGGTTGAAGGTCGTTTGCAACCTGGTAGCACAGCAAAAGACATTATTTTGGCGGTGATTGCCAAGATTGGTACTGCCGGTGGCACTGGCTACACCATGGAGTTTGCTGGTGAAGCCATTCGTCAGTTGTCGATGGAAGGGCGCATGACCATTTGCAATATGGCGATCGAAGCAGGTGCGCGTGCCGGCCTAGTAGCCGTTGATGAAACCACCATTGAGTACATCCAAGGTCGTCCCTATGCCCCCAAGGGTGAAGCCTTGCGCCAAGCTTTGCAGTATTGGCGCACTTTGCATTCAGACCCTGGAGCTCATTTTGATCGCATTGTTGAGTTACGGGCAGAAGAGATTGCACCGCAAGTGAGTTGGGGAACTTCCCCCGAAATGGTTTTACCGATCGGTAGTCGCGTACCTGATCCAGAGCGTGAGCGTGATCCTGTGAAACGACAAGCGATGGAGCGCGCTTTGCAATACATGGGACTAGAGCCCAACTTACCACTTGACACGATTTATCTGGATAAAGTCTTTATTGGTTCATGCACCAATAGCCGAATTGAAGATCTGCGCGCTGCCGCTAAAGTGGTTGAGCGATTGGGTAAGAAAGTGGCGGTCAATGTGAAGCAAGCCCTCGTAGTGCCAGGCTCTGGTTTGGTGAAAGCCCAGGCTGAGCGTGAAGGCCTTGATCGGGTATTTAAGGCCGCTGGTTTTGAGTGGCGCGAGCCGGGTTGCTCGATGTGTCTCGCTATGAATGCCGATCGCCTCGAGCCTGAAGAGCGTTGCGCATCAACATCCAACCGCAATTTTGAGGGGCGTCAGGGGGCGGGTGGTCGAACCCATTTAGTGAGTCCTGCAATGGCTGCAGCCGCGGCGATCGAAGGGCATTTTGTGGATGTGCGCAAGATCGCTTAATCTTTCTTAGAATCTGAATATGAACTTTTCAATGCGCACTGGATTAATTCTTCTCTTTGCAATCACGCTCACAGCGTGTTCCAATACCTGGACTGGTGTGGGTAAAGATTTGCAGGAGATGGGTAAGAAAATGGATCCACAAGCTAAGCCCGTGGAAACTGCACCGAAGTCTTCTAATTCTCCGAGCACAAGTCCGAACAACAAAGACGTTACCGTCACCCCAGTGAACTAATTATGGATGCATTTACGGTTTATCAAGGCCTAGTCGCCCCATTGGATCGCGAGAATGTCGATACCGACGCGATTATTCCGAAGCAGTTTCTTAAATCGATTAAGAAAACTGGTTTTGGTCAAAATTTATTTGATGAGTGGCGGTATTTGGATCAGGGTGAGCCGGGTCAAGACTGCTCAAATCGGCCCCTTAATCCTGACTTCGTACTAAATCAAGCGCGCTATCAAGGAGCCGGTATTTTGCTTGCTCGTAAGAACTTTGGTTGCGGTAGTTCTCGAGAGCATGCGCCCTGGGCCTTATCGCAATTTGGCTTTCGAGCCATTATTGCCCCAAGTTTTGCGGATATTTTCTTTAATAATTGCTTTAAGAATGGTCTCTTACCTGTGGTGTTATCGGAGCAGGAGGTTGATCACTTATTTAATGAGACCAAGGCATTTTCGGGCTATCAGTTGACCATTGATCTTGAGCGTCAGGAAGTCATTGCCCCAGATGGGCGACGTTACAGCTTTGAGGTCACCCCATTTCGGAAGTATTGTTTACTCAATGGTTTAGACGATATTGGTCTGACCTTACGGCATGCCGATAAAATAAAAGCTTTTGAGGCAGAACGCTTATTGCGGATGCCATGGCTTGCGACCCAGCTCCCGTAATCTGGCGCGATCCTGGCGCTGAGTAGGCCAGCGCTATTAGATAAAGGTTCATGATGAAGATTGCTGTTCTACCGGGCGACGGTATTGGCCCGGAAATTGTTGCTCAAGCGGTAAAAGTTCTTGAAGCACTCCGATTACCTCTTGCGCTGGAAACCGCTCCAGTTGGGGGCGCTGCCTATGATGTAGCAGGCCATCCACTACCACCAGCCACGCTTGATTTAGCTAAAGCAGCTGATGCGATCTTATTTGGCGCCGTTGGTGACTGGAAGTACGACACCTTAGCGCGCGAGTTAAGGCCTGAGCAAGCCATCTTAGGTCTACGCAAGCACCTAGGTCTTTTTGCTAATTTCCGCCCAGCAATTTGTTACAAAGAGTTAACCGCCGCCTCAAGCTTAAAACCAGAAATCGTTGGTGGTCTTGATATTCTGATCGTGCGGGAACTCAATGGCGATATTTATTTTGGCTCACCCAAGGGTATTCGTAATGCTCCTGATGGTCTCTTTGCAGGAGCACGTGAGGGCTTTGACACCATGCGCTATAGCGAACCCGAGATTGAGCGCATTGCGCATGTGGCCTTTACAGCTGCTCGTAAGCGCAATCGCAAGGTATGCAGTGTGGATAAGTCCAATGTCTTAGAAACTTCGCAGCTCTGGCGGGAGGTCATGACGCGCATTGCGAAGGAATACAGCGATGTGGAGTTAAGCCACATGTATGTCGATAACGCCGCGATGCAATTGGTGCGTGCCCCCAAATCCTTTGATGTGATTGTCACGGGTAATTTATTTGGGGATATCTTGTCGGATGAGGCTGCTATGCTCACGGGCTCGATTGGGATGTTGCCCTCGGCATCGCTTGATAAGAACAATAAAGGTTTATATGAACCAAGTCATGGTTCAGCACCTGATATTGCAGGAAAGAATATTGCTAATCCCCTAGCTACTATTTTGTCGGCAGCCATGATGTTGCGGTTCTCACTGAATATGGCAAGCGAGGCAGAGCGTATCGAGAATGCCGTGCAAAGAGTACTTGCTCAAGGCTATCGTACGGCCGATATTGATACGGCTGGTATGAAACGTGTATCCACCTCCGAGATGGGTGACGCAGTTGTTGCAGCACTTGGTTAATGATGAATGAATAGAACAGTTTGATATGGCTTATACCCCTTTAGTAAATCCTTTGGTTGGTTTAGTTGGCTGGCGCGGCATGGTTGGCAGCGTGTTGATGCAACGCATGCAAGACGAGAATGACTTTGCCCACATTGAACCCATTTTCTTTAGTACCAGCAATGCGGGTGGTGAGGTGCCGTTGATTAATGGTCAACGGGTCACCAAATCCGAGACCCGTTTGCAAGATGCCAATGATCTAAAGGCCTTATCTCGTTGCGATGTGATTCTGACCTGTCAGGGTGGTGATTACACCAAAGCCATTTATCCCCAATTGCGAGCAGCGGGTTGGCAGGGCCATTGGATTGATGCAGCGAGCGCACTGCGAATGGAAAATGACGCGGTGATTGTGCTCGATCCCATTAATCGCCCGGTAATTAATACATCTTTGGATGCTGGTGGCAAGAACTGGATTGGCGGTAATTGCACCGTTAGCTTGATGATGCTTGCAATGGGCGGATTGCTCAAGAGCGGGATGGTTGAGTGGATTAGCGCGATGACCTATCAGGCAGCATCAGGTGCTGGAGCAGCGAACATGCGCGAGCTGCTTGAGCAAATGGGCGCTTTGCACCACAGCGTTGCTAGTGAACTTGCTAATCCAGCTTCATGGATTTTGGATATTGATCGCAAGGTTGCACAGACCATTCGATCAGCAGAGTTCCCTAAAACGAACTTTCGTAACACCGCTTTGGCAGGTAGTTTGATCCCATGGATTGATGTGCCAGTTGAAAACGGTCAAACCAAAGAGGAGTGGAAGGCGGGGGCGGAGTGCAACAAAATTATGGGTAATCCGCCATTTCGGTCGCCGGGTAGCATTCCAATCGATGGCATTTGTGTGCGCGTTGGCGCCATGCGTTGTCACTCCCAAGGCTTGACCGTGAAGTTAAAGAAGGATATTCCGCTTGCTGAGATTGAAAAGATGCTAGCGGCTGATAACCAGTGGGTCAAGGTAGTCCCCAATGAGCGAGAACTAACCGAGCGCGAGCTATCGCCCGCAGCGGTCAGTGGCACGATGACTATTCCGATTGGGCGTTTACATAAATTAGCGATGGGTCCGGAGTATCTTGGCGCATTCACGGTTGGCGATCAGTTGCTGTGGGGTGCTGCTGAACCATTACGTCGCATGCTGCGTATTTTGATCAATCACTAGGGTCAATTCAGAAATGCCTTGGCGTTGCGTCTTGCAAACTCTCTTTAACTGGCTCGTTCTGGCCATCGTGATCTTTTTCATGGTGCCAAGTTCACAAGCCGTAACGCTTGGCTCACCCATTATTTTGTCTAAGCCTAAAGAGGCTTTGCGGGCTGAGATTCCCGTTCGAACCGGGGCCGAGGATAAGCCTTACATGGAGTCATTAGCAATTGATCCGGTGGCTAAGACGGAGTATGAGCGCCTTGGTATTTCTCCTCGGATTTTGGATTACAAGCCATCGATTACCTTAAAGCGCAATCAGCCCGATCAATTTTTGATCGTGGTGGAGACGGAGAGCCCGATTGACGCTGATAACGACCCCTTTATTGACATCATCTTAGGGCTCAAGTGGAGTAATGGGGGTATTGCCAAGACCTACAGCTTGATGGTCGGCGATGTCAACAAGGTTACCGTGCGCCCCGGCCAAAGTTTAAGTGAGATTGCTTCGCAAATCAGGCCTCAACTGGGCAACGCTGATTTAGATGAAACCCTACTTGCTTTGTATAAGGCCAATCCCGATGCATTCATTGGTGGGAGTATTCACCGTCTGCGAGCAGGCGCCCAGTTAAATAAACCGGATGCTAGCGTATTAAATTCAATTACACCTGCACAGGCAAAAGAATTTGTACAAGAAGCAAATCAGGCTTGGCGAGAGCAGCGTGGCGAATCCCCTCAAAGCACGTCCCCAAATAAAGTGGTCAGTCAAACTCCTAGCGCGGCATCGGGAGTGGGAGAGGATCGCTTACGCATTGGTCCTGGCTCAGGCGATGAGGCCGAGACGCGACGCTATATCGAAGAGATCGTTGCTCAAGAAAAGGCCTTGGCACAAACGAAAGCTCGCGTTGCAGAGCTTGAGAAAAATATTGCCGACTTGCAAAAAGTCCTCGAGGCTCGCAAAGCGGCTTTGAACGCAGGTGAGCAGCCATTACCGAAGTCAGGCATGGATCAATGGGGCCCAGCGGTTGTAGGTCTTGGTTTAACAGCGATCACAGGCTTGCTGCTTTGGTGGCTGGCGCGCTACTCACGCCGTGCTGAATCACAACCTAGTAAAACCACGGTTGCCGATGCAGGCTCGATGGCATCTGCTAACCCTGCCGCAATTCCTCCTAATGCAGCCGCCATCTTATCGAGCTTAGATTTAAATCTGAGCCCACCCCCTGCGCAGCACGATGCAGATGCCTTGCGGGTAAAGCTCAATTTAGCAAAGGCCTACATTACCATTGAGGATTTTGAGGCAGCTCGCAAAGCCTTGGAAGAAATTCTGCTGGTGAGCAGTCAGATTGATCCGCAAATTACCATTGCCGCTCGTGGCCTGATGGCTGAGATCAATCAACGCAACGACCATTAAATGATGCGAATTGCCCTAGGCGTGCAGTATGATGGCCGCGCCTATTGCGGGTGGCAAGTTCAACCCAATCAACCCACTATCCAGGCTGTACTCGAATCGGCGATTGGCCAGTTTATTGGTGACGGGCAAGCGGTGAGGGCCACTGCAGCGGGTCGAACCGATACCGGTGTGCATGCCCTCGGTCAAGTTGTGCACTTTGACACCGCAGTGGTGCGGGATGATTGGTCTTGGGTACGAGGGATTAATACTTTCTTGCCCCCCAGTGTGGTGGTGAACTGGGCTAAGCCCGTGAAGAATGATTTCGATGCGCGTTTTAGTGCCCATGAGCGCACCTACCTTTATGCCTTACTGGCTGGACCAACACGCTCACCCATCTTGCATCAGCGCTATGGCTATCACATGCTGCCAGCTGGCCAGTGGTTTGATATTAAGCAGATGCAAGCCGCAGCACAGCACTTAGTGGGTGAACATGATTTCTCATCGTTTCGGGCGTCAGAGTGTCAAAGCAAGACCCCGGTGAAGCACCTTTACGAATGCGCCATTGTGGATCAACAACCCTTTGTCTACGTGAAGGTGAGGGCTAATGCCTTTTTGCATCACATGGTGCGCAATATTGTGGGAAGTCTTTTGCATATTGGCCAAGGTCGGCAACCTAGTGATTGGATGCAATCCGTCCTTGCAGGTCGAAACCGGGATTTAGCAGCGCCAACCTTTTACCCTGATGGGCTGTACTTGGTGCGTGTGGGTTATCCAGAAGAATTTGATATTCCAGCACCGCATTTGCACAATGCTGGTTTTCCAAAAGAGCTTATGCTCCTACCTTAACCATGGGCTTACTGACTTACACACCCACTCAAACCCGGATTAAGATCTGCGGCCTACGTACGCCCGCTGATATTGAAGCTGCGGTGGCGGCTCGGGTTGATGCGGTAGGCTTTGTCTTTTATCCCCAAAGCCCCAGAGCGATCACCCCAGAAGACGCGGGTACCTTAATTACCCAATTGCCTGCTTCAACCGATGCGGTGGGACTGGTGGTTAATCCCACTCCCAATCAGATGGAGGCGATTCGGGCCAATGCAGCCATTACTTTGTGGCAATTTCATGGAGATGAGACCCCAGAACAATGTCGACGGCTAGCAGGGGGCTTGCCCTGGATCAAGGCGGCCCGAATTGGCCAGTCCTTCAATTTCCCTGAATTTTCCCTACAATACGGGGATGCTGTCGGATTTTTGCTCGATGCACTAGTCGACGGCTACGGCGGTAGTGGTACCGCCTTTAATTGGAACCTTATACCGAACACATGGGCAAACGTAAACGCGCATCGGGTCGTTTTGAGTGGTGGGTTGAACTCGCACAACGTTGGCGAGGCCATTGCTCGTCTGCACCCTTGTGCGGTTGATATCTCAAGCGGAGTTGAGATTCGTAAAGGGGTGAAAGACCCGGCATTAATCAGGCAGTTTGTGGATGCGGTACGAAGCGCAGACCAAACCAAACCAACCAGTCATTCCTAACGCGCAAGCGTTAAACCAAGTCGAGGTTCCTATGTACGATAAACCAGATGAACGTGGCCACTTTGGTCCATACGGCGGCATCTTTGTCTCTGAAACGTTGATGTATGCATTAAATGAGCTCAAAGAAGCGTACGCAAAATATCAACACGACCCTGCATTTATTGAAGAGTTTCATTACGAGTTAAAGCACTTTGTGGGACGCCCATCCCCGGTCTATCACGCCAAGCGTTTGAGTGAGCAATTGGGTGGGGCGCAGATTTATCTCAAGCGTGAAGACTTAAACCATACTGGTGCTCACAAGATTAACAATGTGATTGGCCAAGCCATGTTGGCCAAGCGCATGGGTAAGCCACGCATTATTGCTGAAACCGGTGCAGGGCAGCACGGTGTAGCAACCGCTACCATCTGTGCCCGCTTTGGTTTGGACTGCACAGTCTATCAAGGCTCAGTCGATGTTGCGCGACAGGCTCAAAACGTCTATCGCATGAAATTACTCGGTGCCAAAGTGGTCCCCGTTGAGTCCGGAAGCAAAACCCTCAAAGACGCACTCAATGAAGCGATGCGCGATTGGGTTACGAATGTCGAGAACACCTTCTACATTATTGGCACGGTTGCGGGACCACATCCTTATCCCATGATGGTTAGAGATTTTCAGAGTGTGATCGGGGACGAATGCAAAGTTCAAATGCCGGAGATGATCGGCCGACAGCCTGACTATGTATTGGCTTGTGTGGGCGGTGGGTCAAATGCCATGGGTATTTTTTATCCTTATATTGATGTACCTAATGTGCGTCTAGTGGGCGTTGAAGCGGCAGGTCGTGGTATGAAAACTGGCGATCACTCTGCTGCGCTGTGCGCTGGTAAGCCAGGCGTCCTTCATGGCAATCGCACTTATCTCTTGCAAGATGAGAATGGTCAAATTGCCGAGACCCATTCGGTATCCGCTGGGATGGATTACCCGGGTGTTGGGCCAGAGCATGCGTGGTTGAAAGATTCTGGCCGAGCCGAGTACGTAGCCATCTCCGACGACGATGCCTTAAAAGCCTTCCACGACTGCTGTCGTATTGAAGGTATTATTCCGGCGCTTGAGTCTTCCCATGCAGTAGCATATGCCTGCAAATTAGCACCGACCTTAAGCAAAGACAAAGTCATTTTGATTAATCTCTCTGGTCGTGGCGATAAAGACATGCATACGGTTGCTCAAGCAACCGGTTCGGAAGGCTAGGTTCATGTCGAAGATTGCTGGTGTATTTGCTGGTCTGAAGGCCAAGAATAAAAAGGGGCTGATTCCATTTGTAACGGCAGGCGACCCCCATCCAGGCTTAACGGTGGATGTGATGCATGCCTTAGTCAAAGGTGGGGCCGATATTATTGAGCTCGGCGTCCCATTCTCTGACCCGATGGCCGACGGTCCGGTAATTCAGCGCTCGTCCGAGCGTGCACTTGCGCAAGGAGTGACACTCAAGCAATGCTTAGGCAATGTGCAGGAGTTTCGAAAGAAGAATCAAACTACTCCCGTTGTGTTGATGGGTTACGCTAATCCGGTCGAGCAAATGGGTCATGCGGCCTTTGCAAAAGCTGCTAACGCAGCGGGTGTCGACGGGGTTTTAATTGTGGATTATCCGCCTGAAGAATGTGAAGAGTTTGCAAAGCAGATGCGTAGCGAAGGCATTGATCCAATCTTCTTGCTAGCACCCACCTCCAGTCAAGAACGGATTCATCATGCAGCACAAATTGCTGCGGGCTATATCTATTACGTCTCGCTGCGTGGGGTCACTGGAGCGAATAACCTCAATACCCAAGATGTTGCGAGTGTGTTGCCTTTAATTCGGCAAGAGACCTCGATCCCCGTCGCAGTGGGTTTTGGAATTCGGGATGCGGCGAGCGCGAAAGCAGTTTCTAAAACGGCCGATGCGGTGGTGATCGGTAGTCGCATCGTGCAATTGCTTGAGGAAGCAAAAAAGGGGGAAGAGTTACAGGTGCTTGAGCGCTTTATCCATGAAATCCGCCAGGCCCTAGACCAGAACTGAAGGTCGTTACAATACCGCTATGAGCTGGATTGATAAAATACTCCCGCCCCAGATTCAACAAAGTGATCCGGCCAATCGGAAGACTGTTCCTGAAGGCTTGTGGGTGAAATGCGGTGGTTGCGATGCGGTTCTCTACAGCAGCGATATTGAGGCCAATCTCTCAGTTTGTCCAAAATGCTCACACCATATGCGCATCAATGCGCGCAAACGCCTTGATCATTTACTAGATCCTAAGCCACGTCTTGAAATTGGTGAATCGGTATATCCCGTTGATGCTCTTAAGTTTAAGGACAGCAAAAAATACCCCGATCGTTTAAAGCAAGCGAGTGACGCGTCGGGTGAGTCGGAAGCCTTGGTGGTAATTGCTGGCAAGATTGAATCCATTCCTGCGGTGGTGGCGTGTTTTGAATTTGAGTACATGGGTGGCTCGATGGGCTCGGTGGTGGGCGAGCGTTTCGTACGCGGCGTTCAAGAAGCGATCCAAAAGAAATGTGCCTTCATTTGCATTACTGCCACCGGCGGTGCACGCATGCAAG
The DNA here is from genome assembly GCF_030297615.1 of Polynucleobacter sp. HIN8. NCBI lineage: Bacteria > Pseudomonadati > Pseudomonadota > Betaproteobacteria > Burkholderiales > Burkholderiaceae > Polynucleobacter > Polynucleobacter sp. HIN8. Next base: position 1,012,203 of record NZ_AP028139.1, on the reverse strand, counting down.
AAAGTTTGTTATCGCTTTTGCAAATGGCTAAAACCAACTCGATGTTGACCAAACTATCGCAGGCAGGCTTACCTTACATCAGTGTGTTAACGGATCCCACCATGGGTGGTATCTCGGCGAGCTTTGCATTTATGGGTGATGTGGTGATGGCCGAACCAAAGGCCTTAATTGGCTTTGCTGGCCCGCGCGTGATTGAGCAAACTGTGCGTGAGAAATTACCCGAAGGCTTTCAGCGCTCGGAGTTTCTGATGCAAAAGGGCGGCATCGACATGATTGTTGATCGTCGGCAGATGCGTTCTGAGCTTGCAAAATTACTCGCCTTATTGCAAAAGATCCCGTCTGAGAAATTGCCCAAGCAATTGTTGCAAACCAATAGTTCGAGCTAAGTCGTGCTTGAACTCCAAAAGAACCAACCAATCTTATTTACCAGCCTAGACCAGTGGTTATCCCACTTGGAAACTGCTCACCCCGTTGGGATTGATATGGGTCTTGCTCGCATTTCGCGAGTGAAGGAATCGCTCGGACTGAAATTTGCATGCCCGGTCATTACGGTGGGTGGAACCAATGGCAAAGGCTCTACGTGTGCGTTTCTAGAAAGCATATTGCTAGCCGCTGGATATAAGGTGGCGTGTCATACATCCCCTCATCTCTTGCGATTTAATGAACGCGCCAGAATGAATGGTGCCGATGTTAGTGATGCAGATTTACTAAAGGCATTTGAGCGTGTCGAGCAAGCTCGCTGTCGATTAAATGATCCGCCAACCCTCACGTATTTTGAGTTCACCACCTTGGCGATTATGGATATCTTTGCCAATGCATCGTTTGATGCAGTGATCTTAGAGGTTGGGATGGGCGGACGCCTCGATGCAGTCAATATTGTGGATGCGGATTGCGCGATTGTGACCAGTATTGATCTCGATCATATGGCTTATTTAGGTAATACCCGTGAGGCGATTGCTTTTGAGAAAGCCGGTATTTTTCGAACGAATGCAATTGCAATCTGCGCTGACCCAATGCCACCGACATCGTTAATCAACCATGCCAATACGATCGGAGCAGATCTCTGGCTAATGGGCAAAGACTATTCATTTACAGGTGATCAACAGCAATGGGGATGGACAGGTCGAGGTAAGCGCTTTAGTGGGTTAGGCTACCCAGCATTACGGGGTGCCAATCAACTGCTCAACGCCTCAGCGGTGATCGCCGCTTTAATTGCTTTGCATGATCGTCTGCCTGTTAGCGCTCAGGATATTCGGAATGGTTTGGCCTTGGTGGAGTTGCCCGGACGCTTTCAAGTTTTGCCTGGTAGACCCACGGTGGTATTGGATGTTGCGCATAATCCCCATGCTGCGGCCACCTTGGCCGAAAGCATTGAAGCGATGGCTTACCACCCCTATACCTATGCAGTATTTGGGGCGATGGCCGATAAGGATATTGATGGTGTTTTAAAGCCCCTATTAAATACTGTCGATTATTGGTATTGCACCGATTTACCTACACCACGAGCCGCATCAGCATCTGATCTTGCAAAGCGCCTGCGCGCATTTAATAAAGAGGCCTTGGTGTTTATGGATCCAGGTGCCGCCTATCAAGCGGCGTTGGATAAAGCAGGTGAGGGTGATAGAATTCTAGTCTTCGGATCCTTCTATACCGTTTCAGGCGTAATGGCTTATCGAAATAACCAGGCACATTGATCCATGACCTTCTTATCGAACCTGTTTCGACGCAAGCCTGCCCCCCAAAAAATTGAGCCCCTGGCTCGGCGCACCTTCCCAAAGCGTGCAAAGCCTCACGAAGAAAGTGCCGAAGAACTTGCTCTGACCGAAGACCCTGAGAAGCAACGGGCTCGTCATCGCTTAATTGGCGCAGCAACCTTAGTCTTAATTGCGGTGATTGGATTGCCACAAATTTTGGATCAACAACCAAAGCCGGTAGCCAACGACATCACAGTGCAAATCGTCAGTAACTTACCAAATCCGGCAGCGGGCGTACTTGGTATCGAGTCAGATAAAAAAGCGCCGGTGGAACTAAAAGCAGAGCCAAAGCCTGAAATGAATCCAACGCCCGCGCCGACCGCTAGCACTCCTGCAGCAGCACCCAAGCCAACGAATCCAGCCCCCGCAGCATCCAATGCGGTCAATAAAAGTTTAGGTTTGGCTCCGGGTGAAGAGTTGGTGAGCACGAGTAAGGAGCCCGTAGGCTCAACCGATGCAAAAGCGCTAGCCAATGGCAAGTTTGTGATTCAGATTGGAGCCTTTGCTTCGGAAGAGCGCGCTAATGGTTGGGTTGCCAAGTTAAAAGAGAACAAAATTCCGTATTACGTTCTGACCCGAAATAACACAGAGGGTGTCAAACTCTATTTGCTTCGAGCCGGCCCCTTTGGTGAGCGCGAGGCAGCAGAGTCGGCCGAGAAACGAATTCGCTCGCTTGGCCTAAGTCCTCGCATTGTTGAGTCGAATAAGAACTAATCATGCAATCACTAAACGCCATGCAATTAACAACCTTGGATTATTTTGCGATTGGCATCTTGGTCGTTTCAGCAGTGGTTGGCTTATGGCGCGGTTTTTTTCGGGAGATCATTGCACTGGTCGCATGGTTTGCTGCCGCATGGCTTGCTTACCATTTCTGCAATTATTTAGCCACCGAGTGGCTTTCTGCATTTATTCCGAATGAGGCTGCGCGTTTAGCTAGTGCTTTCCTACTGATCTTTGTTGCGGTATTAATAGCAGCTGGTTTATTGGCACGCGCCTTTCAATCTTTACTCTCAAGTGCAGGACTCACTTTGGTCGATCGATTTTTTGGTTTGATATTTGGATTTGTCCGTGGTGCCCTCGTATTAGTTGTATTGAGTACCTTGGGCGCGCTTACTGGTGCACAACAAACCAAGGCATGGCAGGCATCGGCAATTCGGCCGGTGCTTGAGCAGGGGGCTGGACTGATCCGCTCATGGTTACCTGAAAACTGGGCGAAGCAGTTAAATGCAATTTCAATGACCGATCCTTACCGATCGGCAGGGGGCTAACTATGTGTGGTGTTGTCGGAACGATTTCGCATCGACCAGTAAACCAACTCTTGTATGACGCCTTGCTCCTGTTGCAGCATCGCGGACAGGACGCAGCCGGGATAGCCACGATGAACGGTAATTCATTTGCCATGCATAAGGCCAACGGTCTAGTGCGCGATGTGTTCCGGACGCGCAATATGCGCAGTCTCGTTGGTAATGCGGGTATTGGCCAAGTGCGTTACCCCACTGCTGGCTCGGCGAGCAGTGAAGAGGAAGCACAACCGTTTTATGTCAGCGCACCCTTTGGCATTATCTTGGCCCACAACGGCAATCTAACCAATGCCCCGATGCTGCGAAGTGAGATGGCGTACCGTGATCGCCGCCATATCAACACCAACTCCGATACCGAGGTCTTGCTCAATGTACTCGCCGACGAGTTGCAAAAGGAGACGAATAGCGCCGCATTGGATGATGACTCTATCTTTAAGGCTGTTACAGGTCTTAACAAGCGGGTAAAGGGATCCTATGCCGTTGTCTCTTTGATTGCTGGATTTGGTTTATTGGCATTTCGGGATCCCTTTGGGATTCGTCCTCTGTGCATCGGCAAGATCGATACACCCGAGGGAACCGAGTGGATGATAGCCTCCGAGTCGGTTGCTCTTGAAGGCTTGGGCTATACCTTTGTGCGTGATGTGGTCCCAGGTGAAGCAATCTACATTGATCTTGATGGAAACTTTCATACGCGCCAATGCGCTCCGAGTGCCAGTCTTAACCCCTGTATTTTTGAATACGTCTATTTAGCTCGCCCCGACTCAACCATTGATGGTGTGACCGTCTATAACGTACGGATGCGCATGGGTGACTACTTAGCAGAAAAGATTCGGGCGGAGACCGACGTTAGCAAAATTGATGTGGTGATGCCGATTCCTGACTCGAGTCGACCTGCTGCGCTTCAGGTTGCAAAGCGCTTAGGTATCTCGTATCGCGAAGGATTTTTTAAGAACCGCTACATTGGTCGTACTTTTATCATGCCTGGTCAAGCGGTGCGCAAGAAATCGGTTCGTCAGAAATTAAATGCGATGCGGATTGAGTTTAAAGACAAGACCGTTTTAATTGTGGATGATTCGATTGTGCGGGGTACCACCTCGTATGAGATTGTGCAAATGGCACGCGAGTCTGGCGCCAAGAAAGTGATCTTTGCCTCTGCTGCACCTCCAGTACGGTTTCCCAATGTCTACGGCATTGATATGCCAACCCGCAGTGAACTCGTTGCGTATGGTCGTACCCACGATGAGATCAATGATCTGATTGGTGCCGACCAACTGATTTATCAAAGCGTTGAGGATATGAAAAAAGCGGTTCAAGACATTAATCCCAACATCAAAAATTTTGAGGCATCGTGCTTTGATGGCAATTACATTACAGGTGATATCACTGAAGCTTATTTAGATGCACTCGAAGCGGCACGCAATATCGCAAACAATGAAGAGGATCGCAAAAGCGACCCCAGTGACTTTGCACGTTCGCAATTGCATTTGCATTTAGCCAACGGAGACTAAACAACAGCTGTGGCATCTGCGGCACGCTGTGCGTGACAGCCTCTCATTTACCTGTCAAACTTCTTCTGTTATGAAAAAAATTGCACGACCCACACCCAATCTCAAAACCTTAGCGCCCGAGACCCTGGCGGTCCGGGCTGGCACTCGTCGTTCAAGCGATTATCAGGAACACTCCGAGGCGATGTTTTTGACTTCGAGCTTTTGCTTTAACTCAGCCGAAGAAGCAGAGCACGGCTTTGCCAATGCTGATCAAGGATTTATCTACTCACGATTTACCAATCCAACGGTCAGCATGTTTCAGGATCGACTTGCGGCACTTGAGGGGGGTGAGGCATGTATTGCTACATCCTCTGGAATGGCCGCCATTCTGACAACGGCGATGGCGCATCTGCAGGCGGGTGATCACGTAGTGTGTTCTAAATCCGTCTTTGGTGCGACCACGCAACTGTTCTCCTCAATTCTGAGTCGCTTTGGGATCACAACAACCTATGTGGCAATTGCTGACCTAAAGGGCTGGCAGGCAGCAGTGCAAAGTAATACAAAGCTCTTTTATCTGGAGACCCCGTCCAATCCGCTAACGGAGATCGCTGATATTGCAGGGGTTGCCAAGATTGCTAAAAAGGCAAAGGCGTTATTCGTGGTGGATAACTGTTTTTGCACGCCAGCCTTGCAAAAGCCCTTAGCGCTCGGCGCAGATGTGGTGATCCATTCGGCGACCAAGTATCTTGATGGGCAAGGGCGGGTCGTCGGTGGGGCAATTGTAGGTAGTCGTGATTTTGTGATGGGCAAGGTATTTCCCTTTGTACGAACCGCGGGACCGACGCTCTCGGCCTTTAATGCCTGGGTATTTCTGAAAGGGCTCGAGACTTTAGAGCTGAGAATGCAAGCGCAGAGTGCGAATGCTTTAGCCTTGGCGTTGTGGTTAGAGAAGCAAGCCGGAGTCGAGCGCGTGTATCACCCTGGTCTAAAGAGTCATCCACAGCATGCCTTAGCGAAGCGTCAACAAAAAGCGGGTGGGCCGATTGTGTCGTTTGTCCTAAAGGGTGGCAAAAAGGCGGCCTACAAGCTCATTAATCAAACACGCTTATGCTCGATCACAGCAAACCTTGGGGATACCCGCACCACGATTACGCATCCAGCGAGCACCACTCACGCCCGAATTACACCGCAAGCGCGCAAAGACGCGGGTATTGTGGATGGCTTGGTGCGGATTGCTGTCGGTCTTGAGAACATCGATGATCTCAAGCGTGATCTAGCAGCTGGCTTAAAAAAGTAATTACGTAGTACCCACAAAACGACGCGGGTCGTTAATCGGTCGCAACGGCATGATATGAATTAGCTTACGATCGAGCTCGAGGTAAACCTGCGCATCCTGTACTAAACCTAAACGCTTAACCTCTGCAGCAGAGGCTTCCCATGTTAAGTGTTCGTCAAGACCATCGATCGAAAACTCAATGAGTGCAATTTGGCCCAAAGAACTAATGGTGTTCACGCGACATGGAATGCGTTGGCCATCTGGAGCGGTGTGAACGCTAAGCCCCTCTTGGGGAATGACCCATGCCACTTGAGAATTTGGAGGAATCCGACCCTTATCAACAACGTGAAAGGACCAAGGGCTTGCCCCCCACGATAAGGTGCCGCCATTAAATACCCCATGAAAGAGGTTGGGAATCCCAACGAGCTGGGCAACGCGCGCATTACGCGGTTTCGTAAATAAGGATTGTGGGTCCGTGGTCTGCAAACCGACACCTTGATCGAGCACAGTGATTCGGTCGGCTAATAAGTGGGCTTCTCGAAGATCGTGCGTGACCAGGATGATGGGGATGTTGAGCTGCTTACGAAGTTCAGCCAGCGTTTGGTAAAGTTTCTGACGCGTCGGAATATCAATGGCGGAGAAGGGCTCATCGAGCAAAAGCATCTTGGGTGAGCGCGCCAAGGCACGCGCGAGGGCAACGCGCTGTTGCTGACCACCCGATAATTGTTTAGGTAAACGCTCTCCAAGCTCACCAATATTGAGCTCATCGAGCCAGCGCTGAGCCTCAGTGCGGCGCATTTGCGGATCACTAATCGTGTTGTAAAGCGCCATGCATACGTTATCGAGCGCGCTGAGATGTGGAAACAGGGCGTATTGTTGGAATAAGAATCCACAAGAGCGTTGATTTGGTGGCATTGTCATCATGGAGCCACGGGCCGGATCCCGATTAAGCCACACCGCCTGGTCGCACTCAATAAAACCAAATTCAGGATGATGAAGCCCAGCAATGGAGCGCAAGATACTCGTCTTACCACTACCAGAGGGGCCCACTAGCGCATGAACCTCCCCAGCATCGATTTCTAACTGAATCGATAGGGGATTGGGAAGGGTCTGCTGAAGGTGAACCTTAAGCACGGCGCACCCCCGCGCTGTTGCGGCCAAAGATCCCATAGGAAATAGCAATGGCAATAAGCGAGATCAGTAACAAGATTACGGAGAGTGAACCGGCCCCTGCGGTATCGAATGTTTGCACCTTATCGTAGATCGCAATCGATGCGGTTTTGGTTTCTCCAGGAATTGCACCACCTACCATGAGGACCACCCCAAATTCGCCTAAGGTATGGGCAAAGGTCATGGCGGCACCACTCACAATGCCACGCCATGCAAGGGGCAGTTCAATTAAGCGAAAGCGCTGCCAAGTGCTAAGCCCGCTGACCTTGGCTGCTTCCTTGATCTCGGTGGGGATTGCCTCATAGGCCCGCTGGATGGGTTGGATGGTAAAAGGAAGATTGACGATGATGGAGGCAACCAAGAGACCGGTAAAAGAGAACACCAAGGGCTCCCCGAAGAGGCTTTTGCCAGCAAATGCCACGATGAAGTAGTAACCAAGAACCGTGGGTGGCAACACCAAGGGCAGAGCGAGTGCCGCCTCAGCCCAGGATTTCCAGGGGCCCGCCTGGGCTAGGTGATAGCCAATCCAGATCCCAATGGGGATTAAAACCAGCAAGGTCCAAAAGGCCAACTGCAGGGATAGAAAAATCGCTTGGGTATCTAACAATTCGTGAATTAAATCAGTTGGTTATCTAACTTTTCTAGAATAAAACGAGGTTCCAGCCAATCACAGCACTCTATTCTAGAACGATTGAATCAGGGTATCTCTGTATATTCCTTTGGACGTATTTTAGGTGTAATATGCGCAACTACGCATATTTATGGCAAGCTCATCCTCCTTCTCAAAAAACCCTATTGCCCAGGGCTTCGCGGGTGGCTTGGCTAAAAAACCATTATCCCCAGAACAAATGGAAGCACTCTTTAAAGAGGTATCTGCGTTCTTTGCGGTCCTTGCTGAGCCATCCCGTTTGCGCATTATGTACGCCTTGTGCGAGGGCGAGAAATCGGTCAGTGAGGTCATTGAGCATTCAAAATCCAGCCAAGCAAATGTGTCGCGTCATTTAGGAACCCTCCATGAAGCAGGAATATTGGCACGTCGTAAAGTTGGCACCACTGTTTATTACTCGATCTGCGATGACGCCACGCTAGAAATCTGCCAACGCGTTTGTGGCCGCGTCATGAATGAACTGTTTGAGTAAGTCTGATGATTTTTTGTTTAACCATCTAATCCTTGATGAATATGAGTGAACGAAGCAAAACGATGCAATCCCTCAGTAACCCGAATCTCATTCGGAAGGCACCCGAGAATTTTCTATCGCAAGAAGCAATTGCGCAAATCAACCAACATGGTGCTGATGAGACCCGTCGCGGCTTTCTGCGCAAGAGCTTCATGGCGGCCCTTGGTGGTGTCGGCGCTGCAGGCAGCGGTCTGGCCCTTGCAAATCCCCAGGGCGACCCAGCAATTCTGGAGAAGCAAATTTGGCAAACGACTCTGGGTAAAAACGTTGCCACTGAGCCGTATGGCACACCATCCATTTATGAGAAGAACTTAGTACGTCGTGAGTCGCCCGGATTGACGCGGGTATCGGCGGCATCCGTAGCGTTCACACCGCTGCAGGGCCTATTTGGCATCATTACCCCAAATGGTTTGCACTTTGAGCGCCATCATCAGGGCTGGTACAACATCGACCCCAATAAGCACCGCTTAATGATCAACGGCCTTGTGAAGAATGAAAAAGTGTTCACGATGAACGATCTCATGCGCCTACCATCGGTATCGCGCATTCACTTTATTGAGTGCGGTGCTAATACCGGCCTAGAGTGGGGTAATGTGGCTGTACCAACTGTGCAATATACCCACGGCATGTTGTCCTGCTGCGAGTTCACCGGCGTACCACTATCAACCCTTCTGGATATTTGCGGCGCTGATTTAAAGAAGGGCAAGTTTATTTTGGCCGAGGGTGGCGATGGCTCCGGTATGACCCGCACGATGTCTATGGAGATGGCGCTGGATGATGTGATGGTTGCTTGGGCGATGAACGGAGAGATGCTGCGCCCTGAGAACGGCTTCCCAATTCGTCTCGTGGTACCAGGTGTGCAGGGCGTGAGTTGGGTGAAGTGGTTACGCCGCATTGAAGTCGGTGATATGTCCTATGCAACGAAGGATGAAGCGATTCACTACATTGACTTGATGCCAGATGGCTTGCATCGTCAATACACCTCGATTCAGGAATGCAAATCGGTGATCACCACACCATCGGGTGGTCAGCAACTCTTTGATAAGGGTTACTACAACGTGAGCGGTTTAGCGTGGTCGGGTCGTGGCAAGATCAAGCGGGTGGATGTCTCGTTTGATGGTGGTAACAATTGGCGTACGGCACGTCTTGAGACCCCCGTTTTGACGAAGGCTTTGACGCGCTTCAATATCGATTGGGTCTGGGATGGTTCACCCACCATCATGCAATCGCGCGCAATTGATGACACGGGTTATGTACAACCCACCATTCGTCAATTACGAGCTGTACGCGGTACACGCTCGATTTATCACAACAATGCAATTCAATCGTGGAAGGTTGATACCAATGGCGAGGTTAGCAATGTTCAAGTCGGCTAATGTTTTGATGAAACCTTTTCTTGCCAGCGCGGTAATTGCCACCACCATTTTTTTAAGTGGTACTGAGGTAAATGCTCAAACCGCTCCAGCGGCAAGCAAACCAAAGCCCTATATGAATATGGGCCGTAATGCGACCCCTGCAGAAGTGGCGGCTTGGGATATTGATGTGCGCCCTGACTTTAAGGGCTTACCAGCTGGCTCGGGCTCGGTTGCAAAGGGTCAAGAGCTTTGGGAAAAACAATGCGCAAGTTGCCACGGTACCTTTGGTGAGTCCAATGAGGTGTTTACACCCATTGCTGGAGGAACCACGAAGGACGATATTAAAACTGGTCGGGTCGCATCGTTGATGAGCGATAAGCAACCCCAACGAACCACGATCATGAAGGTGGCAACGATCTCAACGCTTTGGGATTATGTCCATCGCGCCATGCCATGGAATGCACCGCGCACCCTCACGGTCGATGAAACCTACTCCTTGGTTGCTTTCATGCTGAATCTCAGTGAAGTGGTTCCTGACGACTTTGTGCTCTCGAACAAAAATATTGCGCAAGTGCAAGGCATGATGCCTAACCGTAATGGCATGACCCAGAAGCATGGCTTATGGACGGTGAAGGGCACACCCGATGTGAAAAATACGGCATGCATGGCCAATTGCGCCCAACACGTTGCGATCGGATCGGTATTACCAGACTATGCTCGTAATGCGCACAATAACTTAGCAGAGCAAAACCGGGAGTATGGCCCGTATCGTGGCGTTGATACCACAAAGCCACCAGTGGCTGCTTTGCCATCCTCTGGCATGATGATGATATCAACCGCTAGTGCCGCACCCAAAGCGGTAGGCCCAGCCGATTTGTTTAAGAAAGAAAACTGTTCAGCGTGTCACGCACCGGCAGCGAAATTAGTTGGCCCATCGATTGCTGATGTTGCCAATAAATATAAAGGCGTTGCCAATGCCCAAGCCATGCTTGAGAAGAAGGTGAAGGCGGGAGGTGCAGGTGTTTGGGGTGCAATTCCGATGCCGGCTCAAACCCAGTTATCCGATGCGGACAACAAGATCTTGGTGCAGTGGATGTTAAATGGGGGAAAATAGTTAAAGGGTTAGCACTAACTGAAGTAGGGTTATATACACTTTATAGTTTTAGGTAAGCAACAACTAATGAGTAGCAGTTGATAACAAGGAGTTTTTATGGATATGCAACGACGTGATGTAATGAAGTATTCAGCCATTTTTGGCTTGATGGCTTCAGCAGGTTTGATTACTCCTGCGCAAGCGCAAGAGTGGAACAAAGCCGCCTTCGAAGGCAAAACTTTGGATGATGTATTCAAGGTACTAGGTGCCGGTAAGCCAGAGAATTCAGCTGCAATCACGATGATTGCTCCGGATATTGCCGAGAACGGTGCCGTAGTTCCTGTTGGCATTAACACCACTCTTAAAGCCCAGCAAATGGCAATTTTGGTGGACAAGAACCCAAGCGCCTTGGCTGCTCAGTTCTTCATTCCTGCCGGTACCGAGCCATTTGTCACAACCCGGATCAAGATGGGACAAACCTCCAACGTTTACGCTTTAGTGAAAGCCGACAACAAGTGGAGCGTGGCGGTGAAAGAAGTGAAAGTAACCCTGGGTGGTTGCGGCGGTTAATGATTAAACCGAATAGCTTATTACTTATTTAACGAATTAGAGAGGAAGCAAAATGTCAGATCCGATGCGCGTACGAGCAACCGAGAGCGGCGGTGTGGTGGATGTCAAAATCCTAATGAAACATGATATGGAAACAGGTCAGCGCAAAGATGCGTCAGGCAAGGCGATTCCAGCGTGGTTTATTAGCACTGTGACTGCAAAAGCCAACGGCAAAGATGTCTTTAAGGGTGAGTTTGGTCCAGCAGTATCTAAAGACCCATTCTTGAACTTCAAGTACAAGGGTGCCAAAGGTGACAAAGTAACCGTTAGTTGGGTTGATAACAAAGGCGGTAAGCGGACCGATGAGGCAACGGTTTCGTAATTTGTATTTTGTACTTCACTGATCAAAACAATAAGAGGGAATCATGAGACAACACTGGACTCGCGGGGCACTCTTTGTGTCCTCGCTATTTGTTCTGCAAGCCTGTACCACACCTGAGCCGCCAAAGAAAGCAGCGGCACCTGCACCTGCTCCACAGGCAGCAGCTTCTGCTGCTCCAGCTGGTGCGCCAACGGCTGAGATTGAGAAGTACCGTGCCATGATTGCGGATGGCAATCCCTCTGATTTGTATGAAATGGCTGGTGAGGAACTCTGGAAAAAAGCCATGGGCCCCAAGAATGCCACTCTTGAAAAGTGCGATCTCGGTTTGGGACCCGGTGTAGTGAAGGGTGTTTATGCCGTCCTGCCGAAATACTTTAAAGACACCAACAAAGTTCAAGATCTGGAGTCGCGTATCGTGACCTGCATGGAGCGTCTGCAGGGTTTTGATGCAAAGGAGATCATTGCCGGTAATTTTGGCCAAGGTAAGCGCAAAGACGTAGAGGCAGTTGTTGCTTATGTGGTCGCCAACTCCAAAGGGTCAACCATTAATGTTTCAATGAAGCATCCTAAAGAAAAAGAAATGTACGAGCTTGGTAAGAAGTCATTCTTTTATCAAGCTGGTCCGATGGATTTCTCCTGCGCTTCTTGCCACGCCGATCCTGGTAAGCGGATTCGTTTACAAGATTTGCCAAACTTAACGACTCAAGCCGGTGCAGCCTTAGGCTGGGGAGCCTGGCCTGCATACCGAGTATCGAGCGGTACCTTTTGGACCATGCAATACCGTTTGAATGATTGTTATCGTCAGCAACGTTTCCCAGAGCCAATTTATATATCCGATGACACGATTGCGGTCTCGATGTATATGGCCGTCATGGCAAATGGCGGCAAGATGGCTGCCCCTGGTCTGAAACGCTAATCGCTGGAGAACAACATGAAGAATAAATATCTAATTACAGCAGCAACTTTATTAGCGTTACCTGTGGGCTCTGCATTTGCTGATGCAAAGTTCGACAAGATGATGAAGGATAGTTTTCAATCGAAGGGAATTGCCTCGATTGACCGATTAAAGCAAGATGCAGCACAAAAATATTGCTCGGATCCTGCAGTGTTAGCAGGTAAGGGTAATGCAAAGCAGGCCGAGTCGATTCAGAAAGCGAATATGGCAACCATTAAGCAACCGGCTGATGGTAAATACATCGGCGATTGGAAGGCCGGTGAGCGCATTGCCCAAAGCGGTCGTGGTGCAACTTGGAGCGATAAAGCCGATGCTGCGAATGGCGGTGGTTGCTATAACTGCCATCAAATTAATAAAGCAGAGCTTTCCTATGGAAACATTGGCCCAAGCCTCTGGAACTATGGCAAATTGCGAGGTTACAGCAAAGAAGTGGTGACCTATACCTGGAATCGGATTTATAACTCCAAGGCTTACAACGTGTGCAGCAATATGCCGCGCTTTGGTCACTTCAATTTGTTGACCGAGAAGCAAATGCAAGACGTGATGGCTCTGTTACTAGACCCGAATTCTCCTGTTAATCAGTAAACCAATTTCGAAGGAGTTGTATGTCTTTTAGTAGACGGGAGTTTCTGCAGGCCCTTGCAGTGGCATCGGCTGGCGGAATGAGCTTGCAGTCCAATTTTTCTCATGCTCAAAGTGCTGCACAGAAGTTTTATGACCTGCCAAAGTTTGGCAATGTGCATTTCTTGCACTTTACCGATTGCCATGCGCAATTGCTCCCAATCTACTTTCGTGAACCCAATGTCAATTTAGGCATAGGCGCACAAGAGGGCAAGCCACCCCATTTGGTGGGTGAGTATCTATTGAAGTTTTATGGGGTGAAACCTGGCACCCGTGATGCACATGCGTTTACCTATTTAGACTTTACCTCTGCAGCGAAGACCTACGGCAAGGTCGGTGGCTTTGCCCATCTCGCCACTTTGGTCAAACAAATCAAGGCTAACCGTCCTGGCGCTTTATTGCTCGACGGTGGTGACACCTGGCAGGGCTCGGGAACTGCGCTTTGGACCAACGGTCAGGATATGGTGGACGCCTGTCTTGCGATGGGTGTTGATGTGATGACTCCCCATTGGGAAATGACCTTGGGTGAGAAACGCGTCATGGAGATTGTGGAGAAGGATTTCCGGGGTAAGGTCTCGTTTGTGGCACAAAACATTAAGACCGCCGACTTTGGTGATGCGGTCTTTGCACCGTATGCCATGAAGACCATGAATGGTGTTCAGGTTGCCGTGGTTGGTCAAGCATTCCCGTATACACCGATTGCAAATCCGCGTTATTTCACGCCCAACTGGACCTTTGGTATTCAAGAGGAGAATATGCAAAAGGTGGTTGATGAGGCTCGCGCCAAGGGTGCAAAAGTGGTTGTGGTGCTCTCGCACAATGGTATGGATGTGGATTTAAAGATGGCCTCTCGGGTACGAGGCATTGATGCCATCATGGGTGGCCATACCCACGATGGAGTTCCAGCCCCCGTTAAAGTGAAAAATCCCGGTGGCGTCACCTTAGTTACCAACGCTGGATCGAATGGTAAGTTCTTAGGCGTTTTGGATTTTGATGTGAAGGGCGGCAAGGTTGCCGACTTCCGCTACAAACTTTTGCCTGTGTTCTCGAACTTATTACCCGCAGACGCAGGAATGAGTGCCTTGATTAAGAAGATTCGGGCGCCATACGAGTCTAAGCTTGCCGAGAAGCTTGCAGTGACTGATGGTCTCTTGTATCGCCGTGGCAACTTCAATGGTAGTTTTGATCAAGTGATCTTAGATGGTCTCTTAAAGCAAAAGAATGCGGAGATCTCATTCTCACCGGGCTTTCGTTGGGGCACTTCCTTATTGCCCGGCGAGTCCATCACCATGGAACATCTGCTTGATCAAACGGCGATTACATATCCCTACACCACGGTCACCAATATGAGTGGTGAGATGATCAAAACAGTATTAGAAGACGTGGCTGATAACTTATTCAACCCTGATCCGTACTACCAACAGGGTGGCGATATGGTTCGGGTCGGTGGTTTGCAATACACGATTGATCCAGCGGGTGGCGCTGGCAAGCGTATCTCCGAGATGCGTCTGAATGGCAACCTCATTGAAGCAGGCAAGACCTATAAGGTAGCTGGCTGGGCGCCGGTCTCAGAAGAGGCAAAGAATGCGGGTGGTGAGGCCATTTGGGATCTCATGGCGCGGCATTTGCGGGAAGTGAAAACCGTTAAAGCGGTCAAGCTCAATGAGCCCGTCATTAAAGGTGTTAAAGGTAATCCGGGGATGGCCCCAATTTAGTTGTTCTTTTTCAATGGAGAGTGGCATGAAAGCATTCATTCGTACAGTATTGATGGGCTTTCTAGCCGTCAGTTTGTCAGTTGGTTCTAATCTAGCAAGCGCGGAACCAACGAAGGTGGTTTATCACATCGATGATGCGGCTACCCAGGGTTTAAAAGGCTTACGCAATATTCGCAATCACTTGGATGTCTCACCTCAAACCAAAATTATTGTCGTGACCCACGCTAATGGCGTTGATATCCTGATGGAGGGTGGCAAGGATAAAAGTGGCACTGAGTATGCGCCATTGGTTGCCGCATTAAAGTCACGAGGCGTGCGCTTTGAGGTTTGTGAGATCACTTTACGTAACCGCAACCTCAAGCGTGACCAATTTATTCTTGATGCGGAGTTCACGCCTTCTGGCGTGGTTCGGATTGCTGACCTGCAATTTAAGGATAAATACGCTTATATTCGGCCTTAATGACTCATTGCTTTATAACTTTTACTTATATTAGTATTACCGAATCATCTTGATTTTGGCTTCTAAAACCATGATTTTGCTGTAGTTTTTTCATTCAGTTCGATAGAATCACAGTTTCTGAAATTACTATATTTTGAGACTATGAAGACTTTAGCGACTTTAGCAGTTCTGATTGGCGCTCTTTTTGGGTTGGCTGCGCAGCCTGCGCTGGCGGCACCGAACCTTGCCAATGGCAAAACCATTGAAGATACCAAGTGCTACAAGTGCCATGCTGAGAAGTCTGGCTTTGGCGATGGCACCTTGATGTACACCCGTAAAGATCGTAGGGTCCAAGGGCTGGATCGCTTGAAGGTCATGGTCGCACGGTGCAATACCGAGTTGCGCCTTGATCTTTTCCCTGAGGATGAAGCAGACGTGGTGGCTTACCTCAACCAGCAATACTACAAATTTAAACCCTAGGAATCATCATGACTGATTTATCGCCAGAGCAGATTCGCTCTCTGGGTAGCCAGGCTTTGCTGATTACCTTTGTGATTACTGCCGCGTTGGGTGCCATCATGCAACGCACGAACTTTTGCACACTTGGTGCTGTATCGGATGGGATTTTGATGGAGGACTGGTCGCGCATGCGCCAATGGTGTTTAGCCATTGGTATCGCAATCTTGGGGGTTGCCTTCATGTCCCATCTTGGCTGGATTGATGTCACCAAATCGCTTTATACCGGTAACCGCGTACTCTATCTTTCTACCTTCATTGGTAGCGTTCTGTTTGGGATCGGCATGGTGCTGGCATCGGGATGCGGTAGCAAAACCCTGGTTCGAATCGGCAGCGGCAATCTCAAATCCATCGTTGTTTTCATTGTGTTGGGACTGGTTGCCTATATGACCATGCGCGGATTTTTGGGGGTCCTGAGAACCAATTCCATCGATCAGGTGGCATTGAATCTCAAAACCACACAGGATTTACCCAGCGTTCTCTCTGCGAGTTTTGGCATGGGCAAAGAGCAATTGCGTTGGATTTTGTCGCTTGGTATTGGTGGTGCCTTCATCGCTTATGCGCTTTTGAAGAAATCGTTTTGGAATGTTGAGAATCTTTTAGCAGGAGTAGGCGTTGGCCTTGCAATCACCGCGATTTGGTGGGTATCCGGGCACTTTGCGCACCTCGAGGAAGATCCCAATACCTTGCAAGAGGCCTTCTTGGTGACTAACTCAGGTCGGATGGAAAGTCTCTCATTTGTGGCGCCGTATGCTTATTCACTCGATTGGTTGATGTTCACCAGCGATAAATCCAAAGTGCTCACCATTGGCATCGTGGCCGTATTAGGCATGATTGCGGGTTCAGCGATCAGCGCCGTGATCAGTAAGCGTTTTCGTTGGGAAGCCTTTCGAGGTGTGGAAGATACAGCCAACCATCTCGTGGGTGCTGCACTCATGGGATTTGGTGGAGTTTCCGCAATGGGCTGCACGGTAGGCCAAGGCTTAAGTGGGATTTCAACTCTGGCACTGAATGCATTTATTGCGCTCCCCGGATTTTTCTTGGGAGGCTATTTGGGGCTTCAATACTTACAGTGGCGCATGAGTCCAAAGCCTTGTTAAGCATTAAAATGATGTGATGACGATTGACTGGACATCCTTTACCCCAGGGCCCGCATTAGCTGGCGGCATTATTTTAGGAATCGCAGCCGCGCTGTATGTGTTGATCAACGGTCGCATTCTCGGAATCAGTGGCATTTTGGGTGGCCTGATTGGACCCAAGAGTACCGATTGGTTGTGGCGCGCCAGTTTCGTGTTGGGATTGCTAACCGCCCCCTTGTGGGGAAAATATGTGTTTCAGATGAACACGACTGCAGTTATTGATGCGGATTACCTCACACTCATCATCGCTGGTTTATTGGTTGGGTTTGGGGCTCGCTACGGATCGGGTTGCACCAGTGGCCATGGCATTTGTGGCTTATCGCGCCTATCACCACGCTCCTTGCTTGCAACCCTCACATTTATGGGTTGCGGATTCTTGGTGGTGTATCTCGTGCGGCATTGGATCTGAATCGATGGGTCAGAATCAATCCCTATTCTCCAACGGCAGCGAGTATCTGATTGGCGTTCTGTTTGGTCTTGGATTAATGATTTCAGGGATGACCAATCCTGCAAAAATTTTGGCCTTCCTCGACCTCGCCGGTAATTGGGACCCGTCACTTATTTTTGTCATGGGCGGTGCAGTACTGATTGGTTTAGTTGCTTTCTACTTGGCCAAGAAACGTACTCAAAGTTTTTTAGGTGGTGCCATGCATATCCCAACGCGGCGTGATATTGACCGCCCTCTGGTTGTGGGTAGTGCAATGTTTGGAGTGGGTTGGGGTCTTGCTGGTTTCTGTCCAGGACCCGCGCTCGTTTCTCTCGGCTCTGGTGAAATGAAGGCGCTGATTTTTGTTATCGCCATGGTTGCCGGGATGTGGTTGTTTGAGCAAACCCAGAAAAAGTCTGTTTAAATTCAAGATACGTTATTTTGTAAGGATCGTATGAGCATTCACATTTCGTGCCATAACCCCAATTTTGGAACCGCTGGTCAAATTGAACCCAGCGATGTTGATCAAATTGCAAAGCAGGGCTACAAGAGCATTATTAACAATCGTCCAGATGGCGAAGAGGGTCCTGAGCAACCTAGCAATGCGTCGATTGCTGCCATGGCTAAAGAGCATGGTCTGGAATATGCTTACTTACCGGTTGTGAGTGGGGCGATTACTCCCGAGCAAGTGGTGGAGATGGCAAAACTCCTCAAATCAATGCCGCAACCCATCTTAGCCTTTTGTCGCTCGGGGGCTCGCTCAACCTTCTTGTATCAACTCGCTTTACAAAACTCCTAAGTATAGAAATGGCGAGCTTACTCAGTCCTAACGAGCGCTCGGTCTTAGCTACTGATTTAGCGCATTGGTCGATGGTTACCAATCGGGATGCCATTACCCGTTCGTATCAGTTTAAGGATTTTAAGGAAGCCTTCGCGTTCATGACTCAATGTGCACTCATGGCTGAGCAAATGAATCATCATCCCGAGTGGTTTAATGTTTGGAATCGGGTTGAGGTCACGCTCTCGACCCATGATGCTGGCGGACTCACAAAGCTCGATCTGGATTTGGCCCGATCCATGGATCGATACGCCAACACTCTCTTAGCAAAATAATCGTCATGCGTACGTGGCATACGAAACGAAATTGTTCGTTTACGCCACGTCAGGTTGGTTATTTCTATTTATCGATGTTTCTGTTTTCATCGTTTATAGCAACCTACTTCTTGCTCCATGGCGTTTGGATGATTTTGATCTTCACTGTGATTGAATTAACTGTCCTAGGTATTGCTCTCATTATCTATGCTCGCCATGCGCTCGATTATGAATCGATTGCCATCGATGGCACCGCACTGCAGATTGAAAAGAATATCGGTGGCAAGATCGAACGTCATGTCTTTAACACGCGGTGGTTAACACTCACACAAGAAGAGAGTGGCAAGCGCTTAATTCGGGTGGAGGAGAGTGATCGGGAACTGCCGATTGGGATCTTCGTGCCGCAGGATGCCAGGCCTCAGTTCTATAGTGATCTGCGAGCTCAAATACGGATGGAATCGTAAGCGAAGAGTAAACTAGCGCCCTTATTCATCATTTAGAACTCCCCAATCATGCGCATTGAAATTCCTGCTGATAAGACATTTGTTCATGAAACCATCATCCCCTTACGTTGGGGTGATATGGATGCATTTGGTCATGTCAACAACACGCTTTACTTTCGGTATATGGAGCAAGGCCGTATTCACTGGATCGAATCCTTTGGATTTGGTGCCCATCACGATGAGGGCGGCGCTTTAATTGCGAACGCGTTTTGTAATTTCTATACCCAAGTGAGCTATCCAGCCGATATTCTGGTGCGCACCTATATTGGTAAAGTGGGGCGAACCAGTGTGGATACGTATAACCTCATGTCGCTTGCTAGCAACCCCGAGGAGCTGTGTGCAGCTGGTGGCGCAACCTTGGTGTGGGTCAACCTCAAGACCAATCGTCCTGCGCCATGGCCAGAACCCATTAAGCAAAATTTAGGACTGCGTTGAGTTCAGCATTGCTCGCGCCCGAGCTATTGGGTCAAGATTTAGATCGGTTTGACTGCATCATCGATGCTCGCTCGCCTGCTGAGTACGCACTTGATCATATTCCAGGGGCTATCAATTGCCCTGTTTTGAACAATGAGGAGCGTGCCACGGTCGGCACGCTCTACAAGCAAGAATCTCCTTTTGCAGCGAAGAAATTAGGCGCGGCGCTGGTTGCAAAAAATATTGCCAACCATTTGCAAGAACACTTTATTCACCAGCCGCGGGAGTGGCGGCCCTTGGTTTATTGTTGGCGAGGCGGGGAGCGCAGCGGTGCCTTTGCCCACATTCTGCAACGTATCGGTTGGAAGGCCCAGCAGCTGCAAGGCGGGTATCAAGGGTATCGACGCCAAGTGATTGCTGATCTGGAGCGATGGGCGCCTTTAGCAAAGTTCATCGTCATTTGTGGCATGACAGGCAGTGGTAAGACTCGATTATTACAAGCATTGCATGGACAAACTCAGGTGCTGGATCTTGAAGACCTCGCGGCGCATCGCGGTTCAGTGCTTGGTGGTCTGCCTAATCAGGCACAACCCAGTCAAAAAATGTTCGAGAGTCGCTTATGGAATGCGTTGCGGCAATTCAAGTTTGACCAAACCATTTATGTGGAATCCGAGAGCAAGAAGGTGGGTTGTCTGCATATTCCCGATGCGCTGATGGATCAAATTCGGCAGGGGGATTGCGTTGAAATCAAGGCCGATCGCTCAGTCCGGGTTGATGTGTTGATGCAAGAGTACGTGCATCTTTTAAGTAATCACGATGAACTACAGCATTTGCTCAGTCTATTGACGCAACGCTACGGCAAGGAACAAATTACAAAATGGCAGCAACTGGCTACAGAGGGGCGCTATCCAGCATTGGTTGAAGAATTACTAATCAAGCATTACGACCCAGCGTATCAAGATTCAATTGCTCGCAACTTTAGCCAATACAAAAATGCTAGGTCTCTGACAGTACCAAGCGCAGAGCAAACGAGTTATCTTGACTTAGCGCAGCAACTTCTGCAATCTAGCTAAACGCTTGGATACCGGTTTGGGCTCGACCCAAAATGAGGGCATGAATATCGTGCGTGCCCTCGTAGGTATTAACAACCTCCAGATTGAGCATGTGACGGATCACGCCATACTCATCCGAGATGCCATTGCCACCCAACATATCACGTGCCATCCGTGCAATATCAAGTGATTTACCACAGGAGTTGCGCTTCATGATGGAGGTAATCTCTGGAGCAGCAGTTCCCTCATCCTTCATCCGCCCCAATCGCAGAACGCCTTGCAGTGCCAAGGTAATCTCGGTTTGCATATCGGCTAATTTTTTCTGGACGAGTTGATTGGCTGCGAGGGGTCTACCAAACTGTTTACGATCCAAGGTGTATTGACGCGCTGTGTGCCAGCAAAACTCGGCGGCACCGAGCACGCCCCAAGAAATGCCATAACGCGCTGAGTTCAGGCAGGTAAAGGGACCCTTAAGACCCGTAATTTCTGGGAACTCATTTTCGGCGGGTACGAACACTTCATCCATCACGATCTCTCCCGTGATTGAGGCACGCAAACCTTGCTTGCCTGTAATCTTCGGGGCACTTAAGCCCTTCATGCCTTTTTCAAGGATGAAGCCCCGAATCTGATCCTCATCGTTCTTGGCCCAGACCACAAACACATCCGCAATGGGGGAGTTGGAGATCCACATCTTGGAGCCTGTGAGCGAGAATCCGCCAGGTACTTTCTTGGCGCGCGTGATCATGCCACCCGCATCGGAACCGTAATTGGGTTCTGTGAGACCAAAGCATCCGATCCACTCACCAGTGGCTAGTTTGGGTAGGTACTTCTGCCTTTGAGCCTCGCTACCGAATTCATAGATTGGCACCATGACCAGTGAGGACTGCACACTCATCATGGAGCGGTACCCAGAATCAACCCGTTCAATTTCTCGGGCGATTAAGCCATAAGACACATAATTAAGACTAGCGCCACCGTATTCCTCTGGAATCGTAATACCGAGAAGGCCTAGCTCACCCATTTCTCGAAAGATGGATGGGTCGGTTGATTCCGAACGATAGGCTTCATGCACCCGCGGAGCCAGCTTCCCTTGGGCGTATTCACGGGCCGCATCGGCAACCATGCGCTCCTCGGTGGTCAATTGGTCTTGCAGGAGGAGGGGGTCTTCCCAATGAAACTGCGGCTTACTCATTTTTTACCTATTCTGTGAATTCATATCAATACCGCTATTCTATGAAATATTTACCCTTTTAACCGCCTCATTGAACCTATAAGGCCTTCGTTCCCATGCGTCGTCAGTATCGTTATTACGACCTCATCTTAGGCGCTTTTGTTGCCGTGTTGCTGTGCTCGAATTTTATTGGGGCTGGGAAGGCCGCCACGGTTGAGCTTCCATATTTTGGTTATGTGATCTTTGGTGCTGGGATCTTATTTTTCCCGATCTCCTACTTTTTCAGCGATATTCTCACGGAGGTCTATGGCTACGCCTATGATCGCCGTGCAGTATGGGCTGGATTTGCTGCCTTAGGCTTTGCTGCCATCATGGCGCTGATCGTCATCGCGTTACCAGTGGCGCCAGGATCGTATATGGCAAATTATCAACACGGCCTAGAAACGGTCTTTGGTAACTCCTGGCGAATCGCCTTGGCTTCCATGCTCGCATTTTGGTGTGGCAGCCTTACCAATAGTTTCGTGCTTGCCAAAATGAAGATTTGGACCCAGGGGAAATATTTATGGACCCGCACGATTGGCTCAACCGCGGTGGGTGAGTTGGTGGATTCTTCATTATTCTATTTCTTGGCCTTTTATGCCATTTGGCCTACCGCCGAGATTATTCAGGTTGCGATTGCTCAATACATCCTCAAAACCTCTTGGGAGATTTTGGCAACCCCACTGACTTATGCGGTAGTGGGATACTTAAAGCGCAAAGAGAATGAAGATTATTACGACACTAATACGAATTTCACACCATTTCAGTTAAAGGTAGATCGATGACATTTAAAGACCCCACGATTCATCCGAGTCAAATTACCCCACGTGCGATTGCAGAGGATCGCCGCCAGTGGTTAAAAAATCTTGCCTTGGGAGGTGCTGCATTGGGAATGGGATCGTGGCTTGAGCGCGATGCCTTTGCAAAACCAGTAGCCCCTCGTGAGAAATTACCCGCAAAGCTAAACGAGCCATATTCAACGCGTGAGACTCAAACTTCGTATGAGGATGCAACGAGCTATAACAATTTCTATGAGTTTGGGATGGATAAGGAGGATCCGGCAAAGTTTGCTGATCGTTTGCAAACCAGGCCTTGGACGGTATCGATTGAAGGGATGGTGAAGAAACCCGTCACCCTTGATATTGACGCTTTACTGAAATTGGCGCCCATGGAAGAACGCGTTTATCGACTCCGTTGTGTCGAGGGCTGGTCGATGGTGATTCCATGGAATGGCTACGCCTTATCAAACCTTCTCAATCGAGTCGAGCCACTCGGATCGGCCAAGTATGTGGAGTTCATCAGCCTTGCTGATCCAAAACAAATGCCTGGATTAAAGCGACCTGTGCTCGATTGGCCCTATCGTGAGGGTCTGCGAATGGACGAGGCCATGAACCCATTAACTCTATTAACCTTTGGGATGTATGGTGAGTTATTGCCCAAACAAAATGGTGCGCCCATTCGTTTGATCGTGCCCTGGAAGTATGGCTTTAAGAGCTCCAAATCCTTAGTGACCATTCGTTTGACCGAGAAACAACCACTTACTAGTTGGAGCGCATCCGCACCACGTGAGTATGGTTTCTATTCAAACGTTAATCCAGCCGTGAGTCATCCCCGTTGGAGCCAGGCTACGGAGCGTCGTATTGACGGTCGCGGTATCTTTGCGCCGAAGATTAAAACCGAGCCCTTTAATGGTTATGGTGAGTATGTTGCCAAACTGTATGCAGGGATGGATTTGCGTAAGTTTTACTAAACCATGGTGGCAATCGCGCAGATCAAGCGCTGGGCCTTTGTTGTAGCGCTGATTCCGCTTGTGCGTTTATTCGTTCTGGCCTATGCCGGACAGTTGGGGGCTAATCCCGTCGAGTTTATTACCCGCTCAACGGGGACTTGGACCATTACCTTTTTGTGTATCACCCTAGCGATGAGTCCAATGCATTGGTTAACTGCGTGGTCGGGGTGGATCCAAATGCGACGAATGCTCGGGCTGTTTACATTCTTCTATGCATTCTTGCACTTCACCATTTGGTATTGGCTAGACCATTACCTTAACCTCCAAGAGATGTTTGCTGATGTGATCGAGCGCCCATTCATTACGGTGGGCTTCATTGCTTTTGTGTGCATGAGTTTATTGGCAATTACCTCAAACCGAGCATCGATGCACTGGTTGGGGCGCCGTTGGAGTCAATTGCATCGCCTGATTTATTTGATTGCGATTCTTGCAGTGCTGCATTATCTTTGGCATAAGGCCGGTAAAAACGATTTCCAGACCGTTTATATCTATGCTGGGATAATCTTGGTATTGTTAGTAGTGCGGATTCCCGTTATCCGTGAACAACTTCGAAGAATAAAGACACGATCATGAGCTCATCGTTTAATTGGCACAACCCATATCCCACGGTAAGGATGCCTGTTTTTGGTCGTAATATTTGTTCGACCTCGCACCCTTATGCTGCCCAAGCAGGTTTGAAGATGATGCAGCAAGGTGGGAATGCAATTGATGCTGCGATTGCTGCAGCAGCTGCGTTGATGATTGTTGAACCAGTATCGAATGGCTTGGGTAGTGATTGTTTTGCCATCGTTTGGGACGGGCATGAACTGCATGGATTAAATGCCTCAGGGGTCTCGCCGGCCGATTGGAGTCTTGACTACTTTGCCACCAAGTATGGTCGTGACGCACAGGGTTTTGTGAATCGCCCTATGCGAGGTTGGGATAGCATCACTGTGCCAGGCGCTATTGCGGGCTGGGATACGCTTCATCAGCGCTTTGGATCCTTGCCCTTGGTTGATCTCCTGCAACCTGCCATTGAGATCGCGGAGCGTGGGCACGCGGTCGCACCAATCGTGGCCCATAAGTGGGCTGCTGCTGTGAACGAGCTCAGCCCACAACCTGGGTTTGCTAAGGCATTCATGCCCCATGGCCGAGCACCACACACGGGTGAGATGTTTTATTTCCAAGAAGCCGCAAATGCATTAAAGCAAATTGCTCAGAAGGGCATCCGCGATTTTTATGAGGGTGAAATTGCCAGTTCGATTATTCGTTTTGCGCAGGAGCACCAAGCGGCATTAAAGGCGAGCGATTTAGCCAACTATCAACCCGATTGGGTTGGCACAATCTCAACCAGGGTACAAGGCTATGACGTGCACGAGATCCCACCAAACGGACAGGGGATCGGCGCTCTAATGGCGATGGGTATCTTAGAGAACCTTAATTTGGGACAGTATCCAGTCGATGGTGTTGAGAGTCAGCATGTGCAAATCGAGGCCATGAAATTAGCCTTTGCAGATATTTACCGCTATGTGGCCGACCCACGCTCGATGGTGGTCAGCCCCGCACAGATGCTCAATCCCAAATATCTTGCCAAGCGAGCAGAGCAAATTGATTTACAACGCGCGACCCAATTTACATTTGGCATGCCCAATACGGGAGGTACTATTTATTTGAGTGCTGCCGATGAAGAAGGGCGCATGATCTCGTTTATTCAGAGTAATTACATGGGTTTTGGTTCAGGAGTGGTGGAACCGAATTGGGGAATTAGTTTTCAGAACCGCGGGTATGGGTTTTCATCCGATCCTCAATCGCCCAATGTAGTAGCAGGCAATAAGCGACCCTTTCACACGATCATTCCCGCGTTCTTGACCAAAGAGGTAAATGGTAAAACCGTTCCGCAAATGAGTTTTGGGGTGATGGGCGGTGATATGCAACCGCAAGGGCACTTACAAACCCTCTTGCGGATGTTGGTCTATCAACAACAACCGCAAACGGCTTGCGATGCACCACGGTGGAAGGTCAATCGGGACTTTAGTCTTGATGTGGAGGCCAATATGGATCCTCAAACGGTTAAGGGTCTCATCGAGCGAGGGCATGTTCTCAAAAAGGTGGATGATCCCTATATGGATTTTGGCTCTGGTCAGTTCATTTGGCGCTTATCGGATAGGATCAGCGATGGCTATGTTGCAGCGAGCGATAGTCGTCGAGATGGGCTTGCGGCAGCCTATTAACCATCGTTCGGTTGGAAGACCGTTAAAATGATGAGCTTTGCCAGCACGGCACCCTTATTGAGAAAGTTTCTGTGTTAAACGCGTCTAATATCACCATGCAATTTGGGGCGAAGCCCTTGTTTGAAAATATTTCCGTCAAATTTGGTGGCGGTAATCGTTATGGCTTAATCGGTGCCAATGGTTGTGGCAAATCCACCTTCATGAAAATCCTTGGAGGGGAACTAGAGCCATCGGCTGGCAACGTCAGCCTTGAACCCAATATTCGTCTTGGTAAATTACGCCAAGATCAGTTTGCCTATGAAGACATTCGAGTGCTCGATGTGGTGATGATGGGTCATGCAGAAATGTGGCAAGCGGCGGCAGAGCGTGATGCCATTTATGCCAATCCCGATGCGACCGATGAAGACTACATGCGTGCCGCTGAGCTTGAAGCCAAGTACGCTGAGTTTGGTGGCTATACCGCTGAAGCACGCGCTGGCGAGCTACTGCTTGGTATTGGCATTCCGCTGGAACAACACAACGGTCCCATGAGTAATATTGCGCCGGGCTGGAAATTGCGCGTTTTACTTGCCCAAGCCTTATTCTCGGATCCCGATGTCTTATTGCTTGATGAGCCAACAAACAACTTAGATATTCATTCGATTCATTGGTTAGAGGAAATCCTGAATCAACGCAATAGCACCATGATCATCATTTCGCACGATCGACACTTCTTAAATGAGGTGTGCACGCATATGGCGGATATGGATTACGGTACGTTGAAGGTCTACCCCGGAAACTACGACTCTTACATGCTGGCATCGACCCAGGCGCGTGCCCAGCAAATGGCAGCCAATGCGAAGGCCAAGGAGAAGATGGCTGAACTGCAGGCATTCGTGAGTCGCTTCTCGGCCAATGCTTCCAAAGCGAGACAGGCTACTTCCCGTCAACGCCAACTTGAGAAGATCGAGCTCATAGATATTAAGCCGTCATCCCGTCAAAACCCATTTATTCGGTTTGAGACCGAGAAGAAATTGCACAACATGGCAGTAGAGTGCAATGCCCTTACTAAAAAATTTGATCGGGTAATTTTCAAGAACTTCAAGATTGCGATTCGTCCTGGTGAGAAGATCGCCATTATTGGTCAGAATGGTGCGGGTAAGACCACCTTACTGAAAACCATGTTGAGTAAACGCTTTGATGGTATTGCTGCCGATACCGGGGATGTGAAGTGGGCTGAAAATGCCAATGTGGGTGTCATGCCGCAAGATACCAGCGAATGCTTTCCTAATGATGAGAACCTGATTGAGTGGATGACGCAATGGCGTAAACCAGGCGATGACGATCAAGTTGTGCGAGGCATCCTAGGACGTCTTTTGTTCTCAGGCGATGAGATTGGTAAATCAGTGAAAGTGGTATCGGGTGGCGAGAAGGGGCGCATGATCTGGGGAAAGTTAATGCTCCAAAAGCACAACGTGCTTGCAATGGACGAGCCGACCAACCATATGGATATGGAATCGATTGAGAGCTTACAAATCGCCCTTGAGAAATTCGATGGCACTCTGATTTTTGTCTCCCATGACCGCGAATTTGTCTCGGCACTAGCGAACCGAATTCTGGAGATCAAGCCTGATGGCACGATCAATGATTATTCAGGAACGTATGAGGAGTACCTGCGTAGCCAGGAGTTGGCGGGTTAAGATTTTTGCTCGCGGGTAAAGCGCATCGCTGTGCCCTCTGCCTGAATGCGAACCCAGACAGATTGCTTCTCCTCAGGGCTCATAAACACCCAGTTGCTGACTTCTAGGGCAGTGCGACCACAGCCTTTACAGATTTCATCAAAGAGGGTCGAGCAGATCCCAATGCACGGGGAGTCAGAATCGCTATCTCCGATTCCTAAAGAATTAGCACCGTTATTGATTGAGCTCATGCCTTACTTTAATGCATCGAGTTCAATTCTGCCGAGGCTGCTTGAATCAGAGTCCTGGCGCAAGGGGCTATGTTCAGCCAGCTCATCGAGGTATTGACCAATGCCTTGACGTTCGCGCTCCAGAAATCGTGCCACCGCAGCAGCAAAACGTGGATCACTCAGATGGTGATATGACGAGACCGTGGTCGGCATAAATCCTCGTGCCATTTTGTGCTCGCCTTGCGCACCGCCTTCCAGGGTTTGGATTCCTTCGCGGATACAATAGTCAATTGCTTGATAGAAGGCGGTCTCAAAATGAAGGCAGGGGTGTTGCTCGACGCATCCCCAATACCGACCATAAGCTTTGCTCAACTCACGATCAATGACTAATAAGGCACAGGCGATCGCTTGCCCTTCACGCTTTGCAACGATTAAATGGAGATGATTGGGCATTTGTTGCGCCCACTCCTGAAAAAAGAGTTGATTTAGGTAAGGGCTGGAGTAGTGGTTTTGGTAGGTATTGCGATAGCAGCGATAGAAAAACAGCACATCCTCTTCAGTAAGCAATTCTCCAGGAAGGTGTTCAAAGGTGATGCCTGCCCCTTGAACCTGTTTACGTTCGCGCTTAATGTTCTTGCGGCGTTTCATGGTGAGGGTGGATAAAAAGGCTTCAAAATCAGAGTAACCCTGGTTGTGCCAATGAAACTGTACGGACTCACGCTTTAAAAATCCCGCATTACCAAGAAGATTTGCCTCCTCCTCAACCGGAAAAAGAATATGAGCGGACGATAGGCTTAGCTCGCCAACCAATTGTTTTAAACCAGCGATTAGTGCCTCTTGATGCTCGGTTGATCGGGCCAACAAGCGCGAAGAAGTAACCGGAGTAAATGGGATAGCACCGAGTGCTTTTGGAAAGTAGGGCAGCCCTGCTTGGGTATAGGCTTCTGCCCATGACCAATCAAAGACATACTCTCCGTAAGAGTGCGTTTTAAGGTAGAGCGGCAATGCGCCAAGAAGCGTATGGCCATCGGCGTCATAAAGCGCCAGATGCGATGGCTTCCAACCCGTCTCTGCGCTCACGCAACCGGTTTTCTCCAAAAGACTCAGAAAAGAGTACCGCATGAAGGGGCCGGCAGAGGGTGGAAGGATTGAGGTCCATGCGGCCTGTGGGACATCCGAAATTTGATTTAGAACCCGAACCTCATACTTAGCTTGCATACGAATCAGCCAAGTCTTTCAAATCAGCGCTGAATCAGCTCAATCTTGTATCCATCGGGGTCGGTGATGAAGGCAATCAAGGTCTCGCCTCCTTGAACGGGGCCGGCAGGACGCGTGATATTACCCCCGGCAGCAGCAATATCTTCACATGCCTTATAGACATCGGGCACGGCAATCGCAATGTGTCCATACGCGGTACCATGATCATAGGCAGACACCCCATAGTTGTACGTGAGTTCAATCTCTGCTTGCCCATCCGCATTACCATTCCCAAATCCTACAAAAGCGAGCGAGTATTTCTGCTCCTCGCGATTGGTCGTGCGCAATAGATTCATCCCTAATACTCGGGTATAAAAATCGACTGATCGGGCAATATCACCCACGCGCAGCATGGTGTGCAAAATCATATTACTCAATGCGCGCTTTCTCACGAATCTTCTTCATCATTTCAGAGAACTTAGCCTTTTGCCAAGCTTGATCTTGCATCAACATGGATTTCAATTGCTCTTTGATTTCTGCCATGGACGGAATCTTAACGTCACGAACATCTTCGAGCTGAATAATGTGCCAGCCAAATTGAGTCTTGACCGGCTTATCGGTCATTTGACCTTTTTTCAACGTCGTCATGACCTTGGAAAACTCTGGGACTAGCGCTTTATCGCTCACCCAGCCAAGCTCTCCACCGTCAGGAGCAGAGCCTGGGTCTTTAGAGTTGGCTTTAGCCAGATCCTCAAATTTTGCTCCGGCTTTAATCTTTGCGATCAGGGCTTTGGCATCGGCTTCTTTCTCAACCAGGATATGACGGACTTTGTACTCTTTGCCGCCAAATTGACTCTTGATGGAGTCATAGGCTGATTTGTAATCTTCCTCCGTAATACCGCCTTTATCAATATAGTCTTCAAAGAGTGCGCCCACCAAAACACCCAAGCGAGCTTGCTCAATTTGATCTTTCACATCATCTTTTTGGCTTACCCCACGCTTATCCGCCTCTTGAAGGATGAGTTCGCGCGTGATGAGCAATTCACGGCCTTGCTCACGAATTTTCGGATCGGTTGCCGACTGGCCTGAATTTTTAATCAAGCGATCAAGTTGTGCCTTCGGGATAGGCTTGCCATTTACGATCGCTGCATTTTGGGCGGTTACGGAGGCGCTCAGTAGACCGATTGAGCAGGCTAGGATTATTTTTTTGGTTAGGCACATAGATTGAAGATAAAGAAGCGAAAAGAAGAATTATGACTCATTTGGTGCAAGTGCATGGATGGCGAGGGCGTGGATCTCGTGAGGCATAAACTCTTTTAAGGCGCCATAAACGAGTCGATGGCGCGCAACGGAGTTAAGCCCAGCAAATGCCTGCGCAGTAATCTTGATCCGAAAGTGGCCTGCACCGCCTGCGGCCCCGGCATGCCCGGCATGCAAATGACTCTCGTCTTCGATGAGGAGAGCTAAGGGTTGGAGTTGTTTTTGCAGTGCGGTCTGGAATAAAGTAATGCGCTCTTGATTGGTCATCATGCTTCATCTCCCTCCATATGGCGACTTAACCACAGGCCTTGGGCAATGATGAAAAGAATCAGTAAGCCAATTCCGCCAAAGAGCTTAAAGTTCACCCACACATCTTCAGAGAAGGTATAGGCCACATACAAATTGAGAACGCCCATGAAGAAAAAGAATGCTGCCCAGGCATGATTAAGCTTTAACCAAATCGAGCGCGGGCTACCTGGCTTTAAGGTAACTTGCTTTCCCATGAGGCTCTCAATCCAATTTTTCTTAAAGAACTGAGCACTAAAGAAAAGTACTGCGGCAAATAACCAATAGAGAACCGTAGGCTTCCACTGAATAAAGGTTTTGTCTTTTAACAAAATAGTAAGGCCGCCAAATACAACGATTAGGATTAGGCTAGCCCACTGCATCCCCTCAATTTTTTCCCGACGAATATAAAGCCACACAATTTGCGCAACAGTTGCAATGATCGCCACAATGGTTGCCACATAGATATCGGCAAGTTTGAATGCAGCAAAGAATAGGATGACCGGGAATAGATCAAAAAGAAATTTTTTCATGGGGATGGCTTAAGGCTGGCATTTTGGCTAGGTTCAAAACGCAATGACGCCGAGTTAATGCAGTACCGAAGTCCCGTGGGCTGGGGGCCGTCTTCAAAGACATGGCCTAGATGGGCATCGCAATTTGCACAGCGTACCTCGGTCCGAATCATGCCGTGTGATACATCCCGATGCTCACTGATCACTTGGGGATTGGCGGGAGTGTGATAACTTGGCCAACCACAGCCAGCATCAAATTTGGTGGTCGATAAAAATAACGGGGTGCCACAGCAGACGCAATTGTAGAGACCATTTTCCCAATGATCCCAGTAGCGACCCGAAAAGGGTGGTTCAGTTGCCGCTCGGCGCGTTACCCGATACTCAATATCAGAGAGTTCTTGACGGTATTGTTCATCAGTTTTAGTCATGGATTGGATTGTAAAGAAGGATTAAGACGAGCAACTCAGGACAATATCCTCAAGCTCCTTAGGGGGCGGTGCTGCATAAGCTTCAAACTCCGATTGCTCTGCGTAAGGATTCTCAAGGATATGCAAGAGCTTTTGGACTTCTGAAAAATCATCCTGCTGGGCGAGTTCGATGGCATGCTGTGCGAGGTAGTTGCGTAGGATGAATTTTGGATTTGTTTTAAGAATGGCACTCTGGCGAACCAGATCAGAGGAGTGTTCAAGTTTTAATCGATCCAAATAGCTTTGCATCCAAACATCAAAAGCCTGGCGGTCAATAAAGTGGTCGCGCAATGGATTAGATTGGTCATTAGCCATGGATTGGACTTCGGCAAAAAGACGAAACGTTGTCGTGAAATCCACCCGATTCTGATGCATGAGTTGCAATAAGTTCTCGATGAGGGGGAAGTCATTTGGATGCTCCTCGTGCAGCCCGAGTTTTGCTCGAAAACGTTTTAACCACGCCTGCCGGTATTGAGTCGGAAATTGCTCAAGCGCAGTTTGCAATTTCTGCTGGGCCACTTCGGTTGAATCGGTTTTCTCCAACAAAGGCAACATACCGCCTGCCAAGCACGCCATATTCCAATGCATGATTTGAGGTTGCCGATGATAGGCGTACCTGCCTTGAGAATCGCTGTGATTACAGATGTGATCCATTTGAAAACGATCCATCATTCCAAATGGGCCGTAATCGATCGTGAGCCCTAAAACGCTAATGTTGTCGCTATTTAAGACGCCATGGCAAAAGCCCACTGCCTGCCAATGTGCAACGAGTTCGGCGCTGCGATAGCTAATTGATTTAAATAGTTCTAGATAGGCATCGTCGCTATCTTTGCACTCCTCATAGTGTTTATCTAAGAGATAGTCCGCCAATTGCGTGAGATGCTCCGTTTGGCGCGCAGCCGCATAATGCTCAAAATGACCAATGCGCAGAAAACTGGGTGCCAAGCGAGTACATACCGCAGCGGTCTCCAAGGTCTCACGCATCACTGGTTTTTTGGATCCCGTAACCGCCAATGCTCGACTAGTTGGTATACCAAGCGCATACATGGCTTCACTACCTAAGAACTCACGGATCGATGAACGCAATACCGCTCGGCCGTCGCCCATGCGCGAGTAGCGAGTAATACCGGAGCCCTTTAATTGAATCTCGTAAGGACCAATATCGCCTAATAGAATGGCGCGACCATCGCCGAGTTGACCGGCCCAAATACCAAATTGGTGACCGCTGTATACTGTTGCGATTGGATTTGAAAAGTGGTGCTCTTCGACTTCGAGCGCGTTCCCACTTAAGACGCTTAACCAGCGTGGATCGGAAGGTAAGCCAGTGTCATTGAGGGGAATGCCCAGTTCTTGCCCAAGCGCAGAAGAGAATCCGACCCAATAGGGCTCTGGTAGGGGTGTAGGTGCAATCGATTGACATGTATCGTCACCCTGGAGGGGAAAGGCCATTGCTATACCGAGTAATTAGCCCACGCTGAGCCAATTAAATTACCGGTAATCACGTCGTGCGCAATCACGCCGTTGGCATCAAACCGCCGCTCAACCATCTCGTAGTTACCATCCTGGCGAACCCGCAAAATAGTACTTGAGCGCGTGCCGTAGTGTTCTGTTCGAATAAAGGCAGCAGAAAGTGCTTTCTCCCATTCCAAGCTAACGCCTGTGCTCGGAAGCTCTTGCTCGGGAGCCTGATGGTCATCGGCTAATAAGTGCAGATAGGCATCGGCATTCTTTAAGCTTCCACCATCCATCGCTAGGGTTTGAGCAAATGCAGCAATGCGGTGATTTACTTTAGGCCAGGGTGTATCGAGCATGGCGTTCGATAGCCCATACACACCTGGACTAAGAGGCTGACTTGGGAAAGTTTTACGAGGACGCACTGATTTGCCCATCACCACACGATTGCTTACCCAATGCATTTGAGGATCATTCGGATCACTCAAATCGGCCATCAATAAATTAAAACCATTGTATTGGTCAAAGCGCTTACTGTGCTTATCAATAAAGTGGTTGGGTTTATCAGAGCTAGTTAGATATAAAAAGGGGAGTTCACCCCGGGTTCTGGCATCCGGCTTTTTCTCACTCGGAGAGCGCACATTGGTGAGCGCAGAAAATCGGCCATGCTTATTAAGCCCTAACCAAGTACCGGGACTACCAATCACATCGGCATGATCTCGACCTGCTAATACATCTGGGTGCTCAGGCCACCAACCAATACCACTGGTATTACGTTCATAAAACTCATCCCGATTGGCGGCTACCACCAACGGGTATTTTGGGTGCGATTTCCAGGCAAATAAAATGAGGCACATACCAATACTATGCCTGATTAAATCTCAACGAGGGAATAGGGTAGTTTTCCTAGCTCCAGACTGGGGCCGCTAGCTTCACCAAGGTGAAGTTTGCTGCTTTGAGCAAGCTCTGATTTGCATTCAATCTGAATATCGATCCAAAGAGGATTATTCAAATTGGGGCTTGAGAGCACGACCATGCCAGCCGGCTGGCCAGGATCTTCCTCATGAAAAATCTCGGTTCCTGGCGGGCAGGACTCGATGGGAGTTTGTGCTTTTGCCAAAAAGAGGCGTCGTTTGATTGCGCCTCGATACTGGCTACGGGCAACTACTTCTTGACCTGGGTAGCACCCTTTCTTGAAATCGACCCCGCCCACGGATTCGAGGTTTACCATTTGAGGCACAAATTGATCTTGGGTAGCCGCCACAATTCGAGGGATTCCACTAAGGACCTCAGCCATATTCCAGGCACTTGCATTGGCTTGCGCATCAACCGTCATCTGTGAGGCAAACACAATTCGTTTCATCAGATTGCTATCTTCTGGGGTTTGCATCGCCAGGGCGATTGCATCGGCGGGAAGATGGGGAAGTGCCTGCGCTATCGGCTCAAGAGCCCCATAAATCGACCACGCTTCGCTCATGTCGCGTACCGTCACCTTGGAGCGCAAAACAAACATGGTCAAGCGTTTTGCAAAAACTGCCGCAATATCGCGTGAGACAAACAAGGCATATTGCGTCACCGCAGGGGATGAATGCAAGCTGATCCACGCAGAAGCAAGTAGACGACCCTTTGCTGTGCAGTACCCCGTTAACCGTGCCGCAGAACTTCCTTGGGCTATTGCTCCAGAAGAAGTGGGGCTTAATCCAAGGACTGAATTCGTTAATTGGCCTTGCAAAAAAGAACTCGCATCAGGCCCCTCAACGAGAATCAAGCCCCAGTCTGGTAAACGGCAAATGGTTGGTGGATTCATGGTGTGGATCGGTTCATGATGGTCGTGTACTAAGTTAGGCTTTTATCATAGTGCTATGTACAGAAACTTTCTAAGACCTCTAAATCCATATTTCATGCCATGACTCTAAGTAAACGATTTTTGGGCCTCGGGCTTGGCTTGCTCATCGGGATTGTTTGTTTGCATTACCTCGTGCTATTTACATGGGGAGTGGTGCCAGCTAAATCTGCCCTGGCTAATCAAACCGATGGTACAAATGCTACCGCCCGGTATAAGGTATTGCCCAAATCAGGGGTCTCAAAAATTGCAGCTCAGTTGCAGGAGCAAGGAATCAGGGTTCCAAGCTGGGCCTTCCAAATTGGCGCCCGATCGCTAGGTGTCGGCACATCACTGAAGCCAGGTACCTATGAATTCCCGGTAAATGCAAGCTTAGGCCAGATCTTGCTGCAAATGGCTCGGGGCGAGCGAGTCCGTGAATCGGTGAAGATCATTCCGGGAATGGCCATTTGGCAAGTACGAGCTGCCATTGATACGCACCCAGCACTCATTCATCAAACGAAATCGGCCAGCGGAGCCCAGCTTGCCACACTCTTAGGCCTTACTCAGCCGGATGTGGAAGGGTGGTTATTTCCAGATACTTATGTATTTGATCCTGATGATTTGGATTTAAGTATTTATCAACGGGCTTACGCTGGTATGCAAAAACAATTAGCAAATGCATGGGATCTTTACCTTCAGGGCCATGCAAATGATCAGGTCCTAAAGAGCCCATATCAATTACTGATCCTTGCATCGATTGTTGAGAAAGAAACAGGGCAGGCTTCTGAGCGCGGATTAATTTCGGGCGTCTTTCATAATCGGCTTAAGAAAGGGATGATGTTACAAACCGATCCCACCGTCATTTATGGAATTGGACCGCAATTTGATGGCAATATCAGAAAAACGGATTTACGCTGCGATACTCCCTACAATACCTATATGCGCTATGGCTTACCTCCAACCCCAATTGCAATGCCCTCTAAAGAATCGCTCATCGCCGCTGCGCAACCTGCGCCCACGAATGCGCTGTATTTTGTTGCAAAGGGTAATGGCAGCAGCCATTTTTCTGCATCCTTGAAGGAACACGAGGCCGCTGTTGATCGGTACCAGCGTTTGCCCACCCAATCGTCGACCAAGACAGCGAAATAACTTCATGCCTATTCATCGCTCTGGGTTTTTTATTAGCTTTGAGGGCATCGATGGTGCCGGGAAGAGCACACACCTTGAGGCCTTTGCAAATCATCTACGACAACGCTATCCACAGCAAGAGATAGTGCTCACTCGGGAGCCGGGCGGTACCCCGTTGGGAGAAAAACTCAGGCAGCTTTTATTGCAAGAGCCCATGCACATTGAGACCGAGGCTTTATTAATGTTTGCTGCAAGACGTGAACACCTGGCTCAAGTTATCGAGCCTGCCTTGCAATCCGGCAAGATCGTGATTTCTGACCGCTTCACTGACGCCAGCTTTGCTTATCAAGGTGGGGGGAGGGGATTAAGTCTTGAAACCCTTAATACCCTTGAGACTCTGGTGCAGAGGAGGGGGGCAGATTTAATTCAGCCAAACCTCACTCTTTTATTTGATCTACCTGGGCACGTTGCGCAGGAGCGTCGCTCCAAGGCCAGAACCCCCGATAAGTTCGAGCGTCTGGATCTTGATTTTTTTGAGAAGGTTCGTAACGAGTACTTGCGCCGCGCCAAGTCTGATCCCGGGCGTTTTGTGGTGATCGATGCCCAGCAATCACCAGAGCGCATCTGGAAGCACTTATCAGAAATTCAGTTGAATTATTAATCTAAGTTAATGATTTATATAAATTAATTGTCGATAGATTTTATCTAAATCCCATGACCATAGAAAATTCGCATCACGAATCCGTCAAGCTATTGCCATGGTTCGAGGCGCTTGGTAGAGCCTTTGATTTGGAGTCAATGCCTCAAGCTATTTTGTTTCATGGTCAACCAGGAATAGGCAAATTTGATTTTGCGCGCTGGCTTTCTAAGGCGCTGCTCTGTGAGGCTGATTTGTTCTCCACAGGGCAAAAGCCATGCAATGCCTGTGAGGCTTGCCGCTGGTTTGATACTGGTAATCACCCAGACTGTATTACTTTGTTGCCCCAAAGCTTAAAAGGCCGCTTAGTTCAAGCGGAGCTTGAGGGTAGCCCCAAAATGGATCCTGTAGCCCCAGAGGGTCAAGACGATGGCGATAGAAAAAAAGAGAGCGCGTTCATCAAAATTGATGAGCTTAGGGCAGTGCTTGGCGGTATCAACATTGGTTCACACCGGGGCGGCAAACGGATTATTCTGATTTATCCACTGGAAAGTCTGCGCGAGGATGCATCCAATACCTTACTGAAATCCCTTGAAGAACCTAATCCTGATACGATCTTTATCCTAGTTAGCGATCGTCTTGATCGCGTCTTGCCAACCATACGATCGCGTTGCCAACTCATTGCCCTGCCAAAACCAAGTCGAGAACTGGCGCTTAACTGGTTGGAATCTGAACTGAAAATACTTCTCTCAGATGCCGTTCGTGCAGAGGAGCTAGAGGCCACAATTGATGAACAAGCTGGTGCACCCTTGAGCGCAAGGGACCAGATCGTTGCTAGGCATTTAGGGGATGATAAAGATGGCGTTGGTCTAGCCATCAATTCCACACGAATACTAGTAGAGGCCTTGAGTAACGGACCCAAAATTGGCTACCTTGAATGCGCTGAGAAGGTTCAGAAAGCCCCATATTCCGCATTATTGGTGTGTATGCAACGCTGGCTCTTTGATTTGCAACTGTCATATCAGCTAGGGGAGGTGCGCTATTACCGCCGGCACGCACAACGAATTAGTCAGCTCGCATCTCAACTGCAATTAACCAAAGCGCAGCGACTTTGGTCAACCCTTACACTCGCTCGTCGCCATGAGAATCACCCCTTGTCCACACGGGTGCAAATGGAATCCATGCTCTTGCAATATCAACAGCTCTTTGGGGACTAAAATTAGCGGTTATGTTGATTGATTCGCATTGCCACCTCGATTTCCCAGAGTATCAAAATCGCCTTCCTGAGGTATTAGAAAACATGGTGCGAGCCAAGGTGAGTCACGCACTTTGCATCTCTGTTGATATTCCAGATTTCCCTAAGGTGAAGCGACTGGCTCACACCTACCCAAATTTATTTGCCTCGGTTGGCGTTCATCCGGATTACGAAGATACCCCAGAGCCAACCCTTGCGTTTTTAGTTGAGGAAGCCAAAGACAACAAGGTGATTGCAATTGGAGAAACCGGGCTTGATTACTACCGGATGGGAGATCGATCTTACGAATCGATGGAGTGGCAGCGTGAGCGCTTTCGGACCCATATTCGCGCTGCCTTGCAAGCCAAAAAGCCTTTAATTATTCATACGCGTTCTGCTTCGGAGGATACGTTGCGCATTATGCGCGAAGAGGGTGCTGACGCAATTGGCGGAGTAATGCATTGCTTTACAGAGTCTTATGAGGTAGCCAAGGCGGCGATTGAGCTTGGGTTTTATATCTCTTTTTCCGGAATCGTCACCTTTAAGAATGCCAAAGATCTTCAGGCGACCTGTAAGGCATTGCCATTGGATCGACTGCTCATTGAGACCGATTCACCGTATTTGGCTCCTGTACCGCATCGCGGTCAAACCAATGAACCAGCTTGGGTAGCGCATGTTGCAAGTTATATTGCGCAATTACGTGGTGAAACGCTTGAGCAAATAGCCCAGCACACTACAAATAATTTTTTTCAGTGTTTTCAATTAAATAGAAGTTACTCATGATGCTACGCCGCAGTTTTATTGTTCTTACCGCCCTTAGTTTATTTTCAAGTATTGCAACAGCCCAATCCCAAGAACAGGCTGATCGTATGGCCCGCGCTGTTCAATTTGACGACCTTGCACAAGTTAAAAAGTTACTGCAAGAGGGCATAAGCCCTAATTTATTAGTCCGGGGTGGAAATCCAATTACGGTCTACGCAGTGAGGGAGAACTCGCGCACAACCCTAGACTACCTTTTAACCCTGAAGAATTTGGATGTGGATCAGCCAAACCTTTCAGGTGAAAACGTCTTAATGATGGCATCCTTGTATGGGCTTTTGCCAGAGGTAAAGACTTTAATTGATAAACGGGCAGCCACTATCAATAAATCTGGCTGGACACCGCTGCATTACGCTTGCACCAATGGTCACCTACAGATTGCTGAGTTTCTATTGGATAAGGGCGCCCAGGTGAATGCCTTGTCTGATAGCGATACAACCCCTTTGATGATGGCTGTTCGCTCGGGCAATATTCAGTTGGTCAGATTATTACTTGACCGTGGGGCTGATCTGCAAATCCGCAATCACCAAGGATTCAGTGCGATTGATGTTGCTGATTTATTTAATCAGGAAGAGGTATCTAGGGGTCTGCGTTCGCGTTGGGAGAAGCTTTACAAGACCAAATATGAAGGGGGTCCAAAGCCTGTAAGCGTTGAATCCAAGCCTAAGGGCTAATATCTTTATCTGCGTATAATCATTATTATGTCAAATAAAAGACGAACCGTCAAATAACCGTGGCAGACCTACCAAACTTCTTTACCCTTTTTGAGAAAGTTGGCAATAGCCTGCCACTCAGCGAACTCTATATTGTCTTTTTAACGGCGATTGCCATGTTAGTTGCCCATGCATTATTTATATTGTTGGTGGGTAAGATCTATCAGGTTTTAATCGATTGGGCAGATCACACTGGGATGTTTTGGTTATCCATCCCGTTTTATATGATGGCTGTGGGGATCGTATTTATAACCCACATCGTGGATATCATCATTTGGACCTATGCGTTAATTGCACTCAATATTTTTGAGGTTGATATCAACGCATTTTATTTTGCTGGTGAGATGTACACCACGGTTGGATACGGAACCTTTCCATTACCCGAAAACTGGAAAATCTTACCGATTGTTGTTGCCTTCAGCGGCATTTTTGCTGCCTCGATGTCTGGAGCCGTTCTCTTTAATATGATTGGTCAAATCATTCGCAAGAAAAAGATCCAATAAGCGTTTATTTGGGTAAATCAGCGATTGGGTCAACTTGCTTTAGAAAGAGCTCAAAGGTTCTGCCCTTTTCATTTTCAAGACGCACCCTTCCCGGTATCCAGCCAAAATCTTTAACTAACCAAATATCATTTCTTCGTTTGTGATCCATTTCTTTTACAGGCAAACGCTTGTAATGCCGTAGCACTGTGGGGCCCAGAGTTGAAACTGCATCCGATAATTCTTCGCCTTGGCTTTGAAAGCGCCAGGTTTCAACGGTATCCAGATTAGCAATCGGGATTTCACGCACGGTTCCTTTTTCATCAATCTGGTCATTTCCAGCAAGTAAGGAAGCCAATTGCATCATCAGACTAAAGCGATCTTGGGTGCCAGGTGGAATCTCTTTCAATTGATCTGGTTTTTGGGAGAAAAACAACTTCCCTCCTCCTTTGCCATCTCGATCAAAGCGGGTAAACCGAGCTGGCCGACTCCCAAGGTGCTCTACATAAAAATCAGGAGCTAATCCGTATGCATCAATTTTTCCTCTGGATTCAAAAATAAAGGGTCCAACAAATGCGTAAGGAATATTGATAAACAAGCGATAGCCAAGCTTAGGATCAAACTGCCACTCGATCGAGGCTGTTTGTAAGTATTGCCCATCGAGATAGGCGTCGTAATAATAAATCCCCGGATCAGGAACCCGAAAAGCTTGCCCTTCCTGCTCTGTTTGGCCCTGACCATTACCGCTTCCAGATTCAATAACGACACCATCGCCCACAGCATTCGAACTTTGATCACGAATACTCGGTTCGGGCGCGGCTGGTTTACTTAG
Organism: Polynucleobacter sp. HIN8; assembly: GCF_030297615.1. Lineage (NCBI taxonomy): Bacteria > Pseudomonadati > Pseudomonadota > Betaproteobacteria > Burkholderiales > Burkholderiaceae > Polynucleobacter > Polynucleobacter sp. HIN8. Next base: position 971,848 of record NZ_AP028139.1, on the reverse strand, counting down.
CTGAACTTTCTTAATGGGCTCTACCCGAAGCTCGGCGACAGTCACATCCTCAAGTGGTGCGGCCTTCGAGAATAAAAAACTAGGAAATCCAATGAATATATAAAGGTGAATGAAAACGGATATTAATATCGCAAGCAGCACAATTGTGCGCGGCTTGAGTAGGCGCAAACCGTTCATCGGCGATTTAAGTCAACGATTGCTGCTAGCAATCAATTAGACCCAAAAGGGGTCTTGCAAGATGCGACTATCCTTTGGCAAATTGGCAGCTAGAAAATCCATCTGATCGGCCAAAATATTTCTGCCCTTCAAAATCATATCTTCGTACAAACTAGGCGTATAAGGGGCGTAGAGAAGGCTCATCCCCGCTCTCTCGGGCGTGCGATTCCCTTTGCGTTGATTGCAAGGACGGCATGAGACAACGAGATTCATCCAAGTGTAGCTGCCGCCCTTACTGTTTGGAATAATATGCTCTGCTTCGGCATCATGCTCCGAGATTCGGCATCCGCAATATGCGCAAAGTCCGCGATCGCGGCGATAGAGCTTGCGCTTTGTAATGGCTGGAACTACATCAAACAAATTAATTTTTGCAGAGCCTTTAACGGCAATGATGGAGTGCAGCTCAATGATCGATTGACGGCCAGTCAGGCGTGAAATGCCTCCGCGCATGACGGCGATGGGTTCACCCAGCGTCCATGAGACGCTGTCATCCGCGTAATGTCGGGTTGCATCCTCAGCATCAATCCAGCACTGAGGGATACCGCCCGCATCTAACTTCAAAATGCTGAGCACCACTCCTCCTCTCTGCCATGGTATTTGCGCCATTGCACGCTTGATACCTAATATAGTCTAAGTTTGCTATAAAAAGATGACGTTTTTCAAGCCCCTAGAGGATTTATGCTTAATCGACTGATTAAATGCAGCCCTTAATCAAATCGCTTGCACACCCATTCTTTACGACCCCACTCCCCTGGCCGCTCTGCAAATACCAACCAAACAATCCATTCTGATAGCTTTTTCATGGCATTCTCCTTATTGGATAAATGCCATTGTGGTCTAGGTGAAGCTCATTAAATGAGCTTTACATTGATTGTATGTTATTTTTATAACTTATTGATTTAAAACAAATTATTACTCAGTTATAAAATTTCATCCCTTAAGTAATACCAGCGATAGAGTAAAGATTGCCCTAAGCGACGAAACGGTGCAAACAAATGTCCTGGCAATGGTGAGTTATAGATGGGTAAATCAAATGCCGAATCGGACTTACCGGCCATTCGTTGAGCAAGGCGCCTTCCAGCATGCGCTGAAAAGGACACGCCATTACCACCATAACCCAAAGCATAAAAAACGGATTGCTCGGGGTCAGGCTGGACAATACGCGGCATCATGTCATGGGAGACATCGACCCAACCCCACCAAGAGTAATCCACAGGGATATTTTTCAAGCTAGGGAACTTTCGCGCAAGACCGTCGCGGAGTAATTGCAAATGTTTAGGTGCGGTTGCATCAGCACCATGAACGGCGCTACGACTACCGATTTGCATTCTTCGATCGGGCAAAAGACGGTAATAAAAACGCAATGTGCGAGTATCTGTAATAAAAGCAGGTTTTTTTACTGCTACCTCTGCAAGCTCTGATTCCGTAAGTACACGGGTTACCATTGAGTTCGACAAAATAGGCATAACCCGATTACGCAAATGAGGTGTTAGCGATTGCCCACCGTATGCACCTGTGGCCAAGCCAACAACTTTTGCGTAGACTTTACCCCCGGGAGTTTCCAGACAATGCTTCCCATCGCGCTGCGACCAACGAATCACTGGACTTCCAGTATGAATTTTCGCGCCTAACGAGCGAGCCAAGCGTTGATATCCAAATGCTAGTTTTAAGGGATGAACACCAACACCCTCAGGCTCATAAAGTGCTCCACACGCTTCCTGATCATGACAAAACTCTTCTTGCAACTGAGATCGAGTTAGCATGCGTGTTTTGTAGCCAAAAATCTCTCGCATCACTTTTGCTTCGTTACTTAAAAAAGCCATTTTTTTGTCACGATGAGCGACATATAAATGGCCATGATCCTGGGCGTCACAGTCAATTTCTGCCACAAGACTCTTAAACGTTTCAAAGCCATTTCGAATCTCGGCATCAAGACGTTTAGCGACATCAAGACCCCAACGCTCTATCCACTGGGATCGATACAAACGGCCACTGGCATTTTGACCCTGTCCACCATTGCGACTCGTACAGCCCCAAGCGGATTGATTGGCTTCAAGTAGAGTGGCTTTAATCCCGTGCTCACGCGCTAAAAATAAAGCGGCTGCCAGTCCAGTAAAACCACCCCCAACAATTACAACATCGGCTTCAATATCGTGTGTGATGGGCCCATCATTTGGTGGAGGCGATCCAGCGCTTGCAACCCAATACGTTGGTGCATAGGCCATTGCATGACCAACCCGTTGATCTACGAGAGGATCAAAACGTGGGTTATAGAGCTGCGAGGTTAAATCAAGGGTGGTTGTATTCATTGCTATGTTCGCATTTTACGAAAAGCATTTTTTACTAATATCTTACCGTTAGCAAATGTAAATACATCCACACCATTTGCCTCAACTCGTTTGCCATCTACACCAGTGCCAACAAATAGCCATTCGGATACGCCACGATCACCGGCAACAAAATGCTTACCATTTAGCCATTGTGCATCCGGAAAATTTTTCCAGGCAGCAGCAAATGCCTCTCGAACTGCAGCATGTCCTTCAAAGCGATTTCCGTAAATATCAGAACCGGAAACTGTCTCAAATATACAGTTAGGAGCCATAAAGGACATCAATGCATCGATGTCATGTGCATTCCATGCGTCTGAAAATGCCTGAAGAGTTTGAATAGTAACTGGGGGTGAGATGTTCATGATTTATTGGTCATTCTTGATAAGTTAATTTATTTTATTTCTTAGAAATTTCGAGGGTATTTTTATTGAAGATGATAAAAAATAACCCTCCTCTCCTTACTGATAATCATCGGTATTTTTGAATAGCATTTATTCATTAAGCAATGTGGGCAAAGTTATTCGGTCATTGAGTAAAAGCAGGCTAATAAACCCATTAACCAAGGCATTGATTAGCAGAAAATAGAGTGAGAAGCGACGTAATCTCGATTCCGTCATCAATCCCATTCGATCAATATAGCTCGCAACCACAAAACCTAACATAAACGCTGGAAGGCCGACTGTTAGCCAAGGTAACCAAGAAAGGTTTTCATTAAATAAAACAGCAAATATGATTCCCAGTAGCGCTAAGCCCGAAACCACAAGAGACAAAATAGCACGCACATGTCGATAATCCAGCGTGCTTGCCCCCAAATATAGTGCAATAATCGGGCCACCAAAACCGCAGGAGCCCAATAAAAACCCAGCGCCAGCGCCGGCCAAATGATCTTTAGTAGACCCCAGTGTAAGTCGAACATGAGGCTGTAAAAGCAAAAATAGTGAAAACCAAAACACCGCAATACTTGCAATAATTTTTAGGTGCTGCGGATCAATTTGTTCACCTATGTAGATTCCAAAAGGCAGCGTAATAGTAGATGCAATTAAGAGGCGATAAATCCGTGGTCGATCCTCTTTTTCAACTTTCCAATTTTTTGCTAGCCAAATCCCGGCGAGCAATTCAATGGTCATTACGATTGGTATTACATAAACCAAAGGGAAAAAGCCAATTAGCAATGGCGCCATCACCATGGCACCACCAAATCCAGAAAGACGACGAAATAAGCCTGCTAAGAATGCACAAGCCGCTAACAGAGCAACTAAGAACCAGTCCACTGCAATCAAACAGTGTCGCTTATATCGTGCTCATCGTTAATCAGGTCGCGTATTTTTTTACGAATCTCAAGATAATTTGGTGTATCTTCAATCATCTTTCGAGGCTCAGGGACACGAATTACCGCCTTCACACGACCAGGACGACGGGTCATTACAACAATGACATCCGATAAATTAATCGACTCTTCAATGCTATGCGTTACCAGAACAACCGTTTTACTTTCTTCAGCCAGAATGCGAATCATTTCCTGTTGCATCATAGAGCGATTTTGTGCATCAAGCGCTGCAAAAGGTTCATCCATTAGCAAAACCGTAGGGTTAACAGCCAGCGCACGTGCAATCGAGACGCGCTGCCGCATCCCTCCAGAAAGTTGATGAGGGTAGCTATCAACGAATGCGCTAAGACCAACTAAGTTAGCAAAGTGCATCACGCTCTGCTCAATCGAAGCTGAATTAATTCGCTTTAAATGCAGTCCAAACGCAATGTTGTCCCGTACTGTTAACCAAGGAAACAGTGCATAGTCTTGAAAAACCATTGAACGGTCAGCGCCTGGATCTTTAACTGCTTTCCCGGCGCAGAAAATTGATCCAGAGGTAGGCGCTTCGAATCCAGCAATTAGATTTAATAATGTCGTCTTGCCGCAGCCACTATGACCCAAGATTGAAACAAATTCATTCTCATTAACCTCTAGGGAAACATCCTGCAGCGCCTGAACGGATTGATTCTTATTATTGAGTGCCGGAAATATCTTGCTAATATTTTTTACGCTTAATGCTGACATTTAAAAAATCGCTTTCTCTCGAGCAAATTAATTATTTAGAGCACGTGACCACGGCATCAGTTTTCGAGCAGCAATGCGAATGATTCGATCAATAATTAAACCGATCAGCCCAATAGCAATCATGCCGTCCAAAATAAAATCCGTTCGTAGAACTGTTCGGGCATCATTAATTAGAAAGCCCAATCCTGAATTAGCACCCACCAGTTCAGCGGCAACCAGTGCCATCCAACCAACGCCCAAACCGATTCGAATACCGGTCACAATTTGAGGTAATGCGGCACGCAAGATAACACGAGTGATCACATTCCAATGATTCGCCCCTAAGCAGCGAGCGGCTCGAATTAAATTAGGCTCAACATTTTTTACAGCATCAATTGTATTGAGCAGAATTGGGAAAAAGATTCCAAGAAAAATGATGAACTGATTTTGTGTATTGCCAACCCCGAACCACAAAATACTAAGAGGAATCCAAGCAATTGGAGGTATGGGCCGGAGGATCTCAATAATTGGATCCACTTGCTCATTGATCCATTTAAAACAACCCATCATCACCCCAAGTGGGATTGCCACACTCGCATAGCAAAACGCAATAAATTCGCGTCTCAAACTATCGCGGATGTGTTTCCAGAGCTCGCCTGACATGGCGAGTTCAACAGCTCCAGCTAAAACCCCCGTAGGCGGGGGTAATAGCGTTGCTTGGGTTTTGTCGAGAATAAAACGGCTAGCGAACTCCCAACAACACAGCAGTACCGCTAGCAGAATTAATCGGCGAAGATTTAATACCCATGAGAGACTCGTCATTGTTTCTTGAATACCTTACCATCAAAGGACCAATCTTTGGTTAAATCACCTCTTTCAGGAAAGGCCTGAGGCTTAGTTGTATTCAACGGAGTTGAATAGGTTGGGTAAGGTATCTTATCCAATGGCGCATTAAACGTAGCGGGCAAAAATGGAGGTAACTTCGGTATAGCCCAGCCTACTTTTGCGAAGGTACGATCCATAAAGCGCGAATCGACTGCGGCAGCGTAGGTAGCAGCTGTTGCTTTTGTTTGAATTCTCTTGTTCTCAAATAACCATTCATAGGTGGTCTCATTCGCCCTACCCCAGAACTGTGGAAGTGGATGGAGGTAAGTTGGCTTATAGAGGTTGTTATATGAGTCAATTTGCTGACGCAAAATGAGAGGAGAGAAGTTCTTTAGATTTGGATCCTCTTGCATTGCTTTGACAGCCTCGTCTGGATTCTTGCGAATCCATAATGTTGCCTCCACGATTGCATCCGTAAAGGCTTGAACAACGTCTGGAGCGTTGTCAATTACTTCTTGGCGGACATAGAACGATGAGCCATAAATGTTATAGGGGAAGCTATCGTTAATGATGCGTGCGTTCTTGCGCTCATTCACCATGATAGATGGGGTTGGATCCCATGGAACCACAGCATCAATACCCTTAGGCATAGCCATTTGTTCGCCAGGAGGCATGTTCTTTAGAATGATGTCTTTACCAACCACAATGCCATGCACTTTGGCAGCCGCTTGAATGTAGAACTCCGCCGAGGATCCGGTAACAATACCAATAGTGGCTGGCTCTTTACGGTTTTTAAAGTCATCAATCGACTTAATGGGCGAATCTAATGGCACTAGGATTGCATGCATTAAGTTGACATTAATAATGGCAATCGATTTAACGGGGACGTTTTTGTCAAATAGTGTTGTGAATGGAAAGTTACCGCCATTCCCGAACTGAAAACGGCCTGAAATGATCACTTCATTAATTGCTGGACCAGATGGGAATGCCTGAAACTTGGCATCCACGCCCCGTTTGGCTAATAAACCTCTTTTATCCATGACCAAGTTAATGGTATTTTGACCAGACCAAGGCGGCTGGAAAGCAACTTGAATTGGCCACCAGCCCTTTTCTTTCAACCAGGCAACTGATTTAGCCGATATTTTTTCATTAGCCGAAGTTGGCCATCCATAGTCATTGAACTGTGCACCTTGGGCCCACGTAGGTAAGGCTGCCCCTGCCATCATTGCAACAGCAAGTGTATTAAAAATTCTTCGCTTCACATTTAATTGACTCATTTTTGTCTCCTTGTCATTGATTCAAGTACTTCTACATCAAAACATACCGTGAAATTTATTCGCTCAATCTAGCATATTTGCACTGCTTGTATCTCCATGGTGTCCCCTATTGCTATTTACTAATTATTGTGAAATGGTCAATTCGACATTTCCAAACCGAGTTCGAACTCGTGAAAAGTTGGTTTGCCGTCTCAGATAGGTAAATAATTCCCTAAATGGAAGAAGTTCGGCCCCCTGCCGTAATGCCTCTGTCGCCCCATCCTTTAAACCCAGCGCAAGATTTGGTGGATAAAAAGCATGCAAACAGAGCTGCTCTGGCGAGCATCCCTTCCCCCAGCGTTTCTTTAATGCAGGAATAGCTGGTGCTATGCGATTACCCGGGCGCTCGCTAGGGTCATAGTCCACATTGGCTCGCGCCATCACTTCAGGACTTGGTGTTCCAGCCAGCCTTCCATAGTGTCCTTTTAGATAAAGTTTTACTTCGTCTGGAATCGTTTTGTAGCGTTCACCTTGCATCACGTTTAAAACCGCTTGAGTCACAATATATTGTGCAAATGGACTCACTAAAATTGGATAGCCAAGGTCCTTGCGCACCTGCGCTGTCTCTTCCAATATCTCTTTTTCTCGATGCGGGATGCCCAGAGTAATCAGCTGTGCGCGAAGATTTGAAATCATTCCGCCCGGAATTTGATGTTCATACAATGCGGGATCTACAGTCTGTTTCACGCCGCGGGGCAGACCATCACGAGTACAGACCCAGTCAAAATATTCATCAACCGCTTGCAGCGCATGAATATTCATTGCTGGATCTCGACCATGGCGTTGTGCCAACTCCAGTATCTCAACCACAGAGGGCAAGGAAGCACCATTTGCCAAGCAATCGGTGGCTACATACCCGTAATCAAATCCTGCTTTTATAGCCTCCTCGTACACTAAAGGGGCCAACCCTGACTGACAATGCGAGTGTAACTTCAGGGGCATTCCCTGTGCTGCGTGGACAAGAGCTGGAAACAGCGTTTTGGCTCGCTCTGGGGTTAATAACCCAGTTGGGTCTTTCACTGAAATGAAGTCAACCTCTAAATCAACTAACTCTTTTGCGCGCTCGACAAAATATGCATCATCATGAACCGGGCTTAAGGCATAGGTCAGCATTGCATTAATGAGTAAGCCATTTTTTTTACCAGAATGAACGGATGAAATAATGTTGCGATTGTCGTTCAAGGCATCGTAGACCGTTAATACCGTAATCCCCGATTGAGCCAGTAACTGGATGTTTAGGTCAACCACGTCATCCGCAAACAATTCAAAGGTATAAATACTCTGTCCTCGAGTCAAGGCATCAGTGGGTGTGCTTAACTGTTGGCTAAGAAAAGTCATTCGTTTCCACGGATCTTCACGTAAAAACCGGACCATCACATCAAATACCGCGCCGCCTAATATATTGATGTATTGATAACCAGAGGTATCGATTTGTCGAAGAATTGGATACATCTGTGCAGTCGTCATCCGGGTTGACCATAAACACTGATGGGCATCACGTAATGTGACGTCAATCATTTGAAATGGCTGTTTTTTGACCCGTGGCTTCGTGGCTTTTTGCATGGTCATGATGGGTCAATCCGCATAAGCACCTGACCAGTTTCAATACTGGCGGCATCAGGAACGCAAATTTCAGCAATGTGTCCACGCACTCCAGCTGGAATGGTAGTTAATAACTTCATCACCTCAACAATGCATACTGGCGTATCTGGTTCAACCCTGCTACCCACCTCAACATAAGGCTTTGCAGTTGGGTTGGGTCGTCGATAAAAAGTTCCCACCATCGGGCTTTTAATCTCGAAAAACCCAGTTGGGTGTGTTTCTGATTGAGCTTGGCGGATTTCAGCCACCTTAGGTACTGCAGCACTAGCGGTTAAGGCCGGTTGCAAAACCGCTTCTGCAACCGGTTGAGACTCAATCTTTTTTTGTAATTCAATTTCAATTTCAAACTCTGGAGTGCGATACGAAAACGTCGTGAACGTCCCAGCATCCCTCAGTAAGGCAATTGCTTCTTTAACTTGCTGCATGGTGAGCGACGTCGCAGGTTGGGCGACTATGGGCTTCGGCTTTGTCGCCAGAACCTTCTTACGGGCTGATTTGGTCTTGTCCGACTGTTTTTTTGATGAAGTCGCCACGGGGATCGAATTAATGTATTCTCTTAGATGGAATATAAAGTATCGTCTGATGAAATAATTTAAGGGTTTATACCTAATTCTTTTCCAGTCATTTTGGAACTTAATATCGAAATGAGCAGTTCAACCGCATTAAATACAAAAAGCGATGTCCCAAAACGCTTGGCGACGGTTACACGACTCGAAACTAGCAAATCGAGCATGGCCGAGAAGGTTTTGCTTATCCTAGAAACAGTAGCTAATTCTGAGTTTCCTTTAACTCTGGAGGCAATTTCCTCCCGCTTAGGATTTGCAAAACCCACGGTTTTTCGTCTATTAAATATATTGCTGGCACAGGGCCTCGTTGAGCGCGATTTACACGGACGTCGTTTTCAAGCAAGTGCCAAATTTCGCCAAATGGGTATAGGACTTTTAGCTAGCGATTCAGTGCGGTCAGAACGAATTGCCATTATCAAACGCTTAGTTACTACCCTAGGTGAAACTTGTAACTTTAATATTCGTGATGGCAACGAGGTGTTGTATCTAGATCGGATTGAAACCACAGCACCGATTCGCTTGCATATCGATTCTGGTATGCGAGTACCTCTGCATTGCACAGCAAGCGGCAAATTGTTTTTATCGTTTCTCACTGAAAAACAAATTCGTGGCATTTTAGGGCACGAGCCTTTTGACCGCTATACAGCAAAAACAATGACTAATTACAAAACATTGTTACCGGCAATCGATAGAATCATTTCACAAGGTTATGCATTAGATGATTGTGAGTACCTTGAGGGATCAGTCTGTGTCGCTGTTCCGGTCCGTGATCAAAAGCAAAAGGTGTTTGCTGCGCTCGCAGCACATGGTCCAACGCCCCGTTTTAATCTTGCGCTTGCTGAAAAATCGGTCCTTTTACTTCGTGGCGCAGCGCTTGAGATTGAAAAAAGCATTGTTGAAGATATTGAATTGAAATAGGAGTTTGTATGAATCAACAACCAGTCATTATCACTGTTGCAATTACTGGTGCAGTGCCACGCAAGAAGGATTGTCCAGGCTTGCCAGTGACTCCAACGGAGCAAATTGAGGAAACCCATAAAGCATATGAAGCTGGTGCCTCTCTCGTTCACATTCATGTTCGCAATCCGGATGAAACGCCGAGTTCGGATCCTGATTTGTTTGCACAAGTCCAAGAAGGTGTCCAGAAACACTGCCCCGACATGATTATTCAGTTCTCAACGGGTGGCCGCGGACGCGATCAATCTGCTAGAGGGTCAATGCTTTTTCATCGACCGGATATGGCCTCACTGGCAACGGGCTCAACTAATTTTCCGGTGGGTATTTATGAAAATCCAACCGACTTTGTCGAAGGCCTTGCTAGTGAAATGCTCAAGTATGAAATTAAACCAGAGGTCGAAATCTTTGATTTAGCAATGCTCTATAACGCTGCTAATTTAGTGAAGAAAGGCCTGCTGTTGCCGCCTCCACATGTGCAGTTTGTGATGGGCGTACCGAACGCGATGCCGGTGCGTCGCACGATTCTTGAATTTTTAATTAAGGAATTAAAAGATGTGATGCCAAATGCAACCTGGACGGCGGCCGGCATTGGTAAAAATCAGTTGGTTGTTAATGAATGGGCGCTTGAACTTGGAGGCCATGTGCGGACTGGCTTGGAGGATAACATTCGGTTTGATGAGACCCGACTGGCCAAAGATAATGCGGAGCTCGTTGGGCGTCTTGCCAAGATGGCACGCGATCGAGGCAGGCCCGTTGCTACCGGAGCCCAAGCACGTCAAATATTAGGTCTTCGTCTAACGCACTGAGCCCTCCCCTTGTCTTCCATTCGCTCCTTTGACTACATCATCATTGGTGCTGGGTCTGCCGGCTGTGTTTTAGCAAATCGGCTTTCAGCAAATCCCAAGCATTCCGTTTGCCTCATTGAGGCTGGTCCTCCTGATTATTCGCCATGGATCCACTTACCGATCGGTTATGGAAAAACCATGTGGGACCCATCCGTAAATTGGAAGTTTCATACCGAACCAGACCCCGAAATGAATAATCGACCGATTTATTGGCCTCGTGGCAAGTGTTTGGGAGGGTCTAGTTCAATCAATGGCTTAATTTTTATCCGTGGTCAGAAAGAAGATTATGACCATTGGCATGATTTAGGGAATGATGGATGGTCATGGGATGAGGTACTGCCCTACTTTAAAAAAGCTGAAGGAAATGACCGTCTCGGAGAGCCGCTTCACTCTCAAATCGGTCCTTTGCGCGCATCATCCATCAAAAAGACCCACCCACTAGTCGAAGCGTTTATCAAAAGCGCTAATCAGTTAGGGGTTCCCACCACCGACGATTTCAATAACTTGCAACAAGAGGGGGTTGGGTACTACCAATTAAGCACGCACAATGGCTTAAGGTGTAGCGCTGCCAAAGCGTACTTAAAGCCCATTAAGTCTCGTCAAAATCTACGCATTATTACGAACGCTCAAGTGAGCAAGATTCTTTTTAAGGATCGACAAGCAGTCGGTATCGAGTATATTCAAGGGGGTAGCAAGCATCAAATTGCTTCCCAGAAGGAAATTATTCTCAGTGCTGGCGCACTACAAAGCCCGCAATTACTTCAGCTTTCTGGTATTGGCCCAGCCAATTTGTTGCAGAAATTTGGGATACCAATCGTTCATGACTCACCAGGGGTTGGTAAAAATCTACAAGATCATTTGCAATACCGATTGATTTATGAATTGAATCAAAATATCTCAACCAATGTGGAATTGTCATCCCTCATGGGTCGAATCAAGATTGGTTTAGATTGGCTACTGTTTCGGTCTGGACCACTTTCAATCGGAATTAATCAGGGTGGTTTATTCACAAAAGTGATGCCACAATCAAAAACGCCAGATATTCAATTTCATTTGGCAACCCTATCTGCAGATATGGCGGGGGGCAAGGTGCACCCCTTTCCAGGATTCACAATGTCCGTGTGCCAGTTACGACCAGAGTCGAGAGGCTATATCGAGATTGTTTCCCCAGATCCATTCATACCACCCAAAATTGTTGCAAATTATTTAACCACGGAACACGATCGCGCTACCAGCATAGCGGCAGTCAAATTTGCAAGAAAAATAGCTCAAACAAACCCCTTGCAAGGCCTAATCCGTCGAGAGATCAAGCCAGAACGGGCAGAATCCGATGAGGATCTGCTTGAATTTTGTCGAAATAATGGGGCAACCATATTTCATCCAACTGGAACATGCCAGATGGGACCATCTCAACAAAAAGATGCAGTACTAGATTGTGAATTACGGGTTCGGGGAGTGGGAGGATTGCGTGTGGTTGATTGTTCGGCAATGCCCACCCTTCCCTCCGGAAATACGAATTGGCCTGCCGTCATGATGGGTGAGAGAGCGGCCGATCTAATCTTGCAAGATCAGAATAACCGAGTCTAAACCGTCAAAAGCTCTAATAGTTTTAGACGTTGGACCTTGCCAGAAGCACCGCGCGGCAGCTCTTCCACAAATTTCATGATTTTGGGAGTTCTAAACTTTCCCAAGTTTTGATGACAAAATCCCCGAAGCTCTTCTTCAGAGCACGATGCCCCTTCTTTGAGAATGATGCAGGCCATAATTTCTTGGCCATAGTTATCATCCGGAATACCAACCGCTGCAGCGTCAAGAACGGCTGGATGCTTTAAGAGTCCCTCGTCAATTTCGCGCGGGGCAATATTCTCACCGCCTTTAATAATGAGTTCCTTTAATCGTCCCGTAATGAAATAAAACCCATCATCATCGCGCATCCCAAGATCTCCGGTTTTAAGCCAGCCATCTGCATCAAATGCCTTTTGAGTTTCAACATCATTCTTGTAATAGGTGTGCATCACGTTTGCACCGCGAAGGCAAATTTCTCCAATCAATTGATTACTGATTTCATTTCCAGAACTATCAATTACTTTTGCCTCGACCCCACAAGGAAGACCCGGACTACCATAACGTTTTCGCTCGTCATGGGGATTACAAAAGACCATTGATGATGATTCTGTCATCCCCATCGCCTCAATGACAGTTATTCCAAATAACGCCTCAAACTCTTTATGTTGCTCAGGAGGTAATGGCGCTGAGGCAGAGCGTCCAAAACGTATGGATTTAAGATCTTCGGTTGATGGCCTAATCCCCGATGACTTGGCCGCGTTGATAAGATAAGCGATGATGGTTGGAACCATATTGATCCATGTTGCTTGGTAACGCACAGCTAGATTCCACCAAGCACTTACCGAAAAATGATGAGGCGCAACAATTCCACCACCGGTATAAAACGGCGTGATGGTGGAAATGCATTGACCATTAATGTGATAAATCGGGAGTGAGCTAAGAACAATATCGCGCTGACTGAGTGAATGCCATGCACCAACCGACTTGCCAGCATGCATCAGATTCGCATGATTTAAGAGAACCCCCTTTGGGGTACCAGTGGTTCCTGAGGTGTACATCAGTAAGGCACCCTGCTCTGGTTTTACTGGCGGTAAAGTTTTAGCCTGGGAGTCCATATAAGGACCAACTGCCGCATCAGGATCAAGTTCAATCATCAAAAAACGACGCTTTACATTCGGCAGCGCTGCCTGTAAAGCATCACGATTTTTTGGTGCATAGAACAAAATCTCAATATCGCTGTGATCTAATGCATATGCGAGTTGCTCTGGAGGGGCTAATAAATTAAATGGGGTAATCACTCGACCGCCAACCATGGTGGCCAGAAAAAGCGTAGTTGTTTGTCGACCATTGTGCATAAAGAGCCCAATATGGCCATAGGGGCTAATTCCTTGAGCATCTAACCATGTATGAAGATGCTCTGCTTCAATTAAAAGCGCTTGGTAGGTGATCGTTAAATTTGGCTCAGGTGCATACAACAAAACCTGATTGGCTTGCTCTTGCGCCCAGTACTGCAATACCGATTGGAGATGACCAGCGTTTTGATGCAATTGACAGGCTCTACCTAGTGAGGAAAGCGCTGAAAGTATTCTTGAAGCAAATCGTCTACCGTTGGAACTTCTTCAGGAATAACGCGCACCACCCGAGAAATATTTAAGTAATGCTTGTAACTCATATTTTCTGAAAAATTATTTCTACCCCAGGTACCACACCCCATTGATAAGGAGAACGGCAGGCCGTTATCAAAGCTACCTCCAGTTGCGATCGCATGGGCTTGATTAACGATTACTCGCGATACCGGCAATTCTTGGGCCAATTGGCTGGCACGCTCATCCATCATATTGCCAGAGCTTGCCGTATGTAAACCCACTGAGTGCCCTGCCCCTTGAAACGAATAAATGCCTTGCACAATTTGTTTCGCATCATTGAAGTCAGTTGCTTTCCAAACGGTTAACACAGGACTTAATTTCTCGCCAGAGAATGGTGCCGATGGACCAAAACCGGTTTCAGCAACCATAAAGAAGCGTGCATATTTTGCATTTGGGTGTTTGAGTTGCGCTTTCTCTGCAATAGATGGGGCCGACTGAGCGGTAAAAGCTGATGTAAGCTTGCCATTAGCAAACATAAATCCTTCAAGGCGTTTTTTATCCTCGGCATCAAGTAAAACCCCTCCCGAATTCTCTAGGGCAGCAATCGCATCTTGATATATCGAAGCAATTAGTACTACACCGTTTTCACTTGAACAACTTGTTGCATTATCAAAAGTTTTTGAAACGGTAACTTTTTGTGCAGCCGACTGTAGGTCAGCAAACTCATCAATGATGACAGCTACATTGCCGGCACCCACTCCAAATGCTGGCGTACCAGAAGAATATGCAGCTCGAATATTCGCCTGAGATCCTGTTGCCACAACGAGATCAGCCATACGCATGAGCTCTTGAGTGGCTTCTTTTGTTACTGGCGCAGGTAAGCATTGAACCAAATGACGCGGGGCTCCTACTCGGTCAAGCTGATGATGAACAAATTCAATTAAACGCGCGCAAGTGCTTTGTCCTTTGGGCGATGGAGCCACAATGACGGCATTACGGCACTTTAAGGCATTTAGTATTTTGTTGATTGGGGTTGCGCCTGGATTAGTTGAAGGCGTAATAGCAGCCACTACCCCAACCGGACGAGCATATTCTGATATGCCCGTAGTTGGATTATGTGAGATTAATCCAACCGTCTTTGCCCTTCTCAAATCGCGAACTAGCCCCAGAGTTTTGCGATGATTCTTTTTGAATTTATCTTCCGCATTACCCAACCCGGTATCCCGTACTGCAAGTTCTGCTAACTCACGGTTGTGATTTGGCTCAAGAATTGCCCAAGCGACCGATTGGACAAGCAAATCAACTTGTTCTTGAGAGTACCCATTGAGAATTTGTTGGGCTACTCGGGCTCGTTGAACCAAATCAACGACGGGAGATACTGTATTGGTATTCATTACTCAGCTTTGATACCGTTTTCCTTCACAACCTTATCCCATTTTGCGAGCTCTGTTTTCACGACTTTACCCAGCGCATCAGGAGAACCTCCCACTGCTTCAGCGCCTTGGTTTAAGAGTTTTTCTTTGACATCAGGCATCGCAAGGACTTTGTTCGCAGCCGCATTTAATCGATCAATTGCTGCTTTAGGGGTATTAGCGGGCACAAACATGGCATACCATGAATCCACTTCAAAGTCTTTAAAACCCGACTCAGCCATGGTGGGCACATCGGGGAAAACCGCAGAGCGTTTGGTCGTGGAAACCGCCAATGCTTTTAGTTTGCCAGTCTTTACAAAGTTGGCTGCTGCAGGAATGGAAACCCACAATAGCGGCACTTGACCTCCCATTACATCCGTTACAGCCGGACCACCACCACGATAAGGAATGTGGGTCATCTTGACGTTCGCAGATCCAGCCATCATCGCTCCAGCTAAATGCCCAGGTGAACCATTACCCACAGAGGCATACGAAATCGAGTTTGGTTTGGATCGTGCCATATCAATTACATCTTTGACTGAGTTGGCAGGGAAATTTGGGTTCGCAACCAGTATCTGAGGAAGCGAGGCTATAGTAACAACGGGTAAAAAATCGCGCTCTGTATTAAATCCAAGTTTTGGATAAATGGCAGGATTAATGGTGTGCGATGAAAGTGTAAATAGCACGGTATAACCATCCGGCGGGGACTTGGCAGCTAATTCGCTACCAATCGATCCGCCCGCTCCACCACGATTTTCAATGATCACTTGTTGACCCAAATTTTGACTTAGAGGTTCTTGCACAATACGCGCAATCACATCGGTGCCGCCACCGGGTGGGTAAGGAACAATGAACTTAATCGGCTTGTTCGGATAATTACCAGATTGAGCAAGTGCCGCACCTGCCCAAAGTGTTACTGCTGCAATGAAGAACTTCAACCCTTTTTTATTTTGAATAGTTTGCATCTTTGTCTCCCTAGAGCTTGTATCAACCGGTTTTATACAAACGACTTGTACTTATCTAAATGTCTTACAGGTTTACTTAATGCATCGCGACGGAATGGATCACCCAGCTCTTTAGTGACCATCATTTCAAGAACGGTGGTTTTACCTTCCGCTTGATTTTTAACGGCTGTTTGAATGGCTGCACCAACATCGGTAACCTTATCAACAGTTATACCTTCGCAACCAAACGATTTTGCGACTGCCGCCCAGCTGGGGTTAATAAGCTCAACACCCTGGTAGCGGCGGGAATAGAAATCAACGTGATTTTTCTTCTCTGCACCCCACTGACCATTATTGAACAATATAACTGTGACACCAATTTTCTCACGCGCACAGGTTAATAGTTCATTTAAGCTAATCCCCCAAGCGCCATCGCCCACATAAGCAAATGCAGGACGATTTGGAGCGGCAATTTTGGCGCCAATCGCAACTGGGAAAGCATAACCACAGTTACCAAAACTCATCGCCGCAAACATCGAACGGGGCTCGTCAAAACGCAGGTATGAATTTGATACTGAGCAAATATTACCGATGTCCGTGGAAACCATAGAATTCTTTGGTAATGCCTTTTCAATAGCGCGCAACATTTCGCGAGGGTGCATCGCTTTGCTATCCTTGATCATATCCATCGAATAGGGATCTTTTTCATGGGTCCAAGTATTTAGCTCGTCTTCCCAGGTTTTTTTCTCCGATTTAATCGTCGCATCGCGTTCGGCCTTATTCTGAACAGCAGTAACATTCCGCGTTTTTAGTTTTGCTAAGAGTGCAGCAGCAGCTTCTTTCGCATCACCATTGATGCCAACCGAGATTGGTTTTACTAAACCAAGCATCTTGCCATCCGCATCAATTTGAATAATTTTGGCGTTCTTTGGCCAGTAATCGAGTCCGTGCTGAGGTAGCGTTCCAAATGGCCCTAGTCGGGTACCAAGAGCAAGAACAACATCAGCCTTAGAAATAAGTTTCATCGCTGCTTTCGAACCTTGATAGCCCAAAGGTCCTACCCAGAGTGGATGAGAAGCGGGGAATGAATCATTGTGGAGATAGCTATTTGCAACAGGAGCATTTAAGAATTCAGCAAGTGCGATCGCCTCTTTAGTACCGCCCGACATAATGACTCCGCCGCCCGCCAAAATGACAGGAAACTTGGCGCTTGCTAATAAATCAGCAGCATCTTCTAAGGCTTTTTCACTGCCGGCACCCAACTTGACACGAATCGGCTTAGGAATTTCACATTCAATATCGCCATAGAAAAAGTCGCGCGGTATGTTTACTTGTGTTGGGCCCATTTCAAGCAAGGCTCGATCAAATGCTCGCGAAGTTAACTCGGCCATACGACGTGGGTTCATCACATGCGCTTGATATTTTGTAATCTTAGAAAAAATGGGCAATTGCTCGGTTTCTTGGAAGCCCCCCAATCCCATGGTCATCGAGCCGGTTTCGGGCGTAATCATCACCACTGGCGAATGCGCCCAATAAGCTGCAGCAAGTCCCGTTACAAAATTAGTAACACCAGGTCCATTTTGTCCAATGCAAACACCATGGCGACCAGACACACGTGCGTAGCCATCGGCCATATGAACAGCGCCCTGTTCATGAGCAACTGGAATAAAACGAATTCCCGCTGCTGGGAAAATATCCAATGCATCCATAAATGCTGATCCAACAATACCAAATACATCAGTCACTCCCTGAGCAACCAACGTTTCGATAAACGCTTCGGATGGGGTCATTTTTTGTACTCCATCAACAACAATTCGATTGGGGTTGGACATTTGGTTCATGCGTTACTCCTTTAAATGGGGGGTCGTTAATGTATTCACTAGATCATATTGTATTCAGTTTAACTGAACAAGTTGTTTCATATTAGTATTAATACTAGTTAAAATAGCTATTATTTTTCGTTTGTTCAGTTAAAATGAACAAATTAATGAAAAATATGGGATAAATTGGGACATGAATGAATTAGATACCTTGGATTTTGGGGAAACCTCCAAAAAAGATCAGGGTTCAGAGAACTCTTCCATGTTACGCGGAATTACGATTTTGGAGTCTTTGGTGGGATTGCGCCAGCCTGCGAGCCTCGCTCAACTGATGCAAATTACTAAGATGCCAAAGGCGTCTTTACATCGCACCCTCGCCATCTTTGAAGAAGCAGGACTTGTAGTTCGCGAACCGGGTGGTAAAACTTATGCGCCTGGCGAACGACTCTCACGACTTGCCATTGAAGCACTTTGTCATGACAGTGTTTCGGCGGTTCGTCATGGGATTTTGCGCAAATTAGTGAGTGATCTAAAAGAAACCTGTAATTTGGCGATTTTGCGACGCGGTGAACTTTTTTACTTGGATCGGGTTGAGGCCAACTGGCCTTTACGACTGCATTTACCACCTGGATCTGTTTTGCCACCCCACTGCAGTGCGAGTGGAAAATTACTTCTGGCGTACAAACCAGAGGTTGAGAAAAAACGCTTAATTGAGACGCTACCACTTGAGCAATTTACGCACCGCACCATTACCGATCGGAATGTTCTTCTATCTGAACTTGATCGCATTGCAATGAACGGTTATGCCGTCGATAACGAAGAATACGTCCTTGGGGTCTCGTGCGTAGCGGTTCCCGTTAAAGATCGTGATGGAGAAGTCGTTGCAGCAATTGCAATTCATGCGGCCACTGCTCGACTCCCGCTCAATCAAGCGATGGAATATATTCCAAAATTACTGCTCGCTGCAGAGCAAATTAGTTCCACATTGCATTAAGCCGAATGAGCCAAACTCAACACGATCGGCTGCAAAAGTGGATTGATGGGACAAAAACCCAACAAAAGTTAGGCGTTGTTTTTCCACTAAGTCAACCCTCACTCGAGACCGTTGCACATATCATCACCCACAAATTATGCATTCCCGTTTTGATTGGACCGCGTCTCAAGATTGAGCAATTAGCCAATCAGCTGTCAATGAATATGAATGGCATTGAAATAGTTGATACAGAGGATGATCCAATCGCTGCCTCCAAAAAAGCTGTAGAAATGGTCAAGGAAGGTAAATGTGCGGCTCTGATGAAAGGCTCACTCCATACTGAAGAGCTCATGTCTGCCGTGGTCAGTCGCGATGGTTTACGAACCCAAAATCGAATTAGTCACCTCTTCGTTTTTGATATTGCCAGCTATCCTAAGTTATTAGGAATTAGTGATTGTGTAGTTAATATAGCGCCTGATGTTGAGCAAAAGAAACATATCTTGAGAAATAGCCTAGAGGCGCTGGCCAAACTGAAGATCATGGCCCCCAAGGTCGCAATCGTTGCAGCGACCGAAGTCATTAATCCTGCAATGCCAGCCACAACCGATGCAAACCAACTCGTCGAGTTTCATCAAACCAATCCAATTTATCCGGGTGCAATCATTGAGGGACCATTCGGGTTTGATAATGCAATTTCAAGTGTTTCGGCTCAAATTAAGGGAATTCGGTCTTCAGTTTCTGGTGATCCGGACTTAATCCTAGTACCGGATTTACAGGTTGGTAATATTCTTTATAAATCATTGGTGTATCTTGGCGGCGCTGAATGCGCTGGTGTCGTTTTAGGCGCAAGTGTTCCGATCATTCTGACCTCCCGTTCTGACTCCATCTTTTCTCGAATTGCCTCAACAGCCATAGCAATGCAGCTGACTGACCCTTCCTAGATAATGACTATTTAATAACGCATTCATCGTATGTTTAAATTCCTTTCCTCAGAGCCCTTGCACGATCCAGTTCAGGACACCAAGCCAGCCACTGAAATAAAAACAACGACGTGTTACATGTGCGCTTGCCGCTGTGGCATTCGGGCCCATTTACGTGATGGTGAGCTTGTCTATATCGATGGCAATCCAAACCATCCCCTCAATCAGGGAGTCATTTGCGCTAAGGGTGCCTCGGGCATCATGAAGCAGAAGTCACCCGCCCGGATCACGAAACCTCTCTTACGCAAACCTGGTTCAGAGCGCGGTCAGTCGGAGTTTGAGGAAATTTCTTGGGATCAGGCATTTAGTATTTTAGAGAATCGCTTACGAAGCATTCGAGAAACGGATCCCAAAAAATTTGCTTTGTTCACCGGTCGCGATCAAATGCAAGCCCTTACTGGTTTATTTGCTCGTCAATTTGGTACCCCAAACTATGCAGCCCATGGAGGCTTTTGCTCGGTGAACATGGCAGCTGGCATGATTTATACGATTGGCGGTAGCTTTTGGGAATTTGGTGGCCCTGATTTAGAACAAGCGAAGTTATTTGTGATGATCGGAACTGCAGAAGATCATCACAGCAATCCGATGAAGATTGCTTTGTCAAAGTTCAAACGCAATGGCGGTCGATTTATCTCCATTAATCCAGTGCGAACTGGCTATTCTGCGATTGCCGATGAGTGGATTCCGATTAAACCGGGCACTGATGGTGCGCTATTTATGGCATTGATGCATGAGTTGATTATGGCAAATCAAGTCGATCATCCATTCTTAAAGCGCTACACCAATTCATCGCAGCTCGTTTGTCTGGATCCGGGTCCTGAAGAAGGTTTATTTTTGTTTGATCCTGAATCAGATCCAATTAATGCTGATATTCCTCACAATAAGTACATTTGGGATACCAAAAGCAATACTGCGAAAGCATGTTTTGCAAATGATGTCGACCCTGCTCTCTCTGGCGAATATGTGATGGGTCCTGGTCCTCATCAAGGCAAGCGAGTAGCACCTGCATTTGAATTATTACGTCGGCAAGTGAAATCCTGCACACCCGAGTGGGCCGAGAAGATTACTTCCATTCCTGCGGCACGTATTCGTTTACTAGCCAAAGAAATGGCACACACAGCATTTAAGCAATCCTTTGAGCTACCGATTGCTTGGACTGATTCGTTTGGGCAGCAACATACATCGGTAACTGGACGTCCCGTTGCATTTCATGCGATGCGTGGTCTATCTGCCCACTCAAATGGCTTTCAAACTACACGTGCCTTAGCTGTATTAATGACCCTGCTTGGTACCATCGATCGCCCAGGCGGGTTTCGACATAAAGCTCCGTATCCCCGTCAGATTCCTCCCAACATCAAACCGCCCTCTTCGGAAAATGACATTCAGGTGAATACGCCCTTAGCGAAAGCACCGCTTGGTTGGCCAACCCGTCCAGAGGACTTAGCACTTGATCGAGATGGTAAGCCTCTACGAATTGACAAGGCCTATACCTGGGAGCATCCTTTGGCTGCCCATGGCTTAATGCATAACGTGATTACCAATGCGGTCAAAGGCGATCCCTACTCGATTGATACTTTGATGATCTTCATGGCTAACATGTCATGGAACTCCACCATGAACACCATGGAAGTTCGACAGCATCTCAATGCCAAAGATGAAAATGGACAGTTCAAGATTCCATTTTTAGTGATCTGCGATGCATTTCAGTCGGAGATGGTGGCCTTTGCTGATCTCGTACTTCCGGATACAACCTATCTTGAGCGCCACGATGCGATGAGTATGTTGGACCGACCCATCTCAGAATTTGATGGGCCCTGTGATTCAGTTCGCATTCCGGTTTTACCTCCAACCGGGCAATGCAAACCATTTCAAGATGTTTTAATTGAACTTGCATCCCGCTTAAAGTTCCCGGCGTTCACAACAGCGGATGGACAAAGAAAGTTCAAGGATTACCCCGACTTCATTACCAACTTCCAGACGACCCCGGATTCGGGTATTGGATTTTTAATGGGTTGGCGTGGCAAGGATGGTGAGAAAAGTATTCGTGGCGAATCCAACCCTGACCAGTGGGAGCGCTATCAAGAAAATAATTGCGTCTTTCATTACAGCATGCCCCCCGAGCATCAATACATGCGCAATTGGAATCAAGGCTACTTAGACTTTGCCAAAGCCAATGCCCTACGCCAAAAGAATGATCCGATTATTTTGGCGGTGTATTCCGATATTGTTCAACAGTTTCGACTGGCTGCTAAAGGCCAGCGCCCTGGTCGCGTCCCACCTGAGCATCTTAAAGAGCGCATCATTGAGTTTTTTGATCCCTTGCCATTTTGGTATCCACCCTTGGAAGATGCAGTTACTAATTTAGATGAGTTCTCGATCAATGCGATTACGCAACGACCGATGGCGATGTATCACTCCTGGGATTCTCAAAACGCTTGGTTGCGACAAATTCATAGCCATAATTATTTGTTTATTAATGCTGCAACTGCAATTGATCATGGCATTGAGGATGGTGCATGGATCTGGGTGGAATCCCAATGGGGCAAAGTGCGCTGTATGGCGCGCCACACTCAAGCTGTTGAACTAGGAACCGTTTGGACTTGGAATGCCATTGGTAAAGCTGAATCGGCATGGCATCTTGATCCCAATGCGGATGAATCCAAAAAAGGGTTTTTGCTCAATCATCTAATTACTGAGGAGTTGCCCATTAAAACCATGAATGGCACATTTCGAGTGAGTAATTCAGATCCGATTACTGGTCAAGCGGGTTGGTACGATGTGCGCGTCAAGCTTTCACCCGCCGGATCCAGTGAAGATATGGATACGTGGCCAACAGCGCAAGCCAAAGAAGTTCCCGGAATGCTCTTTTCTTCATCCTACGTAAATAAGAGTTCTAATGAGTAAACAACTAGCACTCGTGATTGATTTAAATGTATGTGTGGGTTGCCATGCGTGTGTTACCTCATGCAAGGAATGGAATACTCAGGGATCCGCCGGCCCCATGACCGATCAAGATCCTTATGGCGCGCATCCGAGTGGTACCTTTTTTAATCGAGTTCAAACCTACGAAGCCGGCGTCTTCCCTAAAATGGAGACCGTGCATTTCCCTAAATCGTGTTTGCATTGCGAAGAACCGCCCTGTGTGCCAGTTTGTCCAACCGGAGCGAGCTACAAACGTAAAGAGGATGGCATTGTGCTGGTGGACTATGACAAGTGCATTGGCTGTAAGTATTGTGCCTGGGCCTGCCCTTACGGAGCCCGTGAACTTGATGAAGACCGGCAGGTGATGACCAAGTGCACCTTATGCGTGGATCGTATTTACAGTGAGACCTTACCCGAAGCAGAACGCAAACCAGCTTGCGTTTTGGCCTGCCCAACAAGTGCACGAATCTTTGGTGATGTGCATGATCCACAATCTGAGGCAAGTAAGGTAATTGCCGAACGCGGTGGTTATGGCCTCATGCCTGAATGGCAGACCCAACCAGCGAATCACTACTTGCCACGCTCTATTACCGAAACAATTGCCGCAGTAAAGGCAGAAAACTAATGCATCCCGCTTTCTCACTCGTCTTCTTCACTAGTATGGCTGGCATGGCGCAAGGCATGGTGGTAAGCCTTCTAGTTTTACATCTAGCAGGCGATCCGTTACCCAATCAGTTCATGAACTACCTTGCCTTCCCAATTATCTTGTTGCTACTGGCGGGAGGATTGCTTGCCTCGTTTTTTCATCTAGGGCATCCTGAGCGTGCTTGGCGCGCCATTCTGATGTGGAGAACATCTTGGCTCTCCCGCGAGGTTTTGGTAATGCCTAGTTTTATTGCCCTCACCGTACTAGCCTATATTTATTCTTGGTACTTCAGTGCTATTCCAAATTGGCTATGGGGATTACTTAGTATCTTTGCAATCCTTTTGTGGGTTTGTACTGCCATGATCTACCAATGCATTCGGTTTATTCAGGAGTGGGCGCATCCAATGACCATGGTCAATTTTATTGCCCTTGGATTTGCCTCAGGCTGGTTTTTATTGATGGTTTTATTTGTTATTTGGTCAGCATGGCTTTCGGGTGAAGCCATCGTAACCACTCAAAATATTGCTGGTGTTGCAGGATTTACTGCATTCTTATTATTGTTCTCGCTCACTCTAAAACTCTGGATCTGGAAGCGTAATCGTACCCTCAAACCTAAATCGACTCTGCAATCAGCAACCGGAATCCAACAAACGCCAGTTCGACAAATCTCGATGGGAATGATGGGCGGTAGTTTTAATACCCGAGAATTTTTTCATCAACAGTCGATATTTTTTATTGCTAACGTTCGCAAGCTTGCATTTTTTGGGGCCTATATTATTCCGGTCACTCTGTTGGCGGTTGCCGTAAGCCAGATTAATTTGAATTTAATTGTGATCGCATTTATGGTGCACCTACTTGGCTTAATGGCAGAGCGGTGGTTATTTTTTGCGGAATCAAATCACCCACAAAATCTTTACTACCAGCGAATCGCTTAGGCACCTAGTTCACTGAAGTACTCATGGCATTCAGTATTTAAGGTGGAGATACGCCATTCGATTGGCTCGTCTTCAATTCCAAGAGCAATGCGGCGAATCATAATTACAGGCTCACCAGGTTTGAGATTGAGCCATTCAGCATCTTGCTTACTTGCTGCCCCAGCACGCAATCGCTCACTGGTTCGCGCCACGGATTGTCCGTATTGGGCTTGATACAGCTGATAGATACTTCCCTCGCGATTCTGAAATGCACTGCGTGTCAATGTTGGAAAACGCTCTTTACTAAGCGTGAGTCGATCAACGATCACACACTGCCCATCAAGCGATAAACGATTCACAATTCGCCATACCGGTGAACCCTCTTTTAGTTGAAGTTTTTTTGCCTCTTCACCATTTGCGGTTGCGCTTTGAAACGATACTAACTCGACCTTAGGGTAATTTTTATGATCAGCATCATGCTTGATTACATGAAAGAAATAATATAAAAGACGTTGCTCATCATGCTCAGCAATAAACGTACCTTTGCCTTGACGACGGATTACGATACCTTCGGAGACTAACTCGTCAACCGCTTTACGAAGCGTGCCGATCGATACCTTGAATTCTTTAGCAAATTCTTTTTCTGCTGGCAAGGCTTGGCCAATGAAATAGCGACCATTCACAATATCGCGTGTGATTTTTTGCTTTACTTCTTGATATGCAGTAATCGCTTTCATGGAAGAATTGGTCATCCAATATCTGGATGACCAGCTTAATTACTTAGGCAGATTCATAAAGACGGGTCATTACAAATTCGTTATGACCCAGAATTTCAGCAGCTGTTAGTTCACCATTCGCTGTGCGTAAGAGCGCATCCAATAGTTTTTCTCCTGCTGTATCCATATTTTCTTCACGGCGCAAGATTCCTGAAACATCGACATCAATGTGTTCAGACATTGTACGTACTGTTTTTGGATTTGCGCAGAGCTTAATGACAGGAAGAATGGGGTTACCAATCACATTGCCTTGCCCAGTTGGGAAAAAATGGGCAGCAAATCCTGAGGCAGCGCATAGGGTCACCATTTCGGCAGCGGCCGATGAGGAATCCATAAACCATAAGCCTTTACCAGTCGGCATTTCAGCTTTATCTAACACGCCATCGACCATGCACTTTTTACCAATTTTCTGAATATTGCCAAGTGCTTTTTCTTCAATGGTCGTTAAGCCGCCTGCGATATTACCCTTGGTGGGTTGAGAATCAGAAAGATCGCTGGTTTTATTGCGTTCGACAACGCCTTGGTAACGATCAAACATCATCTTAAACTTCGCCTTAATCTCAGGAGTACGGCAACGCGCTTCGACTAAATGCTCACCGCCTGTCAGCTCGGTTGTTTCGCCAAAGACTAATGTAGATCCAATCTCATAGAGCTTATCAAAGGCATTACCTACTGTTGGGTTTGAGCCGCAACCTGATGTTGTATCAGACTCACCGCATTTTGTGGAAACCCAAAGCTCCGATAAGGGGGCAGAAACGCGCTGCAACTTCGATGCGTGTTTCATAAATTTGTAGGCAGCACGACTTGCATTCGCAATCGTTGTGGTATCGCCATTACCCTCAATCCAGAATCCCTCGACTGGTTTGCCCGATTTTTTAATTCCTTCCACTACTTTGGCAGTCCACTGGGGCTCAATACCGATGACCACCACCGCTGCGACATTGGGATTACATCCTGCACCAATCAAGGTACGGAAATGAAGCTCTAAATCGGCACCAAATTGCAAACGCCCATAGGGGTGAGTAATTTTCACAGTCCCTTTAATGTTATTTGCCACTGCATCGCAAGCAGCATTTGACAGATCATCCAGGGGCATAATGATCACATGATTACGGATTCCCATCCGTCCGTTTTCACGACGATATCCCATAAAGGTCGCTTTTTTTAAATCAATCATTTGTTCTTCTCTCAATTAAAAATAAGTTAATTAGCTAGCCAATCGATTACCAGCGCTTTGTCTTAACGTTTTGCACATGCAAATGTTCGCCCTTCTTAATCGGGGCAACCACCTTACCAATATCTACGCCATATTTAATAACGGTATCGCCAACTTTGAGGTCTTGCAGTGCAATTTTGTGACCGATCGGAATATCGCTCTCTGACTTAATGTTGAGAGTGGTATCGCCTTCCATGACCCAACCCGTTAAATTGGTTCCAGAATTAACGCCCTCGACCACGACAACACCCACTACATCTCCGGGTTCATGTACGACAAAATGAATCATGTTTACTCTCCTTTAAAGATTAACTTATTAATTATTCCAACCGCTTTGAATACCATTCTGAATTTCTTGCAATACCGCTTCATTAACTACAACCCCTAACTTCATTGCCTTCTGGCGAACTGTAAAGCGACGCTGACCAGGTAAGCGCACTCCGGCATCGCTTGCAAATGTATTAATTAAATCGAGTATTCGGTTTCGGTAAATGCCTTTTCCAGGCAAACCAGGATCAATCGTAATGATGAGTTGGCCTAATCGTGGCTTATTGCCCTTCATTGAGAAGAAGCTATCGGCTTCATACGAGTACTGACTTCCTGATAAACCAACTGCGAGTAGTTCAATGATGAGCGCTAATAGCGAACCCTTGTCTCCGCCCAGTGGCACCATTAAACCCTTAAGACCCTCGTTGGGATTGGTCGTGGGCTGTCCGTCGGCGGTCAGGGCCCAACCTAAAGGAATGGATTCCCCTTTTTTCGATGCCACTAGTAATTTGCCGCGCGCTACAGCCGAGAGTGACATATCAATCACCAAGGGATCCTTCCCTTGAACCGGAAATGCGGCAGCAAGCGGATTAGTTCCGAAGACTGCTTTACTGCCACCAGCCATTGGCATCGCAGCAGGAGTATTACCTAACAGAATTGAGATGTATCCTGCCCTAGCAGCAGCTTCAGTGTAGTGCCCTGCAACACCAAAATGATGGGTGTTCTTAATTGCTACCAATCCAACACCATGCTGATGCGCAAGATGTACTGAAAGATCCGTTGCGTACTTCAGCGCCGGAAATGCAAGGCCATCTTGTCCATCAACTAATGCCGCCGCCGATTTATAAGGATGCGTCTTAATGACAGCTTGGGTATTAATGCGTTGATGTTTTGCATGCCCCGAATACTGGGCAACCCGGGCTAGGCCATGAGAGGCCAACCCATCAACCTCTGCTAAGGCTAAAAACAAGGCAGTATCGGCTGCAGCATCATGTTTAACTCCGGCGGCACACAAGCCTTGATAAGCGAGTTGCACCAATTCCTGAAATGAATGACTCACGTATTTTTCTCCAAAAATAGATTCACTTCGCGGGCAATCATATTGCTCACTCGATCATTACTTTCTTCAGTGACACCTGCCACATGTGGCGTCAGAATTAAATTTGGTACCCCAACAAAATGACTAAGATCCTTTGCGGGCTCAACCGCAAAGACATCGAGCGCTGCTCCACCGAGCTTGCCGGATTTCAGAGACTGCGCAAGCGCGAGCTCATCGACAATGCCACCTCGGGCTGTATTAATTAAATAAGCACCCTCTTGCATTTGATCAAGCAAGGCCTGGTTCAATAGACCCTTAGTCTCAGGGAGAAGTGGTAAATGCAGGCTAACGATGTGGCTACTTGCAAGCACTTCGGTCAGCGTCCGCATTGCTACATCTCCGCCTTTTATCGTAATGGAGGACTCTTTGATGATGGGATCGTAGGCAATGCAACGAAGTCCTAGAGCCAATGCTTTCTCTGCAACAACACGACCGATGCTGCCAAATCCAATAATCCCAATGGTTTTGCCAGAAATTTCATGGCATTTAGAGTAAGTCGGTCGGGGCCATTTTCCTGCAAGGGTCTCGGTGCTAGCCTCGCGATACGAGCGCATCAGCGCCATTGCCGTCCCAAGCACATATTCAGCAACAGATTCAGCGTTCGCACCGGTGGCAGGAATCACCCGAATCCCTCGCTCGGCGCAGGCATTTAAATCAATATTCTCTAGGCCTACACCCAAACGACCGACCACCTTCAACTGCTTAGCCCCCTCAACCAACTCCTTAGACACTTTCGTAAGATTGCGCACAATCCAAGCTTGGGCAGCAATCAAGGAATCAGTCATTTGTTTTGGGTCTTGATACGCATCGGGTTGGTAAATAACGGTATGCCGAGCCTTAAGGGTTTCTAGGGCTTGACTGGTAATGAATTCCGAGATGAAAATGGTTGACATATCCATATCATATAGATGACTTAGATTTCTTGCAAGGATTCGGTCATCAAAATCATGTTTAAATGGGTAATAAATAGATAACCAAGGAGATCAGCATGTTCAAAGCAATACGAAATCGCTTCAAGTTTGCACTCGGTCTTATTGCAGTAAGTGCGATTGCATTTACAAGTCCAGGAATTCAGGCGCAGTCCTGGCCTGATAAACCCATTAAATTAATTATTCCTTTTGCTGCAGGAGGAACGACCGACATTATTGGTCGTGTATTGGCTCAGCAGATGACCCCGATTTTGGGTCAAAACGTGATCGTCGAAAATCGTGGTGGTGCCGGTGGAAATATTGGTGCTGAAGCAGTTGCAAAATCCCCTGCAGATGGCTATACCCTCTTATTGGCCTCTGGAAGCATGTTGACGGTTAATCCGCACATGTACAAGAAAATGGCGATTAATTACTCAAGGGATTTCGCTCCAATTTCTACATTAGTGAGTGGCCCCATGATTATTTCGGTCAATCCAAAATTACCAGTCAATAATCTCAATGACCTAATTGCTCTTGCTAAAACAAAGAACTTAAATTTTGGTTCTGCTGGAATTGGTAGCCAAGTGCATTTAGCTGGAGAAAATTTCATTACTGCAGCAGGTATTAATGCGACTCACATCCCATATAAGGGTGAAGCAGCAGCGCTCACTGATTTAATTGCTGGCCAAATTGATTTTTGTGCTTGTAACGTTCCTGCATCGACTGGATTTATCAAGAACGGTCAGATCAAAGCTCTGGCAGTAACCAGTGCTAAACGCCTACCAGCGCTTCCTAATATTCCAACGGTTGCCGAAGCAGCAATACCTGGCTTTGAGAACGTTGGCTGGTTTGCATTAATGGCTCCATCAAATACCCCCAAAGTCATCACCGATAAGATTTATGCCGCTGCAGTAAAGGCAGTTAAGAGCGAGGCGATGCAAAAGAGTCTGGAGCAAA
Source organism: Polynucleobacter sp. HIN8 (assembly GCF_030297615.1). Lineage (NCBI taxonomy): Bacteria > Pseudomonadati > Pseudomonadota > Betaproteobacteria > Burkholderiales > Burkholderiaceae > Polynucleobacter > Polynucleobacter sp. HIN8. The sequence goes on along the minus strand of NZ_AP028139.1, from coordinate 942,173 downwards.
ATAGTTTGACTGCGGTACTCAATACCCCCAAAGAACTAGAGGCTCAGATTAATTCAGAATCACTGAAGTGGGAAAAGGTGATCAAGGCGCGTAATTTGACTGCCAATTGATATCAAGTCTCTCCTGGTTGAAGCCCAGTTTATCTGGGCTTTTTTTATGCCTCCACCAAAATCGTTTCACCCGGCTTGACCATACTGAATATCACGGGTTTTTTATCAATTCTTAATTGATCCCCATCCATTTGCACAGCGGTGTAGTAGGAAGTCTCCAGATCACCCTCCTCAGGATAATCCTCCCGGTAGTGGGCTCCTCGAGAGTTCTCACGAACCAAGGCAGCCTCAACAACCGTTTTACTAACCAATAATAGGTTACGTAGATTCATCCAATCCTGCCAGGTCAGATTGAATGCTGGGTTGGTATCACCCACCCCCATGGTTTGCAACATCGCGTCAAGTCGATCCAAGCGCTCACGTGCTGCCACCAAATCATTTTGATTACGTAAGATGCCTACTTGATCCCACATGCAATCGGCTAACTCGTCACGAATGAACTCAATATCGCCTTGGGCTTGCGTGAGCGGTTTGCGATGCATCGCAATACTTTGCTCAATCGATTCTTGATTGGGCTCTAAGAATTCTCGATTGGATACATAGTGCGCCATCGTGTCTCCGGCAATCCCGCCAAACACCGTGGAGTTTGCAACCCCATTACCGCCCAATCGATTGGCACCATGTACACCACCGGTATCTTCACCAGCAGCAAATAAGCCGGGTAAATCGGTACTGGTATCGGCATGAAATACTACGCCACCCATCATGTAGTGAGCGGTGGGAACCACTTCAACCAGTCCGCCCGCTAAATCAAAGCCCGAGTCGGCACACCGTTCAACCATTCCTTTAAATAATTTACGTACATTCTCGGGTCCCAGATGATGCATCTGAATATAAACCCCACCATTTGGACTGACTCGACCAGCACGCATCTCGGAGTAAATCGATCGTGAGACGATGTCACGCGTAGCACGCTCATTGCGCGGATCGTAGTTACCCATGAAGCGCTCTTGATTACCATTTAGGAGATAACCGCCAGCTCCCCGCAAGCCCTCTTCCAGAACCGTTCCGGTCATGCGCGTATCGGGTCCAGCTAACATTCCAGTTGGATGAAACTGCACCATCTCCATGTCACGTAGGACAAGGCCGGCTCGCAAGGCCATGGCTAAACCATCACAGCTTTTATCGCCCGATGGGGTATGGTATTTGTACATGGTGGGGCCGCCACCGGTTCCCAGTAATACTGCCTTGGCACGTACCATCACAAACTGACCAGTGCGCATATTGAGCATCAATACGCCCGCGATTGCCTTGCCATCAGCGCTCTTGATTAACTCAATCGCACGATGCTCTTCTAGGCGATGAATTCCACGAGCCCATACTTGTTCGGCTAGGCGATTAATGATTTCGATGCCAGTAAGGTCGCCCTTGTGGACTGTGCGATCAAAGGTTTGACCAGCAAATGCTTTTTGATGAATCGTGCCATCAGGGTTGCGATCAAAGAAGCAACCTAGCTCATTTTCAAGCTCATGAATTCGTTCAACCGATTTGGTCACCAAGGTCCAAGCCAGTTCTTGATCGGATAGCCACTTACCGCCCTCGATGGTATCCATAAAGTGACGCTCAACCGAATCACCCTCGGCCAGCGCAACGTTGTAGCCGCCTTGAACCATACGGGTGCAACCGCATTTACCCAAGAGGCCCTTCACCGCAATCGTAATATGCAAGTTGGGGTTGGCTTGATGCGCATGCAACGCCGCAAAGAGACCCGCTCCACCGGAGCCAAGAACCAAGATATCGGTCTTGATGGTTTCAATCGATGTCATAGTGCCCTTCTCTCTTTAGACAATACCTAAGCTCTTTAGTACTGCTGCCTTATTGCTTGCAACCTCAGACTTCACTTCTTGATAGATGCTGCCACCATGGCTATCCATGGCCACTAATAAAGGACCAAATTGATTAATCTTGAACTTCCAAAGTGATTCTGGGTTTAGATCATCGAGATCCACATCCTCAATCTGATCAATCCAAGTGGTCTCGAGTGCAGCAGTACCGCCAATAATGGCGAGATAGACACCGCCAAATTCTTGAAAGGCGTTTGCGGATGACTCGCGCAAACCACCCTTGCCCACAATCATGCGTACTCCGTATTCTCGCATCAGGGGTTCTGTAAAGCGCTCCATCCGATCCGATGTGGTCGTACCAATGCAAATTGCTTGATAGCCTGCTGGGAACTCAGGGCTAACTGGTACTTTACGTACATTGGGTGCCGTATGAATCACGGCATGACCTTGCAGATCAAATTTAGTTTTGCGCCCCCGATCAAATAAATGGATTTGGGTCGCATCGCGGATACCAAACAAGGTTTGTTGCAAGGTGACCGTATCGTTAATCCTCAACTTGCGGATATCGCTCTCACTAACTGGGGTTGCGAGGTTGTAATGTGCCATGACCGTCCTTAAAAGCCGTATTCAATGCCACGCGATCCAATCGTTGCACGCGCACGACGTGCCGAATGGCATTGCATATTCACAGCAACAGGGTTCATGGTGATATGCGTTGCTGCTAATTCCACATGGACTGCAAACGCCGTACCATCACCACCAAGTCCCTGGGGGCCAATTCCTAATTGATTGACTGCAGCGCTTAACTCCTTCTCCAACTTAGCACCTTCAGCATCGCTGCAAATGCTACCAAGTGGCCGGGTCGCAGCGCGCTTTGCAAGTGCCACGCATTGGTCGGATGTACCGCCGACGCCGACGCCCACAATAGTGGGTGGGCAGGTTTTGCCACCAGCGTTCACGACACTCTCGATCACAAATGCTTTAACTCCTAAGATTCCTTCGGCAGGAATAGCCATCTTTAAAAATGAATTATTCTCCGAGCCACTTCCTTTGGGAATCATTTCAATCTCAATCACGCCGGGCTTATCCATGAAATCAAGATGAATTGCTGGCATCTCAATACCTGACGAAGTGTGGTTGTTCTTGCGTGTAATCGGATGCACTACCGATGAGCGAAGTGGATACTCTGTTGTGGCTCGCTCGCACCCCTTTCGAATCGCTTGCTTCAAAAGAAGCCCATCAAAATGAACATCGCGACCAATCCAAACGTTATAGATCGGCAAACCGGTGTCTTGACAGAGCAAATTATCTTCTCGTTCGGCCACCGCAATATTCGTGACCATCGTTCCAAGTACCACTTGCGCACGAGCATCACTCTCCTTATGCTTAAGCGTATTGATCCCCTCTTTAATATCGTCCGGTAGTAATTTCAGGGCCCGGATATAAAGTTCTTTGCATGCGTCTTCAACGTGTTGCAGGTTCAATTCCATAGATGATCGATGTTAACGAGAAAGAATTAAAAATAAGGCCCCACAAAGCAAGGAGCCAATCAATGTAACCTGGACCCAGGCCTTACGCAAACCTTTCCAAATACCAAACTCGATGACCAATAAACGAGTGCCGCCGATTAGGTGAAGGGCTAGCAGGGTCACTAAACCCCACTCCCCAAACTTGACCATGGGGTGATCAGTAAATTGCAGATAGCGACCAAGCTCGGCTTCGCCATACAAAGAGCGCGAGAGCAGGAAAAAATGGAGGGGTAAAAAGCAAGCTAGTAAGAGGCCCGAGACGCGATGCAAGTAATACGCAAAGTAAGACCAATGCGCCTTCGTTCGAAAATCAAGTCGACGCCCTACCTGGCTCATGGCGTACCCCACACCACGCCGATGACCGCGGCTGTTCCTAAGATCAAGATGAATGCCGCAAGTAACACAGGAAGTGCTCGAATCAGAAACCCACTTTGGATGTTCTCACGCAGAATATTCGCTAAGCCAATGGGGGCATGAACAAAACAGGCTAGAACAAAGATCTCGTAGAAAAGTGCAAAGGCAAGATTGCCGCGTGTGCGTGCCAAGATTTCCCTGGCGCTTAAACCATCTTGAATGGCGTAATAAATGATAATGAGATGGATTGCGACACACAGTGTGAGCACCATCGCACTGATGCGTTGGTAGTACCAAAGTTTAGCCTGGAGAATGGCGCTGCTGGTCATTACAGCTTGCCCCACTTACTACCTCTCACTGCTGCTCGACCAACCATCTTCTTCAAACCAGCAATTCCTGCAGTTGGCTCAATCTGTTTGGGGCAGCGCTCTGAACAAGTCCCTTGTGTATGGCACGAGTGACAGCCTGCATCACCAGCAACTGCTCGTAAGCGATCGAGTTGCTGAGTATCGCGCTCATCGTTTACAAGGGTCCAAGCACGATTGAGAGCAGCTGGACCTAAATAACTGTCGCGCGCTGAGACCACTTCACACGATGCATAACAAACACCACACCCGATGCACTCAATACCCGCGTTAGCCAGTTGACGTTCTTCAGAATCTGGTTTGACCTGAGCAAAATCATCAAATCGGGTCTTGTCCCCTTTAAAGTAACCGACGGCCTTGCTCATTTTGTCAAAGAACTCGCGCATATCGGTTGCCAGATCTTTGATGATGGGTAAATTATCCAGGGGTGCAATCTCAAGGGTATTTTGATCGGCAATTTTGGCCACATGAGTCCGGCAGGTCCAACGGGCCTTACCGTTGACGGTCATCGCACAAGAGCCGCACATTCCCACACGGCAGGCAAAGCGATAGCTCAAGGTCGGATCAATTTTGCGCTGGATATAGGTCACTACGTCCAATACCGTTTGATTGGCGGCACGCGGCACGTCGTACTCAACGAACTCACCGTCATCGGTGCCCCGCCAGACCTTTACTTTGAGGATGCTTGCATTCATATCCACATTATAGGGATAGACAATAAAAAATAAATCGAATAGTATTTTAATTCAGATAAAAAAATACTTTACGATTAAGTTCATGTCCAGTATTCGGGTTCTTAAAAACTTCATTGCCATTACGCGTCACAGTAGCGTGGCTGCCGCCGCCCGTGAAATTGGCTTAACCCCTGCTGCAGCAGGACAGCAGCTAGCCCAGTTAGAGGCTGAATTGGGGGTAACATTATTTGATCGCAATAAGCGCTCACTGATTCTTAATAATCAGGGCCGCGCTCTAATCGAGCCCATCCAAGACATCCTCTCCCGCTACGAATCCCTTGGAAGTCAGTTTCGAACTGGGCTATCGGGCTCACTCACAGTGGGCGCGCTTGTTTCAAGTTTGATGGGGCAATTTGGCAAAACACTGGATCATTTGAAAGATGAGTATCCTGGCCTTGAACTAAAAATTAGCACAGGACTATCGAGCGACTTCTTGCAGCAGGTGATCGATGGTCTACTCGATGCAGCGATTGTGACGGAGTCCCCCTACGCGTTACCAAAAAGTATTCGCTGGACTTTGTTGTATGAGGAAGCGATGGTTTTGATTTACCCCAAGGGTAAGGATCCATCCAATCTACCCTTCATTCGGTTTGAACCCAAAACCTGGACTGGGGAGCTAGTCGATCGATTTATTCGAGTCAATGGTCTGGAGATACGCAACAGCATGGTGGTTAACTCGGTTGAGGCCATTATTGAATTAGTTCGCCAAGGCTTTGGCTATGCCGTGGTGCCAAAGCTGGCGAATGTCGAGTGGGATAAAGACAAACGCATCGTAATTGCCAATCCACCTCGTAAAACCATTTATCGTCGGGTAGGTCTACTAGAGCGCAAGAACCATGCTCGCACCAAAATTACCAAGGCCATCGAAGAGCAGTTTAGAACCGGAGCTAACTCCGCTCATTAATTAGTCGAGATAGCAGGCGAAGTGAACTACCCGATCGAGATACAAGGGATACTCGGTAATGCCATGATCGCTCCCCTCAATAACTTCATGGTTTGCATTGGGGTAAAAGTCGACCATCTCATGCCAATCAAGCAACTCGTCACCGGTTGCTGCAACTAACAAATAGCGCTCGGGATGCGTTATCTTTTCCACCTGTTGTAGACGCAACTGCTCGACATACTCTGCTCGCCAATCAAAAGGTTCATCGCTGTCATAGGCAGTGAGTTGCCCAACGTAGGGCGCTAACTCCCGAGCGGCTCGTACTGCTGGATTGAGTAACACCGCGCGAGCACTCGGAAACTGTTCAGCTAGGTGGGTTGCATAAAATCCGCCAAGCGATGAACCGATAAAGCTGATGCGTTTAGGTTTTACTGCTGCAATATTGGCCTTAACCATGGCAATTACTTCGCCAGGCGATGGCGGTAGTTGGGGGCAATACCATTGAATTGACTTGCCCTTCTCGACCAAGGATGCAATGGCATCCTTGGTTAACTGGGCTTTTGAGGAGTTCGGTGAAGACCGAAATCCATGTAAATAAACAATCAGCAGATCAGGATGATCGGGCATGGTGCCTTAGTTTGCTTTTTGTCCAATCTCAAAGTTCGCCAGGGTCTCAAGCGCTTTGACCATAGCCGAGTGATCCCATGCTTTACCACCGTGAGCCGCGCATGAATTAAACAACTCTTGGGCAGTCGCCGTATTGGGCAAAGAGACACCAAGTGCTTTGGCGCTACTAAGGGCTAAGTTCAAATCCTTTTGGTGCAACTCAATCCGAAAGCCTGGATTAAAAGTGCGATTGACCATGCGTTCACCATGCACCTCCAAAATCTTTGAACTCGCAAAGCCGCCCATCAATGCTTGACGAACCTTGGCAGGATCGGCGCCAGCTTTAGCAGCAAATAAGAGAGCCTCACCAACCGCCTCAATGTTTAGCGCCACAATAATTTGATTGGCTACTTTTGCAGTTTGTCCTGCGCCATTACCACCCACGAGGTTGATATTTTTACCCATTAGTTCAAAGAGCGGTTTGACTTGATTAAATACCGCTTCGTCTCCTCCAACCATAATCGAGAGCGTGGCGTTTTGTGCGCCAACCTGACCACCAGACACGGGAGCATCGACATAATTGCAACCGAGATCGTTAAGCTTTTTAGCAAACTCTTTGGTCGCAATTGGTGAGATGGAACTCATGTCCACCACACTCTTGCCTTTGCTTATCCCGGAGGCAATGCCGTTCTCACCAAAGAGAACTTTTTCAACATCGGGAGTATCAGGAACCATTGTGAAGATGATGTCGGCATGCTGAGCAACCTCAGCAGGCGTCTTGCACGCAATACCTCCTGCCTTAATGAGTTCCTCGGGTACCTGGCTTCGCGTTGCTAAATAAACCGTATGGCCGCCCTTGATTAAATGACCAGCCATCGGAGAACCCATAATACCTAAGCCAACAAAACCCAATTTCTTTGCACTCATAGCAATCCCTTTGAAAAATAACGTACTAAATTAATTTTAGGAAACCGACTTCAACCAGCCTAAGCCAGCTTCAGTGGTGGTAGCTGGCTTATATTCGCAGCCGATCCAGCCTTGATAACCCAATTGATCAATGAACTTAAACAGATAGGTGTAGTTAATTTCACCCGTACCAGGTTCGTTACGCCCCGGGTTATCCGCTAATTGCATATGCCCAATACGGTTTAGGTATTTTTTGATGGAGTTTGCTAACTCACCTTCCATACGTTGCGCATGGTAGATGTCATATTGCAAGAAAGCGTTATCGGCGCCCACTTCATCGAGGATAGCAATACCTTGAGCAGTGGTTGATAGAAAGAAACCTGGAATATCAAAGGTATTAATCGGCTCAATCAATAGCTTGAGACCATGTTTTTTAAACTCGCCAGCGGTGTACTTCAAATTACTCACAAAGGTGGCGTGCAATACTTTTGGGTCAATACCGGCAGGTGCCTTACCGGCTAGGCAATTCAGCTGACCAACCCCAAGAGCGGTTGCGTATTCGATGGCCTTCGCAACCCCTGCACGATATTCATCAATGCGGTCTGGCAAACAAGCAATGCCCCGCTCACCACCATCCCAATCTCCAGCAGGAATATTGTGTAACACCAATTTCAATTGGTTATGATCAAGCTTGGCTTTGATCTCACTCGCCGCATAGGCATAGGGATAGAGGAATTCGACTGCCTTAAAACCACAAGCCGCTGCTTTGTCAAAGCGCTCCATGAATGGGACTTCGTTAAACAACATCGATAAATTTGCAGCAAACTTTGGCATTCCAATTCCTCTGGTTGAGTTAAAAAAAGACTTATTCTAAAAGACCAGCTGTTACCAAGCCTTCGGTACCAGCGGGATGACGGCAATCAATATCTTCAAACTCGTTGATGTTATTGATCTCGGTGCCCATTGCGATATTGGTCACCTTCTCCAAAATGATCTCAACAACTACGGGCACGCGGTATTCTTTAGCCATCTTCTGCGCTTCAATCAAGGCCTCCTGAATCTTGCCTGGCTGCGTTACGCGCAAGGTTTTGCAACCCAAGCCCTCAACCACCTTACCGTGATCAACGCCATAGCCTTTTAAGTTGTCATCGTGTACGTTGATATTGTCAAAGGCAAGCTGTACGCAGTAATCCATATCAAAGCCGCGTTGAGCTTGGCGAATGAGACCAAGGTAGCTGTTGTTCACCAACACCATGACCAATGGGAGGTGGAACTGAGCACCGACCGCTAACTCCTCAATCAGGAACTGGAAGTCATAATCGCCAGCAAGACCTACCACTGTGCGGGTTGGATCAGCAGCCAACACACCCAGTGCAGCAGGCACTGTCCAACCTAAGGGGCCTGCTTGACCGCAGTTAATCCATTGACGCGCACCGTAAACATGTAAGAACTGACCACCCGCAATTTGGGACAGACCAATCGTTGATACATAAACCGTATCGCGCTTGAATGCTTGGTTCATCTCTTGATATACGCGCTGGGGTTTAATCGGCACATTGTCAAAGTTTGTTTTGCGCAACATCAGGCGCTTGCGTTCTTGGCAACGCGAGACCCAATCGCTGTAATTATTCAGTTTGCCTTTTGCCTTCCACTCTTTCGCTACCTCAACAAAGAGTTCGAGGGCTGCTTTCGCATCAGACACAATGCCGTAATCGGGATTGAATACACGACCAATCTGAGTTGGCTCAATATCCACATGCACAAACTTACGGCCTTTGGTATACACATCGATTGAGCCGGTATGACGATTTGCCCAACGATTACCAATTCCTAAGACAAAGTCGCTAGCCAACATCGTGGCATTGCCATAACGATGGGAAGTTTGTAAGCCAACCATACCAGCCATCAAGGGATGGTCATCTGGAATCGAGCCCCAACCCATCAAGGTAGGAATCACTGGAACGCCAGTGATTTCAGCGAACTCCACCAAAAGATTTGCTGCATCCGCATTAATGATTCCGCCGCCGGCCACAATCAATGGCTTCTCGGCCGACATCAACATCTCCATTGCCTTCTCAATTTGTTTCTTATTAGCAAATGGTTTGTAAACGGGCAATGGCTCATAGGTATCGATATCAAACTCGATCTCGGCTAACTGCACATCGATTGGCAAGTCAATGAGCACCGGACCAGGACGTCCGGAGCGCATCACATGAAACGCTTGCTGAAATACGCGTGGCACCAAGCCGGGTTCACGCACAGTCACCGCCATTTTGGTTACTGGCTTCGCGATGCTCTCGATGTCAACCGCTTGAAAGTCTTCTTTATATAGACGAGCACGTGGTGCTTGACCAGTAATACAGAGGATTGGAATCGAATCAGCGCTTGCAGAGTACAAACCAGTAATCATGTCAGTACCAGCGGGGCCAGACGTACCGATGCAAACACCGATATTGCCAGCCTTAGCACGGGTATAGCCTTCAGCCATGTGCGAGGCGCCCTCAACGTGACGGGCCAAAATATGGGTAATTGATTGACGCTCACGCAATTGTGCGTAGAGCGGATTAATTGCGGCGCCAGGCACACCAAATGCCGTGGTGATACCCTCTTTTTCCATTACCAAAACAGCTGCCATTGCGGCTTTCATGAGTGCCATTGTTGCCTCCTTTTGAATAAGATGGATGAATCATCCTTAAATTGAGGTATTCTGAGAAGTGTGATACCTTAATATCATCTATTCTATTTTGGAATATATATGTTTTATACTATTTAAATCATCGACTTATGGATCGAATTCAAGGCATCTCCTTATTCATACGGGTAGTTGAAACTGGCTCTTTCAGTAAGGCTGCAAGCAGTTTGGGCATTACCCAACCGACGGCCACGAAGCACGTTGCTGCCCTAGAAAAGCGCTTGGGGTCTCTGTTACTCCACCGCAGTACCCGTGGGGTAACCCCCACTGAAATTGGGAAGATCTATTACGAGAAGTGTAAAACGATTATTCATGAGGTTGAGGATGCTGAGAACCTTGCGGGTCTGTTGCAATCTGAGGTGCAGGGCAAACTCAATATTAGTAGCTCGGTAGCCTTTGGTCGACGTGTTTTAACCCCACTGGTCTTGAGATTCATGCAAGAGCATCCTCAGTTGCAGGTGAGCCTCAATTTAGATGACCGCTACATTAATTTGGTCGAGGAAGGTGTTGACCTCGCCATTCGGATGGGGCGATTATCCGATTCCAGTTTGGGTGCGCGCTTTTTGGGTCTTAATCCCTGGGTCCTTGTTGCTACCCCTGAGTACCTCATGCAAGCTGGTACACCTTCGATTCCCAGCGATTTGAGTCGTCACACCGCACTGATTTACAGCTCCGTTCAAGGAGACCATCGCTGGCAATTTACAGGTCGCGACGGCTCGAACAAGTCCATTCAAGTGCAAGGCCCCCTCTACACTAATAATCTTTCAGCACTTCTATCGGCCACCAGACAACATCTCGGTATTGCTGCCTTACCTTGGTACGTGGCCCATACCTCGGTTCAAAGTCGTCACCTCAAACCCCTCCTCGAGGATTGGACCATGCCCGCTCAAGAGATCCATGCGGTCTATAGCTCACCACGACTTCTGACCAGCAAGGTCAGTAAATTAATCGATTGGCTGGCAGGTCAATTTAAGGGAAACTGGTGGGCTAGAGAAATCGGGTCATAATCACTTGGTAATCATCAACCATTAATCAAAATCATGAATTTATTAACACGCACCACAAAAAATTTTGCAGTCCTCGTTTTAAGTATTGGGTTTTCTTGCACAACCCTTGCCCAAACCAAGCCAGCAGTGGTTGATCCCAACAAGGCGCCCATTGCAGCAGCTGGTATTGATGAGGTCTATCAGTTAGTGGATGCAGTGGTTACTAAGGTGGATAGCAAAACCCGCACCGTGACCTTAAAAGATAAGGACGGTACGGTCACTAATTTTGTAGCCGGCCCGGAGATTAAAAACTTTCCTCAAATTAAGGTGGGTGATCGCCTCACCGTCACCCATGAACTAGCGGTTGTGATTGAGTTGCTCAAAGTGAACAACCAAGGCATTCGTAGCGAAGTGCAAACCACCAGTCAAACTTCTGCTCCACTTGGTAGTAAGCCTGCCTCTGTGATTTCGAACACCACGACCATTATTGCCACCGTGATTGGCATTGATCGCCAGAAACTGACAATTTCAGTGAAGGGTCCTAAAGGTAAGCCAGACATCTACCGCATCAAGAATGCCGCCTTACTCAAAGACATTGCGGTGAACGATGAGGTCAAGATTGTTTTATACGATGCAATGGCGGCTTCATTTACCGCTCCCGCTCCGGCTGCTGCCCAGAAAAAATAAAAGTATTCATAAAGGAGTCATCATGGCAGAACGGCATGGCGCGCATTCATTGGTGGATGCCTTTAAAGCACAGGGTGTAAATTCAATTTTTACACTTTCGGGTAATCACATCATGCCAATTTTTGATGCGGTGATTGATGAACCCATTAAATTAATTCATACGCGTCATGAGGCAGCAACGGTTCACATGGCCGATGCGTATGCTCGCTTGAGTGGCAAAGTAGGTATCGCGATGGTGACCGGTGGTCCAGGTCATGCCAATGCAGTGTCGGCCTTGTACACCGCCGCCATGGCCGAATCCCCAGTCGTGCTCTTATCGGGTCATGCTCCTTTGAATCAATTGGGCAAAGGCGCCTTCCAAGAAATGTCCCAAGCGGATATTGCAGCGCCTTTATGCAAAGCGTCATGGACCTGTGCAGGACCGCAGTATCTCGCTGCAGATTTTCAGTTAGCGTGTGCGATTGCCCAATCAGGTCGACCTGGTCCTGTTCATCTCAGCCTGCCTGCCGATGCTCTTGAGAGCCCTTTACCAAATGCCTCTGCAACACCAAGTCCCAGCGCACCCAAACTCACATTAAACGCTCCCCTTACTTCTGAGAAAGCGCAGTCGATCGTTACGCAACTGCGTGCTGCTCAAAAGCCGGTTGTTATCGTTGGTCCGCGCGGTTGCTATCGGTACGCGAAGCAACTCCATGCATTGAGTAAAGCGCTTGGCGTCCCGGTGATTGCGACAGAGAGTCCTCGTGGCGTGGGCGATCCGAGCTTAGGTGCGTTTGCCGAGGTTCTTGCGCAAAGCGATTGTGTCTTACTGCTTGAGAAACGATTGGACTTCACACTCAAATTTGGGAACGCACCAACGTTTAAGGCCGATGCCCGCTTTATGCAAATTGATTCTGAAGCGACTGAACTCAAGCGCTCTGAGAATGCACTTGGCTCACGCTTAGAGATGGCGCTTCATGCGGATTTATCGTCTTCGATGGATGCCCTACTGCATGCGGCGCAGAGTGTGCCCACCAAACCGCAGGATGCCAGTTGGCTGCCATGGGTGAATGAGGCGATTGCCTATCGTCCCAATACTTGGTCGACCGCCACATCCAAGACGCCCAATCATGCGCATCCCGGCAGAGCAATGCTTGCCTTACAAGCCATTCTCGACTCCCATCCAGATTCGGTATTGGTGATTGATGGTGGTGAAATTGGTCAATGGGCTCAAGCCTGTCTGCATGCCCCAAATCGTGTGATTAATGGTGTTGCTGGTTCGATTGGTGCTGCACTTCCTTTTGCCACTGCGGCAGCGTTCACCAAGCCCGGGGTTCCGGTCGTTGCGGTCATGGGGGATGGCACCTTTGGCTTTCATTCATCGGAACTCGATACTGCCGTACGCTATCAACTACCATTCATTGGTGTGGTGGGGAATGATGCCTGCTGGAATGCCGAGTATCAGATTCAGATTCGGGAGTATGGTCAAGAACGGGCCAAAGGATGTGAACTTCTTCCATCACGCTACGATCAGGTTGCGCTCGCCTTTGGTGGTGCCGGTGAACTAGTCACCGATGCGCTTGATGTCTTACCCGCTGCGCAGCGTTTACAAGCCAAAGGCCTACCGGCGATCTTGAACATTTTGATCGAGGGCCTACCTGCCCCGAATCTCAAGCGCAGCTAGTTCAGGTCATCCACTCTCCCTTATCAGGCGTTTATCCACTATGCACCTGATCTATCAACCAAGGTTTATTCAAACCGTAATTAGCGTTTTGGTGGCATGCTGCCTCTTGGTGGCATGCGCCAATACCAGTCGTCCTGGGGTCGTTGGAGTCGAGCGCTCTCAGTTCATGATGATCTCCGCAGCGCAAATTGATCGGATGTCCGCCATTAGTTATGAGCAACAGGCCAAGGCGGCGCAGAAGAAAAAGATACTTATTACCAGTGGCCCTGAATATGAGCGCCTTAAGACCATTGCCAATCGCTTGATTCCGCAGACGGCGGTATTTCGGGACGATACGCGTAATTGGAACTGGGGTCTGCAGTTAATTGATTCCCCCATTGTGAACGCCACCTGTGCACCCGGTGGTCGCATTACCTTTTATAGCGGGATTATTAATAAACTCAACTTAACCGATGATGAGATTGCTGCCATCATGGGTCATGAGATTGCTCATGCGGTTCGGGAGCATGGGCGTGAGCAGGTCTCGCAAGCACTTGCTCAAAACATCATTAGTAATGTTGCGCTTGCCGCAGCAGGTGCAGGTTCGGCTCAATCGATTGATGCGGCCAATCAAATCATGCAGTACGTGCTGGTATTGCCAAACTCGCGGCAGAATGAACGTGAAGCCGATGCGATTGGTTTAGAGCTAGCGGCGCGTGGTGGCTATGATCCGCGGGCTGCCATTACATTGTGGCAAAAGATGAGTAAAGAGAGTCAGGGCAAGAACCCACCTGAGTTTTTATCGACCCATCCCTCGAATGAGAATCGCATTAAGGATCTTTCTGCATTGATTCCCAAAGTGATGCCCTTGTACGAGGCAGCGAAGCGGAACAGCGCGACCAAATAAAAACGGCCCCTAATGATGGGGCCGTGATTTTTAAGACCTTTTGTTTATTTCTTTAGGTTCAGTTGTGTTCCTAATTTGCTATAGAGCTCAAATTGCTCCCTTGCAAATTTCTCAGTGTCTTGGGGTGAACGAATCGCTGGGATTGCACCAACGGTATCGTTACCGCGCAACCAAGCTGGGTCTTTCGCGACTTCCTTCAAAACAGCTTGCCATTTGTTCACTACCTCAGCAGGCATCCCTGGGGGTCCATATAAACCACTCCATCCCATGACTTGCTCGAGGTTACCTATACCCATTTCTTTAGCGGTAGGCACATCAGGGAAGTCTTTGAGGCGGTTAGGGGTTGATGTAACTAATGCACGCATGGCACCGCCCTTAATTTGGCCAACCATGGTAGTTAGATTGTTGCAAATGAATTGCACTTGACCACCTAATAACGCAGTCGTTGCTTCACCGCCTCCTTTGTAGGGGATCATCATCGCCGCGGTAGACGGCAATCCAAGTTGACTGAGCATCACTTCTACGGCTAAATGCTGTGTCGTACCAGGGCCTGCGGTTGCGTAGTTGAGCTTACCGGGGTTAGCGCGGATCGCATCAATCAAATCTTTCATGTTCTTGTAGGGTGCGTCATTTTTAACCACACACACCACCGGATTGAAATCCAACAACGAGATCATCGTGAAATCATTCCATTTGTACGGCGTATTACTATCCAGTGCTGGTGTAATGGCTTGCGATCCACCGCGCGATACCAATAAGGTATAGCCATCTGGTGGTGAGGTGCGTACTTTTTGTGAACCAATGGTTCCCGATGCGCCTACTACGTTTTGAACCACAACCGGTTGACCAATCATCTTGCTCGCTACCGCAGCGAGATTGCGGCCCGAGAAATCACTGTCACCCCCAGCAGCATAGGGAGCAATCAAGGTGATGGTTTTGTTGGGGTAGTTTTGCGCAAGCGCAGGACTCATGCCAAACGCACTGGCCACCAGTCCCACAAGAATTGATTTGCCGATCAGGCGTTTACTAGACTTCAGCATATTGGATCTCCTCCACAATGGGATGTATTTATAAGTACAACAACCCATACTACAAGTCGATTTTTGGGAAACCAATCAGGGTAATAACTAGGTATAACGCCTTTAGGGTTTTAGGTGCTCAGTTCTACGGAGAGTTTGGTACCCGGCACGATAATGCCACCCCGGTCGCCAGGCGTGACATTGCCCCAGCGGGAGGCAAAGTAATCGGGCAATGGGCGGCCCGATGGTGGGGCAATCCAGAGTCTTAGCAAATGACGGTGACGCTCAGGCTCAGGCCAGTTCTCAAAGTCATTCCTAGAGTGCAGAATTTGATGGTTGTGCAAGAGCTGAATATCGCCCGGCTCAAACGCCATTTGCAATGGGAAACCGGGTTCTTGCAAGATTGCATCGATCAAATCCATCACCTCCACTTGCTCTTTAGTTAAGCGCGGAGCATTCGGAAAGCGGCGTTGCGCTTCCTCAATATAGTGGCGTAGATAAACGCACGATAGCTCACCGTGATACCAGTTAAAGATCGGGATCTCAAACCATGGGTCGCGACCTTCGGGCACCTCGCCACGACGGTCGGTAGGATATGGGGTAAACATCGCAGGAATCAGATCGGGGCGGCGCTTCACGAGTTCGTTATAGACCGCCATTGAACTTGCAATAAAGGACTCTCCGCCTTGCTTCGCTTTCTGGAGGCATAAGAGACCCACAATATCAGCAGAGTCAGTGTGGTAATCCAGCTTCTTGTTGGTTTGGTAAAAACGTGCGCCCGCTTCAACCTTGGCGCCTTGATCGCGCACATGACCCAAAAGATGGCCCTTGCCGTTGGAGCTACGCAAACTACCCATATGGCGACCAATGCCCATGTAAATGGTGGCAGCCTTCTCTATCGACCAGTTTGTGATCGGCAAACCACGAAGCATCACAAAACCACGACCATGCAAGAGCTCTTGCAATTGCCCCCCAATCAATGAACTTAGGTTTTGAAGGGGAAAACTCTCAGGCGTAATGTTCTCAAGCGCAAGTCCAGTGCTAGCAAAGTGCTCTGCTGCACGCTCGAGTTCGGCGACTTGTGCGGAGGTCCAATGCACAATCCAATCGGATTTCTGAGCAAGGTCAGATCCTCGCCATGCGCAAGGTCCATCAATCGCTTTGGGGATGCTGCCCACGGCATTAATTGCTTGACTGGTTCTCATCGCGACCCCCACTTCGAATGGTTACTGTATTAATGGATTGAAATTAGTCTATTACAAAAATAGCCTAAATTTAAGCAAAAATGGGGTTTATCAGATCAATTAGTTTGAATATGAATAGGCTTCATATCCAAATTGCGTAGATGAGTCTAGATGACTGCGGGGTAATACTTACTTACGACTTGGAGTCGTCTTGTTTCGTTTTGCTCAAAATTGACTGCAATAAAGGGGCTGGTTTTGCGTTTGGCCTGCCCTTTGCCTGTTTGTCTAACAAGTCAGCTTTGCTCGCGTTTTTCATCCGCAAAGCAATTTGCAAACCTTGGCGTTTTGCTAAATCGGTTTTCTTCAGCGTCATGATAAAAAACCCGCCTAGCTCACACCAGACGGGTCTTTAATACGATACAAATTATTTCTTAGGAGCGGTTACTTCAATCGCAATGATCTCAGTAACCGTTGCTTCCACTTGGGTACCAACTTTTACGCCTTTCAGTACTTTCGGATCCTTCACTTTGAGATCCAATGTACGGGTTGCGCCACGCAGAGTAATCGTGCCTTTCTTCTCATCCACAGCGGTCACATCAGCAACTACAGTAACTTGACGCTCAATCGCGGCAGCGGGTTTATCACCCAACTTTGCACGCGCTGCTTTTTCAGTTTCAATGCGCTCACGGATTTCAACTTTGCTTGGCTTTTTAATATCGGCTACCAAGATCTCAACATGCGTGAGGGTGACGATATCACCGACTTTAATTTGGTTAAAGTTTTTGACCTCATCGCCTAAGACGGTTTTGAACTCATTGCCATTGGGGCCAACAATGACGACTTGACGGGTTTTTGGATCAACGGATTTGAATTTACCTTGGAACTGAACACCTTCAGCTACTTTTAAGACGCCTGGAGCAGTTTCAACAGCAACCACAGCTTGTGGTTTATTTTGGGCGATGGCAACCGATGTGCCCATCATTAGTACTGCTGCGCTTACAAGTGCAATTTTCTTCATGAAATTCCTCTATAGTTAATGAACAAAAATACCTCAAACGAGAATATTGCTGTAATGATAGTGGGTTTCATGACCATTCAATGAAAAAACCACCCGAAGGTGGCTTTTAGAAATTGGCGGAGCGGACGGGACTCGAACCCGCGACCCTCGGCGTGACAGGCCGATATTCTAACCAACTGAACTACCGCTCCAGATACTGCATCATGCGCGTCACTGCATGACTGGCGTCCCCAGGGGGATTCGAACCCCCGTACTCACCGTGAAAGGGTGATGTCCTAGGCCTCTAGACGATGGGGACCTTGGACTACTTGTTTTGTTGGTGGAGATAAGCGGGATCGAACCGCTGACCTCTTGCATGCCATGCAAGCGCTCTCCCAGCTGAGCTATACCCCCTTATATTGATGCACTTTCAAAACAATCCAAGATTTTAGCCTATTTTTGACAGACGCTCGATGACTTCGTCTTTACCCATGACTGCAATCACTGCATCGAGTGCTGGTGTTTGGGTGGTGGCAAATAATGCATACCGGATTGGCATCGCCAAGGCTGGCATCTTGAGTTGAAACTGGGCTAGCGTGGCTTTTAGTTGACTAGCAACCTCTTCTTTGCTTTTGGGATTTGATGCTATTAGTCTGTCTCTAAAATCTGCAATGGCAGGAATCACAGCGGTCGGGATATTTTGTGCAATTTGCTCGCTATTTAGATTGGGTCGACCCTGATAAAAAAGCTTAGCGCCTTCGACGATCTCTATCAAGGTGTTCGTACGGTCCTTGAGTAAGTTGACCACTGACTCAAAATCAGGACCCTGCGAGAGATCAATCCCCTGCTGATGAATAAACGGCATACATAACTGCGCAAGGCGCTTTGCATCACCTTGCTGAATATAGTGATGATTGAGCCAGAGTAATTTTTCAGGGTTATGTTGTGCGGGTGAGCGCCCCAAGTGCTCCAGATCAAACCATTTCACAAACTGCTCTTGGGTAAAAATTTCAGCGTCGCCGTGTGACCAACCCAATCGAGCAAGGTAATTTAGAACGGCCTCAGGCAAATAGCCCATTTTTTGATAGTCGCGCACACTCAGGGCACCATTTCGCTTACTCATCTTCTCACCACTTTCATCCAAGACCGTTGGTAAGTGCGCGTAGACCGGTGGCGTACCACCAAGGGCTTTCATGATGTTAATTTGCCGTGGGGTATTGTTGACGTGATCATCACCCCGAATCACGTGGGTAATCTGCATATCGAGATCATCAACCACCACACAAAAGTTATAGGTGGGGGTACCATCAGGACGAGCGATGATAAGATCATCGAGCTCATCGTTACTGATTTCAATTAATCCTTTGACCGCATCCTTCCAAATGACGGAGCCACCAATCGGGTTTTTGAAACGAATCACTGGTAAACCATCTTTCGGGGGCTCTGGCAATGTCTTGCCTGGCTCAGGACGCCAGAAGCCGTTATAGCGTGGCTTCTCTTTATTAGCCATTTGCTGATCACGTAAACGATTGAGTTCGTCTTCGCTCATATAACAGTAATATGCCGAGCCATCGGCAAGCATCTGCTTGAGAACTTCACGATAGCGATCCATGCGTTGCATTTGGTAGATTGGCCCTTCATCCGGATCCAAGCCAAGCCAATGCATTCCTTCTAAAATCACCTCAACGGCCTCGAGTGAGGAGCGCTCTTGATCGGTATCTTCAATCCGCAAGATAAAGTCCCCACCTTTACTTCTGGCAAAGGCCCATGGATACAACGCACTTCGCAGGTTACCTAAATGAATAAAGCCGGTTGGGCTTGGGGCAAAACGGGTTCGAATACGCATGGGCAGTATTATCTCAGGTCAGAACTGCTCGGGATATTTTTAGAATGAATCAGCTTTTGGTCTTTGTATGCGATGGAGCCCCCGTTCGGGGTGAATTTGTTTCGATTGGAAGTGCCTGGCAGAACATAGTGGCCTTACGCAAGGATCCACCGGCAGTGCAAAAGGTGATGGGTGAGTTTGTTGCAGCCGCCACCCTCCTGACTGCTAGCATTAAGCTTGATGGCACCCTCATGATTCAGGCACAGAGTAAGGGGCCGATTCAACTTTTGGTGGTTGAATGCACCTCTCAACTTGAAATTCGGGCAAGCGTTTCTCTCAATCCTGATTTTGGTGAAATTCCTGACAATGCCACGCTTGCCGAGTTACTCGATGCGGAGGGCTCTGGACGTTTAGCCATCACCTTAGATCCGATCGATCGCAAACCTTCTCAAACGCCGTATCAAGGCATTGTGGCATTAAAACGGCCATCCTCCACCCACCCCGGTCTTGATGAACCGATTGAAACGGTGAGTGAAGCCATCATGCAATACATGCAACACTCAGAACAAATTGATACGCGCATCTGGCTCACCTCCAGCTCACAATCCTTAGGCGGATTTTTATTGCAACGCATGCCCGATGCCGGCGGCGCCTCACAATACGATCCCAAGATGATGGCCGAGGGCTGGGAACGAATTCAGATGCTTGGAAGCACCATTACCAATGAAGAACTCCTCGAGGTTTCACCAGAGACCTTATTGCGTCGCTTGTTTTTAGAGGAATCCGAACGGTTTGGTGTGCGCAGCTTTCCAATACGCCTCGTTCGCTTTGCCTGCCGCTGCTCGCGTGAGCGGGTTGCGGATGTGATTCGGATGCTAGGTCAAGAAGAGGTCGATAGCATTTTGGCCGAACTCGGTGCCGTTGAGACCCGCTGCGACTTCTGTGGCATGCAATATCGTTTTGATGCAGTTGACTGCAAACAAACGTTGACTAGCTCGACGCTTAGCGATGCCGTACGACCGGCTTCCAAGGGGCATTAATTATTGCTTTGGAGCAGTTGGTGCCGGGGCGAGATTAGGGTTCTGAGGAACGCCGTCCTTAGGAACAATCTGCACAAAATACTCACCTTCTTTAATCATCCCGTGCTCGGATCGAGCCCGCTCCTCAATGGCGCGCGTGCCCTCTTTTAAATCCTTCACGTCACCGGCGAGTTTATTGTTCCGAATTTCTAAGGCTTTATTTTTTTGGATCTGGGCTTCAAGCTGACGCTCTAACTCGTAAGCCTTTAACCATCCACCCTGACCAAACCACAGCGGATACTGAATCACGATCAGCAATCCCAGCATCGAGTAGATAATCAGGCGCATCGCGCAAGCCGGTTTACTTTAGATTGTGCAAGTTGTAGAACGCTGCTTTACCAGGATAGCTCGCTACATCACCCAAATCCTCCTCGATGCGCAAGAGCTGATTGTATTTAGCAATTCGGTCAGAGCGCGAGAGTGAACCGGTTTTAATTTGGCCAGCATTGGTGCCCACTGCAATATCGGCAATCGTGCTGTCTTCGGTTTCACCAGAGCGATGGGAGATGACGGCGGTGTAATTGGCGCGTTTAGCCATCTCAATCGCTGCAAAGGTCTCGGTGAGCGTACCGATTTGATTAATTTTGATCAGAATCGAGTTAGCAATGCCTTTGTCAATGCCCTCTTTGAGGATGCGAGTGTTAGTGACAAAGAGATCGTCGCCAACGAGCTGAATTGTTTGACCTAATTTTTGGGTCAGGGTTGCCCAGCCATCCCAGTCACTCTCGTGCATTCCATCTTCAATCGACACAATCGGGAACTGATTAGCCAGATTGCCTAGGTAATCGGCAAACTCGGTAGAACTGAGTTGCAAGCCTTCACCCGATAAATGGTATTTACCATCGTTATAGAACTCGCTCGCCGCACAATCTAAGGCTAGCAACACATTGTCACCGGGGTGATAGCCCGCTTTCTCAATCGCACTCAGAATAGTTTCTAAGCACTCTTGGTTACTCTTGAAGTTGGGGGCAAAGCCGCCTTCATCACCCACCGAGGTTGGCATATTTTTATCGTGCAATATTTTCTTGAGCGCATGAAAGACCTCGGCACCACAGCGCAGTGCTTCCCGAAAGCTGTCCACACCCACTGGCATGATCATGAACTCCTGAATATCTAAGCTATTGTTCGCATGAGCGCCGCCATTGACGATGTTCATCATCGGTACTGGCAATTGCATAGCACCTGAGCCGCCAAAATAACGATAGAGTGGCAAGCCTGCCTCTTCCGCTGCAGCGCGTGCCACGGCCATTGATACCGCCAACGTCGCATTGGCTCCAAGTCCCGCTTTATTGTGGGTACCGTCAAGGTCGTTTAGGGTACGATCCAAAAAGGCCTGCTCACTGGCATCCAAACCCAATACGGTTTCTGCGATTTTGGTATTGATGTTCTCAACCGCTTTTAGTACGCCTTTGCCAAGATAGCGAGAGGCATCACCGTCGCGCAACTCAATCGCCTCACGAGAACCGGTCGATGCACCCGATGGAACGGCAGCTCGTGCCATCACACCGGATTCAAGCAGAACATCGCACTCAACGGTGGGATTGCCACGCGAGTCCAAGATCTCTCGACCAATAATGTCAACAATTGCGCTCATGATTTCTCCTAGGTATCTGTTCGGTGATGAAGATCAACGATTTGTTTAAGAACGATCAACAAATCGGTCTTCTAAAAACATATTGGCTTGCTTCACAACACGATCCAATTGTTGGAGTGTTGCTAATAAATCTTTTAAGTGATTAAGCGGTACTGCATTCGGACCATCCGAGAGTGCCTTAGCAGGATCCGGGTGGGTCTCCATAAAGAGACCGCTGATACCAACTGCTACCGCTGCACGCGCTAGAACTGGCACAAACTCGCGTTGGCCACCACTACTGCTACCTTGACCACCAGGCAATTGCACCGAGTGCGTTGCATCAAATACAACGGGGGCCTTAGTCGAGCGCATGATGGCAAGGCTGCGCATATCCGATACTAAATTGTTGTAACCAAAACTGGCGCCGCGTTCACACACCATAAACTGATCGGGTAGGTTTTTCTCACGCGCTGCCGCACGGGCTTTATCGACCACATTACCCATCTCATGAGGGGATAAAAATTGCCCCTTCTTAATATTGACTGGTTTACCACTTTGAGCAACGGCAGCAATGAAGTCCGTCTGGCGACACAAAAACGCTGGGGTTTGCAAGACATCAACCACGGACGCCACTGCGCTCACATCACTGATCTCATGCACATCGGTGAGAACAGGAACGTTTATTTGCTTCTTGACCTTCTCTAAGATCGCCAAGCCTTTTTCCATTCCCAGTCCCCGAAACGAACTTCCTGAAGAACGGTTGGCTTTATCAAAAGACGATTTATAAATAAAGGGGATATGCAGTTCCTTGCAAATCGCTTTAATTTGTCCTGCGGTATCAATTGAAAACTGTTCCGACTCAATGACGCAGGGACCTGCGATCAAGAAAAATGGTTTGTTTAAACCAATCTCGAAGCCACACAAATGATTAAACATAAGAGTCCGATTACGCAGCAACTGCTGTTTTAGCAGTCTGACGCGCGAGCGCTGCGCGGATGTAGGCTAAGAATAAGGGATGCCCTGCTCTTGGCGTTGAGGTGAACTCCGGGTGAAACTGCACTCCAAAGAACCATGGGTGCATTGATTTGGGTAACTCCATCATCTCTGGCAAATCTTCATTCGGAGTCCGCGCAGAAATGACCATACCGGCTTTCTCAAGCTTTGGTGCGTAGATGTTGTTCACCTCGTAACGATGGCGGTGACGCTCATTCACTTCAGATCCATAGATACTGTGCGCGAGTGTATTGAGTTTTACTGGGCATTTTTGTGAACCCAAGCGCATCGTGCCACCCATGTCTGAGTCGGCTGCTCGTTTTTCAATCCTGCCCTCGCGATCAAGCCACTCGGTAATGAGAGCCACAACGGGATTGGGCGTATCGGGGTCAAACTCAGTGCTGTTGGCTGCGTCAATATTCGCAACATGCCGTGCGAACTCAATCACAGCAAGCTGCATGCCTAAGCAGATCCCCAAATACGGTACGCCGTTTTCACGCGCATACTGAATGGCTTTGATCTTCCCTTCGGTGCCGCGTTTACCAAATCCACCGGGTACCAAAATGGCATCGAGATCGTAGAGGCACTCTAAATTACCTTGCTCCAAGCGCTCGGAATCAATGTACCGAATATTAATTTTGGTGTGGTTATGAATTCCAGCGTGGCGCAGGGCTTCAATCAATGATTTATAGGATTCGGTGAGATCCACATATTTACCGACCATGCCAATCGTGACCTCGTATTGAGGATGCTCAAGCTCGTACACCAACGAGTTCCACATCGCTAGATCAGCAGGCTTTGCATGAATATTGAGTTCCTGACAGATGAGCTCATCCATGCCTTGCTCGTGCAACATCTTCGGAATCTTATAAATCGTATCGACATCCCACACCGAGATGACTGCTTCTTCTCGGACATTGGAGAACAAAGAAATCTTAGCGCGCTCATCATCCGGAATCTCGCGATCGGCGCGACACAATAAGACCGTTGGCAATATACCGATCTCGCGCAGTTTTTGCACCGAGTGCTGCGTGGGTTTGGTCTTCAACTCCCCCGCACTCTGAATCCAGGGTACTAAAGTGAGATGCACAAATGCACAATCGCCTTTGGGGAGGCGCAAGCTCATTTGGCGTGCCGCTTCTAAGAACGGGAGCGACTCGATGTCACCGACGGTACCGCCAATCTCGCAAATCGCAATATCGGCCTGGCCATCATGACTCGCTTTGGCACCCTTTTCCACAAAGGCCTGTATCTCATTGGTTATGTGTGGAATCACTTGAACGGTCTTGCCAAGATACTCACCGCGGCGTTCTTTGCGGATTACCGACTCATAAATTTGGCCCGTGGTGAAGTTATTGCTCTTGCGCATCTTTGCGCTCACAAAGCGCTCGTAATGCCCCAAATCGAGATCGGTCTCAGCCCCGTCTTCGGTTACAAAGACCTCACCATGCTGGAACGGACTCATGGTTCCAGGATCAACGTTGATGTAAGGGTCTAATTTTAGGAGGGTGACTTTCAGGCCGCGTGATTCAAGAATCGCGGCAAGCGAGGCGGCTGCAATTCCTTTTCCCAGAGAAGAAACCACACCACCAGTGACAAAAACGTATTTGGTCATCGCTTAACGTCTATTGGTAATACGCAATTATAACGATAGCTTGGGCGGATTGAAAAAAAGGAGGATTCGGACTTGCCCTAAGTAAAATTAGGAATGCGTTTATTTTTTGCCATTCTCATTACCCTTCTCTCCCTCTTTTACTTCTTACCAGCAGCCATTGCGTTTTACCGTAAGCGCGCCAATACCGGGGCTATTCTTGCCTTGAACCTCTTTTTAGGCTGGTCCTTAATTGGCTGGGTGATCGCCCTCGTCTGGGCCTTAAAGGACGAACAAATCCTCTAAAGATCAAGCGGATTAGGGGTATTTTCTCTAGATCCGCTGTCAGTAAAGTTTTACAATGTAGCCTGTTCTTTTGGCCCACTTCTGATCAGGAATCTTATGTTAGACGCATACCAATCCCACGTAGCTGAACGTGCTGCGCAAGGCATCCCCGCCCTCCCATTAACCAAGGATCAAACTGCTGAGTTAGTCAAAATGCTTCAGAACCCCCCTAAAGGTTTAGAGGCCCAACTCCTTGATTTAATTAGTTATCGCGTGCCAGCTGGAGTGGATGAGGCAGCCAAGGTTAAGGCCGAGTTTTTGGATGCGCTTGCCAAAGGGAAGCTGCAATCTCCTGTCATTTCACGGATTAAGGCGACTGAAATCTTGGGTACTATGCTCGGGGGTTACAACATCAAACCATTAGTTGAATTGCTAGAAGATAAGGAGTGTGGCGCTGCCGCGACCGAAGCCCTCAAGAAAACCTTGCTCATGTTTGATTACTTTAATGATGTCAATGAGTTAGCCGAAAAAGGTAATGCAAATGCTAAGGCTGTGATTCAGAGTTGGGCCAATGCAGAATGGTTTACCAGCCGGCCTGCAGTACCAAAATCCATGACCCTCACGGTCTTCAAGGTCACCGGTGAAACCAATACCGATGACCTCTCCCCAGCCCCTGATGCGTGGAGCCGTCCCGATATACCGCTGCATGCGACGGTGATGCTCAAGAACCCCCGTTCAGGTATTGAGCCCGATGAGGCTGGAGTGCGTGGCCCTATGAAGCAGATTGAGGCGCTTAAGCAAAAAGGTCATCAAATTGCCTATGTGGGTGATGTCGTTGGCACTGGGTCGTCTCGTAAATCAGCCACCAACTCCGTTCTGTGGTGGACCGGTCAAGATATTCCGTTTGTACCCAATAAGCGCTATGGTGGTGTTTGCTTAGGCAGCAAAATTGCACCGATTTTTTTTAACACCATGGAAGATGCGGGTGCCCTCCCCATTGAGCTTGACGTTAACCAAATGAATATGGGTGATGTGATTGAACTGCGCCCCTATGAAGGTAAGGTTTACAAAGATGGCAAGGTGATTGCCGAGTTCACATTGAAGTCGCCAGTGATCCTCGATGAGGTTCGCGCCGGCGGTCGCATTCCACTCATTATTGGTCGCGGTTTAACGGCTAAGGCACGCGCCTCACTTGGCTTACCCGCATCGACGGAGTTCCAAGTGCCGATTAGCCCACCCGATAATAAGAAGGGCTTTAGCTTGGCCCAGAAGATGGTGGGTCGTGCATGCGGCCTGCCAGAGGGCCAAGGCGTTCGTCCAGGAACCTATTGCGAGCCTCACATGACCACCGTGGGTTCGCAAGACACCACGGGTCCAATGACCCGCGATGAACTAAAAGACCTTGCTTGCTTGGGATTCTCAGCAGACTTAGTGATGCAATCGTTTTGCCACACCTCAGCCTATCCAAAGCCGGTGGACATTCGTACCCATCATGAACTGCCATCGTTTATGACCAATCGCGGTGGCGTCTCACTGCGCCCAGGTGATGGTGTGATTCATAGTTGGTTAAATCGCTTGTTGTTGCCGGACACTTGTGGCACCGGTGGCGATAGCCACACTCGCTTCCCGATTGGTATCTCCTTCCCTGCTGGGTCGGGTCTCGTCGCATTCGCGGCTGCAACCGGTGTCATGCCACTTGATATGCCCGAGTCCGTACTGGTTCGCTTTAAAGGTCAAATGCAACCTGGTATTACCTTGCGGGACTTGGTCAATGCGATTCCTCTTTTTGCGATTAAGCGTGGTCTTCTCACCGTTGAGAAAAAGGGTAAGAAGAATGTGTTCTCGGGTCGTATTCTTGAGATTGAAGGCTTACCTGATCTGAAGGTCGAGCAAGCTTTTGAACTGTCGGATGCATCAGCCGAGCGTTCTGCCGGTGGTTGCACCGTGCACCTCAATAAAGAGCCCATTATCGAATACATGCGCTCCAACATTACGCTTATGAAGTGGATGATTGCGAATGGCTACGAAGATAAGCGCACCCTCGCACGCCGTATCAAAGCGATGGAGAGTTGGATCGCAAATCCACAATTACTCAAGGCCGATGCGAATGCCGATTATGCTGAGGTCATTGAGATCGATCTAAACGAGATCAAAGAACCAATCTTGGCCTGCCCCAATGATCCAGATGATGTGAAGTACCTCTCTGAGGTTCAGGGTGACAAGATCGATGAAGTGTTTATTGGTTCGTGCATGACCAATATTGGACACTTCCGTGCTGCCGGTAAGATCCTCGAAGGTAAAACCGATATCCCAACGCGCCTCTGGGTAGCACCGCCCACCAAGATGGATGCCATGATCCTCACCGAGGAAGGCTATTACGGCATTCTGGGTCGCACCGGGGCACGCATGGAGTCCCCAGGTTGCTCGCTGTGCATGGGTAATCAAGCCCAGATGCGCAAGGGTGCCTCGGCGGTTTCTACATCAACACGCAACTTCCCTAATCGTTTGGGGATTGATACACGGGTGTATTTAGCATCCGCTGAGCTCGCTGCGGTCGCCGCCCTACTCGGTCGGATACCGACTATGGCCGAGTACCTGGAACAGTTCCAAGCGGTCAATGCCAAAGCCAATGATGTGTATCGCTACATGAACTTTGACAAGATCAAAGACTTTAGTGAGGTTGCTGATACAGTGAGTGTTTAAGCGTCACTTAAAGTAAA
Source organism: Polynucleobacter sp. HIN8 (assembly GCF_030297615.1). Taxonomy (NCBI): domain Bacteria; kingdom Pseudomonadati; phylum Pseudomonadota; class Betaproteobacteria; order Burkholderiales; family Burkholderiaceae; genus Polynucleobacter; species Polynucleobacter sp. HIN8. Next base: position 914,722 of record NZ_AP028139.1, on the reverse strand, counting down.
GAAGCCCTGGGTTTAGGCCTTGGGCTTTTTTATTTTAGTTCTTACTCTTCGGTGATTCAAATATCAATGCAAGGCAACCGGCTTCGCTTGCTTTTTGCGTTTGTGAAGTAGCCAAGCGCTATGGATTCTGGTGACGACCATGATAGGCCAGAGTAAGGCGCAAAGTAATACCCAAAACGCACGACTTTCAAATGGATTTTCGTCGCAACTCTTTGCCTTGTGAGGACCCTCACTAAATAAATGCCGCTCTGAGTAGGTTGCAAACCCAAAACATGCACCAAAGAGGATGAACAGGGTAATAAAAGTTGTATCGGTCATCATCAAAACCCCAGATTAGATATGTAAAGTAAATATTACACATAAATCTGTAAAAGAAAAGGTTTATTTAGATGGCTAGAGCTTCCTCTTGATGCGCATTGACTGTTCGCAAACCCTGTACCCAAGGCTTGGTTGGAAGTCCCGTCGTTGTTTCAATCATTTTGGCGCGTTGCACAATAGGGTCCCAATCCGTCTTAATCATGGGACCCTTGAAGGCAATGGCGACCGCATTGCAATCGTGCGATTCTGGGAAGATGAGTACCCTGCCCTTAAACGCTTTGCAGATATTATTGAGATTTATGTCAAAACTTTTATGCTGTGAGAACAAATTAACGGTCATCACCCCAACTGCTTTTAAGCTTTGGTAGCAGGCTTGGTAAAACTCGAGTGAACTCAATACCGGCCCTTTGGCTTGCGCATCGTACAGGTCCACTTGCAAGACATCAGACTGTTGGTGATGGCGCGTGTTCTTCACATACGCCAACGCATCATCTTCAATAATCGTTAAGTTGGGATCTGTGGGTAGATCAAACATGGTCTTAGCCGCAATGATCACCGCTGGATTAATTTCCACGATGATGTTGTGTACACCAGGACAATGTTCAAGGGTGAACTTCGCTAAGGATCCGGTACCAAGACCCAATTGAGTGACTTGCATTCCAGGCCGACTTTGTAAAAACAGAAGCCACGCCATCATTTGCTGGGAGTACTCAAGATAGATTTCGATTGGATCCCGAATCCGCATCGCACCTTGAATCCAAGGTGTACCTAAATGCAGATAGCGAATACCACCAGACTCGGAGAACGTAACCGGGGGAAACGATGTTTTGTTGCTTGCCACCTAGTTCACCCAAACGCGGGCATTACGGAACATGCGGAGCCACGGGCTTGCACCATCCGCGTGCTGATGCCATTCTTTGGGATGCCAACTCATTTGCACATTTCTGAACACTCGCTCGGGGTGCGGCATCATGACTGTGAAACGGCCATCGGTAGTCGTTACACCCGTGAGTCCATGAGGCGAGCCATTGGGATTAAATGGATAGCGCTGAGTTGGCTTGCCGTAGTGATCAACAAAGCGCATGGCTGCTAAGTGATTGGATTCAACCTGTTGATCATTGCCTTGGTGTTTGAAGTTCGCATAGCCTTCACCATGTGCTACTGCGATGGGTAAATGACTTCCAGCCATACCTTTGAAGAATAGCGATGGAGAATCCAAGACTTCCACCATCACCAAACGCGCTTCGTATTGCTCTGATTGATTGCGAGTGAACTTCGGCCAGGCATCTGCCCCTGGAATGAGTTTCGATAAATTACTCATCATCTGGCAACCATTGCAAACGCCTAATGCAAAACTGTCTGAGCGATTGAAAAACGCTCTGAACTGATCGCTGAGCATTGTGTTAAAGAGAATAGTCTTAGCCCATCCTTCACCGGCTCCGAGTACATCGCCGTAACTGAATCCACCACAGGCAACTAGGCCTTGAAACTCATTAAGGTGTGTGCGGCCCGCCAGCAAATCGCTCATATGGACATCGTGCGTAGCAAAACCAGCAAGATCCATTGCATACGCCATCTCCAGATGTGAGTTCACACCCTGCTCTCGTAATATGGCGATCTTTGGGCGAATTGTTTTTTGGAGGTAAGGTGTACTGATGTTCTCGTTGGGATCAAATGTGAGCTTCGGGCTCATGCCCGGGTCCTTGGCGTCATCCAAGGCATTGAACTCACTATCAACGCACTCGGGGTTATCGCGTAGACGTGCAATTTGATAGCTGGTGTTTTGCCAAAGCTTTTGCAAGGTCATGCGGCTCTCTGAGTAAACGCATTTTGCATCGCGCCAAATCTCTAAGGTGTCATTCGAGTTGGGTTTACCGATCACATGACTAAAGGCACTAATGCCCTGTTCTCGCAAGATAGCAAAGACCGGATCGCGCTGCGAACGCTCAATCTGAATCACCACCCCAAGCTCTTCATTAAAGAGCGCCCGAATGGTTTGTTCATGGCGGCGACCGCTGACTTGGCTCGCCCAATTCTTCGCATCGCCGTAATCCTGTTCGGTGCGCGCATCAATGCAGAGTAGATCAACATTGATGGAAATACCGCAATGACTGGCAAAGGCCATCTCCGCGATACAGGCGAGTAGGCCTCCGTCCGAACGGTCGTGATAGGCCAAGACCATTTGCTTGGCACGCAGTTGTGTAATTGCGCTGGCAAAACCTTTGAGGACCTCAGGTCTGTCAACGGATGGCGCTTCGGTATCGGTTTGATCAAATACTTGGGTGACAATGCTGCCCGCCATGCGATTTTGGTTACATCCCAGATCAATCAGAATGAGTTCGGTATCCGCGATCTCGGTGTTGAGTTGTGGTGTCAGTGTTTTGCGAACGTCATGCACTGGGGCGAAGGCCGAGATGATGAGCGACACGGGTGCAATCACTTGCTTGGTTTGATTCTGATTCTGCCAGGTCGTGGCCATTGATAAAGAATCCTTCCCGACTGGGATCGAGATCCCCAGTGCCGGACAGAGCTCCATGCCGACTGCTTCTACTGAGGCGAAAAGTTTGGCATCCTCACCCGCCTGACCACAAGCAGCCATCCAGTTCGCCGAGAGTTTGATGTCTTCAATGCGTTGAACATCCGCTGCCAGAATATTCGTGATGGCTTCACCCACCGCCATCTTGGCCGCCGCGGGCGCATTAAAGAGAGCGACGGGAGTGCGCTCACCCATACTCATGGCCTCACCGCGATAGCCGTGGTAGTCCATGGTGGTTACTGCGCAATCAGCTACCGGTACTTGCCATGGTCCAACAAAGGGATCGCGCGAGTTCAAACCACCCACGGTGCGATCCCCAATCGTGATTAAGAACGATTTACTGGCTACGGTTGGTTGTTGCAATACAGCTTCAATCGCCATTTTGAGATCAATGTCGTTGCAATTGATTGGAGCAAATTGCTCATGCGTACTTTGTACATCACGGTGCATTTTGGGAGGCTTACCTAAGAGTACCTCCATCGGCATATCAATTGGATAGCATTGATCTGAATTAGTACTTTGCTGCTGATCGTGCAATTGCAGCTGCCGATCTTGGGTAGTATGGCCAACGACCGCATAGGGACAGCGCTCCCGTTCACAGATGGAGGCAAAGCGTTCGAGATCCTTGGCGTGGATGGCAATGACATACCGCTCTTGCGACTCATTGCACCAGATCTCAGCGGGACTCATGCCGCTCTCTTCTAACGGAATCTTTCGAAGCTCAAATTGCGCACCGAGCTTGGCGCTATCAGCGAGCTCGGGAAATGCATTCGATAAGCCACCTGCACCCACATCATGGATTGACACAATCGGATTGTTCTCTCCTAGGGAGCGGCATTGATTAATCACCTCTTGCGCACGACGCTCAATTTCTGGGTTACCGCGTTGAACGGAGTCAAAGTCAAGGTCGGCGGTGTTGGTACCTGTTGCCATCGAGCTTGCTGTGCCACCGCCCATGCCAATGCGCATCCCGGGGCCGCCTAACTGAATGAGCAAATCGCCATCCAGAATGGGTTTCTTATGGGTGTGGATGTCTTCAATCGCACCAATGCCACCGGCGATCATGATGGGCTTGTGGTATCCGCGGCGCTTACCTGCAATGGTTTGTTCAAAGACCCTGAAATACCCACCCAAGTTAGGGCGACCAAACTCGTTATTAAAAGCGGCACCACCCAGTGGGCCATCGATCATGATTTGTAAGGGGGTCGCGATACGCTCTGGTTTGCCATAGGGCTTTTGCTCCCAGGGCAAGTTTGTGCCAGGGATATGCAAGTTCGATACTGAAAATCCAGTGAGTCCTGCTTTGGGTTTACCACCAATCCCGGTGGCGCCCTCATCGCGGATCTCACCACCCGATCCAGTCGCTGCCCCCTGAAAAGGAGCAATCGCAGTGGGATGGTTGTGGGTCTCTACCTTCATTAAGGTATGCACCAGAGTTCGCTTAGTGCGATATTGCCCGGCGGGGCCTGTGGAACTCCATACATCGGCTTCACAGCCTTCCATAATCGCTGAGTTATCCGAGTAAGCAACAACGGTTCCCTTCGGCTGCAAACGGTGCGTGTTCCGAATCATGGCAAAGAGCGAGTGCTCTTGATTCTGGCCATCGATTGTCCAACTTGCATTAAAGATTTTGTGGCGACAGTGTTCGCTGTTCGCTTGCGCAAACATAATTAGCTCAACATCACTGGGATTGCGACCTAAGCGCTTAAAGTTCTCTTCAAGATACGTGATCTCATCAGCCGAGAGTGCTAACCCTAAGGCTTGGTTTGCATCATCAAGCGCCTTTTGACCCATGCCGATCACATCAATGCGAGTAAACGGACGGTCTGGCAGCGTTTGATACAGAGCATTCGCTTCTTCGTACGAGGCAATAATGATTTCGGTCATGCGATCAAACAGACTGGTTTGAAGAATGCGTTCTTGCTCTGGGCTGAGCGTTCGCTTTGCACTCCATTGATAGCAAATACCGCGCTCGATCCGCAACACATCCAATCCGCATTGATGAGCGATATCCGTCGCCTTACTTGCCCATGGAGAAACCGTCCCAAAGCGTGGAATCACGATGGCACGATTGGGTGTGGCGATTGCTTGATATGGTTCACCATATTGCAGTAAGGCCTCAAGCGTTAAGAGCTCCTGACTGCTTAGTTCGTTGACAGACCAGATAAAGTGCAGGTACTGAGCATGAATCGACTGAAGTTCAATCCCTTCCTGATGGAGGTGACTCAGAAGCCGTTGTTGACGGAATACAGAGAGGGCATCAGCCCCGGGCAGACAACGGAAAAAGGACATCCCGCAATTATAAGATCCTAGCGATCCTCAAGCTATTTTTAGAGAAGACGACCGCCTTGAAGTATTAACTGACGGCTACAGCGCTGTGCTAATTGAGGGTCATGGGTGACCAGGATTAAGGTAGAACCATTCTCGCGGTTGAGCTCAAAAAGGAGTTCAATGACTTTGGAGCCACTTGCCTCATCCAAACTACCGGTGGGTTCATCTGCAAATAGGATGGCTGGCTTACTAACAAACGCTCGGGCCAAGGCCACCCGTTGCTGCTCACCACCCGATAGGGTTTTAGGGTAATGCATCAAGCGCTGCGACAGGCCAACACGTGCGAGGCAATCGGCAGCTAACTCGCGCGCTTGCGTAAGAGGCACACCTCGAATCTCCAGAGGCAGCATTACGTTCTCAAGGGCATTGAGATGCGGCACCAGTTGAAAGGATTGAAATACAAATCCGACGAACTGGCCTCTTAGTTTTGCCCGACCGTCTTCGTCCAATCGTCCTAAATTCTGCGCCATAAGATCAATCGAACCACTAGTTGCTTGATCCAAGCCAGCCATCAGACCCAAAAGTGTACTTTTGCCAGAGCCCGATGCCCCCACAATCGCGACGGATTCTCCAGCCTGGATTGCGAAATGAATGTCTTGCAAGATCGCAAGCGGCCCATCGCTGGTTTGAACCGTTTTACCCACACCCATGGCCTGCAAGACTGGGGTAGATTCATGCACAATAGTCACTGTGAACCCTTTGTTTAGACAATTTGTTGTTGGATTGGCCTCCATCTTACTCGCCAGTACTACACCCTTGCAGGCACAAACAACTAAGACCCCAAGCGCGACTCCACAACTCCTGGTTCTCGGCGATAGCCTCTCTGCAGAATATGGGCTGCCACGCGGCAGCGGCTGGGTAGGATTTCTCCAGAATCAATTACGTAAAGATGGCAGTGTTTGGCAAGTGGCTAATGCCAGCATTAGTGGTGAGACCACTGCAGGTGGCTTAAGTCGTCTGCCTGATCTTCTAAAGCGGATTAAGCCACGCTTGGTGATTATTGAGCTGGGCGCCAATGATGCCTTACGAGGGCTCTCCCTTTCATCTACCCAGAAAAACCTCAAAGAGATGATTGTGATGAGCAAGAAAAGTGGTGCTGAAGTTTTGCTGCTTGGGATGCAAATCCCTCCCAACTATGGTCAGGAATACACCAAACAATTTGCACGCCTATTTGTGACGCTGTCGCAATCAGAGCAAGTCCCCCTACTGCCTTTTTTCCTGGAAGGTGTCGCTACACGGCCTGAGTTATTTCAGGCGGATCGGATTCATCCAAACGAACAGGCTCAACCAATCCTGTTTAACAATGTATGGAAGGCTCTCGAACCGTATCGAGAGCTTCTTATAACAAATTGATTGTTACTTTAGAGGATTGACAATCTTCACATCCGCCAGGATGCGCATGTGATTGAGGAAGGCTGCAAACTCAGCTTGAGCTGCCAATGCTTCCATTTGCTGTGCTTGTGCGGCACGCATTTTTGGATCCCCGGCCGGTGGTTGCCGAACCTGATCAATGCGATACAGAGTAATTCCATCAGATCCTTGGGCAGACACCACGACAGGTAGTTTGGCTGGATCAACCGCCATCACCACATCCAACTGTGGGCCAACAAGATCGGTTGGTTTATTACGTGAGACCCACACTGGCTTAGCAAATCCATTGGTGTCGTTGGGATTTTTTTGCAGGGCCTCAAAGCGCGTACCCGCTGCTTGGGCTGCTAGTTTTTGAGCAGCCTTTAGGCTGAACTGGCGACGTACTTCAGCACTTACTTCTTTATAAGGCAGAACTTTGGCAGGATAGAAGGTCACAACGCGTGCCGACACAAATGTACCCGGAGCGATTTGTACTGCTTCAATATTGCGTTTGTTCTTCAGCGCTTCATCGTTGAATAAGGCTTGGACCACGCGTCGGTCATTCATGGGGTGATCTTTGGATAGGCTTACTTGACCATTACGCCCCACCCCTTTAGCCGACTGAATCGAGAGCTTTAATTTATCCGCTGCGGGTTTTAAGCTGTCCGCTTGATCATAAGTGATGTTCGCAAACTGATCAGCCCTGTCATTAAATACTTTAGCGTCTTCTTTAGGGTCAGCCTTGAGTACTAAGAACTCCACATCAATGGTTTCTGGGGCTTCGAAGAGTTTGGTGTTTGCCTCATAGTACTCTTGCAATTGAGCATCGGTCGGGTTCACCTTGTTCACAAAATCAGTTGCAGTAAAGCGCAGGGCTTGAACTTGCCGTTCGGTCTCATACATCGTTGAGATCATGCTGGCTAATTTTGGATTGGGTAACTCGGTACGCGCCACTGCGGTAACCAGCTGCTGAATCATCAGATCAAAGCGTTGAGCGGTCTCAAATTGATCAACGGTCATCCCCACATTGGCTAAGAGCTGACGATAGCGTGCCGAGTCAAAACTGCCATCAGGTTTATACATGGCTTTAATCTCGGGGATCTGAGCTAAGCTTTGACTTAGAAAAGCATTACTAATATTTAGTTTGAGGTCGCGTACCGCAAATACCAAGAGACGCTGTTGGATTAGTTCATCCAAAACCGCTTGTCGGAATGGCAGGCTCTGCGCAATTTGACTGGTTCCACCAAATCGCTCGGCTTGACGCTTGGCATTGTTATCCACTTCAACCGTGGTGATTGATTTGCCATCAATCTTGACGAGATCCGTATCTTTATCAAAAAAGTCGGTGTAACTCGAGATACCAAACATTGCAAAGGAAGGAACTACAAAAAGTAATAAGACAATTTGCAGAAGTTTTTGGTGTTTGCGTACGGAATCGAACATGGATTAGAAGAAATGGTGGGTGCTAACGGGATCGAACCGCTGACATTCTGCGTGTAAGGCAGACGCTCTACCAGCTGAGCTAAGCACCCTTAAAACTGACAACCGAGATTGTAACTTAATGTTTGATTACATCTCCACTCGTGGGGCTGCTCGTTTGCTTAGAAGCCTCGGCAGCCTTTTTGGCCAACTCTTCAGGGCTAGGATCGGGCAAGGGTTCAGGTTTGCGCTCGAGGGCAAGCTCTAAGACCTTATCGATCCAGCGCACTGGGACGATCTCGATTGCATTCTTCACGTTATCTGGAATATCAATCAAATCCTTCACATTCTCTTCTGGAATCAGGACCAACTTAATCCCACCGCGATGCGCAGCAAGAAGTTTCTCTTTCAGTCCGCCAATGGGGAGCACTTCGCCTCGCAAGGTGATCTCACCGGTCATCGCGATATCCGAACGCACGGGGATTCCGGTAAAGACCGAGACCAATGCGGTTGTGATTGCAATACCTGCTGATGGACCATCTTTGGGAGTGGCTCCCTCTGGGAAGTGAATATGAATATCTTTTTTCTCAAAGCCTTCATCGATGATTCCAAGACCCTTGGCGCGTGAGCGGACCACCGTTCTTGCAGCTTCAACGGACTCCTTCATCACATCACCAATAGAGCCGGTTCGAGTAATCGTACCCTTACCTGGCATTAGTGCTGCTTCGATGGTGAGCAAATCACCACCGACTTCAGTCCATGCGAGACCCGTAACCTGTCCAATTTGATTCTCTTTGGCCGCTGAGCCAAAATCAAACATGCGCACCGATAAGAATTTCTCAAGGTTGTCGGCATCCACTTTGATGGGCGCACTCTCTTTTTTGAGTAGCAACATCTTCACGGTCTTACGACAGATTTTGCTAATCTCGCGCTCGAGTGCACGCACGCCCGCCTCTCGCGTGTAATACCGAATGATGTTTCGAATCGCGCTCTCTTCAATAGTGAGCTCGCCATCCTTTAAGCCATTGTTCTTGTTTTGTTTTGGGATAAGGTAGTTCTTCGCAATACTGAGTTTTTCATCTTCGGTGTAACCCGCTAAGCGAATCACTTCCATACGATCTAATAATGGCCCTGGGATGTTGAGCGAATTTGCGGTTGCCACAAACATCACGTCCGATAGATCAAAGTCGACTTCGACATAGTGATCTTGGAAGGTATGATTTTGCTCGGGGTCTAAGACCTCCAGTAGAGCGCTCGCGGGATCGCCTCGGAAGTCCATGCCCATCTTGTCGACTTCATCAAGCAGGAATAATGGATTACGCACACCGACCTTGGTGAGACTACTCAGAATCTTGCCTGGCATCGAGCCAATATAGGTTCGACGATGACCGCGGATCTCGGACTCATCGCGCACACCGCCCAAGGCCATGCGCACGAACTTACGGTTTGTGGCGCGTGCAACCGATTGCCCAAGCGAGGTCTTACCCACTCCGGGCGGACCAACCAAACACAGAATGGGTGCTTTGACGCGATCGACTCGTTGCTGAACCGCGAGGTACTCCAAGATACGCTCTTTAACCTTATCCAGACCATAGTGGTCTTCGTTCAATACTTTCTCGGCGTTAGTCAGGTCGTTGTTGATCTTGCTCTTCTTGCGCCATGGCAAGTTGACCAAGGTATCGATGAAGTTACGGATGACGGTTGCCTCAGCCGACATCGGCGACATGAGTTTTAGTTTCTTGAGCTCAGACTCGGCTTTTTTCAAGGCCTCTTTTGGCATGCGCGCAGCTTTAATGCGCTTCTCCAACTCCTCAAGGTCAGCGCCCTCTTCGCCCTCACCCAATTCTTTCTGAATCGCTTTGACCTGCTCGTTGAGGTAGTACTCGCGCTGACTCTTTTCCATCTGCCGCTTCACGCGGCCACGAATGCGTTTTTCCACTTGCAAGATATCAATCTCGCTCTCCAGATCCGTTAAGAGGCTCTCTAAGCGCTGCATTACTCCGTTCATTTCCAGTAAGCGCTGCTTTTGCTCAAGCTTTACTGGCAGGTGTGCGCAAATGGTATCGGCTAAGCGGCTTGGATCATCGATACCAGCAAGCGATGCCAAGATCTCTTGGGGGATTTTCTTATTGAGTTTGACGTACTGATCGAACTGAGCCATGATCGCACGGCGTAGCGCTTCGGTCTCATGCGCATCGACCACCTCAATCTCTTTAGGAGTTGCTTCGCAACTAAAGTAGCCTAGGCTATCCTCAATCTGGCTCACTTCAGCCCGTTGCGAGCCTTCGACGAGGACCTTCACGGTACCGTCAGGGAGTTTGAGCATTTGCAAGATGCTAGCGATACAGCCCACTTCATAGAGGTCCTCAACCGAGGGTTCGTCTTTCGCTGCGGCTTTCTGTGCCACCAACAAGACGCTCTTGCCGGTTTCCATCGCAGCCTCGAGGGCTTTAATGGATTTGGGGCGACCCACAAATAATGGAATCACCATATGGGGAAAAACCACCACGTCCCTTAAGGGCAACAAAGGTAACTGGATGGGTTCAGAAGGAAGTAATAATTGTCCTGGCATTGCGTTGTTCTCCAGTTAGATCTATGACTAGCATACTACCTATGTGGGGAGTTCATTAGGAAACTCAATACCAATCATACAAAAAAGATGAAAAATACCCCAATTTAGGGTTAATTTTGCAAAAATAGCCTGATTTTGGGGGTTTTGTGGCAAAGGCCTAGGCCTTTTTGGTCAGGGATGACTCGTTCTCATCACTGCCCTGCTTGTACACAATCAACGGCTTAGTGCCAGATTGCACCGTACTGTCGTCAATCACGACTTTTTGAACATTCTTCATTGATGGCAGCTCGTACATGACATCCATGAGCACGCCTTCAAGCAAGGATCGCAGGCCTCGAGCACCGGTCTTACGGGCAATGGCTTTCTTAGCAATTGCACTCAAAGCCTCGGCGCGCACCTCGAGCTCCACACCCTCCATGCCAAGCAATGCTTGATATTGCTTAACTAGCGCATTTTTAGGTTCGGTCAAGATGGCCACCAAGGCGGTCTCGTCGAGCTCGGCTAAGGTTGCTAGAACTGGTAAACGACCAATCAACTCAGGAATCAAGCCAAACTTGATGAGATCCTCGGGTTCCACTTCCGCGAGAAGCTGGCCAATGCCACGACTATCCTTGGCAGCAACCTCTGCCCCAAAACCGATACCGGTCTTTTGCGTACGTTGCGCAATCACCTTCTCTAGACCATCAAAGGCACCGCCACAGATAAACAGGATATTGGTGGTATCGACTTGCAAGAAGTCTTGATTGGGGTGCTTGCGTCCACCCTGAGGTGGCACCGAAGCCATCGTGCCTTCAATCAATTTGAGTAATGCTTGTTGCACACCCTCACCGGAGACGTCACGTGTAATGGAGGGGTTATCGGATTTACGCGAGATCTTATCGATCTCATCAATGTACACAATGCCGCGCTCTGCCTTCTCAATGTTGTAGTCGCAGTTTTGCAAGAGCTTCTGAATAATGTTCTCAACGTCTTCGCCCACATATCCCGCCTCAGTGAGCGTCGTAGCATCGGCCATCACAAAAGGCACATCCAACATACGCGCTAAGGTTTGCGCTAACAAGGTCTTACCAGAACCAGTCGGACCAATGAGCAAAATATTACTTTTTGCCAACTCCACACCATCAACCAGTGGCTTGTTATTGCCCGCTTGTGCAGTCGCAGTTTTCTTGCCATCTTTTGCTGCTTCTGCTTTGTCGCCATCTGCCTTTTTCACTTTCGGTGCAGGCAAGTGCAATAGGCGCTTGTAATGGTTATAAACAGCAACGGCTAGGGTTTTCTTGGCCAGATCTTGGCCGATCACATACTGGTCTAGGTTTAACCGAATCTCTTGCGGAGACGGGAGCGCGTCGCCTTTCGTGCTGAGAGGCTCTTTGGCAATCTCTTCTTGAATAATGTCAGTGCACAGATCAATGCACTCGTCACAAATGAACACTGATGGGCCAGCAATCAGTTTTTTGACCTCATGCTGGCTTTTGCCACAGAAGGAACAGTACAGCGTTTTATCCGTGGTGGTGGTTTCGCTCATCGCTCGTTCTTACTATTAGCTACCGCGCTGATCGATCACTTTATCGACTAAACCGTAATCGCGGGCCTGCTCGGCTGACATAAAGTTATCACGATCCGTATCTTTAGCAATAGTCTCAATGGTTTGACCAGTACGCTGCGACAAGATCGTGTTCAAACGTTCACGCAAGTACAAGATCTCGCGGGCTTGGATTTCGATATCAGAGGCTTGTCCTCGTGCACCACCCAAAGGTTGATGAATCATCACACGGGCGTTGGGTAAGGCATAACGCTTGCCTTTTTCACCAGCAGCTAACAAGAAGGCTCCCATGCTGGCAGCCATACCCATGCACAAGGTACTTACATGCGGTTTAATAAATTGCATGGTGTCGTAGATTGCTAAACCAGCAGACACCGATCCACCCGGGGAGTTGATGTAGAGGGAGATCTCTTTGTCGGGGTTCTCGCTCTCCAGAAATAGCAATTGCGCGATCACCAAGTTGGCAGTTTGGTCATTGACCTCACCCACCAGAAATACCACCCGCTCTTTTAATAGGCGCGAATAAATATCGTAAGCACGCTCTCCTCGTCCAGAGGTCTCTACCACCATCGGGACTAAACCAAGGGCTTGGGTCTCAAGTGCGCTCATGCTCATTGACTTTCTAGATTGATCATTGGCTATTAGATTAACTCATTTTGCTGAGCTCTTCGAAACTAACCGATTTATCGGTTACCTTCGCGAGACCGCAAATGTGTTTAACCACATTCTCCTCAAGAACTACGGCTTCTACCTCTTTAAGGCGGCTTGGATCGCTGTAGTACCAGCGCACCACTTCCTTAGGATCCTCGTAGGTTGCTGCGGTCTCCTCAATTGAGGCTTTAATTTGATCAGGGGTGGCGGTTAAGTTGTGAAGCTTAACGAGATCCGACAAAATCAGACCAAGACGCACGCGCTTGTCGGCCTGCTCTGCAAACATCTCGGCTGGAATTGGTGCATCTTTGGCGTTAGGGATACCCCGTTGCATTAGATCTTGACGAGCGCCTTCAATCAAACGCTCTTGCTCACTAGTAATTAATGATTTGGGAACATCGAGTTGGCATTGCTTAATCAACTCATCCATCACTTGGTTTTTAAGAAGAGCCTCGGTGCGCCGCTTCACTTCACGCTCCATGTTGGCTTTGATCTCACTACGCATTTTCTCGACACCGCCTTCGGTAATTCCAAGGGACTTGGCAAACTCTTCATCGACTGGAGGTAAATGGGGCCAGGCCACATCCTTCATCGTAATTGTGAACTGGGCAGTTTTACCTGCCACCTCTTTGCCGTGATACTCCGCTGGGAAGCTTAAAGGGAAGGTCTTACTCTCGCCCTTCTTGAGTCCCAATGCTGCAGCCTCAAACTCAGGGAGCATCTGACCCGCACCAATCACAAACTTGAAGTCATCGGCTTTACCGCCGGCAAACTCCACGCCATCAATCGTGCCGACAAAATCCAGAGTCACTTGATCATCTTTTTGAGCGCTGGTATCCGAACCACCATCACCGTGGTCACCTGCTTCGCCGCGGGAGTGATAGTGCACGCGCTGTTTGCGAAGAACATCGAGCGCCCGATCGATTTCAGGGTCGTTTACTTCGGTGGTGTAACGGGTTAACTCCGAGTTACTGAAGTCACCAATCTTGACTTCGGGCAGAACCTCAAAGAAGGCATCAAACACAACTTCATCAGCTCCAATTTCGCTTTTGGGTTCCAAGCGAGGTTGGCTGGCTAATTTAATCCCCTCTTTTTTACTAACCTCATAAAAGAGTTGAGAGGCTTTGTCGTACTGAACCTCAAAATCCACTTGCAGGCCGTATTGCTGCTCCACCATTTTCTTGGGCACCTTGCCTGGACGAAAGCCGGGCATCTTCATGGATTTACCAATCTTATTTAAACGGGCCTCGCGTGCTTGATTCACATCAGCACGATTAAATTGGAGAGTAATTTTGCGGTCTAAGCTACCTAAGTTTTCGATTTGCACTACAGCCTCTTTATGAAGGTTAGATGTGAAGACTAAGCCAAGCAGCCGTGTGGTGCGAGGAGGGGGACTCGAACCCCCACACCATTTCTGGCGTCAGGACCTAAACCTGGTGCGTCTACCAATTTCGCCATCCTCGCTATTTAAGCGATGCAGACACGAACTGGCTCAGAATTCACGTAAAAGGTAGATTCTACAATGCCTTATAGAGGAGAGCTACGGCATGCACCGCGATTCCGTCACCCCGACCCAGATGGCCTAAGGATTCATTGGTTTTGGCTTTCAAATTAACGTGGCTATCGGTCACCTTCAAGTCGCTGGCAATATTGCGCACCATCTCCGGTATGTACGTGGCTAATTTTGGTTTTTGACAGATTACAGTGGCATCGACATTACCCACTTGATAGCCCACCGCTTGCACTTTTTGCAAGGCTGCACGCAGAAGAACTCGGCTATCCATATCTTTAAAGCGCGCATCGTCATCCGGAAACATTTGCCCAATGTCATGCAATCCTGCAGCACCTAAAAGTGCATCGGTAATGGCATGCAGGAGTGCATCGGCGTCCGAGTGACCAAGCAGTCCCTTTTCATAGGGAATGGTTACTCCCCCAAGAATTAATTTGCGATCAGGGACTAAGGCATGAATGTCATACCCCTGTCCGATCCGAAATGGAATGCTAGTTGTCATGACGCTATTTTACCGACGCTCACTGAGTACCAGCTCCATCAAGTCCCAATCTGCCGGGTGCGTCACCTTAAAGTTTCGGGTGGCACCTTCCACCAAAAGGGGTTGCCCACCTAAGCGCTCAATTGCACTAGCTTCATCGGTAATATTGGCTCCATCGCGTATCGCTTGATCAAGGGCATCGTGCAAAACCTGAAGAGGAAACATTTGTGGGGTTTGGGCTTGCCAAAGACGGGAGCGATCAATCGTGGTTTGTGAGCGCATGGCGTCTTGCGTGGTTTCTTTCATCGTGTCAGCAACTGGCATCGCTAAGAGGCCACCGGATTGCAGTGCCTGCTGCTGATCATCGACTTGCTCTTGGGCCTTCACTAAGGTGATGAGTCGAACAATTAATTCAGGGGTAATACCTGGGCGGGCTGCGTCGTGCACTAATACCCAATCGTATGGATCGACACCAAGATCAAGCATTGCTGCAAGGGTATTTAATACGGTTTGCTGCCGAGTGGGGCCCCCGGTTTCTAGAAACTCAAAGCGTTTGGTCGGATTGGGGTAGCGGGATTTCAGATCATGAATCAAGGGATTGGAGCCAGGACTCATTCCGATCCAAACGGAGTTCACCTCGGGGCATCGAAAGAAAGCATCTAAGGCATAGAGCAACATGGGCTTACCTGCCAAATGCCGAAATTGCTTTGGCTGATCACCGCCCAAGCGCACACCCATCCCTGCAGAGGGCAGTACAGCATGGCAACGTTTGCTTATGGTTGCCATAGCAGGGTTCGATTGGAATGCATACCTGATTCTATAATGCTTCTAGATGTCGGATGCTGTCAATCCAGCGGCAGCGCCAAGGTCTGCTGCTTTACTTACACCCCCTATTCCCGTGCTGCGGGCGGGGCAGCGCTTTACCTTCGATTCCGTAGTTGGCTCCGCCGATGCAGCACTCCTTGCACAAATGGCAATTGCCTACCGCGCGCACTACAGCCAGTTTGTGGTGTTTTGCGCTAGTGCAACCGATGCCCAGAGATTGTTGGAAGAGATTCCGAGCTTTGCTCCGCAATTGCGTATTCGTTTGCTGCCGGATTGGGAGATCTTGCCCTACGATCATTTCTCGCCGCATCAAGATTTAATCTCAGAGCGCTTAGCCACGCTCTACGAAATGCAAAATGGCACCTGCGATCTCATTTTGATGCCAGTAACCACAGCCTTACAACGCCTCGCGCCACCCGCATTTTTATCTGCCCATACTTTTTTCTTTCGTCAAGGGGAACGCTTAAATGAAGAGGCGCTTCGTTTGCAATTGCAACAGGCAGGTTATGACCCCGTCAGCGCAGTAATGCGCCCCGGTGAATACAGCATCCGCGGTGGCTTGATTGATTTGTTCCCGATGGGCTCATCCCTACCCTATCGACTCGATCTCTTTGGCGATGAGATTGAACATATTCGCGCCTTTGATCCAGACACCCAACGTAGTTTGTATCCCGTTAAAGAAATCCGCTTACTTCCAGGTCATGAGTTTCCGTTCGATGAGGCCTCACGGACCGCCTTTCGAGGACGCTGGCGCGAGTATTTTGAAGGGGACCCCACGCGTTGTGCGATCTATAAAGATGTCAGCACTGGAATTCCGACGGCAGGAATTGAATCCTATCTCCCACTCTTCTTTGATGAAACCACAACGATCTTCGATTACTTTGTACGCAGCAATGAATCCGATCATCACCATGCAATATGTGTGGGTTATGTCGGCGATATTGAAACCAGCATCACGCAGTTTTGGAAAGATACCGAGCAACGCTACGATTTTCTCAAGCACGATCTCGAGCGCCCGGTTCTAAAGCCCCATGATTTATTTTTGAGCTTAGAGCAGTTTTATACGATTGCGAAGCCGTATCCACGCTTTGTCCTTCAATCACAAACCGCTTTAGATTCGAGCACAGAACCGGTTTTTACGTCATTGCCAGATGTTGCTGTTCATCGACGCGATGCAGATCCCTTAAAACGCTTACGTTGGCTGGTTGCACAAAATGAATGGCGTGTACTAATTTGCGCTGAGAGTGCGGGACGGCTGGAATCCATTCGGCAACTGATTGAGGAAAGTAATCTCGGGGCTTCTGAGGATGTGGTATTTGCTTTGCATCCACAGAGCGTAAACACCATTGCTGATTTTATGAAGGGCAATGAACGTTTTGGGTGTTGCGTATCGCCACTTTTTAATGGATTTGTGTGGCAACCGCAGCAATTACTCCTCATTACCGAGGCTGAGCTCTTTACCCAAACAGCACGTCAGCGTCGTAGTAAAGAAACCAGTAACACCGATCCCGATACCCTCTTTAAAGATTTATCCGAGCTCAAAGTGGGCGACCCCGTGGTTCATGTTGAGCATGGCATTGGTCGTTACCAAGGCTTGGTATTACTGAATATGGCAGGTCCCAAAGAAGCGCCCGCCTTCGAGGAGTTCTTGCATCTCGTCTACGCACATGATGCAACTTTGTATGTGCCCGTTCAACAATTGCATCAGGTGACGCGCTACGCAGGAGCCGATCCCGATTCGGCACCCTTACATCAACTGGGGTCTGGTCAGTGGGATAAAGCCAAACGTAAGGCTGCTCAGCAAATTCGGGACACGGCAGCAGAACTTCTCAATCTGTATGCGGCACGAGCAATCCGCAAAGGTCATGCTTTTGAGTTTTCAGCGCATGACTATGCGGCATTCTCGGAAAGTTTTGGTTTTGAGGAGACCCCCGATCAAGCCAATGCCATTGCTGCAGTGATTGGTGATATGACCAGCGGCAAGCCGATGGATCGCTTGGTCTGCGGTGATGTCGGCTTTGGTAAAACCGAAGTGGCACTGCGCGCCAGCTTTATTGCGGTCATGGGTGGCAAGCAAGTGGCTATTCTGGCTCCAACCACCCTCTTAGCGGAGCAACATGCCGCCACTTGGAAGGATCGCTTTGCCGCTTGGCCTGTGCGCATTGTCGAGCTCTCGCGCTTTAAGACCACAAAGGAAATTAGTACTGCATTGGCTGCGATTGCTACGGGTGATGCTGATATTGTGATTGGTACCCATAAGCTGCTATCCAAAGAAACGCAATTTGCTCGCCTTGGTTTAGTGATTGTTGATGAAGAGCATCGCTTTGGTGTGCGTCAGAAAGATGCCTTGAAGGCGCTGCGTGCTGAGGTGGATATCTTGACACTCACTGCGACCCCAATACCGCGTACCTTAGGAATGGCACTTGAGGGCTTGCGTGAGTTCTCGGTCATCGCTACTGCTCCTCAGAAACGTCTAGCCATTAAGACCTTTGTGCGACGAGAGAGCGATGGCGTGATTCGTGAAGCGGTCCTGCGTGAGATCAAGCGCGGTGGTCAGGTGTATTTCTTGCACAATGAAGTGGAGACGATTCAAAATCGCAAGCAAGCTCTGCAAATCCTCCTACCTGAAGCCCGAATTGCTGTCGCACACGGTCAAATGCACGAACGTGAACTTGAGGCAGTGATGCGTGATTTTGTGACCCAGCGTAGCAATGTCTTGCTTTGCACCACCATTATTGAAACTGGGATCGATGTACCCACAGCGAATACCATCATCATGCACCGCGCTGATAAGTTTGGTTTAGCCCAGCTGCACCAGTTACGCGGTCGGGTGGGCCGCTCGCACCATCAAGCCTATGCATATCTCTTGGTACCCGATCCGGATGCCCTCACCAAGCAAGCCAATTTACGCTTAGATGCGATTGTGGCAATGGAAGAACTAGGCTCTGGTTTTTATCTGGCCATGCACGATTTAGAGATTCGGGGGGCTGGCGAGGTTTTGGGTGAAAAACAATCGGGTGAGATTCATGAGATTGGGTTTCAGTTGTATACCGAGATGCTCAATCGCGCCGTCAAGTCATTGCGCAGTGGCAAAGAGCTCGATCTGCTCTCTCCCATGCAAGCTATTACTGATGTCAATTTAGGGGCGCCTGCTCTCTTACCCGCCGATTATTGCCCCGATGTTCACGAGCGCTTATCGTTGTATAAACGCTTTGCTAGCTGTGAGGACTTTGATGGCTTAAGTCAGTTACGCGAGGAGCTCGTCGATCGCTTTGGAAATTTACCCGATCCAGCAAAAGCCTTTTATGAGACCCATCGCCTGCGCCTTGAAATGGTCTTGTATGGAATCCAGAAAATGGATGCGAGTCCAAATGGTATTCAGATAACCTTTATTGCACATCCCCCCTTAGATCCCGTGAAATTGATTCGCTTGGTGCAATCCAATCCCCAAGTGCAACTTAATGGTCAAGATCGGATTAAATACTTACCTACTAAAGGATCCGCGTTTGATCAGCTTGAGCAGCGCATCGAGGCAATTCGGCAGCTCATGAAACTCCTAAGCACTGCTTTGGTAGCTTCCGCTCATGCATTTCCAACCCCTGCGCTCTCATCAACGGCTTAGGCATAATTAATTGATGGTGCCTTCATCGTCTCACCCCTTCCCTAGTTTGCAGATCTTAGGATCAAAAGCGGCCGATCCCCAATTGATCTCTGGCCTAGAGCGTGCCTTGCATACATTAGGGATCGGCTTTCAACATCGTGCTGGGCGATTTTTATTGTTGCGTGAGATTGAAGCATTCGAGCGCAATGGTCTGCGCCAGTATTGCTCTGAGCGCGGTTGCGACCTAGCGATTCTGCCGGCTGGTTTTGATTCCACTGCGCTCAAGGTCTTAGCCATGGATATGGACTCGACCCTGATCAATATTGAGTGCATTGATGAGATTGCGGATTTTGTTGGTAAGAAAGCAGCAGTTGCAGAAATTACTGCGGCTACGATGCGGGGTGAGATTCCAAACTTTGCGGAGAGTCTGCGAAGGCGCGTCGCCTTATTAGAGGGTGTACCCATCTCGGCCTTGCATGCGGTTTATGAGGAACGCTTACAACTTAATCCAGGGGCGGAGTTACTGATTAGCGGTGCCCACGAACGAGATATGCACACGCTTTTGGTCTCTGGTGGTTTCACATTCTTCACCGATCGCATGCAAGAACGCCTTTCCCTGTGCGAAACCCATTCCAATCAACTGGAGATTACGGGTGATCAACTCACTGGTCAGGTCTTGGGCGATATTGTGGATGGCGTTGCCAAGAATCGTTTTGTGGAAAGTGCATGCGCGCGTTTTGATCTCAATAAGCGCTCTGCGATCGTGATCGGTGATGGCGCCAATGATCTATTGATGATGGCCGATTGTGGTTTAAGCGTTGCCTATCGCGCCAAGGCCATTGTTAAAGAAAAAGCCGACGTCGCTTTAGACAACGTCGGCTTAGATGCAGTCCTCGAACTGCTGTAAGGCTTAGAACTTCTCAAATACCGCGGCAATGCCTTGACCACCACCAATACACATGGTGACTAAGCAATACTTACCATTGGTGCGATGTAACTCAAAAATAGCCTTTGTGGCAATCGCAGCACCCGTACAACCCACTGGGTGACCGAGTGCAACCGCACCACCGTTCACGTTGGTCTTTGCTGGATCCAAGCCCAACCCTTTGGTCACCGCAATTGCTTGAGCAGCAAAGGCCTCATTGGATTCAATCACATCCATCTTGTCTAGCGTCAATCCAGCACGTTGCAAGGCAATCTTGGTTGCGGGGATTGGGCCCTCGCCCATAATGTGGTTAGGAACACCAGCCACTGCATAAGAAACCAAACGCGCAATTGGCTTTTGTCCAGCTTTGGCAGCGACATCGGCTGCTGCTAAAACCATGAAGGCGGCGCCATCGTTGACACCCGATGCATTTCCTGCGGTCACTGTGCCACCCTCTTTTTTGAAGGCGGGCTTCATTTTTCCTAAGGTCTCCATGGTGGTATCCGGTTTGCAATGCTCATCGGTATCAAACACCACATCGCCCTTTCGGGTTTTTAATGTAATCGGTACGATTTGGGATTTAAAGCGGCCTTCTTTGATCGCAGCAGCAGCACGGCGATGCGACTCCACTGCAAAGGCATCTTGATCTTCGCGCGTGATCTTCCATTTTTCAGCCAAGTTCTCTGCCGTGATGCCCATATGGCCAACACCAAAGGGGTCGGTGAGTACTGCGACCATGAGGTCAATCATCTTCGTATCGCCCATGCGTGCACCGTTACGCATCGCTGTGGCTCCATACATCGCGCGCGACATCACTTCCACACCGCCACCAACTCCATAGTCATAGTCGTTGAGCATGATGCCCTGCGCAGTGGTCACAATCGCTTGTAATCCAGAACTGCACAGACGATTAACGGCCATCGCGACCGAGTCCATCGGCAGTCCCGCTTGAATGGCTGCAACACGAGCCACATAGGCATAGCGTGAGTCGGTTGGCATGGTATTGCCGACCGTTACGTAGTTAATCTTGGCAGGATCGGCGCCAGATCGGGCAACCGCCTCTTTCATGACAACGCCAGCCAATTCCGATGGCTCCATGCCACTGAGACTGCCACCATAACTTCCAATTGCAGAACGCGCTGCACTTAAAACCACGACTTCACGACTCATCATTTTTCCCCTCTTTGCAAATTAGCCAATCAACCGACACGTTCAATTATCTACCCAAGTATTACTCATTCATTACGAATTATCTAGACTTCCACAATCAGATCATGCCCTTGAGTTTCTAGGACCGTAGCCCTCACAAACTCCCCAACCCGGAAGCGCTTGGAAGGCTTACTGGGTGGCAAGATTTTTACAATCCCATCAATTTCTGGGGCATCGGCCGCACTCCGACCGATTCCACCCTCAGGGGTTACATGGTCAACCAATACCCGAATGCGTTGGTCGACTAATCGCCGTAAGCGTCGGCTCGATTGTTCCTCGGCGAGCGCCATGAAGCGGGAGCGTCGCTCCTCACGAAGGGACTCAGGCACGGGGTGGTCGAGCTCATTGGCCGTGGCGCCCTCCACCGGTGAATAGGCAAAGCACCCAGCTCGATCGATTTGCGCCTCTTCCATAAATTGCAGTAAGGCTGAAAACTCATCTTCGGTTTCGCCAGGGAATCCAGCAATAAACGTACTACGAATCACAAGATCGGGACAAATCGCTCGCCATGCAGCAATACGATCCAGATTTTTTTCTCCGCTCGCAGGTCGTTTCATGCGCTTGAGCACATCGGGGTGTGCATGTTGAAACGGAATATCCAAATACGGCAAGAGCCCAAATCCCGTATCTTTAAATTTCGCCATGATCGGCAAAATCTGATCCACATGGGGATAGGGATACACATAATGCATGCGCACCCAGGCTTGATGCCTTAGCGCAAGTTCATGCAGTGCAAGTGCCAAATCATACAAGCGTGTCTTGATCGGCTTACCATCCCAAAAGCCGGTGCGGTACTGAATATCAACGCCATAGGCACTGGTATCCTGCGAGACCACCAAGAGCTCTTTGACTCCCGACTCAAAAAGTTTTTGGGCTTCTTGCAATACATCGCCGATGGGGCGCGATACCAGATCACCTCGCATACTGGGAATAATGCAAAAGCTACACCGATGATTACAACCCTCAGAGATTTTGAGATAGGCGTAATGCTTCGGGGTCAGTTTGATGCCCGCTGGGGGCACGAGATCCATAAACGGATCATGCGGTTTAGGCAAATGAGTGTGCACAGCTTGCAAGACTTCCGCCGTTGCGTGCGGTCCAGTCACAGCCAATACTTTAGGATGAATACTCGTAATGAGATCACTGCCATCGGCATTCTTTTTGGCACCTAAGCAACCAGTCACAATCACCTTACCGTTTTCGGTTAAGGCCTCACCAATCGCCGATAAACTTTCTTCGACTGCAGAATCAATAAAACCGCAGGTGTTAACAATCACCAGATCGGCTCCCGCATAGTCTTTTGCGGTCTCATAACCCTCGGCACTCAACTGGGTCAAGATCAGTTCTGAATCAACCAATGCTTTGGGACAACCCAACGAAACAAATCCTACTTTTGCAACCACAAATAACGCCCGATCTTGAATTTAAATAATGAGTGCGTGAGGACTCGGTAATTAGGATTTGGAATCCGATGCGTCGGATTTGCTTTTGAATGGATAACCGGTAAATAGTTGATTTGAGCCTTGCATTTGCTCCTGCATTTTTAAGAACAAGTCCTTACTCTGATCCATATAGTTAGTCATCAGATTTTGCATAAAGGGATTTTGCAAGTTCATCATTTGGGTCCAGGCTTCTGTGCCACCACCGGTCATCGACTTGGATTGCTCCGATAACTTTTGCTGCATATCCATAAAGGATTGCATGGTGCGTTCCAAATGGCTACCCATTAAACCTTGCATCGAGTGCCCATAAAAACGGATCATTTGCTGGAGCATTTGGGTAGAGAAAATTGGCATCCCGCAGGCCTCTTCCTCAAGAATGATCTGCAAAAGAATACTGCGGGTCAGATCTTCGTCCGTTTTGGCATCGAGCACCTTAAAGCTCTCCGATGCCATTACCAGCTCTTTAATGTCAGCGAGGGTCACATAGGTACTCGTTTGGGTATCGTAAAGACGCCGATTGGGGTACTTCTTAATTAGGCGCTCATCGCCAACCCGTTTTGTTCGTGTAGCCATGGTTATTCCCTTGCTCGTTGTTGCAATGCAGAATTTCCCCTTAGTTTAGCCTGTATGAATCCCTCCGTTGAGCGAGAAGTCAGCGCCAGTGGAGAAAGCACCATCGTCCGAGGCAATCCAGGCACAAATCGAGGCAATCTCATCGGGGGTTCCAAGACGCTTCACCGGGATGGTGCCAATGATCTTCTCGAGCACATCCTCCCGAATCGCTTTGACCATATCGGTTGCAATATAGCCCGGAGAAACGGTATTGACGGTCACGCCCTTACTGGCAACCTCTTGGGCGAGCGCCATGGTGAAGCCGTGTAATCCAGCTTTGGCGGTGGAATAGTTGGTTTGACCAAACTGCCCTTTTTGACCATTCACTGAAGAAATATTAATAATCCGGCCCCAGCCGTTATCGATCATGCCATCAATCACTTGTTTGGTGACATTAAAAAGTGAGTTCAGGTTGGTATCAATGACCGCCTTCCAATCTTCAGGGGTCATCTTCCGAAATACGCTATCCCGGGTGATACCGGCGTTGTTCACCAACACATCAACGCGACCAACCTCAGCCCTCACCTTTTCAAAAGCCGCTTTGGTGCTTTCCCAATCGGATACATTGCCCTCTGAGGCAATGAACTCATAACCTAGGGCCTTTTGCTCACCAATCCAGCGATCCTTACGCGGTGAGTTTGGGCCACAGCCAGCAATTACCTTAAAGCCGCCTTTGGATAGGCGCTGACAAATTGCCGTGCCAATGCCGCCCATACCACCCGTTACATATGCAATCCGTTGTGCCATCATCTTCTCCTTGTATTCAGATCAATCGATTAAACCTTTTGCGCCTTTTCTTTGACGTAGGTGCCAGGCGCTGCAACTAATTTCTTATATTTGCCCCGCCCATACTCCGTTGGTGCAGGAATTTGCTTGCCGCCATATTGAGTAAGCCATTGAGTAAAGTCCGGCCACCAACTGCCAGGTACCTCTTCGGCGCCCTTAAACCAAGCGGCGGCGGATTTCGGTAAATTGGAGTTGGTCCAGTAATTGCGTTTTTTCTTATGGGGTGGATTGATCACACCAGCAATGTGACCCGATGCCCCCATCACAAAGCGAATTGGGCCCTTTAGGATTTGGGTGCTCTCGTATCCAGATTGCCATGGAACAATGTGATCCTCGCGTGAGGCATAAATGTAGGCGGGTACCTTAACCTTACCAAGATCAACTGCTTCACCACAGACCTTGAGCTTGCCGGGTTTTGCTAAATCATTTTGCAAATAGGTATGGCGCAGGTACCAGCAATACATCGGGCCAGGTAAATTGGTGGAGTCGCCGTTCCAGTAGAGCAAGTCAAATGGCGGCGGCGAGTTTCCTTTGAGGTAGTTGTCGACCACGTAGTTCCACACCAGCTCATTGGGCCGTAAGAACGAAAACGTATTGGCTAATTCCAAGCCCGATAAGAGGCCGTAGCGTCCCTCAGCACCACCAATGGATTTCTCGCGCAGGTTAACCAAAGACTCATCAATGAAGACGTCCAAGATTCCCGTGTCCGTGAAATCCAATAAGGTGGTTAACAGTGTCAAGCTTTCAATGGCATCGTCTTTGCGTGCCGCGAGCACTGCGAGTGCGGTACTGACTAGTGTGCCACCCACACAGAAGCCCAATATATTGATTTTGTCTTGTTGACTAATTTCCTGTGTAACCCGAATTGCTTCAAGGACGCCCGTGCCCACATAGTCATCCCAAGTGATGCGATCCATGCTGGTGTCTGGATTTTTCCAGGAGACCAAGAACACCGTATGCCCTTGGCTCACCATATAGCGCACCACCGAATTATCGGGTTGCAAATCCAGTATGTAGTACTTATTAATGCACGGAGGTACCATCAAGAATGGGCGCTCATAAACCTGGTCGGTCAATGGCTTGTACTGAATCAACTCAAAGAGCGGGTTGCGAAACACGACGGCACCCTCAGTCTGCGCTAGATTTTTGCCGACCTCAAAACCACTCTCGTCGGTTTGGCTCACCTTGCCTTTGCCGAGATCCCCTAATAAGTTCAGAATGCCTTTCTGGATCGATTGGCCTTGAGTCTTCAGAATGGTCTCAAGCGCTTCTGGATTAGTGGCTAAGAAGTTCGATGGCGATAAGGCATCGATCATTTGATTGGTGGCAAACTCAATTCGCTGACGAGTTTTGTTATCCGTTTGCACCGCTTGCACGAGCTCGTTCAAATAACGCGAGTTCAATAGGTAAGTCGATACCAGCGCCTTGCTCCAGGGGTTTTGCCACGCTTCACCCATAAAGCGCCGGTCTTTAAACTCCAAGGCATTGGGATCCTTGCCTAATTTACCGAGGTCCTCGAGGTATTTTGTTTGAATTTCAGAGAGCTTTTCTGCGGGGATCATGGCCATGTATTGCGGGGCCAAGCTTGGTGAATTACCCAAATTCATGATGATGGTGATTTTCTTAAAAGGTGTAAAACAAACTAAACAGTACGTCTCTATTCTCAGATGATTATGACGCTAGGGTTATAAGCACTAACCCTAGCATTTATCAGGATTAATGGGCCATGGTACGGCAAGGGCCCTGATGACTAGGACTTCGGATTGAACCAAATCAAGCTGGCAAAGCGTCCCGTGGGGGTTTCGCGGCGATAGGAGTAAAAGCACTCAGGGTCACGGTAGGTGCACAAATCACCACCATAAACCGCTTTAATACCCAAGGCCTGTAGTCGAGATTTGGCAATACGTGGCAGATCGGCCAAATATTTATCAGGACCGGATGCATGATTGGGAATGAAGCATGCGGCATCGAGTTGATAATCAAATTGCGCTGCCGATGCGATAAACGCAGCTCGTACTTCAGCTCCGACTTCGTAATGGGCTACCGAGATGCTCGGACCAATCCATGCCAGCAAATCTGATGGTGTGCAAGAGGATTCCTTTAGAAGTTTTGCAACGGTATTTTCTAAAACACCAGCGCACAATCCCCGCCAACCCGCGTGCGCTGCCGCCACCGCTGTTCCAAATCGGTTGGTCAATAACACTGGCATGCAATCGGCTGCCAAGATACTCAAAACAGTTTGAGGATGAGTCGTGACGCTCGCATCGGCTTCAATGATGGAATCGCCAATGCCCTCGTGAACACCTTGCGCCATAACCACATCCGTTCCATGCACTTGTTTAATCCAAAACGGTGCTTGCGGTAATAAGGCGTTTAGTAAGGCCCGATTTTGTTGGACGACCTGGAGCTCCTCACCGGCAAACGCTCCTAAGTTGAATTGATCATAAGGTGCTTGGCTAAAGCCACCTTTTCGGGTGGTCGTAAATGCATGCACATTGGCTGGTGCTGGCCAATCGGGTTTAAGAATGCGAAGCGGGCTCATGAGGAAGATTCATGAAACGGTTTAGGAAGAATTGCGCGATTCATTTGCACTTGCGCGTGCAACTCCATGAGATCGTCTGGAATGGGGGCAAACCATTGCATCGGTGCGTTAGTACTTGGGTGAACAAACTCCAATGCAAAGGCATGGAGCGCTTGGCGCTTTAAGAACAATTGACTCGCGGCTGCTGGGATGCGCTTACGATAGACTGGATCGCCAAGTAAAGGATAAGACAAGGACTCAAGATGCACACGAATTTGATGGGTTCGTCCGGTCTCAAGACGACATTCCAATAATGAGACCTTACTCTGTTGATAGGCGCCAAGGGCCAACCTTTTGAAATGTGTGCGTGCGGCTTTCGCATTGGCCACTTTGGAATCGGCAGGCACTACGGCAATCTTGAGTCGATCACGGGGGTCACGCGCTAAGGCCGCATTGATCGTTCCATGCAAAGGGGTATCGCCCCAAACCCATGCAAGATAGCGTCGCTCAACCAAATGATCTTGCAATAGCCGTACTAAGGCGGTTTGAGCCAATGCAGTACGCGCCACCACAAAGAGCCCTGAGGTATCTTTATCCAATCGATGCACAATGCCAGCACGTGGCAACTGCGCGAGCTCGGGGTAATGAAACAGTAGGCCATTCAATACCGTTCCGGTCCAGTTCCCAGCCGCTGGATGCATCACCATCCCAGCCACTTTGTTAAAGACCAGTAAGTGATTGTCTTCATAGATGCAATTGAGGGGGATCTCTTCTGGCTCAAAGGCGTGCTGCTCTGGCATCTCTTGCGGAAAGACCCGAATTGCTTCACCGCCGCGCAAAATCTGCCGTGATTTAACCACCTTGCCATCGACCAGAACGGCCCCTTGGTTGGCCCATGACTGGATCCGATTGCGTGAGTAATCGGTTAAAAAATGGGCTAAGACTTTATCTAAACGCTCACCGGCCCATGCATCAGGGATCTCAAGGGCAATGAAATCCTCATCATCGATATAATCAGTGGAATTCGGATCAGGAGTTTGCGGCAATGCC
Source organism: Polynucleobacter sp. HIN8 (assembly GCF_030297615.1). Taxonomy (NCBI): domain Bacteria; kingdom Pseudomonadati; phylum Pseudomonadota; class Betaproteobacteria; order Burkholderiales; family Burkholderiaceae; genus Polynucleobacter; species Polynucleobacter sp. HIN8. The sequence goes on along the minus strand of NZ_AP028139.1, from coordinate 887,040 downwards.
ACGCTGGAAGGACCTTATTGTGTTATCAATTCCCCCTATGGGGCACCATCGTGCTAGTTTAAGGCTTGTTGTTCTTGCTTCGCTAGTTTCTTCTGTAATGCTTCTCACCTCATGCGCGAATACCAGCACCGATGAAACCTTAGGCTGGTCAGAGGCAAAGCTCTACACCGAGGCGCGCGATAAGATGAATGAGAATGATTTTGATAAGTGCGGTCAGTACTTTGAGAAACTGGAGGCGCGCTTTCCATTCGGTCCCTACTCGCAACAAGCGCAAATTAACTCAGCGTATTGTTTTTGGAAGGCCCAAGAGCCTGCTCAAGCAATGGTGCAAATCGATCGCTTTATTAAATTGCATCAAGGCAATCCGAATTTAGATTACGCGTATTACCTTAAAGGTCTCATCACGTTTAATGATGACTTGGGTTTTATGGGTAAGTTGACTGGACAAGATCTGAGTGAACGTGATCCCAAGGCTGCCAAGGAAGCCTTTGAATCCTTTAAGGTCGTGGTCGAGCGCTTCCCTAATAGTAAATACGCGCCTGACTCGCTCGATCGCATGCGCTACATCGTCAACTCATTAGCGGAGGCCGATGTCATTGTGGCGCGCTATTACTATGACCGTGGCGCCTATTTGGCTGCTGCGAACCGTGCCCAACTTGTGATTCGGGATTACGACCGCGCACCCGCAGTTGAAGAGGCGCTTTATATTTTGATTCAGTCCTACCAAGCCTTGGGAATGACTGACTTAAGTTCTGATGCGATGCGCGTCTTTAAGCTGAACTTTCCTGATAGTCAGATCTTTAAGACCGGTAAGCGAGTTCAGAAAGAACGCAAGTGGTGGCAGTTCTGGATCACTAAATAATTTGGATGGGTACCCGGGGTGCAATCGCGCACACCAGTTCGTAGCCAATCGTTTGGGCATGCATCGCTACGTCATCCACGGGTAGGTTCTTGCCCCACAGTTCCACTTTAGTGCCAACGCTTGCCCATGGAGCGTGGGTTAGATCAATGGTTAGCATATCCATCGAGACCTGACCCGCAATCGGGCAAATTCGGGATTGACCAGGTTCCTTGGCATGAACCCAGACCGGAGTGCCATCCTTGGCATGGCGAGGATAGCCATCGGCATAGCCACAGGCAATGACACCAATTCGCATGGGTTGAGTTGCCCGATATCGGGATCCATAACCCACGGCGTCGCCGGGTTCTAAGTCTTGAATGGCGATGATCGAACTGGAGAGAGTCATCACCGCTTGCAAATTAGCATGGGCAATATCCGCAAACTGACCGGATGGGGAAATACCGTGCAACATAATGCCAGGACGAACCCAATCGCCCAAGGCATTGCGATGCCATAAGACCGCTGCAGAATTAGCCAGCGAGGTTTCTCCCGTCAATCCATCAATTGTGCTGGTAAAGCACTCCATTTGCGCGCCCACGGACGGTTCGCGATCGATGTAATCGGCATTTGCAAAATGGGTCATGTGGTTCATGCGGTGACCAGCAGCATGCAAGCGATGGTATGCAAGCCGGTAGGCTTCGGGACGAAAACCCAATCGGTTCATCCCGGAATTGAGTTTTAAGAAGATGGTCATGGGATGACTCTGCTTCTCAAGCCATGTGACTTGATTGGGGTTATGAGCCACCACATCGCAGTTCAACTCAATCGCTGCCTGGATGTCCGCCTCTTGGAAAAGACCCTCCAGAAGCAAGATCCGCTTGATCCACCCCTGGGCCCGCAACCAGCGCGCATCATCAAGATCTAAGACTGCAAAACCATCGGTTTGTGAGAGCCCTACCAGCGCCGCCTTTAAGCTGTGGCCATAGGCACGGGCTTTAACCACAGACCATATGCGAGAATTACTGGCGAGTTCTCTGACCCGCCTTAAATTGTGGCCTAATGCAGCAGTGTTAATCGTTGCCAGAATCGGGCGCTCCAGAAATCTCCCCTTTCATGCTCTAATCTAGTAAATGAAGCAATTGTACGAATGAAACCAGGTTTTTACACCATTATGGCGGCGCAATTTTTTTCGTCGCTCGCCGATAACGCCCTGCTGATTGCGGCCATCGCTCTCTTAGCCCAGCTCGCTGCCCCGGACTGGATGACCCCGCTTCTCAAACTTTTCTTTGTGCTCTCGTATGTATTGTTGGCCGCCTTTGTCGCAGCCTTTGCTGACTCCCGACCCAAGGGTCAGGTGATGTTCATCACCAACACCATCAAAATTATTGGGTGTGCTGCCATGCTCTTGGGTGCTCATCCACTAGCCTCTTACGCCATTGTGGGTCTTGGTGCTGCCGCTTACTCCCCAGCCAAATACGGCATCTTGACCGAATTACTCCCCCCAGAAAAGTTGGTGGCGGCAAATGGTTGGATTGAAGGTTTAACCGTAGGCTCGATTATTGCTGGCACGGTCTTGGGTGGCGTGTTAATTAGCAGCAAGGTATCCGCTTCCCTGATGAGCTTTGATTTGCCAGTCATTACTACCGGTGTTGATAGTCCTGCTGAATCTGCAATCTCGATCATTATGTTTATTTACTTGATCGCAGCACTCTTTAACTTAAAGATCCCAGATACGGGAGCCCGCTACCCTGAGCAGCACCTTAACCCCATTCAGTTGACCAAAGATTTTTTTGTGGGTTTTCATATTCTGTGGCGTGATCGTTTGGGCCAAATCTCGTTGGCGGTAACTACCTTATTTTGGGGCGCTGGTGCGACCCTGCAGTTCATTGTGTTGAAGTGGGCTGAGACCGCGCTCAATATGAACCTCTCGCAAGGGGCTATCTTGCAAGCGGTTTCCGCCATTGGTGTTGCAGGGGGCGCAGTTTGGGCTGCATCGCGCATTCCATTGAAATCCGCTTTAAAGGTCTTACCTTATGGCGTCGTGATGGGCTTACTGGTGTGCATCATGGCTATTTACCATATTGAATACATTCCTTCGATCGTGCTCTTTAAGATTGGGGCATTGGAAGTCAACTTCAATCTCATCCCTGCCTATGCGCTTCTCATTACAGTGGGCTGGTTAGCGGGATACTTTGTGGTTCCCATGAATGCCCTCTTACAACATCGCGGTCACGTCTTACTGTCTGCGGGTCACTCCATTGCGGTTCAGAACTTCAATGAAAACCTCTCAGTACTCATGATGCTCATGCTGTATGCGCTCTTAATTTGGCTCGACGTTCCTGTTCCGATTGTGATTACAGGGTTTGGTTTGGGTGTTGCGCTCACCATGTGGCTCGTGATTAAAAAACACGAAGCCAATCAGGCCGAGTACGACTCACTGCATCTGATTGGTGAGGCCAAGCACTAATTAGAGGGATTGCAATACGGAGCGAGCCAGTAATAGGTCTTGCCAGACTAAGGCTTTATCTTTTGGCCGATTTAGGCAGTGGGCCAGATCAAAGCTTGCAATCAATGGGATATCTTGACCAGCAATCTCAAGCACGACATCGCGCAACTGGGTGAGTGGATCTTGCTCACCACTTAATACCTGTGCAGCTTGCTCACCAAAGGCAAATGCCACGCATGGTAAATGCGTACTCGGTGTTTGCGTATTCGTTGGTGAGCGCCATTCCCATTCTTTAGGTAAGAGCCCGAGCGCCAAAATCATGTTCTGAAATAAGCGCTCTTGATCCCCGCCGGGTGCTTGACCATAAAACAGCCAATACACCTTGGGCTCTTGATTTGGAATGGCCTGTTGAGACTCGGCAGTTGGCGCAGAGTCGTTCGCAGTGGAGCGCACAGACCACTCTGTGATTCCCATTTCTTTCAGGTAACGTGAGCGTTCATCAATGTGCATAGGGTTTGACTGAGGAGTCGATGTTTTTTACCATCACAATCGCGTCTTCGCGAATTCCAGAAGACGATTCTACTGGGTAATAGGCTTTGCGTCGTGCTAACTCCTCATACCCTGCTTTCTCATACAGAGCAATCGCCGCTTCATTGCTTGGACGAACCTCGAGCAAGATGCGTGGGATCGACAAATTACTCGCTATCGCTTGAATAGCGCTCATGAGGCGCAGCCCCACACCCTGACCACGTAGATCGGTATCCACCGTAATGTTCAGAAGATGCAGATCATCCACCGCTGGAAGCAAAATACAGTAGGCCCATATTCGTTTACTGGGATCACTCACCTCGCGAAGGCAATATGCCCAATGGCCTGCTTGAATTGAATCAATAAAGTTACCGCGTGACCACGGGTGACGATGGGAGCTAGCCTCAATCGCCATGACCGTATCCAGATCTGACTCGGTCATCAACTCCAAAACGAGCTCAGCCAAGCAAATGACCGGTTGGGGCACGGCTTGCGGCATCATTACGTTCTTGGGTAGTGAGGGCGACTTTATTACGGATATAAAGGGGTTCAAGCCGCTCGACCGAAATCACTTGGCCTACTTGGTAACGGTCTTTGGCAAGTTCTAAGATACTCAGTGCGTTGGGTACTAATTGCGCATCAAACTGTCGGCCAACAAAATGATTGGCAAAGTAATCGGTGTACTCGGCCAGTGCATTTCCGGCAATTAGGTCCTCACCGTTATCTGGGATCTCAGCAGGCACCGTCAGTTGAATGGGATGAAGGGGATTAGGTTGGGTTTGCTTGCGTTGATAGCGAGCCCAATACACTTCACCCATGCGGGCATCCAGAGCCATGGTGAATGTCGTATTTTGAGGCGTTTGATAGTGCTCTACAAATTGCAATGCCATGGCATCAAGACTGGTTACGGGAATGACTGGAAATTGCGAACCGATTGATAAGCCTTGAGCAACTGCAACTGAGAGGCGCACTCCAGTGAATGCACCGGGTCCGACTCCCACCGCGAGCGCATCAAGATCTTTAAAGCCTGCACCAAGCTGTTGAAGTAGCTCACTGCACCATGGCAAGAGATGTTGACTGGCTTTTGAACCAAGTTGCTCGTGCCGATGCACAATCGGCTGATCATCAAAACATAAGGCCACCGAACACCACGAGGTCGAAGTGTCGATGGCCAAGATGCGCATGCCTAGCGTCCTAAATTTAGAATTCTTCGTACAGCGGCAGAGTTAAGAACTCCACAAAATGATCATTGGCAACCAGATCCTCAAAAATCTTGGCAGATCGGTCAAACTGTCCAACAGCACCTGAATCCTTAACCTTTTTTAACTCTTCACCAATCAGTTGACGAACTAGCTCAAGGGTGACTTTGCGACCGTCATCGAGAACCCCTTTGGGGGACCGAATCCACTGCCAAACTTGCGAGCGGCTGATCTCAGCGGTAGCCGCGTCTTCCATCAAATTGTGGATCGGCACACAACCGTTGCCCGCCAACCAAGCGCCCATGTAATGAATACCTACGTTGATGTTGTAACGTAGTCCTGCTTCCGTAATGGGGCCTTCTGGAGCAAAGTTGAGTAAATCCCCAGCCGTTACTTGAATGTCATCGCGTTGCCGATCAAATTGATTGGGCTTATCACCCAATACGGCTTTGAACTCATTCATGCATAGCTCAACCAAGCCAGGATGAGCAACCCAACTGCCGTCGTAGCCATCGGTTGCCTCGCGACGCTTGTCCGTCGATACGGCAGCAAGTGCGATTGCATTCTTTTCAGGATCGTTCTTAATTGGGATGAACGCGCTCATGCCTCCCATTGCTGGAGCGCCACGCTTATGGCAGGTCTTTAATAGAAAGAGTGCGTACGAGCGCATGAAGGGCGAGGTCATGGTTACCTTCACGCGATCGGCTAAGCAGAAGTTTTTATCCAGCTTGAACTTTTTAATCGCGGAGAAGATGTAGTCCCAGCGACCTGCGTTTAAACCCGCGCTGTGGTCACGCAACTCATAGAGGATCTCGTCCATCTCAAAAGTTGCGTTAATGGTCTCTACCAATACGGTTGCCTTAATGCTACCGTGCTTCAAGCCAAGCTCTTTCTCAGCCATGGTGAAAATATCATTCCACAAACGCGCTTCGAGATGACTTTCAATCTTTGGCAAATAGAAAAATGGTCCCAAGCCTCTTGCTTCCAAATACTTGCCACTGTTGAAGGTGAAGATGGCGAAGTCAAAAATGCCACCCGATACGCGCTGACCATCCACTAGGACGTGCTTCTCATCGAGATGCCAACCGCGAGGGCGAACAATTAGCGTTGCGGTTTTCTCATTGAGCTTATATTCCTTACCAAAGAGATTGAGCGCAATATCGCGGCGCACGGCTTTCTTTAAATTGACATGTCCTTGAACGATGTTTTCCCAATAGGGACTATTAGAATCCTCAAAGTCCGCCATATACGAATCGGCACCAGAGTTCAGCGCATTAATCACCATCTTGGCGTCAACGGGACCCGTTAGTTCAACACGCCGGGTTTCCAAAGCCTTCGGTACTGGAGCAATCTTCCAATCGCCCTCACGGATTGATTTGGTTTCAGGTAAAAAATCGAGTTTTTGTCCAGCGTCTAATTTTTTTGCTAGTTCGACTCGTTTTTTGAGGAGTTCTTGACGGCGTGGCTCAAAGGCTCGATGCAATTTAGCAACAAACTCGAGGGCATCGGGGGAAACAACAGTTGCGAAATCCGGATTGAGTTTAGCTTTGAGCTCAATGCCATTGGATTCGATGGTTGGGGCGCCAGACATGAATACTCCTAATCGGTTTTAAGGATTAAATGACAAATTGATAACTATTATGCCTGATTTGTTGCACTGCACACAAATCGGGGTTTATGCCAATGCAGCAATCACGTCGGGTGGAGCTTGAACTAACTCAATCAAGACTCCTTCACCTGAAAACATAAATTCTTCATTGGCTTTGGGATGAACAAAAATAATGTCATGGCCAGCCGCTCCTTTGCGGATACCGCCAGGGGCAAAGCGCAGTCCTTGCTGCGTTAACCACTCCACTGCTTTTGGTAAATCATCGACCCACAGGCCAATATGATTGAGTGGCGTTTGATGCACTGCTGGCTTTTTCTCAATATCAAACGGTTGCATCAAATCAATTTCAACTTCGTGGGGGCCATGACCGATGGCACATATATCCTCATCGACGTTCTCGCGCTCAGATACGAAGGTGTCTTTGTATTGCAGTCCAAAGAGATCCACCCACAAGGCTTTCAGTTTTTGCTTGTCAGTGCCGCCAATGGCAATTTGTTGGATACCTAAGATCTTGAATGGTCGGCTCATGATGATTACTTTGCAAACTGAATAATGATTTGATCAACCGCTAGACTCGATCCTTCACTAGCGCAGATATCTGCCACGATGCCATCTTGCGCAGCAAATAGCGTGTTCTCCATTTTCATGGCTTCAATCACGACCAACTTCTGACCGGCACTGACCTTCTCCCCTTTAGCCACATGCAATTTCGTTAAGAGACCAGGCATGGGTGACAGTAATAACTTCGATGTGTCAGGCGGTGCTTTATAGGGCATGCGCCGTTGCAACTCTGCTCCAAATGGACTAAGCACCACGCAGTCAAAATGCACGCCATCTTGCATCAACACATAGCCTAAACCTGGACGCTCCACTTGCGCACATGCCATGGGCTCATCGTTTAAGCGATACGCCAAGCGAATGGAACCCGGTTGCCAATCACTCTCAAGGAAATAATCCGTCATCGCGTGTTTTCCTTGATTGGCCTTGACGGATATTTGGTAACCGTGATCACGCTGCTCAATCTTGGTGTTGTAGGAGGTCTCACCATGCATCACCACAAACTCTTGGGTAATCTTCATCTCGTGGCCCAAGAGTTGCCCTTCAAGCAATTTGGCGCGCTCCAAATACCGGCGGTGCACAAAACTGGCTAGGGCTGGTAAACGATTGGGGTCAGTTGGTAGAACGGATTCTTTTAAGAATCCTTTGGGGAACTCTTCAGCAATGAATCCAGTATTGAACTGGCCCGATAGAAAACGTGGGTGCTGCAACAAGGCGGATTGGAATTGAATGTTTGAATGAATCCCCCGAATCACAAACTCGTTGAGCGCCCCGCGCATTTTACTCATCGCTTCATCGCGATTGGTTCCATGCGTAATCAGTTTGGCAATCATGGAGTCGTAATACATCGGGATCTCACCGCCCTCATACACACCCGTATCAACTCGTACACCATCGTTTGATGCGGGTGGCTGATATTTCACTAAGCGCCCGGTCGAGGGCAAGAAGTTACGTAATGGGTCTTCCGCATTGATGCGGCACTCCATGGCCCAGCCTTTACGTGGGATTTGGTTTTGGGTAAAGGCCAACTTCTCTCCAGCGGCCACCCGAATCATTTGCTCAACAAGATCAAGCCCGGTAATACACTCCGTGACCGGATGCTCAACCTGCAAGCGCGTGTTCATTTCTAAGAAATAGAAAGACTTATCCTTGCCAACCACAAACTCAACAGTACCTGCAGATTGGTAGTGAACTGCTTTAGCAAGAGCAACCGCTTGCTCGCCCATGGCTTTACGGGTGGCATCGTCCAAGAAGGGTGATGGTGCTTCTTCAATCACTTTTTGATGGCGGCGCTGAATGGAGCACTCACGCTCCCACAGATACACCACATTGCCATGCGCATCACCCAATACCTGGATCTCGATATGCCGTGGTTCTTCCACAAACTTCTCAATGAACACGCGATCATCACCAAAACTATTGAGTGCTTCGTTTTTACAGGCCACAAAGCCTTCGGCGGTTTCTTGATCGTTATACGCAACGCGTAATCCCTTACCACCACCGCCGGCAGAGGCCTTGATCATCACAGGGTAACCAATGCCCTGCGCAATTTTTACCGCAGCCTGTGGGTCATCAATGGCTGCATTGTGACCGGGGATGGTATTTACCTTTGCCTCCAAAGCAAGTTTCTTGGAGGCAATCTTGTCACCCATCGCAGCAATCGATTGGTATTTAGGGCCAATAAAGATAATGCCCTCTTCCTCAACCCGTTTGGCAAATTCTTCGTTCTCAGACAAGAACCCGTAGCCTGGATGCACTGCTTGCGCTCCTGTTTCTTTGCAGGCAGCAATGATGCGATCCATACGCAAATACGACTCTCGCGATGGTGGTGGTCCAATGCAAACGGCCTCATCGGCGATGCGCACATGACGGGCCTCGGCATCCGCCTCAGAATAAACCGCTACCGTTTGGATCCCCAACCGTTTAGCGGTCAACATCACTCGGCAAGCAATTTCACCGCGGTTAGCAATTAAGATTTTCTTAAACATAGTGATTGCTCAGTCAATTAAATTAAAGTGGGATGTTGCCGTGTTTACGGGGTGGATTTTGTAAATCCTTATCTTGGAGCATGGCCAGCGATCGTGCGATGCGCTTACGTGATTCATGGGGCATGATCACATCGTCAATATAGCCACGCCGTCCTGCGACAAATGGATTCGCAAACTTTGCTTTGTATTCCGCTTCACGCTCGGCAATCTTTTGCGAATCATTTTTTTCTTCGCGAAAGATAATTTCAACGGCACCCTTCGGTCCCATCACTGCAATCTCTGCCGAAGGCCAGGCAAAGTTCACATCGCCTCGCAAATGCTTGGATGCCATCACATCGTAGGCACCACCATAGGCTTTGCGTGTAATTAAGGTGACCTTCGGAACGGTGCAATCGGCGTAAGCGTAGAGCAACTTAGCACCGTGCTTAATAATGCCACCGTACTCTTGTGCGGTGCCTGGCATAAAGCCTGGTACATCGACCAAAGTTACAACTGGGATATTAAAGGCATCACAAAAGCGCACAAACCGAGCAGCTTTAATCGATGATTTGATATCAAGGCACCCTGCGAGTACCAGCGGTTGATTGGCAACAATACCAGCGGTCTGACCACCAATGCGGGCAAAGCCAATGATGATGTTCTTCGCATAGTCGGGCTGCAACTCAAAGAAATCTTCATCATCCACAATCTTATGAATCAGCTCTTTCATGTCATAGGGCTGATTAGGATTGAGGGGTACTAAGGTATCAAGTGAGTAATCGGGCTCGTCCGACCAAACCAAGCCACCCAGAAATGGGGCTTTTTCTTTATTCGAGAGCGGCAAGTAGCTATAAAAGCGTCGCAGCATCATGATTGCCTCGACATCGTTATTAAAGGCTAGATCACAAACACCGGATACGGTGGAATGGGTGTTCGCACCGCCCAGATCTTCTGCGGTGACATCCTCGTGCGTTACGGTTTTTACTACCTCGGGTCCGGTCACAAACATGTACGAGGTGTCTTTCACCATGAAGATGAAATCCGTCAATGCGGGTGAGTACACGGCCCCACCTGCGCAAGGACCCATGATCAAAGAGATTTGCGGAATTACACCCGAAGCGGATACATTACGCTGAAAGATCTCCGCATAGCCACCAAGTGAAGCCACCCCCTCCTGAATCCGCGCACCACCCGAGTCATTTAGTCCGATAACAGGCGCGCCGACTTTCATGGCTTGATCCATGATCTTGCAGATTTTCTCGGCATGAGCTTCCGATAAAGAGCCGCCCAAAACTGTGAAGTCTTGCGAGAACACAAACACCAAGCGACCATTAATCATGCCGTATCCGGTGACGACGCCATCGCTCGGTACGGTTTGATCGGCCATGCCAAAATCCGTACAGCGATGCTCCACAAACATATCCCACTCTTCAAATGAGTCTTCGTCGAGTAGCAGCTCAATCCGCTCGCGTGCCGTGAGTTTGCCTTTGGCGTGCTGAGCAGCAATGCGTTTTTGACCGCCACCGAGACGCGCTAACTCACGCTTAGATTCCAATTGAGAAATAATGTCTTGCATAAAAACTCCTATCGAATATCGGGTGTTTGCATCGCGTCGAGTAAGCGACGCGCTGCTACGGATGGGGCGATCGTGCCCGCATTTACTGCGGCACTGAGTTCAGGTAATAACTGCTGTACGCCAGGATGGTTCTTAAAATTACTTTTGAGCGCGCTATCAATACGTTCCCACATCCAGGCCGTGGCTTGCTGACGGCGACGCGTCTGTAAATGGCCATTTTTCGTTTCAAGGGATTGAAAGCGTGCGATCTCATCCCATAACTGCGCCACACCTTGATTAAGGAGTGCACTCATTTGCATGACCACGGGATGCCATTGCTCGGCATGATGAGCGGCGTGGTCTGGATTCCCCTGAAATCCCATTAAGCGCAAGGAGCTGGTAATAAATGCTTGGGCACGGGTTGCCGCATTGGGATCGAGATCGGCTTTATTGATCACAATCAGATCAGCGATCTCCATCACTCCCTTTTTGATGGCTTGCAAATCATCGCCGGCATTGGGGAGTTGCAACAACATAAAGAGATCGGTCATGCCAGCCACCGCAATCTCGCTTTGCCCTACCCCAACGGTCTCGACGATCACCACATCATGACCTGCGGCTTCCGCTAAGAGCATCACCTCGCGAGTGCGCTCAGCAACACCGCCTAAAGTGCCCGATGAGGGACTTGGACGAATAAAGGCGTTCTCATTGACGGAGAGAAGTTCCATGCGGGTTTTGTCTCCGAGGATTGATCCACCGGACAAACTCGATGAGGGATCAATTGCAAGGACAGCAACTCGATGGCCTTTTGAGATTAAGTAAAGACCTAAGTTCTCGATGAGGGTGGATTTACCTACTCCAGGCACTCCTGAGATCCCGAGACGAAAGGATCGTCCCGTGTGCGGCAAAATGGTGTTGAGTAATTGATCGGCGCGAGTGCGATGATCGAGTCGCGTTGACTCCAACAAGGTAATGGCTTTAGCCAATGCTCGACGTTGCTCAGTGCACGGTTTGCCGAGCAAGGCCGCCACTAACTGCTCATCGCTTGGGGCATTGGGCATCGCAAGGGCTCAGCGTAGGTTGTTCCGAATTTGCTCGAGCACGTCTTTTGCTGACGCTGGGATCGGCGTACCAGGTCCGTAGATGCCCTTCACGCCTGCCTCATACAGAAACTCGTAATCTTGTCGTGGAATCACACCGCCAACGAACACAATGATGTCATCAGCACCTTGTTTTTTGAGTTCCGCCACAATTGCGGGTACTAAGGTTTTATGACCCGCTGCTAAGGTAGAAATACCCAAAGCATGCACGTCATTCTCAATGGCTTGGCGCGCGCACTCCTCTGGTGTCTGAAACAAAGGTCCCATATCGACATCAAAGCCCAGATCGGCATAGGCGGTCGCCACCACTTTGGCACCCCGATCGTGTCCGTCTTGTCCAAGCTTCGCAATCATGACTCGCGGACGGCGTCCATGTTCTTTAGCAAACTCAGCGATCTCCACTTTGAGTTTTTCCCATCCTTCGGCTGAATCGTATGCGGCTGCGTACACTCCGGTCACCTTTTGCGTATCGGCACGGTGGCGCCCATAGACTTTCTCCAAAGCATCCGACACCTCGCCCACCGTTGCGCGTAAACGAATTGCTTTGACCGCTAAATCCAATAAATTACCTGTGTTGTTCTCGGCTGCTGCTGTTAGATCAGCCAAAGCTTTGTCAACCTGCGATTGATTGCGTTTAGCCTTGATGTCCTTTAAGCGAGCGATTTGATTATTACGAACCATATCGTTATCAATCACCAAGACATCGACTAAGCCCTCCTCTTGCAGTTTGTATTTGTTGACACCGACAATCACATCCGACCCGGAGTCAATCTTGGCTTGCTTTTGTGCAGCGGCCGCTTCGATCTTTAGTTTGGCCCAACCACTTTCCACAGCTTTGGTCATGCCGCCCATCTGATCCACTTCCAAAATAATTTCCCAGGCAGCATCGGCCATCTCTTGGGTGAGTTTCTCCATCATGAACGATCCTGCCCACGGATCAACCACGCTCGTGATATGAGTTTCTTCTTGCAAAATTAATTGGGTATTGCGCGCAATTCGGGAGGACATCTCCGAGGGCAAGGCAATCGCTTCGTCAAATGAATTGGTGTGCAGGGACTGTGTTCCGCCAAAGACCGCGGCCATCGCTTCAATCGTCGTACGCACCACGTTGTTATAGGGATCTTGTTCGGTGAGCGACCAGCCAGAGGTTTGGCAATGGGTGCGCAACATCGATGACTTCGGGTTCTTGGGGTTGAACTCTTTCATGATCCGCCACCACAGCATTCGTGCTGCGCGCAGTTTGGCGACCTCCAGATAGAAGTTCATACCAATGGCAAAGAAGAACGATAAGCGTCCAGCAAACTCATCCACATCTAAGCCCTTGGCTAAGGCAGTCTTTACATACTCTTTGCCATCGGCCAGTGTGAATGCCAGCTCGAGGGCTTGATTCGCTCCAGCTTCTTGCATGTGATAACCCGAGATGGAAATCGAGTTGAACTTGGGCATATTCTTTGCGGTGTACTCAATGATGTCACCGACGATGCGCATCGAAGGTCCAGGTGGGTAGATGTAGGTATTGCGCACCATGAACTCTTTGAGAATGTCATTCTGAATCGTGCCGCTCAATTGCTCTTGCTTCACGCCTTGCTCTTCACCAGCCACGATATAACCTGCCAAGACTGGTAAGACCGCACCGTTCATGGTCATCGACACCGAGATTTTGTCGAGCGGGATACCATCAAACAGAATCTTCATATCTTCTACTGAGTCGATCGCAACCCCTGCTTTACCAACATCGCCGACAACGCGGGGATGATCCGAGTCATAGCCCCGATGCGTGGCGAGATCAAATGCCACCGAGACCCCTTGTCCACCCCCTTCGAGGGCTTTGCGATAGAAGCGATTGGACTCTTCGGCCGTTGAGAATCCGGCATATTGACGAATCGTCCATGGGCGCACCGCGTACATCGTGGCTTGGGGTCCACGCAGATAGGGTTCAAACCCGGGAAGTGAGTTCACATAGGGCAGTCCCTCAAGATCGTTCTTGGTATAGAGCGCCTTGAGATGAATGCCATCCGGTGTGTCCCATCCCAGGGCATCCGGGTTACCGTTTGGAGCCGATTTACTGGCTGCTTTTTGCCATTGCTCGAGAGATTGATCTGCTGCAGTTGGCCACTGCCCGCTGGGTTGTGATGCGTTCTTCGTCATAAGCGCCCCATGTGTGCCTGAATGTGCATTGATATTTTTACTATTTTGCTTGACTTTTATGGATTTGTCCATAGAATTGAATACATAATTATGAATTCAAAAATGTAGTTAGGTTAAAATAATTACTTAATAAACAAGCACTTACATATAAATGAGCAAATTACTATCATCACGGCCGCTGTATGAAGAAGTAGCAGACCAGCTACGCAGCCGTATTTTTGCTCACCACTTAGCACCCGGTGCCTGGATCGACGAGCAATCATTGGCCAAAGAATTTGGGATTAGCCGTACCCCCATGCGCGAAGCAATTAAGGTATTGGCGGCTGAGGGGTTGATCACCATGAAACTGCGCCGTGGTGCTTACGTCACAGAAGTCAATCGTGGCGATCTCGAGCAAATCTTTACGGTTCTCTCCCTGCTTGAAGGTGAGGCTGCCAAGGAGGCCGCCACCAAGGCTAAAGAAAGTGATTTGAATGCCTTAGATGATCTGCACTTGCGGCTTGAGAAAGCCGCGGCCGATCGCAACCTCGATTTATTTTTTGATACCAATGTGCGTTTTCATGAACGCATTATTGCCATTGCGGCCAATCCATGGATGACCAGCGTGATTGCTGATCTTCGTAAGGTTCTAAAACTGCAACGCAAGGATTCTTTATCGCGCACAGGTCGTTTGCAACAATCCTTAAGCGAGCACCGTGAGATCTTAAAAGCCCTCCTCAAGCGCGATCCAGTTGCTGCAGAGCAGGCCATGCGTACGCATCTTGCTCATGGCTTAGAGGCTGCTAAATAAAAAAGCCTCCATATTCCTGGAGGCCTTTATTAAGCAGTGGTGCTCTACTTTTTTACGATCAGATCGCCTGGAATGGATGCGATGTACGCAGCCATATCTTTTAGATCTTTATCGCTAAATTGCTTTACTTGCGATTGCATGATGGCATTATTGCGACCCACTAAGGAACTGCCATCCACCTTATAAGACTTCAAGGCATAGTACAAATAGTCTTCGTATTGACCAGCAATTTTTGGATAAGCCGCAGCAACGGGAGCCTTGAGGCCAGCGCCATGGCAGGCAGCGCAATTATTCTTTTCTACTAGTTCTTTGCCTTTGGTAACGTTTCCGGCAAAGGCTGTACCAATTGAGGCACTCAGCAAGGTTAGGATCAGAGCGGATTTCATCATGTTCTCGATTCCAATTACTTTAAGGGATTACGGGGAGAGGTTGGGGTTTGAGCCGAGTAGTAAGCGGCCAAATCAGCCATGTCCTGATCGGTCAAGCTTCCAGCAATCGCACGCATCGTCGGATGTTTACGCTCACCCGATTTGTAGGCTTTAAGCGAAGCAGCAATGTAATCTGCATTTTGGCCGCCTAGCTTGGGAACTCGGTAGACCTGTGGCCAATCGGCACGGTAGTCGTTGATGGCATGGCAACCCACACAGATCCAGACTTTGGCTTCGCCTGCTTTCGCAGAGCCTTTAGTTTCTTGGGCATGGGCAGTGAGGGAAAATAAGCTGGCGAATACTGCAGCGCCGAGCGAAGTAACGATGGCTTTGTTCATGTGCGTGATCGTGTTGCAAAATGGTTAATATTTTGTAGGCTGAAGTATAGCGGACAGCGAATTGTGTCAGGTATTTTTGTCATCTCCATATACTAAAGGCTTGTCCGATGATTTCGGATTTAACCCCGTTCCTTGAAGGAGTTTCATGAGCGTCATTTCCCAAAAACTGAGCGACCTAGGAATTACCCTAGCCAGCCCTGGTGCACCAGCCGCCGCCTACGTCATGGCTGTCACAAGCGGTCATCAGGTATTTCTTTCGGGCCATATTGCCAAACGCGATGGCAAACCATGGGTGGGTAAATTGGGTTTTGATATGGATACCGCCACGGGTCAGATGGCTGCGCGCAGCATCGCGATTGATTTACTCTCAACTCTCAATGCTCACCTCGGTTCGCTCGATCGCGTTCGTCGGATTGTTAAGGTCATGGGTCTTGTTAACTCAAGCTCTGAGTTCACTGAGCAGCATTTGGTGATGAATGGCTGTTCTGAACTCATCGTCGAGGTATTTGGTGAGATTGGTAAGCACGCCCGCAGTGCGTTTGGGGTTGCGCAAATTCCGTTGGGGGCTTGCGTTGAAATTGAAATGATTGTCGAGATCTAATTCAATAAATTAGCACCGCGGCCCCGTGAATCGATCAAAAGGCTGCGTACAAGCTTGTTGGGGAATAGTTTTCGTACTGCTTGGCAATAGCGTCCGAGCTGCTGTTGATATTGGGTATACAGAGGATCCGCTTGTTCTGGGATACTAAGCTTGTAATCAAGGACAACAAGTTCGTGATCAAACTCAACCAATCGATCAATCCGTAAGCATCGCCCATCCTCGCTCACCACATCAAGCTCATTCCAGGCATTGCGATAGCTCTCAGGATTAAAGAGTGAGCTTAACTCAGGGCTAGTAAAAACCGAGTGGGCGCGCTTGATGGTTCGCTCCGCACTGACCTCGTCGATACCCAATCGACTCGCAAGCGATTGAGGGTCTGGTATTGCGTCCGCCATGCGGTATTGCGACGGCGTAATCCGTTCAAGGATCTGATGAAACCACTCGCCCTCTTGCATCCGTCGCTGCTCATCGATGCCTAAGGCCTGGGTTTCTAAAGAGGTGCTTGGTGTGCCGTGCCACGTCAAGACCAGATCTGGGAAGTCAAATGAGATCTCGCTTGCGCTGAACGGTTCCGAGGCGATTGAATGCGTTTGGGCATTTGATGCTTCCTCGAGTTCTGTGAAGACTGGAACTTGCCCCTCGCATGAACGCTCATACCAACTATCAGGTACCAAACCGCCCTGCTGCCGATGACGCGCACTCTCTACTCCACTCAACCACAGTCCCTGCTTAGCTCGAGTGAGTGCCACGTAGAGAAGGTTCCAGTTCTCATGCAAAGCAATCTGTTTCTCTTGTTCTACCAATTCTTCACGGGCTTTGGATAAGCTCAGTTTCGTGAACATGGATAGATGGTTTGGCGCTTCATGATCAGGATCCCAGTCCAGCAATACGCCGCGCCCCGGGTTTGTGATGGCAGTGTGATTGCAGTCCAGGATGATTACAAACGGAGCCTCCAATCCTTTCGCACCATGAATAGTCATTAAGCGAATCCGTTGTTGGCGGTGGGCGATTGAGTGGGTGTCCAGATCAAAATCCCCTTCATCCACATCATCGCCCTCATCATCCAGAGGCACTTGACCGCGCATCTCACCTTCATCAGGAGTCTCATCTTGATCACCACGACGCATCTGTTTAAGTTGAGAGATAAATCGTCCTAAGCTGGGATAACGTCCGCCGTCAAGATTTAGAGCGAGCTCTAGAAACGCATCTAAATTGGCTAAGACCTGATCCCGGTCTCGAGGCTGGCAAACACTGGCGTATTTGCAACGAATATCGCCCGAGTAATAGACGTGATCGAGAAAATCATGCACTGGGAGATGTTTCGCTAACTCCATCCACGCCATCAGTTGCTGCGCGATACCTAAAAAGACGTCCGCATATGGATGATCGTTGGCGTGCGATAAGGCTTCCCACCAATTGCGATAACCGCGATTACTTTGAACCAACTCCGAGAGCGTTTGCATCTGTGCTTCATTCATGCCATACAAGGGACTGCGCAAGATCTGTGCAAGGGCAAGATCATGATTTGGATTACTCAAAATGGTCAGTAAGGCGATCAGGTCATCAACCTCCAGGGTCTCAAGTAAACCACCTAAGCGTGGACTCTCAAACAATAGATTGGCGTGGCGCAATGCTTCTTCATACTCGGGGAGGTATTGACGGCGCTTGACGAGAACCAAGAAGTCTCCGGGGCGAGCCGGTCGCCAAACATGGTTACGTTGCTGGTGATGACTCGGGTCAACCACTTCATCAAGCACTAAGCGGGTACGCATCACCGTATCAATTAATTGCGCAAGTCGCTGCCCTTCTAATAATCGTTGCTGTTTTGCTCCGGTCTCGCGGCGATCAAGATGGGGCATCGCCAAGGCGTTATCCCGTGCATTGGCCTGCGGCTCATCAATGATTGGGATCAATGGCAAACGGTATGCCTCGCCTTCAGCAAGGTTTGCATGGCTGGGAATGTCTGGGGCATGCCACAGCGTCTTCTGAATCTGAAATGGATACGCTTTAGGAATTCGGTCGCTGGTAAAAATACGGTTGACCGCTTCTACAATCGCAGGCGCATTACGACGCGTCGTATTTTGCTGTTCGAGGTGAGCCTGATCGTGCTTTTGTAAAAAATGCGTAGCGGCTGTAAATAATCGAGGGTCCGCACGACGAAAGCGATAAATTGATTGCTTGGGGTCGCCGACGATGAATACCTTTGGCTTCTGATGATCCTCACCGTAGGCTGCAAGCCAAGATCGCAAAATTTGCCATTGCAAGGGATTGGTATCTTGAAACTCGTCAATCAAAATATGGCGATAGCGTGCATCCAAACGCGCTTGCCAATAGGCCGCAACATGGGGATCAGAGATCATTTGTGCGACACCAAGTTCTAGGTCATCAAAATCACGAACGCGCATACGCTCCTTGGCACGCTCAATGTGTTCTAGCATGGCTGTGCCGATGCTAAACCACGCTTGATTCAGTGCTAAGGCCTGTTGCTGAGATTGCCATTCGACATACTGTTCACATGCGCTAGCCCACGCTTGCCGAATAGCAATAAATCGATTGAGATCGTAGTTCTGTCCTTCTAAATATGTCTGAATCGCTTTCGAGGCAGCATCGTTATCTTTGCGAGACCTTGGCAGCTCATCGCGCGTCATAAAAACAGGGATCAGTAGATGAAGTGCTTTATCCAATTGCTGTTGCTCAAGGGCGTCCAATGCTCCACTCAACTCCGTAAGTCCCTGCTGATCCCGAACGCCGCCGTTAGAGAAGGCGTCGTGCAGCATCCTAAGCTCAAGGCTTGCGGTACTTTCTTGAAGTTTTGTGAATAAAGGATTGGGTTGAGAAAGCGTGTTACAGCATTTACGTAAGGTCTGCGTCACACATTCACCGCGAGCTTCACAGGCTTTCTTGAAAAATACCCATGCACCCTTTTGCTGCACGAGCCCATGGGTTCCAAACAAAAATTGATTAGCCTGTGCTGAACCCAATTGATCAATCAAATACTCGTACTGTTGCAAAATGTCGCTAGGCATTGAGGCCCACCAATCCTCTAAGCACTCCTCTTGCAAACGCTTTGCATCCTCTCGCAGCGTAAATCCAGACTGAGCCCCCATGGAGACTGGCGCCCCAGCCAGTAAGCGCCCAAACCAGCCATGAAAGGTATCAATCGATACGGTATGGGGGTTTGAAAGTAAACGTGGATAAAGGGTTCGCGCTGCTTGCAGTTGCGTTTGTGCCGCCTCAGCATCAAGCCCTCGTTCCACAAGCGCTTTGATAATCTCGGGATCACTAAAGGTAGTCCAGGATTGCAACAACTGATAAAGACGCTCGCGCATTTCTTGGGCAGCTTTACGCGTAAAGGTCAGAGCCAAAATGGATCGGGGCGACTCACCGGATAGCAAAATACGAACAAGGCGTGCAACCAGCAACCAGGTCTTTCCGCTCCCCGCGCACGCAGAGACCACGACCGAGCGTTGTGGATCACAGACGATCGAGATATTAAGTGATTGCTGAGCGCTCACCACATCCCCTTTCGGCAAATACCGCGGGCATCGCAATAACGGCACGTGCTCTCAGGGGCAAAAGCTCGCATGGCACCTCCAGACCAGACGCTCCCCAGATCACTTTGCAATTGCGCATGAAGCTGCTGCATGGCCAGAGGGATCTCCGCGATCGTGACTGAGCGCTTGCTTGCATCTTTTTTCTTGAGGTTCATCTTCAGCGCTACCCAATCAAGCTGATCAATCGGGCCTTGTGCAGATAAGGCTTCGGCATAGAGCAATAACTGGGGATCGTCCATGAGTTGGGTACTGCGCTCCATGACCTTTTCACGACTTTGATTCTTATAGTCCAGGATCGAGAGTAATGAGGTATTCGGTTGTTGGTCGATTCGGTCGGCGTAACCCTCAATTCGAATCTGATGGAATTGCCCATGCTCGTCGGAGAAATTGAACTCAAAGCCAAGTTTGCGTTCGGCATCATGAAAGCGCCAACCCTGTGACTCGCGCTCAAGTTGCCACTCCACAAAACTAGGAATTTGTTTTTGCCAATCGCGCAACTGACCGACGATGCGCTGATCACCCTCCAGTAATCGACTAAAGCCTTGCTCAGAAGCGTGCATGAGGTGCGTGATCATCCAATCTTTTCGAAACTCCAAATCGCTCATGCGTTTTGCATCGCGTGCCTCGGTACTTTTTAGTTCTTGGAAAAAATTACGCAGGATTTGATGCAGGGTTTGACCCAGCATCGATGCATCGAGCGCTTCATCGAGGTCCTTGCGTTTTCGAAGACCAAGAAGGCTGCGAACGTAGTATTGATAGGGACAGGCGCGTAACGCCCGATACGCACTCGGGCTCATTCGAGTCGGCATGGGCAATCCATCAAGTCGGGTTGCTTGCGACATTTCTATGGGTCTGGCTACGGCCGATCGTGCAAAACGATTGGCCTCGCGCGTTGCAAGTTGCGGCAGATTGGCTTGCAAACGCATGATCCAAGGCGATGCTCGCAGGGGCTCACCGCTAGCTCCCTCGCTTTGCCATAAAAGATCAATGTAGGAGTAGGAGGCAAAGAGTTGAGAAAGATCGCGTGCCTGTTGTCGGTATTGCCAAGCCATATCTGTGCCGCCAAGAGTCTGGCACAGGGTCTCTGAAAAGAACAGCGGGGTCTCGCTGTAACTCGGTAATTGGCGTTCATCGCAACCGACCATCACAATGGCATCAAAGCGGCGCAATCGTGTCGCACTCAGTGGCAAGATGGTCACGCGTGCCAACGCATCACTGCCCTGCTCGCGATAAACCTCCTCCTCCATTCGAGTCTTTAAAAAGATAACCCATTCGGCAAGAGGCATGCGCAGTGACGGTAGCCGGCTTTGCTCTAAACCCAGCTTATCGAGCATGGCGAGTAACTGCAAGCCTGCAGCATCGCGCTCAAATTGATCACGCATCCCAAAGTGCGATAGATCGTCTTGCAGCTGCTCGAGGGCTCTCGCACACAGCAGGTTTTGCATCTCACGCCCCTGCCAAAGGCTGACTCGCTTTCGGATTGATTGCAAGAGACGATGTAAGCGAGGGTCGTACTCAGAACTTGCTCCTGCTTCAATGGCCAAATAGAAACTGACCCACGAGGCTCTTGCCTGCTTGATGAGCAACATACCTTCGAGTTCACCAATCAGTACTGCGATCTCGTTTGGTGTGGTTTCAAACAATTGGCTGATATCCAGAAATGGATTTTTGAGGAACTCAAGTAAGGTGTTGGCGCTTGGCCCCTGTGGTGGCGAGCGCAATAACTCAAGCCATGCATGAAGTGCTGCGGCTGCACGGGTGGTCGAGAGTTTCCAGCCAGTTTCGTCTTCGATCGATAAGCCGGATCCAAAACGGGCTAACAAGGCACGCGTGCGGCGTGCCAATAAACGATCTTGCGCCACAAGAGCAATCTGAGTGCGCCCAGCAAGAAGATGGCTCTCAATGCAACGCGTTGCTTCCCAAGCAAGGTCTTCAAAACGTTTTGCGCTCAGGCACGTCATGTGTTTTTCAAGTAACGCAGAGCGATTGATTTGCAATTGCTCGTCCTTAGATGCATGGGTATCCATGGTCTCGGGCCACAGACCAATCGAGTTCCAATCCATCACAAAACGGTGCACCGGGATGAACGCCTCGCAATGGCCAAGAAACCCCTCATCAGAGCGCGCTTGCGATTCATTCTCTTCGATGGTTTCTATCCAAATGAGTGGTCGGCGCGTCTCTGGATTCATTTTCCATTGATGCAGATGCGATACCAGTGCGAGGTGTTGAGTCATGATGGGATCGCGCTCGGAACTGAGATAGCGCCAGTAGGCCAAGAGAACCGCGGATTCTTTCGTAACCAGTTCTTGGGCTAGTCGGGGATACGCCTCTGTGATCGCTTGGGTCAGCTTGCTTTGTACCTGCTCGATCCCTTGTTCGAGATCCAATTGCTCAATGTTCCAAGCGAGCTGGGGAAGCACGCTTTGCGATAAAAGATCGCAGGCACTGACGATCGCACTTGCCAAACTCCAGGCACCACCCTCACCCTCTGCTGTAAACCAAGCCCGTAAATTAGGATGCGTTTGCATCGTGGCATACGTTTGCAAGATCCGTTCCGTGTGCGATTGTGGCATTGGTAAGTGCAAGCCATTTGGAGCGAGTGCCAGCCAATCGGCGAGACTGTGCACTTCAGGTAATGGCATTGTGTTAGAGGCGCGATTTGCCTCTAACGCTAAACGCAAACTCAGATTGGGTCCTGCAGTGGGCAGAATCACCAAGGGGCGCTCATTACTTGCTGCCGCAATCGCCCAGATTTTCTGAGCCATTTGCGTTAATGCGTCATGGTTCGGAATGATCAAATGCGTTTGCATAGCAACTGGTTCGCTTAGGGCTGGGGCGGGATTTTGGCATGAATCGTGGCTTATTGATAATATAGGGTTTGGAATTGCCCTTTGATGAGCAATTTCATCCATTTAAACCATAAGGAATTTTCATGAGTGCCGGCATTAAACACGTTAGTGATGCATCGTTTGAACAAGATGTGCTCAAGTCTGACAAACCCGTTCTCCTCGACTTCTGGGCCGAATGGTGCGGTCCTTGCAAGATGATCGGACCCATTTTGGAAGAGCTCTCGACCGAGTATGGCGATCGCATCCAAATTGCGAAGATGAACGTTGATGAGAACCAAGGCGTTCCCGCCCAGTTCAATATTCGGGGCATTCCAACACTAATTTTGTTCAAAAATGGCACGGTTGCTGCTCAAAAAGTAGGCGCTCTCGCCAAATCCCAACTAACGGCATTCATTGATAGCAATCTGTAATTAAATCGGTTTTAGTATGGTCGGAGTCAGGCTCACTACTCGAGCCTGACCCGTTTTAGCCCTCATCAGTCCCAAAAATTACGTGTTTTGCCGTTTTTTAGTGTAGTATCTAGTTTCAATGACGGTCTATATCCGGCCCTCCACAAACTTTATCCCAACTTCAAACGACTTATTTATCTAACGCTGTAACCGTTTATCGTTTTTCTTAGCCGATCGGCACCCTCCATTTTCTTTTCCTTTCTTGTTTCATCCTAAGCACACATCATGCAATTAACTGAACTTAAAGTACTTCACGTTTCCCAACTTCTCGAAATGGCCGCTGGTCTCGAGATAGAAAATACTCAACGGATGCGCAAACAAGAACTCATGTTTGCTATTCTTAAAAAGCGCGCTAAGGCTGGTGAACAAGTTTTTGGCGATGGTGTCTTGGAAGTGTTGCCCGATGGCTTTGGATTTTTACGCTCACCCGAGTCGTCGTATATGGCCTCTCCCGATGATATCTATATCTCACCTGCGCAAATCCGTCGTTTTAATTTACACACCGGTGACAGCATTGAAGGCGAAGTACGCACCCCCAAGGAAGGTGAGCGCTACTTCGCTTTAGTGAAGGTGGACAAGATCAATGGCATGGCGCCAGAGGATCTCAAAAATCGCATCATGTTTGAGAACCTTACACCGCTTCACCCCAATCGCAATATTGCTCTCGAGCGCGATATCAAGGCTGAAGAGAATCTAACCGGTCGCATTATCGATATGATCTCGCCAATTGGTTTTGGCCAGCGCGGTCTGATCGTCGCTTCACCGAAGTCAGGTAAGACCGTGATGATGCAGCATGTGGCCCATGCAATCTCCCAAAATTATCCAGACGCCATCTTGATTGTTCTGCTCGTCGATGAGCGTCCTGAAGAGGTTACTGAGATGCAGCGCTCGGTCCGTGGTGAAGTGGTTGCCTCCACATTTGATGAACCAGCTGTCCGTCACGTTCAAGTTGCTGAGATGGTGATCGAGAAAGCTAAGCGTTTAGTGGAAATGAAAAAAGATGTGATTATTTTGTTGGACTCGATTACACGTCTAGCTCGCGCCTATAACACGGTAGTGCCCTCCTCCGGAAAAGTGCTCTCTGGTGGTGTAGATGCCAATGCCTTGCAGCGCCCTAAGCGTTTCTTCGGTGCTGCTCGTAATATTGAGGAAGGTGGATCGCTCACGATTTTGGCAACCGCGCTGATCGAGACCGGTAGCCGCATGGACGATTTAATCTACGAAGAGTTCAAGGGCACGGGCAATATGGAGGTTCATTTAGAGCGTCGTCTTGCAGAGCGTCGCGTCTATCCAGCCATTAACCTCAATAAATCGGGTACTCGCCGTGAGGAATTGCTTGTCAAGCCTGAAAACCTCCAGAAAATCTGGGTCTTGCGTAAGCTCCTAGCCGATATGGACGAGATCGAGGCCATGAACTTCATTGTCGATAAACTCAAGTCCACCAAGAATAACGCGGAGTTCTTTGAGCTGATGCGCCGAGGCGGCTAATGATTAGAGCTTAAGCGTTGATTTTGTGGCATAATCTCGCTTTTGCTGTATTAAACCCTGGGCAAGTATTGTGGGATCACGCGTGACGCACAACGGCTACCCGTTCCAAGGATATTGATTATGAAACAAGGCATTCACCCCGATTACCGCGAAGTTGTGTTTTTAGATGTTTCCAACAACTTCAGCTTCAAGACCCGCTCCACCATCATCACCAAAGAAAAGATTAAGTGGGAAGACGGTCAAGAGTACCCTCTAGCGAAGATTGAAACTTCTTCGGAGTCGCATCCTTTCTTCACGGGCACCCAGAAGATTATTGATACCGCTGGTCGTGTTGAGAAGTTTCGTCAAAAGTTTGGTGGCAAAGCCGCGGCTAAGGCAACTGGCGATGGCGCTGCAAAGACTGCTGAAAAGCGGGCTAAGGATGCGCAAACCAAGAAAGCTGAGCCTGCTACTAAGAAAGTGGCTACAAAGAAGGTGGCTGCTAAGAAAGCGAAGTAATCACCATACGTGGTTTGTGTTACCGAAGGCAGCATGCGCTGCCTTTGTCATTTCTGGGAATGTGGATCAACGTAGTATTCAGGGATACGATGAACTAGTATGGTCAAACTGACTGCCGCTGCCACAGCCTCCATCCCCCGGATTGTGATTTTTGCACTCACAATCGTTTATGGCCTAGCTGGTCTTTTTGGCCGCGATCCCTGGAAAAATGAAGACTCGATTGGGTTTGGTGTCATGTGGCATCTGCATACTGGCTCTTGGCAGGATTGGCTCATCCCATCACTATCCGGACGTGAGCAATCCATGGGGGCACCGCTGCCCTACTGGCTAGGTGCAAGCTTTATGGATTTATTTGGTTCATGGATTGGCGACACGAATGCTGCGCGCCTTTACTCAGCGCTCTGCTTTTTTGGTGCTGCAATTGCCATTTGGTATGCCTGTTATTTATTGGGTCGTCGCAAAGAAGTTCAACCCATGAGTTTTGCACTGGGTGGCCAGCCCAATACACGCGATTACGGAATGACTCTCGCCGATGGGGCACTACTCATATTTTTAGCATGCGTGGGTCTTGCTCAGCGTACCCACGAAACCACACCCATGATGGCGCAACTCATGGGGCTATCGATTGTGATGTATGGCACCATTCGTGGCCTGGATAAACCTTGGCAGGGCGGCGCTTGGACTGGGTTTGGATTAGTGCTTTTAGGGCTCTCGAGTAATTGGGCGTTGACTGCGCTCATTGCCATAGCAATTGCATCAGCTGTTTTTTTCTGCAAGGTGAAACTGCAAGTTCATTGGACACTGAGTTCGCTTGCCATTGCCATCGTGGGTATTGGTATTTGGCCCATGCTATGGCAACTCTTTGCAGTCTCCCCATCCACCCAAGAATTAGCACTTCAGGCGTGGGCCCAGACTCCACCCATGCATCGTTATATTGCCTGGAACTCCTTGCAATTTATGGGCGTCAATTTTTGGGCATATGCATGGCCAGTATGGCCTCTCGCTTTAGTATCGCTTGCTCACTGGGTACGGCATGAGGATACGGGCGCCTGGCGTGCCCCGCATTTATGCATTCCATTAGGTCTCTTGCTGGCTGGTCTTGTTTATGTGTTGTTTCGGGTGAATGCGAACGAACATGATTTGATTATTCTGATTCCGCCAATGGCCATCTTGGCCGCCTTCAGTCTACCCATTTTGCGTCGTAGCGTGATTAGCTTTATTGACTGGTTTGCAATGTTGAGTTTTACGATCATTGCGGTAGCAATTTGGCTCATTTGGTTTGCGAAGACCACGGGCATCCCTGCTAGTACCGCCAATAACGTGGCGCGTTACATCCCAGGCTTTGAGGTTCAGTTCAGTTGGATCACTCTTGTGATTGCCCTTGGCATTACTTTTCTTTGGCTCTGGGTCGTGCAGTGGCGAACCTCGCGTGCCCCCAAAGTTATTTGGCGGTGCTTGATTATCTCGGCATCTGGCACCACCCTGATGTGGGTATTGCTAATGACCTTATGGTTACCCACCATCAATTACGCGAAGACCTATCGTTTTGTTGCTGAGCGTCTGGTGCAGGCAGCACCTGCCAATGCAACTTGCATCGATACCAGTAATTTAGGTCCGGCCCAATTGGCATCATTTAGTTACTTCACGCGCTTACCCTTGGCCGATAATCCAACGTGCCCTTATGTTCTAACGCACAATGCCAGTACGGCATCCGCGTTTTCTGCGCTGCATGACAAGAAGCTCAAACTTCTTTGGGAAGATCGACGCGCTGCCGATCGTGATGAGCGTTTACGCTTATATGAAGTAATTCCCGAGTAAGTCGACGCATGGCATTTTTCCGGATCTCGCGATTGCGAGACGATGTTCCTGAACTCATTAAATTAGCGGGTCCCCTACTGGTTGGCCAACTAGCGGTGATTGCCTTTGGGGTATTGGATACTGCAATGACAGCTCGCTACTCCTCCGAGGACTTGGCAGCTTTGGCCATGGCGTCTGCAATTTATATCAGCATCTACGTTGGTCTCACGGGGGTAATTGCTGCCCTCACCCCAATTGCAGGGCAACTATTTGGTGCAAAACGGTTTAATGAAATTGGTGAAGAGGTTCGTCAGGCAGGCTGGCTAGCACTTGGTTTAACCGTGCTTGGCACCCTAATCCTTTTGAACGCTGATCTCTTACTCGGCATCTCACAGGTTGAAGCGGGTCTAGAAAATAAAGCACGCCTCTACCTTGAGATCTTGGCTCTCGGATTGCCAGCTAGCATGGGTATGCGAGTTTTGATGTCGTTTCATAATGCTGTGTCTAGACCCGGCATTATTACGATTGTTCAATTGGTCGGCTTGGGTCTTAAGTTTCCGCTTAATGCCTTATTTATTTATGGTGGCTTTGGTATTGCCGCAATGGGTGGTCCTGGCTGTGCTGTAGCTACCGTCATCATTAATTGGTTATGGTTTTTCGCTACCCTCATTATTGTTATCTCGGGCGGGTTTTACAAACCGTTTAAGCTCTTTGCGCAATTTAGCTGGCCAAACTGGCATCGGATCTGGACCCTCTTACGCTTAGGTGCACCAATTGGCTTGAGTTACTTTATCGAAGTAACCTCATTTACCTTCATGTCGCTATTTATTGCACGCTTTGGTACCACTACGCTGGCGGGACATCAAATCGTCGCCAATCTCGGCACTGTTATTTATATGGTGCCCCTTTCCCTATCGATTGCAACCATGACCTTAGTCGCACAATCGATTGGTGCTGGTCGTCAGCAACGCGCTGAAGAAATTGGGTGGTCATCGGTAATTTTTACCAGCAGCTTATGCATTGTGATTGGTTTATTTGTTTGGGTGTTTCGTTTTCAACTGCTCGATCTCTACGACCCGACACCCGATGTCAAATTATTAGCGGCGCCCCTCTTCTTGTTCATTTGCTTCTACCAATTAGTTGATTCGGTGCAAGTGGTTGCAGCATTTATTTTGCGAGCATATCGCATCTCGTTTTTACCGATGCTGGTCTATGCGGGATCGCTCTGGTGTGTTGGCCTTGGTGGCGGTTACCTGCTCGGCTTTAATGTTCTCGGCAATACTCCCCAAATCCTTCAAGGGGTCAATGGATTTTGGATTGCCAACAGTGTGAGCTTAGCCATTGCAGCTGCACTCCTGCTGTGGATATTTAGAAAGACAGCTGCGTATTACAAAAAAGTGAATCCGCCAGTAACGGTGTAGTTCTCACTGAATCTTCTTAAACTCACCAACCGGTTTGAATCCGGGTACCTGATTGCCCTTGGTATACATGCACTGTTGATAGGCGGTGTTGTATTGAGTTTGGGCTTGCGATTCTTTACTGGCAGCGCCCATGGCTCCAACCGCTGCACCCCCCACCATACCGATCGCTGCACCAGTACCAACATTGGTGCTGCTTCCACCTTGATAGAGGGCTCCAGCTGCGGCACCAATGGCTGCGCCGGTGGCAGCGCTGATGGCACCTTCTTTTAAAGCGGCAGTATTGCCATCCTTAACGGATTGGGCTGCAAAGCTTCGGCATTCCTCATCGTCCTTTTTAAACTCCTCAAAGGACTTTCCTTCACGCGGCATGACGGTAATCGTGGGGCCAGTGGGTGCCGATACGCAAGCAGTGAGTAGGCCGACGCCAAGACTACTAATGAGGATGAATTGAAGGGCCTGAAGTCGCATGGAATGCTCCGGTAGTTATCTCTGAGTAATTAACGCATCTCACATCGGTTTGGCTGACATCATTGCGCTTTTGCTCCAGATTGCTGAACAATTTTGCGCCATTTATTGGATTCGAGTTGGATATACCGAGCAAGATCCTCGGGGCTGCCCGGGTTTGGCTCTAGCCCGCCACTCATTAGTCGTGTTCTGACCTCTGGCTTGGATAGGGTTTGCTGGGTCAATTGATTGATGCGCATCTGCGTATCTCTCGGTAACTTTGCTGGGCCCATCAGCGAAAACCAGGATATCGCCTCAAATCCTTTCAATCCTTGCTCAGTAAGTGTCGGAATCTCTGGAGCTGAGGGTGAGCGCTTGAGCGTGGTGACACCCAAAGCAAGCACTTCATTACTTTTAATGAGAGGTAGTGCAGACGCCAAATTATCAAAGAGCATCGAGATGCGACCGCTCACCAGATCAGGCAAGGATTGTGCTCTGCCCTTGTAAGGAATATGCCGAATCTGCACACCAGCCATTTCCTTAAACAGCTCGCCAGACATATGAATTGAGGTACCCGTTCCTGACGATCCAAAAGTAAGCTCATCGGGTTTTGCTTTGGCAAGAGCAATGAGGTCCTTGAGTGATTGCACACCAAGTTGCTTACTGACAATTAAGACGTTGGGCGTGCTTGCCAAGAAACTGATCGGCGTGAAGTCTGCGATCGGGTCATAGGAGAGTTTTTCGTAGAGCGCACCATTAATCGCATGAATCCCTACCGTACCGATGAGCAAGGTGTAGCCATCCGGCGCACTTTTGGCTACGAGATCGGCTCCAATATTGCCGCCATGCCCAGGACGGTTTTCAACAACAATCGGCACATTAAGGGTTTTTTGCCAATCCTCTGCCAGAACCCGTGCTAGGGTATCGGGTGCGCCACCTGGAGGAAAACTAACTACGATTCGGATGGTCTCGCGTGGCCAGACACGTTCCGCTTGAGCCGGCGCAAGCAAGCAAGACGCGAGTGCACAAACGAAGATGAGCCGTTTCAAAATCGATTACTTAGCAAGCCACTGACGCAGTTGCTCAATACCGGCATAGTTCAGGGGATTGTCTGCGCAAGGACCTAAACTACAAATCGATAAAGTGGAGAGTAGATTGCCCACCAACAGGAGGATGAACCATACACATACAAACTGCGCTAACCAGTGACGACTGCGGGTGCCGCGATCGGGGATGATTAAAAGAATTGCAATACTAATCATCAAAGAGACAAATCCAACGAAGGCCCAGGTATAAAAATGCAGATGAAAGAAGGTATCGCCATAACCGAGATCACTCGGAGCAACATGGAGAAGTACCTGCCGCAAGGAGACCGATAAGCCCAAGATTGCAAACAGAATTGCAAATCCGTAATGCGCAGATTGTGCACCGGAACGAATGTTTAATAGGAACATTAGCCCAATTAAGGTGAAGCCCATTCGTTGCAAGATACATAGGGGGCATGGCAGATCATGATTGATGAACTGATCGAGAAAAGCCAAGGTTAGTACCGAATTAATGACCAGTAGGAGAGCAATGTTCCCGATGCCACTAAGCGATGGTAAGGTGAACTGACTCATAAGCTGATGTTCAGTTTATCGGAGGCATGATGCATGAACCAGGCTGCCGTAATCAATGCACTAGCCAATGCAAACAGTAATCCAAGTAGACGCTTTTCGAACCAAATGAAGATGGCGGCTAGTAATGCGATCGCAAAGGGTAAAAACATGTACATGATGCTTATTTTAATAGACTGGTATGCACAAACGAAAAATGGTTTTGTGTTTAGAATGCCATGATGAATTCTTCTGCACACCAGCCCAATCGCCCCTTACCGCTCGCGGGCGTTAAGGTTCTTGATGTTAGTCAAGTGATGGCCGGTCCCTATTGCTGCATGCTACTTGCCGATATGGGTGCCGATGTCATTAAGGTCGAGCCACCAGGTTCGGGTGATCAAACCCGCGGTGCTATGGGCTTTAAGATGAAAGGCCCCGATAGCATGGGCTTTTTGAATATGAATCGCAACAAACGCAGTATCGCGATTAATTTGAAGTCTGATGCGGGCAAGGCAATTTTGTTTGAATTAGCCAAGGATGCCGATATCTTGGTGGAGAACTACCGCCCTGGGGTCATGAAACGCCTTGGCGTTGGTTACGAGGTGATGAGCAAGATTAATCCCGCTTTGGTGTATGTCAGCATCTCGGGTTTTGGCCAAAGTGGCCCATGGGCAGAACGTCCCGGTTTTGATTTAATGGCACAGGCAATGTCCGGGGTCATGAGCGTCACTGGCCATGGCGATGGCAAACCCGTGAAAGCCGGTGTTCCAGTTGCTGATATTGGTTGTGCTTTGTTTGCGGTCTACGCCGCATTGTCTGCCTTTATTGGTGCGAAGAATACCGGTCAAGGTCAATACATTGATGCGTCCTTATTTGACTCCGCGTTAGCGTTCTCAATTTGGGATACTTCGGAGTACTGGGGCACCGGTCAACCACCCGTTGCCTTAGGAACAGCAAATCGCATGACTGCCCCCTATCAGGCTGTGAAAGCAAAAGATGGGTACTTTGTGATGGGCGCTACCAATAACAAGCTTTGGCAAAAACTCTGTACGATCTTAGCCCGCCCAGATCTTTTACAAAATCCTGCCTATCAAACCATTGCTGGACGACTCGGTCATCGGGAGAACTTAATCACTGACCTTGAGAAATCCTTTGTGACAAAGAATGCAAACGAGTGGATTGATTTGATGTTAGCCGAGGGTATTCCGGCGGGTCCCATTTTAGACTACCCACAGGCTTTTGAGAGTGAGCATGGCAAACATCGCCAAATGAAGATTGAGATTGATCATCCGCTCGAAGGTAAAGTTCCGAACATTGGCTTTGCGGTCAAGATGCAAGGGACTCCTCAGCAAGTTCGGCGTCATCCACCGTTGTTGGGTGAGCACACCCAAGAGGTTTTGGAGGAAGCTGGTTTTACATCGGCGCAGATTGAGTCACTGCGAACCCAGGGAGCATTTGCTGCATGATCGATTCTGTAAACGCCAGGGTGTATTACGAGATTAAGGACTCGATCGCACATCTGTTTTTTGATCATCCCAAAGCTCGCAATGCGATGACGCAGGCGATGTATGAGCAATTACGTACGATTTGTTTGGAGCTCTCTCAAAATCCCTCGGTACGTGTTGCCATTTTGCGAGGGATTGGTGGCAAATCCTTTGTCTCCGGTAGCGATATTGCGCAATTTCAATCATTTCAAGTTGGCGCCGATGGCATTCACTACGAGCGCATGATTGATCACTACTTAGGACCGCTCCAACAGCTACCCATGCCAACGATCGCAGTGATTGATGGACTCGCGGTTGGGGGCGGTTTAGCGATTGCGGCTTTATGTGATTTTCGGATAGCCACACCAAACGCTAAATTTGGAGTACCCATTGCACGCACCTTGGGTAATACTTTATCGCCAAGTAATATTGCTTGGTTAACTGCCCATTTGGGAGTGGCGATTGTGAAGCGAATGCTTTTGCTTGCTGAGTTGATCTCCGTACAAGAGCTTCTTGCACAAGGATTTGTATATAAAACGGGTGAGTCTGACGAACTGGATGCGCTTAGCTTCGATCTTGCCAAGCAATTAGCTGCCCTTGCACCAATCACACAAAAGGCATCCAAATTAATTTTGGCACGTGTCATTGGAAACGCCTTACCCAATTGTGACGATCTAATTGCAGAGGTTTATGGCAGTGCAGACTTTAAAGAAGGTGTGACAGCATTCTTAGGGGGCCGTCCTCCTCAATGGCAAGGAAAGTAAGGGGAGATCAATGCCTGAGATTGTGCGTAATGTTTTTGGTGAGCCACTCGTACCCTGCTCGTTTGATCCGCTTACGGGTTTCTTTCGGGATGGCTGCTGCAAGACCAATGAACACGATGTTGGCTTGCATTTGGTGTGCGCCATCATGACCGACGAGTTTTTGGAGTTCAGCGAACAGCAGGGCAATGATCTCATCACCCCTAGACCGGAGTGGAACTTTCCGGGGCTCAAAGCAGGCGATCAATGGTGCTTGTGCATTACCCGCTGGCAAGAAGCCCTAGCCAATGGGTGCGCGCCACTGATTAAACTGGAGAGTACCCACATCAATGCACTTGATCATGTGGACTTTGATACACTCAAGTTATTTGCGCTCGAGAATCAATCGGAGCTTTAAAGCCTTACACAATTTTGGTGTGAAGCACGGGTAGGCCGTCAACATGGCCTTCTAATACATCGCCCCGTTGAACCGCAGCAACCCCTGCAGGCGTTCCTGAGAAGATCAAATCACCAGGCATGAGGGTAAAGAGTGTGGATAGATAGGCAATCGTCTCTGGCACATTCCAGATCATCATGGCGAGATCACCGTCTTGCTTCACCTGTCCGTTTACGGTGAGATAAATACGGCCTTTCGATAAATGGCCACATTGGCTAACTGGTACGAGGGCTGAACATGGCGCAGACTGATCAAAGGCTTTACCAGTATCCCAAGGACGTCCCATTTTTTTGGCTTCCCCTTGCAAATCGCGACGGGTCATGTCAAGACCCAGTCCGTAGCCCCATACATGATCTAAAGCATGATCCGCTGAGATATTGGATCCACCTTTCCCGATAGCAACCACCATCTCTAGCTCATGATGCACATCCTTTGATAATGCAGGATAGGTCATCGCTTGGCCATCGGTCACGATTGCAGTTGCGGGCTTCATGAAAAAGAATGGCAGCTCACGATCGGGATCATGCCCCATCTCACGCGCATGATCGGCATAGTTACGACCAACGCAATAGATCCGATTGACTGGAAAACGCTTGCTATCACCGACAACGGGCAAGGAGGGTGTGATTGGAGCGGAAATAATAAATTGTGTGGTCATAGATAGTAAGAAAGAAAATGAAGAGAGATGCTAATTCACTACAGGAATAGAAGCTGATATTAGTTTAATGACTTTATCTGTATTTTCTTTGAAAACATTAAGGATTGCCTCCCAACTAACAGGTTCTTCGTCCTCTTTCCAGCAATCATAATCAGTGCTCATGGCAATAGCAGCATAGGGTAATTTAATTTCATTAGCCAAAATAACTTCGGTTGCAACAGACATATTAATAATGTCGGCACCTAATAGGCGATACATTTTAGATTCTGCTCGCGTTGAAAAACGAGGTCCTTCAATAGTCACGACTGTTCCAGTTGAATGAAATTTCAACTTAAGATCATTACATGTTTTTATAAGTATAGATCGTAAATTTGAATCAAAAGGATCTGCCATTGGAGTATGGATAGGATTATGAGAATCAAATTTTTCATGAAAAGTTGATTTCCTTTGTTTAGAAAAATCTATAAATTGATCAATAATTACCAAATCACCTCTTTCAATTTCCTCTCGAAGCGAACCAACTGCAGTAGTTGCCAACAAATGAGTACAGCCTATATCTTTTAAAGCTTGAATGTTTGCACGATAGTTAACCATCGAAGGAGGAATAGTATGTTCTCTACCATGACGCGCGAGCAAAACAACATCAACACCAGATATCTTGCCTGTTTTAAGTGCTGAAGATGGATCTCCCCAAATTGTAGACATATGAATATCTTTGGAATCTTTAAATAAATTTGGGTTATCGAGCCCACTTCCACCAATAATTCCGATTTTTATATTCATTTATCAATAGAAATTAAAAAATTGTGAATCTCTAAATAAGCTGATTCAATTGAATCACCGTAACTTAAAACACCCTCAATATGACCAGCCATCGCCAATATGCCTGAAGATGATTTACTCTCATAAACTATATCAGCCAAATTTTTTGCCATTTGTGGAGTTCCATATGAAATATTCTTAGGAATAAAGTTAAAATTTCCATTTAATAAGCTATTCCACAGTTTTTCACTATGTACATGAAGAACACAATTAACCTCAGAGCTGGCGACATATGCAGAACAATGAGTTAATGCTTCACTACTAGGATTAATTGGACCTTCTGAATCTACAAAGTTTTGCTCTAAATTAAATGATCGAATATAACAATAACCGTTTAAACCTAATTGCCTTGAAGAACCAGTTGCAGTTCCTGAAATGATACAACCTTCATCATGTCTAATCGATACATTTCCATAGCCGATACCATTTTTATAGACACCGATTAATCCCAAATCAAATAATCTTGTACGCGTATGATCAAGTTCAGTTAAATTAGGATTGATTGGGTGTGATCCTAATTTATGATTAGATTTATATTTAACAACACCCTCATCAATATCAAAATAATTATTCATTGAATTGTTCTGGAAAGATATTTTGAAGACCAAATTTTGAAGGAGGGCACACACCTTTTTCACAGATTAAACCAGTTATTAAATGACTTGGAGTAACATCAAATGCCCAATTTCGAGCAGGTGTTAAATCTGGACATATTTGCACTTCAGCTAAATCACCATTATTTAATTTGCCCATAATATTACGCACCTCATCCCCACTTCGCTCTTCAATTGGTATTTGTTTAAAGTTATTTAAAGTAAAATCAATAGTACTAGACGGAAATGCTACATAAAAAGGTACATTATTATCATTAGCTGCAAGGGCTTTGAGATATGTGCCAATTTTATTAGCAACATCACCATTTAATGTAACTCGATCAGCCCCTGTAAAAACCACGTCAACCATGCCATGTTGCATTAAGTGACCTCCAGCATTATCAACAATTAAACTGTGAGGAACGCCATGCGTAGCTAATTCCCAAGCGGTAAGGCTGGCCCCTTGATTTCTTGGTCTTGTTTCATCTACCCAAACGTGAACCGGAATACCCTCATCATGTGCTAGAAAAATTGGTGAAAGTGCTGTCCCATAATCAACAAATGCCAACCAACCCGCATTACAGTGAGTTAAAATATTAATGACCTTCCCGGGTTTTGCTATTGATAGATTTCTGAGAATTTCAAGACCATATTGACCAATTTGATAGCATGCATTTCTATCTTCTTCGGCGATGGTAATCGCCTCATTTCGAGCTAGATTTATTTTTTCTTCAATTGTTGAACCGCTTTTTATTTTGTTAATTTGACGATTCACTGCCCAAGCCAAATTACTAGCCGTGGGTCTTGCTAATCTTAATCTATCAGCATGATTTTCTATATACGACTCAAAGGACTCTATGCTGTTTTTTGGCGCTTCTTTAGTAAGCATCCACATACCATAACCTGCAGTAACGCCAATTAAACCAGCGCCTCTAACAAGCATATTTTTTATTGAGGCAACTACTTCTTCGAAATTATGTAATATCGTTACTTCAAATTTATGAGGCAAACTCAATTGATTAATAATTTTTAATTGCTCATTATCATCAACCCAAATCGATAGATAATTTTCATTATTAACTCTCATAAAAAATTATCTGAATTTATATATTTAGTAAGATTCATTTTGATGGTGTTTAGTGACCTGCAAACTCAACAATTGTAAAGACACTTAAGCATTTACTTTCTAAACGCTTTTTACCGCCCAATTCTGGAAGATCAATTACAAAAGCACACTCTACAATTTCACCACCACACTGATTAATTAAGGAACATGCAGCTTCCGCAGTTCCTCCGGTTGCAATTAAATCATCAATCAATAGAATTCGCTCCTTCGTACTAATAGCATCAACATGAACTTCAACATGATCAAAACCGTACTCTAGTTGATATTCGCAGCTATGGGTTTTCGCTGGTAGTTTTCCCCTTTTTCTAACAGGCACAAAACCCACTCCAAGAGAATTTGCAACAGGAGCGCCAATAATAAAACCTCTTGACTCAATTCCAACAACCTTATCAATTTTCATATCAGAATATCGTCTAGAAAATTCAGTGATTACATAATTAAATCCCTTAGGGTCTTTAATTAGCGTCGTTATATCTCGAAACATTATTCCTGGTTTTGGATAGTCAGGTATTGTTCGAATTAAATCTTTTATAAACATAATTGTCCCAAGCAAATTAATAATTTAAATTAATTTTTTATACCCTTCTTCTGTAAAATATCATCGACCCATGGGGTCGCATAGGTCCCTGCTTCAATCGTTTTGAGGATCTCTTGTTCTTGTTTGATCTTTTCTTGACCAAGACGCGCCGCTTCTGCAGCAAGCGATGGGGGAATAGCGATGACACCGTCGCGATCGCCCAAAATGATGTCTCCGGGGTTCACGATCATTCCGCCAATGGAGACCGGCACATTAATTGCTCCTGGTCCATCTTTCATGGGACCTCGTAAACTAATACCGCGAGCCCAACATGGGAAGGCCAGCTCTTCGAGCGCATCGACATCGCGCACTGCGCCATCAACAACAATGCCTGCGACGCCACGACTTTTAGCAACGCGCGTCAAGATCTCACCAATGACCGCACAACCGATATCACCCTCCGCATCAATCACCATGACATCTCCCGCTCGAACCATTTGCAGAGCTTTGTGAACCATGAGGTTATCTGCAGTCCGTACTTTAATTGTGAAAGCATTACCGCAAACTGACATTGGTGAGCGATGAATGGGGAGGATACCTTTGGCAACCAACGTTCGTCCCAGCATATCGCTGATGACTGTGGATGGCATACCCCGCAGTGCATGAATGCCTAAGTCGGCGGGCTCTTTTCTGGGAAATATTTGAATGGGATTAATCATGGTGTACGTTCATTGTATTGCCGTTTCGCGGCATTTCAAATCCAGTATGATGGATTCATTCTACTTTTTGGAGACGCTATGGCTTCCCTGATTGGAATCGTTACTACTCTATTGATTGCCGTTGGTTTTGCTGCCCCCACCATGGCACAAAGTGACCTTGGTAATTGGCCAACGCAACGGCCCATCAAGATGATTGCCGTCTTTCCTCCGGGTGGCTCTGTAGATCAAGTGGCCCGCATACTGGCTCCCGTCTTACAAGCAGAACTCAAACAGAATATTGTGGTTGAAAACATTGGTGGCGCCTCGGGGGTCATTGGTACCACTGCTGTAGCACGAGCACTGGCAGACGGCTATACCTTTGGGCTAGTGTTTGATACCCATGGTGTTAATCCATCCCTTAAAGACAATTTGCCGTATGACACGCTTCGCGATTTAGTGACTGTCAATCTGATCGGGACCTCACCCATGGTTTTGGCTGCCAGTAAGAAGTCTGGAATTACAAGCATGAAGCAACTGATGGCTGACTCGAGGGCGAAGAAACCATTTACGTATGGATCAATTGGTATTGGTAGCCTGGGGCATTTGGCGATTGCCGACTTTGCCAAGAAAACCGGGGTTGATTGGGTGCATGCCCCCTATCGCGGTGGCGGCCCAATGGTACAAGATGGGCTTGCTGGCCAAATCCCTCTGGTCGTTGGCAGTATGTTCCTCATTAAGCCGCATGCCGATAACGGTGGCTTAATTCCGTTGGCAGTAACAACAGCAAAACGGACTGCTGATATGCCAAACGTTCCTACCTTGGCTGAAAGTGGCTATCCAGGATTTGAGGCACCAGCCTGGTGGGCAGTGATTGCTCCAGCAAAAACACCGCCGGCCGTTGTGAATGCGATGTACAAGGCAGTGGATAAAGCGCTCAAAACTCCAGCGGTTGCTGAGAAGCTAAAAACTCAGGGCATCCAAATTCTTAGTCTCAATCCCG
This sequence comes from Polynucleobacter sp. HIN8, assembly GCF_030297615.1. Lineage (NCBI taxonomy): Bacteria > Pseudomonadati > Pseudomonadota > Betaproteobacteria > Burkholderiales > Burkholderiaceae > Polynucleobacter > Polynucleobacter sp. HIN8. The sequence goes on along the minus strand of NZ_AP028139.1, from coordinate 848,742 downwards.
ACGCTGCAAATGCTTTTGTAGCAAAACAAATTGGGGTCTGGGGTAAGTTTGTGATCCAGAACAATATCAAGGAATAACGCGTTTAGTCTGCGTACTCGAGGATGGCTTGCGCAAACACCTCGGGTGCTTGCGCCCCTGAAATGAGATGGCGTTGATTAAAGATCACTGCTGGTACAGAGCTAATTCCGAGTTGCCCATACTGCTGCTCGATGTCTCGCACTGCCTGAGAAAATTCATCGCTCTCGATCACAGCTTGCGCCCGTGAGACTGGCAGGTTTGCGCGTGCTACGGCGTCTAGTAGGTGTTGGGGCTCATCCATGCTGACTGCCAAGGTAAAGTAGGTATGAAACAGCGCTTTCTTTAACCGCAATTGCGCGGCTGCATCAAATTCCTCGCCCGCCCAATGCAAGAGTCGATGGCCATTAAAAGTGTTATAGACTCGTTTGCGCCCTTCTGGATGAAAGGTAAATGCGATTTCTGCAGCGCGTTGATAAATTCGTTCTTGATTGATCTTAACTTGCGAAATTGGGTTACCGTATTTTTCTGAGAGATACTCAAATACATCCCGTCCGCCTGGGGGCATCTGCGGGTTTAATTCAAAGGGCTGAGTATGAATCTCTACCGATACTCGATCGGACACTTGGTCGACTGCCTGCTCTAGGGCAGTCAAACCAATTGCACACCATGGACAGGCAATATCCGATACAAAGTCAATACGGACTGATTTCAATTATTCCCAACCGCCACCCAAGATGGCTCGCTTTTTATATTCCACTCTGGATTCTTCCCAAGCACTGCCAATCATACGCAATGTTTTGAGGATAGCAGCCAAGGTGCCTGCGCTTGACCCGGCGGTCAGTCCAATGGAACTTCCAGCTAAGGTTGGTTTAATGGTATTGCTTGTCATTTTCTTCTCCTAAGGGTTTATACCTAATAGTATACCCTAAAATTATTGCATTGCACAAGATTGAAAAGGAGAAAAAAGCTTATGAAACAGGGCTTAATGGCAGGTTAAAGAGGAGGTTCTGTGGTTTAAGCTTGATCTGGGATTGATCATTCATGGCGAGGCCAAGATAGACTGGCTTGCCCCGAACTTGGGTAAGCACCGGGCTCGTGTCCTTAAATTCGAGTTTGAAGAGGCAAATTAAGCGGTTCAGCACGCTTTCATCGAGACTTTGCTCTTGGTAGAGGCCATTGAGAATCTCAGTCGCAGCGGCGTCTAAGCCAACATGCCAAACCCATTTAGAGTCAGAGATCTCCTTCATTGGGGTAATGCTCGTATCAATCCCCAAAAAGTGCTTGATCCATTTTTCAAGAAGATGCGCTAAGGCGGGTAATGCGGGCTGGTCAAAATTGAGCTGAACTGCAAAATCAAAGAACTCATCTCGCCCCCAATAGGATTTGGCATTGTCAGGATGTAATACATCCAAGTCGATAGTGCGTGCCGCTAATGATTGGTTCTTCAGAAGATCAACAATATTGCCAAAGTCCGAAGCCTGGGCATTTCGTTCAATGGTCTCGTGGTCAGCCGCCATCAACACACCACCCTCTAGAATGCTGACCTTTTGGGTTCGAAAAAAGAACTCAGCCATCCTTAGCTCATAAGGGTCTGGGTTCTCTCCCAGCATATGTCGTAGAAAAATTTGGGTTAGCTGACTGACAAACAAAGGAGGAACATCCACGCCCTTTCCTTGGAATAAGCTCATATAGAAATGCTCGAGGGAGCTTGCAGCCAGCAACTTACTTCGATACCGAAACCAAATTTCATAGTTAGCCTGCACATCGGTATCCGCAATTTTCTGAATCTCGGCTTGGCTAATTTCTTCGCGTGGCGAATTCAATAGGCTCTGATGAATAGCGCGCTCCTGGGTGCAGGACTGGGGAATTAGACTCAGCTCGGGGCGCGCAAGATAGGTCCTAAGAAAATCATCCGTCACCACGAGATGATGATCAGAATTCAACGAAAGAGTGTTAAAGCCAGAACTGGCCCAGTAATTTGGCATAGTAAGAAATCAAACAATAATAAGTCTTAATGACGCATCAATAATATCGTCATTCCGGGATTGCCCTCTTTAAACGATTTAAAGTGCGATTTCAATGAAGGTCGGCGCTTAATCAGATCCTGATAGATTGAAGATCGATGAGCAAGGTCTTCTCCATGAATATATTCATCGACCCGATCGGCAAAAAAATTGTTTGCCAGGGCTTCCCGAATGGTTCTTCGAATACTACCCCCGATACCCGATGAACCATACCCATGAATGACGATAATGGTTCGAATATCAATTTCGCTAGCAGTCCGAATATGTTCAGTTAGTGCGTTCAGGGCTTCTTCGGTAGTGGGGCCACCAAGCTCAAGATTAACAGTAACCGTATCACTTTCTTTTAGCGGTAAGGCATCTGTGCCGCAGTGCGGACAAACGCCCATAATGACGCGTGGATTTCCGCACAGCACACAGGTAAACATCCGCTTAATCTAACGCAAACGAACAGGAATGTTTATCCAATACAAACTAAACATGCCCATATTTTTTTAGGGCTTCAGCCAATGTAAGCCCATTGGCAATTTCCTTACGAATATTTTTCTCAATTTCAGTCAATCGCTCAGCTTCAACCAACACGGTATGAACATGTTCAACTGGAATCACAATAGCGCCATCTTCATCGGCAAGAATAAAATCACCGGGGCGCACAATGACATTGCCACCATCATGGCCTCGCATATACACCGGGACTTGACAGGCATTGACTTTCCAACGTCCTATGGACTGCACAGAGGTTTTATAGCGGGCAAACACGGGGAACTGATGCTCTCCAATCCAACGCACATCCCGGATGCCCCCATCAATTAGTGCTCCAACACAGCCGCGCTCCTTCATGCCCAAGGCGATCAGCTCGCCAAAATAGCAAATTCCCTCGCCATTGCCACTCCAAACACCAATCTCACCAGGGGATAAGCCTTGACAAGCTTGCATCTTATCGGCATCTCCGCCTTGTGGATAAGGGGTCATTTGACCGCGAATGGTATAAGCCCAACCTGCCATCCGCTTGCAAGTTTCTGGATAGGGACCAAAATCAGCCGCTAATCCTTGTTGCAATAAGTTCATGTTATCTAAAACGTCAGCCACATTGGATGTATCAACTTCTAAATAACGCAAACGAATTGATTCTTTTTCAGCAGCAGTCATGCCCATGGTATTTCTTTCGTGTTAAGTGCCAACTTGAAAATGCGAAGTTAATTTACGGAGCATGGCGACCACGCTTTGCGCCACAATGCGGCCGGTTCTTGGGTTTTCTGATGGAATATTTTCCATGGTCATGGTGAACTTGGCTGAATCGGAATCAACCGTAATGGTGTGCGTATTTCGGACTACAGTCGGATCGGCCCAAATCTCAAGTAAGGTTTTTTCTGGACCAATGCCAGCCAGTGCAAGTGCTACGACCACATTCAAGTTTGCAGGAAATCCCTTTGCAGCCTCTTTAGCATTTCCCGTAAATATTTTTAAGGGTTCCGTTAGGTTAGCAACTGAAATATGATGTTCAATTAAGTGCGGAGCGCCCTCAAGACCTTTTGGTGGTTTACGTGTAATCATGCGAACTGAATGAATATTTCCTTCTGCGGCAGCAACCATTGCATCAAGACCAATCAAAGCGCCAGTAGGCACCATAATCACTCCGCCTGTTTCCTTAGCCAGTTCCACAAGATCTGGACGAAATAAGATAGCACCGACAGAAAGTACGATTGCACGTTTTTGATTTTTCAAAAAGGGTGTAATGATGTCGCCTAGTAAATTCGCAGGAGCACATTCAACCACCACATCAGCCTCAGGCTCAAGATCTTCAATCTTTAAGACCTTAACGGGATGAGCAAGGGTTTTGACAAATTCTTGCGCTTTTTGATGATCCTTGGCAGACACTGCAGTTAACTCGACGCCTGGAATTGCTCCAGAAGCCAGATGCGTTGATAAGGATTTGCCAATTGCGCCCAGCCCTGCAATTGCAACACGAATATTTTTTTTATTTGAATTTGTAGTCACTGTCATTATTTATCGTTAATTAATAAAAAGTTCGCTAACGCCACCACGAACATCCATCTCATATTCCAAGCCAGCAACGGGTGGTTTTGCATAATGCCACGTTAGTCCATTTGGAATTAATCCAGGATTTGAAAGCAGCTCATCAATCCAAGGCGTAATGTCATGAATTGTATAGGCCTGTACTTTTGTTGCATCATTCCAGGTTAAATCCAGTTTGCGTAATCGAGTTGTCATTTCGTCAATGACAAAAGCAATTTTGGTCTTCAGACCTTCAGGCGAGCAATCGCCATACGCAATAATTCGATCTCGATAAGGTTCAGGACCTTTTTTAGCATCGCCTCCGCCCGAGAGGACAAAACTAATACGAGGTGATTCAACGGGCACTGAATAAGTAAATGAAAACATCGATACTTGCCTCTGGGCATGATGTTTAGGGCACACATTTGTGCGTGCTACTGGGTTAATGGCTTCCCGATTCTCAAACGCCGGTGTGTATATTCCCCAGGCCTCCAACTGAGCCACGTACTGACGATTGAATGCAATAAATCCTTGATCATCAAATTGGGTAGGCGATCGCAGTTCACAGTGAGCAAATGCCGTCAGCGGACGTCCTATTTTTTGAAGATGCACTTTGGCATACTCAAATCCGTCTTGCAATGGCAGTGCTCGATGAAAGCGAACCTGCTCGAGGCAAAAACCAGGCTCAGCCTTGACTCCGGCCGAGTACTGAAAAACACTTGGAATATAGCGATAGTTTCCTGCTTCAAAAAGTTCTGTTGCGTGCATAACATCAATCAATCGTCATTCCAGAACTCTTCACAATCTGCGCGTATTTTGAAATTTCAGCTTGAATGTGCTCAGAAAATTTAGCAGGTGTTCCGCCAATAATCTCAATGCCTCGATCAGCAAAATTCTTTTTGACTGCAGGATCTTGAAGCGCTTGATTAATTGCCGCATTGACCTTATCTACTCGATCTTTGGGCATACTTGCTGGGGCCACAATGCCATACCAGGAGTCTGTCTCGAATTTCGGGAATCCCTGCTCGGCGATGGTTGGGATCTCTGGGGCCAAGGGCGCACGTGTCAAATAAGTTGTGCCGATGGCTTTTAACTTACCCGATTTAATGTGTGGCAGAAAATCAGGCAAGTTACCAAACATCATGTCAATATTTCCAGCCAGCAAATCGGTTAATGCGGGTCCTTGACCACGATAGGGAATATGAACCACAAAAATTCCGGCTTGGGACTTCAGCATTTCTCCCGCAAAATGAGCGGTTGTACCATTGCCAAATGATCCATAAGACAGTTTTCCAGGATTCTTCTTGGCATAAGCAATTAATTCTTTCAAATTATTGACTGGCAATCCAGGACGCACTGCAAGCACATTGGCTGTTTTAGCCATCAAGATGACAGCCTGTAAATCTTTCGTAGTGTTGTAGGGTAGGTTTTTTACTAAGGTTTGATTGACCGTAAAACTATTTGCAACACCGCCAACGGTATTTCCATCCGTTGCCTTAGCGGTTGCATCAACTCCAATGACCGTTCCGGCGCCAGGTCTGTTATCGACAATCACAGGTGATGCAAGCGCCTTACTCATTTCAGGGGTAAGAGTACGAACCACCGAATCAAGTGTGCTTGCTCCCCCAGGAAAAGGCACGATTACTCGAACAGTTTGACCACTTGGCCAGTTACTTTGAGCGTGTACATGGCTAAAACCCAGAACCGCTGTAGCTATTAAACCGAATGCAATGTTTAATCTCATGATGCTGTCTCCAATTATTTATTTAGTTATATTGCTTTTGTAATAAAAATCATTATTTCACAGCCTTATAAACGCCCATCTCCTCGAGTAATTCATGAATGAGATCCAAACGAAGGCGCGGGCTCTCCTGTTCTAGGAAAAATTGCTTTTGACCAGGGCTTAACTGCAAGAGCTCACACCATCGATTGGCGACCCAGCCGCATTCGTTAAAGCGATAGGGTTTACTAAACGGCAGCTCTTTCCCAAGGGCGGCGCCCTGTTCTTTAAAGGACTGTATGACCTTCCCTAATACGGTTGAGGTCATTTTTAGATCCTCAGGGACCTCCATAAAGGCATCGTCTTCGATGAAATCAACATCAGCAACAATCAAGCCATTGCGCTTGGTCTCGCTGGTTTTGACACGAAAGCGTTGTTCACCATGGCATTGAATCATGAAAAGGCTGGGTTGGACCGGATCAAATTCTTTGATGCGGGCATAGGTTCCGACCGAATTAAAACTAACCTCTTGCCCAGGCATGCGCACCTCATCCCCGCCGTTCAGTGTTACAACACCAAAACCAGAACCCTCACGCACACACTGCTTCACCATATCTAAGTAGCGCACCTCGAAGATTTTGAGCAGCATGATGCCATCAGGAAACAAGGTGGTACCAAGCGGAAATAGAGGAATGGTTTGGGTATGCGTGTAAATAGACATTCGTTCAGGCTACCAGGCAATCTGTAACTAGTTTAGGCATTGGTATATATAAATCATTGGAAAATTATCGTTATGGGTGCTACGCGCTTCTGAAATTCGGGCGACGGATTTTCCATTCTTTTTACATTCTTTAGTAGCAAGTTCTTGTGCCTCAATTTCTTTGGCGCCCTTAACGGCTTGCACCCCGATCATGCCGTCCGATCGATTAACTACCCGAAAGCCGCTTTGCGGGGTTCCGCAGGCAGACAGGCCCAAAGCCATGATCAGAATGATAAGAATCGAACGATGATCCATGCCTATAACTATACTGCTGTTTAGTAAATGATTAAGGAGACAGCCATGAATCGTGATGCTTTTGAAAAGGGATTAAAAACCCGTCGTGAGGTACTCGGTGCTGAGTATGTGGATCAAGCAATCCGCAATGCCGATGACTTTAACTTACCGCTCCAAGAATTAGTGACGGAATACTGCTGGAATGAAATCTGGAACCGTCCCGGTCTTGATCGCAAGACCCGGAGCATTGTTAATCTGGCGATGCTCACTGCCCTTAATCGACCCCATGAGCTCAAACTGCACGTCAAGGGCGCAATGAATAATGGTTTGAGTAAAGACGAAATCGCCGAGATCTTTTTGCAATCGGCCATTTATTGTGGCGTACCGGCAGCGATTGATAGTTTTCGTACTGCCAAGGATGTATTTAAAGAAATGGGCCTTTAAGAATTAATATAGGCCTCAAGTTGAGCGATCGTAGCAGCTTGCTCCGCGAGTGCGGCTTTAACCAAATCGCCAATCGATAGCATGCCAATTAAGCGTTTGCCATCTAACACTGGCAGATGGCGAATCCGTTTCTCGGTCACGAGCTGCATGCAGTAATCAAGGGTATCTTCTGGCTTAACTGTAATTAGTTTGGTACTCATCACATCCCGCACTAAGGTATTTTGTGAGCTTTTACCTTGCAAGACCAATTTACGGGCGTAGTCACGCTCTGTGAAAATTCCGACAAGCCCACCAAATTCGATGACCAGTAGTGAGCCAACATCTTTCTCTAACATGAGTTTTAGGGCATCAAACACCGGCATGTTTGGAGCAATGGTTTCGATCCGGTGATTTTTTTCGGCCAATAGCTGACTAACGGTTTTCATTCTTGTGCACCCTATCCATCTATTAATATTTTGATTGTGAATAGGCTTTTAACTTCCTCCTATTAGGGTTTCCATGTAAAGCGATCATGAGCACCGATTTACTATTTGTTTATGGGACCTTGATGAGCCCTTTTGACCATCCCAATGCCAGGCAGTTTCATGCGGGGGCTAGGTGCTTAGGTGCGGCAAGGATGCCCGGTTTACTCTATCGAATAAGCTGGTATCCGGGTGCCATGGATCGGCCTCATGAGTCGATCAATCCTGAAGATAGCTGGGTTCATGGAGAGCTATGGCGCGTAGATAACCCACAATTATTTGATGAAATCGATCGCTATGAGGAATGCTCACCCAACGATCGCAGGCCGCATGAATATCTCCGCGTAATACGCTCTATTGAAACGATAGAAAAGTCAGAATGGCAAATCGCCTGGGTTTATCTCTATCAGCACGACCCACAAGGTTTGGAGCGCATTATGGATGGTCATTTTAGGACGGAATACTTCAAGCCTTGACGATCGATACAGCCTTTGATTTAATTCATTGAGGAGGCAATTCCATGAATTATCGAACTTCCAAAATCTTTCTAATGCCTCTAACGGTATTGCTACTAGGCGCCTGCGCTGGGGCCGATGTTCGCCCCATTGTGGATATGAAAGGAGTGAATGAAGCCCGCTACGAAAAGGATCTTGCAGAATGCCAAGACTATGCCAAAGAAGCTAGCGGTATGGGTGGTACGGCCGCCAAAGGCGCGGGCGCGGGTGCTGTGGTTGGCGGATTATTAGGACTGGTTACCGGCGGTAACCGTACCGAAATTGTTCAGGCTGCAGGAGCCGGAGCGGTGATTGGCGCTGCGGGTGGCGCTTACAAGGGCAATGAGTCGCAAGAAGCTATCGTTAAGAAATGTCTTGTAGGCCGTGGTTACAAGGTTCTCAATTGATTTAGCACCCAAATCATGATCAAGCGTCTAGTTAAATTTACCATCTATACGCCGCTTCTTCTAACAAGCACGCTATTGCAGGCCAGTTGGTTTGAACGTAAAGAAGATCCTGCTGGCTTGATTCTTAATCAAAAAGATTGTCTTTATATGAAGACCTATCGTGGCAAGTTGGTTAATGGCGATTTTATTCGACCAGACCGTTGGACCGGTTCAAAATTTAGCATTGGTGAACCCACTACGATTGCGAGCTTAAAACGAATTGATAGCAAGACCGCGCTATTTACCAATGTCAACAATATTGGCGACGGCAAAGGTGTCAAGGTCTATGTGTATAAGAACGATCGGTATGTGGAGGCTGCCTTGCAAGATGGGTACCCCATCATGCAATGCGAACTGCAAAAATAATTAGAGCTTAATGTCGGGATTGGCGGACGTAATTTCTTCTCGGCCACATAAACGCATTGACCAATTAGCGAAGCGCCGACTGTTAATTCGCTTCATTCCCAGCGATACCACATTCGTGTGACGAGGATCTCGCTGAATTGCTTCCCATAGCAACTCAACGTCTTTGGGCTTTCCTTCAATGATCTGACCAAAGCGGCCATTATCAAACGATAAAACGCCAGTAACGTTTAAGCTCTTATTGCGGCGTGACGCCTTATCAACCAGCTGCATTAATGCCAAGATACCAAATTCTTCGGTGGCATCACTCACATAGGAGAGACTGACCAAATCCAGTTCGGTGTAGTTTTCTTCGGGAAAGTATTTAGTCGCTGGTTTTGGCACAGTAAGTTCATCTTAGTGTAATTCTAATTTTTAGCAAGTATTGCGATGTTGCTTAGTGTGGTTGCAGCGCAATATGACTAGGATTTGTCTTCTTCTTTCTTTTTCAGATCCTTCTCGCGTTCCTTCTTGAGGTCACGCAATTGCCACCAGGCAAAAAGTAGCACTCCTCCGAATACGAGGACGACCTCAATCAGAATAATTGGTCCAAAATCATCCATCGCAAAGCCCTATTCAGTTAGTCGTTTCCAAGCAGCAACGTTTTAATCGAGCGCAAATTTTTGTATTCCAACACTGCCTCACTCATGGATTGAATACTCGCACAAATTTGTATGCGTTGCTCTGGGTTTTGCCAAAACGTCATCAACGGGCAAACCTCTACTTTCACCAGAAATAGACTGGCTCGCCCCAAAGAGGTGTTGATTGGCATGGTGGTTTGCGTTTCAAGCCGGTAATACAAATCCTCAACCCTTTTGGGAATCGCTTTTGACTTTCGTAATGGGTGCTGACTTAACTCTGCACTATTACTAATCGTCCAGACATAGCGACGAAAGGATCCTTGCTGAGGATCACTCATCACGTGGGCAATTTTTGGGCTGGCCTGCACCAGTCGCTCCCCATCGGCTACTGGATGATGAATTTGTGCAAGCGCCATACCTAGCCGTTTTGCAGGTACCCAACTGCTTGGAAAGCAAAAACAGATGGCGGTGAGTACATCGTTTTCTAAGAGGGCTACATCTTCATTGAGGCATAAAGCTAAATCCTCAATCCTTTCAATTGGTAATGCATTTGCACAATTTAAGGCAGTAGCTGCCTTAGAAATGAGTTCGCGCGTCTGTGGGGTATCGTGCTGGGCAAATAGCTCAGGTCCAAGAAGGTCAAGCTCACGACGCTTGGCATCCAAATAGCGAGGTTCCGGATTTGGGTCAATCAGCGGGCCCTCGTATCGAGTCATTTTGGGTGAGGTTGTGTATGGCACCTCAACCACAAAGGCAGGCTGTTTAACGGATGCGCTCAATTTTGATGCGATTAATGCTAAATAATGATCCAATCATGGCATTCAGAATGGCAATAAAAATGCTAGCAAAGAAGGCTGTCCAAAATCCGGAGAGCACGAAGCCATTCACTAGCTGAGCAACCAACATTAGAACCAGCGCGTTGATCACCAGTAAGAAAAATCCAAGACTCAAGATGGTGAGCGGCAAAGTAAATAGGATGAGTAAGGGGCGAACAACGGCATTGGCAAGGCCCAAGACCAAAGCAGAAATAATTAAGGCTCCCGAGTCATCAAATTGCAAGCCATCGAATACATAGGTTGCCGCCCATAGCGATAAGGACGTAATAGCCCAGGTCAGCATAAATAGGGTCATGATTCTCTCTTCGTAGGAATGTTTAGAATCGAGTATAAGGAATAATCATGGGTTCACCAGCCAAGGCGCAGAAGCGGCCTCTCTCCAATAAAAAACTATTACTTAGTAAGTGGACTGCCGTTGCACCTCAAAATCGAGAGAAGCATTTTCTGGTAAGCCGCATCCATGATCCCAAAGATCACGCAATACCACCAGGGTTTGTGGAGCTTGAAGCAGTATTTACCCAACGGCGCTTTAATATTGCTATTGATGATTTGCTAAATTCAGCGGATTGGCAAATTGGATGGCAATCAACCAATAAGGAGCAGGCATGACACGACGTTCATTCATTCAAAAATCGGGTGCCCTGGCGCTTGCAGGCAGTTCAACCCTATTAGCACCAGCAGTCCATGCGCAATCGGATACGGTTCGTTGGCGCTGCGCTTCTAGCTTTCCAAAAAGTGTTGATACCTTATATGGTACTGCCGAGCTTATCGCCCGCCGTGTTGGTCAAATTACAGGGGGTAAATTTCAGATAAGCGTTCATCCCGCTGGGGAGATTGTGCCCCCGCTCCAAGTATTGGATGCGGTTGAAAAAGGGACTATTGAATGCAATCACACGGCGCCCTACTACTATATTGGCAAAGATCCTGCCTGGGCCTTTGGTACCTGCATCCCATTTGGTTTTAATACCCGCCAGTACAACGCATGGTGGATACATGGCGATGGTGAAAAAATATTTAATGAGTTCGCACGTCAATCTGGCGTAATTAATTTCTTAGCAGGAAATACTGGAACCCAAATGGCGGGCTGGTTTAAAAAAGAGATTAAAACGGTAGATGATCTCAAAGGCTTAAAGTTTAGAACTGGCGGAATGGGTGGTCAGGTACTAACCAAGCTAGGTGTTGTCACCCAACAATTACCTGCTGGTGAAATTTACTCGGCACTAGAAAAAGGGACGATTGATGCCGCCGAGTTCACAGTCCCCTATGACGATGAGAAACTTGGACTGAATAAAATTGCCAAGTATTACTACTATCCGGGCTGGAACGAGGGAAGCGCAGCATTAGCATTTCAGGTGAATGCAAAAGCATGGGACGCCCTTCCTGAATCGTACAAAATGGCCATTCAGGCGGCCACTGCAGAAGCCAATACGTGGATGCAAGCCAAATACGATGCCCTCAACCCTAATGCCCTAAGGCGCCTAGTACAAGGGGGTGCCATCTTACGTGCTTATCCCCAAAGCGTGATGGATGCTTGCTTTAAAGCCAATCAGGAACTCTTAGAAGAAACCAGTGCAAAAAGTCCGGCGTTTAAACGCATTCTCTCGCAGATGCGTCCATTTCAACGCGATCAACAAGCATGGTTTAGGGTAGCGGAAGGTAGCTACGATACCTTTATGTCAAGGCAAAAGCTATAAGGCCGTTTATTTGCGTTTGAAGTAATCAGCGGGGTCTTCGCTCGGGGCCGGTTTTGCAGGTTGTGCACTTTCTGTGTCATCAAGCTTGATCTCGATACCCTGAACATCTTGGGTGATTGGCTTATCCAACAAACCCGTGACCAGCTCTGGATAAAAAATCAATATACCGACTAAGAGTAATTGCAAGCCCAGCCAGGGAATGGCTCCTAGGTAGATATCGCTACTCTTAATACTAGGTGGCGCAATCCCTCGCAGATAAAAAAGTGCAAAGCCGAATGGCGGATGCATAAAAGACGTTTGCATATTGACGCAAATTAAGATTCCGAACCAAATTAGATCAATTCCCATATCTTTTGCAATGGGTGCCAACAGCGGAATCACAATAAAAGCGATTTCAAAGAAATCCAGAAAGAATGCGAGGCCGAAGATGAGCAGATTAACCACAATCAAAAATGAGACTGGATCGTCTGCGCCCACCGCCATGAATAAATGCTCAATCCATTTACCACCATCCACTCCCTGAAATACCAAGGTGAACACGGTCGCACCAATGAGGATAAAGATCACCATGACTGTAATGCGCATGGTGGAGACCATTCCTTCCCAAAGCATGTGCAGATTAAAGCCGCCATGTATGAACGCGAGTAGCAGCGCCCCAACCACACCCATCGCCCCAGCTTCGGTTGGCGTTGCTAAACCCATAAAAATGGTTCCCAGAACCATAAAGATGAGAACCAGGGATGGAACAATGGCAAAGACAATGTCTTTCCAGAGCGTCCACCCATTTGACAGGCGCTCTTCCTTGGGTAATGGTGGCATGGATTGGGGTCGAATGATCGACATTGCCAACACAAAGCCCAAGAAGATAAGCACTTGGGCAATCGAAGGCCCAATGGCGCCCAGATACATATCGCCGACCGATTTTCCGAGTTGATCTGCAAGAACGATTAAGACCAGCGATGGCGGAATGACTTGGGTAATGGTACCCGATGCAGCAACCACGCCAGTGGCAAGCCGTGGACTATAACCATGACGCAACATAATTGGCAAAGCAATCACACCAATCGCAATCACCGATGCCGCTACCGTACCGGTGATGGCACCTAAGATCGCTCCCACCAAAATCACTGCATAGGCAAGGCCCCCTGGCAAACCTCCGCAAAGTCGTGCAAACCCATGTAACAAGTTCGCTGCCAAACCACTACGCTCCAAGATGGCTCCCATCAAGGTAAAAAATGGAATTGAGAGTAATAACTCGTTTGAAAGAATGCCAAATACCCGGTATGGCAAATTGGCCATAAACTGAGCTGGAAAGAAGCCAAATTCGATGGCAATCATGCCTGAGGCGAGTCCCAGGGCAGCCAACGAAAAAGCCACAGGTAAACCAGTTAACAGAAATACGATTAAGGCGATAAACATGGCTGGGGCCATCCATTCGTGGTTCATGATTATTGCTGTGGCCTTTGATACGAATCGTTCAGATTGGCGTTGCCTTGCAATACCAGAACACGTTTGATGCACTCCGATATGGTTTGCAGAATTAATAGTCCAAATCCAATCGGTATGAATAACTTGACGGGCCAACGAATCAATCCGCCAGCATTGGCTGAACGCTCCTCAATCGCCCAGGCCTCCATAAACCATGGCCACCCATCGACTACCATCACGATGCAAAAAGGCAAGACAAAAAATAGCAGGCCAAATAAATCCAGATAAATTCGCTGCCTAGCTGATAGGCGAAGGTAGATTAAATCAATTCGTATATGGCCATTGGTGCACAGTAAGTGAGCTGCGCCAAGCATCACAATGCCTGCAAACATATACCATTGAAGCTCAAGCCAGGCGTTCGAACTGATATCAAATAAGTAGCGTGATAGTGCATTACCCACTGAAACGAGAGCGCAAGCCAGCACCAAGCCAATCGCCAAATACGCAGCGTAGCGGCTTAGACAATCAATACGGTAAGAGATTTTTTGTAATAACTTCATATCGCTGGGCAGAAAATAGGAGTGTATAAGAACTTCCTAGTCGCGCTAAGATAAGCCTATGGCCCCTTCACCAGTAATTCTTGATACCAATGTTCTTCTGGATATTTTTGTATTTCGGAACGAGCGTTCACTACTCTTGCAACAGATGATTCAGAATCAAGAGCGTCAGCTAATTTATTGTCAGGCGATGCACGATGAGTTTATCGATGTCCTGAGTCGCTCGCAGTTTCAATTAAGCCAATCTCATCAAGAAGCCATTCTTCATCAATGGCTCAATTTAGCGAATCTAGTAACACTGACAGAATCTGCACCATTGCGGTGTAGCGACCCCGATGATCAGATTTTTATTGATCTCGCTTATCAAACGAGGCCGTCTCTATTGGTGAGTAAAGACAATGCCCTAATAATGCTGCGCAAGCGCTTAGCAGGTCTAAATATCGACCTGCAAACGTATTAATCCTTCTGCATTGCAATAAGACAATAAAAACATTTACTTGGCGTGATTAATTTAAATCGATTCTTGATAAAAAAATTTCATCGGCATTCGTCTTGACTCCATTCGCGATCAGACTTAGGATGAAATCGTGGTGTCGCAGTCATTGTGTGACCCGCCTGGTAGTAATACCAGCCTTTGTGGGTACATTCCTGTGCCCCTCCGATACGGGACAGCAAACTCCCGTAGCGACGATAACCACTCAGAAGAGTGGTATGGCCCGGCGGCATACCCGTCGGGCTTTTATTTACAGATAAATTGCTTTTGTGCGTTGCGTTGCGTCGCACTATCTGCCATTGCCTCAAAGCGTTTTGTCATTTGATTTCGGATGAAGTACTCGGCAATTGAATAGGGAACTAAAGAACTTAATTCAATCGTTGCTCGATATTGAAAACGCGTACCATCGCCCTCGGGGTTAAGGCGCCAACTACCCTGATAGTATTTGGCATCACCGCTCACCTGCTTAAAATCAAGCACTTGGTCTGATACTTCTTTGTATTCAACAATCGAACGCATTTGCACTGGTATTAAAAGAATTTGTTCTTCAACCACCCGCTCAACCAAGATTTGATTGCCGGTGCGGCTAATAATTTTGGATTCTTTAATGCCAGGAAAGTTTTTTGCAGCCTCATAATCCCGGATAAACAAAACAGCTTGACATAAGCCAAGTCCAACCTTGAAATCTGCAATGATTTGAAACTGCTCCGCAGTCGGACTGACCTGCAGGTGAAGATCATAGGCATTGCTTACTGCATATGTATTAAACGTGATGCTAAGTAATGCTGCAGCAGCAATGACTTTCACTGCAAACCTCTACTCTGCCTCAATCTTGGCGGCTTTTACAACATTAGCCCAACTAACTAATTCGTTAGCGACATGGTCAGTAAACTGTTTGGGGTTCTCATAATCGGCGCTTGCACCCAAATCGATAGCGCGCTGCCTAAACGCTGGGCTTTGAACAACTTTAGCGATTTCAGCGCTTAACTTATCAATAATAGGCTTGGGTACTCCCGCCGGTGCGAAAACTCCAAACCACGATGTAGCGTCCACTTTGGGATAACCAACCTCTGCCGTAGTGGGTACATCAGGTAAGCTAGGTAAGCGTGTTTTACCGGTAACCGCCAGAACTCGCAGCCTTCCGCTAGCGACGTGTTGCATAAATGGTGGCGCGGTACCAAAGGTAATATCAACTTGGCCGGCTAACAAATCTTGCAATGCAGGCCCCGTTCCTTTGTAAGGTATGTGTGTCATTTTGATTCCGGCTTGCTGCTCTAGCATTGCGCCGGTTACATGCTGCAAAGAGCCATTACCAGATGAGGCGTAATTTAATTTACCGGGATTTGCTTTGGCATAGGCAATCAACTCTTTAAAGTTTTTGATCGGTAAATCTGCACGGATGACAATGATTTGCGGAGCAGAGATCACATTAGCAACCGCCTGAAAATCTTTCTGCTCCCACTGCTGCTGTTTCGACACATGGGGCGTAATTACATGGTAACCCGAGTATTGCATCATGATCATATAGCCATCGGCTGGCGCCCGTTTGACCTGAGCAGCGGCAATATTACCGTTACCACCCCCCTTGTTCTCCACCACAATGGTTTGACCTAGGGCGCTACCCAAAGGGGTTGCAAGCATGCGTGCTGATATATCGGTGGTACCGCCAGGAGCGGTCGGAACAATCATGGTGATTGGTCTTACTGGATAGGCATCTGTTTGCGCACTGACAATATTCGCACCAACAAGACCTAAGAACAATAAATGCAGAACAACGTAAGCCTTATGTTTCATGTAAACCTCTGTTCATGGATCAAGGGAATTGAATGATGATTTAATTGTAGGCTAAGATGGAATCTTACTTTACGAAAAGAGAATCTATGCGTCGCTTCTTCCAGTCCCTCCTCCTTACTACTTGCTGCTTTTTCTCCTCGACATTATTAGCGTATCCCAATAAGCCCATTACCATCATCGTCCCTCAAGCACCAGGGGGCACCAATGATATTGTGGGTCGTTTAGTAGCACAACGCTTGGGCGAGCAGATGAAGAGCTCGATCGTGGTAGAGAATCGTCCCGGCGCCGGGGGTAACATCGGCACCCAATGGGTTGCCAATGGTCCGAAGGACGGCCATACCCTCTTGATGACCATTAGTAGCGCACAGGCCATTAACCCTGCGCTCTATAAAAATCCGGGGTTTGATCCAGTCAATGACTTTGTGCCGATTGCACTTGTAGGGTCAGTGCCTAATGTTCTGGTGGTCAATGCCAACTTTCCAGCAAAAACACTCGATGAGTTTATTAAATTAGTGAAATCCAAACCACCAGGCACCTATCAATATGCCTCTGCAGGAAATGGCACTCTAAATCATCTTCTTGGTGAAATGCTCAATCAAAGCGCTGGGCTTTCTCTACAACACATCCCTTACAAAGGTGTAGCCCCTGCCTTAAATGATTTATTGGGTGGTCAAATCCAAATCGCGTTTGCGAGTTTGCCATCTGTATTGCAATACATTAATACACAAAAATTAGTGGCTTTGGGCGTCAGTTCGGCCAAACGCTCCCCTGTTCTACCCGACGTTCCGGCAATTGCTGAAAAAATTCCGGGGTTTTCTGGCACGCTCTGGATTGGTTTATTTGCTCCTAAGGGAACTCCTAAACCAGTCATCGATAGACTTCAAAAGGAAATGCAGATCACCCTTGCAAATCCAGAGCTCAAAGAAAAATTAACCGCTTCTGGCGTGGAACTAGCGAATGCCTCACCTGCTGAATTTGCAAAACTATTGCAAGATGACATCAATCGTTGGGCAAAGATTGTGAAGGCCTCGGGTGCATCTTTAGACTGAGCAGCTCAAAGCCTTAATTAAAGGGAATGGTAATTAAACCTTCTCGAGGATTCATGGGCTGCGCAGAGTTATCTTCTAGGGATTTAGCCTCCGTTTCACCACGCGTGTCGCTTTGATAATTGGGTCCAATAATGATGCCTTGTGGAGCGGTCTCGGGAGGCAAGGGCTTAGGTTTACCCATGACACCCTGAGGAGGCACGAGGGGTTGCTCATTGATGGCCTTTAATTCATTGGGCTGAAGCGGTGATATTTGCGCGACGGATAAGTTGGCAGTGGCAAATGTGAGAAGCAGGCAGGAGAAAGAAATGGAGTGGCGCATCCCTGTATTAAACCACTCTTTGGGCTCGCCTAAAATGATTGATCAAATCAATTAGGACTAACTTTGTATGCCAGCGACCCGAGATGAAATCACGACCTTCTTTAAGAAGGATTTTCCACAAACCAAGTGTCAGATTCTGGAAGTCAGCAATCGTTCGGCATTGGTTAGCCATCCCGTGGGCCAAGAGGAGTTGCGCCCAGGTGGAACGGTTTCAGGACCAACCATGATGGCGCTTGCTGATGTTGCTTTGTATGTGGCCATTTTGGGCGAGATTGGCATCGTGCCTCTCACCGTCACCACAAGCTTAAATATTAATTTCTTACGACGGCCAAAGCCTAGTCAAGAAATCCGTGCTCAATCACGACTGCTCAAGCTGGGTAAGAGCTTGGTGGTTGGGGAAGTCTTTATTTACTCAGGATCTGACCCCGATCCAATCGCCCATGCCACGGCGACCTATTCCATACCGCCACAATCCTGAACTTACTCTTTGCGCTTGAAGATACCGATCACAGTGGCCAAGATCTTTGGTGAGAGTGACAAGGCAAAGAGGATATCCACAATAAAGAACCATGATCCACGGCTTAGCTCAATGATCGCGAGGATCACAAAGATCGCCATCATCACACGGCGCAGTGTATCGGTTGGGAAATAGCCCATGGTTCTTCCTTTTATTGAATGAGTTCTTAGTTTAGAGGATCTGAGCAACATCCCCAAATGCTAGACGTGGACCGCGAGGATAAATTCCGCTTGGATTTGCAATGCCAATGTTCATTAAGAAATTTGCGTGATAGCGACCATCTGGAAAGAATGCTTGGTTTACTTTAGCGGGATCGAATCCTGACATCGGCCCACAATCCCAGCCTAAGCTGCGTGCAGCTAATAGTAAGTAAGCGCCCTGTAAGGAACTATTACGTAAGGCAGCTACTTCGGTCACCGCTGGCTTTCCTTCAAAGAAGGGTTTGGCGTCCATGGCCGGATACAGACTTGGTAAGTGTTCATAAAAATGCGTGTCGTAAGCAACGATGACTGTGACCGATGCGCTTTTCACTTGCGCAACGTTTCCTGGGCTGAGTGCCGGGAGTAAGCGCTCTTTTGCTGCTTCGCTACGAACGAAGATATAGCGTCCGGGCTGTGCATTAAACGCAGTTGGCCCCCACTTCATTAACTCATACAACTGGCTAATCTGTTCATCACTGATTGGGTGTGATTCAAAGGCATGTACGGTTCTTGCTTGAGTAAATAGTTGCTCTTGGATGTTGGTTGGTATTGGATTGGTCATTTTGTCGAGTGCTCGCTCAAAGGATTTAAAATAGAGAATTCTGATCATAATCTAAGCTCCCACCATGAGTTCATCGAAGCCCTTGACCGCCACCCTAATCCCCGGAGATGGAATTGGTCCCGAGATTGTCGAGTCCACTATCCAAATCTTTGAGACCTTAGGTAGCCCATTTGCCTGGGAAGTTCAGCAAGCCGGGGTTGCAGGTGTTGAAGCACTGGGTGATCCCTTACCTAAGCAAACATTAGATAGTATTCGTCAGAATCATCTAGCCTTAAAGGGCCCGCTCACTACGCCTGTTGGTGGCGGCTTTCGGTCTTCTAATGTGCGCTTACGTGAAGAGTTTGAGTTGTATGCCAACGTACGACCAGCCAAAACGATGATTCCAGGTCGCTATGAAAATATCGATATTGTGTTGATTCGGGAGAACTTGGGCGGCTTCTATGTAGCCCATGAGTACTTAATACCCGTTGGTGACAATCCCAAAGCGGTTGCCGTATCAACCGGCATGAACACCTATGAAGGCAGTAAACGGATCGCGCGCTTTGCCTTTGAATACGCCCTCAAGAATGGTCGCAAGAAGATTACCGTCGTTCATAAGGCTAATATTCTGAAACTCTTAACTGGTGTCTTTTTGGATGCCGCTCGGGATGTGTCCAAAGAGTATGAAGGTCGAGTTGAGATGGACGACATGATTGTGGATGCATGTGCGATGCAATTGGTTCTTAATCCTTGGCGTTTTGATATGTTGTTGTGTACCAATCTTTTTGGTGATATTTTGTCGGATCAAATCGCAGGCTTAGTGGGCGGTCTTGGAATGGCGCCCGGAGGAAATATTGGTACCAACACCGCGATTTTTGAGGCTGTGCACGGCTCCGCTCCCGATATTGCTGGCAAAGGGATTGCTAATCCCGTCTCCATTCTGCTGGCATCAGCGATGATGCTTGATCATGTGGGCAAACAGGATTTAGCAACCCGTTTGCGCACTGCCATCATCGATACCCTCAATGTTGACCAGGTCCGCACTGGGGATCTTAAAGGTACAGCAAGTACCAAGCAATTCACAGACGCCGTCTGTAAACGCTTGGTCTAGGTTGATTTAAGAGCTACGAATCAAGCCACAAGCGATTCTGGGGCCTGAGTTACCTGCGGGTTGTGATTTGTAGTCATCCGGATCACGATGGATCACGACTGAGCGGCCAACGATTCCAGCAGGACCAGTGTTCACTGTAATACCGTGAACTTTCGCTGAGTAATTGGCATTGCCATTGGCATCGGCCTTGAGATTGGGCAAATCACCAGCATGACTGTGTGAGCTTCCGGGAGATCCATGGGCCTTTCCATCGGGATTGAAGTGACCCGCAGCACTCATCGCATCGGGCGCAGAACAATCGCCCTTTTCATGAACATGAAAACCATGTTCGGAATTTGGCCTGAGTCCACTAACCCGAGCGGTCACCATAACATCGCTCCCTTGCCATACAAATTGCACATCACCTTTCACATTTGAACCCGATCGCGACTCTAAGTTCGCGCTTGCTTTTTGTCCTGAGCCCCCACCCATGGGGTTACATCCAGCAACAAGGCCGGCAACGGATAGTGCGACTACGATTTTTATGGTGTTCATGATCATCTCCTTATGGTGTCGACCATTTACTCTATGCCTTAATTGGGGTGAAGGCTAGGCGAATTAGGGTTTTAACTAGGTAAATGCCTGACAAACTAGGCTATTTAGCTGATTTTTTCTTACGACAGGCCTCAGAGCAGTACAACACGCTCTCCCAGTTTTTGGCCCAAGACTTACGCCACGTCATGACTCGGCCACATGCGGCACAGGGCTTACTGGGTAAATAACTTTTATTGCCTTTAAATGGGGTGCTCATGGTGCCAGTCGTGCTACCTTGATTTAGTAATCACCCCATTGATTTGATAAGCGACCAGGAAATCAAGAATTACAAAGGGATGATTTCCTTAAAAAGGCATCATCAATCAGTGCTTAATGGTCTTTGTCATTCGATCCACGGCTGCCAAAAATGATAATAAGCAGTGTGGCGATCCCGACTCCAGAAAAGATGAGTCCAAGGGTTACGCTCGTAATTTCCATATTGATATCTCCTTTAAATCGTAATTAATGATCTAGATTAGCACTTTTAAGGGTGAGTAGCTTCGTTATCGTCTTCTGCGCTTTTTCCATGTGTACGCTTCACCGTTGGGAAACTTGCCATTTAGGATTCCATCCGCCCCAAACTTACCCACAACTTCCATCCCATTAAACTGAATGGTCACAAACTCACCCAACTCTTTTGCCCAAGCAATTGCTTGATCCAATGTTTCAAATTCGTAGTGATTTGCATTGTGCTTTACGGTGACCATGATTTGCTCGATTTATCAAGCTATCTTATTTAAAATCTTTTAAGCAATAACTCAATGGAATCGATTAGGAAGTAAAGCATTATTAAACCTATTATTTGGATTGAAGTGTTTGAAGTTGAATTGCAAAGCTTCCGGTTTGACCATCTGAAATTAATATACCGATCTCGATAACATCAGAAAAAGATAAGGTGGGTGCATCAATGGCCCGTCCCCGAAATGTTGATTTAAATTGTCCTAAATTAAATTGAACCGTTTGCCAACTAGGAAGGGCAACAAAATCTGCAGCATACGTTACTCGCGGCGCCAACTCGGTGCGCAAGATCAGCTTATACCGCTTACCATCACCTTTTGCTAAAAGCTCAATGTGCTGAGTTCCCTGTGGAAAACGAATGGCTGAGCGCATAGAGGCAAATCCACCATTATTTTCTCGTGATATTTGGCCCTCAAAAAACATGCCTTGAGGATCCTCACGAAGGCTCGATTGAGATAAGCCACCCATCACGTTATCGTTCACAATCCAACAATCTCGCAGCGTATTACGATTTGTGAAATCCATGCGAGCTCCTTGTGCGCGTACTAGTTCACTCCAGCATAAAAGGTAAACACCAGAGGTGCAAAGAAAATATCTTCTTGGATTCAATTTTTGTGAGCAATAAGATTGAGTTTGTTTATTTATATCCTACCAAGGTTATTCATTCAATTCAGGAGGTAGGGTCGCTATTCTGGGAAATAATTGATGATGCTACTTGTGTTTCAAAGGTTCTTAGTAGCGAGGGGAAATGTTTGACATAAAAAAAGAGTCCGCAGACTCTTAATCTACTTGACATTATGGCGGAGACGAGATCTTATCCTGGTATCTCCGCAATATAAGAAAAGTATGGGTGGACAAGTAAAGCTTGCTATTGAGTCTTAGATAAACTTATCAGCTCAAACTCAGGAGCAATACATACTCAACGAGCTTGAACAAATATCTTGGATGGTTTTATTTGGGGACCACCCAAGTACTTTTTTCGCTGCTGCTATATTTGCATATGAAATGCCAACCTCGTGAGCTCTTTTGCCGTAAATTTTATAGTAAATATGTTTACCAGTAGCCTGCTCACACGCAGAAATTACGTTTTTGACGCTATTTCCAAAGCCAGTGCCAAAATTAAATACAAATGAGTCTGAAGAACGATTAAATAAATTAATAACTTTAGTGTTGCCAGACGCTACATCTGATACATGAATATAGTCTCTTATGCAAGTACCATCGTTTGTACCCCAATCATCACCATAAATTGGAAGAAAATCTTGCTCACCTGACAAATGCTTATGTATTTCAGAAAAAAGTGAGCCCGAATTCCTATGAATATTACTAGTTAAAAGCCCAGAGGGGTGTCTTCCCTCCACATTAAAATATCTAATCACCATAGACTGAAAATTCAAACCGTCCGCATTAGATTCATAAATTAGTTTCTCTCCATCCAATTTAGTTTTACCGTAAATACTAAGTGGATTTAGATATGAAAATTCATCTTTTGGAGATATTGTGTACGGATCGTAAACAGATGCCGACGAACTGAAAATAATTTTTTTACATGAAAATTTGTTCATTACTCTAAGAACATTTTTAAGACCATTTACATTTACATCAAAATATTCGATCTCCTTCAGTGCTGATTGCTGAATATCTTTGAGCGCTGCCAAATGAATTACAAGATTGATTTGGTTTTTCTTAAAAAGATTTATAAGAAATTCTTCATCTCGAACATCCCCAAGGAAAAAAACGGGGGGGATTGATGAAATAGATTCAATTGAGGCCAAGACATCAGTGCTTGAATTTGATAAATTATCGACCCCAATTACGGCGAATTTATTTTGCAATAGCTCTGCCCAGATATGAGAACCAATATAACCGGTTGCACCAGTCAATAAAATCATATATTTCTAAATTTTTGTATTATTATTGGGAGGATTCAGTAACTTAATGCCAATGAAAGGAAATGATAATGAATTTTTTATATAAAAAAAGAAATTACGTCCCACTTTTAGCTTTGATACTGGTTTCCTGTGCCGCCACAACTGGTGTGATTTCTAAAGGCGACGGAGTTTACACAATCAATGTCTATAGAGGTGATGAGGGCAAAGTAAAACTTCGGGCCTACCAACATGCCGAAAGGTTTTGTGCTGAAAATAATAAGTTAGGGATCAAGGTGGTGAAAGAGAACTTACGCGCTGATCCTAGCTCGCCAAACATGGGGATCATTGATCTCGATTTTAGATGTGAAGGTCAGGTATCTGATTACGGTAAAAGGTGGCTTCAGAAAAAATAATTAGTTTGTTTATGGGCCCAGAGTTACGTACGTATCACACCATTACAATCTTCGCTTAGACATGTAAATGTTTTAATACTGTCTTTTAGTCGGGGGCTAAAACATGCCCCCGTTAACACATATTACTTGTCTAGTGATATATGAGGCATCCTCACTTAATAAAAAACTAATGGTTGCCGCCACCTCTTCGGGCCTACCAACCCTTTGTGCTGGAACTGCCTTCAGTGCTACATCAAGGATTTCTTGGGTGACCATATCAGTGTCTATTAAGCCTGGCGCAACACAATTAACTGTGATATTGCGCTTGGCCAGCTCCATAGCTAAAGCCTTAGTTGCCCCAATTATTCCCGCTTTTGAGGCACTGTAATTCACCTGACCTCTATTACCTATTAGGCCAGATACTGATGAAATTGTAACTATCCTCCCCGGTTTTCGCGTTGAAACCATCGGCATCACCAACGGATGAAGTACATTATAAAAAGATCCAAGATTGGTATTTAAAACTACGTCCCATTCCGGATCCAGCATTGCAGGAAATGAATTATCTGCGGTCACTCCAGCATTACAAATAACGGCATAAGGTGGACCAAACTGAGACAAATACTCTTCTAAAGATATTTTTGTACTAACTCTATCAGCAACATCAAATTGTAAAAGAGAGGTTTTAGTCCCAAACTCATTTTCCATTAATTCAGCTGCTAATTTCAACTCGTCTGTTCGTGATCTACAGTGCAGAGCGAGATCGTATCCCTCTGATGCAAGTCTCCAGGCTATAGCCTTTCCAATTCCCCTACTGGCACCAGTAATTAAAGCAGTCTTATTTGGCTTCATTTAGATAAAAATATAGCATCATCCGTTGGCTCATAGAGTGTTATCGAGCCTTCGCAAATAAGGTCTCCAGATATAGTTTTGATTACGCCGTAAGCGTTTACCATTACCTGACCCTCAACAGCCGGATCAAGCTGTATTTCTATCCTTACCTTTTGACCTGGCATGAACTCAGAAACATGAGCAGTAAAACTCCTGCTGCCCAATAAAAATCCCAATGAAGCCTTATCAGTATTAGCTTGCTTTGTGAGTTTTGATAAGATTGCGGCCGACTGTGCCATCAACTCAATACCAACCCATGTACCGATGGGGGCGCTTGTAAAGGGGTAATCATCTTTGATGGTTGCCTCCACTACAACTGAAGAACTATTGTTCGACAAGAGTTTATCTACCAATACCATTGGAGACTTGTGAGGTAGCATTTGTTCCAAATCCACGATCATGGGCGCTCGAAAATTAGTGACGTATTATTTCCACCGAATGCAAAATTATTTGACATTACAACTTTTGGCGGATTTGAAAGTCTTGATAAAAGGTTGAGTTTGGGCAGCGCAGGATCCTGCACTTCATCCCAAACATGAGGCGGCAAATAACCATCGCTATCAAGAGTTAAACATGAAATAGCGGCCTCAATTGCCCCCGCGGCACCTAGACTGTGTCCTGTTAATGCCTTAGTAGAGCTCACGGCACACTCAAACCCCATCCTGGAAATTAATCTAGACTCCATAGAGTCGTTGTGGGTTGTACCGGTACCATGAAGATTGATATAAGCAACTTCACCACATTGCTTTTTGGCCATACTCAAAGCTGATTTAATGGCTATTTCACCGCCGACACCCTCGGGATCGGGTGCAGATATGTGATATCCGTCGGAACTCTCCCCCCATCCTGCAATAGAGACCATTCCAGGCTCGCGACTCAAGATAAAGAGTGCGCTACCCTCCCCGATATTAATTCCAGACCTATTTAATGAAAGCGGATTACAGCGATTCTCTGAGATCGATTCAATAGAGGTAAATCCTGCAATAGTAAATTTACACAGAGTATCCACCCCACCTGCTATAACCAAATCAACCATTCCGGATTTTAGCAATCTAGCCCCGCTAATAATTGCCTTAGCACTAGATGTACAAGCAGTTGAAATCCCATATGTGGGACCTAAAATGCCAAGTCTTTCTGCTAAAAAATTTGCCGGTGAACAAAATAATCTTTGAGCTAGATCAAAAGATGATGGAAATTTATTATTCTGTATGGCGTGAGGAAAGGCTTTTTCTTCATCAGATATTCCGGATGTACTCGAACCGATAATTACTGCAATTCGATTTTTTTCAACCCCTCTAGACAATTGAAAAAATCTATCTTCAATTTGATTGAAAGAGGCCAGTAGTAACTGATTATTTCTCGATTGGTGCTTAACCGGTGTGTTGGCCAATTCTGGTAACTCGCTAATAACTTGGCCTAAAAATATGGGTCTTCCAGGGCTATATTTATCTGTCTGACTCATACCGGGACTATTACTTGAAAAAAGATTTTTTCGCGTCTCATCAAGCCCAAATCCAAGAGGGCTAGTAATCCCATATTCACTAATGTAAATTGTCACTTTACTTCACTTATCACAAAACTTACCAAATATTTCGGATGCAATCTTTCGATAATAACTTGCTCATTCTTATCAAACATTTTTTTATATTTCACCCTAACGATTAACTGGCTATTGCAGTATATCTTTTGCCAATCGCCCTCTGTAAATATTGAGCATCCTTTTGGTAAACCAGTTTCAAATGCCTCTAAGATAACTAAAGTCAAAATAATATCGTCAATTACAAGTCTTTTAGGCAACAACTTGGGAAACCCGGATCCTGGACCCTCTGTAATTTGATTACCATCAAAGTAGAGAGTAAAGATACGGGTACCAAAAGATGACCCTATAACAGTTAAAACTTTATTGCGAATATCAACCACTAGATCCATGGCATATGAACCATCACCTCTAGTAATTTGCATTTGTACATCTAACGTTTTTTGTTTTCCAAGCACTTCCAAAATGTTAGTATTTGTGCTGTCAAGAAAAACGGATGAGCAGCTAGAAAGTAGGAATAAGGCTGCAAAACAAACAACAAAATTTTTTAGCCTACGCATGACTATGAGCCTGTCGTGCAAAGAAAAGTGCTAACAGCCAGGATAAAAATACGCCAAACAAAAGAGTAATCCCAAAACTATTAAGCGCAGGAATGCTACTGAATGATAGACTTCCAAATGAAATTACAGTCATTAAGGCCGCCACTGTAATTGAGAGTAATATCCTTTTATCGCCCGGATATTGTAGTAAAAAAATTCCGTAATCTGTACCCACCCCAAGCAAGAGCGCAAAAGCAATGACTGTTAATAACGATATTGGTTCGTTCAAGAAGGAAAGTATTGCCAATGTAATCAATGTTGCGAGCAATGGAGGGGTGATGGCCCGCCAAGAATTTTTCCCAAACCTTATAAACAAAATCAAAAAAGTTAACAGGTAACTAGCAGCGATTATTAGAGTAAATAAAGATCTGTATTTGCCGAATTCTTCAGAAACTTCTTGGGTTTTATTAACCCAAGATACTTCATTATCAGATAACTTAGCTAACACCTGAACTGCATTCGCAGTATTTAATCCGGTTAACAATACCACTGTAGATTTATTACCGTATTCTTTAGAGTCAAACCATAAGTAAGAGAGCTTCTGGTATATCGGCAAGCCTTGAAGATCGTCTATTATTAAAGGCGGGTCCACTTTAACCTGATCCTGAACCCAAGTTTGATTCATTCCAAATTCCTCGGCAATCAATCTAGAGGCAGCTTCTTTATTGTGGGATATGTAAGCTTTACTGGCTATCATTTGACTAGCAACCGAAGGAACGAACTGTGTAATTGCCTGGTACCCAGTTATTAATCCGTCGGCAATCAGCTTTTCTAGATCATTAGTAAGACGCTCAGTCCTCTGTAGAGTATTTTGTTCAGATGAGGTTGTAACAACAAAAAACTGTGAGGGGCTTGGAATACCCAAAATACTTGCTGCTTTTGATTGATCAAAAATAAGATTTTTATCTAAGTTTGCCATTGATCTTAGATCATCATCAATTTTAATTGTCTGCAATCCATATAACGAAAGAGCGGCCATAATGATAGATGCAAATACCTTGAATTTCTTGGAAAATCTAAACATGATCAATTGAATATGTTTAGCCAAACTAATACCCAATTGCTCTCCAAAATTCAGTCTATCAATATACGGGAAAAGTAAAATAACTGTTAGCCAAGCGGCAACTATTCCACTGACAGAAAAAATTGCCATCTGAGACAAAACTTCAAATGGAGTTGCTGTCATTAAAAGATAGCCCATTGCAGTAGTAGTGAGCGCCAAAAACATTCCTGGCATTAAATAACGCCGTCTTTCAAATGTGTCGCTGTGATTTCTAATAGACGCAGTCAGCCAATACAAGCAATAATCAGCAGACATGCCAATTAAGCTTGTACCAAATGCAATGGTCATTATGTATATTTTTGGATAGAGTAAGTAGCAAGCTAGGACTGCATATAAAAATGCAACCAAAATAGTTAAAAATACAATTCCTGCGGCATATAAACTTCTGAAAACAAAAAAGATCAAAACCAAAATCAAGATACCTGAGATTGAACCAATTATTGAAACATCCGTTTCAACAGACTTGGTGGTAGCTGAAGCAAAAAAAATGATTCCTGATTTCACCACTTCTAATCCTGGAAATTTCTCCTTCGTATCAGTAATAGCATTATCCAATTTATCAGCAAGGTAATTTTGAGAACGAATTGAGTTCACTGAATCACCAGCTGATAGGGAGATAACCGCAAAACTTCTACCTTGCCCCTCTACAACCAAACTATCTCCATATGGCCTAACCATGGTTACTTTTCCGAGCTTATATAACCAATCATTAAGAAGCCCAAATGGGTCATCCTTCCATGGAACTGTAGAGGCACCCAAAGAATAGGCCAAAGACTTAGACCTCTCGTACCAATAATTTGGTGGATTGGAATTCAACTTGGTAATATCTTCGGGTGTTAATAATCCTGATTTATGACTATTTAATTTAGCCAATAAGTCTGAGTAATTATCAAAAGTAGAGCTGGTAACTGGTAACCCTTTAATTAAATACCTAAAGTATTTTTCTGCCTCCAATGAGCGCTCAAGGCCGTTCGAACCTATAAGAATTAATATATTTTTTTCGCCACTTTTGCTTATGCGGTTAATAAATTCTTTTGAAGTTTGATTTCTTTCAGTGTTTGGTAGCAAAGAAAATATATTGCTATCAACATGACTGACAATATTTTTAAAACTAAAAACCACCCACACCAATAAACCCAGTGTGATACTAAGAAATCCTATGGCAAGGAATTTACCTAAATTGAATGACTTCATCATTAGTTAGGTTGGCTGCAGATCGAACATCGCTAAATTGAATTTCTGTTGAATCCCCTTCCTTTGATAAGAAAGTGATCCGGCTTATAGTCGTACCACCTGACATTAATATTTTTTTGAATGGCGTAGATGAAAATGACTTAGGCATGAGTTCAATTGTCCAACTATTAGAAGTAACCTCTCCTGAATAACTAAAGAGTCTTTCGAGAGAAATTATGTCACCCGAAAATACTGCTATAACTAACTCGTTGATATATCTAACTGATGGCTCACTTCGTGCATCAAGCGTCATCAGATTTCCACTCCTATTGTCAATCCTAATAGTTGACTTTGAAACTCTCAGTCTTTGATATATAGGTTTTTCAGTAATCCAGAGAACCCCCAGACTTTTATCAACAACAAAGTTACCTTCCGAGACAAGTTGTTTGCTTATTCCAGATATCACTTTTATTTGGGTAAATTTTCCGCGAACGGTTTGGGCAGATCCGACCATTCCTGAAATTTGATTCGGCAGCGAATTTGCGAGGGAATCACCGGAAAAGAAAACCAAACCAAACATCAGGAATCTACCAATTAAACTAACCATGATCCACACTTTGCCAAAATGGATAAAAATTAAACCACTGAAAAGGAGATCTTAAACATCCATCTCTAAGTAGATCTGCAAATCTTTGGGCGATTAATTCCGTGGGTTCTAGGTTACTCGGGTCACTAAAATCAGCAATCTTTTTGCAAGATATCTCGTAACGCCCATTAACTTTAATAGCCATTAGTGAAAGTAACTGGCATCTCAAGGTCTTTCCTAGCAAATAGGATCCAACAGGAAACTCAGCTTTGTATCCCAAAAAACTCAAGGGGATTGTATTGCCCCAGCTCAATGGGATCCTATCACCTGCAATTGCAATTAACCCGCCTTTTTGAATTTTTTCAGACAATAGCATTGCATCTTGCATTGAAAACTTTGATACCTGAATAATATTCAAACCACTATCTGGGTTGATATCTCTTAAGAGCTTATTAAACTTCTCGGCATGGGCGGTGTGTACCAAAACAATCAAATCTGTATTAGGACGAAATTTAGCGATCGCTCTACAAAAATCTAGATTACCCAAGTGCGACACCACAATAATTGCACCCTTATGATCTTCTAACAAATTGTCAAATTCATTTATTTGATTAACCGAATAATTAAGATCGTCAATCCTTCCACCCCAAATAATTAATTTATCTAGTATGCATTCAGCAAATGAATATATGTGTCTGTAAACATTTATCCATGATGAACTTGGGCTAGTCCCACCACTATATAGATAAAGTCGTTCTAAATAGTCGTATGACGACCTTCTCGCAACTTTTGCAAAAATAAAAAACCAAAGGGCAACGGGATACAAAATTAATTGGACTGGAAATCTGCCAAATAATTTATACACAAGAAAAAGTGATCTTATTCCTAAGGATGCAGATACCTCGTTTAAATTCGCCCAGTGAATCAAGACATAACCCTTCTCAAGAGTAATTTAGGCGAATTTAATAGCATTCCAAAAAATAATCTTATGTGGAGTTTCGCAATTAGGAAATTATCATTAAATAGTTGAAAGTGTGATACACCATCAATCGGATATCTAACGCTTACTGGCAACTGAACAATGTGTAGGTCAGCCCAAAAAGATCTTACTAATATTTCAATATCAAAATCCATCCGTTGACCGAAGTTATTGATAGAGTTAATAACGTTTAGAGTTTTTTCAAGTGGATAAATACGAAATCCGCACATCGAATCCCGAATTTCAAATGAGAGGGTATGAATCCAAACTAAAATATGTGTAGCGTATCTCCATAGCTTCCGATTGGTTGGAACTGAATCGTCATATACAGGCATACCTGAAATAATCCTGCCCGGATATTGATTACTCAATTTTAGTAATTCTGGAATTTTTTCTAGATCATGTTGCCCATCGGCATCCACCTGAAGCGCATATACATAACCCCTATTAAGCGCCTCACGCATACCAGCAATCACAGCCGCACCCTTTCCGCCATTAATCTCCCTTGTAACTACTGTCACATTAGGCAAACTTAACAAAGGCTTTAGGCTTAATTTAGACCTTTCATCACTACCATCATCCACGATGATGATATGTAGATTAAAAGCAGATAACCTATTAACTACATATCCAATGGTATCTGGATGGTTGTAAAAAGGTATTAATGCGCAGATGTTCATGCTCATTTAAATTTTAAGTTACCACTTGAGAAAATAGTATCTGTATTTCGATAAATGAACTTAATATTCTGTGAATCCACATTTTGTTCTAAGCTAAGATGCACTATCTGGTTGGGCTTAATAAATTGCTGAAATTTAACCTGAGACATGCCAATAAATGAAGCATGATTGCCAAAGTTCTCTTGTGAGTATTTGATAGCCCATTCAATTAAAGCAACCCCGGGAACTATAGGGAAACCATCAAAGTGCCCATTAAAACAAGCCAAAGATTTAGGCATATCTAGAACTAACTCTAGGGACAAACCCTCATTCCTTCTACTTACAATTATTGGAAACCTAAGACTTTCAGAAAATAAATCGCACAACATATTTTTGACAACCTTACCCATAGAATTTTGGGGTAACTCGTCTACAAATCTCCATCTTCTGGGGATTGCGATGGAATTTATCTTCCCTTTGAGGGAGTTCTTTAGTAGATTTATTAGCGATACCCTACCCTCTTTCAAAATAAGTCCAATACCCAAACGACTCAACTTAATTACACATCCCAACTGAGATCTTCTTCCGTTTCCAAGATCGTAGATATGACAATCAACCACAAGATCTGATTCTTTAATACAGTTAATGAGTTGGCTTATCGAGACCCTTGTCCCCTCGATTTTAAGAATACGATCCGCTCTTCCCAATATCTCAAAAGAGTCATCTATTTGACGAGCAAGATCTAAAGTTGAAAACCAATCATCGTTGGGGCAAAACTTAGACTTAATCTCTAAAATGGAATCTATAGGTTTTTTGAACTCAACGCCCTTTTGAAGGGTCCATCGGTTATCAGGTGACCTTCTCCAAGCTATATGACCTGTTTCGGAACTACCATATATATCGATAACTCCATTATTGGCGATCTTATTGATGGCTCTATATGTATCCTGGTCTAATAAGCTTCCTGCAGAAAAGATTGCTTTAATTCCTGGACTAATATTTTGATGCTGTATCTCGACTTCTAAAATGCTCCTCAAAAAAGATGGGCTAGTAACTAAAACTTGCGCCTCTAATGCTTTCAATTCATCAGAGCCTTTAATGGCCATCCTTGTGATCATTGAACCTCTGGAAATTGCCCAAAACAAAGAAAAGGGCATGCCAAAAAAATGATGGTGGCTCACTGATCTAACAAACGTAACATCTTTGGGTATTGAACTCCCAAATGTATACTCAAGTGCCTCAACCTCGTTTTCGAGCTGCCAAATTTTTTTATCAATTCTTATTGGGTCACCTGTAGATCCAGAGGTGAAGACTCCCAAAGCATCGAAATCTAATTCCAATTTACGAAATAACATATTCGAGGAGAGTATTTCTTCACCCCAATTAGAGAGGCAAGGATCATCAAATTCACCTATCTTGACCCACTTTGAAAAGAGTGAATTAGATGCAATCTTCATATCAACAGGAACAACTACTTTTCGCCCCTCTTGCCAAGCAGCAAGCAGCCAAACTAAAAACTTATATGCATCTGATTCATATAAAACAACATCTGGATCGCTGAACTCCTTAAAACAAGAGCGCGCTTTGGCTACATCTCTCTTTAAGTGAAAATACGTTACCCCATCATTAGTAATAAATACAGGATCATGGTTACACAATAGCAAATTTGAAAGTTTATTGCTAAGCATGCTTAATGAGCCTCTTTCGATAATGAAGCTCGCCAGCAAACATCAACCCCATTAAGATGTATGAAATTCCTCCGTTATATAAAGACCAATAGATTTTATCTTCAATAAATACTGTAAAAAGTGCAATAAATCCATTAAGCAAAAAAAATATAGTCCATGCAATAGTTACCTTACGCGCATAAGGAATCTGTTGGTCAGTGAATTGCGCCTCCTTAAGTCTCGCTATTTTTTCTATGATTGTTTGCTGGCCAAACAGACTAAAAATAAAAACTGCAAAAAGAATTAAATTAACTAGGACGGGATATAAATATACAAACTCTGCATTTTTCGACAAAAGAGATGCGGCACCAAGTACTATTGCCACTAAGGACAACGACTTACCCCAATATGGGTTTTTTTTAAAAAATATGAGCGGTACCAAGAATAAGCCAGCCATCCAAAAAGGAATATCCAGAAACTTGAATATCCAAACGGATAGTGGTAGCAATGCTGCAAATATGACATCCATTGACGCCCCTTAACCCCATGAATTTTTCAACTAAGTAATTAAATGTGGGCTCTGGTATTTATATTGTTCTATTTTCTGCTACAAATTTAGCTAGCGACGACACTGAATAAAAATGCTTACTTTCAATCTTAGTAATATTCGTCATCTTTATTCCATACTTCTTTTGAAGCGCCACACCAAGCTCCAATGCATCTATAGAATCCAATCCAAGGCCATCATCAAATAGAGAGTCCTCAGACTTAATATCCTCTGGAGAGTAATCCTCCAGATTTAAGCTACTAATAATTAATTCCTTGATCTCTTGTTCAAGACTGTTCATACACTCTAAACTCATGCGTAAAATGCTTTTCAAAATATTTTGTTAGTTTAGAAGCTCCAATTAACAAATCATCAGTAGTATTCACCGTGGTGGCAACATCAACTTCATTTAATACAGACACAGTTAATACAGGTTTTTTCAGGGGGACAGCATACCAACTTTGGTTCTTTCTAAGAAATGGTTCAGAAACAGATATTAGTACAGGAATGATATTAAATTTACCCTTAATTGCAATATAAGCAGCGCCATTCTTAAATGTAACTTGACCCAATACTTTTGTCCTGGTTCCCTCTGGGAATATTATCAAATTTTCACCAGCACTTATAGATTCTATAGATTTTCTTATTAACTCTGGGCCCTCAACATTTCGCATTAATCCTGCAATTTTTGCCAATCCGTACATACTGGGATTGTTAAACAAAGTGGATTTAATCACCCCGTTAGGGTTATCGATAATCGCAAATAATATGATTGCATCAATCAAGCTTGGGTGATTTGCCAAAATTAGACGCCCATTAGTCTTGAGGCGATCTATATTTTTCGTTCGCAAATCAACTATTCCAAGAATCTGAATTCCCCACAGGAAACTTTGAAAAGAAATTTTAAGAAGTAATTTTCCAAATTTTCGACGGGCTGGAGATTCTCTAGTTAAGAGCAGAACGGGAAGTAAGAGAACGGTAAGTGTTGTTCCGAAAACACCAAATATTGCAAAAGAGAGTCCTGTTGCAAAAATTCGCCAATAACGGTCAAACTTCAAACTCTTTCCAATCGCCAAGAGGTATTATCAATTGTAGTTTGATAGCTCAGCATATCAGAGATCAAGTATCTAAGAACGCTAAGATTGATAGAAATATTTGCTTCAGTAGTCTTGACTTCTTTTGCAACTGAAAAACTAAGAAAAAAATCTTTTGCTGGAATCAGATCAATGGCGTATGCAAATGCCTCGTGATAGAACTCGCAATACGGCCAATAAATTTCTGGTAGTGGTTCTTCGGCAACAATAATACGCACCCCTTTTTCACCATCAGCAAACAATCCAATAGCTTCTGTTAAGGCTGAAAATATGCCAGCATTTGATGACATTGCAATTACATTTGAATTTAGTTTCTTATCAATTGTGTAAAGGCTCGGAATCGAATTATGTACGGCCAAACTAAAAGATTGAGGAGATAGCTGTCCGGTTTCCGTTAATTCATTCAAGAGCTCATAACATCTCGTCGATTCGCCATGCTGACTGCAAAAAATGATTGGGGCTTGCTTTTGAGGAAGGTTAAGAATAGTTTCTAATGCCATTCCGCCAAGCTGCTTAAGGCGCCGACGATTAATGGGCTGTATACCTTCAATCTTTGGTTTCTCACTTCCAACTAAGGCAAATGGATTCTCAACCCAAGACAACCAATCACTAACAGTCTTTAGAGAGGGGCTCCAGGCGGCCCAAGATTCAATTCCAAAGTAAGAACGTTGGTCCATCTATACGGCGCTCATTACGTCGATTTGAAAACTAAAACTGCGTTACTACCCCCAAAGGCAAAGGAATTAGATATTGCAGCTTTGAGATCTGATTTATTGCTATCGCCAATCCTAATATGGCGAACCCCCTCACAAGAAGTATCAATATCCTTTAGGTTTGCCGTCGGCGGGACAATACTATTTTTTAGACATAGGACTGTGATTACTGCCTCTACAGCACCAGAGGCGCCCATAAGATGCCCGTGAGTAGATTTAGTTGAACTAACGGCTAATTCTTTAGCTTGACGTCCAAAAACGCTTCTAAGTGCCTCAATCTCACTAGGGTCACCCTCTATAGTCGCAGTTCCATGAGCATTTACATAACCAACATCCTTTGGCGGAATACCCGCATCTTCGAGAGCCAAAGAAATTGCAGCGGCCTGTCCACTTGAGTCGGGCTTGACTAAATTTACATGATCACAGTTTGCACCATATCCAGCAAGCTCTGCCAGGATTCGAGCACCCCGCAAAATTGCATGATCCCAATCTTCCAAAACAAGGGCGGCGGCGCCCTCCCCTAACACAAGACCCGAGCGACTTTTATCAAATGGACGACAAGCGCTTGGGGAGTTTTCTTCATTGCCTGGTGATAGAACCCGCATACCATCCCATGCTCGAATTACTCCATATATCAGGGGGGTATCAGAGCCACCAGTTACCATAATGTTTGCTTCGCCATTGCGAATTCGTTTATATGCCTCACCAATAGCCGCAGATGCTGATGAGCAAGCTACTGAATAGGTTAGTGACGAGTTACCTAAGCCTAGCTGAATTGCTATATGGGAAGAACACGCATTGTTCATTCCCATCACCACAGATAGAGGAGGTAATCGCTCTCTACCGTTAATCCACATTTCTCTTAGCCCTTGCTCATAAATTCTGGTCCCCCCTAATGCTGTACCCCAGGAAACACCCGCATTTGGCTTATGTGACCGATCGTGGACATTAAATCCAGCATTAGTCCATGCATCAAAAGCTGCGACTAAACCCATCTGGGAAAATCGATCCATTGAGATTGTTCTATGTTTTCCTAAAAGATCATCGCCTTTAAAGTCAGCACAATAAACAGCTGGTATTGATACTGGAACAGGGTCGCCCTTAGAAGCGAAATATCTGATGGATGACTCACCCCGAATGGTACGGGCAAAAAAATTGTTGATTGATTCATTAAGTGGATCAATCAATCCTACACCGGTAATGGCAACACGCCTCTTCATAATGGGAGAACCCCAGATCACTAAGGTTTTTGTATGTAGGGTTCGATAACAGCGAGCAACTCACCAATTGTCGATGGTCTGTCAGTGATGTCGGGAATTTTCACTTTGTATTTATCTTCAAAATCAAACATTAGCTCTATTTGCATTAATGAATCTATACCGAGATCCGCAAGAGAGGTATCGAGGGAAACTTTGGTCTTTTCGATACCCAGCCTTTCATGCAGCATATCTTTCAAAATATCCAGCAAACAAGAAGTGTCACTCATATCTAAAGCTTAACTTTTAAAATTTTTATAAGTATATGAATTAATTGCATATTAGTTAAAAGATGCTGTGGGTAGATATAAAGGAATACCCTATGTAAAGAAATTGTTATAAAAGATAGAATCATAATACTTAACATTTAATACCTAAGTGAACCTATGCAAAATTTATCAAAGTTAATTTGCTTTTCCCTTCTACCGTTACTTTTTGTTGGGTGCGCGACAAATAGAAGCTCTCTCGAGATTCAACCCCCAAAAAAAATCCAGGCTCAGTCCAATGGAAAACAAATTTATATTAATTCGGTAGTAGATAAACGGACCTTTCAAATAAGTCCTCCAAGTCCAGATATTCCTTCCCTCGATCCATCGGAAGACCAATCGGATCAAATTAAAGCAAGGGCTATTGGACGCAAAAGAAACGGTTTTGGGAAAGCGCTAGGGGATATTCTCTTAAAAGATGGGCAGACCGTTCAATCACTTACTGACAAATCAATCAAACAAGCTTTTGAAGAAAAAGGTTACACCGTAATCCAATCCAGCAACAATGTAAATAAGGATACTTTCATTGTTGATGCAAATATCAATAAATTTTGGGCCTGGATGAACCCTGGCTTCTGGCAGATAACGCTCAGTAGCGAAATTTCCACGGAGCTAATAATTAAAAGTCAAACCTCCCCAGCGGTAAAACAAATTAGTATTAGGGCTTCAGATGGATATCAGGTAGCAACGGAAAGCAATTGGACTGAAATTATTCAAAAATCTCTTCAACTTTACATTGATGAATTGAAAACCAAAATAGATTGATGCTCTTTTACTATTAGCCCCAATTGAAGACAATTAGGCCAGAAGTACCATGGGCGAAATCAGGGATTGGGTACATAAAATCAGACTGATGACCGGATTGATAAGCTTACAACGCCTTACCTACAAAGCTACCTAAAATAATTTTGGTAACAGTTTTGGTAACAAGGGTGTTGTTTCTTTACAAACCCTTATAAAACCAATTGACTTGGCGGAGACGAGAGGATTCGAACCTCCGATCCGTGTTTTAGCACAGATGCTCCCTTAGCAGGGGAGTGCCTTCGACCAGCTCGGCCACGTCTCCGTATTACATCAATACCGCTAGTTTACTTCTGATCCAATTCAAAGGCTTTATGGAGGGCTCTGACCGCGAGTTCCATGTATTTCTCATCAATCACGACTGAGATCTTAATCTCGCTCGTTGAGATCATCAAAATATTGATGCCCTCTTCCGATAAGGTTCTGAACATCTTACTGGCCACGCCAACGTGGGAGCGCATTCCTACACCCACTACTGATACCTTTGACACCTTGGGGTCACCCATGATGTCTTTGGCGCCAATATGTGCTTGCACACTCTTTTTTAGTAGATCAAGGGCTTTTTGATAATCAGCGCGTGGTACGGTAAATGTGAAATCCGTCTTACCTTCAACCGATTGGTTCTGAATAATCATGTCCACATCAATATTGGCTTCGGCAATGGGGCCTAAGATTTGATAGGCGATGCCAGGACGATCTGGTACATCAATCACAGTGATCTTGGCTTCATCGCGTGCAAATGCGATTCCTGAGATTACAGCGGCTTCCATGGTGGTGTCCTCTTCAAAGGTAATTAAAGTACCCGACTTCATTTCTTGATCAAGCGGAATTAGTGGATCGGTCAGCGATGACAACACACGGGTCTTCACTTTGTACTTACCAGCAAACTCCACCGAACGGATTTGCAAGACCTTGGAACCAAGGCTTGCCATTTCTAGCATCTCTTCAAAGGTGATGTGGTCTAAGCGACGCGCATCTTCACAAACGCGTGGGTCAGTGGTGTAAACACCATCCACATCGGTATAAATTAAGCACTCATCGGCCTTCAGAGCGGCAGCAACAGCAACCGCAGAAGTATCCGAACCGCCGCGCCCAAGTGTTGTCACATTACCTTGTGGGTCAACCCCTTGAAATCCAGTAATGACAACTGCTCGGCCTGCATCCAAATCCTTTTTGATCTTGGCATCATCAATGCCCATGATCCGTGCCTTGGTGTATGCCGAATCGGTATGCACCGTGACCTGCCAACCCGAATAACTCACTGCATTAATCCCCTGCTCTTGCAAAGCTATGGCTAATAGGCCAGAACTAACCTGCTCGCCGGTTGCTGCAATTTGATCAAGCTCTCTAGGGTTTGGGCTACTACTTAACTCTTTTGCCAGCCCTAACAGGCGGTTGGTCTCGCCCGACATGGCTGATGGCACTACCACCACTTGGTGACCTGCACGCATCCACTTCGCAACCCGTTTGGCCACATTTTGGATGCGTTCGATGGATCCCATCGAGGTGCCACCGTACTTATGAACAATTAAAGACATATTCGTTTTACTGAATTGCAAAACCTATGATTTTACAGGGTTTTGTTTTTCTTAATCCAAATAGGACCACTCAGGCCAAACGCGCTGACCCTCGGTCGTGAGGTGGGCAATGCTGACGCCCAGACCTTCAACCGCAATGAGCTCATCGTCCATAAACAAGAGTGGGATCTGCCGTTGCCAAGGAGGCACTCCTGCCTCTTGATAGAGATTTTTAAGACTTTTACTTGGAGTATTGGGTTTGATCTTCAGGCGCTCGCCACCAGTTCGGGGTCTGCCCTCAATGGTCTTGACCCGTTGACAGTAATCCCATGCAAGACCAGCTTGATTGGAGCTCTCAGGGATTGGCACAAAGATCCATTGACCCCGATTGGATGGCTGTGCGGACTCAATTCGTAAGGCATTGCGCCACGCTCGGATGTGATGACGATCATGCAACCATTCCAATTTAGCGCCAGCACGGAGAGACTTTAGGTCACGCCACCAAGATTGCAAACGCTCCGTTGAGGGCATCGCGAGTTGATTACGTTTGAGCCAATATCGCATCACATTCGTGGCTCGGGCTGGGTCTTGCTTATGGAGGGTCATCAATGGGGCAATACTGAGTTGATTGCGATTGATCCAAGTGCGCGCATCGTGCTGCGCAAGCTGATCCATCAAAACTTGGGACTGTGCCAACCATTGCGCACTGCGCGCCAGATTAGCAATCGCCCCGCCCTGGATTTGCTCAAGCTCAGGTAGGATTTTTTTACGGATTGCGTTACGGCGATACCGTGTATTTTGATTACTGGGATCCTCCACCCAAGACAACTTGTGTTGCTTGGCATAGATCTGCAATTGCGTACGGTCTTGCTCCAATAGAGGTCGCCATACTTGCACGGTTCTGCCATTGGGAGTTTGCAACTCTTTATGGGCAGGCATTCCTGCCAAACCTGCAGGCCCCGCACCTCGCAGAAGTTGCAAGAGCACGGTCTCGGCTTGATCGTGCTGATGGTGGGCAAACAACAAATGATCGAGTTGGTGTTGATCACACAGCCCAAGTAGTGCTTCGTAGCGCGCTTGGCGCGCATGGGCCTCAATGTTCGCAGTGATCGGCAAATGCACGAGTCGGAAATCAAAGTCAATGCGGTAGCGCTTGGCTAAGCGCTCACAAAATAGCAACCACTCATCCGCCTGAGTTTGTAATCCATGGTGCACATGAAGTGCATATACCGCGTCGTGGGGATAGACCTTACAGACCGCATCGAGCAGTACAACGGAATCGAGGCCCCCACTTAAGGCCACACCAATTCGTTTAGTTTGCGTCTTTGGCTTTGACTTCTTTGAACTGGCCATAACTCATGAACCGTTGATGACGGCGCTCGAGCAGTTCTTTCTCTGACAGGTCCTCGACCTCCGAAAGAGCGCGTGCCAGCGCCTTATTCATATTGGCCATCATGGCTTCGTAATCACGATGAGCAGCCCCAACGGGTTCTGGCACGATCGTATCAATCAATTGAAGATCTTTTAAACGCTGAGCGGTGAGTGCTAATTGTTCTGCAGCATCGGGGGCCTTCTCTGCAGTCTTCCATAGAATCGAAGCACATCCCTCGGGTGAGATCACGGAATACGTTGAGTATTGCAGCATCATGACGACATCACCCATCGCAATCGCCAGTGCACCCCCTGAACCACCTTCACCAATAATGGTCGTGATAATGGGCACTTTGAGTTCTGCTTGGGTGTAGAGGTTGTGCCCAATCGCTTCGGATTGATTGCGCTCTTCGGCATCAATCCCTGGAAATGCACCAGGGGTATCCACAAAGGTAAAAACCGGTAGGCCAAACTTCTCAGCAAGACGCATCAGTCGCATCGCCTTGCGATACCCTTCAGGACGACTCATTCCAAAATTACGCAATGCACGCTCTTTGGTATCGCGCCCTTTTTGATGACCGATCACCATGCAGGGTTTGCCGTTAAAGCGCGCAAGGCCGCCAATAATCGATTGATCATCGGCAAAAACGCGATCGCCATGCAACTCATGAAAGTCGGTAAATAAGGCTTGGATGTAGTCGAGTGTGTAGGGGCGCTGTGGATGGCGGGCAACCTGAGAGACCTGCCATGGCGTTAAGCCCTCGTAGATCTCTTTGGTGAGCAGTTGGCTTTTTTCTGAAAGTGTCTTGAGCTCGCTTGAGATATCCACCGAAGATTCGTCTTGCACGTAGCGGAGTTCTTCGATTTTGGTCTCAAGCTCTGCAACCGCTTGCTCAAAGTCTAGGAAAGTAGTCTTCATGGCCTAATTTTATGTGCTTTTTGGGTTTACCCCAAAAATCAGTACTCAACGGGAATTGGGTCAATACTGCGCCACATATACCAGGTAGCCACCGTGCGCCATGGTGCCCAATTGGCTGCCACCTCGCGGGCCTCATGACGAGTGACGGGTTCGCCACTGAAATAATTGATCGAGATCGCCCGAATCAGCCCAATATCGTCCAGTGGCAGTACATTGGGACGCATTAGATTAAAGATCAAAAACATCTCGGCGGTCCAACGCCCAATCCCCCGAATTGCACTCAACTCCTTAATGAGCTCCTCATCATCCATTTTGGGCCAGCGCTCGGTTTGTAAGCGTCCATGATGAAAGTGATCGGCGAGGTCGCGGATGTACTCGACTTTG
This sequence comes from Polynucleobacter sp. HIN8, assembly GCF_030297615.1. NCBI lineage: Bacteria > Pseudomonadati > Pseudomonadota > Betaproteobacteria > Burkholderiales > Burkholderiaceae > Polynucleobacter > Polynucleobacter sp. HIN8. The sequence continues at coordinate 807,010 of NZ_AP028139.1, read as the reverse complement.
CGCGTGGATAGACCCGATGCACGTAAGGCGTCATGCTTTGTATCAAGAACACGTTTGGGGGTCACCTCGTTGCCTAGGGTCTCTAAGGTTCGGTTCCATACCGATTGCGCAGCAGCAACTGAGATTTGTTGTCCAACGATCGAGCGTGCGAGCGTTGTGAACGCATCGCCTCGGCTTCCTAAGATACCGTCATCGTACTTGGGAATGAGTTTTCTTAAGATGCGGTCTTGCTTCATGAGCTCCGCACACGCCTCTTCCCAGTAGCTTGGTTTTTTGGTTCGTGATTTTGGCATTAGGCGCGTCGCCAGCTGGTTTGACCACCGGGCTTATCTTCCAAAATAACACCCTCTTCGAACAATTGCTGACGAATTGCATCTGCAGCGGCAAAGTTCTTGGCTGCTTTAGCGGCTTGGCGTGCTGCAATTTGCGCTTCAATTTGCTCTGGGCTTAAGCCTACTTTAGGCGTTCCACTTTGCAAGAACTGTTGGGGCGACTGATAAAGGAGTCCGATCGTGTTGCTTAGATGATAGAGGGTATTGAGTAACTCTTCTTTGCGTCCCGTATCATGGGTTTTATGGATCTCGGTCACCAACTCGAATAACACGGCTATCGCATCCGGTGTATTGAAGTCATCGTTCATCGCTTGGGCAAAGCGGTCATTCCAGGCAGGGTCAACCTGGTTGCTTTGAATGGCTGGCAGTTCGCTAAGCTCACTAAGCGCGGTATACAAACGGGTGAGCCCAGTGCGGGCTTCTTCTAACTGACTATCGGAGTAATTAATGGGGCTACGGTAGTGAGCCTTGAGCATAAAGAAGCGCACCACCTCGGGATCAAACTGGGCTAAGACATCTTTGATCAAGAAAAAATTACCCAAAGACTTCGACATCTTCTCGTGGTTCACACGGATATGGCCGTTATGCATCCAATACCGCACAACAGGTTGATCAATCGAGCCCGATCCATACATGGCACCCTCACTTTGCGCGATCTCATTCTCATGATGAGGAAACTGCAAATCCGCCCCACCACCATGAATATCAAAATGCTGTCCCAATAACTCGCAGGACATTGCTGAGCACTCAATATGCCAACCGGGTCGACCCTCGCCCCATGGGGAGGCCCACCGGGTGTCAGCAGGTTCTTCGGTCTTTGCGGATTTCCAGAGCACAAAATCGAGTGGGTCGCGCTTGCTACCACTAATGGCAACCCGCTCACCAGCTTGTAACTCATCAATGGATTTACCGGATAACTTGCCATAGCTGGGGAACTGTCGAACCGCATAGTTGACATCGCCATCATCGGCTTGATAAGCCATCTCACGCTCCATGAGACGACCAATCATTCCTTGCATCTGGGCAATGTAGTCAGTAGCGCGTGGTTCGTGATCGGGTGGCAAGAGCATGAGGGTTTTGGCATCGGCATGCATCGCATCGATGAAACGCTGGGTCAGTGCTGCAATGGGTTCTTGGTTCTCAAGCGCACGCGTAATAATCTTGTCATCAATATCGGTGATGTTACGAACGTAGTTCACGTCATAGCCACTGGCTCGCAGCCAACGCACCACCATATCAAATACGATCATGACCCGAGCATGCCCCAAATGGCAGTAGTCATAAACGGTCATGCCACACACATACATCCGCACCTTCCCTGGTTCGATCGGTTTGAAGACCTCTTTAGTTCTTGTCAGGGTGTTGTAAATCGACAGCATGGTCAGTGGTTGATAGAGCGGGGATCGAAAGGTGTTGAGTGAACGGCACACGAATTTGTTAGACTGATGAGTATATCGAATGACGCGCCACTTTAGTGATCTTCTTACCATGACACCCCAGCACCCAAACCTTAGTTCTGCTGCTTGGTTCTCACGTTCTTTGTGTGTGGTGTTTTGCGCTCTCGTCGTTGGTTGCAGCACCACCCCGCCCTCTGCGACTTCGGGCAATCCTGCTACGCCCTATTTGGGTGGCTACGGTCCAACCGATCCACCACGCATGAGCACTAACCCCAATCCTGAAACTGGCAATAACCAACTATCCGAATCGATTGCGGTTCCATTTTTGTCCTTCTTAATTATTGAGCCAGATCCGGTCATGAAAAATGCGATTCCAACGCATATTGAGAAACTCATTAAGGAACGTAAATACCCAGACGCCATTAAGGCAATCGATGCGGCTCTCGTGAAGACACCCCGTAATGTACAACTGCGATTTATCAAAGCACGCCTCCAAGTGGAATTACGTGATGTCAACGCTGCGCGCGCCACCTGGATCGAGATTACCCAGCAATTTCCGGAGTTGCCAGAACCCTATAACAATCTAGCTGCGTTAGCGGCCAATCAAGGGCAATGGATTGAGGCCCGAGATTATTTAGAGCTTGCCCTCAAGTTAAGACCCGATTACGTTCTTGCACAGGGCAACCTTGCGGATGTCTACTTGCGCCTAGCCGATCGCTATTACTCGAGTGCGAGTAAACTTCAGCCCAATCAACGAGAGTATGGGCTGAGGGCGAAGGCGATTAAGGAGATCCTGAACCCACCGCCCAAATCGCCGAACCGACCCAATCCACCGATTTCTAAACCATAAGTGAGTTATTTATGCCTAGCGTTCTTTTAAAAACCAATCACGGGGACATCACCCTTGAACTTGATGCAGCAAAAGCACCAAAATCGGTTGCTAACTTTTTGGCCTACGTCAATAGCGGCCACTACGATGGCACGATTTTTCATCGGGTCATTAATAACTTCATGATCCAAGGTGGCGGCATGACCGCAGGCATGAAACAAAAACCAACGCTTGATGAAATTGAGAATGAGGCAAACAATGGCCTCAAGAATGATCGCGGCACGATTGCGATGGCGCGGACTAGTGATCCTCATTCAGCCACTGCCCAGTTCTTTATCAACGTCAATGACAATGATTTTCTAAATCACAGCGCTCCCACCCCACAGGGTTGGGGGTATGCCGTATTTGGCAAAGTCAGTAACGGCATGGATGTGGTCGATTCCATTAAGAAAGTTCAGACTGGTAATGCTGGGTATCACCAAGATGTTCCGACCGAGGATGTGGTGATTGAGAAAGCATCGGTTATTGCTGACTAATCCCTCGATCTCAGCATGCCAGATCACACCAGCGCCCTACTCATCTCCGATCTTCATCTCACGCCGTCGATGCCGTTGACGGCGCAACGCTTTTTTGACTTTGTTGAAAAAGAAACGAATGATGTGGAGTCGGTTTTTATTTTGGGGGATCTCTTTGAGTATTGGGTGGGTGACGATGCTGGTGCGCGCTCCCCATTTCAGCAAGAGGTGCTGCGCGCTCTTTTCGCTTTGTCGAGCAAAACCAAAACGTATTACATTCATGGTAACCGTGACTTTTTAATCGGCCAAGACTTCCTTAAACGGTCAGGGATGCAATTGCTCCCCGATCCATCAAAGGTCATGATTGCTGGCGATGAGTGGGTCATTAGCCATGGCGATGCCCTGTGCACCAATGATCTGAGCTATCAAGTGTTCCGAACATGGGTTCGCAAACCTTGGCTCCAAAAACTATTTTTACGACTTCCTCTGGATTGGCGGCGCGGGATTGCACGTACCTTACGCAGCAATAGCACCGCAAAGTATGAGCGCGCGGCCCGTTACACCCCCGATGTCGCCCGTTACAAAGGGGATGTGACTTTGGTCGCTTGCGCCAATCTCATGGGGGCCTATGGCTCAGAGCGTTTGATTCATGGTCATACGCATTTACCTGCACGGCATCACGAAAGCATGGGCAGTAAAGAATGGCAACGCTATGTGCTATCTGACTGGGATCTTGATCATCCCGAAACCGTACTCCCAAAAGCGAGTGCTTTGCGCATTGACCTCAATGGCGTGCGCTACATTGATTTAATTAAGTCTACGTAGTGATTCTTGAGTATTTGCTCAAGATATTGGCCATTTGGGCAAAGATCCTCGGATTGGCTGCCATGATCTCACCGCTATCCATGAAACCTTCTTCGCCACGGTAGTTGCCAACGAGGCCGCCGGCTTCAGCCACAATTAGTGCACCTGCTGCCATATCCCAAGGTTTGAGTTCACTCTCAAAGAATCCATCGTAGCGGCCAGCCGCGACATAGACAAGGTCTAGAGAGGCAGCGCCTGGGCGCCGCAGGCCCGCGCATTGACGGGTCATGTCGGCAAAGATCTTGAGATAAAGATCCAGGTCTTGATCATGCCGATACGGAAATCCTGTGCCAAGTAATGCGTTCTCTAATTTAGTTTGCTCGGCAACTCGAAGACGGCGCCGATCCACGTAGGCGCCACTGCCTTTGGTGGCCGTAAATAACTCATCGCGATTGGGGTCGTAAACTACCCCTTGGGTCACAACGCCATTCACTGATAGAGCAATCGATACCGCGTATTGCGGAAATCCATGAATAAAGTTAGTGGTGCCATCTAAGGGATCAATGATCCAAATGTGATCGGAGCCATTGGTAGCCTCACCAGTTTCCTCCGCTAAAAAACCGTGGTTTGGGTAGGCTTCGCTCAGGGTCTCGATAATCGCCTCTTCGGCGGCTTTGTCCACTTCGGTTACATAATCATTATGTTGTTTGCGATCAATTTGCAAGCGCTCAAGATTGAGTGAGGCACGATTGATAATCGTTGCGGCACGGCGAGCGGCTTTCACAGCCACGTTTAACATGGGGTGCATAATGAGTGGACAAATTAAATAAGAACAAACTAGACGACTAGGTCTCTAGTGCAATGGCATTATTTTATACGAATTCATTCATGGCTCAGACGTCGTTTACCCAATACAGTGACCATGTCCGCTGGATCATGGTAGAAACCAGTCATGCGGGCAATATTGGTTCTGCCGCGCGGGCCCTTAAAACGATGGGCTTTGCTGCACTCCATCTCGTTCGTCCCCGAGAGCCCGTCATGCACACCCACCCCGATGCAGTTGCATTAGCCAGCGGCGCTAGTGATGTATTAGCCAATGCAAATACACATGACAGCCTTTCTTCTAGTATTCAAGAATGTGCAGTGGTTTTAGGCTTAACCAGTCGCGATCGAGAGTTTGGTCCGCCTGCCCTTCCTTGGGCGGATGGTCTTCATTTGTTAACGGATGCATTGCAATCCAATCGCTCTGTTGCACTGGTGTTTGGTCCCGAGCGGACCGGCCTTGAAAATGATGATCTTGCTTATTGCACCCACCGAGTCTTTTTACCTGCCAACCCCGTCTACCCTTCATTAAACCTGGCCCAAGCGATGATGGTCTGTGCGTTTGGTTTGCGCCAAGCGCTGCTGGAGCACCCTGCGCAAGCAACAGCCAATGCAGATGTCTCTGAACTGGCAGACCCTGCAGCGGTTGCCGCCATGCTCGAACATTGGCAAGCAGGCTTAGAAGCGATTGGTTATTTAGATCCGAAAAATCCCAAGAAACTGATGCCACGTTTGCAAGCACTCTTTGCCCGAAGTCGCTTACGTAAAGAAGAAATTGATCTTTTGCGCGGTATTGCCAAACAGATGCTCCTGAGAAAATAAGGCGCACGGATTACACTATCTCTATGTTGAGTTCTCTCTTTGAAGATGTTGACGCCATTATTGCGCGTGATCCTGCGGCGCGGCACCGGCTTGAGGTGATTACCTGCTATCCCGGCTTGCATGCCATTTGGCTGCATCGTCTTAATCATTTCTTATGGAACCTCGGTCTAAAATGGCCAGCGCGTTTTTTGGCATCGCTTGCTCGTTTTCTGACCAATATTGAGATTCATCCAGGTGCCCGAATTGGACGTCGGGTGTTTTTGGATCACGGCCTTGGTATTGTGATTGGCGAGACCGCAGAGATTGGGGATGACACGACCATCTATCAAGGGGTCACCTTGGGTGGTACCTCGCTCTACAAAGGGGTAAAACGCCATCCCACGCTAGGTAAAGGGGTTGTTGTGAGCGCTGGGGCGAAGGTATTGGGTGGATTTACCGTGGGGGATGGTGCACGCATTGGATCCAATGCCGTGGTTCTTAAAGAAATTCCGCCGGGTGCGACGGCAGTGGGCGTACCCGCTCGTATCTTGCATCCCGATCTCCCCAAGGAGGCGAGCGATGCGAGCAAGGCAAGCTTCTCGGCGTATGGGATCACACCCAATGCCGATGACCCCGTTTCATTGGCATTAAAGAGTTTGATCGATGCCACGATTGAACAAGAACACAAGATCAAAGCCCTGGAAGAGGCCTTAGCGAAGTTGGGTGGCAAGACTAGCGACTTGACTGGCCACGAAGAAACTCAGCGTGAGCTAGACGCCATCAAAAAACTTCTGAAAGAGTAAAACGCAGGGGGCTGGCCCCTAGCCATTAATGCAAAGTTCGTGGGCCCTGATCGCGTTGTGCCGTTCCCGATAAATCGAGATCATCCAGATCATCATCGTCGGCAAGATCCATTCCAAAACCGTCTTCACCCTGTGGGTGTTGATTTGCAATCTCATCTTCGGTGGCTTGACGAACATCTTCGACCTGCAACCAAAAACGCAGAGCCATACCAGCAAGTGGATGATTACCGTCAAGCACAACTTGCTTATCGGCCAGATCGGTCACCGTGTAGATTAAGCTATCAACTTCCTGATCATCGTCATCGTCATCCACCTCATTAAGTGATGCCGCTTCGAGCTCTTCGGTGCTTTGCTCTTCTGGCACCCCTTCAAACTGCATGCCGATCTCTAAAGGCTCAGGGAAACGCTCCCGCGGTTCTATTTTGAGTAAATTAGGGTCATATTCTCCGAAGGCATCTTGAGGCTCAAGCTGAACCGTGGTCTCAAAGCCAATATCCTTGCCATCCAATACACTCTCGATCTTTGGGAAGGTTCCTGAGTAGCCCCCGTGCAGATAAACCATTGGGGTGTCGGGTTCCTCGATAATATTGTTTTGAGCATCGCTAAGTTTGTAACGAAGAGATACGATGGTATTTTTTTCAATCTTCATAGCGATGTGTTTCCTCAATAAGGCCATTTTACTTGACTAAGACTCGCTCTCGCTATCAGCCCCCTAAAGCCCCAGCCACACTACCCCTCGATCTGCCGTGGCCGCTTTTGGGTAATCTTAGCCCCCAACTATTTATGCGGCGGTATTGGCATCAATGCCCACTCCTGGTTCGCCAAGCCATTCCTGCTTTTGCACTAAGCAAGAATGCTGGCTTTCCGCTGTTAAGTCCTATTTCTGATAAAGCGCTCTTTGGGTATGCATGCGATGGCCTTAGCGAAGCGCGCCTTGTAGAAGCGAAGCCATGGCGTCTCCATCACGGTCCCTTCAAGAAAAAGGAGATTCCCGCCACCAGCCAACGGGATTGGACTTTATTGATTCAAGGAGTTGAGGCGCGGCACCCTGCTGCTGCGCATGTGTTGTCTTGGTTTCGGTTTATCCCCGATGCACGCCTTGATGATCTGATGATTAGTATTGCAGGCATTGGTGGTGGTGTAGGCCCCCATGTCGACTCCTACGACGTATTTTTAATTCAGATGGAAGGTCGACGCCGCTGGAAAATATCTGGGCAGGCCGATCTCGGCTTGCGCCCCCATTTACCACTCAAGATCCTTGCACGCTTTAAGCCTGAACAGGAATGGGTATTGGAGCCGGGTGATTTACTTTACCTACCGCCCAATATTGCCCACGAAGGAGTGGCGCTTGATGATGGGTGTCAAACCTGGTCAGTCGGTTTTCGGTCACCCTCATACCGTGAGCTCCTTAGTGAAGGTTTATGGCGTCTTGCCGAATCCTTAGAAGCCGACCCTGCACTCGCAGCGATTTATGCCGATCCGAATCAGGAAGCTTCTTTAGATCCTGCGCGCTTACCAACTCAGCTCGAAGATGAAATCCGCCAACGAATTCAGAGTCTTTCCTTTGATCAGAACCCGTCGTTTATCAATGGGATTGCCGCTTACCTGAGTGAGCCAAAACCACAGGCAATTTTTACCCCGCCCGATCCGCTACTCAGTCCTCGCGCCCTAGGGGCATCCCTTAAGAAAAGAGCTCTCGTGCCCCACCCCCAAACCCGATTATTGATCCGAAATGAGACCGTTTTTTGCAATGGCGATGCCGTTACCGAAGGTCAAGATCTGGCCACCATCAAAGCTTGGCAAACCCTCGCTCAGCACCACCACTTCGCCCGAGAGCGAATGCAAAAATCAAGTAAAAATAAGGGCTTATCAACGATACACGCAGAGGAGCTGGATGGGTCTGTGAACCCCCCTTTGATTGCAAAAAATAATTCGCTCTACGAGGCCTATTGTTTTGGCTGGCTCCTCCTTCAATAAGCACTGCAATGGCTAGCACCATTTGAACAAATGATTGCGTGATTGCTATAATCATGAGCGGATCTGAGTGGGATTACATCCGTAAACCGTATTCAAGGTCCTACAACAATTACCGGTAATTGCTGTAAATCGACTTATATTTAAAGGAAATAAAACAATGAAGAAGTCACTCCTCTTGGCCGCGATGTTGGCCGTTGCTTTGTCTGCTTGCGGTAAGAAAGAAGAAGCTAAGCCAGCTGCTGCTCCTGCTGCTCCTGCTGCTGCTCCAGCTGCTGATGCAAAACCAGCTGACGGCGCTGCTCCAGCTGCTGCTCCTGCTGCAGGCGCTCCTGCTGCTCCTGCTGCTGCTCCAGCCGCACCAGCTGCTCCTGCTGCACCAGCCAAGAAGTAATTCTGAGGCTGCATGAAGAAAGGCGCTCATTGAGCGCCTTTTTTCTTTGGTACTAAATGGTGATTATTTAATAAGCTGTCGATCAAGTGTTGTGAGCAACTGATTACCAGTGGTGGTGTTCTCAGGTTTGCCCTCGGAGTCTTGCACCAAAATTGCAACTTGATTATCGCCCCGCGTTTGAACCACAACACGATAGAGTTTGGCTTTCTTATCCGCATCATTACTCTTGCCAAAGGTTCGACCAAACCAACTGCGTCCGTCACCCAATTCTTTTGGATTGACGTAGCGTACGAAGTAAATACCGCGTGAGCGATCGCGGTCTTCAACGGTAAAGTTAGAACGATCCAAAGCAAGACCGACATCGCGCCAGGCTCGATCGAAGCTGGAGCTCATTTCGATTCGGGTCGCTGTACCCTCTTCAACTAATTTTGCTCTAGGAGTTTTTGGAGCTGAAGCAGTCGCGGCAACTTGCGCCTTCGCTTGTTCTTGGGTCATACCGAGACGCTCCATCAAACGCGCCAAGAAAACGGCTTCGAGCTCAGGATCAGTCGGGCGAACCATCCACTGGGTTGTAATCATTGCCCCAGAGCTGTCTTTCACAGGGGTCTCAATGGCGCCCTTGTGCGTGATGTAAATCTCGGTGACATCGGGTTTTTGTAACTCAAGTCGGGTTCTAAATTTGTCACGCTCACCTGAATCGTAGGCAGAATCCAAGACCCGTCCCAAGGTTCTGCGAATAATATCTTGTGGAATCTTGGCGCGGTTTTCGGCCCAATCGGTTTCCATGATGCCGGTGGATGGCGAATCAATGGCGAGCAAGAACCCGTTCTCTTGCCAAAAATCCTTCACTTGAGGGTAAAGCTCCGTGGCGGGCTTATCGACCACCAACCATCTGCGATCACCATCGCGCTCAATTTTCATTCCGGGGATGCCAGTCAACACATTGGAACGCATTTGAGAGGACTTCTTCACTGCTTGGTTGTATTCCGACATGGTCGCAGTGCCATCTTGCACCACATAGCGGCGATCCGCTTGAGCCGTAATTAAATCAGGAGGCAGGGCCAGATTGGGGCCGCGTACATCACCGGATTTTTTATAGTCCACCTTATCGCTAGCGGTCATGCTGCTAAAGGTTCCACACGCGGTCAATGTGATAACCGCGCAACTCAGGGATAAGGTTTGTAGAACCGTGCGCATTCGTTCCTTACGAAATTACAGCAAACCGGCTTGACCCAATGCCTGACGCAAGGGCTCACGCAATGGCTCGCTAAGTGGCGTCAATGGTAACCGAATTCCGGCTGGAATCTTCCCCATCTGATGCAAGGCCCATTTCACGGGTATGGGATTAGCCTCGATAAACATCAGTTTATGAACTGCCAACAATTGATACTGAATTTCTCTCGCACGCTTAGCGTCACCAGCAATCGCTGCTTTGCAAAGTTCGCTCATTAGGCGAGGTGCCACATTGGCCGTTACCGAAATGTTGCCATGCCCGCCCATCAGCATCAGAAATAAAGCAGTTAGGTCGTCACCCGAGTAGACTGCAAACTGGTTAAGCTGTTTATGTTTGAGCTCGGCCAATAGCAGTGAGCCGCGCTCTAAATTACCAGTCGCGTCTTTAATTCCGATAATCCCTGGCACCTGAGCCAAACGGACTGTGGTCTCATTGGCAAGATCGGCGACGGTACGTCCGGGGACGTTGTACAAAATGACCGGCAGATCGACGCGCTCAGCAATCGTTTTAAAGTGGGCATACATGCCCTCTTGGGTGGGCTTGTTGTAATACGGCACCACTTGCAGGCTAGCATCCGCACCCACCTTTTTGGCATACTCGGTTAATTCAATCGCTTCCCGAGTCGAGTTACCGCCGGTTCCAGCAATCACCGCAATGCGGCCATTGATATGCTCAACTGTTACACGGATGAGCTCACAGTGTTCTTCAACCGATACCGTTGGCGACTCACCGCTCGTGCCAACAATCACAATTGCATCGGTGCCCTCATTGACATGCCAATCCAGCAAGGAGCGCAATGCGGCGTAATCAAGACTAGCGTCTTCGTGCATTGGGGTTGCAATTGCAACCATACTTCCGGTCATCATGGCTGATTTCATAAGGGCTTTATCGATCAAACGGCTTAAGCGCTAAATTGTAACGGATGGCGTATTTTGGGCAGTCCCCGGCTAGCGCATAGGCTCTGAACCATGGCCGGTTTGGGGATTGCACGATAGCCATCCTGATAAGCCACCACGTGCAGATCATGTCGCTTGGCAAGATCTAGTAACTCGCCATGCTGAAGTAAAAAGTTTGGATTTGAGGGTTTACCAAATTCTTCATTGCCGATTGCAAAGGTCTCGTAGAGCAAGATACCGCCCTCTTCCAAAAGATCTGGCAATTGTTCTAAGTAAGGCCGATAGAGATAGTTACTCACCACAATGGCATTCCATTGACCAAACTCGGACTCGGGAAGCGGCCATCGATCTCCTTCGAGATCCATTTGCTGGGTCATCACAAACTGATGGTCAATGCGGGCCAAAGACTCTTCATCACGATCAACAGCCAGCACCATGAAGCCACGATTGGCAAGGTAGATTGCATGTCGTCCACCGCCACAGGCAAGATCGAGAACCTTGCCCCCAGGAACAATCAGGTCAGCGTATTGGGCAATCCAAGGAGAAGCAGTTTCTAGAGCGGCGTGCACGTGATTTAGAGTCAATCAACATCTAGGCCCATCGCCTCGCGCACATCCCGCATGGTTTCTTGGGCAACCTTACGGGCCTTATCGGAGCCATCCGCAATAATGGAACGCAGCAGGCTTGGATCATCTAAATACTGTTGTGCACGCTCAAACATCGGTTGTTGTTCACGCAAGATCGCATCAATCACGGGTTGTTTGCAGTCTAGGCAACCAATGCTCGCACTTTGGCAGCCCTTCTGCGCCCAATCCTTGGTGGTTTGGTCTGAGTACACCTGATGAAACTGCCACAGAGGACAATTAGCTGGATTACCAGGATCGGTGCGTCGCACTCGTGCAGGATCGGTTGGCATGGTCCGCACTAAGCGAATCACCTCCTCAGGCGCCTCGCGAATGGCAATCGTATTGGCATAGGACTTCGACATCTTTTGCCCATCAAGACCTGGCATCCGAGCTGCTTCGGTTAACAAAGCCTGGGGCTCGACCAAAATAATCTTACGAGCACCCTCGAGGTATCCAAATAATCGCTCACGATCACCCATCGATAAACTTTGCGCCTCTTGCAATAAGGCCTGTGCTTGCATCAGCGCTTCATCCTCGCCACGCTCTTGGTAGGCATTACGCAATTCCAGGTAAAGCTTGGCGCGCTTGCTACCGAGTTTTTTTACTGCCTCGAGGGCCTTCTCCTCAAAAGCGGGCTCACGACCATACAGGTGATTAAAACGACGGGCTACCTCACGGGTCATTTCCACATGAGGAACCTGATCCTCACCAACTGGAACATAGAGGGCTCGATAGATCAAAATATCAGCCGCCTGTAGCAAGGGATAACCTAAAAAGCCATAGGTCTGCAAATCTTTTTCTTTTAGTTTTTCAATTTGGTCTTTGTAGGTGGGGACTCGTTCAAGCCAGCCCAACGGGGTACCCATCGCTAGAAGAAGAAATAATTCGGAGTGTTCCGGCACTCGACTCTGAATAAACAATGTAGCTTGATTGGGATCAACACCCGCTGCTAACCAATCGATCACCATCTCCCAGACCGACTCTTGAATCACCTCAGGGGTCTCGTAGTGCGTTGTTAATGCATGCCAGTCAGCAACAAAGAAAAAGCAGGGGTATTCAGCCTGAAGGCGTACCCAATTTTTTAAGACGCCATGGTAATGGCCTAAATGCAAGGCGCCCGTGGGACGCATGCCGGATAAAACGCGTTCTGCAAACATGAGAGGATTGTCGCTTATTTAATGAAAGGCCGACCAAATGGGCGTTAGGTGCTCTGGAAGATGGGGAAGCTGCCCTAAATCAATATCGCTTTCCTGGGGATCATGAAAATCCGATCCACGAGAAGCCAGAAATCCATAACGCTTGGCAACCTTCGCATAGGTTTGGTATTGATCGGGGCTATGGCTACCGGTCACGACTTCAATACCAGCGCCACCTAGATCCTTAAAACGGGCATAGAGCTCATCCATTTGCATGGCATTTAAGCGATAGCGACCTGGGTGCGCAATCACTGCTTCACCACCCGCACCCGTAATCCAATCGACCGCCTGATCTAAGCTTGCCCAACGGTGCGAAACATAACCTGGTTTACCAGCAACTAAGTATTTTCTAAATACCTCATCCATATCACGACAGACCTGTTGCTCCACGAGGTAGCGCGCAAAGTGCGTGCGTGCAATGAGCTCAGGATTACCAGCAAACTTTAGAGCGCCTTCATAGCTATTTTCAATACCGATTTGCGCAAGCTGAGCCGCCATTTGGCGAGCACGCTCTTCACGACCATCCCGGGTGGCACGCAAACCATCTTGCAAGGTTACATTGCTTGGATCAAATCCCAAACCAACAATATGGACAGTTTGTCCCATCCAACTAATGGAGATCTCGACACCTGATACATACTCCATCCCTAAATTAAGCGCAGCGTCTTGCGCACGCGCCTGACCACCTAAGACATCATGATCAGTTAAGGACCATAAATGCACGCCATTTTGATGAGCACGCAAGGCGAGCTCCTCTGGGGATAAAGTACCGTCAGAGACGACCGAGTGGCAATGTAAATCCGCATTAATAGGCATACTCATATCCCTATTTTAGGTCAGTTGCGCATTAATAAGGCGACGCGGTGCCTCAATATATTCTCGGGATTGCATCTCCATTAAACGCGAGACGGTACGGGCAAATTCACTGACGACCTGCCCTTCCGTATACAGCTGGTCAGGGGGTACTTCGGCTGACATGATTAATTTCACACGATGGTCATAAAGTACATCAATCAGCCAAATAAAGCGTCTTGCCTCATTGGTTAAACGGGGGGGCATATATGGCACCTCGGAGACCATCACCGTATGAAACGTATTGGCAATCTCTAAGTAATCATTTTGTGAACGAGGGCCCACGCAGAGAGTTTGGAAATCAAACCAAACCACACCCTCAGCCAAATGCAGCGCCCGGATCTCGCGGGACTCAATTTTAAGGATGCGGTTGGTGGCCTCAATTTGTTTACCGATGAGCTCATGAAAGTAATCATCCATCTGCTGATGGGTTGCTTCATTTAATGGGGTTAAATAGGCCTGAATCCGGGTCATCTGAATTTGCCGGTAATCACTACCTGCATCCACATTCAAGACATCGAGCTTTTGCTCTAAAAGCTCAATCGCCGGCAGGAGTCGGTCACGATGCAGACCATTCGGATACAACTGATCGGGTCGATAGTTTGAGGTCATGATGAACTGCACCCGATCAATGAACAAAGCCTTTAAAAGGCGATACATGATCATGGCATCGGCAATATCATCAATGTGGAACTCATCAAAGCAAATCAATCGATATCGATCGGAGATGCGTTTGGCTAACTCATCAAGGGGATCAGCCAATCCAGAAAGCTCATGGAGCTCACGGTGAACCTCGCGCATGAACTCATGAAAATGAATCCGGATTTTTTTTTGAACGGGAGATGCTTCGTAAAAGCAATCCATCAAAAAGGATTTGCCGCGACCCACTCCGCCCCAGAGGTAAACCCCTCGGGGTAACTCGGGGTGAAAGAGTTTTTTGGTGAGCGCGTTACTCCGAATCTCTTTATAAGCAACCCACTGATCTTCGCATTGCTGCAAGCGAACAATGGCCCGCTCTTGCGCAGGATCTGGATGATAACCGCGCGCTTTACACTCTTGGTTGTAAAAGTCAGCGACTTTCAACTTACATATTGAGTGCGCGTTGATCCGTTGCTAAAGCTGCTTCGCGCATTACCTCCGATAAGCTGGGGTGAGGATGGCAAACACGAGCAATGTCTTCAGCGGCTGCTTTAAACTCCATCGCCAAAGCGGCTTCCGCAATCAGGTCTGAGGCATTAGGGCCAATAATATGCACCCCAAGAACCTCATCGGTTTTGGCATCCGCTAAGATTTTGACAAAGCCATCGGCACGATCCATTCCCAACGCACGACCGTTGGCCATGAACGGAAACTGACCCGCTTTAAATGCGCGCCCCTCTGCTTTGAGTTGTTGCTCGGTCTTACCAACCCATGCAATTTCAGGGTCGGTGTAAATCACCCACGGAATGCAGTTGTAATCAATATGCGGTTTTTGACCAGCGAGCAACTCAGCAACAAGCACCCCTTCATCCTCGGCCTTATGAGCCAGCATTGGTCCGCGCACCACATCACCAATTGCATAGACACCGGGTGCTGAGGTCGCGCAGGTATGATCATTAATCGGGATAAAGCCGCGCTCATCGGTTTTAATCTGAATCGCTTCCAGATTGAGTCCTTCGGTATTGGGTACACGGCCTACCGAGACGATGAGACGATCGCATTCTAGTTTTTGGGGTTTACCTGTGCTGTCCTGATACGAGACCACGACACCCTTCTTGTCAGCTTTCACGCCATCGATCTTGACACCCATATGAATATCAAGACCCTGCTTGGTAAAAATCTTTTTGGCTTCTTTTGCGATTCCTTCATCACATGCACCCAAAAAGCTTGGCAAGGCCTCGAGGACCGTAACTTGTGAACCAACACGGCGCCAAACTGAGCCAAGCTCAAGGCCAATGACACCTGCACCGATCACACCTAGGCGCTTAGGCAGCGAATCAAATTTAAGCGCGCCCTCGTTATCGCAAACTAGGACGTTATCTACTGGGATGTTAGGGAGATGTCTTGCCTTTGAGCCAGTCGCAATAATGACGTTCTTAGCCGTGATAGTTCCGGCATCTTTACCGGTAATTTTGATTTGATACCCCTGCGCATTTTTTCCAGCAAACGAGGCATGGCCTTTAATGCTGGTCACTTTATTTTTGCGAAACAGGAAACTAATACCACCGGTCATTTTGTTGACGATCTCATCCTTACGCGCCAGCATCTTTTGAATGTCAATCTTCACGGAGCCCACCTGAATACCATGGTCAGCGACGTGATGACCGATCTTCTCAAACTCCTCGGAAGACGCCAACAAGGCTTTGGAAGGAATGCAACCCACGTTCAAACACGTACCACCCAAGCGTGGCTCGCCTTTGGGATCCGCATACGGATTGGACTCTGCACAGGCTACCTTAAATCCCAATTGCGCTGCCCGAATTGCTGCAATGTAACCGCCGGGGCCAGCTCCAATCACTAGCACATCAAATACTTGGCTCATGGTTTACTCCTTACAGATCAAGTAGTAAACGAGCAGGATCTTCTAATAGCTCCTTCATTGCCACTAGCCCAAGGACTGCTTCGCGACCATCGATAATCCGGTGGTCATACGACAGGGCTAAATAGTTGATCGGACGAATAACAATTTGTCCATCTTCAACGACAGCCCGCTCCTTGGTTGCGTGGATCCCCAAAATAGCGGATTGGGGTGGATTGATAATGGGGGTCGAGAGCATCGATCCAAAGACTCCACCGTTGGAGATCGAAAACGTCCCGCCAGTTAACTCTTCGATACTTAATTTACCCTCACGGGCTTTATTACCGTAATCCGCAATTTGCTTTTCAATCTCAGCCAAGGTCATTTGATCGACATTGCGCAAGATAGGCACTACCAAACCGCGTGGCGAACTCACTGCAATACCAATATCAAAGTAACCGTGATAAACAATGTCATTACCATCGACCGATGCGTTCAAAATTGGATATCGCTTTAATGCATAGGTCGCTGCTTTTACAAAGAAGGACATAAAACCTAATTTCACGCCATGGGTTTTTTCAAAGACATCTTTATAGCGTGAGCGCATCGCAATCACGGGAGCCATATTGACCTCATTGAAGGTGGTCAAGATCGCATTATTGGCTTGCGATTCCAAGAGGCGCTCTGCAATACGAGCACGCAGGCGAGTCATCGGCACCCGCTCCTCGGTACGATCCCCGAGCGGCATATTTGACATGGGAAGTGATGCAGCGCTCGCGACGGGCTTCGCACCACCTGCAATCGCATTTTGCACATCACCCTTGGTCACACGACCGTCCCGACCAGTCCCAGCAACTTGATTGGCCGTCAGATTGTTCTCGGCCATGAGTTTAGCTGCAGAGGGAGCGGCAATAGAGCCTTTGTTTGAAGAAGAGGCTGGCGCTGAGGCTTTGGCTGGTGCGGGAGCTGCAGCAGCGGCGGCTGCAGTTGCTTTGCCTTCACTATCAATCTTTGCGATCACTTGATCAGCTACTACGGTTCCACCATCGGCAACCAAAATTTCAGCCATCACGCCTGCCGATGGGGCCGGTACTTCGAGCACTACCTTATCGGTTTCGATCTCGATCAAGATCTCGTCTTGGGCGACGGCTTCGCCCGGTTTTTTCTTCCACTGTAAGAGCGTTGCTTCGGCAACCGATTCAGAAAGTTGTGGAACCTTTACGTCAAATAAAGCCATGATATGTCCTATGAATGAGTTAGATTAAATCGCTGTTCTGTTCGTGCCACCTATTTGGTGACCACAAATCCTTTGAGCTTGGCAAACGCCGCGGTGAGTAATGCCTTTTGCTGACTCTGATGCAAATGGGCATACCCAACAGCCGGCGAGGCCGATGCGGGTCGACCGGCATAACCAAGACGCATGCCCTCGCCCATGTTCTCCAACAAATTGTGTTGCACGAAGAACCAGGCACCCTGATTTTGTGGTTCATCCTGACACCACACCAACTCAGTGAGGTTGGGATAGGACTTAATGATGCTGGCGACCGCCTTATGGGGGAACGGATACAGCTGCTCAATACGCACAATCGCTGCGGTATCGATCTTCTTATCTGCGCGCTGCTTGACTAAATCGTAGTAGACCTTACCCGAGCACACAATTAAGCGCTCTACCTTTTGGGGATCAAGCGAGTCATCTTGCTCCGGAATCACCGTCTGAAACTCACCTTTGGTGAACTCAATCAATGGTGACCCCGCATCTTTGTGACGCAGTAAGGATTTGGGGGTCATGATGATGAGCGGCTTTCTAAATTGCCGAATCATCTGCCGCCTTAAGAGATGGAAGATCTGCGACGCGGTCGTGGGTTGAACCACTTGCATATTGGTATCGGCGCACAACTGCATAAAGCGCTCGAGGCGGGCCGAGGAATGTTCTGGACCCTGACCTTCATAACCATGGGGCAGCATCATCACCAAACCGTTGACACGACCCCATTTCACTTCACCAGAGGCGATGAACTGATCGATGACCACTTGAGCGCCATTAACGAAGTCACCAAACTGGGCTTCCCAAATCGTGAGTGTATTGGGCTCAGCAGCTGCATAACCATATTCAAATCCAAGAACAGCCTCTTCGGAAAGAATCGAGTCGATCACCGTAAAGGGTGCTTGATCTTTGCTAATGTTTTGCAAAGGAATATAGCTGGAATCTGAATTGCCACGCTCTTGATCATGCAATACCGAGTGGCGGTGGCTAAAGGTACCTCGGCCACTATCTTCACCCGATAAACGAATGGGGTAACCACTGGCAAGCAAGGATGCGAAGGCCATCGCCTCCCCCATCCCCCAATCAACATTGATCTCACCACGGCCCATCGCGGCACGATCGGTGTACACCTTTTGTACCAATGGGTGCACTTTGAAACTCTCAGGAATGGTCGTGAGTCGATCTGCTAATCGCTTCCACTCTGTCAATGGTATGGCGGTATCAGCTTGATCGGTCCACTTCTTATTTAAAAATGGTGACCAATCGACTGCAAATTTACCTTTGAAGTTACTTAATACCGGGTCAAGGGTTTGCTTACCCTCTTCCATCGCAGCACGAAAGGCTTTGACCATCTCATCGCCTGAACCTGCACCTAACACACCCTGCGCCTCTAAACGATCGGCGTATAACTTTCGTGTACCGGGATGCTTAGCAATAATGCTGTACATGTACGGTTGAGTCATTGCAGGGGTATCTTGCTCGTTGTGACCAAGCTTACGAAAGCAAATGATATCAACCGCTACATCCTTACGAAATTGCGTTCTGTATTCCAAAGCGAGTTGCGTTGCTAGGACTACCGCCTCAGGATCATCACCATTGACATGCAGTACCGGCGCATCAATTGTTTTCATAATATCGGTGCAATACAAACTCGACCGAAGATCTCGAGGATCTGAGGTGGTAAAACCAATCTGGTTATTAATGACGATATGAACGGTGCCGCCTGTGGAGTACCCACGAACCTCTGACAGCGCTAAGGTCTCTTGCATCACACCTTGACCCGCGATCGCCGCATCACCATGCACTAAGACGGGCAATACTTGACTGCCCGAAAGATCATTGCGCCGCTCCATGCGCGCACGAGCGGAACCCTCGACCACGGGATTCACAATTTCGAGGTGGGATGGATTAAAGGCCAGCGATAAATGCACTGGGCCTCCAGGCGTTGAAATGTCGCTCGAGAATCCCTGGTGATACTTCACGTCACCCGCAGGTAAATCTTCAGGGGCGGTGTGATCAAATTCAGCAAAGAGATCTTTCGGTGATTTACCCAAGACATTGACTAGGACATTTAAGCGACCGCGGTGGGCCATACCAATCACAATCTCTTGCACACCCCGTTTGCCAGCCCCTTGAATGAGTTCATCCATGCAGGGAATGAAACTATCACCGCCCTCGAGTGAGAAACGCTTTTGACCGACATACTTTGCTTGAAGATACCGCTCAAGTCCTTCGGCCGCCGTTAAGCGATCTAATATTTGTTTACGCTGTTCATTCGCGAATTTAGGCGTCGAGCGAATCGATTCGAGTTTTTCTTGCCACCATTTTTTTATTTTCTGATCGGCAATGTTCATAAACTCAGCAGCCAAGGTGCCGCAATAGGTCTCGCGCAGTGCTTGCAGCAAATCCCGTAAGGTCATTTGGTTTTTACCAAAGAAGGTATTGCTGGTATTGAAGACGATGTCCATATCGCTATCAGAAAATCCATAGAACGATGGATTGAGCTCTGGGATATCGGGGCGTTCAGTGCGCTTTAGGGGGTCTAGGTTCGCCCAACGGTTACCCACGTTGCGATACGCCGCAATCAGCTGCTGAACCGCGACTCGCTTGCGACCCATCTCAGAGTCGGCTGAATCCTGAATCGTTTTGATGGGACCCTGCTTAGCACGTTCAGCAAACGAAGCCACAATGGGCGCATGCGCAATATCTCGACCATTGGAGCCATCTACGGCCGGAACCTGAACGACGTTATCAAAGTAATCGCGCCAATGCTGCGCTACGGATGTGGGATCTAATAAATACGATTCGTAGAGTTCTTCTACGTAGGGGGCATTACCCCCAAAGAGGTATGAAGAACCTCTATAGGACTGCATCATGATGCTCACCTTTCATCGGGCAACCCGAAAAAAACTGTGGTTTTAACCATCTGCGACACGGCTTAACCGATTAGCAGAACGCAAAGCAAATGCCTTATGTATTACAAGGATAGCATGGCTTAGGAGAAAAAAATACCTCAATATCAATGGATTAGTAAAAGTCCTAGGGCATACCTGACTGGATGGTTAACTGATCCCTACCCAGTTATAGGAAATTTCCTACCCACATTTCATCCCTGCCTGACAGATCTCTATCGATTTGATTTTTATGCTCTTTCTATCCCAATTTACAAAAGGAGAAAGCATGAAACCCATTAATCTGAATCAGCCCTACCTAAGTACTCGACAAAGTGCCAAGGTTCTTCAGGTCTCGCTAGGTACCGTTCAAAAAATGGTGGAACTTGGTGAGCTAACCGCCTGGAAAACTCGGGGTGGGCATCGCCGCATCCTGACAAGCTCCCTAAATCAACAGCTACGCCGTCGTAAAGTGGGAATGCAGCAGCGCGCCAAACAGGCTCAACATATCGCTTTAGGGGTTTTTAAGCGGCAAGAAAACCTCGATGAAATGCAAAAGGCGATTCAAGAGTGGGCCATCCCCTTTGAACTAATCCATTCTCTCGATAGCCTTGAAGGGCTCATGCAGGCGGTATCCCATTACCCCGATGTGATTTATTTAGACTCGTTAATCCCCCCAATCGAACAATTGCATTTGATTCATTACTTAAGTAAGAATATTCAAACCCGTCGAATCCCACTATTGGTAGATGAAGCCTTTGTGCAACTTCACCCCGGAGTGTTGGAAATGGCTAAAGAGAATGGCGTTCATTTAAAACCACAGACCAGCGACGCCGCAGCACTCTCCGAAGAGCTCAATGCTTTACCGGAAAAGACCAATGTAATGACCTATAGTGCATGTGCCGATAAACACCCCTACAAACAATTAGAGAAATTGTTTACCGAAGCGATTAATACGGTATTTGAGTAAAGAAAAAGCCAGTTCAGTGAACTGGCTTTTTTAGTCCTTGTAACTAATATTATTTAATCGCAAATTTACTGCGATCTTTTCCGGCAATCCATTTTGGGGCTTTACCGCGACCAGTCCACGTTTCTCCAGTTGCAGGGTTTTTATATTTTGGTGCAACCTTACCGCGCTTCTTAGCAACCCGTTTCTTCGTAGCTGCCTTTTTAGCAGGGCGACCACGCTTACCAGCGCCGCCAGCCTTACGACCAAACAAATCACTCGCGGTGAGGCCAAATTCATCAATGATCTTTTTAGCCTTTGCAATTCCTTCAGACTTTTCACGTTGCATCAACGTCTGGATCTGACTGTCCAATTTCTCACGTTGCGCAAGTAGCTCTTTGTACGATGACATATTAATTAATTTCCCTAAATGTTTAAATAATAATGAGGGTGTAATAAATCAAAAATTGGGAAGGAATAAATGTTTATTTATTTTTCTTAATTGATGACTAAATTATTACGAATTAATATTATATCCGAATAAATTATTAATTAAGATTTATTATTTGCTCTAGAGTGAATAATCAATTGCATGGCATTTAATAATTATTTATTTTATATTAATCAATGAGTTATGATTAATAATTACTAAAATATATAATAATTAACTGAGTAACTAAATTAACTAATTTAATTAGCTTGATTTTTTGCCCGACGCAGCATAAAGCTACCAGTAGACTTTGCGGTCAGCTGCCCTGCCTCATTAAAAATACTGCCCTCGCAATAATTAACGGTATTACCGGCTTTTAAGACCTTGCCTTCGGCAATCAGTAAGCCTTTGGATGGTCTTAGAAAACTCGTGGTCATATCAATCGTAATGACCCCAAGAATATGTTCGTGTGAACTCCGTGCCGCCGCAGCCATTGCAAAGTCTAAAATAGTCATGACCACACCACCATGCGCCACATGAAAACTATTAAGCAGCTCAGGGCGAAGATTTAAACGAATGCGCGAGTGGCCATCCTTGGCAAACTCGGGCTCAATACCCAAAACATCAAGAAATGGGATGGTTAACCCAAAATAATCTCGACTCATTATTTAGCGAATAAGCGATCGGGGTGTGCCATCGCCTTAAACTCGATGGCATTCCCTGAGGGGTCTAAGAAAAACATGGTGGCCTGTTCACCGACCTCACCCTTAAACCGAATGTACGGCTCAATGACAAATTGGATACCTGCCTTCTTTAATTTATCAGCCATCGCTTCCCATTCGAGCATCGATAACACAATGCCGAAATGGCGAACGGGTACTTTTTTGCCATCAACATCGGAGTGGACATCATTTTTTGCTTCGCCATCGGCTAAGTGCGCCACAATTTGATGGCCAAATAAATTGAAATCAATCCACTCATCGGAGCTTCGTCCTTCAGGGCAACCGAGTAAGCCGCCATAGAATGCGCGAGCATCTTGCAAGTTATCAACTGGAAAGGCTAAGTGGAATGGATGCATGGCTTCTTCCTTGAGTGCAGATGGTCGGGGCGAGAGGATTTGAACCTCCGACCACTTGCACCCCATGCAAGTACGCTACCAGGCTGCGCTACGCCCCGACGAAATAATTATTGTATCTCAGCGGCTTAAGACCTGAAGGACCTCTTGAAGCTCCTCGCGTAAGCGCAATGTCGATTTACTCTCGTCTAAGCGGTTTTTTGCACCGCTAATGGTGAATCCCTCTTCGTACAACAGCGTACGAATTTGACGAATCAGAACCACCTCATGATGCTGGTAATAACGGCGATTTCCGCGGCGCTTTTGCGGACGTAATTGAACGAATTCTTGCTCCCAGTAGCGCAACACATGAGGCTTTACCCCGCACAACTCCCCCACTTCGCCAATCGTGAAATATCGCTTACTCGGGATTGGGGGAAGATGCGAAACCGTGTTCGCTTTGGAATCAGGTTCTGTTTTGGTTCTGAGCATGGGACTCGACCGCGTCCTTTAGCTTCTGACTGGCATGAAATGTGACCACCCGTCGCGCAGCAATCGGAATCATCTCGCCCGTTTTTGGATTGCGTCCAGGCCGTGCGGTTTTATTGCGTAACTGAAAATTACCAAACCCTGAAATCTTGACCTCGACACCGGATTCCAAAGTCTCGCCAATCCGATTAAAAAAAGCATCAATCATGTCTTTGGCTTCGCGCTTATTAAGACCCACTTGATCAAATAAGGCTTCTGAGAGTTCATTTTTGGTCACAGTTTGATTATTTGCAGTCATGACAACACTCTTTTCTGATTCTAATTAATTGATTTATTGACTAATATATCAAAATCCAAATTGTACTAACGCAATCGCGCTTTGCACTGCTTCTTTAAGGCATCCAGTAACGCGGTCATACAAACTTCCACGTCTTTGTCTTGCAATGTATCGTGATCATTGCCCAAGGTGACCCGAAACGCAAGGCTTTTCTCATGAAGTGCCATCGAACTACTCTCTTTTTGAGGACGAAACTCATCAAAGAGCTCAATCTTGCGAACGAAAGGTTGACGCTGCGCCATCATCACATCCAGTAAGGTCTGAGCCGCGACCGATTGTTCCACGACCACTGCAAGATCGCGTTGCACCGCAGGAAACTTACTAATCTCGGTTGGCGCTGGTAAGCCCACATCACAAATCGCATCCCAATTGAGGAAAAACAATACCGGGGCCGAACTCAGCTCAAAGACTTGCTGTAGAGCTGGATGCAACTCACCAATCCAGCCAATCGCTTGATCGCACAAATCAATGCGGGCGCTACGTCCAGGGTGTAAGGCGGGATGTGCCTGCTCTGCCGCTTTGGTCTGGAGCTGCAAAGGAGTTAGCACGCGCTGCAAATCACCTTTGACATCAAAGAAATCCACTAAGCGATTGGGTGTTCCCCATTGTTCGGGGTTTGCATAACCATAGGCTAAGCCACCTACTTGTTTAGTTTGAACAAAGCCAGCCACGATACCAGGGGCCTCCATCTGACTGGAATCTCTGGCAAATACCCGACCGATTTCAAAAATACGAACCCGAGCAGCACCACGGTTTAGATTACTGCGTAAATTCTGTAAGAGACCACCCCATAAATTACTACGCATCACGCCATATTGACTTGCAATCGGATTCAATACGGCAATGGGATTACTCTGCCCCATCTGCATCTCGGACTGGGAATCAATAAATCCAAAGTTCAAGACCTCTTGATACCCCTCATGCGCCAAGCGATGGCGCAGCGTGTGCACGGGTCGTTGACGCTCCAGTGGCGCGCTCATCTTCAACTCCGCTTTGGGTGGGTGATCCGGAATGTTTTCAAATCCATATAAACGGGCTACTTCTTCGATGAGATCCTCTTCAATATCCAGATCAAAGCGATAACTTGGGGCCTTTACAGTAAACACACTAGCCTCGCCTTGCCCTGAAACAGAAAACTCCAGACCTAAGCGTTTGAAGACATCACTGACTTGCTCGATGTTCAATGGAATGCCAATCACACGTTGAGCGCGCTCTAGGCGCATCGATACGGCTTTACGTTCTGGCAAATGCGTGATTTGATCATCGATGGGACCCAATTGACCACCACAGATCTCCACAATGAGTTGACTGAGGTAGTCCAATGCAGAAATGGTTAATTGCGGATCAACCCCACGCTCAAAACGATGGCCTGCATCGGTTGTAAAGTGATACCGTCTAGCGCGACCTGCAATCGCCGCTGGCCACCAAAAGGCTGTCTCAACATAGACGTTCTGGGTTTTATCACTTACCGCAGTACGATCACCGCCCATAATCCCTGCAAGACTAATGGGGCCTATCTGATCCGCAACCACACCAACAGGCATTCCTTCCAAATGAGCTTCTACCGTTTGCTCATTGAGTAACTTCAAAGACTCGCCAGATTTACCCCAGCGCACTTCAATCGGAGCCTTTAGTTGATCGAGATCGAAGATATGATTGGGCTGGCCCATCTCAAGCATTACATAGTTCGAGATATCCACCAATGGCGAGATACTGCGCTGACCAGCGCTTGCTAAGCGATCTTTTATCCAGGTTGGTGTCGCTACATGAGTATTCACCCCTCGAATCACGCGTCCAGCAAAGCGACCACATAGATCTGCATCCATGATGTTGACCGACACGCGATCATTGATCGTTGATGCAAGCGGCTCTCGCTTTGGAACACAAAGAGCAGCTCCAGTAATCGCAGCGACTTCCCTCGCAATACCGATGAGCGATAAGCAATCGGCTTTATTGGGTGTGAGTTTGATGGTAAAGAGTTGATCGTCTAAATGCAGGTACTCGCGCAGGTCCTCACCCACTGGGGCATCTTTGGGTAACTCCAGAATTCCGGCATGGTCTTCGCCCAGACCCAACTCGCGCCCAGAACATAACATCCCATTACTTTCAATACCGCGTAACTTGCCAACCTTGATCTGAAATGGTTTTCCACCGACTTCGCTAGGAGGCAACTCAGCCCCAACCAAGGCGCACGGAATTTTGATACCAGCGCGTGCATTTGGAGCACCACACACAATTTGCAAATCAGAATGATTAGGTCCTGCATTGACACGGCAGACTCGCAAGCGATCCGCATCAGGATGCTGCTCTGCTGAAATAATTTCGGCTACAACAACCTTAGTAAATGGTGGGGCCAGTGAGCGCCGCTCTTCGACCTCAAGACCTGCCATGGTCAAGGCATGCGACAGTGCCTCGCTATCAATGGGCGGATTAACGAACTGACGTAACCAGGATTCAGAAAATTGCATGATGCGGACTAAGCCGGAAATTGCGTAAGGAAGCGCAAATCGTTATCAAAAAAGAGGCGTAGATCGTCAATGCCATAACGCAGCATGGTCAGACGCTCGAGCCCCGATCCGAAGGCAAACCCCATATACCGCTCGGGATCGATGCCCATATTCCGCAACACATTGGGGTGGACTTGGCCCGCCCCAGAGATTTCTAACCATCGACCCGCTAATTTACCGCTAGCAAAGGCCATATCAATTTCAGCCGACGGCTCAGTAAATGGAAAATACGATGGCCGAAAACGGACTTGCAAGGCGTCGGTCTCAAAAAAGGTGCGCAAGAAATCGGTGTAGACACCTTTTAGATCAGCAAAGGAGACATCCCTAGCAATCCATAGGCCCTCCACTTGATGGAACATGGGCGAATGCGTTGCATCGCTATCCACACGGTAGGTCCGGCCCGGTGCAATCACTTTGATCGGTGGCATATTATCCTGACCATAGCGCTTAACGTGCTCGCTGGCATAACGCACCTGGATCGGACTCGTGTGCGTTCTAAGTAACAGTGGCTTGCCTTGCGCATCGTTCCCATCAACATAGAAGGTGTCTTGCATCGAGCGTGCAGGGTGATTCTCGGGGCTATTGAGGGCCGTGAAATTAAACCAATCGGTTTCAATCTCTGGGCCATCGGCAACATCAAAGCCAATCGAGTGAAAAATGGTTTCAACCCGTTCCCAGGTGCGCATCACTGGATGCAAACTACCTAAGGCCTGACCACGACCTGGCAATGACACATCGATTGCTTCAGCCGCAAGTCGGGCTTGTAATACTTGATCCGCGAGCGCTTGACGGCGTGCATTTAAGGCATCCTCAACAGCTGTCTTGGCTCGGTTGATCTCCGCACCTGCGCTTTTACGCTCTTCAGGCGACATCCCACCAAGCGCCTTTAAGCGCTCAGTTAAGAGTCCTGATTTACCGAGATACCGAGCTTTTGCATCCTCCAAAGCAGCGGGGTCGCTGGCTTTGGAGAAATCGCGTTTGGCATCCTCGACAAGTTGGTCGAGAGAAACCATGGTTGCAGGAACTTAAGCGTGTGCTACAGCAGATTTGACGCGTGTGACCAAAGCAGCAAATGCGTCTTTGTCAAACACGGCCATATCCGAGAGAACTTTACGATCGAGTTCAATCGACGCTTTCTTCATGCCGTTCATGAACACGCTATAGGTCATATCGTGTTCACGCACAGCAGCGTTGATCCTGGCAATCCACAAAGCACGAAAGACGCGCTTCTTGTTACGACGATCGCGATAGGCATATTGCCCAGCGCGCATGACCGCTTCTTTAGCGATCCGGAATACGTTTTTACGACGTCCACGATAACCAGTTGCGGCATCGGTGACTTTCTTATGACGGGCTCTCGCTGTAACCCCACGTTTTACTCTTGGCATTGTGCTCTCCTAAGATTTATGCGTAAGGCATCATGGCGCGAATCGACTTCACATCGGATTTCGCGACCGGAGCGGAACCCCGCAATTGACGCTTGTTCTTGGTGGTTTTCTTGGTAAGGATGTGACGCTTGAACGCCTGTCCTCGCTTAATCGATCCACTCGCGCGGACCTTGAAGCGCTTGGCTGCGCCACTTTTGGTCTTCATTTTGGGCATGACTGCTCCCTTTTCATTCTCTGTGCGACTACGGTGGCAACCGACGGCTGCTCTTCCTGTACCGATCATTCGCTACTTGGTACTGCTTACTACTACTGCATCTACTACAAACTCTTACTTCTTCTTGGCGGGTGCTAAGACCATCACCATTTGTCGGCCTTCCATCTTCGGAAATTGCTCGACTTGACCGTAAGGCTCTAAATCCACCTTCAGTCGATCCAACATCTTTGCACCGATTTCTTGATGGGCCATTTCGCGACCCCGAAACCGAAGCGTAATTTTTGTTTTATCGCCATCTTCTAAAAAGCGGATCAGATTACGCAGCTTCACACCATAATCACCATCATCGGTACCAGGCCGGAATTTCACTTCCTTCACCTGAATCACCTTTTGCTTCAGCTTGGCTTCGTGCTGACGCTTGGCTTCTTGGTATTTGAACTTACCGAAATCCATCACTCGGACCACGGGTGGATCAGCATTCGGAGCAATCTCGACTAAGTCGGTATCTTCTTCCTCTGCCAATCGTAAGGCTTCGTTCAACTTAACTACACCGACTACGTTGCCGTCGGATCCGATCAAACGCACTACAGGAGCAGTAATTTCCTGATTGATGCGTTGCAATTTTTCAGTAGCGATCTTCTAATTCCTCTCTCAAAAACAATCAAAAGCCATCACACCCCCTAGCTAAGCTCGGGTCCGACTTTCTGGGCAATATCCTGCTGGAGTCGGGTGACGAAGGCATCTACGGGCATTACCCCTAGATCAATTCCGCCACGGGCACGAACGGCCACCGTATTACTTTCACGCTCTTTATCGCCAACAACAAGCAAATAAGGCAGTTTTTGTAATGCGTGTTCGCGTATTTTATACGTAATTTTCTCATTTCGCAAATCCGATTCCACTCTAAACCCTTGTTTTTTCAGCATTTGCTGGATTTTTTGGGCATATTCGGCCGAATTTTCAGAGATATTAAGGACGATTGCTTGGGTTGGGGCTAGCCAAACTGGCATTGCGCCAGCGTGGTTTTCGATCAAAATCCCAATAAAACGCTCTAGGGAACCCACAATAGCGCGATGCAGCATCACTGGAACTTTACGGCTGTTATCTTCAGCAACATACTCAGCACCGAGGCGCGCTGGCATGGAAAAGTCGACCTGCATGGTGCCGCATTGCCACGAACGTCCAATCGAATCCTTTAGGTGGTATTCAATTTTGGGTCCATAAAAAGCGCCTTCACCAGGAAGTTCTTCCCACGTTTGACCGGATGCTTTGAGTGCTCCCCGCAGTGATGCCTCGGCTTTATCCCAAATGACATCATCCCCAACCCGCTTAGCAGGACGCAGGGCTAATTTCACGGCGACTTCTGTAAAGCCAAAATCGCGATAGACCGCACGAACCGCTTGGTCAAATGCGGCGACCTCTGCCTGAATCTGATCCTCGGTACAAAAAATATGGCCATCGTCTTGAGTAAATCCGCGCACTCGCATTAACCCATGTAATGCGCCAGAGGGTTCATTGCGATGGCATTGCCCAAACTCACCAAAGCGTAGCGGCAACTCCCGATAGCTATGCAACCCTGAATTAAAGATTTGCACATGGCCTGGGCAGTTCATGGGCTTTAGTGCATAAGCACGGTTCTCCGACTCGGTCGTGAACATATTCTCTTTGTAGTTGTCCCAATGACCGGATTTTTCCCAAAGACCACGATCCAGAATTTGCGGAGCCTTGACCTCTTGATAACCCTCGTTCTGATAAACGCGGCGCATATACTGCTCCACCTCTTGCCAAATGGCCCAACCCTTGGGATGCCAAAACACAAGACCTGGGGCCTCATCCTGAAAATGAAATAAATCAAGCTGTTTACCTAGGCGCCGATGATCGCGCTTCTCGGTTTCCTCAAGCATGTGCAAGTAAGCGTCTTGATCTTCTTTCTTGGTCCAAGCGGTGCCATAAATTCGTTGCAGCATCTCATTTTTACTATCACCACGCCAGTAGGCGCCGGCAAGCTTCATGAGCTTGAATACCTTTAACTTTCCAGTGGAGGGGACGTGAGGGCCGCGGCAAAGGTCGGTAAATTTACCCTCGGTGTAGAGCGAGACCTCTTCGTTTTGGGGAATGCTTGCAATGATTTCTGCTTTGTAGAGTTCGCCTTGTTGTTTAAAAAATTCAACGGCTTGATCGCGGGGCATCACTTGACGGCTGACAGGTTCATCCTTCTTGGCAAGCTCGAGCATTTTTTTCTCAAGCGCAGCTAGGTCATCTGGCGTAAAGGGGCGATGATAGGAGAAGTCGTAATAAAAGCCGTTCTCAATCACGGGGCCAATGGTGACCTGTGCATCAGGGAATAGCTCTTTGACGGCATACGCGAGTAAATGCGCCGTGGAGTGGCGAATAATATCCAGACCTTCAGGATTTTTATCGGTAATGATGGCCAACTGCACATCATGATCAATTGTGTAACTGAGATCGACTAAACGACCATCCACAGAGCCCGCGAGTGCTGCTTTGGCTAAGCCGCTGCCAATGGATTGGGCAACTTCAGCAATGGTCACTGGCGCAGCAAACTCGCGCTTCGAACCATCGGGAAGAGTAACCGCTACCATAACCACTCCATGCATAAAAGAGAATGCGCGTTCGTCCCACACACTATGAACACAACGCGCATTCCGATCTGTTTCGTTGGTAGGCTCGATTGGACTCGAACCAACGACCCCCACCATGTCAAGGTGGTGCTCTAACCAGCTGAGCTACGAGCCTATATTCATCAAGAGTTTATCACCGCCTGCGCACTTCGGTAACGCCGCGCAATCCCTCAAGCCCAGTTTGAACTAACCGTAAGGCTTCGGCATTGGAGATTTCAACCGTTAATTGGATATGTGCCAAGCCTTTACGAACCGATTTTTTGAGATCGATCACATGCACTCCAATCTTAGAAGTAATCTCAAACAGTTCGCGCATCAGTTCAGGGCGATCCAGTGCAATGATTGACAAATCGGCTGGGAAAACACGTTCTTTGTTGCCGCCCTGCTCGGAATCTAATTTGGAACTCCATGCGGTTTGGATCACGCGCTCTGGAGCGCGTTCCAAGAGCCCTCGAAAGGTTTTGCAACTGCGACGATGAATCGACACCCCACGACCTTGTGTAACAAAACCGGCGATTGGATCGGGAGGAACGGGTCGACAGCATTTGGCTAACTGAGTTAGTAAGGAATCTACTCCCACGACCAATACGTCGCCACGCTGATTCGCAGCAGTCGCACGCGTGCGAATCTGGATCTCGTCTTTTTTATCAAGTGGCTTATCGATGCTCTTATCGAGCTTGCCATCATTTACTTTATTGGGGGCTTGACTCGCTTCATCGTCGAGTGCATTGAACCATGCGCGCACACGAGCTCGCGCCCGCTGTGAGCGCAGATAACCGCGCTCGGGATTGAGCCAATCCCTTGAGGGCCCACCTTGCTTCACAGAAATAATTTCCACGGTTTGACCATTATGCAAGGCGGTATCGAGTGGTACCATGGCCCCATCAATCCGAGCGCCACGACAGCGATGACCAAGATCAGTATGAACGGCATAGGCAAAGTCAATCGGTGACGAGCCCTTCTCCAGAGCAATCACTTTTCCCAAAGGAGTGAGAACATAAATATGATCATCAATCTCATGATGCTTGAGTTGCTCCCAAGCATCCTCTTTCCACGAGATCAATTGTCGCGCCCATGCGATCTGGCGCTCATAAGCTACCGCAGCACTGTGCGTTCCGAGATCTTTTGCTTGCGCTGCATACGCGCCCTCCTTGTAGCGCCAGTGAGCGGCTAAGCCGTACTCAGCCTGACGATGCATTTCTTGCGTACGAATCTGAATCTCAAACGCAATCCCCTCTTCATCAATCACAACGGTGTGTAAGGATTGATAGCCGTTTGGCTTGGGTCTTGCAATGTAGTCATCAAATTCTTTAGGAACAGGCTGCCAGATGTTGTGAACTAAGCCTAGAGTCGCATAGCACGCTTTAACGTCATCAACGAGTACCCGAAATGCGCGCACATCATAGAGATTGGCAAACTCTAAGGATTTGCCCTGCATTTTTTTCCAGATGCTGTAAATGTGTTTGGGTCGACCTTGCACATCGGCCTTGATATTGGTCATCGATAGTTCGTGATTGAGTCGCCCGATCACATCAGCAATGAACCGCTCACGCTCCGTGCGTTTGGCATCCAATAGTCCAGCAATTTCTTTATAGGTGTCTGCTGCTAATACCCGAAATGCAAGATCCTCCATCTCCCATTTCATTTGCCATATACCCAGGCGATTGGCTAAGCTCGCATCAATATCTAAAATCTCCTGAGCCCAAGACGGCTTTACTTTGATGCGATGCTTAGCAATCCAGCGTAAGGTTTGTAAGCGCGAGGCTAAATAAATGAGTACCACACGAAGATCGTTCCCAAATGCCAACAGCATTTTGCGCAAGATCTCCTCTTGACCTGCTACCCGCGACTGTCCGTCATGCTTAATCAGTTTTGCTTGGGCCTGACGTAGACCTCGGTACCCAATCAATAAAGTAGCGGCATCCGGTCCAAGTTGTTTTGTTAAGGGTTCTTTTCCAAGGCTGCTATGTAAATGACGGGCGGCTGTGACGCTTGCCTCATCCAAACGTAGTGCTTGCAAAATCTCGGATACCGAGTGGGAATGCGCCTCCTCGGGCTCGCCAAACCAGGCATCGCCCTCAAACCCTTCGATGGGATTTGTCGATAACGGCAGTGTTGACTCGTTAAGACTCACAGCGATGAATGATGAATTGCTGATAAAACACTATACGAAGAATTGGCGTGCAATGTCAATTTGCTCTTTTTTAACAAAGGCAGGAGCATGTCCAGTATTGGCGATCTCAACACTCTTCGCATGCGAATTGAATTGACACATTTCTTCAACCGTTTGCCTCGATAGCAAATCGGAGTCCGCGCCGCGCACAATCAAAATGGGGCACTCAATGCTCTGAAAACTTTGCCACATGGCCAACTCACCCGCTTGAGCCAAAGCTGGGGTCACCGAGGCAAATGGCACTGAAATGGCTGGGTCATAGTGCAAGATCCACTGCTGATCTTTCTGAATCAGCATGGGTCCATTGAGAAGCTCCCACTCGGCATCCGTGTGCTTGCCAAAGGGAGCGCAAATCGATTTGAGTTTATCCATCGCTACATCGCGATTCACATAAGAAAATGGTTTACCCACGTAGCTTGCTAACCGAATTAATGCCGCTGGCTCAATCCGCGGTCCGACATCATTCAGCAATAGTCGCTTGATGCCATTGCCAGGCATTGCCGCATACACCATACCAATTAAACCGCCCATCGAGGTTCCAAACCAATTGACTGAGTGAACACCTAATTTAGTGCTTAAGGTCTTCATATCGGTCACGTATTGCGGAACGGTATAGAACATCGGATTACTCAGAAAATCAGACTCACCACGGCCAACGATATCTGGACAAACTACGAAATGGCGATCGCATAAGGCCTCAGCCATTGCCCGAAAATCACTGCCACGTCGTGATAAGCCATGAACGCAATACAGCACACTCGGATTGCGAGGATCGCCCCAGCTATGAAAGACCATGCGATGGGAGCCGGCAGGACTTGAACATTCCACATAATCGGTATGCCCATGATGATCCCGATTGAGTAACGCAGTATGCCGAGCCTGCTCTACACTAACTGGCGTTGGCTCCAGCTCTTGTTTGCCAGCCTCTTCGGGTTGCAATGTAATGTGATCAATACCGTACGACTCACGCAACATGGTGGTTAGGTTTGCAAGAATCCGCGGCCACTGTTTGAACTGTTTAATCTCAACGTGGGCGATCAATGCGGGATGACCAGGACTCATCTCCCAGACATGCAAATCGTGGATCGCCATCACTCCCTCAATACGGGATAAATCTTCACCAACTTTCACATAGTCAATGTGCAGCGGTACACCTTCCATCAAGAAGTGGTACGACTCTTTTAGGATGGCAATTGTGGATTTGAGGATCAAGAGCGCTACAAAGATCGATAAGATGGGGTCGATCGGCATCCATCCCGTTAACTGAATCACAACCCCTGATACCAAAGCGGCGATCGATCCCAAGAGATCGCCCATGACGTGCACCAGTGCAGCACGGGTATTGACGCTCTTTTGATCGCGTGACAAGACCCAGGCAACAATGAGGTTCACCGCTAATCCGAGTGCGGCCACGATGGTCACGGTCATTCCTGATACTGGATGCGGATCCTGTATCCGACTCACGGCCTCAATCACAATCCAAATGACCAAACCTACCATCACAAGACTGTTCACAAAAGCAGCAAGTGCTTCGGCTCGACCAAAGCCAAAGGAATGCTTTGCTGATGGGGGGCGTCTGGCAATGTACTGCGCCAGAATAGCCAGACCAAGCGCCGCAGAGTCGGTCACCATATGCCCAGCATCGGACATCAGTGCCAAGGAACCAGAGATTAAGCCTGCAAAAAACTCAACAAATGCAAACCCAAGAGTGAAGAACATCGCAATCCATAGTAAGGATTGCTTGCGATCCGCTATCGCGTGGGCATGACTCGCATCCCCGCGTTTGTGAGCATGTAAATGTTCGGTCTTCAATGCACCGTACTAGTATCGATGGGAGCACCCGTCTTTGACTGAATTTCTTCCTTGGTCACGCCTGGCGCCAATTCCACTAACCTCAATCCTTTAGGCGTAATATCGAGTACACCCAAATCAGTGATGATGCGGTTAATCACTCCTAGTCCGGTTAATGGGAGAGTGCACTTTGGCAGAATTTTGATTTCTTCCGTGCCATCTTTTTTCTTGGCGACGTGCTCCATCAGCACCACGACATGCTTGACGCCGGCAACCAAGTCCATCGCGCCACCCATGCCCTTCACCATTTTTCCAGGGATCATCCAGTTGGCTAAATCACCGTGCTCACTCACCTGCATTGCGCCCAAGATCGCAATATTGATCTTGCCACCCCGAATCATCCCAAATGAATCAGCGGATGAAAAAATGGCTGATCCTGGTAAGGTCGTGACGGTTTGTTTACCCGCATTAATCATGTCGGCATCGACTTGTGCTTCGGTAGGAAAAGGACCAATCCCTAACAAACCGTTCTCAGACTGGAGCCAAACCTCCATTCCCTTAGGAACATGGTTGGCGACCAAGGTGGGCATCCCAATTCCTAAATTAACGTAGTCACCGTCGTGTAATTCTTTTGCAGCACGGGCTGCCATTTCATCGCGATTCCAAGGCATTGCAATTTCCTCTGTTTAATCTTTTCAAGTGAATGGTTACTGTGAGAGTGTGCGTTGCTCGATCCGTTTTTCAGGATGGGGATTGAGCACAATCCGATGGGCATAAATACCAGGGGTATGAATTTGATCCGGGATAAGCTCTCCGTTCTCCACAATCTCTTCAACTTCCACCACGGTGATTTTTCCTGCCATCGCCACCACTGGATTAAAGTTACGGGCAGTTAAGCGATATAGCAAATTACCTGCCTTGTCGGCTTTCCATGCTTTGACGAGCGAGACATCGGCAACCAATGAGCGCTCCAAGATGTACTGCTCGCCATCAAACTCACGAACATCTTTACCTTCAGCAACAATCGTTCCAACACCCGTTTTGGTATAAAACGCAGGAATACCGCAACCACCTGCGCGCAATTTTTCTGCGAGGGTACCTTGCGGAGTAAATTCCAGCTCGAGTTCACCAGCTAAATATTGGCGCTCAAACTCTTTATTTTCTCCAACATAGGATGAAATCATTTTTTTGACTTGCCGAGTGGCCAAGAGAATCCCTAAACCAAAATCATCGACGCCGGCATTGTTCGATATTGCAGTTAGGTTTTTAGTCCCTAACTCTTTGACTGCTGCAATCAGGGCTTCGGGGATGCCACATAAACCAAAACCACCAACCGCGATGGTCTGCCCATCTTTCATAATGTCCTCAAGAGCAGCGCGGGCATTGGGAAATATCTTATTCATTCGCCTAACTTTCTTTCACGTTCTTCAATCAATTCCTAACAAGCTCAAATGATAACCGCTCTGCATGACTGATTCGTGGCTCAAAAGCACTAAACTAGGGCTATGAATACCGAGGAATTACTTGCGCAATATGGCCCACGCGAGGCCATGGACTATGACCTCGTGATCGTCGGGGGTGGCCCTGCTGGCTTGTCCGCGGCAATCCATGCCAAACAAATTGCCCAGCGCGAGGGTCGCGAGATCTCCGTTTGTGTCCTAGAAAAGGGTTCTGAGGTCGGTGCTCATATTTTGTCAGGCGCCATCATGGATCCGCGCGCTCTCAATGAATTATTCCCAGATTGGCAATCAATGGGGGCTCCTCTCGAGACGCCAGTTAGCAAAGATGAATTCATTTTTCTGACCGAATCGAGCTCCTTCACAGTTCCCCACCTTCTGCTACCGAATTGTTTTAGTAATCGCGGTAATTACATATTGAGCTTAAGTAACTTCACTCGCTGGTTAGGCGGTCAAGCCGAGCAACTGGGTGTTGATATTTTTCCTGGGTTTGCTGCCGCTGAAATTTTGTTCAACGCCCAGGGTGCAGTCTGTGGGGTCGCCACTGGTAATTTGGGTATCCACAAGGATGGAAATGTTTCCGAGCAATTCCAACTCGGGATGGAATTACGAGCGAAGTACACCTTATTTGCAGAGGGCTCACGCGGTCATCTTGGTAAGCAACTCATCACCAAATACCGACTCGATCGTGAGTCCGATCCTCAGAGTTATGGCATTGGCATTAAAGAGCTCTGGGAAGTGACTCCGGAGAACCATCGCCCAGGTCTTGTAATTCATACCGCAGGTTGGCCATTGGACAGTCAAACCTATGGTGGATCATTTTTGTATCACTTTGGCGAGAACAAGGTTGCGGTGGGGATGGTCGTTGGTCTCTCTTATCGAAACCCTTACCTTAGCCCCTTTGATGAGTTCCAGCGCTATAAATTGCATCCTGCGATTCGACCAACTTTTGAAGGTGGTAAGCGCTTGGCCTATGGTGCGCGCGCCATTACCGCCGGTGGCCTAAATAGTTTGCCGCAAACCGTATTCCCTGGCGGCGCTCTGATTGGCTGCGATGCGGGCTACCTCAACGCCTCCCGTATTAAGGGCAGCCATGCAGCCATTAAATCCGGTATGTTGGCTGCTCAGGCAGCCATGTCTGCACTTTCAGAAAACCGAGCCAATGACATTCTCTCGGCCTACCCGAGTGCCTTTAAAAATAGCTGGCTTTATACCGAACTCAAACAGGCACGCAACTTTAAAGCGTGGATGTCCAAAGGTTTATATCTGGGTACCCTCATGGTTGGTATTGAACAAAAGGTGTTTGGTGGCA
Source organism: Polynucleobacter sp. HIN8 (assembly GCF_030297615.1). Taxonomy (NCBI): domain Bacteria; kingdom Pseudomonadati; phylum Pseudomonadota; class Betaproteobacteria; order Burkholderiales; family Burkholderiaceae; genus Polynucleobacter; species Polynucleobacter sp. HIN8. The sequence continues at coordinate 770,143 of NZ_AP028139.1, read as the reverse complement.
ATATGCCGTGGACCATTCATCAGAAAAAAGCCGATTACGAATACCTCGAACCAGCTCGCTTGCATCAGGTGATTGAGTATCCAAAGCCCGATGGCAGGATTACTTTTGATCGACTCTCGTCGGTATTTATCTCCAATACCAATCATGAAGAGAATCAACCGGCGCATCTCACACTCAAAGATGAAAGCGTGCCTGTGGCCATTAATCTTGATATCTACGCGGGTCCTGAGCAACGGTATTGCCCTGCCGGTGTTTATGAGTACATCGAGGTAGAAGGTAAACCCAAATTACAAATTAATGCCCAAAATTGCGTGCATTGCAAAACCTGTGACATCAAAGATCCCACACAAAACATTGTGTGGGTCACCCCTGAAGGGGGCGGTGGTCCTAACTACTCAGGAATGTAAGGCTTTCGGATTGGTTTTCACTTGGGCGATTGCAACACCAGCTAAGGCGCACGCCACCGCTGCCATACCAAAGACTTGATTGGGGCCCCAATGATCCCAAATCCAACCTGCGCATAAGCCGCCTAGAGTGCCGCCAAAGCCATAGGCGACGGTTGTGAAAAGTGCTTGACCGCGAGCTTGCAAAGGCCCACTAAACCAACCCTGAATTAATTTGGTACTCGCACTGTGGTGCGCTGCGAAGGTGGCGGCATGCATTAACTGCGCCAGAATCAGTAGAGTGGTGGTCGCAAAGTAACCGATCAACACAAAGCGGATCACTGCAATCATGAATGTTGCTTGTAATACCCTCGTTGGGGAATATCGCGACATGACTTTACTTTGGAAGTAAAAGAAGATCACCTCTGCGGTCACACCCAATGTCCAGAAAAATCCAATCTCGGATTTGCTGTATCCCAAATCGGCAAGATAAAGGGAATAAAACACATACAGGGCTGCGTGACCAAAGATCATGGCAAAGGCCGAAACCAAAAACCAACGTACTTCTAAGCGTTGTAAGACGGCGCGCAGTTCTCCGCGTACTAAGGGGTGACGCTCAATCTTGGGCTCGCGTAGCAAAAAGGTATCAATCGCCAATGCAATCAATACGCCCAGACCCAACCATGGCAGGACCTCAATTCCCCACCATTGAAATACTTCGCCAGCGAGCAACACCATGGCAACAAAACCAATGGATCCCCATAAGCGCAGACGACCATAGCGATGATCAAACGAATTGTCTTTAAATAAAGCATGGACTGTTGCCGCTTCCCCGAGCGGAATCATGCTACTCAAAATAGTGTGCAGGATAAACATCCAGATTAAAAATGGGATGTAGTGCTCTAAATAGAAGATGACGCAAAAACACAAAACTGCCAGAACACCACAAAAACGCATAATGCCCACTCGGTTGGATAAATAATCGGAGAGCCAGCCCCAAGAAAAAGGGCCTAGGATACGAGTCACTTGCAACATCGACATCAACGCAGCAATCTCGATCGCACCAAATCCGAGCTCCGCAAAATACAAGCTTGCATAGGGCGACATGAGGCCAATGTAGGCGAAGTACAAAAAGAAAAAGGCCCCGAAGGCCCAACGCGAGGATGCTGTCATGAATCCTTAGCTGGTGCGCGCAGCCGGAATTGCGGGTGGTTGTACTGAAACATCGCCACACTGAGCCCGATGGCGCAAGGCGTGGTCCATGAGGACAAGGGCCAACATGGCCTCTGCAATTGGCGCCGCCCGAATGCCGACGCAGGGATCGTGACGCCCCTTGGTCTGAATCGTGGTTGACTTACCGTGCAAATCAATCGTCTGCTTCGGGCTCATGATGCTTGAAGTTGGTTTGATGGCGATCGCTACACGTATATCTTGGCCAGTACTAATACCACCCAACACACCGCCAGCATTATTTGTGGCAAAGCCGTCTGGGTGCATCTCATCGCCGTGAGCACTTCCCTTTTGGGCTACCACGCCAAATCCTTTTCCAATCTCGACGCCCTTCACCGCATTAATGCCCATCATCACATGCGCAATATCAGCATCTAACTTATCAAAAAGGGGTTCACCCAAACCGATGGGTACCTGGCGGGCCATCACCTCAATCTTGGCACCGCACGAGTCACCCGCTTTGCGCAGTTGATCCATGTACTCTTCAAGCTTCGTAATGATGCTGGCATTTGCGGCGAAGAATGGGTTTTGTGTAATGTATTGAGCATCCTCAAAAGGAATAGCTATCTCACCGAGTTGACTCATATGAGCAACGATCTCTGTTCCATAGTGCTCACGCAACCATTTTTTGGCAATCGCTGCAGCAGCAACCACGGGAGCAGTTAAACGCGCTGAGGAGCGTCCGCCACCGCGTGGATCACGAAACCCATATTTATAGTGATAGCTGTAATCAGCGTGGCCCGGACGAAAGGTTTGCAAGATCTCACTGTAATCTTGACTGCGTTGATCGGTATTGCGAATCAACAAAGCGATCGGGGTGCCAGTAGTTTTACCCTCGAAGACCCCAGATAAAATCTCGACCTTATCTTCTTCTTTACGTTGGGTCACATGGCGGGAGGTTCCGGGTTTGCGTCGATCCAGATCCACCTGAATATCGTCGACCGATAACTCCATCCCCGGCGGACAACCATCGACCACTGCACCAATCGCAGGACCATGCGACTCACCAAAGGTGGTTACCGTAAATAGAAGGCCTAAGGTATTTCCAGACATACCATCATTATGGCATTAGGCAGAGGCCAGTTCCGGTGGGCGGTTTTGCCGAATCGTTGGCAAATTGGCAACGATCACGGCGCCGGCAAGCGTAAGCCACCACGTGATGTAGATCCAAATTAACATGAGGGGTAGGATCGCAAAGGTGCCATAAACCGTTTTATAAAAGACGGTCTGGGTCATGAAGTAGGCAAAACCAAACTTGGTGATCTCGTAAGCGACGGCCACAAAAGCAGCACCAATAAACGCATCCCGCCAGCTTACAGGTGCGTAGGGCAAGATCCGATAGGCGAGAGCAAAAACAATTAAGGCTAATAGGCTGGGAATAATCGTGCTAATGAACTTAAATCCTGCCGATAAGGTGGGGAACCAGCCACTCGCTGAGCCCAGCAATACACTACTTAAGTAAATGCCAAGGCCCAAAAGTATGGGGCCGATGATGGTCGCTGCCAAATAAATTGCAAGTTTCTTGAGAAAAGGTCGGCGCTCGCTTACCCTCCAAATTTCATTGAAGGCACGCTCAATCACCACCATGGTCAAAATCGTTGTAATCAGAAGCCCTAACGAACCGACGATGGTTAATCCCTTTGCTTTAGCGGAGAACTGGTTGAGGTAAGTAAATACCTGTTGACTAATGCCGCCTGGGAAATAGTTCTTCAAAAGCCAAGCCTGAAAGGCATTACGCAAATCAACGACCGCAGGGAATTGACTCAGCAAGATGGATCCAATGGTCAGCATTGGCACCAAAGACAAAATGGTAGTAAACGACAAACTGGCCGATACCTGGCTTAAACGCAAATGTTGATTCCGCTGCCAGAGCGCTTTACCCATGGGCAACCAACGCTTGATCAGAAAAGATAATGGCATGACCGTATCATATGGGATCTATCTGAAATTCCAAAGAAAGTGCAGTCTATGGGTTCATCCGAGATTCTGGTGTTGTACTACTCCCGCCATGGTGCAACCGAGGCCCTCGCTCGTTTTATTGGGCAAGGGATTGAGAGCGTGGCTGGGGTTAGTGCGCGTTTGCGAACCGTACCTACGGTATCAACCGTTTGCGAAGCGAGCGAGCCGCCCGTTCCCAAAGATGGTCCTCCTTATGTAGAGTATTCCGATTTAGAGGAATGCATTGGCCTGGCTCTAGGATCACCCACACGCTTTGGCAATATGGCCGCACCCCTGAAATTTTTTCTCGACGGCAGTTCTTCACAATGGTTAAGTGGCGCACTGCAAGGGAAGCCCGCGTGTGTTTTTACCAGCACCGGTAGCTTACATGGTGGTCAAGAAACCACCCTGCTCTCGATGATGATCCCGCTTTTTCATCATGGCATGGTGGTGCTTGGTCTACCGTATAGCAACCCTGAGCTCATGAATACGACCACTGGCGGCACGCCCTATGGGGTATCGCATCTTGCGCATGCCGATGGTAGCGCGCCGATTAGTGCAGAAGAATCTCGCTTAGCCATTGCACAAGGTAAGCGTTTGGCTGAAGTCGCTTTACGTCTTCATGGTGGCAAATAAATCATGCTCAGTGGATTGCTGAAAAAAGATAAGTATGTGCTGATTGCCAGTGCCGCAATCGTTGATTTAATCGTGTTGTGTGTGGCTTGGGAATGGTTAATTGCACCGCTTCGGCCTGGTGGTTCTTGGTTAATCCTAAAGGCAGTGCCTTTGATCATCATGCTGCCAGGTGTCTGGCGCGCGAATGTGTACACCATGCAATGGAGTAGTATGGCGATCCTCATCTACACCACCGAAGCATTAACGCGCATCACCGAGTCGGGTTGGAATGTGTGGATGGCCATTCTCGAACTGATTCTATCTGTCACTGTTTTTGTTGCCTTACTGATGTATCTCAAGCCGATCAAAGCAGCGGCTAAGGCGAAAGCAAAAGACGAATCCAAGCACTAGAATGGTTTCATGAATCACTCTGAATTTATTTCGCATTGTCAGTCGATTATTGGAAATGCTTATGTATTGGTCGAACCTAATGATCAAGCACCTTATCTCAGCGATTGGCGCAATCGCTATCACGGTAAAGCGCTAGCCGTTTTACTGCCCAAAACAACCCAAGAGGTTGCCAAGATTGTGAAGGCTTGCGATCAAGCGTTAATCTCCATCGTTCCGCAAGGCGGCAATACCAGCATGTGTGGGGCCGCAACGCCCAATGACTCGGGCCAGCAGATTGTTCTTAATCTTAAGCGCATGAATGCTATTCGCGAGATTAATCCGAGCAACCAAACCATGGTGATGGAGTCCGGTTGTATTTTGCAAACCCTTCAGGAGGCCGCTAAAGCGCAAGGATTTCTGTTTCCACTCAGCCTAGGTGCTCAGGGGAGCTGTCAAATTGGTGGGAATCTAGCCACCAATGCCGGCGGCACCAATGTTCTTCGTTATGGCAATGCCCGTGAACTGTGTTTAGGTCTTGAGGTCGTTACTGCGCAGGGTGAAATCCTCCATGGCCTACGTAGCTTACGGAAAGACAATACCGGCTTTGATCTGCGGGATTTATATATTGGCTCCGAGGGGTGTCTTGGCATTATTACTGCAGCGGTCATGAAGTTGTATCCCTTGCCTCAGACCCAATGGACTGCTTTAGTAGCAGTACCCAATATTCCAGCAACGATTGAATTACTGAGTCTTTTTCAAAAGCGTACTGCTGCCTTACTCACTGGCTTTGAAATGATGTCAAAGGATTCGTTAGACCTGACTGCTAAACAGTTTCCTCATATGAAAAATCCCTTGGCCAATGATCCCCTTTATACGGTCTTAGTTGAACTATCCGATCATGAAGGTGAAGAGCATGCGCGTAATTTAATGGAACAGGTGCTTGAGACTGCGTTTGAAGCGGGTATTGCAAGTGATGCCGTGATTGCGAGCAATCTCTCTCAGACCCAATCGTTTTGGACCATGCGCGAGCACATCACCATGGCGCAAGCGCAAGAAGGCGCCAATCTAAAACACGATATCTCTCTGCCAATCTCAGAGCTAGACACCTTTATCACCGAGACCGATCAATTGATTCGGGATCAATTTGCTGGGGTCCGCATCATTAACTTTGGGCATTTGGGCGATGGCAATTTGCATTACAACATTGCGCCGCCACTTGGAGTCAATGCCAGTGAATTCAATCGCGCTCATGAGGAAGCGATTCATGATGTGGTCTATTCCCAGGTCGAGAAATACCACGGCTCCATCTCTGCTGAACATGGTATTGGGCAACTCAAACTCCCTGACCTTGAAGCGCATCGCGGATCGGTGGCACACCAACTCATGCGCTCCATTAAATCTGCCTTAGACCCCAAGAACATCATGAACCCAGGTAAGGTATTACCGTGAAACGCCTACTGCTGGTTCTCTGGGGATTTTTCTGCATCTCTTCAGTTGCCAATGCGAATTTACTCTCTGAACTGCAGTCTGGCTCAACGCTGATTGTGATGCGTCATGCCGATGCCCCTGGAATTGGTGATCCATCTGGGTATCGACTGGGCGATTGCTCGACCCAGCGTAATCTTGGGGAGTATGGTCGTCAGCAAGCCAAAGAGATTGGTGTTTGGTTGAGTCAGCAAGGAATTCGGGAGGCCCGCATGTTCAGCAGCCCTTGGTGTCGCTGCCTCGATACGGCGGTTTTGCTGAATAAAGGTCCAGTGACATCGGAGCGCTCGCTCGGTTCCTTCTTTAACGAAATGAGTGAGAGCGGTAAGCAGACTCGAGAGCTGGAGGCATTTGTGCGGCAGCAACTATCTAAGCCAAATAAGTTACCGCTGATTTTGGTGACCCATCAGGTCAATACCTATGCATATACTGGTATGTCGATTGGCGTAGGTCAAATGCTTCTTGTGAAAGTGAATGCGCAAGGCAAAGCCATCAGTAGTCGCGCGCTTAACTAATTGGGTTTGGGTAGTTCTTCGCAATAAAGAAGGCGCGGTCGACGTTCACCTTCCACACAATACCATCACCCACTTGCCCGGTCTGACAGGCCTGAACTAATCGATCCATGATGGCATCGGCCACTTCGTCACTGCAAACGATCTCAATCCGAACCTTTGCCGAGTAATCGGTGAGTTCGTCCTTAATCGTAGTCTTTTCAACGCGCGAGGGTGCGCTACAACCCTCCACCTTGGTTACCGTCATGCCCGGAAAGCCTGGGGTATCCATGAGTGCGGATCGCACCATGGGTAATTTATTAGGACGAATCACTGCCTTAATCTCGATCACGCTTCAACCTTTTTCTCTTCAAACCAACCGTACAAGACGGGTAACACTAATAATGTTAAGCCGGTTGAAGTAATTAAACCTGAAATAACCACAATGGCAAGAGGTCTTGTAACCTCAGATCCGGGGCCTCCAGAAAATAGCATGGGGATCAAGGCCAACATCGCTACCGAGGCAGTCATCATCACTGGTCTAAAGCGGTGGGCGCAACCGTCAATTAAGGCTTCATGCAGTGGCATGCCGTCGTCGCGCAGCTGTTTGATAAAGGAAATTAATACCACGCCATTTAATACTGCAATTCCCCAGAGATTGATAAAGCCGACCGCAGCGGGTACCGATAAATACTCGCCAGTAATAAATAAACCGAAGATGCCACCAATCGATGCGAATGGTAAAACCAAAATAATCAAGCCAGCCAAACGAATGGATTGGAATAGCATAAAGAGTAAAAAGAAAATCGCTGCAATCGTTAGCGGAATAATGATCATGAGGCGCGCCATCGCACGTTCCATGTTCTCAAACTGACCACCCCACACTAAGGTATAACCCTCGGGCAACTTCACATCCTGTGCAATTTTCTTTTGGGCTTCGTCCACAAAACCACCCAAATCACGGCCCTGAACGTTCACACCAATCACTAAACGACGTTTACCCGACTCGCGTGAGATTTGTGGTGGTCCATCGAGTAACTCGATCTTTGCCAGATCCTTCATCATCACCTGGGCACCATTGGGCGATAACAGAATAATGTTCTCAATGGCGTCGATCTTGTCGCGGTACGGGGCTGGATAGCGCAAAACCATGGGGAAGCGGCGCTCGCCCTCGTAAACCGTTGAGGCCTGTTTACCGCCGATTGCAGTTTCGATGACGTCGTTGACATCAGCCACATTGATGCCGTAACGTGCAATCGCATCGCGATCAATCTTGATATTGAGATAGTTCTGGCCTGAGGCTTGCTCGATCCGCAGATCAGTACTGCCCTTCATGCGCGATAAGATTTGACTAATCTGAGTACCCAGTTTAATGAGAGTCTCGATATCGTCACCAAAGATCTTGATCGCGACCTGTGAACGCACGCCCGAGACCATTTCATCGACCCGCGCAGCAATGGGTTGAGAAATGACTAACTCCACACCAGGTAAGGTCTTTAATTTATCGCGGATTTGATTGGCAATCTCTTCTTGGCTTAAATCGCGATCACCTAAGGGTTTTAAAGTTACGATCGGATCGGACTCAAATGGCTGGCCAGGGTCCGCCGGGGATTCACCGCGCCCTAAACGGGATACTGCCATCTCAACACCGGGAATGGTCATGATTCGCTTTAAGGCCTCAAACTCGAGTTTGATCGACTCATCCAGTGCAATATTGGCAGAACGCACAATCACCGGCGTGATTGAGCCTTCTTGCATCACTGGGATAAACGATTTCCCTAAGAAGATAAAGAGAACGACGCTTGCACCCAAAGTGATCAAAGCTCGTTTCACCACTAAACGAGGATTCTTTAAACACCAATCGAGCATAAAGTTATAGGGTTTGCGTAATCGAGCAACAATTTTTGTATCGTCCTCACTACCACCTTTTAGAATGTAGGAGCATAGAACAGGAGACAGTACAAACGATAGGATCAGTGAGATGGTGAGCGCAATCGCAATGGTGATCGCCATAGGCGCAAACATCTTGCCTTCCATTCCCTCAAGTGCGAGCAAGGGCATAAACACCAAAATGATGATGCCCACACCAAAAAGCACGGGCTTACCAACTTCGGTGGCTGCCTCCAAGATAATTCGGTTTCGAGATTCGCCCATTTTTAGGCGCGCACCCAATTTAGCAAAGGTATTTTCAACTACCACCACGGATCCATCGACCATGATGCCGATTGCAATTGCAAGACCCCCCAAAGACATCAAGTTGGCCGAGATGCCATAGCGATTCATCACAAAAAATGTGAGTAGCGGAGTCAAGATCAGGGTAGCGACCACAATGATGGATGACCGAACATCACCCAAGAATAAGAAGAGCAGCACAATCACCAAAATGATGCCCTCAACCAAGACCTTAGCGACGTTGAACATCGCAGCGTTTACAAGATCAGTCCGATCGTAGAACGGTACGATTTGTAAGCCCTCGGGCAGTAATTTGCGCTCGTTAATTTCGGCAACCTTGGTCTTAATGCGGTTGACCACTTCTCGGGCATTGGCGCCACGATTCATTTGAATGATGCCGGCTACACCCTCGGTTATACCATTTTTAATAATCGCCCCTTGCCGAATCTCATTACCAATCATGACCTCGGCAACGTTACGCACATACACTGGAGTGCCCTTCACCTCCTTCAGAATAATCTTGCTAATGTCCTCTGGCTTTGCCACCAGACCTACCCCGCGGATCAAATAACGCTCTGCATAGGTCGGTAATTGACCGCCACCCGAATTAGCATTGTTCCGAGCCAGCGCCACATACACATCCTGCAAAGTAATGCCGTAGTGACGCAAACGCTCCGGATTAACTAAGACTTGATACTCTTTAGCAAAACCACCTTGCGTATTGATCTCCGCAACACCCGGAATTGAGCGAAGCATGGGACGTACAACCCAATCCTGAATCGTTCGACGCTCTTGCAATTCATCCTCGGTGAGCGGACGATCTCGATCAGACGGATGCTCTAAGGTGTACTGATACACCTCACCCAATCCAGTGGTCGGGGGCGCCAAGACGGGGGTGATCCCATCGGGCATACGAGAGGCAACTTCAATCAAACGCTCAAGAACGAGTTGGCGCGCGAAATAGATACTGGTTTTCTCTGTAAATACCAGGGTCACAATGGATATGCCGTTGCGATTGAGTGAGCGCATTTCCACAAGCCCTGGTAAGCCGGTCATCCCCAACTCAATCGGAATGGTGACAAAGCGCTCAACCTCTTCTGGTGATTTACCGGGAGCCTCGGTGGCGATTTGCACCTGAATATTTGTGACGTCCGGAAAGGCATCGACCGATAAGCGCTTGGTGGCAAAGAGGCCTACAAAGAACAGGCAAACGCAGATCACCACCACCAATAGGCGTTGTTGAAGGGCAAACCGGACAATGCGCTCAATCATATTGAATCGCCTTAACCACCACCACTAAGCTGACGCTTGCGCTCGGCATTTAAATGAAACGCGCCTTCAATGGCAATCTCCTCGCCCTCTTTGAGGCCAGATAGGATCGCGCGCATGCCTTTACCCTCAGGGCCGGCCTTGACAGCTACCATTCGGTAGCGATCATCGTCGCTACGAATAAATACGTAATCTTGATTATCTTCACGAATCACTGCAGAACTTGGCACCACAAGTCGCTCAACCGGTTCACTATCAATCAACATCGTGGCTAGCATTCCTGGACGAATCTGCCCGGTTGTGTTTGAAATGTCCATCCGCACAACCACAGTTCGGGTTTGTGGATTAACGATCGCATCCACGTGCGAGATTACGCCTTCGATCACGCGATTACGTAAAGCAGGAATAATCACCGAGGATTTTTGCCCCTTTTGTAGCAATGATGAATTTCCCTCCGGAACTTCAGCAACTGCCCATAGAGTATTGAGGTCTGCAATTGTAAAAAGCGATTCAGCTGGCTGAACCACTTGTCCGCGATTAATTTTGCGCTCCACAATTTGGCCAGGAATCGTGGCAATCACGTTATTAATGGATTCAATGACACCGCTTTTGGCAAGACGATCAATACTTTTCTGATCCATACCCTGGACACGCAATTGATCATTGGCTGCTCGCAACTCGGCTTTTGCAGTCATTGCTTCGGCTTCACGGCGCTGTAACTCTGCAAGTGCAATCACATCTTCTTTATAGAGAATGCGCGCACGATTGGCCGCTTGTTCCGCGAGCTGACTTGCGGTTCGCGCTTTTAAGTAAGCGAGCTGTGACTGAGTGAGTTCGGTTGAAGTAATCTTGGCCAAAACTTCTCCTTGAGTCACTTCTTGACCGGGCACACCCAATATTTCGGATACGCGACCTGTCACATTAGCCCCAATGCGGGCTAAGAACCGTTCATTGAAATCAATGCGGCCAGAGACCCTCAACTCCTCAACAAATGGGGCTAATTTGACCTGCCCATTCTTAATTAATTTACTGAGGTCATCATTCACATAAACGATACTTGGATCTTGAATTAAGCGAGGGGTCGGCTTGGAATCAAATACATCAAAGTAATAAAGGGTTAACAAAACAACACCTACCCAAGGCAAAATAAAGAATCCAGACTTGACCCAAGCTGGACTAGCGTCATACTTTTGCAAAACCACTGGAGCTTTTTGATTTACAAACTCGCGAATCTGGCCGTAGCCTTGCTTTTGCCAATCCCGTATTGCATGAATGGCAGAAGTGGTTTGCTCCAAAATTAGGGCACGCCCCTTCTGAATTTGATCTGCTAATTTTTTTCTGAATTTAGGTTCAGCGCTCATTATTTTTTACCTTCAATCATGGCTACCCACTCAGGAGAAGCACTCAAACGTTCAATTTCATTCACAATCGATGCCAACTCGAAGCGAGCTCGAATCAAATCATTTCGTGCAGCCCGAAACGTACGCTGAGCATCCAAAAACTCCAACATGCCACGCTCACCAAAGCGATAGGAGGTCTCGGCAATCTTGCGAGCACTAGCAGCAAGTTGCACGACCCGCTCATCCAAGGTTTTGACCTGAAAGCGGGTGATTTCATAGAGTTTGTAGGCCGACTCCAACTGAGTCTCGAGGTTTTGCATTTGCGCATTCAATTGATTGCGGGCTTTTGAGGCATTCGCTTCGGCTTCGGTAATTTGACCCTGACGAAAATCCCAAATTGGAATGCTGACCACTAAACCGTATAGGCGATCGGTAAAGTTAGGGTCGTTATATTGTTGAGCCTTGATTGCCAGTTGCGGTAAGCGTGAGTTTTGTTCAAAACTCAGACGTGATTCACTTGCCTCCACCTCCGCCTTAGCACGCTTTAACTCCGGGCTTTGATGACGAAGGTTATCAAGCAAAACCTTAAGCTCGGGTAAAGTTGGAATAGATGCAACCTTAGCTTGGATCTCGAAGTTTGCGGGCAGATTAAAGCCAACAACTTTTCGCAATTGACTGCGGGCCTGTTCAATTCGTAATTTGTTTCCTTGGGCAACGATCTCAGCATTGAGAAACTCGGTTTGCGCACGAATGAGCTCAAAGCGTGCGGTCTCCCCGACGTCATACCGTAACTGCATCCGATCGCGGATTTGCTTAGTGAGATCAAGGTCTTCATCGGCAGCGCGTGATTCGGCTTCGCGGCGCACAAGCTCATAAAAACTTTGGCGTACGCGAGCAATAGTTTCAACTTCAAACGCGACCCGATTTGCCTCTGCTGCGCGCATGCTCGCCTCGGCCGCATTGACGCGTGGAAAACGGGTATATGGCATGTCGAGTGGCTGGGTGACAACCCATTGCGAGAGGTTGCCAGTACTTAAACCACCCGAGGTTCCGCGTTGCTGACCCGTATTGACCTCAAACTCAGGATTTGGAATTGCCCGCGCACTTCGCAATTGACCGCCGATTGCGCGCGTCTGATCACGCGCGGCCATCACCTGTGGATTGCTTTCCAATGCCAGTTGGATTAGTTGATCCAGTGTAAAGATCGTTTTGTTCGATTGCGTTTGTGCCCAAACAGGTAGACCGATACTTGCCCAAATCAGAGCAACATACGATAGTCGACGAATCACATTTATAAAGGAGTCCACAGTTTTCCAATACTAAAAACTGGTCTGGCCAAGGACTGATTCCCCTCACGCACCGGGTCAGCTCTTCACGGCTTTCCGGAATGTCGATGCGCAAGACCTATTGCTAGGCAGGCTACTCCCCAAAATCGATGATTGGATTTGACCATAGATTACGAATTAGTGATTTCCCTAATAAATTTAGGTCTATTCCGGTGGCCCATATACAGCGGTGCGTTGCACTTTTCAGATCCTAGGTTACAAAAATGAGAAAATAACAACTCATGAGCACGATTATTGATCCCGCCATCCTGTTTTTTATCTTTGGCGTGTTTGCAGGATTGGTTCGTTCCAACCTCGAGATCCCGCAACCCATCACCCGCTTTTTGTCTCTTTACCTTTTAATGGCTCTGGGACTAAAAGGTGGGTTCGCTTTGCACCAATCTGGACTAACCTTTGCTATTACCACCAGTTTAGGAATTGCGATTGCCCTTGCCTGCATTATTCCGCTCGTTAGTTATTACTTTTTAAAGACCAAACTCAATGCCTTGGATTCCGCAGCAATTGCAGCGACGTATGGATCCGTTAGTGCGGTCACCTTCATTACTGCCACCCAATACCTTAATCATGTTCAGATTGAGTATGGTGGTCATATGGCCGCTGCGATGGCACTCATGGAATCCCCGGCCATTATTTTGGCAATCTTCCTCGCCAATCGTGCGAAATCCTCGGTGTCGCAATCCAAGCAACCCATGAAAGTGGGCAAACTACTGCACGAGTCATTTACCGATGGTGCACAGTTATTGCTTCTCGGTGCCATGTTGATTGGCATCATTTCAGGTCCGGATGGACAAAAAGTAATGGCGCCGTTCTCGGTGGATTTGTTCAAAGGCATGCTGGCATTCTTTTTACTGGATATGGGTTTAATGAGTGCAAAGAGTTTTGTGGATCTCAAGGGCAAACCCAGACGTTTGATTGTGTACGCTTTTATCGCACCGCTTTGTCACTCGCTCTTTGCGTTATTGCTCTGCTACCTCTTCAAGGTGGAATTGGGCAATACGATTCTATTGATGGTGTTAGCCGCTAGCGCGTCTTACATCGCGGTTCCAGCGGTATTACGGCACGCCTTACCCGAGGTGAGTCCCGCTTTATATATGGGTATGTCCTTAGGTATTACCTTTCCTCTTAATTTAATCATCGGAATCCCTCTTTACACTCAGATTGCCAAATTAGTGATGGGGTAGCCTCCCCAAGGATGAATAATTTACTCAGGTAATCACTCATTTTGATGGGGCTGGGTAAATATTCGCTAAACTGAATATATCAATGGGGGTATTCAATGGCTGCTCGTTCACGTCGTCAGGCACTCAAATGGATCGCTGGAGCCAGCGCAATCATGCTTGCCCCGCAAGCCATGCAGTTTGCGAGTGCGGCCGAGGATTTTTTTAAAGGGCCGCCAGTCAAGGATATTCCTGCAAAGCAAATTAGTAAGCATGTATGGCTGATTTATTCGCCCGATGGTTTTCCAACACCTGAAAATCGTGGCATGATGGCCAATGTCACCTTTGTGGTCACGAGCAAAGGCGTGGTTATTTTAGATACCGGTGCCTCCTTGCAAATTGGTGAAATGGCAATCCGGATGATCAAGAAGGTAACCGATAAGCCGGTGATTGCGATTTTTAATTCGCATTACCATGGCGATCATTTTTTAGGTAATCAGGCGTTTATTGAGACCTACAGTAAGGTCATGCCCATTTATGCCCATCCTTACTCCATTAAACAGATCAAAGGCATTGAAGGCAATGCATGGCGCAATTTAATGGAGCGCTGGACCAATCAAGCAACTGCAGGCACCAAAGTAATTCCACCAACCCATGACGCAAATCACGGTGATGTATTTCATTTTGGTGATGTGCGCATTAAGGTGCATCACCATGGCACTGCGCATACACCGGGCGATATTTGCATGCAGGTCATTGAAGACAAGGTGACCTATGTTGGTGATATTGCCATGGGTAATCGCATCGCCAATATTGATGATGGATCGTATGTGGGCACATTTAAGGCCTATAAGAATTTACAAGCCACTGAGGGGGACCAACTTTGGGTCCCGGGTCATGGGGAGCCGAGCAAACAGCTCCTCAATGAATACGGTGAGTTCTTAGCAGGCATTTACGATACCTGCGTCAAAGCCGTAAAAGATGGTCAAGATCTAAGCGTCGCCAAATCATTGGTACTCAAGGACCCACGGGTTAGCAAACGAGCCAAAACGATGCAAGGCTTTGACGGCAACATTGGTAAATACACAAGCCTTGCCTATTTAGAAGCGGAGAAAGAAGCTTTCTAGGGAATATTAGCTTTATGGCAAATAGCCCGTTCAAAAGAAAACGAAGTAAGCTTAACGGCAATCGAATACAGCCACTAGCAAATTATCGCCCTTGCGATACACGGCACGCTTGCCGTACTGTTGGCAGTAAGCATTCGCTTTATCGGTAAGCTGCGAAAGTGACTCGTCTGCGCTATTCAAAAACGTGACATGGTTAGCATCTGATGCATCGGTAAACACAGCTGCACAGCCATGAAGTAGTATTAAAGCAGCTGCTAGGATGAGTCTTTCCTGGATAAACTTTATAAGTTGATTCATGATCAAATATTAGACATGGTAATTTACCATCCAGTTTAATCGGATTGATTTCGCGAGCTGCTCAGCTTGTTTGGCAATCGCACTTGCCGCAATCACGTCCCCTAAGCTTCCCATAGTCGCTGGCCCAATCATCCAAAGGCTTTGATAGGCTCTGCCGTTTTGATCAAGAACGGCAAGCTGTGAATCGATTTCGATCGAATGTTTAAGTGCATCAGGGTTTGCAATGGTATGCGTCATTTGATCAAGCAGTGGGTCACGTGCCACACCAGTGCAATTAATTAGGTGTTGACCGCGGACTACCTCACCCTCACTTAGGGTTACATGAATCGCTCCATCCCGCACCGCAATTTGATTAGCACGACCACAGCGAAACTCGATTTGTTGCAGATCACGCAATTGATGGTATGCCGCAATGGTTTGTGGTGAAGCCCGGAATCGATAGAGGTTCCAAAGCCATCCAAAGCGTTTTATCAAAATACGACGTTGGTGCGGATTAAACCCCTGCCAAATGAGATTGAGATCGGGTCGTAACTCCTCCCACGCGCATTGCCATTCCGATTGATCGCTTGGGGTATTGGGGAGATAGTGGCGCATAAAGCGCACCAATCGAGCTGGATTCATCGGATTTGGCCATTCTGGTTCCTTAGTTCGAGTCCATGACGCCTGGGAAGGTGGAAAAATGGCTCGAGGAGAAATCACGAAGACTTTACCTTCATGACCCTGTTCCACTAAACCATTGATGGCATCGAGCGCCGTCAATCCGCCACCAAGCAAAAGAACAGAGTCCTTTGCTGGTATTCGATGAATATAATCTCCAAGCCACGGGTTCTCAGTCAAGGTGAGATGGTTTGAGGTCTCTTCCACACGCTGTGTGCAGGGCCAGGTCGGGGTGGCATTACCAGTTGCCAAAATAATTGCTTTTGCAACGATGCGTTCACCGGTGTTAAGCTCGACCCGCCACTGGCCTTCAGACCCAGTGATGCGCTGTGCCTCGCCTTGAATCTGATTGATGGCTCTCCCACTAAGTTGATGATGAACCAATTGACTCATGTATGCCCCAAAATCGCTGCGTCGATAGAAATAACCGGCGCTTGTTTTGGCTTGGGGGTCATTAATGTGCTCTTTAGCCCACCTCGCAAAATGCAATGGATCCTCAGAGAAGATTATCGGGAGATCCTCACGCACATTGAGCCGAAATGCAGGACTGACGCAGTCATAGGCATTACCCCGCCCTAGAGTACGTTTACCAAGAATCGAAATGGATTGTGAATCAATCCCTTGACGTAGCAGATGAACCAAGGCGACAGCGGCTGAAAAACCGTCACCAATAATCAGTAAGTCCTTAATAGTCAATTTCTATACTTTATCAATTGAATCTATACAGTATAGAGATTACCTCCTTTACGAGACCGTAACCAGGCATAAAAGACCGGTAAGACAAACAGGGTCAGAATCGTTGCGGTGATCATACCGCCCACAATGACTAATGCTAAGGGTCGTTGAGCCTCCGATCCAATCGCGTGCGATAAGGCTGCGGGGAGTAAACCTAGGCCAGACAACAAAGCCGTCATAAGAACCGGGCGCACCCGTAAGCTCGCCCCTTCAACCATCGCATCCTTCATCTGCGATTCGTCCTCTGAGCTTACTTTATTAATAAAGGAAATTAAAATCACGCCATCCAACACTGCGATTCCAAAAAGGGATAAGAATCCAAAGAGCGCTGAAATACTTAAGGTCTCACCCGCTAAGTGAAGGGCGACGATGCCGCCAATGGCCGCAAAGGGGACATTAATTAAGACAATCGAGGCATCGCGGATATTACCGAACACGCTCAATAGCAAGAAGAAAATTCCTAAAAGCGCAAGGGGCACAATAATCATGAGGCGACGCTGAGCCTCTTTCATCTGATTAAACTGACCATCCCAGGCAATCGAATAATTCGGTGGTAAGTGCAAGGATTTTTCTACAAGAAACTTAGCATCTTCCACAGCTCCGCCCAAATCGCGTCCGCGCACGCTAAATTTAATTGCAATATAGCGCTTACCATATTCGCGATAAATGAAAAATGGTCCGTCACCCACTTTTACCTTCGCAACCATCGATAACGGTATACGGCCGCCACCCGGAACATCGATAAGAAGCGACGCAATGTCCGAAATATCATTTCGCCGATCCTCCTGAAGACGAATTGCAATTCCAAAACTTTTTTCGTCCTCTAAAAGCTGCGTAATCGGAGTACCGCCAATCGCATTTGCAACCAAGGTCTGTATTTCATCCATCTCGATGTTGTAACGCGCAGCACGCTCGCGATCAATTTCGATATTTAAGGTAGGTTGACCGAGTTCTTTTAGGATACCCTCATCCGCAATACCCCGAACTTTTTTGAGGAGTTTTAAGACTTCGTGGGCTTTTTCATCGAGCACTTCAAGATCAGGACCGTAAATCTTGATGGAGTTCTCCCCCTTTACACCGGATAAGGCCTCATTCACATTGTCTTGAATATATTGCGAGAAGCTATAACTCAGTCCAGGTATTTTTTTTAGCTCCTCTTCGAGATTAGCAATCAAAAGTTTTTTACTGCTATCGCTGGGCATTTTTTCTGGCGGCTTAAGGTATAAGCCATATTCTTGATTAAATACCCCGGTTGGATCAGTTCCATCATCGGGTCGACCAATCTGCACAGCGACCTTTTCAATTTCAGGCTGTTTACGGAATAGTTCCCTAAGTTCATTACTAATTTTTACGGAGTAATCTAAATCAACCGTATTGGGTAATGTGACTCGTAGCCAGATATTATTTTCTTCGAGTGTTGGTAAGAAGGCGGTTCCTAAACGCGTAGTACTTAAGAGTGCAAGCCCTAAAATGAATACCGAAATAGCAGCGATGGTTCGTGGTTGATCCATCCAGCGTCGTAGTAGTGGTCGATACCAGGTCAGTAATGACGTAATAAACCGAGGCGGTTGATGATGAAAGGTTTCGCCAAAAATTAACGACATCATGGCTGGTAAGAAAGTAAGGCTCAGAATCATTGCGGCGATCAAGGCAAAACCCATGGTGAATGCCATTGGTTTAAAAATGATTCCCTCTACACCACCCATTAGAAACAGCGGGGAATACGCCACAATAATGATGCAAACTGAATAAATCATTGCGCGCTGTACTTCACTAATTGCCACCACAATGCTTTGATTGAGGCGCTTTTTACCGTCTTCTAAATGTCGCATCACATTTTCAGTGACGATCACTGCAGCATCCACAATCACACCAAAATCGATTGCTCCAAGGGATATCAAATTAGCAGGCACATCAAATAGGTCCATCTGGATGAAAGAAAAACACAATGCCAGTGGTATTACAGCGGCTACAACTGCTGCCGCTCGAAAGTTACCTAGAAATACATAGAGCACCACTAAGACGAGGGAAATACCAAAAAATAATGTGTGTTTGACTGTACCAACCGTAATATCGAGTAAGTTTTGTCGATCATAAAATGGCTTGATTTCAATGCCTGGTGGTAGCACATGGTTGTTAATGTGATTAATCTTTTCTCGAACCCTGCCTAATACTTCAGTAGCATTTTCACCACGTCGCAAGAAGATGATGCCTTCCACTTCATCGGGCTTATCGTCAAACTGGAATACACCTAACCGTGGAGCATGACTAATTTTGACTTCTGCAATATCCCCAATGCGGATTGGAATGCCATTATTTGTGGCAACAACAACTTGTTTAATATCCTGAATATTTTTTAGTAATCCAACTCCACGCACTACGAACTGTTGCTCACCACTCGGTAATAGCCCTCCCCCCGTATTTGCATTTGAGGTTGATAAGGCAGTCACTAATTGTGAAAGCGTTACGCCTTTTGCCTGCATTTTTTCAGGCAAGATCACTACCTGATATTGCCTTACTTTGCCTCCAAAAGAGGATACTTCTGCAACACCCGGAGTTTGTTTTAACTCTTTATAGATTTCGTAGTTCTGAAGTGTTTTTCGTCGTGTTGAGTCGGCATATTCTGAAACCACCTGATAACGCATAATTTCCCCGGTGGCATCCGAATCAGGACTGATGCTAGATATCACCCCCGAAGGAAAATCAACCTTCGATAAATTTGCAATAAAGGTTTGACGCGCCTTAAACGGATCGGTTTGATTATTAAACTTGAGCGTGACAACTGATAAACCAAAGAGCGATACCGAACGAAAAGTCTGCACACCCGGAATCCCTGCCAAGGCATTCTCTACTGGAATGGTGATTTGTTGCTCCACTTCCGTAGTGCCTCGTCCTGGCCACTGTGAAATTGCCTGAATGGTTAGGGGTGCTACGCCTGGGTACGGCTGGATAGGTAAGGATCGAAGTGCAAATACGCCAAGGATGAGAAGCAAAACACAACTTGCCAACACAATAATGCGTTTATGGATGACTCCCCGAACAAATGAACTAATAAGGCTCACAGACTACTCCTGCTTAGTAAATCGTTCGTTAAGGAGTACAGCGCCTTTTACTAATAACTCGGTATTTGGCTCAACACCTTCGGTAATGGCAAACCGCTTTCCATCAAAATCAAAGCCTTTGACCATGATGCGGCGATAGTTCTCAGGGGATGTCCGTATAAATGCGTATATGGTTTCTTTATCTCGAACAATTGCAGTTTGTGGGACCACAATCGCCTGCATAGAACCAATTTGTAATTTGCCATTGGCATACATATCTGGACGTAAATTACCGTCTGTATTTTCGATATCAGCTCGGATTAGAATTCCTCGCGATTGTGCGTCTACGGTGGGCGAAACATAATTCACCTTGGCAACAATCTCTCGATCTGGGTAGGCTTCAAGGTAAATGCGAATGCGTTGGCCCAACTCAATCCGACGTGCATCTTGCTCAAAAACATTGCCACTAAACCAGAGTGCTTTGGGGTCTGCCAAGAACATTAATGGATCACCGCCATTCACTACTGCACCTGGTTCCACGTTTCGTCGAACAACCACACCTTTTAGCGGGGATCGCATTAACAGATTGGGGCTTGATTTACCGGATTTCTCAAGCGCTTTAATATCCGAATCGGCATAACCCAAATTACGCAATCGGTTAAACGCTGCTTCCTGGGTAATTCTTGCATCGGCTAGTAGATTGGTGAGCGAATTCGATTCCTTCAGGATCTTGACAGTTTGATAGGTCAATAAAAATTCTTGCTGTGCAGAATTAAACTCTGGGCTATAAAGCTCAATGATCGGGCTACCGATATCAATCGCAGCCCCTTCAAAGGTAAAAATTCGCTCTACTCTTCCTGGCACTCGCGCACTTAGTATCTTGCCTTTTTCAGCATTAAAAACCAATCGTCCGGGAACCTTAATTTCTTGGGGAACGTTTTGAAAGCTTGCTTTCTCAAACTGATAAATTTGGGGGTTTAGAGCTATTCCGGGCATCGATAAAGAAATCATTCCTGATTTTTCAACAACGATTTCTTTATCTTGTTGCTCGGTTTTAATTACTCGATGAACCGTAGTCAAGCGTCCAGCAACAAAGCCAAGCACTAAGATACCAAACGCAAATGAGGCCAAACGGATTCGATATCGTTTTTCTGGCGATAATTGCCAATACGCATCAGCGATTCGCTGTAATCGATCCTGAAGGTTGCGAATAAATTCTTCTAACAATTGGATTACTTTGGGATTAAAGTGGTGTTTCATGTTGATTCCTAAAATGGCTCTCGACCTGCAGCAACCATTAATATGGCGTAGGCCTGCAAAAGATCACTTTCGGCAATAGTGAGTTGGTTTTGGATGCTTCGGAGCTGATTTTGGGCAGTTAGCAAATCATTGAAACCCTGCCCATTATTTGAATACTGAGTCAAGGCAACCTTATAGGCTGCATCCGCTTGTGGCAATTGACTATCGCGAATAAATTGCATTCGATTCTTAGTTTGCTCAAATACCGTATAAGCATTTGCTACCCCTAAGATAATTTGCTGACGATTGGAAATGTTGGTAGCCTCTACCGAAGCTTGCTTACGAATAGCCTGCTCCACCCCGTACTTCTCTTTCATAAAAAAATACAGGGGAATGACGATATCGAACTCAAATTGATAATAAAGTGCGCCGTTATTTGAAGCGAATGGACCTCGAGGTGTGTAAGAAGATCCAATGACCTGGAAATCAGGTAGGTATGCTTTTTTAGCTAGACTCACTCCTTTTCGAGCGGCATCTACATCGAGCTGAGAGCTGCGCAACAGCGGGTGACTTGTTTCTGCGTAATTTTCTAACTCAATTAGGGTGGGTACTGAACGAATAGCCTGCTGTACGTTTCCAGATAAAGCAATTTTTTCTCTCGGGTCGCGACCAATTAATTGATTGATACTTCGATAAGCAAGTTGTACCTGCTTCTCCAAATTAAATTGATCTGCTAGAGCGGCGCTCTGAGCCACTTGAGCATTTAGAAACTCAACATATGCTGCTGAATTATTTGCATAGCGAGAACGCGATACGTTTTTGATTAATTCAAACCGCGTCACCATTTCTTTAGACACCTGCAACTGCTTTTGAGCTGATAAAGCGTTGTAATAGAGAGTAGAAAGCTGAGCGCCAAGCTGAAGGTAGTTCGATTCACTTTGAGCGAGTAGCGACTCCGCTGAAGTGTCTGCAATTTCTGAAGCAAGGCTTTTTTTACCAGGAAACTGAAATGGCTGAGCAATTGAGATTGAGTTATTTGCACTTCCAGCATTACCCGCATTACCCAAGCCCAAGGGAGAATTTGGCGGAATACCAGACCAAACAAGCCCTAATTGTGGATTAGCAGGCGCTGCGATTTGGGGAGCAACTGCTTTGGCTGATAAATAGCTCTCTCGTAGAGCAGTTAACTGTGGGTTGTTGAGTTTTAGCTCATTCCACAGTTGCCGCAAATCCATCTCCCGCGGAGGAGTTTGCGCAACAGCCTGCCCAATCGACGAGCAAACGATTAGTAAACAAAAAAACGATCTAACAAAAAACAAGTAACGATCCCCGAGCAAGGGTTAAGTTGATGTAGAGATACGCTCTACCCCTAAAAAACATCATCCAATCAGGGGCGGCGGTGCTCGGGCTTGATGAAATCCTAAAAGGTGTTGCTCAAAAAATGCTGCTTGAACAGTATGAAGTGCGTATTTTAAAAAATTGATGCAAGTAGCTGCATTGGCTTGAACAATATGTTTTTCAAAATCATCGGTTACTCCATGCGATGAGGTAACCGTTTGTGCAAGATCTTCATTTTGCCAAAGTATGACAAGCGGCTCAAAAATTGGCGTTATGGAATTGCCGTCTGCGACATGGTGAATCTCTTCAAAATCATCGAGATCTTCCTGAAAGGATGGGGTCGCAGCCTGGACAGAACACCCAAAAACAATGGATGCAATTACAAAGCAATGTATAAATTTTTTGCCAATTGATTCAAGCATGTGTGGATTCTAGCCTATTGGGTTTGAATTACAAGGCTTTGCGGCTTTGAAATTGTTGCGGGGCAACAAAAAGCCGCCTCGTGGGCGGCTTCTTTGGTAATACCGAATCGGTATTATTTGCGCTTGTTAACAGCGTCTTTAAACGCTTTACCAGCAGAAAACTTGGCGGTTTTTGAAGCAGCAATCTTAATGGCTTCACCAGTCTTTGGATTACGACCAGTACGTGCCGAACGCTTACCTTGACTAAAGGTTCCAAAACCAACTAACTGAACAGAGTCACCTTTTGTTACTGCCTTGATAATATTTTCAATTGCGGAGTTCAGAGCACGCTCAGCACTTGCTTTTGAAAGTTCAGCATCATCAGCAATTTTTTCTACGAGTTCAGCTTTATTCATATTTTTCCTTTAAACAAACAATTAACAAACTTTAGAGAATGGCTTGCAAGAGCAACCCAAAATAGAAGTCTTCTAAATATACATTATCAATTCCTTAGCGATTCGCAACTGATAATGTTCAAGAGTTTGCAACAAGGATTGCTTGAATACAAGGGGATAACTCTAGGGATAATCCCGCATTTTTTGGAGATCCAGACCACCATCAGACCCTTTACTGGCTTGATTTAGCGGTTAATTTCATAATCTGAATCCACCTGCCCGTCTATAAAATTAGACAGTCTGCGCCCGACGAACGAGCATCTGGCGCCCTATCATGACAGTTGTAATCACAAGTCCAGCAAAAAGAATATTCATCAATGTAATAGGCTCAGAGACCAAAATGGCAGAAGCCAACAAGGTGCAAAAAGGTTGCAGTAGCTGCACTTGACTCACGCGAGAAATTCCGCCAATGGCCATACCGCCATACCAAAAGAAGAACCCAACAAACATTGAAAAAATTCCCAGATATAAAAAGCTAATCCAAATCGTGGTGCCAGCCATGAAATAGGATTCCTGAAATGTAAAGGCACTACCAAGCAGATTGATCGGTAGTGAGAGTACTAAAGTCCACGAGATGACTTGTTTCGCATTCATTGTCCGCGATAAGTTACCGCCAATCGCATAGGCAATTCCGTTTGCCGCGCAGGCAATCAACAGCAAGAGATCGGTATAGCGAAACCCCCCTTCACTATTTAAATAGGCATAGGTACAAACCAAGGCGCAGCCTGTCAGGGCGCTCATCCAAAAGCCAAAAGAAGGTCTCTCGTGGAACAGCAAAACCCCCGCAACCACGGTAGCCAACGGCATGATTCCCAAAATAACACCGGCATGAGAGGCCTCGCCCGTGGTCATCGCAATATTGATAAATAACGGAAAGACAAAGACCACCCCGAGTGCCACAATCGCAAATTGTCGAATTTGTTTAGCATCTGGAATCGGTGCCTTGGTGTAGATCAGATAGGCTCCAGCCAAAATCCCAGCGAGTAATGCGCGGGCAAAACATAAGAAATAGGGATTAAGAATCTCAACGGCTATTTTGGTAACCGGCAAGGTCAGACTGAAGATAAAAATACCAATGAAACCAACTAACATACCTTTGGTTTCATGCTTCATCGATGGCTCTCAAGAAAATAAAATGGCTCCGCGATGGAGCCATAAGGGAACAAATTAATTGAATTAATTTCGGGGTTTTTGTTTAATAGCAAATGACAAGTAGCCAAGAGCAAGACCGGACCCCAGGGAGAATATGAACACAGCGGTTTTGGAGTCAGGGGCACTTGCTGAGAAGATCAAGTAAAACGCTAGGGTAATGCTAACAACCATACCAACAAAACCAGCGATTTTCATGACCTTGTCTTTTGTACTCATTGAATCATTAATTAGCATCTGGAGCATTTTTTTCCTTTCAGCAAAAAGAATCGGCGGGACTAGAATTATTGTATAACGATTAAGCCATCACTTACAGGGGTAGCGTTGTTTAAAAAAACGGATCAAGGTTTTGGCAGCTTGCTCTGGGTTAAATTGCGGATTTTGCTGATTCCACTTTAAAAAATCATCCAATATTTGCTCACGCGTGTGATTATTTGCTGCAAAGCAAATACTGGGTTTTGAGCCCACTAGCCGACTAGCTAAATAGGCTTGATAAACCCCCTCACCAAACCCGAAGCAAAAGTTTTGGGCATCGATGTCATTTCGCGACTTACAAAGCTCCACCATCGCAGCCGTTGATGCATCATGCGGCTTGACTTGAGCAAAACTGGTAACGGGAAGTAAGACCAAAAAGCTGATCACCAATCCAATGCTTACCCTCAGTGTTTTCATTATTCGCACCATTAGCGTCTAAAGCCTCCCATACGACCTGCTCCAAAACCGCCTCCACGAAAACCCCCAAAACGATCTCGATTCTCATCAAAGCGAGCTTGCTCCCGCAGCGCATTTTCTTGGGCGGCTTCCCGAGTTGCATTGGGGTTTGCACGATCCTCGGAAAAAGCTGAGCGCCCCTCTTGGTTAAGTCGATTCGCTTGTGCTTTCTCCTCTGGAGTGGCATCTTTCTGAAATGCACTGTCAGCACGTTGCGCGGCATTGCGCGCATCTTGGCGCTCTTGTGGGGTCGCGTTATTTTTCCAGTCATTTAACAAGCGCTGCTGATTTGCAATGCTGCTAGGACCAATAAGACCACGATTTGGACGTTGCTCATTATTGTTGACATTAATCGTGCCACTTGACCAAGCTGGCGTTGCCCATAATGCCCCTCCGACCGCTAAACCCACCCCAAAAGACATCGCACCCCAAGCTGGATCGTATGCTGGATAAGGTGGGTAATCGGGATAGGGCCATGGGCCATACACCTGGGTTGGGTTATAAGTTGGTACATACACAATTTGCGTATTGGGTGGCGCAATCATGATGTTTCCGCTTGCATCGGTACTCACGGTCATTTGAGCATTCGTTTTTAATGTACCGGCGGCTTGCGCTTTCTTACGAAGTGCCTGAATGGCTTTCATCGTATCAGCCGGTTGTAATTTATAGGCATTTCCGAGATTTTGCGTCCACTGCAATTGCTTACCCATCATGGTTAACGCCTGGGGAAATGTAACTAATGACTTCACACTGTCGTTCCACGATTGGGCATTTAGCGCATTGGTGAGCGCACTGCCTTGCAAACTCGCATTGCTCGAGCGCCAGTTATAGGCTTCAGCAACCTCGAGTGGATAAGTTGAAGCCAACAGCATGATGGAGAGTAATGAATCGGGGTACAAAGCAATAGGAGAAACCAAGGACTCCAGTTGCGCATTTGATAATGTTTGGGGGCTGGTACTAGCCGAGGCAGAGCTTCCAGAGCCAGTATTCGATTGCCCCCCTGCGCAAGCACCTAATAAGAGCATCGTGGCGACACTCACCGCAATACAAATAGGCTTCTTTGATTTAGCCATCACGATCTTGGGGTCCATTAATTTCAGCGATACACAAAAGAATGAATTATTTTGCCATCTCCGCCACGACCTCGCCAGTGATGCGTGCTGCTAACTCGTCCTCGGGGGTAAAGGATTTGCCCCAACCCTCTTTTTCATAAAGCTCAACCTCTTCAGGGTTTCGTGCTCGAATAAATATTTTTACTTCCGGATTAAGGGTTCGGGCAGTCTCAACCATCTTACTAATATCAATCGAATCTTTCGTTGCAATGACCAAGATTGCGGCGCGAGCGATATGTGCTTGAATCAATACAAAAGGATCAGCTGCGTCACCGGTTACGGCAGGAATATTTTGGTTTCGTAAGTTCTCAACAAGACCGCGATCTTTTTCAGCAATCACACAATTAATATTGTGTGATTTAAGGTTCTCAAAGACTTTTTTACCCACTCGACCATAACCAACAATGACCACCTGCTTATGTAAGAGCGATTGATTGACAGTACTTGGCAATAAAGAAAGAGGATCGAGTCGCTCATCAAGCCTACGTGCCAGATGAGAGCGTTTTCGAGCCCATACAAGGGCGGGTTCAATGCCATTGAATAAGAAGGAGTTTAAGGCGATCGATAAAATTGCTCCCGCCAAAATCAGGCTGTATGCCTCATTTGGGATTAGATTCATGGCAAGGCCCATGCCAGCGAGAATGAATGAGAACTCACCAATTTGTGCCAAGCTCACACCGACCGTTAAAGCGGTTCCAAGTGGGTAATTAAATAGGAGAACCAGAACAATACCCACTGCCATATTTCCAATCAGAATGATTGAAACAACGATTAACAATTTAAGCGGCTCTTGCCAAACAATCTCGGGGTTAAAAACCATTCCAACCGATACAAAGAATAAAACAGCAAAGGCATCGCGTAAGGGCAAAGACTCATCAGCAGCACGTTTACTCAGTTCGGACTCACCTAGCATCATGCCCGCAAAGAAAGCGCCGAGCGCAAAAGATACATCAAATAATTCAGCCGAAAAGAAGGCAACCCCAATTGCGGTAGCAATGACAGCCAAAGTAAACAGCTCTCGCGAGCCACTCTTTGCCACCAACCATAACATCTTGGGTAATAAACGCTTCCCAACTACTAGCATCAGCGCGATAAATGCGGCAACTTTTGCAAGGGTTAAACCAATCATAGACAGTAAATCGCTAGAACTCGCCTGCTGAGTAGTAGCTGCGTTATCCCCATAGATACCAGCCAATACAGGCAATAAAACCAGGGCTAGGACCATGACGAGGTCCTCAACTACGAGCCAACCAACTGCAATCTGGCCATTCGCTGTTTCTAACAAGCCTTTTGATTCAAGTACTCGCAAAAGAACAACGGTACTTGCAACGGACAAGCTGAGGCCAAAAACAATGGCACCAATGGTTGATAAATCCCAATAGCTTGCAACCATAAAACCAAGTGCGGTAACCACAATAATCTGGAGTAATGCACCAGGTACGGCAATTTTTTTGACGGCCATCAAATCGTCAAATGAAAAATGCAGTCCGACACCAAACATCAAGAGCATTACACCAATCTCTGCTAACTGCTGCGATAGCCCAATGTCTGCAACGAATCCAGGAGTTGCAGGTCCAATCATGACCCCAGCAATTAAATAGCCGAGCAATGGCGGCATTTTCAAATACGAGGCAGCCAAGCCAAAGATCAGAGCCAATCCAAAACCTCCGGCAAGAGTGGCAATTAGAGTAACGTCATGTGGCATAGATCGGAATAGTTATTCGTTATCGATATAAACCATTCGATAGTATCAGTTTTGTTTTTATACGCTCCAGCAAAAAACCATACTCCATCAGCATTCCCCGTTTTTTTCTTAGTCGTTGTTGAGGAATGTCTCCTGCAATGGCAAATGTGGAGAGTTGGGATAAAGCCACGCTTGCAAATGCTGTCATGCAACATTCTTAAATTAAGCGTATAGTAGATTTAGGGTTAACCCTTAAAAAGAGTTAATTCCTATTTAAATCATACCTTTACAAGAGGAAAAAGCATGAAAAATCTAATCAAATTACTCAAAAATAGCATTGAAGCCTGGTCTGAGGCACGCCTTGCATATCTCGCAAGGAACCGAAAAAATTACCCCATGGGGTCATGAAATGACGGTTTTCACTCACTTCCTGCCCGAAACTCAAATCAGTCGGTACGGCTCGTGGCTAAAAACCTTGGACCCCCAGACGCTAAGGAACTACTTTGGGATTAGCTTAAGTGCTGAGGGCATCAACCGCCTCATCCGCAAATTTAAACAGGACAAGGCAAATCATCATTTTTTGATTGCTCATCACGATGGACACTGGGCTGGTGTAATTCATATTGCCTGTCTTGATGATGCAGTGGAATTTGGCGTGATTGTGAAAAAAGAGTTTCGTCGACATGGCATTGCCGATCAACTATTGAGCGAAGCAATCACTTGGGCTCAAAACCGTGGCTACCATACGCTCTATATGCATTGCGTCATCGAAAATCAAGCGATTCGATATTTATGCGATAAGCACGGCTTGCAATCCAGGAATATCTACGGCGATGTTGAAGGTCATATGGACCTACCCAAACCCAGCTGGCGATCCCTATGGAAGGAATATTGGCAACGTCAAGCCAATTGGTATTACTTTGTCGAAGACCGGCTGAAGGACACAAAGGCCATCTAAAGCTAAGCTCTTAGAGCAATTCACTGATCTCGATTAGATTTTGGTCGGGGTCGCGCACGTAGACTGAATTTATTTTCGTCGTTGCTCCAGTTCGAACAACGGGCCCTTCGATGATTGGCCAATTTAGAATTTTTAATTGCTCAATCACCTCCTTCAACGGACGATCTGCAATAAAACATAAATCAAGCGAACCAGGTGTTGGAACATCCGCCTTGGGTTCAAATTCTTTACCTTTGATATGAAGATTGATCTTTTGCTGACCAAACTTGAATGCTTTACGTTCAACCGGTGGCGTTCCCCCAATAAATGACTCAAGTTTCATCCCAAGTATGCGTGTATAGAAATGAATGCACTGTTCCTCGTGTGCAGTTGTTAAAACCAAATGATCCAGATGATCAATCATGTCCCCTCCATCACAGTTGCTAATGAATGGATCATATGGCATCCAACAAATAAATTAAAGTGTTCTGTTATGAAGAAGTACCATAATAGAAGCAACTAAAGTTAGTCCTATTATTTATTCAATTGATTACTTCGACACCCTCTCGAACCATTAGCCCAAATTTAGCTTCGTTATTTATTGTGATTGCGGAGCTTATGGGAACCTCCTTGTGGTTTTCGATCAATGGCGTGGCTGACAATTTAATTGGTTCCTGGAATATCAATCTTGCAGGTATTGGTATTTTGACCAATGCCGTGCAATTGGGTTTTGTAGCAGGCACCTTAGTATTTGCTTTAAGCGGTATTGCGGATCGGTTTAGACCCAGTCATCTATTTGCCGCTTGTGCCCTACTTGGGGCACTGTTCAATACCGCATTTGCGATATGGGCCGATAGCATCTGGATGGGCTCTGCACTGCGTTTCTTGGTTGGAATTTGTTTAGCAGGCATCTACCCTATCGGCATGAAACTCATCATGACTTGGGATCCTCAAAAGGCATCCTCGCGTATCGCGCAATTGGTTGGCATGCTCACTCTGGGAACGGCTATTCCCCATGCCACACGCTACTTCGGTGTTGATTGGCCTTGGCAAGAGGTGATTCTGTTCTCCTCCTTCCTGGCCATCATTGCGATGGGAATTATTTTTTGGCTTGGCGACGGCCCCCACCTCAAATTAGGCACCGCCTCAAGGGTGAAGCTAAGTGGCTTTCGACAACTTTTTGCTATCCCAGCATATCGTCGGTCTGCATTAGGTTATTTCGGTCATATGTGGGAACTCTACGCTTTCTGGGCGCTGGTGCCATTTCTGATTGCCAGTACGTATCCCGTTCAAAATTCCTTGAATTTATCTGGATTGGCATTTTCGGTCATCGGGGTCGGTGCGCTCGGATGTTTTCTTGGAGGGCAACTTAGCAAATCAATGGGTGGGGTCAAGGTTGCCTCAACCGCTTTAGCACTATCGGGTATCTGCTGTCTTCTCTATCCATGGATTGCTGGGTTACCACTGTGGGCGCAAATTTTGTTTTGGCTTATTTGGGGCATGAGTGTCGTCGCTGACTCGCCACAGTTCTCGGCCCTATCGGCCCAGGCTTGCCCACCCGAAATTGTCGGAACGGCACTGACGATTCAAAATGCGATTGGCTTCACCATCACGATGATCTCAATTCAAATCAGTACCCTGGTCTTGCCCCTCGTGGATCACTACATTACCTGGCTATTACTACCGGGCCCTGTATTAGGACTTATTTTTTTGAATCGCATTTCAAAGAGCAGTTCTTAAATATGAGTCGCATCGAAATCGTCACTCCAGCCCCTCCTGGGAGCCTCCACGGTAATCGTGTGACCGCCAAACGATGGCAAGGTTTTTTAAGACAGCTTGGCTACCGAGTCCCCATCACTGAATCTTGGTCCGGAAAAGACGCCGACCTTCTGATTGCCTTGCATGCCTATCGAAGTCATGCGTCAATTGATGCGTTTAAGCTCGCATACCCTAACCGTCCTTTAATTCTGATTCTGACCGGTACTGACCTATATCGGGATATGGCAAACCACCCAGAGGTTCATAAATCGATGGCATTAGCTGATGCATTGGTAGTTTTACAGGCAGAGGCATTACAAATCATCCCCACAAAATGGCGTCATAAGACAACGGTCATTCATCAGTCGGTACCGCAGATACCAAAGCAGCAAAAGCCCAAAGGTCAATTCAGCGTGAGTGTGATTGGGCATCTTCGCCCCGAAAAAGATCCTTTTTGTATCATCCGCGCCTTACCCTATTTGCGCAGCGACAGTCAAATCACTATTCAACACTTGGGGATGGCGATGAGTGTTCAGATGAAGAAATCAGCATTGCAATACTCCAATCAATACAGTCGCTATACCTGGCAAGGCATGGTGAGTCATCAGAAAACACTAAGAACCCTGGCGCGCAGTCACGTCATGGTTATTTCTAGTCGCATGGAGGGTGGCGCTCATGTGGTTTCTGAAGCGATTGCTGCGGGCGTTCCAGTACTTGCCTCAAAGATAGCAGGCAATTGTGGGCTGCTTGGAAAAGATTATTTGGGATATTTTCCGGTTGGTAATGAAAAAGCCTTAGCCAGACTTCTGCTTCGTGCAGAAACCGATCAATTGTTCTACAAGAATCTTCAAGAACAAGTTAAACAATTGCAAAAATTGATAAAGCCAGTTCAAGAAAAAGCTGCTATTCAAAAACTCTGCGCCAAGCTATTCCTATCAATACGATCTAATAAATAAAAATATTTTTATGACATCGCTTGCGGATATTGTCTTGGCTTTTCACTTTGGTATCGCCCTCTTTATTACACTGGGCTTGCTGCTCATTCCGCTTGGATTTATTTATTCCTGGTCCTGGATTCGTAATCGCCGCTTTCGTCAAATTCATGCCGGTCTCATGCTCTTTATTGCCATCGAGGCAGTATTTGCCATCACCTGCCCACTGACAGTATTGGAAGCTCAGCTTCGACAGACAACTGCCCCACAATCATTCTGGGCTTATCAGCTTAATCAACTCCTTTACTGGGATTTACCACCCTCTTTCTTTGTGGGACTCTACCTTCTTTGCAGCATCTGGGTAGTCTATCTTTGGAGGCGAATTCCACCTCGCTCTTTGGGTCAGTAAATCTCACAACCACTTAGCCGCTTGAGAGCTTAGAGTTTACGAGCAACCACGCCCATCAAGGCAGACATGCCACGATGTCCTTCACCCTCATGAATTTCTGCTTCGTATTCTTGCCAATCACAGATTTCCATTCCTCTTAAGAGATCCTGAATTAATTCAGTGGTGTAGAGATGATCAATACTCGGTGGGCCACCCGTCTTATATTCCAATTGCTTGGGCGTATACCCCTGAAGGATTAGATATCCACCGGGTTTTAGGGATTGGCGTATGTGGGCAAAGAGGTCAACACGCATATTGGGGGTCGCAAACTGAATAAAAATGGCTGCGATTAAATCGTAGTGATTCAGTTTCCACGTCCAAGAATCGGTACTAGCAACATTCAATATAACCGATACCAATTGGTGCTTGGCTAATTGCCTTGCCTTTTCTACGGCGACTGGCGATATGTCAAAGGCCTCCACAATCATTCCCTGCTGAGCTAGCCAGACGCTATTTCGCCCCTCGCCATCAGCGATGCAGAGAGCATTCCCACCTGGTTTCATGCGGCCTGTTACCTGATCTTTTAAGTAAACATTTGGGTCTTTGCCAAATACGTACTCATCCCTCGAAAATCGCTTATCCCAAAATTGGGCTGCATCATCTGCGAAATGTGTTTTTTTCATTGGATTATGAGTGACTCATCGAAAGATTCTCATACTCAAGATCGGTCATCGTATCGACATCTCGAATATATGATTCATGAGGCATGTCAATAAATAAAACATGATCAGGATTTTGATCCAACCACTCTCGACATCCTTGATTTGGGGTCGCTAATACAGCCTCTACTGCGCTCCGAGTCAATACGACTGGATTACCTCGTTGACCCTGATAACAAGGAACAATCGCTCTTACTTGATCTCGAACATGCTCTGCGTGGGTCATGAGGGCTTGTAGATCGCGTAAGGTGATCTGAGGTTGATCCACCAGACCGATCAATAGATATTCGTAATTTGATTGCAAGGCGGCAAGACCAATTCGGACCGAGGAGGATTGGCCTCGTTCCGGTTGATCATTCGTGATTGTCTTGGAGTATTGCAAAGCCAAGGGTCTTAAACGATCTGCATAAAAACCCAAGACAGTAATGGCTTCGCACGGCTGCAATTGGGAAGCTTCAAGCCAAAATCGACTCAGTAAGGGCACCCCATCTTTCGTTAGCAGTCCTTTGGGATATCCACCTAATCGAGCCCCCTGACCAGCAGCAAGAAGAAGAATGGCAATTTTGGGCATATAGAAAATCAGGGTTTTGATTAATTCAAATAGGCATTAAACACTACCATTAAACTCTAGTACATGAATAGTACTGATTATCAAGTCCTCCAATCCGCCATTAGTTGGTTGCAGGATGGAAAGCGTGTTGCGTTAGCTACGGTTGTCCAAACCTGGGGATCCTCTCCTCGGCCAGTTGGCTCATGGCTTGCCATACGAGAAGATGGGCAGGTTGTTGGATCCGTCTCCGGAGGTTGTGTAGAAGATGATTTAATTCGGCGTGTGCAAACGGAGATTTTGACTCGAACATCACCTGAATTAGTTAAATATGGGGTTAGCAAGGATGAGGCGGTTCGCTTTGGGCTTCCTTGCGGAGGAACGCTCCAGCTCTTAGTTGAACCGCGGCCCGAGCTTGCGATTCTTGAGGCGATCATGAGCGGTATTAAAAAACGTTCCATCGTATTACGCGAAGTGAACGTACTAACTGGTCAATCAACCCTAAGTATTGGAAATCGCTCTACACAGTTCCAATTTTCGAATGAGAAAATGCAGACTATTTATGGTCCCCGCTGGCGGATGTTCATTATTGGGGCCGGTCAACTCTCTCTTTGTTTAGCCAGTTTTGCCTTAACCTCAGACTTTGACATCACCATCATTGATCCACGCGAAGAGTACGCGGAGGGAATCGGATCCGAGGGCATTCAGTTTATTCAAGGAATGCCAGACGATGTGATGCAAGAGTTAGGGGTGGACTCGCATACTGCCATTGTGGCGCTCACGCATGATCCAAAAATTGATGATTTAGCCCTGATTGATGCCCTCCAATCTGAAGCCTTCTACGTTGGAGCATTGGGCAGTCATACCAATACACAAAAACGCAAAGAGCGGCTAAGAGAATTTAACCTCTCTACCGAACAGCTAGAGCGACTGCATGGCCCTGTAGGCCTAGCGATTGGGGCTTTAACCCCACCCGAAATCGCAGTTTCGATCATGGCAGAGGTAATCGCTGTTAAATACGGAAAGAATGCTTCCTAAGGACGAATTCCCGGGCTTTCTATGATCATGCCATTTGCACGATGCATTAAATAGAGCTCAATTTGCATCAGCTCGCTCGACCCATAGGCATAGGTTTGGGCACGTACTCCCGACAGGCAGTTTCTTAAGCGGCGTTGCAACGATCCCATTCCTTGCCATTCAATCCGATAAATGGGATAACCGGTAGGATGCGCCTGGGGAATAACACTCCCGCCAAGTTTTAAACCAGCCCGATCATCATGACACTGTGCACAAGACAAATTAAGCTGACCAATCCGTTGAAAATATAGGTTCTTACCGGACTCATACTCTTTTTTAACATCTCCTAGCGGTGCAGCCTGAATCGGCGAGCCGCGTGACTGCAAAGCGATCAAAGTACTAAGCGCTAGCATCGGCTTACTTTCATATGCAAACGCAGGTAAGTGCTGATGGCGGGTACGACAAGCATTGATCTGACCCTCCATATTTTGTAATTTCTGATGCATGATTTTTGGGTAGGTTGCAAAAACGCCCCGCATCGATTGTTTGACATCCCCATGACAAGATGCACACGATTTGCCATTGGCCTGGGATTTTTCTTGCCAAAGAGCTTCACCATCCATCACTGCAAAAAGTGCTGGATTGAGATTCATATCATTTTGCATCGCTTGATTGGTTGGGGATAGAAGCTGGTATCCCGATTGGCGAGAATCTGCGAGTGCCGAATGGGTGAAAAGAAAAAAACTGATGGCAAGCGAACCAAACGCTTGAATCATAGTACGGTAATTGGCTGTTGTAGTACGGTTAAATAACCGTTATCCCCTGACCATTTACACTCGATCATTCCAGATTGATCGGCCTTTGCATCAAAGATAAAAATCGGGTTTGATCCTATTCCTGGATGAAGATCGGCCCGAAAAACGAGTCGGCCATTGTAGGTGCAAACAAACTCCCGAATGATATCGCGTGGTACCCGCACACCCTGTTCGGTATGACGAAAGCCGGATTCCATATCGTGTTGAACAATGGCCCGAATTGAAAATAATTCGCCACGCTTTACTTGATTTGAAAAGGTAACAACGGCACGTGAAGAGCGACTCATATCATCTCCGTACAAGCCGATAAAGTGACTACCGTGTCAGCAGAAGTTCTCCAGAAATCACCATTACTCATTTGAGCCAAAACCCATACTCGCTGCGAATCCGCTAGTCGAATCCGCGTACTAAATTCCGCCTTTCCTGATAGCGGTGTGAAATAGCAACTCACAACATTGGGGAGTGGATTGCCCTCTGCAATCATATGAATAACTTTTACATAATCATTGGCGGTCATTGGGCTTTGGACTGCACACTTCACGGCAACTAAATTGCCATTCTCAACCAAAGGCGGAAGCTCAAAATAAATTCTTCCAGTTTTGACCGACTGATTTCCAATGATTTTTGAAATAACTTGCTGAGCATCGCTTGTCGATGCTTGCGCTCGATGCCAAGGGCTCAGACAAATGGCCGTCATGGAGGAAATAAATAAACGACGTGAACTCATGGTGTTTTGATTGTTAGCAAATAGGCAACCACATCCTCAATGTCTTGACCACTTAATACCGTTTTACCTGCAAATGATGGTGCAACACGATGAAGATGATCGATTCTATAGTAAGACGGCATAATCGTGTTGGGCTGAGAACGTGAGGCATCGACTAGACGCGCACGAAGTTGAGCGGCGTTTAAATTACCTACACTGATGCGCAAATCGGGTGCTAAATTTCCCTGAAATCGCTCCTCGGTAGATGGCACGCTGTGGCACAAAATACACAAACCTGTTTGACGACTTACGACAATGGATTTTCCTCGAGTGGGATCACCAGGCTGCCCACTTAATGAATTTGGGATGGCATCGCCATCCCAAATCAGTTGTGCATACAGTGGGTGTGGAAAAGCTAGTAACGCACAAATGACTAGCTTAAATCCAACACGCATCAATTACACAAGGGTGATACCGCTATTCTTGAGTGGAACGGTACGAACGCGCTTACCGGTTGCACGGTAATACGCATTGAGTACGGCTGGAGCAGCAACAGAAATGGTGGGTTCACCAATTCCACCCCACTCTTTTCCACCACCTTGAATAATGATCGTTTCTACTTTTGGCATTTGCCGCAAACGAATCGACCCAAAGGTATCAAAATTGGTTTGCTCGATGCGCCCATTTTTGACGGTGCACTCTTCTTCAAACAATGCCGAGAGGCCATAAACAAAGGATCCAGAAACCTGACGCTCAATTTGCGCCGGATTTACCGCATAACCAGGATCCGTGGCAGCAACGATCCGATGTATCTTGATCTTATTGCCATCGGTGACCGAGATTTCACAAGCGGCCGCCACAAAACTACCAAATGATTTTTGCTGCGCTATTCCTCGGAATACACCAGCGGGCGCAGGTTTTGTCCAACCAATTCGATCGGCCACCGCATTGAGAACGGCCAAGTTGCGTGGGTAATTGGCTGAATACTTGCGTCTGAATTCGACTGGATCCATTCCAGCATATTCTGCCAGTTCGTCCATGAAGCATTCCATAAAGACAGCATTCTGATTGATATTGACGCCCCGCCAGAAACCCGGTGGCACATGCGTGTTCCGCATGGCATGGTCAATCGTCAAGTTAGGGAAATCATAGCTAATGCCATGCTCTCCACCTTTTGCCACGCCCTGGAAAACCAATGGATCCATGCCTTTATTCTGGGCAACCACCGCAGGACGAACGGCTGTCAAGATGGACTGACCTGAGAGGCGCATATGAACACCGGTTAGATTTTTCTTATCATCAAACGTTCCGGTCATCCTGCACATCATGATGGGATGGTAACGACCCTGGGTCATATCCTCTTCGCGAGTCCAAATGAGCTTAATGGGGGTACCAGGCATTTGTTTTGCGATATTGACCACTTGGGTTGTGTAATCCTGAAACGCCCCGCGTCGTCCAAATCCACCACCGAGATTGACCTTGATTACATCGCATTTATCTGCTGTTAGACCAGAAGCTGCGATCACGGCTGCAAGAGATGCCTCACCATCTTGTGTGGGGACCCAGGCACGGCATTTATCCGCAGTCCACAACGCAGTTGCATTCATGGGCTCCATCGGAGCGTGGTTTAAGAATGGATAAAAGAATTTGGCTTCAATTTTCTTTGAGGCATCCGATGCTGCTTTTTTAAAGTCGCCATTGGCATTACCAACAAAGGTTTCGTTGGCATTTAATCCCTCCTCAAGACGCTTCAGAATATCAGCCTGTTGAACATTGGCATTGGCACCTTCGTCCCAAACGATGGGCAACTGATCCATGGCGACCTTAGCCTGCCAGAAGGTGTCTGCAACAACAGCGACAGACGTATCACTAACCTGCACTACCTTTTTTACACCCTTCATGCTGGCTACTTTGCTAGCATCAAAGCTTTTTAACTTACCGCCAAATACTGGGCATTCTTTAATCGTAGCAACTAGCATGCCAGGCATTTGCAGATCAATTGCATAAACCTGTTTGCCGGTCACTTTATCGGCCAAGCTATCAATGCGGTCCATCGACTTACCAATCACCTTCCAGCGCTTGGGATCTTTCAGCTCAATGCTCTTAGCGTCAGGCACAGGCAATTTCGCTGCAGCAGCGGCGACTTTTCCATAACTGATAGTTCGACCGCTAGCCTGATGGGAAATGACGCTATTGGAAGCCAAGCATTCTGCAGCAGGAACACCCCATTGATTCGCTGCTGCTTGAACTAGCATGATGCGCGCTGCAGCACCGCCTTTGCGAACATAATCTTCAGAGGTACGAATACCGCGACTGCCACCAGTGGAGAATGATCCCCATACACCTTTACGCTTTAGGCTCTCTCCTGGGGTCGGATAATCAATCGTAATTTTCTTCCAATCGCACTCCAACTCCTCGGCGACTAATTGAGCTAAGCCAGTAATGGTGCCCTGACCCATTTCAGAGCGAACTACACGAATAATCACGGTGTCATTTGGCTGAATCATCACCCAGACCCCGATTTCAGGGGGCATTGCCGCTTGCGCTGTGGAGGCTTGAGCACTTCCAATCACGGCTGGGAACTCCAAACCGATTGCTAATCCAGCGGAAACTGCACTGGATCCGACAATGAATTGGCGGCGAGATAAATTTGGTACAGGTGCATTCATCGTATTCTCCTTAAGCCTTAGCGGCGGCATGAACCGCAGCCCGAACTTCTTGAAAGGTTCCACAGCGACAAATATTGGTCACTGCCGCATCAATATCGGCATCGCTTGGCTTTGGATTGCTTCGTAGTAAAGCGGTGACTGCCATCACCATGCCGGTCTGGCAATAGCCGCATTGCGGGGCTTGTTTTTCAACAAATGCCTGCTGAACTTTGCTGAGCTTGCCGCCTTGGGCCAAGCTCTCAACCGTCTCAATCTTTTTACCTGCTGCAGCACTAACGGGCAAGGCGCAGGAACGGACCGCTGCACCATCCAATAGTACGGTACAGGAACCGCAGGCTGCGATACCGCATCCATACTTCGTTCCAGTTAATCCGATTTGCTCACGAATCACCCACAATAATGGGGTGTTAGGATCGACATCAACCGATCTTGCCTTGCCGTTCACGGTTAGCTTTACCATGCAGGTCTCCTTGCATTTTATTTGACTTATTGAAATTCCTCTTAGATCAGAGGGTTTTAAGAATCATATACCAAATAGTAAAAAAATAAATGGGGGCTAGTTGGGAAAATCGGTTTCGATCAATGTATTTGATAACGCATTGAATTCAATAAAATTTTCTGTTTCATCATAAAATTCTAATACGGGTCATCAACGATCTCAACACCAATCAATTCATCTAAATTCATGGCCCAAACTCGATTCTTAGTCGTTATCCTTGGCGATCAGCTCAACCGGGATGCGAGCGCATTTGACGACTTTGATGTGAAGCAAGACGCAGTATGGATGGCAGAAGTCGATGAAGAATCGACCCACATTTGGTCTTCAAAGCAACGCATTGCCTTATTTATTAGTGCGATGCGACATTTTGCGCAAGCATTGCGCAAGGAAAAGATTAACTTACATTACAGCGAGCTGGGTGACCCGAACAATACCCAAAGCATTGAGGGTGAGCTTGCCAGAACCATTGCCCTATGCAATCCGAGCCGACTCATTATGACCGCCCCTGGAGATTGGCGGGTTCTTGAGAAAATTAAACAACTGGCATTGCAAACTGGCATTGAACTAGAAATCCGCGAAGATCGGTATTTTTTCTCGACCGTGCGCGAGTTTTTTGAGCACGCCAAAGGTCGTAAGCAACTGCGTCTGGAGTATTGGTATCGCGAGCTTCGCAAAAAGCATCGTGTCCTCATGGATGGCGATTCCCCTGCCGGTGGCGAATGGAACTTTGACTCCGAAAATCGTTCCTCCTTTGGTAAAGATGGTCCGCCACCCATACCACCACCACTGCGCCTCAAGCCCGATCGCATTACCCAAGAGGTGATCGAACTGGTTGAGAGTCGGTTTGCATCGCATCCCGGTTCGGTAACTGCAAGTGCTTCTGACTTTGGGTGGCCGGTCAATCGGCAAGAGGCTCTGCGTGTCTTAGATGACTTTATTCAACATCGTCTACCTGAGTTTGGCGTGTATCAAGATGCCATGTGGACTGATGAGCCATGGTTATTTCATTCGCATATCGCAAGCGCCCTAAATCTAAAATTACTATCCGCTCAAGAGGTGGTGAAGGCTACAGAAGAAGCCTATCGTCAAGGTCGGGCACCAATTGCCGCGGTTGAGGGATTTATTCGTCAAATCTTAGGCTGGCGTGAATATGTCCGCGGTATCTATTGGATGAACATGCCAAAGTACCTTGAACTCAATGCGTTAAAGGCCAATCAACCGCTACCCGCATTCTTCTGGGACGGTAACACCCCAATGCATTGTTTATCGCAAACGATTACTCAGAGTTTGCGCACGGGCTATGCACACCATATTCAACGACTAATGGTCACCGGTCTCTACGCCCTACTTCTTGGGGTCAAGCCAAAGGAAATTCATGCTTGGTATTTAAGTATGTATGTGGATGCTGTCGAGTGGGTAGAGCTACCCAATGTCATTGGTATGAGCCAATTTGCCGATGGCGGATTAATGGCCAGTAAGCCTTATATTGCAACGGGTAAATACATTGATCGCATGAGTAATTATTGCAAGCACTGCGCATTTAAGCCTGATCAATCTACTGGTCCTAATGCCTGTCCATTTACCACCCTATATTGGGATTTTCTAATTCGTCATGAAAGCGCCATGAGTAAGAATCCACGCATGCTCATGCAGGTTCGCAATCTCGCACGCATGACCGATCAAGCCAAGTTGGCAATTCAAGACAAAGCTTCAGAACTTCGAGACAGTCAGGCTGGTAAATAATCCCAGCGATCAAATCGGGCGGCTTGGCCCACCCTCGCTCCATTCGCATCGATTAAATTCCATACCGTTGCATTACGGATCCAAAACCGTTTACCGCCCTTGGATATCCGAATACCGGAGTAATCATCGATAAAACCAAACTGTTGCACACGCTGCAACAAGGATTGGCGCTCGTCTTGCAAGACCGGCTCTGCCGATTGACGCGATGGAATCGAGGTGATTTCTGCCCAAGTCATTTCAAATGCATTCTGAGCCATCCGATTGGCGTAGGCAAAAATTGGGTCTGCGCAGGTATCATGCGCCACCACCGCAAAAGGGGCTTCGTAGAGCATTTGCGCTGCATTCTTTGAACTGGTTAATTCAATGCAAGACTTACCTAGAAAATGCTGATAGCTATCCAATATCAACCAAGCCTCGATGGGCATAAATTGATTATTCGGGCCTGGTTCAATGCGGGAGAATGGCATGCCAAGCCTTATCGGCCGAGCAATGAAATAATTTTGTAGCGGCCGTCACTACTAATAAGCTTTAAGGTGTACTCTTCAATGAAAACAGCATCACTGAGTTTTGGGAAATAAAATTCAAACGACTTGCCCTTTGGTTCGTCAGCAACGTAGGCCAGTTCTTTGACGGGATCGATTTTTATTATTCGGTACATAAACACTAGGCAATACAAACAAGCTTGTAATACTAGAATTCAAAACTAAACATAAAATATCCAGTTTCATTCTACAGGCGATTTGGGAAATAATGCAATCAGTCAATCCTATGGACTATTCAATCGAAGTTGATCAGCAAACGATTTGGATGAAGAACCAAAACACCACGATCGCTTACTGCCGGTATTCTAATAACGGTGATATTGAGTACATCTATGTTCAACCCATGTACCGGTTAATGGGGTTTGGACGCAAGCTAGTCCAGGAGGTCCAACGAATAACTGGTCAAGTCGGCGTGCCTCATCAGCCTGTTTCGCCCATGGGGCAACGTTTTTTTGCTGCACTCGAGAAATATTCTTAATGAATACCATTAAGAAAATTTATCTAAGTTGGATTCTTCTTGTTTTTAGCAGTGCTGCAAGCGCAAACTCAATCGTTGATTTACGTAATCAGACCACCATTAATCAGGAGCGATTGATTGCTGAGCTAATCAGCGCTGACTATATTTTGCTGGGTGAACTTCACGATAACCCCCACCACCATGAAGCACGCGGTCGATTGATTGCTGTAATTGCCAGCAAAAAATATGCAGCGGTTGTTGAGTATCTGCCAACCGGTCCATTAGTCCGATGGACTGGATCGACTCTACAGTCGCTGGAGCAAGCAGGGTTCTCCCCAAAAGCGTGGCCATGGAAGCTCTATCAACCCCTATTTGAAGCGGTTCGAGTATCTGGCTTACCGCTCTATGGCTCCAATCTAGATCGTTCAATTTCTAAAACCATCTTCTCTGGTGGGTCCATTCCGGCTGCGATGGAATCGGATTACCAAAAAAGTGCTTTGACAGGTGAGGCAAAACGCAGTCTTGAGAACGATTTGATCGACGGGCATTGTGGCAAGCTTCCCGCCCAGTATTTAGAACCCATGTTTCGGGTGCAGCGCTTGACGGACATCTCGATGGCACAGATCATGATGCGCCATTCCCCTGCAATTCTGTTTGCCGGTAATGGCCATGTTCGCAATGATTATGGGGTGCCCCAAGTTTTAAGATTTCTTG
Organism: Polynucleobacter sp. HIN8; assembly: GCF_030297615.1. NCBI lineage: Bacteria > Pseudomonadati > Pseudomonadota > Betaproteobacteria > Burkholderiales > Burkholderiaceae > Polynucleobacter > Polynucleobacter sp. HIN8. The sequence goes on along the minus strand of NZ_AP028139.1, from coordinate 727,938 downwards.
AGCCCTCTAAGAAACGCGTGAGTGTTGGTTTTGTTGAAGAGGATCGACGTGACCCTAAAGCACTGGCGGAGCTGGCCAAACTCTATGATTTTGTTTGGATTAGCCCCAGCATCGAACGTGCCGACCCCTGCGCTACCCTTCATTTTGGTAAATCCGAATCCTCTAGGTAGTACGCATCGGCAACAAATGCCGGGCCTTTCATTAAATACACGATAAAGGCACATAAAGCGGCAGTGAAAAGCATTGTCCAGAAGAAGATGAGTCCCGCTATTAAATAGAGCTCCCAGAGCTTGGATGATCCGCTGGGCTCTAAGCCGTATTACAAAATGGCGAGCGGTATAACAAATATGCAGGTGCCATAGAACATCAGCTTTGGCGTAAAGCGCAAAATGACCCACTCAAAGCCAGGCGGTTCTCGACGTGATGGGGGAAGCCTCTTTAACCAGTTCATCGTTTGATCTTAATCGATCGCCCTTGAATTTTCACGGGCAGAGCCCTATATTCCTTTCGCAGGACTTTTCCTGACTTTTTTAATCATCAATAAAGGAGTCTTTATGTCAAATTCCAATCCAGCGAATGTGCGTTATTCCATCGCCGATTGCAAAGCGTCACTCGACAAAAATAATCACCATCCCCGCTATAACCATAGCATTCGCGAGTGCGATCAATCGATTCGCGCCGAGAAGAAGTAAGCCAATCCCTGTAGCCCCGAGTTTGAGCTTGGGGCTTTCTTCGGCATAATGGGCTATGTCAATTCGTCTAGAAACCATTAGTACTGGACTGGTAAAACCCATATGGGTTCGCGATGACAATGAGCTTCGCACAATCATGTCAGGTATTTACAAAACGCCGATTAGTACACTGACTAATCCTCAATTAATCGAAGTAACAAGAGCCGGAATTGTTGGCGATGAACAAGCTGATCCCCAAGCTCATGGCGGGACTGAAAAAGCCCTCTATATGTATCCACAAGAACACTATCCATTTTGGTCCTCGCTTTTTTCAGAAGCTAAAGGCCAATCCATCCATTTAGAGCACGGCTACCTTGGTGAAAATCTAACGATTAGCGGATTAAGCGAGCACGATGTCTACGTTGGTGATCGCCTTCGCATTGGAGCCGTTGAATGCGCGGTTACTAAATTACGCGAGCCTTGCTATAAATTCACTGCGAAGACGGGTGTTGCAACAGCGGCAAAGGCAATGATCCAAGATGCTCGCAGCGGTTGGTACCTTCGGGTTCTTCAGGCCGGATTCCTAAAAGCCGGTGATGCAATTACGGTCATTCCCGGGCCTCGCGAATGCTCAATCGCCCAACAAAATCGCGCACTACTTCATCGAGGTGATTGATTAATTCGCTGAACCAGTTTTAAAGCAAAGGGGCCGATGGCGCCTGATATTGCATGGCGATTTTTTGCAAAGATTCGATATGCCAGATTCAAGATGGGTCTAAAAGTTTTTCTTGAAAAAATCCAAGCCAAGATCGGTAAATTAGCGCGCCGATAAGCTTCTGCAAATACAGGGACACCATGAATCGCAGCCTGCCCCTCAATTTGTCCAACCATCTGATCGAGCGCAGCCTGACACGAGACGCCAACGCGCTCTGGATCGAATGCACTGCTATTGACATCAATAAATTGGAGTAATTGCCGTTGATTGCGTCTTTGTAAATAAAGAATCTCTGCCTGACAGAGTGGACAGGCGCCATCATAGAACAGGGTTAGCGGTAACAGGGTTTGGCTCATACAATAGATCGAATTTAAATTCCATTGTCCTGTAAATGCGCTTTTTTTTCTTCCTACCCCTTATTTTTGCTCTGATGGCATGTAGTCAGGCTGATTACACCACTTGGAACTGCGTTCCTGAGAACGACTCCAGCAAAAAAGTAGTGATGGTTTTGCAGCAATCCACCATGAAGATTAGTGATCGCCAGTTGCGCTTTTGTGGAAGCCTTGGTCTAGTCAGCTACTTCGATGAAAACTGCAAGGTCGGTGACGTCAAAGCGTCCATCGCACAATTAATTCAGAGCGAATCACGCTTAGCCATCGGCTCTGAGCAATACCGCTGTGAAAAGCTCTAGACCTTAATCGGAGCGCTTTAGCAAAATCTGTGCGGTCATTTTTCCGGCAAATACTAAGTCCATCTCCAGACCATCATTAGCGGACTTAATATCAACGCCATCTTGACTCGCTGGTTTAGTTTCTTGAACTGCAAGAAGCTTATCTGGCCATGAGAACTTCATGTTTGCGGTCATGGGTAAATAGCCATCAAAGAGTCTGCGCATCAAGGGACCAGCATTGAGTTGATAAAGACCATTACCAAGAGAATCCAGCGCTTTTGACTGCAAATCAATGCAAATCGATCCACCTTTTTGTACCTCACTTAAGGTCACGCGATTGTCTCTGACCTCAGCCATTGCGATGCCATCCATGGTCCGCACTTGAATATCCCGGATTCGGTCTTTGTTAAACAGAATGACCACCTTACGAATTGGATCTAATTTTTTATGGCAGGTCTGAATTTGTACCAAACCAGAATCAAGACTGGTCTCTAGGATCGTTACCTTCGATTCATAGGTATATGAATTGGGATCAGGCTTGGTTTTCAGAAAACGGATCTGTCCCTCACCAACCACATCGGCAAGACCCGCTGCTGATACACTGATGGGTAAAACAAAAAGGCACACAGCCAGGTGTGTGCCCCATCGGGTCATGATTGATCGCATTCGATCAGAGCAACATTAATAGATTTTTTTACTCAAGCGCTGATCACGCTTTTCAATCATCAACTGCAAAAACCACTCTCCTCGCTTCATGGGGGAAGCCATCATATTTTGTATGAACGACTGAAAACAAGCTGCAAAATTCTGGTTTTTCATAGCGAAACCTTTACTTTGAATAAATAATGATTTGATTGTAGCTAGTTTTAAGGTAATTGACCAACGCAACGACCCAGCTTTATTCCTAAGTCATCGCAAGGCCTTGACCACTTCCAAAATGGCCGATCGATTTCGCCTCATGAAACCCCGAGTGGTGGAGTAAATTCAGAACTTGGTCTTTAGCTTCAGGTGCGCAGGCAATCAAGAGACCGCCGCTGGTTTGCGGATCGGTCATTAAATGCTGTTGCCACACTTCGATAGCCGGACCAAACGAAACCTCGCCCCCATAGCCTTGCCAATTACGTGTAGACGCTCCGGTATAGATATCTTCTTTAACAAACTCCACTGCCTCGGCAATGACTGGAATATCATGCCAAGTCAAGTTAGCTTGAAGATTAGCTCCACGACTCATCTCCAAAAGATGCCCTGCTAAGCCAAAGCCCGTGACATCCGTCAAGGCATGAACCTCTGGCATTTTCGAGAGTGCAATGCCTGGCTGATTTAGCTGCGTTGTATAGGTAATCATCGCCTCGTACCCTTTAGCAGAAAGACGTTCTTTCTTTAGTGCGGCACTCAAAATACCGACTCCAAGGGGTTTACTCAAAATAATTACGTCTCCAGCTTGCGCACCGCTATTGCGTTTTAAGTTGGCTGGATCAACAATGCCAATCGCCACCAAGCCATAGATGGGCTCAACGGTATCAATGGAATGCCCACCAGCAATCGGAATACCCGCCGCATGGCAAACCGATTCCCCACCCGCAATGATTCTCTGAATCACCTCTAGAGGTAATACATTAATTGGCATACCAAGTAATGCCAGTGCAAATAGGGGTTGAGCGCCCATTGCATAGATATCTGAGATCGCATTGGTGGCCGCAATTCGACCAAAATCATAGGGATCATCGACGATTGGCATAAAGAAATCCGTAGTGGCCACAATCGCTTGGTGATCATTAATTTGATAAACCGCGGCATCCTCATTATTTTCTGAGCCCGCTAACAAAGACTCTGGAATCATTTTGAGGGGTGAGGCACGCAAGATATCACTTAAGACACCAGGCGCAATTTTGCAGCCGCAGCCACCTCCATGCGAGAGTGAGGTCAGGCGGCCGTTATATGCATTGAGAGTCATGAGTTATTCACGAATTATTTTTGAAACAACTTTTTGATGTTGGTAATGGCATCCTTACCGTATTGCTGCGCACTGTCGGTGACATTCCGTAATGTATCCGTCGCGATATTCAAATAGGTGTTGACGCTTTTGAGCGCAGCATTCTTCACCACGGGAATAATGGCATCGATAATTTTTCCAACCGCTTCTTTAGTTCCCGCCCCATCCTTACCAGTATCAATATTAGTGATTTGAATGTCATCTAACTTAAGGTTAACGCTTGTACCTAAGATTCTCATATCCTGATAAATTAGATCCGCCCCCTGAATATCAAACTGCTTAATTAAGATGCGTGGCTGCTTAGAATCGCCGGCTTTACCTGCTTTGCTTTGAGCATCTTCTTTTTGATTGGTTGAACTGTATTGCTTTGCATTATTTTGCAAAACCGATAGATTGTCAGAATCTTTGGTTTTGACATACTGCACACTAGGCTGGCTCAAGAGCACTCGATCAATGACAACCGAATCGAGTTTAGACTCCTTCGGATTAAGTTGAATCTCGATCAACCCCGCTTTAAATGCATGAGTCCCTGCAAAACCCGGGGGATTTGCTACTTCAAGATTAGTGATGCTTGCACGGGTTTGACGCAAGCTAATATTGACCTCGCCAACGGTTACCTTTGTTCCCAAGGATTGCGTGGCGTAGTTCTCAATTGAGCTCTTCACATAGCCATCTAATTTACTAACCGTGTAATACGCAACACCAATGGCAATTGCTATCGCCAATCCGATCAAGAGTACAAGCATTTTGAGAATTTTCATTATCAGAATTGAGTCATAACAGTGCGCACTCTGCTATTTTGACATTTGTTTTAATTTCATGAGCAAGATGCTCAGGGCAAACAGGAAAGTCAACGCATTGGTCACAATTAAGGGCCAACTCTCAATCACAATCCCATAAATGAGCCACAATCCCACCCCAAGGGTAAACATGCTGTACATGCCCACCGAGATGCCTGAGAGGTCTCTTGTTCGCCAGGATTGAATGGCCTGAACAAGAAAGGAAAAGGTGGTCAGTAAAGCAGCGAAGTAGCCAATGATGTCAATATGAAACATCTTGGCATCTTAGCCGATTGATGAATGGCTTAGCTGATACGGCCGATTGCGCAACTCACAAATGATTTAGCGGTCGCAATCCCTTTATCAAGACCCGCTACAGATCCCTTTTCAGGGTAGCCCATACTCAGCAACTTATCGACAATCTGCTGGCGCAAATTAGAGTCGGCATCCAGAACAACGGCTCGGTTTGCATGATCGACCGTGACTGCTTGAACTCCAGAAATCGCTTTTAAGCCTTTGACGATGGTGTTCTCACAACCGCCGCATTTTAGGTTCTCAATTTCAATGGTTAGATTTGCCATAGAATCCTCCGGTAATTTCTTTAAGTATGATCTTTTTTTTGGGTTTTGGTTTGATCTAGATCATTATTTATGAGGCGGCCTTGAGTTGCGCTGCTAGATCAATAAAGTCTTTGGCATGGTAGGTCGTCCAGGACTCTTGCCCAAGGTCTGTTCGGGTTACCTTTGGTCCAAACTCATTAGGGCGTTCAATAAATGCCGTTTGGAGACCGCATGCATGAGCCGCTTCTAAATCGTCTTTATGGGCAGCCACCAACATCACCTCGTGTGGCTTTAAATCAAATGTTTGGCAAACGCCTAAATAGGTCTGCGGATCCGGCTTGTAGTGGCGAAATACTTCGGCCGAAAGAATTAGATCCCAAGGTAAGCCGCCATTTTTTGCCATATTAGCAAGTAGGCCTAAATTACCATTGGACAGAGTGACGATCGTAAAGTCTTGTTTTAGGAGTGTTAAACCACGCACCGTATCCGGCCATGGTTTTAATCGGTGCCAGGCGAGATTGAGATGCTTCTTTTGGGCTTCTGTCAGATGATCAATTTTTAGCTCAGTCAGCACTTGATCCAAGATCATTCGATGTAGATCATCAATCCGAGTCCAGCCGAGCTCGCCACTACGAACTCGAGCCATGGCAGGCTTATAGCCAGATCGCCAGGCACTGGCAAAGGCAATAGGGTCAGCTTGGGGCAAGAGTTGGGCAACCTCAGCCGCAATTGAGCCATGCCAATCCACTACGGTTCCAAATACATCAAAAGCCAGTACAGTTGGTTTCATCTTGGGGTTTGGGTTTGGGTTTGATTAGAATCATTCATAATAGACAAATACCAAGCCTCTCCGATACAGTCAATCGTATTAACCTTTAAAAATACATCATGCCCATTATTACCAATATTGAAGACTTGCGCGTTCTCCATCAAAAACGCACTCCCAAAATGTTTTATGACTACGCAGACTCGGGTTCTTGGACCGAGTCCACCTATCGTGCCAATGAATCCGACTTTCAGAAAATTAAGTTACGTCAACGGGTGGCTGTCAATATGCAAAATCGCACCACCAAAACGACGATGGTCGGCCAAGAGGTAGCAATGCCAGTTGCGCTGGCGCCCACTGGCTTAACCGGTATGCAATACCCCGATGGGGAAATTTTGGCAGCACAGGCTGCTGAGAAATTTGGAGTCCCCTTCTGCTTGTCAACCATGAGCATTTGCTCGATTGAAGATGTGGCCGAACGAACCACGAAACCATTTTGGTTTCAACTCTACGTCATGAAAGATCGTGGTTTTATTGAACGCTTAATTGAACGGGCCAAGGCTGCTAAATGTTCGGCACTCGTACTCACCTTGGACTTGCAAATTTTAGGTCAGCGTCACAAAGATATTAAAAATGGTTTAAGCGCACCACCGAAACTCACGATTCCAAACATGATCAATATGATGACCAAACCGCGTTGGTGCATGGGGATGCTGCAAACGCCACGTCGCACCTTCAGAAATATTGTTGGTCATGCCACCGGCGTTGGGAATATGTCCTCCCTGTCATCATGGACTGCCGAACAATTTGATCCCGGCCTCAATTGGGGTGACGTTGAGTGGATTAAAAAACACTGGGACGGCAAATTGATCATTAAAGGTATTTTGGATCCAGAAGATGCGCGGGCTGCCGTTGGATCGGGGGCTGATGCGATTGTGGTCTCGAATCACGGTGGCCGACAGCTCGATGGTGCAATGTCGAGTATTCAGGCACTACCACCAATCGTCGATGCGGTTGGTAAGGATATCGAGGTTTGGATGGATGGCGGCATTCGTTCTGGTCAAGACGTTCTTAAAGCATGGGCCTTAGGTGCCCGCGGTACGATGATTGGTCGCTCGTTTCTCTATGGTCTTGGCGCCATGGGTGGGCCTGGCGTTACAAAATGCTTAGAGATTATTCATAAGGAGCTGGATCTTACGATGGCATTTACTGGCCACCGTGATATCCACAATGTCACCAACGATATTTTGGTGCCTGGTACTTACTAAGTTATTTCTTCGCGTTTGGGAAAAAGAGCTGCTCACCGCCTACTTTGTAGGAGGCAATCGTATCTTGACCTTCTTTTGAGGTAATCCAGTCCACGAATGCCTGGCCTTCGGCTTTTTTCACATTGGGGTGCTTGGCAGAGCTCACCAACATCACGCCATACTGATTAAAGAGCTTTGGATCGCCTTGCACCAGAATAGCTAGATCACCGCGGTTCTTAAAGGTAAGCCACGTTGCCCGGTCCGACAAGATATAACCATTCATGCCGGATGCTGTATTTAATGCAGGACCCATTCCAGAGCCAGTTTCTTTATACCAAGGTAGATTCGCTGACACGGCAATGTCCGCACCCTTCCAATACCGCAACTCGGCTGCATGGGTACCACTCTTATCGCCTCGAGAGACAAAGGTTGACTTACTATCGGCGATTTTCTTGAGCGCTGCTTGAATATCTTTACCTCCAGTAACTTTAGCTGGGTCACTTTTCGGTCCGAGTAATACAAAGTCATTAAACATGACTTCAGTGCGCTTATCGGCAAAGCCTTCAGCAACAAATTTTTCTTCAGCGACCTTGTCATGAACAAATACCACATCAGCATCCCCTCGACGGCCAATATCTAAAGCTTGTCCTGTGCCAACAGCAACGACTTTCACCTGAATACCTGTTTTCTTCTCAAACGGTGGCAGGATGTGGCCAAATAAACCGGATTGTTCCGTCGAAGTGGTCGAAGAAACAATGATGCTCTTTTGTGCATACGCAGCTGTGGACAGCAAGAGTGAGAGGGTCAGTACCGAAACAATGGCACGAAGATTTTTCATGATGATCAATAGTGAGTTGAAAACGTTTTATCATCAAGAGATCGATTTAAATAATCAATATGCAAAAATATTCATATGAAGCTCGTGATCCAACCCACCCTCCTCCTGAAGACCCCAAATTACCATCAGCGTACCCTCGACTTAACGCATATTGGTAATTTGTTGCGCAGTGTGGATCAGGGGCGTACCCTTGCAGCTGCTGCAAAAGATCTCAATGTCTCTTATCGAACGGTTTGGAATGAACTGCGAGAGGCTGAACAAGAACTGGGCTGTAAGCTATTAGAACGGATTAAGGGGCACGGCTCAAAAATTACTCCCGCCGGTCAATTACTGATTCATTCGCTCGATCGCTTGGATTTACAGCTTTCAAATGAGACTCAGCGCTTAGCTGCGGATATTGGCGAGAAGCTCTCCAAACATCTTGAAAAAATCCTTGATCGCTATATTTTTTGCACCAGTAACGACCCACTCATTGAGCAAATTCATTCAAAATTTGATGAAATTGACTATAAAACGATGGGGTCTGGACATGCCCTGGATCGACTGATCGAAAATAAAGCAAGCATTGCAGGTTTTCATGTATCGGATCCTGCTGAAATTAAAGCGATCGAAGACCACCTCCGCCGCGCTGGTCTGGTGACCGTCCCCTTAATGCAGCGCGTTCAAGGATTATTGTTAGCAAAAGGCAATCCGCTGAAGATTCAATCCATCCGAGATCTTGCTCGGCCCGAGGTGCGTATGATTAATCGACAAAAGGGAGCGGGTACACGTCTATTACTTGATCGACTCTTAGAGCGCGAAGGCCTAAAGACCAAACTAATTAAAGGATATGGGCACGAGGAGTTTACTCATAGCGCTGTTGCGACCAGCATCTTAGCTGAACAAGCCGACGTCGGAATTGGGTTGCAATACATCGCCAAAGAGTACAAGTTGCACTTCATTCCACTTGAGACTGAAACGTTTTACCTTGCCATGAAACCAGAGTTCAGGCGCAATAAAACCTTGATCGCATTCATTAAAGCCATCCAGAATCGTTCCAATAAAACTCCAGGGTATAAAGCGCTTAAATGAATCGGCTAGTTATTTTCAGGCAATCGATTAATAGATTAGTGGGATCAGTTTCTTGGTGCGCCGTTGGTAGTCCTTATAGTCTGGAAACTTTTCCAATAGCCACTCTTCTTCTTTGCGGGACTTCATGTCAAAGAAGAGTAGTAATGCGAGCGCCACAATAAAGGTATACCAATTTTGCACAGTTGCTGCCCATCCAAAACCCAGAATAATCACCCCAAAATAAATGGGATGGCGCACCATCTTGTAAATTCCTGTCTGAATTAATTCACCGTTTTGCTTGGGTTTTGGTAGTGGGGTCAAATTGGGGCCCAAAGAAATGGCAGCCCATATAGCAATTCCAAGACCGAGGTAGAAAAAAGCCCTACCAATCAGCCACAAGGGATAATGGATTGTCTCTGGCTTACCAAGCAGATCGGCCGGACCAAAGAATAGTGCGATTAATAAAACTGCTTGAATGAATACGTAGATCGCGCCACGATCGTGCTTGGTTTTACTCATTTAAGTCTCAAGCTCTCTAAGGTATTGGAAAATCTCGCGATAGGCTTTTGGAGGTTTATTGGCCTCGCGTTCCTTCTTGGCATTTCGAATCAGAGTACGAATACTCTGAATATCGAGCGCAGGATACTTAGTAATTAACTCCTGCAAGGCCTCATCACTTTGCAGTAAGCGTTCGCGCAAACGCTCTAAACGATGTAACTTGGCAGTTTCGACCCGACCAGGCCCTTCAATGACTTCAAGTTGTTTCTTGATGGCTACAATATCCTCATCGGATAATGCGCGCATGCGTTTACCAAGGTATTGCTTATGGCGCCGAATCCCCTCAAAGGACCGAACCTTTGAGGTCTGTGCAATCGCATCGCGCAAATCTTCATCGATTGGAATGGACTTTAACGCATCACTTGTGAGGGTGCTTAAAGCCTCAGCTAATTTTTGGCGCTCGGCCATTTGACGTTTGAGCTCTGATTTACTGGGTGGTAAATCATCGTTTGCGATTAAAGGATCAATTTCAGCCATGTCCCATTCTACTGAATGGTTCAATCCGATTAAAATCAAGCATTATTGATTGACTCCCCCTTTTGCCTTCATGGAATATCAAGACTATTACAAAATACTCGGCCTGGAACGGGATGCGACGCCTGATCAGATCAAACAGGCCTATCGCAAACTAGCTCGCAAATACCATCCCGATGTGAGTAAAGAGACGGATGCCGAAAAACGCTTCAAAGAAATTGGTGAGGCTTATGCAGTTCTAAAAGATCCAGAGAAAAAATCTGCCTACGATCAAATGGGTAATAACTGGTCGGGAGGTCAAGGTTTTAATCCCCCACCCAACTGGGATTCTGGATACGAGTTTCGAGGTAATGGTTGGGGTGATCATGCCAATCCTGACCATAGCGAGTTCTTTGAGTCCATTTTTGGGCGCCGCGCCCAACAAGCCAATCAACAAAGTGCTCAACTCAATATTCCGGGTGAAGATCACCATGCCAAGATTGAGATTGATTTAGTTGATTCCTATCTAGGTGCGCAGCGGAGCATTGGACTCAAAATGCCCACACTCGACGATCAAGGTCATCTTCGCATGCAAGAGCGTACTTTAGAGGTCAAGATCCCCAAGGGTATTCGAAGCGGTCAACATTTGCGCCTTGCTGGTCAAGGAAGTCCTGGATTTGGCAATGGCAAAGCGGGTGACCTCTATTTAGAGATTGTGATCAAACCGAACCCCTACTTCAAAGTTGATGGTAAAGACGTTACGGTGGAGTTAAACCTTGCTCCCTGGGAGGCGGCATTAGGGGCAACGGTAGACCTCTCCATTCCAACTGGCAAAGTTGAACTGAACATACCTGCCAACACCATGGCGGGTAAGAAATTACGCCTGAAGGGCAAAGGCATTCCGAGCCAAGAACCAGGTGACCTTTATGCAACCATTCGATTGGTTACCCCACCAGTAACCACCGATGCCGATAAAGAGTCCTACCAGGCGATGGCAAAGTCCTTTGCCGCATTTAATCCACGCGCAAACGTATAGGAGCTATCCATATGAATACCAATCGTTCTGTATTGCTAGAGGGGGTGGTGGTTGAAGAGCATCTGCATCTAAGTGTTACTGAAATCTGTCAAGCATGTTCAATCACTCATACGCATATTGAAGAATGGGTGGCCGAAGGTGTTTTGCAGCCACAAGGTTCAAACCAGAGTGATTGGCGCTTTACCGGTCACTCCTTGCGACGCGCCAAGATTGCTAGTCGTTTAGTTCGAGACCTCGAAGTAAATACACCGGGCGTTGCTTTAGCGCTTGACCTCTTAGAGGAAATCGAAACGCTTCGCAAACAACTCAATCAGCCGTAGTTATTGCAAGGCCTCTTGGGCAGCAAGAACGCCACTACCCTTGAGCTTGATACCAAAACGGTTCATGCCCATTTCGCATCCACTGATAGCAGCAAGCAAAGATAACTCATTGCAGTCACCCAAATGCCCAATGCGGAATAATTGACCCTTCACCTTACCTAGGCCCGTTCCAAGGGACAGGTTATAGCGCTCAAAGATTAATTTGCGCAGGGCATCAGCATCCACACCCTCTGGGGTGCGCACGCCAGTTAATACAGGCGAGTAAACCGCTGGGTCCTTACACTGCACTTCCATTCCCCATGCCTCCACTGCTGCGCGGCAAGCTTTTGCAAGACGCTGATGGCGAGCGAACACATTGTCCATGCCTTCATTCAAAATCATCTCGATCGCTTCGTGTAAGCCATAAAGTAAATTGGTCGCAGGCGTCGAGGGCCAATAACCCGTCTTATTGGACTCCAGAATTTCATCCCAAGCCCAATAGGCTTTTGGCAAGGTTGCGCGCTTACTGGCTTCTAGCGCTTTTGGTGAAACCGCATTAAATCCAATCCCAGGGGGAAGCATCAAGCCCTTTTGTGAGCCGCTCACAGTGACATCAACGCCCCACTCATCATGACGAAAATCTGCCGAGGCAAGGCCCGAGATCGTATCGACCATTAAGAGTGCAGGATGTTTTACCGCATCAATGGCCTTGCGCACAGCGGCGATATTGGATGTAACCCCTGTTGAGGTCTCGTTATGAACCACACAAACTGCTTTAATTTGATGGCCTGTATCTGCCTTTAAGCGCTCTTCAATTTTTGCAGCGTCAACTCCATGACGCCAACCCTCTGCACCCGGTAAGCCAATGAACTCCGTTTTGATTCCTAAACGTTGAGCTAACTTATTCCAAAGGGTTGCAAAATGACCAGTCTCATACATGAGAACGAGGTCACCCGGTGATAAGGTGTTCACAAGAGCACCCTCCCACGCACCAGTGCCTGAGCTGGGATAAATAATCACTGGATGCTTCGTCTTAAAAATGGTTTGCATACCAGCCAATAACTGAAGACCTAACTCACCAAACTCAGGGCCGCGATGATCAATGGTTTGATAACTGATGGCACGCAAAATCCGCGAGGGAACCGGACTGGGTCCTGGAATGTGTAAAAAATGTCTACCCGATGGATGTTGGTCAAGTTTCAGCATATTTTGTCTGTCGTTGTCGTTTTAATTGGCAATGGCTTTAAAAAAGCGAAGCCCCATTTATACCAGTTTCAGCGCTGTTTTGCCTTGACCTGTATAGGACATTGGCTATCAAGCCAATTGGATGCAATAGCCTGTCAATCCAGGCTGACAGGTAGCAAATAAGAATCACAACTCAAATGATGTGTTGGTCGTGAACCCTAGAAAAAGTAAAGGCGCTAAAGGAGGTTTACTCCAAGCGCCTGCAAGCTGCCTTTGCTGTCTTAAAGATTGAAAAATAATTACTTTGCTGTGATCTTATCCATCGCAGCTTCGAGGTGTGTGATGGCACGCTCAATATGCAAAAGCTTCTCTAGGCCAAATAGCCCGAGTCGGAAGGTTCTAAACTCGGGACCCTCGCCGACTTGCAACGGAACACCCGCAGCAGTTTGCAAACCAACTTCCATAAACTTCTTACCGGACTGCATATCTGGATCAGTGGTGTAGCTGACCACAACACATGGCGCTTGATATCCAGCCGCGGCTACGCTCGGAAAACCCTTACCAACCATTAAAGCTCTTACCCGGTTACCTAACTCAATCTGTTGCTGCTTGAGGTAATCAAATCCATGGGACTGAGTCTCCTTCATGGCATTACGCAAAATCTTTAGCGCATCCGTTGGCATCGTGGTGTGATAAACGTGTGCACCCTTTTCATAGGTTTCCATGATCTGCAACCACTTTTTAAGATCAATCGAGAAACTATTACTTTGGGTTTGCTCAATTTTTTGCCGTGCGCGCAGAGAGAGACCAATCAAGGCACAACATGGGGAACTACTCCACCCTTTTTGTGGGGCACTAATTAAGACATCAACCTTACTGGCTTTCATATCAACCCACATCGCACCAGAAGCAATGCAATCCAATACAAATAGTCCATCGACCGATTCCACTGCGTCACCAATGGCTCTTAAATACTCGGGAGGCAAGATAATCCCAGCAGAGGTTTCAACATGGGGAGCGAATACGACATCAGGCTTTTCTTTTTGAATAAAGGCAACAACCTCCTCAATCGGAGGAGGTGCAAACGCACCCTGAGCAGTATGCTCAACTTGGCGACCCTTAATAACGTGCACATCTTGGGTGAACTGCTCGAGATCAAAAATTTGCGTCCAGCGATAACTGAACCAACCATTACGAAGAATCAAACATTTTTTGCCAGGAGCAAATTGCCTAGCCACTGCTTCCATGCCGTAGGTCCCACTTCCAGGAATCACAATGGTTGAATGCGCTTGATAAACATCCTTAAGAATTGCTGAAATGTCGGTGATCACTTTTTTGAATTCCGCCGACATGTGATTTAAAGAACGGTCGGTGTACACCACCGAGAATTCCAATAGACCATCCGGGTCTACATTGGGCAAAAGGCCTGGCATGCAAATTCCTTCTTATTTAGGCTAAATTAATGATTACGTGTTAAACCGTTATTCTAATTGTTTTAAACCACTAGGGCCGATATGACCGCCAAGCCTCGGAACCACGAACCTCAGAGCCTCAAAGAGACTTTGTATCGGGTTATTTTTGAGTCCGATACCCGTGCCGGTCGACTGTTTGACCGGATTCTGATCTTTGTCATTCTGTTCTCAATTTTGGTAGTGGTGCTCGATAGTGTACAAAGCATATCGGCAAAATTTCATACCATCCTCTTTTCCTTGGAATGGTTTTTTACCTTCATCTTCACCATTGAATACATTGCACGACTCTACTGCGCTCCTGATCGACGCAAGTATGCGCTAAGCTTTTTTGGAATCATTGATCTTGTGGCATTTCTACCCACCTACCTCGCGCTCTTCTTTCCCGAGTTACATTCGCTCATCGATGTTCGCATCTTGCGCCTTCTGCGCATATTCCGAATCTTCAAGCTTACTAGTTTCTTGGTTGAATACACCCACCTAGCAAATGCCCTGGCTGCCAGTCGGCGCAAAATCATGGTGTTTCTATCGGTTGTGCTAATGATTGTGATGGTGATGGGAACGCTGATGTATGTGGTTGAAGGTCCAGAGCATGGGTTCACTAGTATTCCAATAAGCATTTATTGGGCGATTACAACCATGACCACCGTTGGTTTCGGTGACATCACCCCAAAAACTGATTTGGGAAAATTGATTGCCTCGGCCATGATGCTGATGGGCTGGGGCACATTAGCTGTTCCAACTGGAATTGTGACCAGCGAAATGGCATTGCGTCGTCATCGGCCAGATTTGGATCCTCGAACCTGTCCGAACTGTTTAGCCGATGACCTCAATGCAAGCGATAAATACTGTCGAGCGTGCGGGGTTGAGCTTCCCTCCGACCACCACAAGTAATTCGCTTCATTTATCCTGTGTTGCGCAAACCTGAAGCGATTCCATTAATCGATAAGTGGATACCACGCTTGAGGCGCTCGTCGCTTTGCCCGGCACGATAACGTCTGACTAACTCAACCTGAATATGATGCAATGGGTCAATGTAAGGAAAGCGATGGCGAATGGACCTGGCCAAGATCGGATTATTTGCCAAACGCTGCTTCTCCCCGGTGATTTGCTCGAGTGCCGCAATTGTCTTGTCCCACTCTGCACACATGGCTGTAAAGATTTTTTTGCGTAAGCGCGCATCAGCAACGAGCTCACTGTAAAGTGCTGCAAGGTCAAGATCTGCTTTGGATAAAGCCATATCCATATTCGACAAGAGGGTTCGAAAAAATGGCCACTGTCGATACATGCGTTTTAATAGGGCTAAGTTTGTAGCTCGCTCTTTTGGTTGGCCATCGTGCAATAACGCGTAGATGGCAGATCCAAAGCCAAACCATCCAGGCAGTGTTAAGCGACACTGCCCCCAACTGAAGCCCCATGGAATGGCTCGAAGATCCTCAATACGCTGTGTCGCTTTGCGGGATGCAGGTCGTGAACCAATGTTGAGTTCGGCAATCTCACGAATCGGCGTGGCCTGGAAAAAGTATTCTGCAAAGCCCTCAGTTTCATAGATCAAGCGGCGGTAGGCCCGCATGCTGGACTCTGAAATCAGGGCGGCGGTTTTTAGAAATAATGGGGTCGCGGGCTTGGTTGGCTGCAATAGAGTTGCCTCAAGGGTTGCTGCAATCAATGCCTCCAAATTTTGCCTGCCAATCGCTGGATTGGCGTATTTGGAGCCGATCACCTCACCTTGCTCCGTCAAGCGAATTTGGCCTCTGACCGTCCCCGGTGGCTGCGCCAGAATAGCTTCATAACTCGGTCCACCGCCACGCCCAACCGTTCCACCACGCCCATGAAATAAACGCAGCTGAATATTGTGGCTATTGGCTAAGCGCTCAAAGAGCTCCACCAAGGCAATCTCAGCGCGGTACAACTCCCAATTGCTGGTAAAGATCCCGCCGTCTTTGTTGCTATCCGAATAGCCCAACATAATGTCTTGCTCGGCACCCGAACGCTTCACTAGATTGGCGATGCCCGGCAAGGCATAAAAGTCCCGCATGATGGGTGCAGCATTGCGCAAATCTTCAATGGTCTCAAATAGAGGCACAGTAATCAGATCAATACTTGCTTTCGAATCCAAGGTGCCATGCATGAGACCTAGCTCTTTTTGCAACAATATGACCTCTAGTAAATCGCTGACGGTCTCCGTATGACTAATGATGTAGTGCCGAATCGCATCGGCACCAAAGCGCTCACGCAAACGTTTGGCAAGCGCAAAAATAGCAAGCTCACTGATCGTGTGCGGGGAATACTCTGCGCCAACCACCTGCAAGGGTCGTGCCTCATTCAGTAAGCGAATCAATAAAGCCTGTTTAGCAGGCTCATCTAAAGCTCGGTAGTTTTTCTCTATCTTGGCAACAGCGAGTAACTCTTGCAATACTTCCTCATGCTGATCTGAGCTCTGGCGCAAGTCCACAGTGGCCAAATGAAATCCAAACACCTCAACTGCACGGATAAGTGCTCGAAGGCGTTGATTAATGAGCGCCTCAGCAGAGTGGGATCGCAATGAGCTCTCAATGATCTGCAAATCACCTAAGAATTCTTGGGCACTTTGGTATGGATTTTGAGGAGGCACAGCGTGCCTTGCTGCATCACCGCCAGTCAGATCTTTTAATGTGGCCGCGAGTCGCGAGTAAATGCCAGTTAATGCTCGTCGATAGGGCTCGTCCATGCGATGCTCATTCTCATCGGGAGAGCGATTCGCCAAGGCTTGCATTGCCCTAGGAAATCCCACCAAGAGTGCAGAGAGCGAGAGCTCCGTTCCTAGGTAATGAACTTCGGTTAAGTAGTGCCGCAAAATCATCTCGGCCTGGCGCTTTAAAGCATATTCCAAGGTTTGGGAAGTGACATTGGGATTACCGTCCCGATCGCCACCAGTCCACTGACCCATGCGTAAAAACGATGCGATATGGGATTGTCCAAGGCGATCTTCTAGCTCAGCATAGAGCTTTGGAATCTCTCGTAAAAAAGTGGCCTCGTAGTAACTCAAGGCGTTTTCAATTTCATCCGCAACCTTCAGTTTGGTATAGCGCAATAAACGGGTTTGCCATAACTGAATTACACGCGCTTTAATTTGTAATTCATTATTTGCAAGCTCGCGCTCACACAGCAAATCTTTTTTTAGCTGATAGGCTTTCGCTCGATCTTTAATCTGATCACGGGTAAGTAAGAGTTGGGCAATGCTCCGCTCCGCATCCAAAATACTTTTACGCTGCACCTCAGTTGGGTGTGCGGTTAACACGGGTGACAAATAACTATCAGCGAGGGTCTTAACAATCGTTGCCTTACTAATACCTGCTGCATGAATCCGCTCTAAAGCTAAATCAATGCTGCCGGGCTGTTGGCCAGCAATGCGCTCTTGTGCAGCTTGACGGCGTAGCTGATGCCGGTCTTCTGCCAAATTTGCTAAGTGACTGAAATAGGTAAAGGCTCGGATGACCTTCACTGCATCATCGGCACTTAATCCTTTTAAAAGCTTCTTAAGCTCTTTATTGGCATTCTCATCAGCATGGCGATGAAACCGGACCGATAAGACCCGGATCTGCTCAATCAAATTGAATATTGCAACGCCCTCTTGCTCCCGAATCACGTCCCCTAAGATGCGCCCTAGTAGACGAATATCGTCAACCAAGGCCGAGTCGGGGTCTTGTTTTCGGGTAGAGGGTCGACTGACCAATGCCTTATACCGCCATCAGGGCTTGTGCCGCATTGAGCATTTGTACGGAGTAGCCCCATTCGTTGTCGTACCACGCCAAGACCTTGACTAACTTGCCATCGCTAGAAACCCGCGTTTGCGAGGCGTCATAAATACTGGGTCGGGGATCGTGATTGAAATCAATTGATACCAGCGGTAAGGTATTAAAGCCCAGTATGCCTTTGAGCTCATGCTCACTGGCCGCCTTGAGTATTTGATGAACTTCATCGACCGAGGTAGGACGCTTGGCAATAAAGGTGAGATCAACGACTGAGACATTAATAGTAGGTACGCGCATCGCAAAGCCATCAAAGCGGCCAGCCAATTCTGGTAGCACTAGACCAACCGCTTTTGCAGCACCGGTTTTGGTGGGGATCATGCTACTCACCGCTGAACGCGCCCGACGTTTATCCTTGTGATACACATCGGTGAGTACTTGATCATTGGTAAACGCATGAATCGTGGTCATGAGGCCAGATTCAATTCCAATCTTCTCCAGCAGCGGCTTAACGAGGGGTGCCAAGCAATTGGTGGTGCAACTTGCATTAGAGACCACCACATCGGTGGGTTTTAAGACCTTCTCATTGACGCCATACACAATCGTGGCATCCACATCCTTTTCACCGGGGGCTGAGATCAACACCTTCTTGGCGCCCTGCTGAATGTGCACCATGGCCTTTTCTTTGGAGGTGAACTTACCGGAACACTCAAGCACCAGATCAACACTCTCTTTGCCCCATGGGGTTTCGAGGGGATTACGGGTCGAATACATCCGAATTCGATCGCCATTGACCACCATGTAATCGCCATCGATGCTCACTGTTCCAGGAAAACGACCATGGGCAGAGTCGTATTGGGTGAGATGTGCGTTGATATCAATATCACCCATCGCATTAATTGCGACGATTTGGATATCGCGTTTTTTATTCTGCATCGCCTCTTCGTAGAGCGCACGCAATACCATCCGGCCAATCCGGCCATATCCATTAATTGCAACTCGGATCGTCATGTTTTCCTCTTTATTCCTTTTACTCAATCATTACTGCACAATCGCTTTTAGTTCTCCCTTGGCGTAGCGCACTGCCATCTTTTCCAAAGGGATCACCTTAATCTTGCTGGCTTGCCCTGCACACCCAAACGATTTGAAACGCGCCTCACAAATTCCTTTGGCAGCGGCTGTGGCAACTTTCAAGAAAGCGCGAGGATCAAATTCCTCTGGATGCTCTGAGAAAAATTTCCGTATTGCACCGGTCATCGCTAAACGAATATCGGTATCGATATTAATCTTGCGCACACCATGCTTAATCCCTTCAACAATCTCTTCCACTGGCACACCGTAGGTCTCTTTAATAGTGCCGCCATGCTGACGAATAATTGCTAACCACTCTTGCGGTACGCTTGACGATCCATGCATCACTAAATGCGTATTGGGTATGCGTTGATTAATCGCTTTAATACGATCAATTGCCAAAATATCACCAGTGGGGGGTCTGGTGAACTTATACGCTCCATGACTGGTACCAATGGCAATCGCTAGCGCATCCACTTGCGTCTTAGCAACGAACTCAGCTGCCTCATCGGGATCGGTGAGGAGCTGCGAGTGATCGAGCACACCCTCTGCGCCACTGCCATCCTCGTCACCGGCCTGTCCAGTTTCCAAAGAACCCAAGCAACCCAGCTCACCTTCCACTGAAACACCAACGGCATGCGCCATATCCACAACCCGACGGGTCACATCCACGTTATAGGCAAAGTCAGCCGGGGTCTTAGCATCCTCTTTTAGCGAACCATCCATCATCACACTAGAAAAGCCACTGCGAATCGAGGCTTGGCAGACTGCAGGCGAGGCGCCGTGGTCTTGATGCATACAGATTGGGATATGGGGGTATTGCTCAACCGCTGCATGCACCAGCATACGAAGGAATGGCTCCCCAGCGTATTTTCGTGCACCTGCCGAGGCCTGCAAAATGACCGGGCTATCGACCTGCTCAGCGGCCTGCATGATGGCATGGATCTGCTCCATATTGTTCACATTAAATGCTGGCAATCCGTAATGATGCTCAGCGGCGTGGTCTAAAAGCTGTCTTAATGAAATTAATGCCATTTTTTCCTCTAGGACAAAACAAGTTCAACAATACGGTCAACGGTAACACCTAAGGCTTGATAAACCGCGGGTGCGGGTGCGGATTCTCCAAACCGATTGATACCAACGACAGCACCATCTAAGCCGACATACTTCCACCACAAATCACCCTGTCCGGCTTCAATCGCAATTCGTCGCACACCCTTGAGTAAGACCTCGTCTTGCCACGCTCGAGACTGACGATCAAAGGCCGAGGTGCACGGCATGGATACCACGCGCACCGACTTACCCTTAGTACGTAAGAGTGCTTGGGCTTGCATCGCCAGACTCACTTCGGAGCCGGTTGCAATCAGCACTGCCTCAGGATTGGGAGCATCTGATAAGACATAAGCACCCTTTAATACCTGGGCCTCCGTAATTGCTTGGGTGAGCTGAGGTAAATTTTGGCGAGATAAAAAGAGTGCGCTAGGTCCATCGGTACGCTCAATGGCAGCAGTCCATGCAACAGCGGTTTCAAATCCATCGCAAGGGCGCCAGAGATCAAGATTCGGAATCAATCGCAAGCTAGAGGCATGTTCAATCGGTTGATGGGTCGGTCCATCCTCACCCAAACCAATGGAGTCGTGCGTGAGCACATAAATGACACGCTGGTGCATGAGAGCACTCATGCGCATGGCATTGCGGGCGTAATCCGAGAACACCGCAAAGGTGCCACCATAAGGAATGAAGCCTTTATGCAATGCAATGCCATTCATGATGGCACTCATACCAAATTCACGAACGCCGTATGACAGATAGTTGGCCACTTGATCGGGCTTTTGATGCCAGGTGACACTGGCTTTCGCAGCGGTTAGGTTGGAACCGGTGAGATCGGCTGAACCACCCAAGAGCTCAGGCAAGGCTGGGACCAAAACCTCTAAGGCCTGTTGCGATGACTTGCGACTGGCTGTCGGTGCCTCGATGGCTTTCATGCTGGCAAAGAGTTGTGATTTGGTGTTCGCCCAACCCTCAGGGAAGGTCTCGCCAACGCGGCGCAGTAACTCTTTAGCAAGCTCAGGGAACTCACGCTGGTAGTTGGCAAACGCCTCATTCCAAGCAGCTTGTTTGGCTTTGCCCGCTGCAAGAGCACTCCATGCCTCTTTGATGGATGCAGGGATCACAAACGGCGCGTGGGTCCAGCCTAATGCTTGGCGCGTTGCGTGGGCTTCCTTCTCACCCAAGGGCGCACCATGTACATCATGCGTGCCCGCCATATTGGGGGCTCCCCATCCAATCGTGGTCTTACAAATAATCAGGCTGGGGCGCTTGGACTTGCTCTTTGCTTGCCCGATGGCTTGTGTAATTGCGTTAGTGTCGTGACCATCAATGGGGCCAATGACATTCCAACCGTAGGCCTCAAACCGCTTGGCGGTATCGTCTCTAAACCAACCATCAACATGCCCATCAATCGAGATGCCGTTGTCGTCATAAAAGCAAATCAGTTTATTTAAGCCCCAGACTCCTGCCAGTGAGCAGGCCTCATGACTGACGCCTTCCATCAGACAACCATCCCCCAAGAAAGTGTAGGTGTGATGATTGATGATGGAATGGCCAGGGCGATTAAAGCGCTTAGCGAGTAGCGATTCGGCTAAGGCCATCCCTACCGCATTGGCAAGGCCTTGACCAAGTGGACCAGTGGTGGTTTCTACACCAGGCGTGATGCCGACTTCGGGGTGGCCAGCCGTGATGCTGTGCAACTGTCGGAACTTCTGAATATCGTCAATACTGACGGCATAACCGGTGAGATGCAGTAAGGCATAGATCAGCATCGATCCATGGCCATTGGAAAGCACAAAGCGATCCCGATTAATCCATGCCGGATCGGCAGGATTATGCTGCAAGTGATCGCGCCATAACACCTCGGCAATGTCTGCCATTCCCATCGGTGCGCCAGGATGACCCGACTTGGATTTTTCAACGGCATCGATGGCCAAAAAGCGAATGGCGTTGGCCAGTTCGCGACGATTAAGTGATGATGTACTCATATCCATTCGTGTGGTTGGTGTTACGCGCGATCATGATCGCGGTGATAGTTCTCAATACGCTCTACTTCATTTTTAGACCCAAGAATTACTGGGATCCGCTGATGAATACTTTCCGGTTGAACGTCCAAGATGCGTTGACGTCCAGTGGAACCGAGGCCGCCTGCCTGCTCCACCACAAAGGTCATAGGATTGGCCTCGTACATCAGACGCAGGCGCCCTGGCTTGCTTGGATCCTTCGTATCCTTTGGATACATGAATACCCCACCGCGCATCAAGATCCGATGCACATCTGCCACCATACTCGCAATCCAGCGCATATTGAAGTCACGCCCCCGCACGCTGGTTTTACCTTGCTTGCATTCACTGATGTAGCGACTCACGGGTGGCTCCCAAAAGCGCTCATTGCTAGCGTTAATGGCAAACTCACTAGTATCCGCAGGAACCTGAATATCAGGATGTGTCAGTATGAATTCACTCGATACTGCATCCAAGGTGAAGCCGTGTGTACCGTGACCCAAACTAAAAACTAGCATCGTTGCTGGCCCATAAATCGCATACCCTGCTGCGATCTGTTTGCGCCCCACTTGCAAATAATCACTCACTGTAAGCGTGGTGTTCGGGATTGCAGACAGTATTGAAAAAATGGTTCCGACTGAAACATTGACATCAATATTGGATGAGCCATCGAGTGGATCAAAGAGACATAAAAAAGAGCCGCCCTTAGGATTACTCAGTGGTTCATCGTTTTCTTCGGATGCAATTCCGGCAACTAAATTACCGGATTGAAAGGTCTGAATCAGAATCTCATCGGAGAGAACATCCAATTTCTTTTGGGTCTCACCCTGAACGTTCTGACTTTCTAAGCTACCCAGCACCCCAGCGAGTGCTCCTTGGGAAGTCAATACGGCAATTTCTTGAACTGCTTTAGCAATTTCTAGAACAAGCTTACCAAGATCAGGGTGAAGAGATTGATGCTGGGCCGATTGCTGGCGTAGATACTCTAAAAGCGTGATTCTCCCTGCTGGCATGGTGGCGGGTCTTTTGACTCATTAATTAAAACTCTATTTTCTCAGATATTTTGGTTAGCGCACCTTTTTTGATAAATCGGTTTCTGTTAACCTCAAACCTTCTAGAACAAACGATTTAGTGCGCATGAAAACATACAAAATTGCATCCATTCCCGGTGACGGAATCGGAAAAGAGGTGATCCCCGAAGGCGAAAAAATTCTAGCTGCCCTTGAAAAGCGCTTTCCTCAGATGAAGTTTGACTTCGAACGTTTTGATTGGGGAGGTGACTATTACCGCAAACATGGAATCATGATGCCTGAGGATGGTCTAAATCATTTACGTAACAAAGATGCCATCTTATTTGGTTCGGCTGGGGATCCAAAGATTGCAGATCACATTACTTTGTGGGGCCTACGCCTCAAAATTTGTCAAGGCTTTGACCAATATGCCAATATTCGCCCAACCCGTATATTGCCTGGAATTCAAACGCCATTAAGAAATTGTCAACCCGAAGATCTTAATTGGATGATCGTCCGCGAAAATTCAGAAGGTGAATATTCTGGTCTTGGAGGACGGGCTCATCAAGGTCACCCCATTGAAGTTGCCTCCGATATTAGCATCATGACTCGTGTTGGAGTCGAACGCATTCAACGTTTTGCTTTTGCAATAGCGCGATCACGACCAAGAAAAAAATTAACACTGATAACGAAATCAAATGCTCAACGCCATGCAATGGTAATGTGGGATGAAATTGCTTGTGAGGTAGCCCGTGATTTCCCAGATGTGCAATGGGATAAAGAATTGGTAGACGCCGCAACCGCCCGCATGATTAATAAACCGAGCTCTCTAGATACGATTGTGGCAAGTAACTTACATGCTGATGTTTTAAGCGATTTAGCTGCTGCATTAGCAGGCAGTTTGGGAATTGCCCCAACCGGTAATATTGATCCCCAGCGCCGCTATCCATCGATGTTTGAACCGATTCATGGATCTGCCTTTGACATTATGGGACAAGGTTTAGCAAACCCTATTGGTACTTTTTGGTCGATTGTCTTGATGCTTGACCATCTTGGTGAAAATGAAGCATCAAAGCTACTCATGCAGGCGATCGAAGGGGTCACTGCCAATCCCATACTTCATACTCGCGATTTAGGTGGGCAAGCCAAAATGATTGACGTCAGTAATGCAGTGATAAAAGCTATTCATTCTTGAGTGCTTAGGGTTCATACCAAGACGAAATTTGATCTTTATCGTGAATACTTAATAAAACCTAAGGAGAATGCCATGAATAAAACGATCGGTATTTTTAAGCAACTTGCTTTGATCTTTTTTGTATTCGGTTTTGGTGGTGCGCACGCGCAACCTATTATCGACAAACAAATTCAATACATTATTCCATTTCCGGCGGGTGGAGAATCTGACATAGTGGCCCGAATTCAGGCTGACATTGCGATCAAAAAATATAATCAGCCAATGATTGTGATTAATCGCTCTGGCGCTGGTGGTGCGATGGTTTGGAGTCAGTTAAACACCTACCCTGCGGATGGCACAAACATCATCGGCGTCAATATTCCGCATACTATTTTGCAACCATTGCAAGAGGGTATTCAATACAAAACTGCTGACATTAATGCAATTTACTATTACCACTTTACGCCTGATGCCCTAATGGTTTCTGCCGATAGCCCCTACAAAACCTTTCAAGATTTTGTTGCAGCAGCCAAGAAAAATCCAGGGAAATTAACCCTTGCAGGTTCAGCTCAATTCTCTGCAAATCACATGGCAACCGAACGTTTCAATAAATTAGCTGGTATCAAAGTGGAATATGTTCCATTTAAAGGGACTGGTGATTTGGTCTCTTCTCTGATCGGAATGCATGTTAGCGGAGCCATGGGCTATCTTCCTTTAGCGATTCAGCAAAAAGGTAAGGTTAGAACTCTTGCAATCGCTACTGAGAAAAGGCATCCCGCACTACCCGATGTTCCAACCTTTAAAGAGTTGGGGCTTAATTGGGTTGATGGTGCGTATCGAGGAGTTGCTATGCCTAAATCAACGCCTCTCGCTCTTCAAGAAAAAATGTCAGACTTTATCGGCAAACTCAATGCTGATCCTGAAGCTAAAAAACGGCTAGAGGATATGGGATTTGTTGTGGTGGATATCCCAGTTAATAAAATTCCTGCCTTTATGAAGGAGAAAACTCCTCTAGCGATGGAGGATGCAAAGAATGCTGGGATGATTAAGTAGGGAAATTATTTTTTTGCCTTGTACTTTGCGATTGCGTCCTTAAGATCTCGATACTCCTCACAAGGTAAAAAGCAGGCCTTATTGAGTCTTGCCAGCATTTGTTCGGCACCGGCTAAATCGTTTTTCATTAAAAACAACTCACCGTAGTACTCCAAGGCGCCACGATGTTTTGGATCAATCTTCAACGCCGCCTGATAGTAGCGCTCCGCAGCAGCTAGATCCGGCGGGGTCTTTTTGCGTTGCGCATAACCGAGCAGGTTATTCCAATCTGCTGAATTGGGTTGATTGGCTGCAAGTAGTGTTTTGATGGCAGCATCATAATTATTTGCCTTAATCTCTTTTTGCGCATCCGCTTGCCAAGAGGGAGCTGACTCACTTGGGGTCGTATCTGCTGCGATCGCGCTCAATGAAAACACGATTGAGAAAACAGTAATAGCAAAACGTTTGATCGCCATGATGGATCCTCCAAATGATGAATCATTATGATCCAACTCGACCAAAATTGCTGATCAGAACGTCTCCCGCTAAGATGATGCCTATGAAGAATCCTCGCAACTATCTCTTTTTGATCCCCTACCTAGTTGCGGTGGGCGTTGGCCTAAAATTTGGCTACGAGTTTGGCATGCAAATCAGTGGGCCGATCATGGCCGTGATTACCGCCCTTCTCGGGGCAGTATTTTGCTCCATCATCGTGGAATCGTTTTTGGGTAAAAAACGCAAAAGCGATTCCTAGGTAACACTTATTTCCGGCGATTCATATTCCGGATAGCGACCATGGCGCCAATGGCAACAATCAAAATTGCGACAACATAACCAGCTTCCATTGCTTTCTCCTTGATTAAGAACTACGACCTATACCGCCCGAACTTGTTTGCAAGGGTTGCGGTAATACCCGTTGCTTGATTAATGGGGCCATGGCAATGATCGTCGCAATTAAGAGCACGATCTCGAGTGCATAAACAGCAATATAGCCTGTACTCGGGTCGATCAAAGCAGGACCGAAATAACTGCTCATCGCGAAATAATTAATAAGATCACGAATCACTCCACCCAAGGCCATCGCAATACCCGCCCCAGTAGCCTGCACGGCACCCCAGGCACCTAAGGCTAAGCCGCGCTGCTCCGGTGGTGCAAGGTTCATGGTAGCGGTTAATGTACCGTGACCAAATAAACCGCCTCCAAAACCGATGAGAAAGACCCCGAAGCTAAAGAGTGATGCGGAGGCTAACGGGGCTGCCAGAATCACCGCCATAAATGCAGGTAAGCCAAGCAATGCCCCCATACTGGCCATCCGAAATGGATCAGCCCCACGGCTTAGAACGCGCGATGCAAGGCCAAATCCGATTAAGCCACCGATTGCCAAGGTTGCCGTCAAGAATGTCGTGGAACTAACACTAAGTTTAAGAATTTCACCGCCATAGGGCTCCAACAGAACATCCTCCATGGTGAATGCCATGGTTCCCAAACCAACTGCGGTTAAGCGACGAATAGCGTGATCGCCTTTGCAAAAGAGCTCCCAAGATTGTTTAAATGTGGGTTGGTCGGGATTCTTAAAACGACGATTTCGATCACGGGTCTCCTGCTTCCATAGCGCAATCACATTCAAAATCATCGTCGTAATTGCGCACCCCTGAATCACTTGAATTAAACGGCCTGGTGAAAAATCCTCCAAGACCGCGGCAAATACAAATGCGCTCACAATCATTCCAAGGAGCAACATGACATACATCAGTCCAACTACTTTGGGTTGCGACTCTTGAGGGGCTAAATCGGTTGCGAGTGCCAAGCCAACGGTTTGGGTAATGTGGATACCGGCCCCCACGAATAAGAAAGCAAGGGCGGCAGAGGCCTGACCTATCCAAGCTGGGGCGCTAGCCGAATTTCCACCGCCGGACAAAACCAATAGGGCAAATGGCATGACTGCAAGGCCGCCAAACTGAACTAAGGTTCCGAGCCAAATATAGGGAACACGTCGCCACCCAAGTTCAGAGCGATGGGTATCCGAGCGAAAACCAATTAATGCTCGAAATGGCGCAAATACGAGTGGCAAGGAAACCATGATCGCCACTAAAGAAGCGGGTACCCCAAGTTCAACAATCATCACGCGATTAAGCGTGCCAATCAATAAGACCAAGGCCATGCCAACCGAAACCTGAAATAAGGATAGTCGCAGAAGACGCGAGAGGGGTAAGTCGGGGGTAGCGGCATCCGCAAACGGCAGAAACTTAGGACCAAGACTGGCCCAGGATTGCACTAGTTTCTCGCTTAAGCGTTTCATGTATAGCTATCTCACCATCAGGATCAACCGGCGTCAAGACTCACTATCAAAATGCAAAAAGTCCGAGGCCCGCCGACCTCGGACTAGTGAAAAATTAAAGTACTTTACTTCTTCACTGCAGGTGCTGCAGGTGCTCCCGCTGATGAGCCCGAAGCGCTTGCGACTTTATCAGCGTTGCCATTCAAAAATGCTTTAACCCACGTTGTATTGTTGAGAATCATTGTATGAACAGCGAATGAACCAACTGCACAGGCGCCCAAAAACAATGGGATCCCGACGGATGGTTTTACGACACACCACATTTTTCCGTAAATCATTTTTTAATCTCCTTATTTCAGCCAAGGCGAATAAATGTACGCAAGCAAATGGGCAAGAGCTGCGATCATGCCAAAAAACTGCGTGCCTTGAATCAGATTACGGTGCAACTCTTCAGATTCAGCCTCCGTTAAGCCGGTGGGCCATACCTTGTTTGGGTCTGACATAGTTTTCTCCCTTTGAAAGACACCCTACTGCTCGTGCTCCACCCGCACGCGGGTTTTATGACACCCTCTGCCACAAAATCGTAATAACCTACTTTTCCTAAGTGTAATTCTAATTTTACATATATCTTTGTCAATAAAAATATACATATTTGGGTGTCTAAATGCCCACCCATGGAAAAATAAGGAAATTACTGAGTTAAATCAGTGATTTAAAGAAATAGAAAAAAGCCCCTTTTTGGGGCTTTTGTGGTGCTTTCCAGTGAAATTTAGATGTATTCGGCTACTTCGACCAGGTTTCCGTCCGGATCCCTGAAATACACCGAGCGAATTGGCCCAAGCGCTCCACGCCGTTGCACCGGCCCGGTATCAATCGCCACACCAACTTTTTGAAGATGCGCAATAAAGTCATCGAGTGGCACCTTTGAGATCAAGCAAAAATCCCCCGCACCAATGGTTGGAACTTTTGCCTTCGTTGGGGTCTCGGTATTTTTATCTTGAAGATTGATCTTGTATGGGCCAAACAACAAGGCATAACGTGGCTGCCCTTCCGGTCCCTTAAAGAACTCCCGCTCAAAACCGAGTGCCCTTTCGTAAAACTGGGTGGTCTTCTCAATATCCGTAACAGTAAGAACGAGGTGGTCAACGCGGTCAATAAGAAGGGTCATGGGCTTACTTTAATTGAGAAAGATAGTGAGCAATGGCTTTTAGATCATCATCGCTCATGCCATAAAGTGATGCTGCCATGATTGTATCTCTACCAATAGCCTGATTAGAACGAAACTGCCTCATGCTATAGAGAAGATAATCTTCGCGTTGAGCAGCAATACGTGGCATCTGATCTCTACCAACATAATTTGGCAAATGGCATGTTCCACACAAAGCCTCTTTTGAAATGGTTTGACCCTTTTCAAACAAAGTTGCATTGCGAGGTCCGGCTTGGGATATTGCGGGGCTGTTTGAGTAAAACTTAGCAATAGCCACAATTGCGGCATCACTTACACCGTCGAGCTGACCTTTCATGGCGGGTATATCGCGCATTCCCTCCCGTATCATCACCAACTGATTTTCTAGAAAGGTCTTAGGCTGACCCGCTAAAGACGGAGTGCCCGCAATCTTTGAATTGCCATCTGGGCCATGGCAAGCGCCACAAACTTGTAACTTAGCGCTAATATCTTGGGCAAAAGAAAGCGACGTTGCACTAGAACAGATAAGTCCTAAGGCTAACGTCGCTATTCGTAGATACTGCACATCAATACTGCAGATTACTTAGCTGCTACTTGTTGCTTTTTGTAAGTCACGCGATAAATTGCACCCAATTGCTCGTCAGAGACCAACATCGAGCCATCTGGCATCTGCAATAAATATGCAGGACGTCCCCAGAAGGATTGGTCAGCAGGGTTCATAAAGCCAGTGATGAATGGGGTGATCTTAGCGTTTTTACCATCCGCGCTAGACTTCACCATCACAACGTCATAACCAATTTTTTGATTACGGTTCCATGAACCCTTACGTGCGATAAAGGCAGCATTTTTATATTCGGCAGGAAACATATTGCCGGTATAGAACTTTAGGCCCATCACGGCACTATGAGGGCCCATTAAGGCAACAGGCTGCTCGACTCCAGCGCAAGGATTAGCCTTCTTCACAACGTCATCGGGCATGTTTCCTTCATGGCAATAGGGAAAACCGTAATTCAACCCCGTTTTTTGCATGCGGCTTAAGGTGTCATTTGGCTTATCGTCTCCCATCCAGTCGCGCCCATGATTGGTAAACCAAAGTTGCTTGGTGGTGGGATGCCAATCAAAGCCAACCGTATTCCGCACGCCCGTTGCCAACACTTCCATACCTGATCCATCTGGGTTATACCGACGAATCTGAGCATATTCCGGAGTTGGTAGCTCACAAATATTGCAAGGGGCTCCAAAAGGTACATACAACTTACCATCTGGGCCAAAGGCGATGTATTTCCAGTTGTGATGTTGCTCCGGGGGTAAATTGAACTTCGCTGTTAGATCAACCGGTGTGACGTTTGGATTTTTTTCGATCCCGTCGTAACGAAGTACTTTATTAATTGCCATTACATATAAAGAGCCATTCTTGAAAGCCACTCCAGCGGGCTGAACGAGTTTATCTACCACCACACGGCTGGTTCGCTCTTTACCGTTGTCGCTCAACTCATAGACTCGACCAATTGCTCGAGTACCAATATAGATTTTGCCGTTATCACCGCGTGCCATTGCTCGAGCACCAGGCATCCCCGTTGCCCACACTTCAATCTTGAAACCGGGTGGTAATTTCAACTTATCAATCGGAATATCGCTAACAGGGGTCACCGTCATCTTTCCAGGCAGTGGGGCCAACTTAGAATTAGCCATATCAGGGCCCATACCCTGCTTCCATGCCGGAGCGGGCGCAGCAGCAACCGGGGCTGGGGCAGGCGCCTCAGCCTTAGGGGCCGGAGCGGTTGCACAGCCTTGCAAAACCAAGAGTGATGAAGCAAACGCAGTCATTGAAGCAATTGAAATAGATCGATGGATCATGGTTATTTCCCCTTTTTGTCCGAGTGCTATTTAATTAGGTTAGTACTTTAATTTAATCCCTTTTTACCGTAATGGATATAACAATTAATAAGGGTTTTGCCTGATAGATAGCATTTCATTAGCCCCAAAGCAAATGCCCTCAGAACTGATAATTTGCCTTGGCGCCCACTAACCAGTTGCGGGTTGGGGCAGGTTCATAAAATTGGCTACTCGTTTGATTAACAATTACAGACCCCACATAGGATCGATTCAAGATATTGTTAATCCTAAAAAACTGGGACAACGACCAACCCCCAGCGATTTCTTGTCGAAACATTGTTCTGAGATTCAGAACAGCATATCCAGTGGCCATGCTGGGACTATTGATGTCATTAACAGCCATCGAACCATTCACTCGTGCCTCAACAGCAGCTTCAATGGATTTATTCGGTTTCACCCACAATAACTCGGAGAATAATCCTTGATTTGGCACGCCCGGTATCCGATTGCCACTAAATATGTAAGCATTATTATTTAAATAAGCTTCCTTAACCGTTGCATTTAACAAGGTGTACGCCATATTTAGCTCAAATTGATGGGGCAAAATAAATTGGGCGCTTGCTTCTACACCCTGACGATTAGTTTTTGGGGCATTCGTGAAGGATGTTCGTCCCAAGCTTGAGGCACCAACCACAATATCGTTACTTGTATTTGCATTAAATAGAGCAAGGATAATTTGCGCTGATTTAGACAATTTAGACTTAAAACCAATCTCAACCTGTTTAGTCGTTGCGGCATTTAAACCAAAATTAGATCCTGTAAAGGATGAGTTATAGGTCACTTGATTTAAAGTTGGTGTATCAAAGCTTGAACCATACGATACATAAACGTTCGAAACTTCGGATAAGTAATATTGCAACGAAACCATACTCGTCAGGGCTTGATACGCATGAGACCCACTACTTGTATTGTTAAGACTGGGATTATTACTAATCGAGCTCAAATTTGTTTGCGAATTACGCGCTCCAAAATTTAAAGCGAGGCGCTCTAATAAACGCCAATCAATATGAGCATATTGATCAAAGTTTTTAGCGCTCATCCGATACGTTTGCCCTAGCGCTCCCTGAATACCACCATTATTTTGATAAGTTTGACGCTGATCATCATTTTCGTTGAAATCAACTCCCCCAACGAATGTCAATGGCATCCCAATCAATTGATCTTTATGAATCCACTTACTATCCATTCCATAAAAATCTCGCTTTAAATCAATAACTCCATTGTTGGTTGCAGCAAGAAATTGGGTCACATGACGCTGCCCATAATAAGGAGTAAATAGCAGCTGATTTTTTTGATCAATGCGAGTATCAATTGTGAATCCAGTTTGGGTTTGTAGAACTGTCTTGCGAGTATTTTGAGAAATCGCGTTGTTACCAGCCTGCTTGGGGTTTGCAGCCAACTGCACCGCTGTTAAACCTAAAGGGTCTTGGGCACTGAGGTTGACATTATTGGCAACGAAAGTGATCACGGAATCACTCACTGGTCTAAATTTAATCTTTGAATTGGCGTTAAATCGGTCGGCAGCACTATGAACGCGATAGCCATCGGTATGAAAATCGCCAACATCAAATAAGTAGTTTGTATTTTTATATAAGCCGCTTGCCTTAATACCAGCTTTACGCTGCGAATATGAACCTAGTTCAAAATAAGGTTGAATATTATTTTTGGGGCCGCCATCTTCTGAGAAAACACTAATAACACCGCCCGATGAATTTCCGTACAAAACTGAAAATGGACCTCGAATTACTTCGATACGCTCTGTGGATGGCAAATCAATGTGCGAAATTTGACCCTGTCCATCCGCAACAGTTCCGGGGATATTATCAACATACAATCTGATGCCTCGCGTACCAAATGTTGAATTTGCGCCAAAGCCACGAGATGAAATCTGTAAATCTTGCGCATAATTTTGGCGATTTAGAGCAAAAATGCCTGGTACACGATTTAAGGGCTCAGAGAGATTATTTTCTGCTTGTCCATTATGGATCTGACTGCTAGTGACGACATTAACTGAAGCAGCTGTATCCAATATTTTTTGCTCATAGCCACTGACGGAGATGACCACCTCATCCAATGGCGGAGCCTCGTACTCGGGCTCTTTGGCGTAAGCGAATTGAAAAGCAAGAAGACTTGTTAAAAGGATCGGTTGTTTGCGCAAATTAAAGCCATTTAAAGTTATTTTTACTAGCCTGCAATATTCTCAACCTCCGCCCCTTCTTGTGTATAGGTCAAATCGCTCTAAGATCACCTGAACTTGATCAATAGTTAAATTGAAAAAGCATAATTGAAGATCTAACTGGGGTATCCGTAACAAAGAAATCTGACGGTCATCCCTCGTAAATCCAGTCATCCGTACCTTTGCATGAGCTGATTGCAGCCATATCTTGCCATCAATTTCTAAAGAACAATCTCCATAATAGTCGCCAAGCGCATCTGGTAACCATCGTAATAGATCCTCAGTTGTACAACCCATCAAACGTTCAAACTGCATTATCCGCCCGCAACGGGTGGGCATAGTGCAAGGGCGTCATTTTCTTGAATGATCGTAGTAGCCCTCTGATCTGGGGCAACAAAGTGGCCATTTAGTAAAACCAAATGCACTAATTGATTTGGTAAATTTTGCATTTCAATCATTTGGGCAACCGTAATACCGTCTGGTACATCCAATTGCACTTCATTGCGCTTGGCGTGTTTTGGCAAATACGGAGTAAGGCTTGCAAAAAGCTTGAGGGTTACCTGCATCACGAAATTTTAAGCAATCCAAGCTGCTTGAGATTGCCCCTTGGCTAGATACGCAGCCATAATTTGGGTTGGATCCTCGAGCAATTTATCTTTCCATTCCCCAAGGGCAACGCGGGTCTGAATCAAACCACGGAGCGCTCCGATGTGATCTGTTAAACCTAAACTGGTCGCGCCGATTAAGCGATCGCGATCAAATTCCAGGCGAATATATTGATATTGATCCGGGTTGGTATGTTCAACGTACTGCCCTCCCTCAACACCAGCCCATTGACCAAACGAACTTGAAATAAGCCCTAGGGTATCGAGAACGTTGACTTGTAAAGCGCCTCGGGTTTGAGCATGACCGCCCGCCATATTGGTTGCTGCAATCATGGCTTGATCTGCAGCATTGGGCTGAATGGCATTAACGATAGGTTTGCCGGTGCAGAAATCAGTTGATTCGGTGACATCGCCAGCGGCATAGATATTAGGGTCCGAGGTTTGCATACAATCATCGACAGTAATTCCTGTATGAATACTTAGCTTTGAATCTTTTAAGAATTCAATATTTGGTTTTACACCTGTGGCCGATATCACAAGATCAACCTCGATACGCTCGCCATTGGACAGGCTCACTTGCAGACCAGAGCCTCCTTGCTGAATAGCCTCCACCTTCGTCTTCGTATAAACCGTGATTCCTTTTTGCTCAACCCATTGCTTAATGAGTCCACCCGCTTTTTCGGTCATCATGCGCGGCACCATCCGATCGCCCATCTCTACTACCGTAAGCTTGACGCCCTGGCTTGCAAGTGCCTCCAAAATGATGCAACCAATAAACCCTGCGCCCATCTGGAGCACCCGTGCGCCTGGCTTCGCAATCTTTTGAATCGCACGAGCATCCTCAAGCGTCCAACAGGGATGCACGCCAGGCAGATCAATTCCTGGAATATTCGGTCGAATCGGTTTAGATCCTGTAGCAATTAGCAATCGATCGTAAGAAATAATCTCACCCGAATCAAGGGTGACGCGTCTACTCCCAGGCTCCACCCGTGTTGCATGCGCTTTTTTTTGCTCAATCTTTAAATTGGAGAAATGATTAGCATCTTTTCGTAGGAATGTTCCTTCTTCAGAAATATTTCCAACTAACAAATAAGGTATGGCCATCCGTGAATACGGCGGGGAGTCCTCTGATCCAATCAGAACAATCGAATCATTTGGCTTGAGACGACGAATCTGCTCAGCAGCCAACACTCCCGCTGGGCCATTGCCCAGAATGACATGCTTCATCATTACTCAAAGACCTAAACGTTTGCGCGTTTCGGAATTTAGACGACCTTCGCTATCCCAGCCACGAACTTTGTAATACTCGGGGAGCATCTTATCGAGACCGCTAACGGTCCCCTTACCGGGTCCTGTTTTTGCAGGCTCGGTCATCAAACGCTTCGGTAAATTGTCATCTTTACTCGTAAAGCCAGCACGATTATTAAAGTCGCGCTCCATATTCCAAATTCGTTCGCCAATCGTATTTAAATTTTCGACCGTAAACTCTTCACCGCAGGCAGCTTGCACCTGAGGAGCCACGTCTGCGAGGGTCCAAGCAAAACTCGTGAAAATGCAAATACCAGCTGAGTCAAAAGCGGCGGTAGCATCCTGAAATGCCTTCACCAGCTCGGGCTTGCCATTCGTTTCAGTAGGCTCTGTTTTGACTGGAATACCTAAGACCTCCGACGCAATGGTGTAGCCACGAAGATGGCATGCGCCTCGATTCGATGTTGCATAGGCCAAACCAATGCCCTGAACAACTCGGCCATCATAGGCGGGAAACTCTTGACCCTTCACGCTCATCGATAAATCGGGCTGACCATATTTTTTGGTTAACTTTGCTGAACCAAGTCCAATCTCTTTTCCAAAGCCCTCGCCTTTTGCAGTGATCTCAGCAAAATAGCAAAGCGCTTTCGCTGAACCAAATGGGGCTTCAATGCCTAATTGTTCTTTCTTAAGCACTCCCATTTCGTACATTTCCATTACAGCGCCAATCGTTGCGCCAAAACTGATTGGATCCATGCCCTCTTCATTACAAACCATATTGGCAAATTGCAAAGCCTCAAGGTCATTCACTCCATTGGCAGCGCCAAGAGCCCATGCAGCTTCATACTCTAAGCCTCCCGAGGCATTGATGTATTGAGGGCGGTTCTGAATTGAAAAATGAGTCTCGTCAATTTTTGAAATTCGTCCACAAGCAATCGTGCAACCAAAACAGGCTTGGTTTGTTACTAGATGAGGCTTACCATCGGTTTCACGCGGGGTGGCCATGGCTTCTGCCGAAATATCTTTAGCACCCTCAAACTGAACATCTTTGTGATTGCGCGTTGGCAAAGCGCCAACTTCATTAATCACATTCATGAGCACTTGTGTGCCATAGGTCGGCAATCCTTGTCCAGTCACAGCATGCCCAGCTAAAACAGCCTTTGCAGCTGCTGTCGCTTTCATAAAGCCTTTGGGGTCTTTCAAATTACCAACCCCCTTGGTTCCCCGAACAGCAATCGCCTTCAGATTTTTACTTCCCATCACTGCGCCCACTCCAGAGCGGCCTGCGGCTCGATGCAAATCATTGACGACCGATGCAAATAAAACCTGATTCTCACCAGCCTTACCAATGCATGAAACACGAATTTGTGGATCTTGGTGTTTAGCTTTAATACTTGGCTCTGTTTCCCAAACCGATTGACCCCAAAGGGAACTGGCGTCTAATAATTGCGCATTGTCATCTTGAATAAATAAATAAACAGGTTTGGGCGATTTACCTTCAAAAATAATCATGTCCCAACCTGCCATTTTGAGTTCGGCTCCCCAATATCCTCCCGAATTCGAGCACGCAATCGCCCCAGTTAATGGGCCTTTGGTTACAACGGTGTAGCGCCCGCCGGTCGATGCCATTGTTCCCGTTAACGGTCCGGTAGCCCAGATGATTTTGTTATCAGGCGATAAGGGATCCACCTTGGGGTCAATTTCTTCGACAAGGTATTTCGAAGCGAGACCACGGGAACCTAAGTACTCCTTAGCCCATGCCGTATTAAGAGGCTCAGACTGGCAAGTACCCTTAGTTAAATTAACACGAAGAATTTTTCCTGACCAAGACATAATGATCTCCTCTTAAGCAGCGGGTTGGTTGCCAAGCTTGTCTGCCCAAGCTCTCATTCGATCCAAGCCGGTCCAATCAGCATCAACGTAGGTAATGGCGCCGGTTGGACACGAAGTGGCACAAGCGGGATCGCCTCCACACAAATCGCATTTCTGGACTTTGCCAGAATCCTGGACATAATTAATTGTTCCAAAAGGACATGAGATCGTACAAACTTTGCAACCTACGCACACATCTTCAATCACTACTTTTGCGCCAGTATTTGCATCAATCCGAATTGCATCAACCGGGCATGCTTTTAAACACCAGGCTTCATCGCATTGCGTGCAGGTATAGGGAACCTTTTTCCCTGTGGTATGAAAATCAAAAACCTTGATCCGAGATTTGGCGGTATTAAATACGCCGTAATTTTCGTAACTACAAGCCATTTCACATTGCAAACAGCCAGTGCATTTATCCGCATTAATGAGTAGTGATTTCTGCATGAGAGTGTCCCCATCGTGTAAATGATAATTTTGCTTATATTGGTCAATATTAAGGACAAGCGATGCCAAGAACAAGTAACTTTATCTTGAGTCAGTAAAAACCCTTAATTTTGTTAACTTTTGAGATGCGCTATCGCATTCGCACAAACAAAAGCTGATGACCAAGCCCATTGAAAATTATGCCCTCCAAGGTGGCCAGTAACATCCACACACTCGCCAATGAAGTAGAGATTCTGATGATTTTTAGCCATCATGGTCTTCCCATCTAAGGCCTTTGTATCAATTCCGCCTAACATTACCTCCGCTTTTTTCCAACCCAAGGTTCCTGCAGGCTTCATTTGTGCTTTGGTTAAATGAGTACGCAAGACCTCTCGATCTTTCTTAGACACTTCTGCCCAATTGCGTTTAGTGAGCTTGAGTTGCTCAGTTAATAATTGTGCAACGCGTTGCGGCAGCGCTTCTGCGAGGATCGTATCTACATTTTTTTTGTCAGCCTCTGAAAACAGCGCATCAAAATCAGCCTTACCCAACCAATTGATATGAATGGCTTCGCCTTCTTGCCAATAACTACTGGCTTGCAAAATAGCAGGGCCAGAGAGACCTTTATGAGTAATCAATAAATCCTCGTCAAAACGGTAGGTTCCGTAACTTTGATTACGTTGTCCTGCCTGAACGCTCGCCTCTATGCTGATTCCAGCCAAGCTGGTGAATGCTGAAAACTCATTGGAAGTAAACGAAAGCGGTACCAGTGCTGGCCGTACCGATGTGGTTGGGATTTCAAACTGCTTGGCAATTTGTAACCCAAAATCACTCGCGCCAATCGCTGGTACCGGTAAGCCACCGGTTGCAATGGTTAGATGAGTCGCTTTTTTAATTCCATCTGTCGTTTCTAAAGACCAATGCGATTGCGTTTGGCTGATATGGGTAACCGATACTGGATGATGAATCGTGACATCGCCCTTCTGACACTCAGTCAGTAGCATCTTAATAATATCCTTTGCGGAGTTGTCACAAAATAGTTGACCGCGATGTTTCTCATGAAACGGAATGCGGTACTCGCGCACTAAATTGATGAAATCTTTTGATGAATACCGTGCTAGCGGACTCTTTACAAAATGGGGATTGAGGGATAAAAAATGTTCAGGGGCCGAATGAAGATTAGTGAAATTACATCGCCCTCCACCACTAATGCGGATCTTCTCACCTAAAACTGGCGCGTGATCGAGTACTAAAACCTTTTTACCAAGTTGCCCTGCAATTCCTGCACAAAAAAGTCCGGCAGCACCACCACCGATAATGATGGCATCCCAAATCAAATGGCGCTTTCTCGACCCAGAATTTGGTGATCGCCTCGATTCAGCGCGTTGCGCACATAATCAATACTACTTCTTAAGGTATAGAAATCACTTGAAGCGCGCTTAGGCACTTTCAGCGCGAGGGCGCGTCTTTCCATTCCAGCTAACGTTTCTAAATACTCCGGCAACTTCTTGGGATCGTAGCTCACTAAGAGATCATTCTCAAAAAACTTTAGCTCCCCATAAATACGATTGAGTTTTGATTGCACCCGTCTTAGTCGATAACTAGGTAATGACAAGATGATTGGATACGCAATCGCAAAAAATGGTAATAATGTAAAGAACATCCGATGCACAAATTCAGCCACCCAAAATGGTAAAAAGTCCATTAAGACTGGCAAGCCACGTTGATGAAACTGTTGCGCAATCGGGCTTTCTGGAAACTCCGAGTTCATAAATGCAGGGAACTCACCGCGCTTAGTAAAAAAGGATTCCTTGCCATTGATTTCTTGGGCTGCCATGAGAAACAGAAACTGAATCGCCGGGTGCATCCGATCGTCAATCAGTAAGTTAGTGACGGTAGAAAGCATTTTGGTGTCATTGGGTGGGAAATT
Source organism: Polynucleobacter sp. HIN8 (assembly GCF_030297615.1). Taxonomy (NCBI): domain Bacteria; kingdom Pseudomonadati; phylum Pseudomonadota; class Betaproteobacteria; order Burkholderiales; family Burkholderiaceae; genus Polynucleobacter; species Polynucleobacter sp. HIN8. The sequence goes on along the minus strand of NZ_AP028139.1, from coordinate 688,961 downwards.
ACGCGCAATATTAAAGCCACCCATAGGTACCTCGAGCTCCTCAAGATAATGGATGTTCTTGGTATATGCTGCAGCCCGATTAAAGCTCAATAAATTAACCGTTGGATCGTTTAATAGAGCCTGGACATTTTTAGCGCGTAAGCCATCAACCATCAAGACAATATCAACTTCACCGTTTTTTAACGCGGTCACGGCTTCATCATTTTTGATTGGTAATAGTTTTGGCAGTCGATCGACCTCACTAACTCGCAAAATATTCATGGCTTGCACATGGGTGCCGCTGCCCTCGGGTCCTATTGCGACGCGTGCTTTAGCGAATTTATCAAGATCCAATAAGCCGTTTTTTAAAAATGATCCTTTATAGAAAACCCAAATCGGCTCATAGTCGACACTTCCGAGAGACTCAACACCGGGAACTTGTTTAGCATGCAAGGAGCCGCCCTGAACAAAAGCAGCTTGGATAGGATCTTTGCGGTCAGCAAGACGAGTAATGTTTTCTTGCGAACCCTGGGTGCGGACCAATTCAATGGTCACACCTCTTTTTGCAAAGAAGTCTACATACTTAGACGCTAACTGCTCATACGAACCGCCTTCGATACCAGATGCCATCATGATGTGCCGCGGTGGGGGCGGATTCCAATAGGCAAGCAGACCAATCAGAATAACAAGCAAAAGGAGTAGCAGAGGCCAGGTTTCTTTAATAAAACTAATGGCATCTCGGTACTGATCCTGAGCGGTTTCAAGAACTGCAACAGCGGTATCTTTGAAGTCTTCCTTGAAACTGCCCATAATTAATGCGTTACTTCTTTTTGACGGTATTCATCCCTAAGAGCGGATACGCTGGGCAGAAACGAAAGATGCCAGTTGCTAATGGCACAAGCCCGATCCATCCCCATGCTCCAATCACTCCGCTTAAAGATAAAAGAATTAATAAACTTCCTGCGGTAATTCGCAGGACTCGATCCGTATGGCCGACATTACATTGCATCATAAACCTCCTTTTTAATCAATTAGTTATTTACAGTAATTTTGATAGAGCAAGTTCATCACCGACATCGCCACAGGGTTGGCGCCAGAGTAATAAATTTGCTTCCCCTCGCGACGGGTTTTAACCAGCTTTTTCTTCCGCAAAACAGTTAATTGCTGTGAGAGGGTTGGTTGATGAATATCCAAAGAATCTTCTAACTCACCCACGCACTTTTCGCCTTGACTAATTTCACACAACAACATCATTCGGTCTCGATTTCCTAAAACCTTCATTAAATCAACCGCTTTATCAGCCGACTGGCGCATTTTCTTTAAATTGATATTGATAGCCATCGATTTACCAATTAGAGGACGTTAAAAGGGATTTTGAGATAGGTCTTACCATTTGCTTCAGCAGGTGGTGGGTGACCGGCACGAATATTGACCTGAATCGAGGGCAAGATCAAAACTGGCATCTCCAAGGTCTGATCACGCTGATTACGCATCTCTACAAATTGAGGTTCAGTGACCCCCTCATGAAGATGAATGTTTTTCCACTTCTCCTCGCCCACCGTAGTTTCATAGGCGATCGGGCGATCGGTGGGCGGGTAATCATGGCACATAAATAATCGCGTGTCATCTGGGTAAGACAAAATCTTTTGCACCGACTGATAGAGTGTTTTGGCATTGCCGCCCGGAAAATCACAACGCGCAGTCCCAACATCCGGCATAAAGATCGTATCGCCAACAAAGATCGCATCACCAATCGCATAGGCCATGCATGCAGGCGTGTGGCCAGGAACAAATAAGGGATGGATGGTTAAGTTACCCGCATATATATCCTGGCCCTCTTCGATCAAGTAATCAAATTGCGAGCCATTGGTTGGAAACTCACTCTCAAGATTAAAAATTCCTTTAAATACTTTTTGCACGTCCTGAATATGCGAACCAATGGCGATCTTGCCACCAAGATGCTTTTGAAGATACGGCGCAGCACTGAGGTGATCGGCATGGGCATGGGTCTCCAAAATCCAATCCACCGTGAGCCCCTGTTCTTTGACGAAGGCAATGACCTCATCGGCAGACTTCGTCTTAGTACGGCCAGATTTTGGGTCATAGTTAAGCACTGAATCAATCACCACGCATGGCGTATGCGGTTTTTCATAAACCACGTAGGTAAAAGTCCAAGTTCCCTGATCAAAAAAGGCTTTGACGATTGGCTTTTGCATGCTTTACTCCTTATCCAAGGTGAATTACAATATATTTAATTATATAATATATTTTGATTTAATTAAAGGCAAGTCGTTGATACTATCTTGATGGATTTAATTAGTTACTTTCAACCCCATGTCATCCCTGCAGGGCTTGGTGTGTTCGTTGGCCTCATCATGGCGCTAACGGGCGCCGGCGGTGGGATCTTGTCGGTTCCTTTGCTGGTCTTTATTCTCCACCTACCCATGGTTGAGGCAAGTCCTATTGGACTAATGGCGGTAACCATATCATCGGCACTCGGCGCCATCTTGGCATTGCGAACTGGATTGTTAAGGTATCGTGCTGCCACTCTACTGGCCTTTGCGGGCTTGCTATTGTCACCCGTGGGGCTTTGGCTGGCGCACCAAATTCCGAATCAACCCTTGATGCTGATTTTTGCGATTGTTCTCCTCTACGTAGCGGGACGTATTTTTGTAGAAGCCTATCAACAATCAAAGGGGATTCTTAAAGAGCCAAAAGCAGTACCCTGCTCTCTCGATTTATCGATTGGTCGCTTAATTTGGACCGTCCCTTGTGCGCGAGCACTGATTGGCTCTGGAGCATTGGCTGGATTTTTATCCGGGCTTTTAGGTGTTGGGGGTGGCTTTGTGATTGTTCCCGCACTCAAACGAATCAGTGATCTGCCAATGCAATCGATCGTTGCCACCTCCTTGGGTGTTCTGTCTCTTATTTCATTGGGGGGCGTCGCAGGCTCTGGGCTTGCCGGAACCATGAACTGGCTAGTTGCGATCCCATTTGCTTTTGGTGCGATTACCGGGATGATGGCTGGTCGCCTGATTGCTCCGAAGATCAGCAGTCAGTGGACTCAACTCATCTTTGCTGGGTTCTCAGGGCTCGTTGCGATTGGTTTGATAATGAAAGCGCTTTAGGTCAAACAAAATCCGCCCTTTAATAACTCGGCTGGCAAGGTCATACCACGATAAAACCCATAAACAGCGGTTACTATCAATAAGAGTGCGGCAAGGTATCGTACCCAAGCCTTCTGTCCGAACTGCATCAAGGCACCACTGACCTTGGTCAATATCAATAGGCTAGGCAAAGTACCTAATCCCATTGCCAGCATCAGTAATGCGCCCACGATTGGATCGCCCGACAAGAATGCGAGAGCCAGCACTCCATAAACTAAACTGCACGGTACCAAGCCCCAAAGCATTCCCGTGATCCAACGCGCTAGCCCAGTTCGAGATTTTGCAAAGTGTTTTGCCCACCATTGCGATAAGGCCTGTGCAATTGTTTGACCAAAAAGATGGGTAATTCTCTTACCGCTTGGATTGATCAACCGATAGGCTTGATAGAAGAGAATCCCCGCTGTAATTCCAAATAATGCTCGCTGAATTGGAATCACCTCCTGCCTCCAAAAAGCAATCCCCAGCCAGGCAGCTCCCGCCCCCAAAGTCATGTAACTGGCAATCCTCGCCAAATGAACCACCATTTGATCCCAAACAACCTTCGACCGATTGGGGTAAACCTTAATTTTTGCTACCGATTGATCAATCGAGGCTGCAATTCCGCCACACATCAAAGCACAATGCCAACTGCTAGCCATTGTGGCTAGAAGAATTCCAATAAATAATGTGCTACTGAGCATGGGGCGTGAAATAGAAGTTTTTTGGACACTCGACTAAAATATGCATCATCATGAATATTTCTTCCAGTAAAGAAATTCTGAACAAATGCTCCACCTGCGTTTTGGGGCAATTTTGCTTGCCACTCGGTCTTTCTGCCAATGAAGTGACCCAAGTGGACACTCTCGTCAAAGATCGAGTCCATCTCCACAAGGGTGATACCTTATACCGACATGGTGAACCACTCAACGCCATATACAGCGTTCGTTTTGGTACCCTAAAAACAGAGCATTCATTACCGGATGGTCGCGCACAAATCATTGGCTTTCATATGCCTGGTGAGATTTTGGGTTTGGACGGTATTGGCGAGCACCAATACCAAGCCAATGCAATTGCGCTCGAAGAAAGTGAGGTTTGCATCATTCGCTTCTCCGAATTTGAAACCCTTGCATCACAAATACCCAGCTTGCAACATCAATTTCACCGTATTTTAAGTCGCGAATTAACTCAAGATCAACGTCATTTACTGTCATTGGGAACTCTCAGAGCCGAAGAACGACTTGCTGGATTTTTAATTAATCTCTCCCAGCGGTATGCTGCGCGTGGATACGAATTTACTGAATTCGATTTAAAGATGAGTCGCGAGGACATTGGTAGTTACCTAGGGATTCAAATGGAAACAGTGAGTCGGATGTTGTCACGTTTTACCGAGTCTGGCTTATTGCAGATTAAGCAACGTCATGTCAAGCTAATCGACATTGAGGGACTCTACCAGCTCGCTGGAGTGACAAACGCGAATGATAAAACCAGCTGTTCATCGCCTGTGCGACTTAGTTAAGCAAGTCATCATCCGATGACTTTGAATCTAAAAAACAGTCGCGCACGATAAATAATGAGATCGCGCTTGAAATGGCGCAGATGGACCAAAAGGCAAAAAAACCAATTGAGTAGATCGCCTCATTGGATAACTGATGTGGCTGACCAAACAGCAACAAATCTTCAGGCTTAAATAAACTAAATACCAAGCCTTCTGCAATGATTGCTGCCAAAAAAGAAGGCCAAAGAATCCAAATGGCTGTCTTCAGTTTCACGGTTGCACCTGTTCAACCTTAAGGCCCCGCTTGATGCCATCGCGCACGGGTTCATCGGCATGTACGGTAAATGCCAAATAAATCGTGATCGCACAACCAATCGCTGCTAATGCTGGTCCCAGAATTAATAACCAGGGCCAAAGTTGTTTCCACCAATGTTTTGAACTTTGTGATTCTGCTTTCATAATGACTCTCCCTTTCATTATCGGGGCACAATAAAACTTGATTTTTCATCTCGCGAACGGATTTGCTCACCCTCCAGACCACGAAACTCGAATTGGATAGGATGTGATCCCGATATCACCTCATTGATCGCCACACTCACCTTCACAGGAATCAATAAATTACTGGCTGGCGCAATCACCACACTGTGAATAACCTTACCACCAGCATCAAGCACTGCAATATCTGGCAAACCAGTAGCTTTAACAGCCACCCGCATTGGCGACTCTGAAGAGTTCATGAGTTGAATTCGATAGACGTTCTCAATATAGCGACCGTCAACTTCTCGAGCCAGAGCTCCGCGATCGCGCATCACATCAACACGAAGTGGATTGCGTGTAAAGAGTGAGAATAAGAATACCGAGATCAATACAAAAATAATTGAGGAATAAATCAAGATGCGTGGACGAAATAAATGGCTGCGTGCCGATTGATTCGATTCACGATTTAGCATAGCGCGCTCGGTGGTATAACGCACCAAGCCCTTGGGATAACGCATCTTATCCATCACTTGATTACAAGCATCGATACAAGCACCGCAGCCAATGCACATGTATTGCAAACCATCACGAATATCAATCCCTGTGGGGCATACCTGAACACAGATACTGCAATCGACGCAATCACCCAAGCCCTTTTGAGCTTGATTTTCTGACTTGTTGCGACTACCACGCGGCTCACCGCGCATCTTGTCGTAGGTCACGACAAAGGTGTCTTTGTCGACCATCACACTTTGAAATCGTGCATAGGGGCACATATATTTACAAACCTGCTCGCGCATAAACCCTGCATTGCCCCATGTTGCAAAGCTATAGAAGAACAGCCAGAACGTTTGCCATGGACCCAAAGAAAAAGCCAAGATGTTGGCGCTTAGTTCTTTAATGGGCGTGAAATACCCAATAAAGGTAAAACCAGTCCACAGAGCGATTGCAATCCATAAGGCATGCTTAATGATCTTCAGTCGCCACTTTTTAAAACTCCAAGGCCACTCTTCTCCATCCAAGCGAATGCGAGCAAACCGATCACCCTCCACTTTACGCTCAATCCACATAAAGATTTCGGTGTAGACCGTTTGCGGACAAGCGTAGCCACAAAATAAACGGCCTGCGACAGCAGTAAACAGAAATAGACTAAGCGCCGATAAAATCAGGAGCAAAGTTAGATAGATCACATCCTGTGGCCACAATACCAACCCGAAGATATAAAACTTACGCTGTACCAAATCAAACAAAACGGCCTGACGATCATTCCAGCTAAGCCACGGTAGTCCGTAGTACAACAACTGGGTCAGCACCACAAACACCAAACGCCAGCTCGCAAACGGCCCACTAACTGAGCGCGGATAAATATGTTTACGAACTTCGTATAGGGACTGCTCCACGATCTCGATCACAGGCTTACTGTCGCCAGCAGTCTGTGTCGCTGAAGTTTGATTCATGGGATTACTTCTTTGTGCTCATCGGCTGATGCGATAAACCCCAAACATACGCCGTCAGAATCTGAATCTTTTCGGGAGTAAGAATTGCCTCATGGCCTGGCATGACCCCATTTCGACCCTTTTGCACAGTCTCAGTAATCGCTTTCTCTGAACTACCGTAGAGCCACACCCTGTCGGTTAAATTGGGCGCACCCAGAATGATATTGCCTTTACCATCGGGGCCGTGGCAAGCAGCACAGTTGGATTTGTAGACAGCCTCACCCTGAGCAACTCGCAGATCGTTGGCGGGCAAATTCGAGAGACTGCGGACATAGGCGACCACCTCACTAATTTGGGCAGAACTTAGATGTCTAAAAGCAGGCATAACACCTGCGCGGCCTTGCACAATCGATGTCCGAATTAACTCGGGTTCACCACCATACAAATAATCTTTGTCATGCAAGTTTGGAAAACCCTTGGAGCCCCCGGCATCTGAGCCATGGCATTGTGCGCAATAGTTTAAAAATAAGCGCTGCCCCATTTCGTTGGCTTTGGGATCGGCCGCAACTTGCTCAATACTCATTTGCATGTATTTGGCATAAACCGGTTGCAGATCTTTATTCGCGGTCTGCACGGATTGATCATGCTCTGCTTGAGTACTGTATCCCAAGATACCTTGATAGGCGCCCAAACCGGGATAAAGAACCAGATAAATAGCTCCAAAGATGCACGAGATAATGAACATCCACATCCACCAGCGTGGTAATGGATTATTCAGTTCACGTAGATCATCATCCCAGACATGACCCGTATCGGTTACGTTACCCGAAGAATCGGTTGGTACCTTAGTTTTACGTTGTGACATCAATAACCATAAACACCAAATAATGCCAACGATCGTAACGATCGCAATAAAAATACTCCAACCGGGACTAAAAAAATCACTCATGATTGATCCTTCTGAAACTCATCCGGAAGTGCAAATGGTAAATTTGCTGACTCCTCATTAGCAGCCTTGCGATGCTTCGACCAAGCCCACCAAATAATTCCTAAAAACACAAACAAGCCAAAAGTGCTCGATATTGCCGATAGATAAGCGGTAAATGCTTGCATGCTGATCTCCTTTATTGGCTGGCAGTTTTAGTAGTAGCGCGGCGATTAAGACCCAAGCCCTGCAAATAGGCGACTAAGGCATCCTCTTCCGTTTTCCCTTCAAGCTCTTTCGGGGCATTTGAAATTTCGTCATCGGTATATGGAACCCCCAGGCGCTTTAATGCACGCATGTGTTTTTGAATGCTCGAAACATTCGCTGGTGCATTTTGCAAGTATGGATAAGCTGGCATATTCGATTCTGGAACGACATCTCGAGGATTACGCAAATGGATACGCTGCCAATCATCGGAGTAGCGACCGCCCACACGAGCAAGGTCAGGTCCTGTTCGTTTGCTACCCCATAGGAATGGGTGATCAAAAACCGATTCGCCAGCGACAGAATATGGACCATAGCGTTCGGTCTCCGAACGCAAAGTACGAATTTGCTGGGAATGGCAGCCAACGCAACCTTCGCGCTGGTAAATGTCACGTCCAGCCAATTGCAATGCTGTGAACGGCTTGATGCCCGGGCTCGGCTCGGTGGTTGAGTGCTGGAAAAAGAGCGGCACAATTTGTACGAGGCCAGCCACGCTAACTACGAAAATGGTGGTAATGATGAGCCAACCGACGTTCTTTTCGAGGGTGGCGTGAGAGAAAAATTGATGTTGATCTGACATTTTTTTCTCCGGATTAATGAGCAACTTGAAGGTTTATTGGAATCCGTGCGTCCACAAAGCGTTCCCCATATAAAGTCTTGAAAACGTTGTACGCCATCAAGAACATGCCGCCCAAGTAACAAATACCACCTAAGAGTCGAATCACGTAGAAGGGATAACTAGCCTTAACCGATTCAACAAAGCTATAGGTCAATGTGCCATCAGCCTCAAAGGCTCTCCACATCAAGCCCTGCATCACACCTGCAATCCACATCGCAGCAATATAGAGAACCACGCCAATGGTAGCAATCCAGAAATGAAGCTCAATGAGGCGAGTGCTATACATCTCCTTCTTGCCAACTAAACGAGGAATCAGGTAGTACAAAGAACCGATTGTGATCATGGCAACCCAGCCCAAAGCGCCAGAATGAACGTGGCCGATGGTCCAATCGGTGTAGTGTGACAAGCCATTAACGGTCTTAATCGACATCATTGAACCCTCAAAAGTTGACATACCGTAGAACGACAGCGCCACTATTAAGAATTTGAGGATGGGGTCACTGCGTAATTTGTACCAAGCCCCAGATAAGGTCATGATGCCGTTGATCATGCCGCCCCACGAGGGTGCTAACAAAATTAATGAGAACACCATTCCTAGCGATTGGGTCCAATCAGGCAATGAGGTGTACTGCAAATGATGGGGGCCTGCCCACATATAGGTAAAGTTAAGAGCCCAGAAATGCACGATCGATAAACGATAGGAATAAATTGGGCGATCGGCCTGCTTAGGAATGAAGTAATACATCATGCCCAAGAAGCTAGTGGTCAAGAAAAATCCTACGGCATTATGACCATACCACCATTGAATCATGGCATCTTGTGCACCAGAGTATGCCGAGTAGGACTTCCATAAACTTGCTGGCATCTCAATATTGTTCACAATATGCAAAATGGCAATGGTCAGAATATAGGCGCCAAAGAACCAATTTGATACATAAATATGCTTGGTCTTGCGCTTCATGATGGTGCCAAAAAACACAATCGCATAAGCAACCCAAACAATCGTAATCAGAATATCGATGGGCCACTCCAATTCGGCATACTCTTTTGAGGTGGTAATCCCAAGTGGCAAGGTAATCGCAGCTGCCACAATCACGAGCTGCCAACCCCAAAAGGTAAATGCAGCTAATTTGTCGCTAAATAGTCGGACCTGACAGGTACGCTGGACAATGTAATACGAGGTTGCAAATAAAGCACTACCACCAAAAGCAAAGATTACTGCGTTGGTATGCAGGGGTCTTAAGCGACCGTAGCTTAACCAAGGTATGTTCATTGTGATCTCTGGCCAAATCAGCTGAGCTGCCAGAACCACCCCGACTAACATGCCAACAATGCCCCACAACACCGTAACGATGGCAAATTGACTAACGACCTTGTAATTAAAGTTCGTGTCTTGCGACCCTCTGATGGCTAACGCCATACAACCTCCCTAAGCAAAATGACTGGGCTAAAAGCTTTGGGAAATTATCGAGTTAGCGCAATGTTGGTATTTTGATGTAGATCAAATATTAGGGGGGTCTTTGCGCTGAGGGCCATCATCATCAAGCAAGATTGACTCGCCGGGGCCCTGGAGGTCGTCGAACTGACCACCCTGAATCGACCAATACAACAAATAGGCAAGGCCCGCGACCAGCAAAAGCGATAAGGGAATTAGTAAATACAAGCTTTCCATGTAATTAGTCTAATCTAGACCTTACGTAAACGCCATGCATTAAGCGTTACTAAAAGCGATGAGGATGCCATTCCAATACCAGCCACCCAAGGATTAATCCACGCCATCATTGCTACCGGAATAACTGTGACGTTATATAAGAAAGCCCATAGAAGATTTTGCCGAATAATTTTTTGGGTACGATGCGCTAAGGAAAATGCCTTCACCAAGGTCTCAAAATTAGAGCTAATCAATACAGCGTCTGCACCAGCAGCTGCCAATGGAGCGCCGCTTCCCATTGCGATTGACACATCGGCTTTTGCTAGGAACGGCGCATCATTAACCCCATCACCAATCGCACACACTTTGGCGCCATCAGCTTGCAGTTGACGAATAAACTCGTATTTTTCTTCAGGGCTAGCACCACCCTGGTAATGTGCAATTCCGTGATGGTGCGCCCAGGCCTCAACGGTTGCAGGCGTATCACCCGACAATAGATGAACCGCAATCCCATGGGCATGTGCATATTGCAATAAAGCCGCAACTCCCTCTCTAGAGCGATCTAAGAAGCTGAATTGAGCGATGAGTCCTTGATCATCCCCTAAGTAAACATGACTATAGAGCGCATCAAATGGGGTGGGTAACGCTTGCACACCCACCCAGTCGGCCTTACCAAGTCGGTAGTTACCATTGGATAACCCTTTACCCAAGTAATTGGCACTTCGCTCTAAAAAATGATGAGGCATTAAGCCACGCTCTCGGAGTGCAAGACCAAATGCCAAGCCCAAAGGATGGTTCTGTCCCTCTTCCATGCCAACCGCCAGCGCTAACACCTCACCTTCAGTCATGCCATTACGCAATACGGTGATGGTTTGTATACGAGGTTCACCGATCGTTAGCGTTCCGGTTTTATCCATGACCAAGGTGTTTGCTTTACTCAAACCTTCAAGGGCGCGACCATGAATCACAAATAAACCAATCTTCGTAAGTGCGCCCTGGGCAGCTGCTAATGCAGTAGGAATTGCTAATGACAATGCACAAGGACAACTTGCCACCAATACACCAAGCATCACAGGCCAAGCCCTACTTGGATCCACCAGTAACCAAGTTGCGCTACTGATGATCGCTGCGATGATTAGAAGAATCACAAATCGACCGGCCCAGATTTCGGCCAATCCCAACAGGGGTGGCTTCGCTTGGAGAGCACGATCTAACAAGATTGCAATGCCAGCCAAGCGGGTAGTCTGGCCCACCGCCGTAATCTCCATCGCAATACTATTTTGAATGTTATGCGTACCCGCAAACAAGTGATCACCACGAGACTTTTGTATCGGCCTTGACTCGCCAGTCAATAACGCTTCACTCACGCTGGTATATGAATCGATTAGTACGCCATCCGCCGGAATAATCTCACCAGGCCCCACGCGAACTCGATCGCCGACGAGACAACGCACCACCGGTATGCGCTCAACCGAAGTACTCTTGGGATAATCCAGGTAGCGTTCACAGCTAGCGGGAAGCTGTTTGGCCAAGGCCTCTGAACCACTTTGAGCATCCTGCCTAGCAATCAATTCGATGTAACGCGCCCCAAGAGTAAATGCCACAAACATTGTGATCGAATCAAAATAACTCGGACCATCCCCCACTACTAAATTGACGGTGCCTACTGTAAAGGCCATCCCCAGTGCTAAGGCTATTGGCACATCCATCCCCAAGGATCGCGTTTGCGCAAAAAAGCGCACACTGCGCCATGCTGAGCTAAAAATTGGGGCTGCGGAGTAGAGAACAATAGGAACAGTTAATAGCCAACTTGTCCAGTTCAGTAAGAGATTATTTTCTGGAGACAGATCAACAGAGTCGGTATAAATCGGCCAGGCATACATCATGACTTGCATCATGCCTAAGAGCGCAACCCCCAAACGAAACAATAAATTTCTGCGCTCGCGCTTACTGCGTAGAGCCAACTCCGAGGGCTCATAAGGCCAGGCTAGATATCCAATGCGCTGCACCTCATACAATATTTTGGGTAAGGTAATTTTCTGAGGATCAAAGCGCACAATGGCTTTTAACGTGACGTAATTAATTTGGACATCATCAATTCCAAAGACGCGCTGCAAATGATGATCGCAAAGCCAAACACATGCTGCACAACGGATTTTTTCGAGGGACAAGATCGATTCAGCAAAGCCGGAATCCAGAATCTTCACAAAGCGAGCCTGCAGAGTCGGATCGTTATAGACCTCAAGCGTTTCGGGCAACTCATCACCCGCAAGTAAATAGTCAGGTCGTTCGCCAGCAGGGATCTGGCGATGATAAAAACTTTCAAGCCCTTCCCCATAGATGGTTTGAGCGACCGCCATGCAGCCAGCACAGCAAAATGGATGCTGGATACCTCCCAAATCTGCATGCAAGGCGCTTTTAGCCTCAGTATCACTGCCGCAGTGGTAGCACGGTATCGATGAAGTTGTCATACGAGCCTACAAAAACAAAGGGCTGCCAAGGCAGCCCTTTTATCGAGTTCATGGCAAATTATTTCACCAAGAGAACAGGTTGCTTGGCTGATGACGCAACCCGTTGAGCAACTGATCCAATCAAGAGATCGAGCATACCGCCACGACCCTTAGCGCCCATCACAATCATGTCAAACTTTTCTTTTGTGGCAGTTTGTAGAATTTCTTGAGCAACATGACCGCGCTTGATAATCATATTGTGCTTAACGCCTGCGGTATCAAGGGCTTTCTGGGCAGGTTTTAACTCTTTTTCACTGATTTCACGAAGATAGTCATCCACTACGCTTTTACTGACAAATTGCTTAACGTGATTAAGGCCAAAATCATCATGAACACTAATTAGAGTGACAGAACACTTACTACGCATATTTGCAACCAGTTGAGCAACATACTTAGCGGCACTCAATGAAGTCTTTGAGCCATCAATTGCTAGTAGTATTTTCATATGCTCTCTTTCGCTATTTGATTTAATAAGTCCAGTGTATTGTTTTGGTTAACTATCTTTTTGATCTATATCAAATACAACCGGTTTTTATACGTATTCAATTCCAGCGCAGGCTGTTTGATCATTGATCAATCAAGCTTACGTTGATCCCCAGGGACCCCAATGGGGTCCGGGCGGAGACTCTTGATTCCATTTGACAGGGTACCTTGCGGTGCCGATACCAAGTCGTGACCAAACAAATGTGGTGGCAGCCAATACGATGACGCCCAGCAGAACATGAGTCCAAATATCCATAAACCCAGCATGCGCATGAATCATGATCAAGGGGTTGGCTCCTGCGGGCGGATGCACTGTCTTCGTTAGCAATAACACCGCGATCGTAATCAGTACCGATACGACCAGCACCCAAGTTGAATCGCCAAAGACTTGATAACAGATCACTCCAATGAGGGCAGATAGTAGATGTCCACCAAATAGAGCTCTAGGCTGAGTTGGCGGCAGGGTTGTTAGACCAAATAGGAACAAGGTGGAACCACCTAATGATGCGAGTAATAAGGTGGAATCCTGTGGACGAACCACATGCAAGGCCAAAAACAACGCCACACTTGCCCCACCCAAAACCCAGAGGATCCGCAAAATGGTTTGTTTCATGTGCTCAGTTTACGCCATAGTTTGTAGGGTCTTTATTGAGGTATATAGTGATACCTCACAAGGACTTATTTGCAAACCTTTTTTAATCACCTCTCCGTATCACTGTTACGCTTTGTCCTAATTCTTCCATATGCATGGATTATTCAACTGGGTCGTGGTTTAGGATGGATCGTCGCCCATATACCAAGCGATCGTCAGCGCGTGGTCTTAATTAACTTACGTCTTTGTTTTCCAAAACTATCTGCTAAAGAAATTGAAGTGTTGGCTTTGCAACATTGGCAGTTATTTGGGCGCAGTATTTTGGAACGCAGTCGGATTTGGCTTGGCACGCCCGCTCAGATCAATGAAATGATTCAGATTAATTCTGAAATTGAATTAGGGGATCGAAAGCCCCGTATTTTGGTCAACCCCCATTTTGTAGGCATTGAAGGTGGTATAGCTTTGTGTGCCCTAGCCGAGAAAATGGATTGGCCGCGCGGAGTGACGCTCTATCAAAAGATGAAAAATCCATTTTTTGATCAAAAGATCATCGAGTGGCGCGGTCGCTTTGGTGGACGATCCATTCCAAGGCAAGGGCATCTCATCGAAACGGTTCGAGAAATTAAAAATGGCAATTTTGTTTTCATCGCACCTGATATCGATCTTGGTATCAAAGACTCGGTATTTGTTCCATTCTTTGGAGTTCAAACCAATACGATTACCGCGATTTCACGTTTAGCCAAACTCAGCGGTGCCGAAGTTTGCATTATGCAAACCACTCTAAATCCTGATTGCTCCGGATACATTTGCCATATCGGTAAAGCACTTGAGTCATTTCCAAGTGATGATGAAGAAGCTGATACCGCTCGTCTCAATCAATGCTTTGAAAATGCAATTCGTCTGCGTCCCGCTGAATACTATTGGGTTCATAAACGCTTTAAAAATCGCCCTACTGGAGAAGTTCGGATTTATTAGTGTAAAAATAGCGTCTCAAGGAGATATCGTGATGAGACAGTTTATTAACGCTAACCAAATGAAGATGGCTTATCAAATTGACGGCCCAGAAAATGGTCCAACGATTTTTTTAAGCAATAGTCTGATGTCAAGCATCGAAATGTGGGATCGCACCCTGCCTGCGCTTACTGACCGTTATCGAGTGATCCGTTACGACACTCGCGGTCATGGGCAAAGTGAAGTGACCCCGGGTCCCTACAGCATCGCTCTTTTAGCGGAAGACTTAATTTCCCTGATGCGCGCTCTGGGAATTAAGAAGGCGCATTTTGCAGGCCTCTCCATGGGGGGCATGATTTGCCAATACATTGGCGCTAACTATCCAGAGAGTGTTCTATCGCTAAGTCTCTGTGATACCGCGAGCGAGATGCCTCCGCGCAGCATGTGGGAAGAGCGTTTTGCCATTGCGAGATCACAAGGGATTGCTGGCCTCGTGGATGGAACCATCAAACGTTGGTTCTTAAACGACTTTATTGAACGCGAACCAGATCAGATTGAACGAGTAAGAAAAATGATTCTGGCGACACCCGTGGAAGGCTATTTGGGCTGCGCCAGTGCGGTTCGGGATATGGCGCAATCGACGATGCTCTTAAAAATAAAAGCCCCAACATTAATTTTATTGGGCATGCAAGATCCGGCTTGTACCTATGAGCAATCTACCGTGCTGCATCGATTAATTGCTCAGTCCTCGTTAGTCACTATTGATCAAGCTGCGCACCTATCAAACATTGAGAAACCCGCTGAATTTAATAATGCCTTACGGGGATTTTTAGATTCTGTGGCATAGTACTCAAGCAGTCATAATAAAAAGGAGACATCATGCAAATTCGTATTAAAAAATACCTCATTGCTGCCACTGCGCTTGCATTTACTGGGACATTGAGTCTGCCAATTCAAGCACAAAGCGCCGCAGCCAACTACCCCAATAAAACCGTCAAAATGGTTGTGCCCCTCACGCCTGGATCGGGCGCTGACATTGCTGGTCGCATTGTTGCCAAAAGTCTTGCAGAAACTTGGAAGCAGCCCGTCATTATTGAAAACCGTCCCGGTGCTGGTGGCTTGCTTGGTACAGGTGTGGTGGTGAACTCTGAACCCGATGGTTACACCCTTTTGGTTCAATCGGCATCCTATGCCGCCAATCCTGCGATTTATAAAAAACTGCCCTATGACCTTAAGAGTCTGACCGATGTCAATATTTTGGGCAGTAGCCCCTATGCGCTGATTGTGTCTGCTGAGAGTCCTTACAAAACCCTCAAAGATTTAATCAATGCCGCCAAAGCGAAACCAGGTGATATTCCATTTGCGAGCGCTGGGGTCGGTAGTTCAACCCATTTAGCCGCCGAGTATTTCAATCAAACCGCTGGCATTAAGATGCTGCACGTCCCCTTCAAAGGATCTCCTGAGGCGATTCAAGAAACCATTGCTGGTCGTACCGCCTACTACATGGCTCCTTTACAAACTGCCATTTCACAGATCCAGGGTGGCAAAGTTCGTGCCTTAGGCGTTACAAGCGCGAGCCGTGCCGAGGCGGCCCCTACTATTCCAACTATTGCCGAACAAGGATTTTCGGGTTTTGATATTGGTTTATGGGTTGGCGTCTGGGCTCCATCGGCCACACCACAAGCGATCTTGCAAAAGCTCAATACCGATATCAATCGTGCCCTAGGGGACTCTGAAGTGAAATCGGCATATGCCAAAGCAGGCATCACCATTAAACCAATGAATCTTGCCGAAACTGAAAAGTTTGTTCGTAGTGAAATCAGCAAGTACACCAAGATTGCCAAAGACGCTGGGATTGAACCCCAATAACGCACCCCTTTGCCAAGCTCCAGACCAGGCCCTCAAAAAGCCTGGTCTCGTTCTTTGTAAGAATGCAACCGATTGCCATGCGCACATCTGTGGGCCTCAGTCGCTGTATCCCTACATAGCAAATCGGATCTATACCCCACCAGATGCCTTGCTTCCCCACTATGAGGCACTACTCGATGCTCTTGGGGTTCAACGCTCGGTATTGGTCCAGCCCAGTATTTATGGAACGGATAATCGCGCACTGCTTGCAGCGATACAAAAAAATCCATCGCGCTTTCGGGGAGTCGCAGTGGTGGATTGGGATATTAGCGATACAGCATTAGAAGATCTTCATCTTGCGGGAATTCGTGGGGTGCGCTGCAATATTGTGGATCTTGCTGAGGCTAAAGGTGTTCTACCAATTAGCCAATTGTCCGCATTGGCAAATAAGATTGCACCCTTTGGCTGGCATTTAGAATTTCTCATGCACGTTAATGAGTTCCCGGATCTCGCACAACTCTTATCGAATTTCCCGGTCCCAGTCGTTCTAGGACATCTTGGGTATTTAAAAACAAATCTCGGTGTCAAAGATCGTGGATTTCAAAACTTGTTGTCGCTGATGCGTGAGGAGCGTGCTTGGGTCAAACTAACAGGCCCCTACCGAATCACATCGGAAGCAAGAGTCCCCTATGCCGATACCAATCCATTTGCGCATGCCTTAATCGCAGCCAATCCAAGGCAAGTGGTGTGGGGTACAGATTGGCCTCATGTGATGGTCAAGGGGGTAATGCCAAATGATGCGGATCTTGTCGATTTACTTCAAGAGTGGGTACCAGACCCAACGTTACGCAGGCAGGTTCTTAGTGAGAACCCAGAGCGTTTGTATCAATTTGAAGGCGATGCCTAAAAAAACAGCCCGCAGTGCGGGCTGAATTTTAATATCGATGGATTTTTAAAGACCCATATTCTGCTGAGCCACCATTAAATACAACATGGGGATCGATAAAACGGTATTAATACGTGAAGTCAACATTGCAGTACGTGCAGATTTAGCTTTCGTGTCTGCATCAACAGTCACAATGCCGAGAGCCCGTTTTTGATTGGGCCAAATAATGAACCAAACGTTAAATGCCATGATGAGGGCAATCCACATGCCAAGACCAATTGCAAGGAAAGGCTGTTGCAAGGTAAAAGCTTGATGGGCATATCCATTCAGAATCGCCAGGATAATTCCGGTTAACACCGTAGCCATGGCGGCGAATCGAAACCAAAAGAGTGCGGTCGGAGCAATCACTTTGCCAATCGCTGGTTTTTGCTCATCCGGAATCTTAGGCATCGATGGAATTTGTACAAAATTAAAGTACCACAACAAACCAATCCACATCACGCCTGATATCACATGCAGGTAACGGAATACAAAAGAAATCCAACCTGGATTACCGATATTTGAGCTGCCGAATAGAATAATGATCAGCACCAAGAGCACAAAACCTGCTAGAACGGTGCGGCCAAGGGAGGTCAAGATTGATGCCATTTAATAGTCTCCTAAAGGAACAAACCCTGCAACTATATACCAAAGTCATGGCTTTTGCCTTGATCCTGATTGGTAGTGATTAAATCGGTATAAGATTTATAAATGAAGAGAGTTTTTATCCAAGAAGTGGTTACTCGTGACGGCTTTCAGGCAGAGCCGCGCTTTATTCCCACGGAAGACAAAATCCGCTTAATTAATCGCTTAAGTCATGCTGGCTATGCCAAGATTGAGGTGACTTCTTTTACAAGCCCCAAAGCCATTCCAATGCTCGCTGATGCAGAAGCAGTAATGCGTGGCATTGATCGTGTTCCAGGGGTCGAGTACACGGTCTTAATTCCAAACCTACGTGGTGCTGAGCGCGCCCTTGCAGTTGGCGTTGATGAATTCAATCTCGTGATGTCGGTCAGCGAGACCCACAATCAGTCCAATCTACGAATGTCCCGTGCTGATTCAGCTAAAGCTCTTGGTGAAGTCATTTCCTTGGCACATCAATCCAAGGTAGCCGTCAATATCTCCCTCTCAACCAGCTTTGGTTGTCCAATGAGTGGTATGACCCCAACGCATGAACTAATGCATTGGATTGATCACTTTGTTGATCAAGGTGTGCGGGGTATTAGCATTTGCGACACCACCGGTATGGCCAATCCTCGGCAAGTCACTGAAATTTGCGAGCAAGCGCAATCCAAGCATCCCAATACGCAGTGGACCTTGCATTTTCATAATACGCGTGGCATGGGCTTAGCCAATGCTTTAGCTGCTGTTCAGGCCGGGATTGTGCGCTTTGATTCGTCCTTGGGCGGTTTGGGTGGCTGCCCTTATGCCCCAGGAGCTACCGGTAATATTTGTACCGAAGAACTGGTACACATGCTAGATCTAATGGGTTTTAAGACACACATGAACCTGGATTTATTACTCGAGTGCGCAGCAGACTTACGCACACTGGTTGATCGCCCCTTGCCAAGCCAAGTTCTGCTTGCAGGCAAGGTTGATCGACTCTACGACAAGATTTGTCAGAGCTAAATTACTTCTTGGCTACTTCTTCGCTCCGGCTTTTACTTTAGCTAAATACTCAGCAACACGGTGTTTAATGTCAGGCACCGATCCGGATTGCACCAGATCATAAAGATCGACCGCGCGAGTATCTCGCTTACACGCATGCAGTGCCATGGCTCGAGCATCCGCAGGAATCTCCAGAATGTGCTCAAGAACCTGTGCCTCATAGGCATGCCAATCGGTCGCCTCCAAGACGGCGGTCAGGATCCCAAAATCTTTAGCTTGATGCGCATCAATACGGCGCGGATTTCCAATCAACTGTTGCGCGCGATCAGGACCAACACACTCGGCTAATCGACGGGAACCCAAGATCAGACCAAAACGAGCCCCAGGAAACATCATACGCATATCTTCCGAACCCGCCCGATGACGACATGCCAAGAGCAAGTCCGCTCCCGCCCCAATCGTCTGTCCATGGGCTAATGCCATCGTGTCAAATGGCGCATGGGCAATGGCTTGAAGCATTTGCTCAATCCGCACAAAATGCAGGAGCAGATCGCCAGGGCTCGCATCATCAAAGTTTGAGAAATCAAATCCAGCACAGAAGCCCTGGCCCTCGCCTCGAATTATCAGCAAGCGGGTACCATCGGACTCCGCCTCCTTAGTGACAGCGAGTAGCTCAGATGCTAACTCGTAACTGATCGCATTGCGCTTCTCAGGACGATTGAGGGAGATTCGTTTAATGTGCCCCGAATGTTCTACGCGTATGGTGTTCATGTTCACTCCACGATCTCCGAATTATGCTCACCCAAGCGCGGTGGTCTGCGCTCGATGGGAGCCGTTGTGCCATTAAATTTAATGGGATTAATGACGGTTTTGGTTTGTTGGCCATTGGCCATCACCATGGGCTGCACCCAGCCCATCGCAAGGGTTTGAGGATCGTTTAATACGGCGGAATATTGATTGATTGGACAGCATGGCACACCTGCTTGGCTAAATTGTGCAATCCAATGAACAGCAGTGTCTTTTTGTAAGATTGCTTCGATTAACTCTTTGAGAACGATTTGATTTTTTGCCCGCAGTGCCGTGCTAGTAAAGCGCTCGTCTTGCAAAAGCTCAGGACTCTTCAAGATCTGACAAACGCTTTCCCATAGCGCTTGTGTACCGGCTGCCATTACCAGGTAGTCGTCTTTGGCCTTAAATGCTTGATATGGGGCGTTACGGGGATGGGCCGAACCTAATTTAACTGGATCTTTGCCAACCCCAAAATATTCCGAGGTTTGCAAGGCAGCAATTGCTAATGATGTACCCATCATCGGTACATCAATATGAACGCCCTTACCCGTTTGCGCCACGGCCCGCAATTGCGCACAGATACTCATGGCACCATACAAACCAGCCGTGAAATCGGCAACCGGTACGCCGCACTTCACAGGTGCTCCATCGGGCTCTCCGGTCACACTCATGATGCCGCTCATTGCCTGAATCGTGACATCAAAGCCACCTTCGTTGGCACGTGGTCCAGTTTGACCATAGGCCGAGATCGAGCAGTAAATCAGTTTTGGGTTAATGGCAAGGGCTGAATCAAAATCTAGGCCGAGGCGTTTCATGACGCCGGGGCGATTGTTCTCAATTAATACATCCGCGTTGGCAATTAAATTTTTAGCTTTTGCGTTATCATCGGGATTTTTTAAGTCCAAGGTAACAGAGCGTTTATTGCGATTTAAGGAAGCAAAGTTCTCGCTTAAGCGATCATTCTCAGGGCCGGTATGGGGAGGCCACGCGCGGAGTGTATCTCCTGCGCCGGGGTTTTCTAATTTAATGACATCGGCACCAAGATCGGCGAGTAACAAAGCACAAAATGGTCCAGCAGCAACGTTACAAATTTCGAGAACGCGAATTCCAGCAAGCGGCTTTAAGGCAGAGAGATCAGCGGTGTTCATGGGCACTCTTTAAAAGGAATACCCTATTCTAACGACCTCTTTAGTAATAGCTCAGTGGTTGCGTCTTGCCCTTAAAGATGCGGTATGAGAACAAGGTATAAGCCAAGATGGTTGGTAACACCACGATAGCTCCCCAGAAGATAACCCAAAGGGATTGAGTGGATGCCGCCGCTTGCCACACGGTCATGCGATCGACAATCAAATAGGGAAATAAACTGTAAGCAATACCAAAAAACGATAACCAAAAGATCGCAACCGTCGCTGTGAACGGCAACCACTCCCGCTGACTTGGGTTAGCTTTGAGTTGATGCAGTGCGCGATCCGTGATTAGAAATAAGAACGCAGTCGCAATCGGAATCGGTGCCAACCAAAGAATGTTCGGATAACTAAACCAACGGCTCATAATTTCTGGACTGAAGTACGGTGTTGCTGCTGAGATCAGGGCAATACCTAATCCAGTTAACCATAAACTCGCCCGTGCCCACGAAATCGCGCGTAATTGCAAGGACCCTTCAGTTTTCATGATGAGCCACGTTGCGCCCAGCAAGGCATATCCTGCAGGCAAGCAAATTCCGACGAGTGCAGCAAAGACCCAACCCAATACCCCGGATTCATATCCAATAATGTGACGCCCAATCATTACGCCTTGCGATACCGCGGTTACTAAGCTACCAAAATAGAATAAGAAGTTCCAAAGCGGCTTTTGCGCTAAGTTCACTTTAGCGCGGAAATCAAATGACACGCCCCGCAGAATCAATCCAGCCAACATGATTGCCACAGGTAAATAAAGCTCAGTGAGGACAATACCGTGTGCAAAGGGAAAGGCAACTAGCAAAATACCAACACCAAGTACCAGCCAGGTCTCATTCGCATCCCAAAAAGGTCCGATCGAAGAGATCATCACATCTTTGTCGGCATCTCCAGCACGTTTAAGCAAAATACCAACCCCGAGATCGTAGCCATCCAACACTACATACGACAACATGGCAAAGCCCATCGCCCCCAAGAAAAACAGGGGAAGCCATACGGAGGCTTGCGACCAGTCTGATGGGATCATTTAGGTTTGCAAGGAGGTTGATGGGGGTTGCATGGGAACTGTCACTCCTGCCTCAGTGCTCTTTTTGTCTGCTTGCCTTGCCATGTAGAAGATTGCCCAAATGTAAGCAATGATTAAGGTGACGTAAAGGAAGAGATACATCATCAAACTACTAAAGACCATACCGCCGGGTAACTTAGTGGCCGCTTGCGCTGTAGTGAGCACACCGTGTACTAAATACGGCTGACGTCCAATTTCAGTTACATACCAACCAGCAACGACTGCTATCCAACCTGAGAAAGTCATCCAGACAAAAGCGCGAGCTAACCAATTTGGCAAATCTTGACCATGCCGCATCCGCCACCACCCATACCAAGATAAAGCCAACATCAGCATTCCAATTCCAACCATGATGCGAAAGGCAAAGAAAACCGGTTTGACTGGTGGTGTCTTATCAAAATCTTTTAGGCCCTTAACCTCACCGTTCCAATCGTGGGTTAAATAAAACGAAGCGAGCTTCGGAATCGCAATCTCAAACTTATTGGATTGGGTTTTTTCATCGGGGATGGCAAATAAAACAGCAGGAACGCCATTACCAGTCTCCCAAATTCCTTCCATTGCTGCTAACTTAGCCGGTTGATGCTTGAGAGTATTGAGTCCGTGCATATCCCCCAAGAAAATCTGGATGGGAGTCACAATTGCGGCTGCTACGATGCCGAACTTAAGAATGGCCTTATTGGCTTGAGTACGGCTGCCTTGCAGATAACGATAGGCTGATAAACCGGCCAGTAAGAAAAAAACCGTTAGGAATGAGGCGGTCATCATGTGTGCAAACCGATATGGCATCGATGGGTTAAACACGATTTCCATCCAACTCACCGCATGGGCCTGACCATCGATCATCTCAAAGCCTTGTGGGGTTTGCATCCAAGAATTGAGCACGATAATCCAGAATGCCGATAAGGTGGTACCAAAGGCTACTAAGAAGGTTGCTAGGGTATGAACGCGCGGCGAAACACGCTTTGCACCAAATAACATGATGCCAAGAAACGTGGCCTCAAGAAAGAAAGCGGTGAGTACTTCATACGCAAGCAGTGGTCCAGCAATATTACCGACGGTCTCCATATAGCCTGGCCAATTGGTGCCAAACTGAAAACTCATCGTGATGCCACTGACAACCCCTAAAGCGAAGGTGAGTGCAAATACCTTGACCCAAAATTGATACGCCTCTTGCCAATAGACTTCACCAGTGCGATTGAACTTAATCTTGAAATAAAACAGAACCCAGCCTAAAGCAATCGTGATGGTTGGAAATAAGATATGAAAGGTGATGTTGGCGGCAAACTGGATCCGGCTCAACATAATGGGGTCAAACATGACAATCCCCTTGCATTTAATGAATGGAATTGTCTAATTTTAAGGGTCTTCGCTAATATTTGCTTGCTGGAGAAATGATCAAAGTGTTCATATAATGGTCATATGACAAACCCTGCTGCAACCGATCAAATCGCCCCGCTACGGCACTTTGTGGCTCAAATGACCCAATTGGTCAGTCAGAGCCAAGCCGAGGAAATTGTGCGGCCTAAAGCCAAGGCCTTATTACAAGATTTGATCAAGACCGATGGTTGGTTGCCGGATTTTTGTACGGTTCCCCACCCCCAGTATTACCAGCAGTATTTATTACATGCTGATCCGCTCGAGCGCTTCTCGGTTGTGAGTTTTGTTTGGGGGCCAGGCCAGGCCACTCCAATTCATGATCATATGGTTTGGGGGCTCATCGGTATGCTGCGAGGTTCAGAAAAAGGGCAGCGTTATGCCCGTAATGCTGCCGGTCAACTAGAGCCCATTGGTCAAGAAGAAACTTTATTGCCTGGTGACGTGGATGAGGTTAGCCCAACCATCGGGGATATTCATATTGTGAAGAATGCCTTTGACGATCAGCCCTCGATTAGCATTCATGTCTATGGCGGCAACATTGGGGCCGTGAAACGCCATGTCTACGACCCACAAACTGGATCCGTCAAAAACTTTGTCTCAGGCTATTCCTCACCGCAAATCCCCAATCTTTGGGATCGCTCTGCTCAAATTCGTGCCGAACTAAATTAGTGCAACTTCACGTGGGGCTCGGTGCGACGTGTAATCATGCGCGCTAAGGTATCAAGACTCACCTTTGCCCAACCATGCAATGCCAGCTCATGCATTTTGTACAAGGATAAATACATCAGTTTGGCAAAAACACCTTCAATCATCAGGCTGCCACCAATAAGGCCGCCCATCATATTGCCAATGGTGCTGTACTTTCCAAGTGAGACTAACGAACCAAAATCGCGGTAGTGATAGGGCTTTAGGGGCTTATTTTCTAGGCGTAACTGAATTTGTTTGAATAAATGAGAAGCTTGTTGATGCGCTGCCTGTGCACGGGGTGGCACAAAGCCACCCTGCCCTTCGTTTGCTTCTGGCCAAGGGCAAGCTGCACAATCACCCATGGCGAAGATGTCAGGATCACGCGTAGTTTGAAGCGTAGGCAGCACCACGAGTTGATTAATCCGGTTTGTTTCTAAACCGCCAATATCTTTCAAGAAATCAGGTGCCTTGACCCCGGCTGCCCAAACAATTAACTCTGCAGGCAAGCTCGTGTTATCACTAAATTGCACCTCTTTCGGAAACACCCGCGCCACTTTCTTATTCGTAATCACCTCAACACCCATTTTTTGCAGTAAGGCTTCCGTTGCAGTGGATAGACGTGCTGGAAGTGCTGGCAAGATTCGGGGGGCGGCTTCAATCACACTGACCTTCAAATCTTTATTGGGGTCTACGCGATCAAGCCCGTAGGAGACAACTTCGCGGGTAGTGCGATGCAGTTCGGCAGCGAGCTCAACGCCAGTTGCCCCTGCGCCAATAATGGCTACATGCAGTTGATCGGGTGAGAGAGGATTACTTTGTGCCTGCGCCCGAATAATTGCATTGAGCATTTGATGATGAAAGTTTTTTGCATCATCTTGAGACTCTAAGCGCAAGGCATACTCTTCAACGCCAGGGGTCGCAAAATCATTGCTGAGGCTGCCAATACTCATGACAAGAATGTCGTAAGGAATTGAACGTTGCGGAGTAATTTCAGTACCAAGGTGATCCCGATACGGTGCAACAATGACCTCTTTGCGTTCACGATCCAAACCAATCATTTCGCCAATGCGATAGGTAAAGTGATGCCAGTGCGCTTGAGCAATGTAGTCCACTTCATGGTCACCGAGATCCATACTGCCCGCTGCAATCTCGTGCAGCTTAGGTTTCCAAATATGGGTACGATTTTTATCAATCAGCGTAACGGATAGCTTTCCCGGTTTTCCTTTGCGAGAGCCATAACGATCCCCCAAACGAGTAGCCAGTTCCAGCCCACCTGCTCCACCACCCACGATGACAATTCGATGCATTACGAAATTCTTCTTATTCTGATTTGGCTCGTGATTTATTGCGCTGTCCAACCGCCGTCCATGTTCCAAGCTGCGCCACGGACTTCCGATGCATCCGGTCCGCACAAAAATACTGCCAGTGCAGCCAGTTGCTCCGGCTTTACAAACTCGCCCGAGGGTTGCTTCTCGGAGACCAGCGCTAATTTGGCTGCATCATTAGAAATCGTCTCGCGCTGTGCACGTGCATCGACTTGCTTTTGTACCAAGGGGGTTAACACCCAGCCTGGGCAAATTGCATTACAAGTCACTCCGGTACGGGCGGTCTCTAGTGCAACCACCTTCGTTAAGCCGATGATGCCGTGCTTGGCAGCGACATACGCTGCTTTTTGTATCGAGGCCACAAGTCCATGAACGGAAGCAATATTAATAATGCGGCCCCAATTGCGTTTTTTCATTCCAGGAAGCGCCATGCGCGTTGCATGAAATGCCGAACTCAGGTTAATTGCAATCACCGCATCCCAGCGCTCTACAGGAAAATCTTCCACGCTCGCAACATGCTGAATCCCAGCATTATTAATGAGCACATCAATTGCTCCAAAACGTTTTTCGGTAGCAGCAATCATCTGCGCGATCTCATCGGGCTTACTCATATCAGCACCGTGATAATCGACCTCTACTCCATAAGCCTTAACCTCGGCGATCGCTGCATCCTTCTCGCCAAACCCATTCATCATCACATTAGCACCTTGAGCGGCCATGGCTTTGGCCATCGCTAGACCAATACCACTCGTTGAGCCCGTGACTAAAGCGGTTTTACCTTTTAGAACCATCCTGACAACCCTCGTATAAAGCAATAAAACAATTATCTTCTCATAGACCCACTAAGCGTCCCAATTCTTGCCAAAAGGACTTTGGTATCGAAGTCAGCAACCATGTCAGAGTGATGTACCGCAGTAGCTTACCAATCGCCATGTAAATCAGGCAGGGCAGCCATTTCAGTCGAAGCCAACCTGCAACCAAACACAAAGGGTCGCCAATGATTGGCAACCACGAAAGCAACAGCATCGGTGGCCCTCGTTTTTCAAGCCACGCTTGTGCGCGTGAATGGGTTTCGCCCCGCAATGACTCATAGGTATTACGGGCAAGTAATCCCAAACCCCAATTAATCATCCCGCCCAAGGTATTGCCTAAGGTAGCAACTCCAATCGCCAACCAATAATCATCCGGATTTAAGCTGACATAAGCAAACAAAACGGGCTCTGAACCCATCGGGATTAGCGTAGCGGATACCGCTGCCACAATAAAGATTGCTGGTAAGCCCACGGTAGGCATACCAAACCAATCCATTACCGAATGAATAAAAGCTTCCATTACTGTAGGACGCCAGCGTCCTTCAAGGTCCGAATCTGCTCGACAGTAAATCCATGTTGTTTGAGAATGGATTCAGTATGCTCGCCAAGTGTTGGGGCACGATGCCGAATTTCCCCAGGATTTTGGGAGAGCTTCGGAATAATGCCTGGCATCTCCACCTTCAAACCCTCTGCACTTTCAATGGTTTTAATCACACCACGTGCGCGGTAGTGTGGATCCTCGGCAATATCTTTAGCGGTATAAATACGACCAGCTGGGACAGCAATACTCTGCAGGGCAGTCAGAATTTCTTCAAGCGTACGCTGACTCGTCCATTGCCCAATCGCCTCATCAATCATGTTCGCACGCTTAGCTCGCCCATCGTTGCGCGCTAGTTCGGGATCGTTACCTAAATCATCGCGACCCATCAGATCCATTAGACGTTTGAACAAAGAATCCCCATTGGCAGCAATTAATACGTATTGGCCATCGCTGCATGGATAGGCGTTTGATGGTGCAATACCAGGCAAAGCTCCGCCAGCGGGTTGACGGATTGCTCCGAAGACGTGGTACTCCGGTAAAAGACTCTCGGTCAAATTAAAGACCGCTTCGTAGAGTGCCACATCGATCATTTGCCCTTGACCACCTCTGGCATCACGCTCATAAAGAGCGAGCAAAACACCCAGTGCGCCATGTAAACCAGCGATGGTGTCCCCAAGCGATAAGCCCGCGCGAGCAGGCACTTGTCCAGGATGCCCGGTTAAATACCGCAATCCAGCGGTTGCTTCTGCAATGGCCGCAAAGCCAGGCTCATCCCGACGCGGTCCATCTTGGCCATAGCCAGAAACGCGCAACATAATCAATTTCGGATTAAGCGCATGCAACGCATCCCAACCCATGCCCCATTTCTCCATCGTTCCAGGTCGAAAGTTTTCGATCAGAACATCAGCGTCTTGGGCTAAACGTCGCACAATATCCTGGCCCTCGGGTTGGCGTAAATCAATGCAAATGGATTGCTTGTTCCGCGACTGAGCCTGCCACCAGACAGAAGTACCCTCATGCAGCATGCGCCACTTACGCAAGGGATCCCCATCTTGGGGTGACTCGACTTTAATAATCTCTGCCCCAAAGTCTGCTAGTGTCTTGGCTGCAAAGGGGCCCGCAATCAATTGGCCAAGCTCTAGAACACGAATACCGGAGAGAATTTGTTGCATGTCAATCAGCCCCATCAATCAAGAAAGTATCTAGATTAAACTACAAGATTACAGATCCTGAGTTGGAGAATCTCAATGAAACAATGGTTGCTTGGCCTTACGCTGCTCAGTTTTTTCCACAGCTCATTGGCTTGCACAGCAGTCAATATTCAGGCTAAAGATGGCACGGTGATTGCCGGTCGAACCATGGAATGGGCCTTTGATATGAAATGGACTATCAATAGCATTCCCCAGGGAACTAAATTTCGCACCACGGCCCCTGAGAATCTTAAGTTGCCTCCAATTCAGTTCATTACCAAATATGCCGTAGTAGGAATCTCCCCAGGAATCTTGCCAGGTGCACCGGCTCTTCTCGAAGGACAAAACAGCGCGGGCTTAGGCATGAGTGGTAACTTCTTGCCAGGCTTTACGGAGTACCAAACCGTTACCGCAAAAGATTTGGATTACGTCTCGATTCTGGATTTTGGGACGCTTGCTTTAGGTCTGTTTGCCAATGTTGCCGAATTACGCAAAGACTTGCCCCGTTACAAGGTTTGGTATGACTCAAGCCTACAAGCAGGACCTACACCGCCTTGGTTGCATTTTGTGTTTACCGATCGCACTGGTGCCAGCATTGTGGTGGAATTTGTGAAGGGTCAAATGCGCATTCATGACAATGTGGCGCAGGTATTAACCAACTCACCCACCTACGATTGGCATCTTCTCAATGCAAGAAACTATCTAAACCTTACTAACTTTGCTCGAAGCTCAGTAACGGTGAATGGGCAAAACGTCACAGAGCTTGGTCAAGGTGGTGGCCTCATGGGTTTGCCAGCCGATTACACTCCGCCCTCCCGATTTATTCGGGCGGCGTATTTACGCCAACTTGCAACTGCCCCGAACAATCGGGCTGAGGGTGTGCAACTCACCGGACATATTCTGAATAATGTCGATATCCCAATTGGTGTAGCTGCCACAAAAGATGGTGATAAGGTGATCTCCGATTACACCCAGTGGGTCAATATTAAAGATCTCAATAATCAGCAATGGCACATCTCAAACTATGCAAATCGCACCAACTATGTCACTTTAGACCTAAAAAAGATTTTTGATAGTAATAAGTCAGGCGCCTGGCCAGTCGATCAGCTCCCCTATCAAAGCATCGATATCACCAACAAAATCCTCAATTAATCATGCCACTCAGCATTCCAAAACCGGATCAATACCAAGAGATGCGCGAAGCGCTGCGTGACCTCTGCTCGCGTTATGACTCTGCGTATTGGCAAAAAATTGATCATGAACGTGGTTACCCTGAAGCGTTTGTGAAGGCGATGACCGATGCAGGATGGTTAGCTGCGTTAATTCCGGAGCAATATGGTGGTTCAGGACTGGGGCTTGCCGAAGCCTCCGTCATCATGGAAGAAATTAATCTCTCAGGAGGCAATGCTGGGTCTTGCCATGGACAGATGTACAACATGGGCACTTTGCTGCGCCATGGCTCAGACCAACAAAAGCAACTCTACCTCCCCAAAATCGCCTCCGGTGAATGGCGACTACAAAGCATGGCGGTCACCGAGCCCACTACCGGAACCGATACGACCAAATTGAAGACCACCGCGACTAAAAAAGGTGATCGCTACATCATTAATGGCCAGAAGGTTTGGATCTCACGTATTCAGCATTCGGATTTAATGATTTTGCTAGCGCGCACCACCCCCCTTGCGGAGGTTAAAAAGAAGTCTGAAGGAATGTCGATCTTTATCGTTAATCTCCATGAAGCGATTGGCAAAGGGATGGAAGTGCGCCCCATCGCGAATATGGTCAATCACGAAACCAATGAGGTTTTCTTTGATCAATTAGAAATCCCGGCAGAGAATTTAATTGGCGCCGAAGGTCAGGGCTTTAAGTACATTTTGGATGGCTTAAACGCCGAGCGAACGCTAATTGCTGCGGAGTGCATTGGTGATGCCTATTGGTTTATTGAGCGCGCGCGTCGCTACGCCACTGAGCGCGTGGTCTTTGATCGCCCCATTGGCATGAACCAAGGGATTCAGTTCCCGATTGCGGATAGCTACATTGAGACCGAGGCGGCGAACTTAATGCGCTTTAAGGCCTGTGAGTTATTTGATCGTCAAGAACCCTGTGGGGCTGAATCCAATATGGCCAAGTATTTAGCAGCGAAGGCATCCTGGGAAGCGGCCAACGTTTGCTTACAAACCCATGGAGGTTTTGGCTTTGCCTGCGAATACGATGTCGAACGCAAGTTCAGAGAGACCAGGCTCTACCAAGTCGCCCCAATCTCGACTAATCTGATCTACTCCTATGTGGCCGAGCACTTGCTTGGCTTACCGCGCTCTTTTTAGTCATGCGACCTTTGGACGGTATTACAGTCGTTGCTCTCGAGCACGTGATCGCAGCACCTTTTGCCACGCGTCAATTAGCCGATCTCGGTGCACGTGTTATTAAGATTGAGCGTCCCGGTGCAGGTGACTTTGCACGTAACTACGACCAACGTGCCAAGGGGATGTCTTCACACTTTACGTGGGTAAATCGCTCCAAAGAAAGTTTAACTCTCGATCTCAAACACGAATCTGCCCTAGAAATTCTGCGAAAACTCCTTGAGACGGCCGATGTGTTTGTCCAAAACCTCGCCCCCGGTGCAGCGGCTCGGATGGGTTTAACCCCTCAAACATTACAAACAAGCAATCCTCAATTAATTTATTGCAATCTCTCTGGCTACGGTGAGAATGGGCCGTATCGGGATAAAAAAGCCTATGACCTTCTAATTCAGAGTGAGGCAGGACTCTTATCCATTACTGGCACCCCTGAGACCCCCAGTAAGGTTGGTATTTCCATTGCGGATATTGCCGCGGGTATGTACACGTACACCAATATTTTGGCTGCCCTATTGCAGCGACAAAAGACGGGTAAGGGATCGGTCATTGATATTTCCATGCTAGAAGCACTTGGGGAGTGGATGGGCTATCCGATGTACTACAGCATGGATGGTGCCGCACCTCCCCCGCGCACTGGCGCATCCCACGCCACCATTTTTCCTTATGGCCCTTATTTGGCCGGTGATGGCAAAACGATTATGTTGGGCCTTCAGAATGAGCGGGAGTGGGCATTGTTTTGCGAGAAAGTACTTTTACAGCCCGAACTCGCGACCGATGTGCGCTTTGATAAAAACTTCAAGCGCAATGAGAACCGAGTGGAACTCAATGCGATTATCTTGAAGATCTTCTCTGCAATGACCAGCGAGCAGGTTTTAGCCAAACTCGAGGAGGCGCAGATTGCCAATGCCTCATTAAATGATATGCATCAGTTTTGGGATCACCCACAATTGCGTGCACGCGAACGTTGGCATTCGGTGGAATCACCGAATGGCCTCATCCCTGCCTTATTACCTCCAGGTATCAATACTGCCTATGAGTATCGGATGGACAAAATTCCGGGAGTCGGTGAACACACCGAGGCAATCCTAAAAGAGCTGGGGTATTCACAGGAACAGATCAGTCAGTTCAAGGAAAAAGGCAGCATTTAGCATATTGGTGCATTTTTGCACCTTTTTGGTGTATTCATTACCATTGTGTGATTGCAGCAATTTACTGCTGCCTCACAAATCCTTGATCCTTCAGGGGTTAATGATTGGCATGCTTCTTGCAGTAGCACCTATAGATATTTCTATAAGGAGCCAGCAATGAGTATTCATAAGCCATTTGATCCTGATCGTCCTCTATTTAGTAGCCGCTGTAGTTGCGGCATGCACGCATCAGCCGCAGAGCACGAGGCCGCTAAATTACAAAAGATCAATGAAGAGCAAGAAAGTGCTAATTTCATTGAGGCGAGTCTTGTCAAGGCACTATTTCCTCAAGAAGCTCGCCGGCGTGCATTTTTAAGAGCCGTAGGAACTGGCGGTGCAATGGGTGCCCTTTCGGGATTTCTTCCAGTAGGTGCGTTACAGGCCATGGCTCAAGAAAAAGCACCATTAGAAAAAAGGGATCTCAAGATTGGATTTATTGCGATCACCTGCGCCACACCACTCATCATGGCCGACCCTCTGGGTTTTTACAAAAAACAAGGATTAAATGTCACATTAAATAAGACTGCTGGTTGGGCATTAATTCGCGACAAAATGCTGAGCAAAGAGCATGATGCATCGCATTTTCTCTCGCCAATGCCAATCGCCATGTCGATGGGACTCGGCTCCGATCCGAGTCAAATGCGTGTTGCAACCATCCAAAACACTAACGGTCAAGCGATTACTTTAGCCAATAAACATAAAGACAAGCGCGATCCGAAGATGTGGAAAGGCATGAAGTTTGCTGTGCCCTTTGAATATTCCATGCACAACTTCTTACTTCGCTATTACGTAGCCCAGGCTGGACTTGATCCCGATAAAGATATCCAGATTCGAGTCACGCCACCACCTGAGATGGTTGCCAATTTACGCGCGGGCAATATTGATGGTTTCCTTGGGCCCGATCCATTTAATCAGCGTGCCGTATATGACGAAGTAGGATTTATTACCATTCTGACAAAAGATATTTGGGATGGTCATCCTTGCTGTGCATTTGGTACCTCTGAGGAGTTTATTCGGAAGAACCCCAATACCTTTGCGGCGTTGTATCGCGCCGTCATCAACGCATCCACAATGGCTCGCAACCCCGAAAACCGTCCATTGATTGCCAAAGTGATCTCTCCACAAAACTACCTCAATCAACCCGAAACAGTCGTTATGCAAGTATTGACTGGCAAGTTTGCTGATGGACTGGGTAACGTACAAAACGTACCAGATCGTATCGATTTCAATCCGATTCCTTGGTACTCGATGGCTACATGGATGCTCACCCAAATGCAACGGTGGGGATACGTCAAAGGTGATGTGAACTACAAGGATATTTCGGAGAAGGTATTCCTACTCACTGATGCGAGAAAGTACATGCAAGAAACGAATGCGCCGATTACTGCGCAAGCGAAGGCTAGTACTGGAAATCCAAAGTTCAAGATTATGGGTCGTGAATTTGATCCTGCTACTGCGGCTGCCTACAGCAAGTCGTTTGCGATCTCAAAAACATAGGATCAATGATGAACTCCATCAAGCTAAAAGGTGCCCTGCTGTCCGTCATTTTATTTTTAATGATGTTGGCAGTATGGCATCTAGCCACGGCTCCTAAGTCAGGTATGAATCAACCGGATCGGGTATCGACCACGACCGCATCTAGTGGAAATTCTGAATATGACCTACTAATGGGCAAGGGCAGCAAGGATGTAGCCCCTGCTCAGAAATCAGGATTTCCAACCTTAACGCAAATGGGGGAGACTTTTTACAAACAACTTTCTGATCCCTTTTATGACAAAGGTCCAAACGATAAAGGGATTGGGATTCAGCTGGCGTATTCATTAGCCCGCGTTAGTCTTGGTTTTTTATTAGCGCTTGTTGTGGCGTTGCCAGTTGGCTTTCTAATTGGCATGTCCCCACTACTCTCGGCGGCGCTTAATCCATTCATTCAGATATTAAAACCAATCTCACCCCTTGCCTGGATGCCAATCGCACTCTATACGATCAAGGATTCATCGATATCTGGTGTTTTTGTGATTTTCATCTGCTCAATCTGGCCGATGTTAATTAACACAGCCTTCGGAGTTGCCAGCGTTCGCAAGGAATTGCTCAATGTTGCCAAAACTCTTGAAGTCAATCCAATCCGCAAAGCATTTAAAGTGATTCTGCCGGCGGCAGCACCAACCATTCTCACAGGAATGCGAATTTCAATGGGAATTGCCTGGCTAGTGATTGTTGCTGCTGAAATGCTCGTTGGCGGGACTGGGATTGGCTATTTCCTATGGAACGAATGGAACAACCTAGCAATTTCAAGTGTGCTTTTTGCCATTGTGGTGATTGGTTTTGTGGGCATGCTCCTCGACATGTTGTTCGCCAAATTACAAAAGATGGTGACTTATGCAGACTAATATTGATTTTTTGAAGGTTGAAAACCTCTCCAAAACTTATGTCGCTGGATCTCCTCCTGTTTTTGAGAATGTGAATTTCGACATCCAACAAGGTGAATTTGTTTGCATCATTGGCCATTCGGGCTGTGGTAAGACGACTATTTTGAATGTATTAGCCGGCTTAGAAGAAGCAAGCTCAGGATATGCCTATATGTTGGGTCGAGAAATTAAAGGCCCCAGCCTAGAACGTGGTGTGGTGTTTCAAGGTCATGCGTTGATGCCATGGATGACTGTATTGCAAAACATTAATTTTGCAGTGAAATCGAAATACCCAGACTGGCCCAAAGCAAAAATTACTGCCCATTCCGAGAAATACATTGAATTAGTTGGCTTAGGTGCCGCAAAGCAAAAAAGGCCTTCTGAATTATCAGGCGGTATGAAACAACGCGTTGGCATTGCCCGTGCATTTGCCATCGAACCAAAAATGCTGTTATTGGATGAACCGTTTGGAGCGCTGGATGCCCTAACCCGTGGAGTCATTCAAGACGAGCTACTCAAGATTTGTGCATCAACCAAGCAAACCGTATTCATGATTACGCATGATGTGGACGAAGCGATTTTGCTATCCGACAAAATTATGCTCATGAGCAATGGTCCGAATGCTCGGATCGCCGAAATTGTTGAGAACACGCTTCCCAAAAATCGCGAGCGCGCTACCATGCACCACGATTCCATGTACTACCCAATGCGAAATCATCTCGTTGACTTCCTAGTACATCGCTCAAAATTGGTGCAGCAAAGCTCGCATGCCACTCAAAACCAAAATAATGTTCGGGATATTACCCAGCGCTTAAAGCCTCGACTTGTAAGACCAGGAAAAGAACAAATGGTTTCAAATCAATCAACTCAAATGAACTAAGGAGCATTCAAAAATGATGAATCGTGAAGTTGTCACTCAAAAAATTATTGAGGCCAAAGTTAAGAAGAAATTAAAGTGGGCCGATATTGCCAAATCGATTGGGGAATCCAAGGAATGGGTTACCGCAGGATGCTTAGGCCAAATGACTTTTACTAAGGCTCAAGCAGAAGCTGCTGGGAAATTATTTGATCTAACCGATGAAGAGATGGCGTGGTTACAAATTGTTCCATACAAAGGGTCGTTACCAACGGCTGTGCCAACTGACCCACTTATTTACCGCTGGTATGAAATTGTTAGTGTCTACGGCACAACCATCAAAGAATTAATTCATGAAGAATTTGGCGATGGCATTATGAGTGCAATTGATTTCTCGATGGATATTCAACGGGAACCCGATCCAAAAGGTGATCGTGTTCAGGTTGTCCTATCCGGAAAATACCTGGCTTATAAAACGTACTAATCCAAGTAAACCCTAGCCAGTCCTCATTGGCTAGGGTATTAAAGTAGGGGCGATACCAGGTGCGCAGTGTTCTCAAGCAGTCTACGCCACCGTGGTCGTCGTTCCCACCCGATCCGATTAATAATCTGTGAGCGTTTTAGATAGCTGGCCGTTAATTGTTTGAGTTGCGCACAGAAGGTTTGATCATAAACAATGAGGCTGATCTCAAAATTGAGTCTTAAGCTACGCTGATCAAAGTTCACCGATCCAAAAATAGCTATCCGCTCGTCTATCAAAAGGCTCTTGGTGTGCAGTAACCCACCCTTGAACTCAGCGATTTCCACTCCCGCTCCTAACAAAACACTGTAGAAGCTGCGACTACTCCATGCAACAAGTGTTGAATCATTTAAGCGTGGCACGATTAACTTGACCTTCACCCCTCGGTGAGCAGCAGCCATTAAGGCCTGAACCAAGCCCTCGTCGGGCACAAAGTACGGGGTGGTAATCACTAACTCTCGTCGTGCGTCTAATACGGCAGAGAGTAAGACTTGATAAAGGATGTCATCTCGATAAACTGGTCCCGATGAGAACTCCTGAGCCAAAGCGTTACCAGCTGGCTTCTTATTAAGACCATCGCGATCATGAAAATGCATCACTCGTGGGTTATCAACGCTCCAATCGTACGAAAAGGTGAGCTCGAACTGGGAAACAACGGGTCCCTGGATTCGGACCATCGCATCAACCCACTCCCCCACCCCAGAATCCTGTTTAAAGGTACGGGGATCAACCAAGTTCATACTTCCGGTCCATGCAATCTCGCCATCAATGATGAATATCTTGCGATGCAAACGCAGATCAGCACGCCGAAACTGAAAACGACCAAACTGAATCGGCAAGGCTTCAGTTACCTCGATCTTGGCGCTCGCAAAGCGATCAGGCCAAACAGATTTAAACCAGCTCGAACTTCCCAAAGAATCAAGCAAAACGCGGCACTTCACCCCACGCTTGGATGCGGCAATCAGGGCTTCGCCGACTCGATCGGCATCGCCTCCTAATGCCCAAATGTAAAACTCAAGATGAAGTGATTTTTGGGCACGATTAATCTCGTCAATAAAGTGCTGCAAGATCTCAAGCGAGTTGGTAAATAGTTCGATCTGGTTACCAGCCGCCACTGGCGTGCCGTTCTTAGCCTGCGCAAGTAGGCTAATCGCATGCGCATCAGGATGCAGGAGGCTTCGGTCAGGCTCATGTAGTTGGCGCATCGCCTTACTAATTTTGGCGTACTCCTTTTCCATCCGAATGATCTTGCTCGTTAGTGTTCGGCCAACGGGCCGCTCACCAATCGTCAAATAGAGAATCAGTCCAATAATTGGGAAGGAAACAATAATCAGTAACCACGAAACTGCCACACCCACTGGGCGTCGCACCCAAATGATTCGCAGGAAAAATAGGATTGCAATCACGACATGGAGGATCACAAACCACGGGACGTGATACCCAAAAATAGTGCCGGTGAACAGGTGCATCATGTTAGTGACCTAATTCTGCGTATATGGCCAAATGATCCGATAGTTTGGACCATTCGGTCAATACTTGCGCTTTATGAATCTTCAGACCGCGTACATAGATCCGATCCATCGCTAACATTGGCTTAGCACTTGGAAAAGTTTTAGCCGGTACGCCATACAAACTCTCAAACGCGTCCACAAAGCCTGCTTCGCTCATCGGCTCACTCGCTGAATTACGCCAGTCATTAAAATCGCCTGCAATGATGCTAGGTTCATGCTTCGATAGGGTCTCAATATGCTGCAAGATAGCGTCCACTTGGCGCTCTCGCCCACGTTGTAGCAAGGCAAGATGGACACAAAAACAATGGATTGGTAGGCCTTCTTTTAACTGAATGATGGAATGCAAAAGGCCACGGCGTTCAAACCGATAGGCTGAGATATCGTAATTATGTCCTTTGTGCAGTGGAAATTTAGAGAGGATGGCATTGCCATGATGACCATGTCGATACTCCGCATTTTTTCCATAATGCCAGTCCGCATAAAAGCCATCGGCCAGAAAATGAGTAATCTCATGCTTAGGCCAGGCAACTAACCGTTTCTGCCGACGTAAGTTCTCCTGTTGCAATTCTTGAATAAAAATTAAATCGGGATGCTGAGACCTCAAGCGCTGACGCAAACGATAGACGGTGGAGTCAATTTTCAGGGGGGACATCCCTTTATGCATATTAATCGTGATGACCCGTAAGCCTGAAGCAGGCTGGATCGCACTAGGATGAATGCTGTTGGCGTCGAATGCGCGCATGATAAATTTCAGTTTGAACGAGCTCTTCGCACTGCATGCATTTATTACAAATCGATGCCTCTTGGCGCAACTCCTCAATAGAGTTAATTGCATGAGTTGCCAAGTACTCTCGCAAATCTTCGTCCCATATTTGGTTACATAGACATATGACATCAGCCATAGCGTCAATGATACCGAATTACTTAGCTTTTAATTGCAGAAAAGCAATTGCCTCGGGAATAGTGGTAACAACGGTGATGTAGGAAAAATGACGCTCAATTAAAAAGCCGTCATCAAACTGCTGTTGAGCAAATTGAAGGAGTGAGTCATAAAAACCATTCAAGTTCACAATCAGAATTGGTTTGCTGTATGCCTTGACATGATTACCAGTCCACACCTCAAACAACTCTTCAATCGTGCCGATCCCGCCCGGAAGAACCACAAATACATCCGAGAGATCAATCATCATTTCTTTACGGGCAACCATACTTTCAACCACATAAAGCTCGGATAGATCTTGAATGACGGGTTCGGCCTCCGTAAGGAAGTTGGGAATAATCCCGATTACCGTTCCATGCGATGCGATTGCTCCTCGAGCGAGCTCGCCCATTAACCCTCCACCGCCGCCCCCAAAGACGAGTCGCCAGCCATGCTTGGCAATTTCGGAGCCCAACTGGCTGCTAGCATTCGACCAAGCCGGATTTAAACCGGGTCGAGATCCACAAAAGACACAAACAGTGATTGACATCACATCATTGTGCCACCGAGACTTGAATGACATTGATTGTTAGAATCCAATGGTCTTCTTAATGATTTTTGCTCATGAGCTCCACCTTTATTGATGCCTTTGCACTCTTAGCCCATCTTGATGCGGCTATCGTACGCATTGTCATCACCTCCTTACAGGTCAGCATCACAGCGTTGATACTGGGAACCCTAGTCGGGCTTCCCCTGGGAGCTTGGCTGGCTACTGAAGAGTTTGCAGGCAAGCGGGTTGCAATCGTCATCCTAAACAGCCTCATGGGCATTCCGACGGTGATTGTGGGTGTTTTGGTGTACTTGATTTTGTCAAGAAGCGGCCCCTTTGGGGAATGGGGCTGGTTATTTACGGTTAAAGGAATGATCGTAGCTCAGTTTTTTATCACCACCCCTTTAATCGCGGCGCTTAGCCGCCAATTGCTGGAGGATTCTTGGAAGATTCATCGCGATACCTTCATGGCCTTGCGCCTACCTTATTTTTCTCGTCTGAAATGGTTGATTTGGGATTGTCGTTTCTCATTAACAATCGCCATTCTGGCTGGCTTTGCCCGCGCGATTTCCGAGGTCGGGGCAGTAATGATCGTTGGCGGCAATATTGATCGAGTAACGCGTACGATGACCACTGCGATTGCTCTTGAAACGAGCAAGGGTGATCTTGCATTTGCATTATCTCTGGGCATCGTCCTACTTGGTATTGTGATATTGGCAAATATATTCATATTTGTCGTTCGACAGATTGCGGAGCGGCGGTATGGATAAATTACTGAATCTGCATAATGTTGGCGTCATCCGAGATGGGCGCACCATTTTGCAATCCGATGATCTCCATATTCCATTAAGAGGCATTACCGCCCTAGTTGGCCCTAATGGCGCTGGTAAAACAACCTTATTACGCCTAATCCATGGCTTGATTGAGCCCTCGATTGGTCAATGCGAGCGCCCCTTTGCGCCCCACGAAAGTGCGCTGGTATTTCATTACACACCAATGCTTAAGGCGACCGTGCGTGAGCACCTTACCTTATTGAGAGATACCGATCGAACCATTCGTGATGAGGCAATTGATGAGGTCCTGCAATCGGTTGGGATTGCCCATTTGGCCAATAATCCTGCACAACGTCTCTCCGCTGGAGAACGTCAAAAGCTGTGCTTTGCGCGCGCCCGCTTACAAAATCCAAAATTGGTCCTGCTTGATGAGCCAACCGCCAATCTAGACCCCAACGCAAGCGATGATGTTGAGCAGATGATTGCTCAATTAGCCAAGGATGGGAAAGCCGTTTTATTTGCCTCCCACAATATGGCTCAGGTCAAACGTTTAGCAACCCATCTAATCTTTATGCAAGACGGCAAAATCCTTGAAATAAGCTCGCCCGGGGTCTTCTTTAAAAACCCTCAGACCAAAGAGGGATCCCAGTTTCTTGCGCGAGAATTTATTGCACAATAACTGGATTATTCAATATTAGGAGACCCTATGCGACTTGTCAGCTCAAGTTTTCAAGATGGTGCGGTAATTCCTGGTCAGTATGCGTTTTGTATCCCCAATGATCGTGGGCATGTGTGTCTTGGATCAAATCACAATCCCCATTTGCGCTGGGACGATGTTCCCGCTGGTACACAATCATTCGCTTTGATTTGTCATGATCCCGATGTTCCCTCCAAACCCGATGATGTCAATCAAGAGGGTAAATCGGTTCCCGCCTCTCTACCTCGTATTGATTTCTTTCACTGGGTCATGGTCGATATCCCTAAAACGATTACTGAGATCCCAGCGAGTCACTATTCAACTGAAGTAGTCCCCCGTGGCAAACCCGGTCCTGGAACGCACCATGGAGCCCAGCACGGTATTAATGATTACACCGCATGGTTCTCAGGTGACGCTGAAATGAAGGGGAATTACTTTGGCTATGACGGCCCATGCCCCCCATGGAATGACAGTATCTGGCATCACTATATTTTCACGGTCTACGCCCTAAATACAGCATCGTTGGGCCTCGGTACCACCTTTGATGGCAAAACCGCTCTTGCGGCTCTACAACGTCATATTTTGGCTAGCGCTCAGATCACGGGTCGTTACACCCTTAATCCCGCTGTCAAATAAAAAAATCCCCAAGTAAGAACTTGGGGATTGCTTTGAAAAGTAACCTGGCTATTTTTTAGCAGGCGCCGCTGCAGGCGCTGGCGCAACTGCTGCTGTTGGAGGCGGTACAAATGGGGGTGGCGCTGCGCAAGGCGCTGGATCAGGCGTGCCAGCCGTTTTGTATTTCACCGCAACCGCATTAATCGATTGGCAAAGCTGAAAGTTTGCAACGGTTCCAGCATAGGCCGTTTTTGCCCGTGCCAGAGCAGCTGCTTCAGCTTGTTGAGGAGTTGGGGGTGGCAACGCAGCTAAGGCAAGCGATGAACCAAATAAACAAGCGATACTGACTAACCAACGTTTCATTGTGCTTATCCCTTTCCTAATTTTTTATACCAAAGTTCATGATGTTCTTTGGCCCAGGTCTCATCGCAATACCCTGTTTTCATGGCATCGATCGAACCTTGCATACCAATCGTACCAATGTAGATGTGTCCGAGTGCGAGTGCGGTCATCAAAATCGCTCCGACACCATGAATGATGTTTGCAATCTGCATCGTACCGCGCCAGTATTCGATTTGAATAAATGGCACGATCATATCGAGCACCCAACCGGATGCGGATACTGCTGAACCCAAAATCACCATTCCAACCCAAAACCAGAATTTCTCACCGAAATTGAAAAATCCTGCAGGAATATGTTTTCCTGAAATTAGGCCACCAAAACCCAAGGCCCAGTCAAGATCACCCTTCTCAGGGAGATTTCGGCGAACAAATAGAAGGAAGAACACCACAATACTGACAGTAAATGCGGGTCCAACAAAGTTATGCACATTCTTACAAACAAGTAAAAAGGCTCCAAAAAATGCTGGTCCCGTTAATGGCAATAAGAAATATTTGCCCCAAAGAATCATGATGCCTGTAAATGCCAGAGCAACGAAAGTAAAGGCCATCGTCCAATGGGTAATGCGCTCTAACAAAGTGAAGCGCTGAATTTTTCGACCTGACATTGGCTCATGTAGCTTGATGGTCCCTTTGAGGACGTACATCGCGACTACACCACAGAGCGCAAAGGTCAATAGCCAGGCTCCATAAACCGTAATTACGCCATTGCGAATTAAGCGCCATTCTTGACCAGTTTTCTGAATTAATACACCAGCCTCTTTATTCGGTATAGAAACATAGTTCACTGTTTCACTATTGACCGCTCTCCAAATCGGCGCATTGTTGCCCGGTTGATTATTTCCAGCCTCAATGGCAGCTTGCGAGGTCGCATTTGGGGCTCTACCAACATCCATGATGTTGACTGATTCCACTTTTTGCGGGGTTGGTGACTGTGCGGTTCCCTGCTGAGCAAAACTGAAAGAGCTGACGGCAAGGCTTGAAACCACAAGGATGGTTCGAAGCATAGAGCCAAACGATACATTCATTGGTTTATCCCCAAATTGTTTTAATTCTTATTTGATTCGGCTGTACTCGGATTGAAGCTGATTACGCTTCGTAATCTCGGCATTCCAGCTCGCTTGATCACCTGGCTTCCAACCTTTGGCCATAAACCCGTTATCGGCTCCCATGTAAGGTGCAATATCGGGTCGCTTGGATGCTGAGGTACCAACGGCTGCCTCGTTGCAACCTGCCACCAAAAGGGAGGCTGCAACAAGGGTGCCAGTCAGGGCTAATTTCATGATTTACCTCCAGCAGCTGGTTTAGCAGCAGGTGCGGGGGCATTCGGTTTACCGTAAGCGGTTGCCCAACCGAATACATCGGCGCCTGCATTCTTACCAGCAGCCATGCGCTTGACCACACGGGTACGGAATACATCGGCAATCACGTCACCATCACCACCAATCAGTGCTTTGGTTGAGCAAAGCTCTGCGCATAATGGCAACTTACCTTCGGCGAGGCGATTACGGCCATATTTCTCAAATTCAGCAACGCTACCGTTCTTCTCAGGACCGCCACTGCAGAAGGTGCACTTGTCCATCTTGCCACGTAAACCAAACACGCCGGAGCTTGGGAACTGAGGCGCTCCAAATGGGCAGGCATACGAGCAATAGCCGCAGCCAATGCAGGTGTCCTTGTTATGGAGAACCACGCCCTCATCGGTGCGATAGAAGCAATCCACTGGGCAGACTGCCATACACGGTGCGTCTGCACAGTGCATACAGGCCACCGAGATCGATTTCTCAGCACCAACGATACCGTCATTAATGGTCACAACCCGTCGGCGATTAACGCCCCAAGGTACCTCGTTCTCGTTCTTACACGCTGTTACGCAACCGTTGCATTCAATACACCGTTCTGCGTCGCAGATAAATTTCATTCTTGCCATAGTTGATCTCCTGACTTTGCGGTGTTAGTTAAGCAGCCTTTTCGATCTGACAGATCGTGGTCTTGGTTTCTTGCATCATGGTGACACGGTCATATCCATAGGTAGTACCGGTATTGACAGCCTCACCACGAACGATCGGATACGCTCCTTTTGGATAAAAATCGAGCAAATCCTTACCTTCCCACCATCCTGAGAAGTGGAAGGGCACGAAAGCAGTATCTGGTGCAACACGTTCGGTTACCAATGCGCGTACCTTGATCTTGGCTCCGGTTGGCGATTTCACCCAAACAAAATCCCAGTTTTTAATACCGCGCTTGGCTGCTGCACTTGGATTAATCTCCACGAAGTTCTCTTGCTGCAACTCAGCAAGCCATGGGTTCGAGCGAGTTTCCTCGCCGCCGCCCTCGTACTCCACCAAACGACCTGAGGTCAGAATAATGGGGAACTTGTCATAGAGCTTATCTTCAATTGCTTTGTCCTGAACTGTCTTAAACAAAGTCGGTAAGCGCCAGAAAGTCTTCACGTCGTCGTGGGTTGGATACTTCGCAACCATGTCTGGACGCGTGCTATAAAGCGCTTCACGGTGAATCGGAATGGCATCTGGGAAGTTCCACACCACCGCACGCGCCTTCGCATTTCCAAATGGATGGCAGCCATGGTTTTTCATGGTGACGCGGATGATTCCACCAGAAAGGTCTGTCTTCCAGTTCTTTCCTTCAGCAGCTTTTTTCTCATCCTCGGTCAGCTCATTCCACCAACCTAACTTCTTCAAGAAAATATGATCGACCTCAGGGTAACCGGTCTTGATATCGGCACCTTTCGAGAACGAGCCATCCGCAGCCAAGAGGGACTTACCATCCTTCTCGACACCAAAGTTGGCTCGGAAATTACCGCCACCATCCATCACGTGCTTGCTGGTGTCATAGAGGTTGGGTGAACCAGGGTGCTTAAGGGCAGCGTTACCAAAGCAAGGCCATGGCAGTCCAAAATAATCCCCTGCTGTATCGTAGCCGCTCACAGGATCTTTACCGCCACGTGAACGCAAGGTCTTTGGATCAAAGACGCTCATCATTCGCATATGCGCCTTTAAGCGCTCTGGGGTATGACCGGTGTAACCAATGGTCCAAACCGCTTTATTAATTTCACGCAGAATCGATTCGACCTCAGGCTCTTTCCAGTTCTTACCAGCAAACTTGGAATCCAGCATCTTGTAGTTTTTCGAGAGCTCTTTTCCAAAGCCCAAACGGTCAGCAAAAGCTTGCATGAGGACATGGTCAGGAACAGACTCGAAGAGCGGATCAATGACCTTCTCGCGCCACTGCACTGAACGATTCGATGCCGTTGCAGAGCCTGAGCACTCAAATTGGGTTGTGGTTGGAAGCAAATAAACTGCACGATTTTTATTGACCTCTCCTCCTGGAGCAGGAGGCATTGCTGCCATTGCTGCAGTTGCGCTTGGATAAGGATCGACCACAACGAGGAGATCCAATTTATCCATGGCGCGCTTCATATCGAGACCACGGGTTTGGGAGTTAGGTGCATGGCCCCAGAAGAACACGCCTTTGACCGCGGTTGCCTGATCGACCATGTCATCTTTTTCAAGGACCGCATCAATCCAACGGGAGACAGTCGTTCCAGACTTTTCCATCATGTCGGGGGCATAACGACCCTTGATCCACTCGTAATCAACATCCCATACGGCAGCGTAGTGTTTCCACGAACCAGCGGCAAGGCCATAGTAGCCTGGTAGGGAATCGGGGTTAGGACCAACGTCGGTTGCACCCTGAACGTTATCGTGGCCACGGAAGATGTTTGCACCGCCACCAGAAACGCCAATATTGCCAAGCGCTAATTGCAAGATGCAAGATGCACGAACCATGGCGTTACCAATCGTGTGCTGCGTTTGTCCCATACACCAAACAATCGTTCCTGGACGATTCTTGACCATGGTTTCT
This sequence comes from Polynucleobacter sp. HIN8, assembly GCF_030297615.1. Lineage (NCBI taxonomy): Bacteria > Pseudomonadati > Pseudomonadota > Betaproteobacteria > Burkholderiales > Burkholderiaceae > Polynucleobacter > Polynucleobacter sp. HIN8. The sequence continues at coordinate 644,413 of NZ_AP028139.1, read as the reverse complement.
GCAACCTTCTTCACTTGCGCCTCTGGAACTCCGCAAGCCGCTTCGACATTTGCAGGAGTCCACTTCTCCATCACCTCTTTACGAATGTCGTCCATTCCAAAGACGCGATCGTTGATGTATTTCTTATCTTCCCAACCATTTTGGAAGACGTGATAAAGCACACCGAAGAGGAATGGGATGTCGGTACCGGAACGAATCCGTACATACTGATCCGATTTCGCCGCAGTCCGGGTATAACGTGGATCAACAACAATTACTTTGCAACCATTCTCTTTTGCATGGAGCATGTGCAACATCGACACAGGATGCGCTTCGGCAGCGTTAGAGCCAATGTATAACGCAGTCTTTGAATTCATCATGTCGTTATAGCTATTGGTCATCGCACCGTAGCCCCAGGTATTGGCTACACCCGCAACCGTGGTGGAGTGGCAAATACGTGCTTGGTGGTCGGTATTGTTCGTACCGTAGAACGATACAAACTTACGGAGCAAATAAGCTTGCTCGTTGTTGTACTTGGATGAGCCAATAAAAAAGATGGAATCCGGCGTGTATTTTGAACGCAGATCCTTCATCTTGGCGGTAATTTCATCGAGCGCTTGGTCCCAAGAAATTTTCTGATACTTACCATCGACTAATTTCATTGGGGTCCGTAAGCGATAGTCGCCATGACCATGCTCGCGCAACGCCGCGCCCTTCGCACAGGCGCCACCCATGTTAATGGGGGACTCAAACACGGGGTCTTGACGAACCCAAACCCCATTTTCAACGGTGGCATCAAACGCACATCCCACAGAGCAGTGGGTACAAACTGTTCGTTTCACTTCAATCTTACCTTTGCCATCGAGCATCGCCTTGGTCTCAGCCGCATTGGCTTTTTGAAGCATGTTCAATTGCGTGGCAGCAATACCAGCACCAACACCAATACCGGAACGTTTTAAGAATGTTCGACGATCCATGGTCGGTACTGCTGAGCGCAGTCCGCGCGAGAGGCTACCGATCAATTGGGATGGAACCCGGCTAGAGGCTGAGGTGGATTTGCGAGTTAGGCTCATGGTGAGACTCCTGCGATGTGCGAATAATAAATTGGTTAGTTCAATAAAAAACGCTCAATCAAACGAGCGTTGTTTGGTAATACTTCTTAATGTGAGCAGTTAAGTGATAGCCATCCGGTTTGGTGGTTACCGCTTCAGCAACATTTTGAACAACGGCTTGCCCTAATGGAGTTTGGGAAGCAACCGCAGCTGCACCAACTGTGACTCCTGCGCCAATAAAAAATGTACGACGCGAGGATTTCGTTTTTTCATTTGCTTCTGGTTTTTTGCTGTCCATAAATATTCCTTTATACGAATATAGTTATTGCATTTCTACTAATTTAGTTTAGAAGAACTGAATTATTTATGTAAGTTTTTGCATGTTTTTTTCGCTAGGACTTACCCTTAAATACCAAAGCTATTGTGTCAATTAAATTTAACTAAACCATATCAAAACTTTGACTTTCGATTGCCAAAAACTCCCGGGTTAAAGCCGAAACTGCTTTGTATAGGTGGGTTTCCGGGTCGGCATCGATAGCATCACATAAATCGTCATACCAAGCCCGGATGTGATCGTTGAAAAAAACCCTTTGGTTAGTAAGGTTAGAAACGCCCACATCCTCCCCCGCGATCAAGTAACGCATGACCTCAAATAAGGCGGCGATGTGATCCTCGGTTTCCGCGACTGAATCCGAGGCTTCCAGTCCAAATTGCAGAAGTGAGCGCCTGATATCGAGGAGTGGTTTTTCATGAAGATGCCCAGCAAGGTAATACGAACCGTATAAAAAAATATTCGGCTTACCGACGCCCAGAAAACTACTGTCGTATTCCGCTTTCCAATCCGCTGCTTTGCTGTTCTTCGCTGCTTCGACCAAATTCATCCAAACATTGGCTAATGGCGCCTGATTATCTTGCGCCTCAGAATTTCCTGAAGCGCTAATTTGGTCAAGCAATATCTGATCCGGTGGCTGAAAAAATAAGTTAGCAAGGAGGCCATACAAGTCAGCACGTGCTAAGTCTTCAGCGAGGCCATCTTGGCTAAGTTCTGGTGTCTGGGGGGTATTTGCTTCGCTCATGAATTTTGTTCACAGTTCTTTTTTCATCATGTCCACAACACGGCAATCGCTACACATCTTCAAACGATCAAGCGCATCACCAGAAAATGCATGGTGTGTACCAATACGGCCAAGCATTAATTCGACCATCTTTAGGGTTCCAAATGCTTTTCCACAGCTGATGCAATGAAATGGCTCGGTCTTATTTAGCAAGACTTTTTGCTTTCGTTGCTCGATTGAGCTTAAACGGGGACTTAAGGCAATTGCCTGCTCAGGGCAGGTTTGCTCGCACAATCCGCACTGCACGCACTGTTTTTCAATAAATGAGAGCTGTGGCTCATCGGGGTTATCCAACAAAGCACCCTCTGGGCAAGCTCCCACGCAGGACATGCATAGAGTACAAGCATCTTTATTCACCACAATTGCCCCCAAGGGTGAGTGGGCTGGTAATGGCAACCCTTCGGCGGGCAAAGCCTGAGGAGCAAATTGCAGGAGATACTCCAAGCTCATTTCAAGGGTCTCGCGCTTTTGGGTAGCCAGTGCAAAACTGGCTGGCGGAGCCATCAATTTTGGGGCTTTACGGGTCAGCAACTCCATCATGACCCGATTGACTGTATCCACGTCTGAGCTTGAGGAGGCCATCATGCAACGCACACGCAAGCCATAGCCTAATGCTTGCGTAATCGAATTGGCTAGATCTGCCTGCTCAGTAAGCGCACTTCGGTATCCAGGGTCTTCGTCACCACTCAGTAGTAAAACAACCTCACCAAAACCATAGGACATGGCCCCAAACCACAAGTCAATTCCGGTAGACGCAATATGTTCAACGGCAAAGGGAATGACAAATCCTGGCAATCCAACAACTTCTTTAGGTTTCGTCCGCGCAGCACGGCCAACGTTCTCCAAAAGAGTAGTGCCGGCCTGTTGGCTATGAATTAATACGGTTGGCGCATTCTGACCAGGCTTCGAGCTACCAATAGTGCTTAAGTACGTTTGTGCCAGTGCTTTGATCTGTCGGCCCTGATACGCAACGCTTGGAAAGTTGTAGCGCATCGCCCCTGAGGGACAAACAGTGGCACAGGCGCCGCATCCCATGCAAAGATTGGGATTGACTTCTACCTTACCCTGACCATCTTTAAACACCGACTGAATTGCTTGCGTTGAACACACATCAATGCATGCGGAGCACCCTACTTTGCCATTACGCCCATGGGCACAAATTTTTTCGGTATATACAAAATACTTTGGCTTCTCAAACTCACCGACCATTCCAAGTAATTGGCTAGCTGCCATTGATTGCTTGAAGCGATCTGAGCCGGGAGCAAAATATCCTTGTGGTTTTTGACTAATTTGAATACTGGGATTGGTTTGTAGATCAAGAATCAGATCAAACTCACCCTCACGAGAACGCTCTACTCGATCAAAATTAATTGCGCCGATGCCAGCGCATGCAGTAACACATGCGCGGTGTGACTTGCATTTATCCAAATCAATCTGAAATGACAAATCAATCGCATTTTCAGGGCATACGGCAACGCATGCTCCGCAACGTGTACACATCTCTGGATCAATAGGATTGTTTAGTTCCCATTTGGCGATAAAGCGCCCTAGATAACCTTCAAGGCTTGTCATCTTTCCGGTAAAAACGGGATAGCTGCGACCAGTAGGCAAAGGACTGGGCTCGGTTGATAAAACATTCACTTCCAATGACTGACCCAGTTGCTCAGCCCAATACAAAGCTTGCTCTCCAGGGCCAATAATTAGGATACGCCCATCGCTGTGATAGTCGACAATCGGAACCGGATCTGGCTCCGGCAAATCGGTAACCGATAGCAATGCTTTAATTTTTGGATGTGCTTCGGTAGCATTCTTGGACCAACCCGCCATCTCACGAATGTTGACAAATTTAAGGGGCGCAACCAGGGGTTTTTCTGCCTGAGTCGCAAGCTCAGAAAACAGGGCGCGCTCTTGCGTGCAAGCCACCACAATCGGCTCAGACTCATTTAAAGCATTTAAAAACTGTCCAACCTCCTGACGACACAAAGCCGTATGAATGGGTAAACCCAGTTCCTTAGGGTCAAGGGGCATGCTGCGATTGCAATCGCAGACTAATTTTTTACTCATCACTGTATTAAAGCAAACGCATTAAGAATCTGTTTGATCAGAATTACGTTTAGCCTGTCTCTCTCCAATTGGTATTGTTTCTGGTGCCTTCGGGCTTGTTGCCTCAGATTCTATCTCTATTGGCTGGGTCGTGCTTTTCTGATCAACCAGAGTTGGCTTTGCTGGATTAGATTCGGCGGACTCCGCTGTATGCGAACTGGAAGCAAGCTTTTCGGGTGAATCCTCGACTGGTGTTATCTCAGACTCCGTTTTCTGGATGCTATCAGGATAAAGTTCCTCAGCCGATTTAAAGAGACCCAGAAGCTCGGATTGCTGCATACGCTTGAGCATATCCAATGGAATGGGATCTGATTTTGTGTAATCGTCAATGTAAATATCGAGGCCATCCATCACATTAAAGTGTGGATCACTGAACATCTTCTTAAGAGCAGCCCGCTGCACTAGAGGATCGACATCGGGGCGCATAAACGCTGAGAAATCAGGTGATTTCACATCGATTTTTTCAACATCATCCAAAGTTGGTGGTGGGGGTTTTGTTTGATCCTGATCAGGGGATGACTTGGTAAGCTCGCGATCTTCATTCTTTGGTGCAGGCGTTGGCGTAGTTACTTTTGCAATAGGTGCAGCCGACGGTGTTGAAGCCGTCTCTTCAGTTAGCCCAGCTTTTTTTCGAGACCAGCGGGATAAAAAATTATTTTCAGCCATTAGGGCTCCGCTGGGCGATTGGCACCTTTAAACGAGGCTGGTTTCGCACGCTTCTTGGGTTCTGGTTTGTAATTGGCAGCAACGTATTGGGCTAGGAAGGCCTTCATCTCTTCTTGAAGGGGACTTGTGTCGACTTGCTCACCGCCATCAATCAATCGGGCCGCCTCGTTGTAACTCAACATTAATCGATGGGGTATCGCAAGCCCCGCCCCATCTTCATTATTTACCTTCGGCATTGAATTTGGCTCTAGATAAGTCTCAAAATCGGTTTCAAGACGCCACATCACAAACCAGCATGGATTGGGTGAAGTGGAATTTAAATAATAGCCCTCGGCCTCATCCCGAAAAAATTGGAAGTCAAAGCCTGCAAACAACCAGGACTCGCCATCGTCATCTTGCTCTAAAAATCGCCCGACTACCTTGGGGTTAAGTTCTGTCCCCGCTTGCTCCAAAGCGCTACCAAACTGACCGATATCTGGAACAACTTCTATCAAGCGCCAACGATAGTTTTGCCAGGGATTATCAATCTTTTCCTTTCGCAGAACGATGGCAAAGCGCATGATGCGATCCCTTTAGGTCTTTTGCACCACAATACTGGGGAACTTGCTAGTCATGTCTTTGCTCAGGTTCGCAATCCGAATGGCAACTTGACGCGCAATCCCTTTATAAATAGCGCTAATTGCACCATCAGGATCAGCCACAACGGTTGGTCTTCCCGAGTCCGCCTGCTCCCGAATGGATAAATTCAATGGCAAGGCACCAAGGAAGTCAACGCCATAGTCTTGGCACATTTTCTTACCGCCACCCTCACCAAAAATATGTTCCTCATGATTGCATTTGGGGCATATGTATGTACTCATGTTCTCAATAATGCCGATGATGGGGATTCCCACTTTTTCAAACATTTTGAGCCCCTTACGAGCGTCAAGTAGTGCGATATCTTGAGGCGTAGTAACGATTACCGATCCTGTCACCGGAACCTTTTGTGAAAGCGTTAACTGAATATCGCCAGTACCTGGTGGCATATCCACAATCAGATAATCTAGGTCGCGCCACCGGGTTTGACGTAGAAGTTGCTCTAAGGCCGAGGTGACCATGGGCCCCCTCCAAACCATCGGGTTGTCCTGTTCAATCAGAAAACCAATCGAACTGGCCTGCAAACCATGTCCTTCCATAGGCTCAATCGTGTTCTCAGCCAGAGACTCTGGCCGACCAGTAATACCCAACATCATCGGTTGACTGGGGCCATAAATATCAGCATCCAAGATTCCCACCTGAGCGCCCTCAGCAGCTAATGCTAAAGCTAGATTAACTGCGGTCGTTGATTTTCCGACACCACCCTTACCGCTAGCGACCGCAATAATGTTCTTCACTCCAGGAAGTAACTTCACACCGCGTTGTACTGCGTGTGCAACGATATCGGTGGTGATGGCCACGCTGACATTCTTTACACCGGGAAGCTCTCGAATGGTACTAACGACCAATTGACGAATCAGGTCAATTTGACTTTTGGCTGGGTACCCCAAAACGATATCTAGGGAAATATCTCCCTCATTGACCTTGAGATTACGTACTGATTTTGAACTCACAAAATCAATTTGAGTATTCGGATCTTTTACCCCTTTTAGGGCCTGTTGAACCTGTTCCGTACTAACCGACAATTTTGTCTCCTTGCTTACTTTTTTTACCACTTCTGAGGACTAATAAACTCTAAACCCATAATGATAGACCTCAATTGATATTCAAGCAGAGGGGGCTTTTTCTTCGGCTTGATTAATCATTAAGCTCCATAAAGTACCCAAATAAAGTTGGGGTGGATTGTTGATTTTTTTTGCTACTAAAGTCTCCTTGAATTTGGTAGTTTTGATAAGCTTGCCATATGAGATTCTTACGCAATGGGTTTTTCGTACTGATTTCGTTACTCAGTCTAATGACGCAATCGGTAGCTAACCCCACTTTTCCCAATAAACCAATCAAAATCATTATTGGTTTTCCTGCGGGCGGCCCCCTTGATGCCCACATTCGCCTCTTGACAGATCGCCTTCAAACAACGCTTGGTCAATCGGTCATTATTGATTACAAAGCTGGGGCCGGCGGTACCGTTGGGGCTCAATTTGTAGCACAGGCCCCCGCTGATGGATATACCCTGTTGTTAGCGAATACCGGAACTATGGTGATTAATCCAGCCATTTACAATCAGTTACCCTATGACACACTCAAAGATTTTCAGCCAATTGCTCGAACTGCACAACAGCCCTTGGCTCTCATTGTTAATAATGAAGTGCCTGCGCAATCGCTTCGTGAATTTATAGACTATATTCGACGCAATCCTGGAAAGGTGAATTACGGATCTGCTGGAAATGGGGGCATTTCACATTTAGTCCCTGAAATGCTCAAGCAAGAAACCAAAACATTTATGGTTCATATTCCGTATCGCGGGAGTGCGCCAGCTTTTATGGATTTAATGGCTGGGCAAGTTCAATTCATGGCCGAATCCATTCCCCAGGCCGCGAATTATGCAAAGCAAGGCAAGCTGCGGGCGCTGGCAGTAACTAGTAGTAAACGCAATTCAGCGCTTCCTGATGTTCCTACCGTAAATGAAACTGGGGTTGCCAAATTGGAGGTTGTGGGGTTTTATGGAGTTTTGGCACCAAAGAACACGCCACATGACGTTGTTTTGAAACTTTCGAACGCCTTTAAACAAACGCTGGAATCAAAAGAAATACAACAAAAGATGATTTCTCAAGGTGCTGATCCTGCTTTTTTGAATGCTGAGGACTTCTCTGCCTTCTTAAAAAAGGAAATGCCAAAGTGGGCTGTTGTTGTTAAACAAGCGGGAGCAAAAATCGATTAGTTTTTTGAATTAGACTTTAAGAATGGTTTGTATTTCAGCTCGATATCACCGTAATAGGCCTTCGTATCGGACTTCGTATTATCCGTATCTGTCAAAAGCGCAATACCAATCACATTGCCTGGAGCATAGCCATAGGCGGCCTGGTAATCCGCAGTCAAGTCTCTGCTGTGCTTGCGCCACTGCCCTAAGTTTTCTTTTCCCACATCCACCGCAATCATTTTGATCCGATTGGTATACGAATTGGGCTTGATTTGATTGAGCTGTCCGTTGGGTGACCAGATATACATCAGCGTTGCGTAGGGCATCTCTTGACCACTCATGATTTGTGCAAGCTCGCCTACCATTTTATCTTTCATGCTCAATTTAGATTGATCGCCATCAAACGCCACTAATATCCGCAAAGGTGCGTCATCAGCATATCGATCTAGATTATTTGCCTTATCAAGAGTCCCGGTGGCTTTCCATTGCCACTCAAGCCATAAATGTTGCGATGGGCGCGGTTTGAGTTTTACAGCCAATCCCGATGACGATTTTTTTGCATTGGCACTGAGTACCGTTCGGCCCTGATAATTTTCAAGACGATAGGCCGTATTCTTTTTATAGGGTGCTACTCGATAAAAACTCCAACCTCGCAAAGGTTCATTTACTGACTGCTCCGAAAATTTCGTAATCTCCTCACGGGGAACTAAGGGATCTAATTTTTCTGCGCCAGACTGATTAGAATTGGAGCCCGTTGCTGCGCATCCCAGCATCAAGATGCTCAGAAGAAAATAAAGAATGCGATGATGAAATGACTTGGCCATGATGCAATGCATTATCGTAGAGCTTTTATGACCATGCAGAATGAATAAAAATCTCTGGTTTTTAACCCTGGCTCAAGGGCTTTATCTCACCAATAACGTTACCTTTATTGCCATCAATGGCTTAGTGGGTTTTGCGCTGGCGCCAGAACCTTGGCTGGCGACCCTACCGGTTATGGCCTATGTGGTCGGTAGTGCCATGGCAACGACCCTCGTGGCTAAAGTTCAACGACGCTTGGGTCGGAAACGCTCATTTCAGATTGCTTTATTAGTCGCCTTCTTTTCATCACTCGTGTGTGCCTTTGCAACGCTTGAGAAACAATTTTGGCTTCTGAACCTTGGCACAGTGATTGCTGGTTTTTATAACGCCAATGCCCAACTCTATCGGTTTGCGGCCGCTGAGCTTGCCGATAAAACAGCCAAAGAGAAAGCCATCTCATGGGTGCTTGCTGGTGGAATTTTGGGAGCTGTTCTAGGACCCAATATGGCAAGCTGGACGCGGGATTGGTTCATGCAACCATTTGCGGGGGCTTACATCACTTTAGCCGGTGTTGCCTTAATTGCGATTGGGGTCGTTAGTCAAATTCATTTTCCTGAAAAGCGCGTTGATCCAGACCAAGAGCCTGGTCGGCCTCTTTCTGAAATCATGCGCCAGCCCTTATTTATTGTTTGCACTCTAACTGCAGCACTTGCCTACGGTGTGATGAACTTACTCATGGCAGCCACACCATTAGCCATGGAAGCCTGTCAATTTAGCTTTGACAAAACCGCTTGGGTTCTCGAGTGGCACGTGATTGGCATGTTTGCTCCGGGATTTTTTACGGGCACCCTCATTAAGCGCATCGGTGTGATGTGGGTGTTACGTACGGGGGTGGCACTCAATATTGCCTGCGTCATGATTGCACTCTCTGGAATTACCTTTTTTCATTTTTTGACCGCGCTATTTTTACTCGGAGTGGGTTGGAACTTTCTATTTACTAGCAGTACGACATTAGCCCTTGAGGCTTATCGCCCATCGGAACGCGATAAGGCCCAAGGCGCAATTAATTTCTTTGTATTCCTTGCAACTGCTTTGTCAGCACTGAGCTCTGGGGTTCTAATTACGACGCAAGGCTGGACTCTTCTTAATTTAGGATCGATTGTTCCGCTCACGATCATTGCCCTTGCCCTGATTTGGCTTGGAATTCAGCGCAAACCGACACGAGGACAGCCCCTTTAAAATACGATCATGAACTCTCCAACAACATCACTACCGGCAGTTGGTTTTATTGGTACTGGCATCATGGGCAAGAGCATGGCTTCGCATCTGTTGAAAGCCGGCTATCCACTGCATCTCTTTAACCGCTCTCCAGAGAAAGCAAAAGCATTAGTTGAGCAAGGTGCGATTTGGCATTCTTCGCCAAAAGAGTTGGCTGCTCACTGTGATGTGATCATCACGATCATTGGCTATCCAAAGGATGTTGAGGAGGTTTATTTGGGGGTCGATGGTATTTTGGCTGGCGCAAAGCCAAACTGTATTGCGATTGATATGACCACCTCAAGTCCGGCATTGGCTGTGCGGATTGCTCAACTTGCTCGTGAACATCAAGTTTTTGTTCTTGATGCGCCGGTATCTGGTGGCGATATCGGTGCCCGAGATGCACGTTTGTCGATCATGGTCGGTGGCGAGCCAAGCGCATATGAATGTGTTTTACCCATCTTCCAATGCATGGGTAATAACATTGCCCTCCTGGGGCCCGCAGGATCTGGTCAACATGCCAAACTCTGCAATCAAATTGTGATTGCCTCTACCATCATGGGGGTTTGTGAAGGTATTCGCTACGCCCAAGCAGCAGGACTTGATGCCTTAGCCGTTCTCAAAGTCATTGGGAGCGGTGCTGCAGGTGGAACTCAGCTCAATGTGCAAGGACCGCGCATGATCAAGGGCGACTTCGCCCCAGGGTTCATGGCTGAGCACTTTGTTAAAGACATTGGCCTAGCAATTGAGTCTGCCGAGCAAATGGGGCTTCATTTACCTGGCTTAGAGCAAGCGAAGCGACTCTACCAACTCATGCTCGATGATGGGATGGCGCGCGATGGCTATCACGCACTGTACCAACTGTATCTCGCCAATAAAGTCTGACGTTCTATGTCATCACTAATTGCCAAGCAAACACCGCATGCTTGGGCATTTATTCTGATTGCGCTCGGCACAATTATCCATCTTGCGTTAGGTTTTACTACCGAGCTGTCGGTTGATGAGGCGCATTACGCCTTATATGCAGATCGTCTCGCCTGGAGTTATTTTGATCACCCACCGCTAGTGGGATGGATTCAGTGGCCACTCGTAGCCATCAACGCACCCGATGGTATTTTGCGACTAATCCCGATTGTGCTGTGGATCGTGTCGTGCACGATGGTCTATCACATTGCCGAGCAAGTATGGAATTTTTACCATTCGCAAACGCAGCCTCAGTCATCCTCACGCGCGGGATTATTTGCTGTGGCCGTCATTGTTTTCGCACCCTTACCGCATGTGCTTGCTGTTGGATTGGTACCTGACTCACTATTAACACCTCTTGCCCTCGGTATTTTATGGATGGCTTTGCGGTGGATGATGCAAGATGGTCACTATCGATTTTCCCAATGGATTCTGTTGGGGGTGTTGTTTGGATTGGCCGGACTGAGTAAATACACTGCTGTTTTATACGCACTGGCATTTAGCATCGCTTGCTTGAGTGTCCCGCGGTGGAGCACCCTTAAGAATCCAGGCTTTTACATTGCTATTCTGATTGCACTTGTTGTGATCAGCCCAGTAATTTTGTGGAATGCTACCCATGACTGGATCTCATTTCGTTATCAAATTGACCATGGTGCCGGCGGTACCTGGCAATGGCGCCGAGTTGCCGCCTTTATCGGAATTCAAATTGGTGTATTTGGATTTCTACCCCTCCTCGGCTCATGGAGCGTAATGCGCTGGTCATCGACCCAGTCTTCGGTGAAATTGGCAATGTTATTCATCTTCTTCGCACTACCCTTTGCAGTATTTGCTGTTTTATCCGGAGGTGGTGGTTTACCGCATTGGACAATGCCGGCTTGGTTTTGCTTGGCCCCTCTAGCAGGTATTGGTCTTGCACTTTGGTGGGAGCAAGGCAAGCGTTGGCTGATCAGTTTATTTTTAGCAATCCAAGGGACACTGGTTGCAGTAGGACTAACACTCGTAATGACTGCAGGCTATCCGATTGCGAATCAGATGAAATCGAATCCCCTTGCTGATTTATATGGCTGGCGCTCCGCATCAACCCTTGCCAATCTCTTGGTTAAAGAACTAAAAGCGAGCGGCATCGCGGTCCAAAATTGGAGCTTAGCAAGCCGAGTGGCCTGGTATGCCAGACCGACTTCTGTTTTTGTATTGGATGATCGATTTGATCAATTTGATTTGTGGTTTGGATCCTTGCCCGAGGGATCGAATGTGATTTTGCTCAATTGGTCACAAATGTCTTTTAAACCTCCAGTGGGCGAAGGTCAATTTCGGACCTGCCGCCCCCTAGATCGACTTAGTATTGGTCATATGGGTGAGGCACTTAGCCAGTTTGAGCTCAGTTATTGTCAGGGCTGGGGCGGAAAGGCGAACCCGCAACGAGAGGCGTTATCCTTACGCCCATGAGTGCCTCATGGAAAACAGTCCTTAAAAAGAGTTGGCCCACTATTCGGATCATTCTGTCGATTGCTCTTTTATGGAAAGCAACGAGTGGTATTGATTGGAAAACCCTGTTTGAATCCGAGCTGCAGCTAGAAGCCCAATGGCTGATCGCTGGAGCGCTTTGCATCACTGCTGCTTTCGTATGCGGCGGCCTGCGTTGGGGTTTATTTATGCGACGCGCAGGCTTTCAAGGCAGCCTGCCGGGATATATCGGACTGTATTTCTCGGGAGGCTTAATTAATCAAGGTTTACCCAGTACTTTAGGGGGCGACAGTTATCGAGCCATTGCCGGTACGCATTTAACCCGTAGCGGACAAATCGGTCAACAACATGAACTAACAAAAGAGCTGTCTCACGCTGAAGAATTAGCAAAACAGAGTCCCAAATTACGACTGGGATTTGCGATGACCCTCTTAGATCGCGTTGTCGGTCTCATGGGAAACAATATCTTAGGTGGCATTGGTTTGGTACTGGGTGGCGCCACTCTCGCTTCTTGGGGAACTGAGTTGGGGTATTGGGTTTTAACACTGATGCTTGGCGGCGGCGCTCTATTGGCTTTTGCATTAAGTTACCAGCCACTGATGGCAATGATTCAGAGGCTCTTGGCGCGCTTTGCGCTTGATCATTCCTTGCCAGGGATTCGGTTTGCCTTTGCTTGGCCAACCAATATCGGTCAGGCTATTTTTGCGGTCGGTATTCATTGTTTTAATATTTTGGCGCTTGGCTTTTGCTTAAAAGCCTATGGCGCCGATGTACCCACCGAAGCCCTCATGATTGGATTGCCAGCCTTGAGTTTATTGCTGATGCTGCCAATTAGTATCTCGGGCTGGGGTTTGCGTGAAGCGACATTAGCCTCGGTGCTTGCCTTATGGGGAATTAGCCCATCCTTGACCGTTTTGGGTTCAATTAGTTATGGCGCCATCACCTTGATATGCGTCCTCCCGGGCGCTTATCAACTGCTCAAACGGAAGTAGGTCCTGCTCAGCATAAAATACAGTCTTCGACTGTTAGGAAAATAGAATGGCAATCAGCGTTAACGCAATGCGAACCATTGACCACTGGGCCGGTGTGCCACTTTGCGCACTTGCCAGTCCGATCGTGGCTTTATTCGATTTGATTGCAAAACCATTCAGAAAACCAGGTCCTCCCAAGCGACTATTGTTTATTGAGCTTTCTGAAATGGGCAGTGCGATCTTAGTTGATCCTGCAATGCGTAAAGCACAAGCAAATGGTGCTGAGATTTATTTTTTAATCTTTAAAAGCAATGCAGCGAGCTTAGGTTTACTCAATACTGTAAACCCCAAGCATATTTTTACGATTGACTCATCGAGTCTTTGGAAGTTAGCGCTTGATACCTTGGGATTTTTGATTAAAGCCCGCTTTTATCGTATCGATACTGTCATTGACCTAGAACTCTTCTCGCGCTTTACGGCTTTGTTAACTGGCTTATGTGGAGCAAGACGGCGAGTGGGGTACGATATTTTTCATGGTGAAGGTTTATGGCGTGGCACTATGCTGACACGTAAAGTGCATTACAACCCCCATATTCATATTGCGAAGAATTTCATTTCCTTGGTATATGCTGCCTTTGCTGATCAGCAAGAGTTGCCATTTAGCAAAATTACAATTTCTGATGATGAGATCCGTCTTGCCCAAGCAGTCATTGATCCTAGCGTCAAACAAAACTTGCAAATCCGGATTGAGAATTTGGCTCAGCAAGCCCTCATTCCATTCAAAGTGGGTCAGCAGCGCATCATTTTGATTAATCCAAACGCAAGTGATTTATTACCCCAGCGGCGTTGGGCTCCTGAACGTTTCTCAGAACTCATCATGGCAGTTCATCAGCGCTATCCCGACGATTTAATCTTGATCACCGGGTCGCCCGCAGAACATACTTATGTGGAGGGTGTGCGCCTGGCGGCCAGCGTCAAACGCGCTCTTAATTTTGCGGGCCATGTTCGCTTCTCTGAGCTCCCGGCACTCTATACGCTTGCACATGCCATGGTCACGAATGATTCTGGTCCTGGGCATTTCTCATCCGTTACTGCGTTGCATACCGTTGTACTCTTTGGGCCAGAGACCCCAGCCCTCTATGGCTCTCTTGGTAACTCTATTCCAATTACCGCGAATCTTGCCTGCTCACCGTGCGTCAGTGCTGCTAACCATCGCAAGACACCGTGCCAAGATAATGTTTGCATGAAATCCATTTCAGTGTCTCAGGTGATGGAGCAGTTGGCCGTGCAAATTACTGCGGCCGATCACGCGCGCGCGTCATAAAGATGCCCATGTCACTGGGTCGCGCTTGGGCAGTTCCTCTTCTGCCCCTTCTCCTGTGGCTCGTATTGGTAGTGAGTGGCCAAGAGATTCAGCTCTTTCTGTGGATGAATCAGGCTGCGCAAATCCTACCGAACTGGGTGTGGGCATGGTTTACGTTCTTAGGTAATGGCTGGGGAGTATTTGCCCTATGCTTTCCGCTACTCTTGATTGCCCCACGACAACTCTGCGCGGCTCTTCTTGCAGGTAGCTTTGCTGCCATTATTAGCCTCATCCTAAAACCATTGATTAATTTACCCAGGCCAGCTGGTGTTCTAGCCGAGAATAGTTTTACGATTTTGGGTAACCCTCTGCTTCAACATGCGCTACCTTCTGGTCATACCCTCACGGTGTTCTCCGTAGCGAGTGCACTTTATTTTGCCACTACACCAGCGCGTCGTAATTTACTTCTAGTCTTGTTTGTCATAGCTACTCTAACTGGCATCTCACGCAGCGCTGTAGGCGCCCATTGGCCTGGGGATATTTTGGTTGGGTCTGCCTTAGGCATCTGGTGTGGCCTGATTGCCAGTCATTTAATGACCCATGTAAAGAATCAATACTTAAACCCAACAAGCCTCATTCCTCGGATCATTGCGGTTGCTGGAATCGTAGAGCTCTATATCTTACAAACCACGGTCTTGGATTTTCCGCATAATCAACTTTTGCAATACCTCGGTAGCGCGCTTGTTCTGATCACACTGCTGGCGTTTGTGATGCGCCAAAATAAGCCGCAATCCAATGTTTAGTTATCGCCACGCATTTCATGCGGGTAACCACGCCGATGTCTTAAAACATTTAGTACTGATTCATAGCGTGCAATACCTGCAAGAGAAAGATGCGGCAGTGATGTTGGTTGATACTCATGCGGGTGCCGGTATCTATTTGCTACGCGATGGTTATGCGGCTATTAGCCAAGAATGTCAAGGAGGGATCGATCGTCTATGGAAAAGTCCGGAGTTTGATCAGCCTGACTTTAGAGGGTATCGGGAGGCAATTGATCATTTCAATTCCAAAGATGCATTGAATGTTTATCCCGGCTCTCCATTTATCATGGCGCACCTCCTTCGCCCTCAGGATCGCCTACGATTATTTGAGCTCCACCCAAGCGATATTGGTGTTTTACAAACCAATATTGCGACCTTAGGCAATCAATCGCAAATTGATGCACGCCAACACGATGGTTTTTTGTCCCTAAAGTCCTTACTACCCCCACCAAGCCGTCGGGGTTTGATCCTGATGGATCCATCGTATGAGCTCAAGTCGGATTACCGAGCGGTCGAAGCTAGCTTAAGTGAAGCTTTAGAGCGATTTGCAACTGGCACCTATCTGATTTGGTATCCCGTCTTACAACGCCCAGAATCTAGGCAACTGGTCAAGCGCTTGCGCGCTTTATCTGAGCAATTCGAGCGTCCATGGTTAAGAGCCGAGCTGCGTATTGCACATTCAGTTGGGGAGAAACGACTTCAATTCAGCGGGGTATGGGTGATTAATCCAGTTTGGACCTTGGCACCCTTTTTAGAAAGAACTTTGCCGATCTTACAAAGGGTCTTAGGTGAAGATACGGGAGCAACGTTTGACTTAGAAACTAGTAGTCCAACATAACTTCATTACGCCGCAGGAAAGGAATGCTCCACGGCGGGTTATACCGCGCCAGTTGCGGCTCACCTAATGGAGTCAGATTTTTAGACTTCATCCACGCCTTCAGTTCCGCTGTTTTCTCTTGCGTCTTCTCTTGCGAGTTAAACCCAGTAAAACTAATCACCGCTTTACGGTGCGCCGGGATCTCTTTGAGCTTAACCTCAGGGCTGAGTGGTGTCGGTAAGGTAGCTAAGGTGTACTGACCAGGCATCACAAAGAACATGCGCCATTGATTAGGGCCCGCTTGATTTTCCATCGTCACCGGTGCGGTCATCGCAATCTTCTCGCTGGCAGGTTCCATCGTTACCGGAACGGTCATCGCGATCTTTTCATTCGACTTTGCATCAGTGGATGCATTTGCTTTTACTTGATTCTTACCGAAAATATATCCGGCAATTAAACGAAACCCCTTACTACCCGCTTCACTCATGTCGCCGTCCACAGTGACCTCGGCAATGATCATAGGGGCATATTGGCGCAACTCAAATGGAGCAGCGCTTTCAATCACGGTGTATTTCGGTTCTTCAAGCGCCATAAGTGGGGTGGATACCAAAAAAATTAGGCTGGAGATAATTGCTTGTCGTGCACGTTTTACCATTTTCCTTCCAATACAAATCCTTTTAAACTCGCTTGAAGATTGACTTGAGCACCGACAGGTAGCGTTAATTTATCAGCCACGTGACCGAATGGTAACCCAGTAAGTATCGGGATTTTCTTCGTCAAACGCTCTCGGACATACTTGAGCGCACTATCCAATTGGTAACCACGATCGACTTCGTATAAACGGTATTGATTAAAGTGCCCAAAAATAATAGCTTGCTGACTCGCAAGCACTCCAGCCTCATGAAGCTGTAACAACATACGCTCGATACGATATGGATGTTCATTGACGTCTTCAAGAAATAAGATCCCACCCTGAATCTGCTTTGCATTCGGAAAATAGGCGGTTCCCAACAGGGTAGTGAGAATACTGAGATTACCGCCCCAAAGCATCCCCTGAATATTTTGGGAGAGATCGACTTCACCAGCATAGTGCTGAATATCGGGTACTGCTACGCTCATGCGGCGCGACTGAATCGCAGTTTGGAAGTGGCGCCAGGTAAAGGCGCTCGGGGTCTGTGGCTCACCATACTCATTTAGTGGACCAAAATCATAATTGAGCATCGGCCCAGCTAAACTCATTGCCCCAGTTTTAGCAAGCAATCCCAAATGAAATCCGGTGAAATCGCTATGACCACAAATCTGCAAACCTTGCTTTACTGAGATTGCAATGTCTTTCCAGTTAATCGCATCAAGAAGACGATGTAGGCCATAGCCACCCCGAACCGCCATGACCATGTCATTCGGATCAATCGTGGGAATTAAATTGATTTCGGCTAAACGCTCTTGGTCCGTACCCGCAAAACGCTCAAATACTCGCTCAGTGCATGCCGCGTTATGCACCACTACACCCTGCTCCTTAAGCCAGCGCAAGGCAGCTTCTGGGCTGCGCATATCGGGACTTGCGCCAGACGGGGCAATTAAATGAATCTTCATGAACGTCGTTGTTTAAAAAACTCTCTCAATAGGTTGCCACACTCATCCGCTAATACGCCACCCTCAATTTCAGTTTGATGATTAATCGCTTTCAGGTCAAAGAGGTTAGCGACGCTACCGGCCATTCCTGTTTTGGGATCAGTTGCACCAAACACCACACGCTTGACTCTAGCATGAAGGATAGCCCCACAGCACATTGCACAAGGTTCCAATGTTACGTAAAGGGTTGATTGGGGAATTCGGTAGTTCTCAAGTGATTTAGCTGCCTCCCGAATTGCCATCATTTCTGCATGGGCACTGGGGTCATGTAACCCAATTGGCTGGTTGTAACCTTGACCAATGACCTGATCGTCAAATACAAGGACCGCACCCACCGGAACCTCGTTACATGCTGCTGCCTTTTGAGCTTGCAAAATGGCAAGACGCATAAACGATTCGTCTTGTGGCGATACCATCAGTCCTTAAGCCACTCGAACAGGATAATCAGCCCAGCAATTGGGTGTTTCGTACAATCGCACACTAAAGAGCGAAAGTTTTCCTTGGGTCTGTGCAGC
Organism: Polynucleobacter sp. HIN8; assembly: GCF_030297615.1. Taxonomy (NCBI): domain Bacteria; kingdom Pseudomonadati; phylum Pseudomonadota; class Betaproteobacteria; order Burkholderiales; family Burkholderiaceae; genus Polynucleobacter; species Polynucleobacter sp. HIN8. The sequence continues at coordinate 626,121 of NZ_AP028139.1, read as the reverse complement.
AAAAATCGGTGCCAAACGATCAAAGGCAAACTTGACTAAGTTCTCAACCGTTGGCACATCATCCAACACCACAGTTTTATGATCTGGCAAACTTTCTAAGAATTGAACCAGTAGAGTATCTTGCTTAGCGACCAAAAATGCATGATCCCAGGGCTCAACCAAATGGGTCAAAGCGATACGTTTGACATCACCAAAGTCAATTACCATCCCATCATCGGCTTTCCCACGACTTTCATGGACGGGGCCCTGAACAGTTAACTCAATTGCATAGCGATGGCCGTGCAGGTGGCGACATTGCCCACCATGATTAGGAATGCGATGACCCGCATCAAATTCCAGGCGACGTGTAATCGTGAGTTGCTGCATTACCGAATTCCGATCATTTTGTGGGTTTGCACGCTTAAGCGCCAAAGCGGATGCTTTTGGCACAGTTCAACCGCGAAGGCCATATTGTCGCTTAGATTGGGGCCATCCATCGCTTGAATGTAACGGTGACGAAAATCCATTGCCTCAAAGCGATGTAAAACTGATTCAATCGGTTGATGACCTGCTTGCGGAACGACCAACTTGATTTCATGGGCCTGCTTCACAATCAAATCAGCCCCAGCCTTAGGGCTTAAGCAAACCCAATCTATTCCTTTGGGGACCGCAATTGTGCCATTCGTTTCAATCGCGATCTCAAATTGCTTTGCATGCAAGGCCTTGATTAAAGGCTCATCAAGCTGCAATAACGGCTCTCCACCGGTCATGACCACATAGCGATAACGATGGGTTCTCATCGAATCAATCCAGGCGTTTTCAATGGCCTTGGCAAGCTCCTCGGGACTCGCGAACTTACCGCCCCCAATGCCGTCGGTTCCAACAAAATCTGTGTCACAAAACTGGCAAATGGCAGATGAGCGATCTTCCTCGCGCCCAGACCACAAATTACAACCCGCAAATCGGCAAAATACAGCGGCACGCCCGGCCTGAGCGCCCTCGCCCTGTAAGGTTGAAAAAATTTCTTTAACCGAGTACATGAATAGAGATTACTTCCACGCAATGAGTTCCCAGCGCAGATAGTCCTCTTTGATGGATTGAGCCCAACCAGTCATACCTAGCCAGAGGTACTCGCCAAAGCTTTCACGCACAACCCAACGGCCAATTTGTGGGGCAAACCAAACCCGATCGCGTCGATTATTAACGTAGCGCATGAAGTCATCGCTCTCAAAATAATCTGCGGTATTCACATAATAGAGAGCATCAAACTCACCAGCTTGCGTTTTAATCCGATTCCAAGCATTTGCTTGAATGGTTAGGCCCCAATAGAAATCATTGTCTGGAAATCCCAGCACTTGATAGCGGGTCCGGTAAAAACCAGACCAGCCGGGCTTGAGTTCTTGCGGCCAAAGGGGTACAACCTTAGTAAACCGTTGTGGCGGGGTCCAGTGAGGATCTTGCAAAATCATTCCCCAAGGCTCTTGAATCTCATCGGGTAACTTACCTAGTTTTTTACCCTTCCGGGCAATTTGTATTTTTGGTCCCACAGATACAATGGTCTCGGTCAAAATATCAACCAACTCGCCATTGAAAACATTGCGAACTTCATAGATCCACTGCTGCCCCACTGCCGGCGCTCGAACAACTGGGGCAACCTGAGGTGGCGCAATCTCGGTCTTGGGAATGTGAGATACCGAACCCAGGCATGCGGTCAACAACAAACTAGCTATGGCAGTGGTTGCACTTCGCCAAGAAAGGTATTTAAACAACATCCGCGTTACTTCCAGGAACGCAATTGCCACGCGGTGCTGTTCTCGAGTAATACCGCACCAATTTGACCCTGAATTTGATAGGAGCCAGAAGACTCGCGCGCAACCCAACGTCCAATTTCTGGGGCAAACCAAATGATCTCGTGACGAATGCAATCCAGCTTATTGGCATCGTCACTCTGAAAATTTATTAGATTTTGATAGCGCAAACAGGTGAACTCACCAGCTGGAACTTTAAGCTTTTCCCAGCCCGCACAATACATATACTGCTGCCAACCAAACGAATTACCTGGGTACCCCGCAATTGAATAACGAGTCGTGAATTGCTTACTCCAATTAGCCTGCATTTGCTCAGGCCAGAGAGGAATCGCAGGGCCATAGCTCAGAATACGACCCCAATGCGGATCCGTTGTAATCATCCCCCAGGACGATTGAATCTCACTGGCAAGATTTGCGCCGTCGCGATTGCTGCGAGAGATCGTAACTCCTGGCCCCACAATCTCAATACGCTCGGTTACCACATCAAGTAACCGACTTGAGAATGTATCGAACTGCGAGTAGATCCATTCCTGACCTAATTGGGGCGAGCGCACACTGGGTATTTTCTTAGGAGCGGCAACTGGGATGCCGCGATCAAAGGTTGCCGTTGCGCAACCCAGTGGAGCTAAAGCAGCTGAACTAATAACAAGGCGACGTAGGGGGTTCATAGAAACTCCTTAGAACAAAAATAGCTATTCCCACTCGATCGTGGATGGTGGTTTACCACTGATGTCAAAGACCACGCGATTAATACCGCGCACTTCATTAATAATGCGATTGGATACTTTGCCAAGCAGTTCGTGTGGTAGATGCGCCCAATGCGCAGTCATAAAGTCTTGGGTTTGCACTGCGCGCAGTGCAACAACATATTCATAGGTCCGACCATCCCCCATGACTCCAACCGATTTCACAGGCAAAAAGACTGCAAACGCCTGACTCGTAAGTGCGTACCAAGATTGCTTGGTATTTGGATCAATCGTATTGCGAAGTTCTTCGATAAAGATGGCATCCGCTCTGCGTAAAAGATCCGCAAATTCCGGCTTGACCTCTCCTAAAATCCGGACGCCAAGTCCTGGTCCAGGGAAGGGATGGCGATCCACCATCTCCTTTGGTAAACCGAGCTCAACGCCCAAGGCTCGCACTTCATCTTTAAATAACTCCCGCAATGGCTCTAGAAGCTGAAGATGCATGTCCTCAGGCAATCCCCCAACGTTGTGATGACTCTTAATCGTATGGGTACTATTTTTACCCTTACCTGCCGACTCAATTACATCCGGATAAATCGTACCTTGGGCAAGCCACTTGGCATTTTTGATCTTGCCAGATTCGCGCTGAAATACCTCAACAAATTCTTTTCCGATAATTTTGCGCTTTTGCTCTGGATCGGTGACACCCTTTAGCTGGGATAGGAACTCATGCTCGGCATCCACATGAATCACCTTGACTCCCAAGTTTCGAGCGAACATATCCATCACCATCTTACCTTCATGAAGACGCAACAAACCATGATCGACAAATACACACGTTAGCTGAGGTCCAATGGCTCGATGAATCAGTGCTGCAGCCACACTCGAGTCCACGCCACCTGATAGTCCCAAAATTACTTCGTCATTGCCAACTTGGTGTTTAATCTTCGATACCGCTTCAGCAATGTAATCCCCCATCACCCAATCAGCCTTGCATTGGCAAATCTCATGTACGAAACGATTTAGGATCTCTTTACCCTTTAAGGTGTGGGTTACCTCAGGATGGAATTGCAAGCCATAAAAATGCTTCTCTTCATTGGCCATTCCCGCAATCGGGCATGAGGACGTTGAGGCCATTAATTTAAATCCGGGTGGCAACTCGGTCACCGAGTCACCGTGACTCATCCACACTTTTAGAATTCCATGGCCTTCGGCTGTGCGGTGGTCTTCAATATTGTTCAGTAAATCCGTATGGCCGCGGGCTCGTACCTCGGCATATCCAAACTCACGCGCTTTGCCCAATGACTCTGCCGAGGCAACCTGACCACCTAATTGGGCGGCCATCGTTTGCATACCATAACAAATACCAAGGACTGGAACATTCAGCTGAAAAACGATCTCTGGAGCCCTGGGGCTGTTAGGCTCAGTGACCGAGCTTGGTCCACCCGAGAGAATGATCCCTTTACAGCGACGTTCTTTTACAAATGTTTTGATTCGTTCAGGATCGGAGTCATAGGGCCAGATCTCGGAATAGACCTTTGACTCCCGCACACGGCGGGCAATCAATTGCGTAACTTGAGAACCAAAATCAAGAATCAGAATCGTATCGTGCACAGTTTTGCCCAAGCGACTCTTAATCAACGTGATAGTTAGGGGCTTCCTTCGTGATCTTCACATCATGGACATGCGACTCTCGCACACCCGCAGAAGTAATCTCCACAAAACTGGCCTTCTCATGCAACTGGGTAATGGTTGTGCAGCCACAATAGCCCATCGACGAACGAATGCCGCCACTCAGTTGATGCAAGATACTCAGGACGCTTCCCTTGTATGGCACTTGCCCCTCGATTCCCTCGGGGACCAATTTCTCAGCATTGGCAGCACTGATATCTTCTTGGAAGTAGCGATCGGCGGCACCATCGGCCATGGCGCCTAAGGAGCCCATGCCTCGATAACTCTTGTAGGATCGCCCTTGGTATAAAAAGACTTCGCCAGGCGCCTCTTCCGTTCCAGCAAACATACCACCCATCATCACGCTATTGGCACCGGCGGCCAGGGCTTTCGCAACATCTCCGGAGTAGCGTACTCCGCCATCTGCAATCAATGGAATACCAGTCCCCTTTAGGGCATCGGCAACATTTACCACTGCTGTAATTTGTGGGACGCCGACACCTGCCACAATTCGGGTAGTACAAATAGAGCCAGGACCAATGCCCACTTTCACACCGTCTGCCCCATGGTCAGCAAGTGCTTTCGCAGCATCGCCAGTCGCAATATTGCCGCCGATGACTTGTACTTGAGGATAGTTCTGCTTGACCCACTTCACCCGATCGAGAACGCCTTGGCTATGGCCATGTGCAGTATCGACCACAATGACATCAACACCAGCCTTGACCAGCAGCTCAACGCGCTCGTCATTCTCAGGACCAACGCCGACAGCAGCGCCAACGCGTAATTTTCCTTCGCTATCTTTAGCGGCGTTCGGATGCTCGGTAGCTTTCAAAATATCTTTAACGGTGACCAAACCACGTAACTCAAAAGCATCATTGACAACCAATACGCGCTCTAAGCGGTGCTTACTCATGAGGCGTTTAGCATCCTCGAGACTCGCGCCCTCCTTCACAGTGATGAGTCGCTCACGCGGAGTCATCTTTGCTTTTACGGTCGCATCTAAATCTTCTTCAAAACGAAGGTCGCGATTGGTGATAATGCCAACCACCGTTTTCCCCTGAAGTACTGGAAACCCTGAAAATCCATGCTCCCTCGACAAAGCAATCACTTGACGCACGGTCATCTCAGGAGAAATCGTGATTGGGTCGCGTAAGACTCCCGACTCAAAGCGCTTTACCTTGGCCACCTCTTTGGCTTGCTCAGCCGGCTTTAGATTTTTATGAATGATTCCGATACCACCCTCACTTGCCATGGCAATCGCGAGCCTGCCCTCGGTCACTGTATCCATCGCAGCAGATACCAAGGGAATGTTGATCGTAATCTCGCGGGTTAATTGGGTGACCAAGCTGGTGTCACGAGGAAGGACGGCCGAATAAGCCGGCACAAGGAGCACGTCATCAAAGGTCAGTGCTTTTTGTATGAGTCGCATGCAAAACCCCTAGTCGCAAAATCCGATTATAAAGGTTCTGCGTCGAAAGCTCCTTCATGGCCTGGGTTTTGCTGCCTGGCGGCGCAGCGCTTTCGCTTTTAGAAGGCTGTCTTTGTCCCGATTAGCCTTCTTTCGCCTGGCCGATTTAGGGTCAATCAGTAATGGTGCATAGAGCTCCAAACGGTCCCCGGCATAGAGTGGGCTATCCCAATCCTTTCGCTTACCAAATACTCCATAACACCCCTTCCGGCTAATCGCTGGATCGTCTTGATTGTTAGCGATCCCCAAGATTTGAAGCGCCCAACCCACCGTGGGCTTTTGGACATCATGGAATGGAAGGTGATGAATTTCCAGTAATGGCGGATCCTGGCGCGCATCGCATAAAAGTATTTCCATGGATTTAGCTTTAGTGGCCATACAGTTGCTCCGCTCGCTTTACAAAACAGTCCACAAAGGTACTGGCGATATAAGAAAACACCGGACCGATGATCTTATCTAGGATCACGCTTTTAAACTCCCAGTGCAAATTAAACTCAATCTTGCATGCATCTTCACGTAAGGGAATGAAGCGCCACTGCCCAGTGAACTTTTTAAATGGACCATCGACAAACTGCATATCAATCGAATCGGGGCGATGGTTTGTGTTCCGAGTATGAAAGAACTGCTCAATGCCTTTGAAGTGAATCTTGATTTTGGCATCAAGCACCGTCTCGGTTTGCTCGTAAATATCCACACCGCCGCACCAGGGTAAAAACTCTGGATAGCGCCTAACGTCTGTAACTAGGCTATACATGCGGTCAGCGGATTGACCAATCAAAACCGTCTTATTGACGTCTGCCATAATGAAACTGTGGAACCTATAAAAACTCTAAACCATGAGTATCGTTGATAACAAAAAAGCATTCTTTGATTATTTTATTGAAGAACGCTATGAAGCGGGTCTTGTCCTCGAAGGGTGGGAGGTCAAGGCAATTCGTGCTGGGCGCGCACAAATTAAAGAAGCGTATGTGGTCGTTCGCAATGCTGAAATTTTTCTAATTGGTTCTCATATCAGCCCACTTTCATCGACATCGACGCATATCTATGCTGACCCAACCCGAACACGGAAACTTCTCTTAAATGAGAGCGAGATTCGGAAATTAATCGGCAAGGTTGAGCAACGTGGCTATACCTTAGTCCCCCTCAATTTGCACTTCTCAAAAGGTCGAGTCAAATGTGAAATTGGGCTTGCCCGAGGTAAGAAACAACACGATAAGCGCGAAGCCAGTAAAGAGCGTGATTGGGAGCGCGAGAAGGCCAGAATCGTGCGCGGGCAACTCTCCTGAATCCTTATTTGCACTATTTGGGTGCAAATAAGGATTTCTAAAGCCGCTACTGGACATGTGAAGGATGAGAAATCAATTTTTGGCTAAAAACTCCCAGGTTTGTACGACGCTGTCTGGATTTAGTGAGATGGAGGTGATTCCCTTTTTCACAAGCCACCTGGCAAAGTCTGGGTGATCAGAGGGTCCCTGTCCGCAAATGCCAACATACTTCCCTTGCTTGACGCAGGCATCAATCGACCGCTCAATCATGAACTCCACTGCGGGATCGCGCTCATCGAAATCAATGGCCAAGAGCTCCATGCCAGAATCGCGATCAAGCCCTAGAGTTAACTGGGTCATATCGTTTGAGCCAATTGAGAAGCCATCAAAGTACTCCAGGAATTGATCGGCCAAAATGGCATTCGATGGAATCTCGCACATCATGATCAATTTCAAGCCGTTAACCCCGCGTTGCAGACCAAACTTAGCCATCATGTCTATCACGCGCTTTGCCTGTGCAATGGTTCGCACAAACGGCACCATGATCTCCACATTATCCAAGCCCATTTCCTCGCGTACTCGCTTCATCGCAGCGCATTCAAGGGCAAATGCCTCCCCAAAATCCTCTGACACATACCGCGATGCCCCCCGAAAGCCGAGCATGGGGTTTTCTTCATCTGGCTCGTAACGCGATCCGCCAATCAACTTTTTGTACTCATTGGACTTAAAGTCCGATAATCGGACAATGACTGGCTTGGGATAAAAGGCGGCAGCAATCGTTGCGACCCCTTCAACCAATTTATCCTCATAAAATGCCCGTGGACTTGGATACCCGCGCGCCACACTCTCCACCGCCCGCTTTAGATCGGCATCAATATTGGGATATTCCAATACTGCTCGCGGATGCACGCCAATATAATTATTAATAATGAATTCCAATCGGGCCAGACCAACACCCGCGTTTGGCAGTTGGCAGAAATCAAAGGCCAACTGAGGGTTACCGATATTCATGGTGATCTTGACAGGTATCTCAGGCAAAACACCGCGCTTTACCTCAGTGACCTCGGTTTCAATCAGGCCATCATAAATACGTCCTTCATCACCCTCAGCGCATGAAACAGTAACTACTGCACCATCTTGTAAGACATCGGTTGCATTACTGCAACCCACAACTGCAGGAACACCAAGTTCACGCGCAATAATTGCGGCATGGCAAGTTCTACCACCTCGATTAGTGACGATTGCCGAAGCACGCTTCATGACGGGCTCCCAATTTGGGTCGGTCATATCGGCCACCAAAACATCACCAGGCTGAACCCGATCCATTTCGCTAGCATCTCGAATTACCCGTACTGGACCACCACCAATTTTTTGGCCAATGGCTCTACCCGTGGTAATGACTTTTGAATTTCCCTTTAAGCGATAGCGCAGCTCTACTTGATCAGCTGCTTGGCTTTTGACGGTCTCAGGACGTGCCTGAAGAATATAGATCTTGCCATCCTCACCATCTTTACCCCATTCAATATCCATGGGTCGCCCATAGTGCTTCTCAATAATGACTGCATACTTTGCAAGCTCAGTGACATCATCATCGCTAATTGAGAAACGATTGCGTTCTTCAGGGTTCACTTCAACGGTCTGCACACGCTCTGCGGAACCTTGGGGAGCAAACTGCATCTGAATTAACTTTGACCCCAATGATTTCCGAATAATGGCCTTTTTGCCCTTGGCTAAGGTCTCTTTAAAGACATAGAACTCATCGGGATTGACTGCGCCCTGCACCACCGTCTCACCCAAACCATAGCTAGAAGTAATAAAAACTACTCCCGAAAACCCAGACTCGGTATCGAGAGTAAACATCACGCCTGCTGCCCCAAGATCCGAGCGCACCATGCGTTGTACTCCGGCAGAAAGTGCGACATCCGCGTGAGCAAACCCTTTGTGGACGCGATAGGAAATCGCGCGATCGTTATATAGTGATGCAAATACCTCACGGATTTTTTTTAACACCTCATCGATGCCAGAGACATTCAAAAAAGTTTCTTGCTGACCTGCAAATGAAGCGTCGGGTAGATCCTCAGCCGTTGCCGAGGATCGCACCGCAAAAGATCCCTTACTCGATGTATCGAGTTTTTGAAAAGCTGCGCGTATATCAGCTTCTAACTGAGGTTGAAAGGCGGCCCCCTCGATCCATGAGCGAATCTCAGCACCTGCCTCAGCTAAAGCGCGGACATCATCCACATTGAGCTTAGCAAGCCGCTCTGAAATCTTTTGATCGAGTTGATTATGTTTTAAGAAATCCCGAAATGCAACCGATGTGGTGGCAAAACCGGTTGGAACGCGGACCCCTGCAGATGCCAACTGTGAAATCATTTCACCCAATGAGGAATTTTTACCACCTACCGACTCGACATCGCCAACACGCAGCTCCTCAAAAGGCAAAACATAGGCGTTTTGCTTATTTTGCATAGACATAAAGACTCTCGTAAAGTTAAAAAACTGGCTAAAGCGTTGCTCCTAAAATCGGGCATACTTGAATGAGCATTATTGTATTACTGGACCTTAATTTGCCTATTTTTTAATCAATCTTTATCTCATCTAACACCATGACTCTTCTGGCCAATACCGCGCCCCGCATTGTTTATATCGTCTCTGATGGGACGGGTATTACCGCTGAAAACTTTAGTCAATCGATCTTGGCTCAGTTTGAAGCCAGCTTTCGACAGATTCGTATTCCATTTGTCGATACTGTGGACAAAGCACATGACGCGGTATCTCAAATTAATGGCACTGATCCGAAGTATGGTCAAGCAATTGTCTTTACCACCCTGGTTAATCCAGAGGTTAATCAGATTGTTGGAAAAGCCAAGGCATTAGTCCTTGATATGTTTCAAACCTTTGTGGCACCCCTTGAAGAAACTCTGGGAATGCGCTCAACCCACGCAATCAATCGTTTACATCACAACGCCGATACGGATGCGTATAAAAATCGGATTGAAGCAATTAACTATTCTTTAGCCCACGATGATGGCCAGTCCAATCAAAATCTGGTGGATGCCAATGTGATTCTGGTGGGAGTGTCTCGAGTTGGTAAAACACCTACAAGTCTTTACTTAGCCATGCAATATGGATTGAAAGCAGCAAATTACCCACTGATCCCTGAAGACTTTGAACGGGGACGGCTACCCAAGGATCTACTCTCTCATAAACAAAAAATTTTCGGCTTGACGATCGACCCCGAACGTTTATCAGAAATTCGAAACGAACGCCGACCGGGAAGTAACTATGCCAAATTAGAAAACTGTCGATACGAGATTAATGAAGCCACTGCCATGATGCGGCGCGAGTCCATTCCATGGGTCTCGACCACCAGTAAATCGATTGAAGAAATTGCAACAACAATCCTACAGGCAATTCGCTCTGATAAAACCATACTCGGCTAGGCATGGTTAAGTATTAAATTGCCCTCGCACACGCAAGGTCTCGTACAAACATACTGCAGCAGTACTCGCTACATTTAAAGACTCCAGCTTTGGATTTTGAGGAACCCGAATCGAAGTGGCTTGTTGTGAAAGCTCAGGAGAGACCCCTTGCCCCTCATTACCAAATACCCAAGCAACTGGCTTTTGTAGAAGTGCTTGCATAGAATAGAGCGAGCGCTTAGCGGTCATGGCAGTTGCCAACAAAGGTGCCTCAATATTACTGGTCACCTCATCGACACTTTGCGCCTCATAAAAAGTCAAATAGCGATGTGCGCCCATCGCTGCCCGAATTACTTTAGGCGACCAAATATGAGCGGTTCCAACCGTACACACGATTTGATAGAAATGGCACGCTAAAGCCGTGCGCAAAATTGTTCCGACATTACCAGCATCCTGAACAGCATCTAAAACAATAGTGTCGCCCAGTAAGTTCTTGGACGTATTTTTTAGAGGCTCTAGACGAACTAAACCCATGATTTGAGGTGCGCACTCCAGTTCACTAATTGAAGGCCATAAGACCTCATCAACCAACAGAATTTCAGCTTCTGGGCATTGTTCGCAATGCGTGTGAATGATATGCGCAATTTCAGCATTAGCAAGGGCCCCTTGAGTGATTACGATGCTCTCCAAACGAGGGTCACCTTGCCATACTTGCAATAGATGGATTCCATCCATTACGGCAAGCTGATGCTCATGGCGAGCCTTCTGACCCTTACTACCTACCTGCTGAAGCTGACGAATTCGCTTGAGCAAGGTATTTTCTTTTGATGAAATAATACCCTTGGGGTTATGCATTAATAAGCTCCCGCACTGGCGCAAATGAGCGCCGATGCTCTAAGCATGGGCCATAGTGCTTCAGAGCTGCAATGTGAGCCTCAGTGGGATAACCCATATGCTGATTAAAGCCATACTGAGGAAATTGCAGATGCAAAATTTGCATTTGTCGATCACGATGCACCTTGGCAAGGATGGATGCTGCTGAGATGGCCGGTTCTTTTGCATCCCCTTGAACAATTGCGCGCGCTGGGATGGGTAATGAAGGGCAACGATTACCATCGATCAGGGCTTCACCTGGCCACTCGCCCATCTGATCAACTAGAGACTGTATTGCGCGTTGCATAGCCAACATGGTCGCTTGCAAGATATTGAACTGATCGATCTCCTGGGGAGATGCTTCGCCAATGCCCCAGGCCTTTGCCTTTGACATAATCTCCGTATAAAGGGTTTCCCGCTTTGCGGGACTTAATTTTTTTGAGTCCTTTAGCCCAACAATCGGTTGCTGAGGATCCAGTACAACTGCTCCAGCAACAACTGCGCCAACCAAAGGGCCGCGCCCCGCTTCATCAACACCGCAAATCCAGATGGTACTCATGGCCTACCGAACTCGGTCGTGGACGGTTTGTTCAATTGCTTGCGCTACCAGAAGCCCAGTCGGTCGCTTCAGAATCCGATGTAGCTCTTCAAACCGTTTTTGAAGAGCCTGAACTGCCTCCGGATGATTTAACCAATGCATTACTTCGCGAGCCAGGTCTTCGGGCTTAGCAGCATCTTGCAAAAGCTCCGGTACCACGAACTCACCACAGAGAATATTAGGCAAACCCACGTAAGGTAAATATCCCTGACGTTTCATAATCTGTGCGGTTAGCCAAGGCACCTTATACGATATGACCATGGGTTTTTTCCAAAGGGCTGCTTGCAAGGTAGCGGTGCCGCTAGCAATTAACACTACGTCAGCAGCAGCCAAAGCCAAATTGGCATCTCCGTCCAATAAGATCAATTGAATACCGGGATGACTCGTAACTAATTGCTGTCGTAAACCCTCAATTGCAGGTCGTAAATGGGGTGCCGCAACAGGAAGAACAAAATGAAGGTTTTGCCCCTTGAATTGGTTTGCCAGAATGGCCATGGTCTCAAAAAATAGTGGACCGATTAATTCAATCTCCGACTGACGACTGCCGGGTAACACCGCAATCGTTATGCTATCAATCTCCAAACTTTCCTTCGCTCCAACCTGATCCACAATCTCTGGGATCTCGCTAGCTAAAGGGTGGCCAACATAGCTTGCTGCAATCCCAGCTTTCTCATAAATCTCGGGTTCGAACGGAAATAAACACAGAACCCGATCGACCGCACGTGCTATTTTGTGAATACGACCACCTCGCCAAGCCCAAATCGATGGCGATACCAAATGAATGGTTGCAATACCTTCCTGCTTTAATCGAGTCTCAACCCCCAAATTAAAATCAGGCGCATCAACCCCCAAAAAGACATCGGGCCGCTCGACCTTTAAGAGGTAATGCAATAACTCAGAGCGTAATCGCAAAATGGCAGGTAATTGCGCTAATGCTTCGACATAGCCCCGCACACTCAAGGTCTCCATCGGCCAGCGCGAGATAAAACCCTCTGCTTGCATGGCTGGCCCACCAATTCCGAATACCTGGAGATCGCGGGTGGATGGTATCTGCTTTAGGGCAGCAAGAGCGGGGGCTGCGATTAAATCCCCAGATGGCTCTCCTGCAACACAAGCCAGGCTCGGCAAAATGAATTACCGGATAATGCCGCGACTAGAGGCGGCTAGAAATTGATGAAACTGCACCAAGGCCTCTTGAGTTTTAGCATCGGTTTGTTTCTTTACCATGGCATCGATAGCGACTTTTGCATCTTCAAAACTCAGTCCATCTTTATACAAAACCTTGTAGGCGTTGCGCAGTTCCATAATGGCCTCGGGCAAATAACCGCGTCGCTTTAAGCCCTCAACATTAATACCATGCGGTCCCGCCTTATCCCCAGCCGCCATGACAAATGGTGGAATATCTTGCACTAGCGCTGAGGCCCCGCCTAACATCGCATGGGCGCCAATCCGAACAAACTGATGAACACCGGACATGCCTCCGAGAATTGCCCAATCTCCCACCTCCACATGTCCAGCAATTTGGGCATTACTAGAAAAAATGGTGTGATTACCAATCTGGCAATCGTGCGCAATATGCACATAGGCCATGATCCAGTTGTCATTACCAATCCGAGTAATTCCCTGATCTTGCGCGGTACCCGTATGAATCGTCGTGAACTCCCGAATCGTATTTCGGTCACCAATAATGAGTTGAGTAGGCTCACCGCGGTATTTCATGTCCTGCGGTTCGCCACCAATGGCAGCAAAGTGACCAATTCGATTATCTTGCCCAAGGGTCGTGTGCCCCTCAATGACACTATGCGATCCAATCGAACAACCTGAACCCAAGGAGACATGTGGCCCAATCACGGCATACGGACCAATAACAACGTTATCAGCTAATTGCGCCTTGGGATCAATAATGGCACTTGCGTGAATCGTGGCCATTACGCACTCTTCTTTCGAACCGCGCAGGTAATTGCTGCTTCGGCTGCCAATTCATCTTGGACAGTCGCTTTGACCTGAAACTTATAAATACCAGCCTTACCGCGCTCAAATGTCGCGTGCATGATCAATTGATCACCGGGAAGCACGATCCGCTTAAAACGAGCGCCATCAATTCCTGCAAAGTAATACACATCTTCGGGATCATGCTCTTCGGAGAATGTTAAAAGCGCTGCCGTTTGAGCTAAAGCTTCAATAATGAGAACGCCTGGCATCACGGGAAAGTCTGGGAAATGACCTTGAAAGAACGGTTCATTCATCGTGACATTTTTCAATGCTTTGATCGTTTTTCCGGGGTCCAACTCAATGACCCGATCCACCAATAAAAAAGGATACCGATGAGGTAGTAATTTCAAAATCCTGTGAATATCAATCACTGCTTGACTCATAGCGTGTCCATAAAAAAGTTACTAATCGGGTTTGGTGACCGAATCTGAAGATTTACTTTCGAGATCCCGAATCCGCTCCCGTATTTTATCCAGTCCGCGCAGAATCGCAGCATTTCGTTCCCAAGCGGAATGGGGCATTGAAGGAAAAACGCCGGTAATATGCGTACCCGACTCGGTAATGGATCGAATCACTGGGGTACCGCCTGATACGGTTGTTCGGTCTGCGATCTGAAGATGGCCCGCAAAATTTGCATTGCCACCAATTACGCAGTAATTGCCAATGGTCGTGCTACCCGCGATAGCGGCACAACCAGCAATCACGGTATGAATACCAATCACCACGTTGTGCGCAATTTGTACTTGGTTATCAATCTTGCAACCATCACCAATCATGGTATTGGCCATCGCTCCCCGATCAATCGTTGTGCAAGCTCCCACTTCAACGTCTTGACCTATGCGCACCCCACCGGTTTGAGGGATTTTGAGCCATTGACCCCCTTGCGACGAAAAATCAGGAGCAAAGCCAAAACCATCCGCTCCGATTACAGCACCACTATGAACAATGCAACGATCGCCAATGACGCAATCGTGATAAATGGTGACATTGGGATAAATGAGGCAATCATCCCCTAAGCTAGCGCCCTCACCAATACTGATTTGACCTAAAAGAACCGTGCGCTCACCCAAAGAAACGCCTGGCCCAATTTGTACAAAGGGCCCAATATGGCATGAGGCGGGAATTTTGGAAGTTTTATCGACGACCGCCATGGGACTAATTCCAGGGGAGTAACTTGATGCGCCTTGCTTTGCAAACCACTGAGCCATCTTGGCAAAGCTGGCGTAAGGATTTTTAGAAACAAAATAGGTCGTCTCAGCAGACTGGGAGTGGGCTTTCAAAAACTGGAAGTCCGCATCACTAACGATTAATGCACCCGCACCACTTGCCAGTGCCTGTTGGCGATAGAGGGGATTGGATAGAAAGGAGATCTCGTCAGATTGAGCTCGCTCTAACGGAGCGAGTGAGCGCAGCAATCGGGAACCATCCCCCACCAAGCTAACTTGAAATTGTTCGGCTAGCTCGATGGCGGTTGGCATCTGAATTACTTGAGATTATTTAAGACCCTTATCACCTCATCGGTCACATCAAGTCTCGGATTGAGGTAGGCTGGGGGCTCTTGAAAAATCACATCGATCTTACGCTGTTCAGCCACTTGTCGAATTGCAATATTTGCCTTTTCTGCAATTTTTGCTCGCTCTTCGGCATTACGTTGATTGGCATCATCGTTTAACTCACGATTCTTACGCTGTAACTCTCGATCGAAATCAGCCAGCTCCCTCTGCTTTCGAATTCTCTCCGCTTCAGGCATTACGGCAGCGTCTTTATCTAATTTCTCAGCAGCCGCCTTAATTTTTTGAGCGCCATCCCGAATTTCATTCTGACGCTTTGCAAACTCATTTTGCAAACGCGATTGGGCTGCTTTTGCCATATTGGACTCAACAAAAATCTTTTCGGCATTCACAAAAGCAATGCGAGGCGGGGCATCTTGCGCAAAGGCCACAGCACAAACACCCGTCAAGAATGCAGTTATAACTAATTTAGACACTTTGGTCATTAATCCCTGAATCATTATCATTTTCCTTACGATTAAAACGCTGTACCCACTTGGAATTGCAACCTTTGAATTCTATCAGTAGGCTGCGCATTTACCGGTATGCCATAGCTAAATTTTAAAGGTCCTAGTGGAGAAATCCAAGATAAACCAAAACCATAAGAATATTTCAGGACTAAATTAATATCCTGGAAGGCATTACCGCCGTCCGCAAAGGTAAAGAGGCGCAAGGTCTTATCTACCCCGGAACCTGGGACCGGGAAGGTATATTCAACATTGGTGACAATCTTAGACTGGCCACCAGTTGGCAAGAAGGTGCCCGTGGTGGTGTTGAAATACTTTGGCCCAAGCGAACCCGGTGCATACCCCCTCACCGAACCAATACCGCCTACGAAATAGTTCTTGGTAATGGGATAAGGCTTGTTACCATAACCCTCGCCATAGCCAATCTCTCCATTAAAGGACAGGATATTGCCTTTGGAGAATGAATGGTATTGCTGATATTGGGCATTTAATTGATAGAACAGCAGATTACCAAGAGGTGTTCCAACTTCTCCCGATAGACGTTGGAGCGATCCTTTGGATGGAATCAGAGCACTATCGCGACCATCGCGTGCCCAGCCAACCGTAATTGGAATGTTATAAGTTTGCAATCGACTTGGAATGGTTTGGCCCCAGTCTTGCACATAGGTCTGATAGGGTTGCGGAGTATTTTGAGTCACGTAAATATCGAAAAACTCGAGACCAGTTCCAAAAAATACTCGATCAACCTCAGTGTAAGGTACTCCAAACTTTAAGTTTGTTCCGAAAGATTTAATTTGATAATCGGGATCGCCGACGTAATACAGTGGCTTATTAGAACGATAGAAAAAGTCAGTGTATCGACTAATACCGTCCTCAGTAAAGTAAGGGTCGTACTGTGAAAGTGCTAAGGATTGATTAATCTTACCGAGCGAGAAATTAAGACCAATACTGGTTCCGGTTCCAAACGCATTTTCTTGATTAATACCGGCGGTCAGGATTAATTTTTCAGTAGAAGAAAATCCGGCACCAATCGATATCGCACCGGTTGGTTTTTCTTCAACCTTGACGCTCACATCGACTTGATCGGGCGAGCCAGGAACATCGGCGGTGGTAATTTCGCTATCCTTCACATAGCCTGTTCGACCAATTCGCTCTTTAGAAATCCGAATCTTTTCACTATCAAACCAGGCGCTCTCAAACTGACGCATTTCGCGCCGAATCACCAGATCCCTCGTCTTTGAATTACCCGTAATTTCGACTTTGCGTACATAGACTCGACGCCCCGCATCGATCACCAACGTTATATCTACTTCATTCAAATCGCGACGGATATCGGGCTGTGGATTGATGACTGCAAAAGCATAGCCATACGAACCAAGTTTCTCAGCAATTGCTTTGGTACTTTCTGCCAACTTTGCCGATGAGAAGGTATCGCCAGCTTTGATGGTCAATAGAGATTGAAACTCCTTTTCCTTGCCTAATAACTCCCCGGCCAGACTAATGTTCTTGACGGTAAATTTATTACCTTCACGAATACTGATTGTCAAATAGATATCGCGTTTATCCGGGGTAATGGACACTTGGGTCGATTCGATCACAAACTCAAGATAGCCCCGATTTAGGTAATACGAACGAATGGTCTCAAGATCAGCAGTTAGCTTTTGCTTCGAGTACAAATTATCTTTGGAGTACCACGACAGCCAACCACCGGTTTGCAGCTGCATTTGGCTGCGCAAGGTGCTTTCACTAAATACCTTATTACCAATGAAATTAATTTCCTTAATCTTAGCTACCGGCCCTTCATCAATATTGAAGAAGATCGCTACTTGATTTCGCGCTCCTGGCGTAACCGTTGTAACCACCTCGGCCGCAAACAATCCCTTACTCACATATTGACGCTTAAGCTCCTGCTCCGCTTTATCAATCAAGGCCTTGTCATAAAAACGGGCATCCGCTACCCCGACGCTACGTAATGATTTGCGAACCACTTCAGGATCAAATTCCTTCATACCCGTGAACTCAATCCGGGAGATCGTGGGGCGCTCATCCACAATCACAATTAGGACGTCGCCCTGTGCCTGAATCTGAACATCTCGAAAGAATCCAGTCGCATATAAGGCTTTAATCGAATCAGCAGCCTTTTCGGGGGTAAAACGCTCACCCACTTGAACGGGGAGATAACTAAAT
The DNA here is from genome assembly GCF_030297615.1 of Polynucleobacter sp. HIN8. Lineage (NCBI taxonomy): Bacteria > Pseudomonadati > Pseudomonadota > Betaproteobacteria > Burkholderiales > Burkholderiaceae > Polynucleobacter > Polynucleobacter sp. HIN8. The sequence continues at coordinate 608,155 of NZ_AP028139.1, read as the reverse complement.
ACGGTGCCAGGCTCTACCCGCTGTAAACCTTCAATCCGAATATCTTTAACAACAAATGAGTCCGCAGCAACTGCTGGTTGAGTCAATGCAGCCATGGCTAAAAAGATAGCACTAAAGCTACCGGCCAAATAGCGCATCAGGCGATTGAGAAATGACGAAAAACGGATCATGAAGACGGAAATAAGCGTTGTAGATCGTTAAATACAGCAAATAGTGTGAGTGCAATGATTAATATAAAGCCAAACCGCTGAAAGACCGCTTGCAACTCAATGGATAAGCGCCTTCCAGTGACTAGTTCCCATGCATCATACATGAGCTGGCCGCCATCCAACATTGGTAAAGGGATAAGGTTTAATAAACCGATACTGATGCTGAGAAGTGCCAGAAAAGAGACGAAGGATTGCCAGCCAAACTGTGCTGATTTGCCCGCCATATCGGCAATACTTATTGGGCCACTCAGCTGCTTTAAGGAGGTCTCCCCGGTAACCAGACCAATCATCATTCGCGTCGAGACTTTGGTAATCAACCAAACCCGTTCGCCAGCATAAATAAGTGAATCAATTGGACCGAGCTGAAGCTCAAACCACGTAGACTGACCATCTGCATCTTTGCCTGGAATTGGCAAAATACCCAAACGAGCAAAGGGGTCGGTGTTTGGTGAAAGACGGGGTAATGCATCTCCCTTAAATTCCACGACGTGACGCTTTCCAGACTCTGCCTCAAGCTCTAAAGAAAAGCCGCGCTCTGCAGTAATTGCATCCAACAAACGCCAACGCAAATCGTTCCAACTCACAATCGGTATAAATTCGTCATCGCCTGTAGACTTCCACGCCAAAATCTCATCGCCTTTTTCCATATCTAAGTTGGCTGCTAGGGTTTGTTCGGCCGGCGCTTGAATCTGAGCGGGAAGTTGTGGGACACCATTGATGTATATGAATGCCAACAAGATGACCGCTAATAAGAAGTTTGCAAGTGGACCAGCAGCAACAATGAATGAACGTTGCCATAAAGGTTGCGTATCAAAGGCAATCGCTTGCTCCTCGGGCGCTATCTGCTGCTCTGAATCACGCCCATCCAAAAGCTTTACATAACCACCCAAAGGAATGGCAGCAATTACCCACTCCGTTCCAGATTTTGATTTTAGGGTCAGGAGTGGTTTTCCAAAGCCAACTGCAAACCGCAATACTTTGACCCCGCACATGCGAGCGGCAGTGTAATGTCCGAACTCATGAAAACTCACCAAAATACCGATGGTGATTAAGAAATAAAGAAGTGTTGAAATCGCTTCCATGCTTATTGGCGTGCAATCCAATCACTGGTTCTAAGGCGAGCCTCTCGATCAACCGCTAAAACTTCATCTAAAGAGCCGGCCTTTTGACCGGGGAGTTGATTAAGCGCAAACTCAACAGCCTGGGCTATTTTTAAATACGGTAAGCGGCCCTCTAGAAAGGCAGCGACTGCGATCTCATTGGCAGCATTAAGAACTGTTGGGCTCGTTCCCCCCTGCTTTGCAGCAGCAAATGCAAGTCCTAAGCATGGGAAACGCTGCAGATCTGGTTCAGTAAAGTGCAAGCCTGATAACTGAGTCAAATCAAGAGGCGCAACGCCAGCATCAATTCGATTGGGCCAAGCTAAACCAAATGCAATCGGTGTGCGCATATCTGGTTGCCCGAGCTGAGCCATGACCGAGCCATCTCGATAACGCACCATGGAATGCACCACGCTCTCTGGATGAATGAGCACCTTAATTTGCTCAAGGGGGAGACCAAATAACCAATGCGCCTCAATCACCTCAAGACCCTTGTTCATCATCGTTGCGGAATCAACTGAAATTTTGCGACCCATCACCCAGTTCGGATGGGCGCATGCCTGATCCGGCGTGATATTGGCCAGCTGATCGATTGGGGTATTTCGGAAAGGGCCACCAGAAGCTGTTAACCAAATTTCTTCAACCCCTAAACGCTCTTTCATCCGTATTGTGTGTTTAGGATTTGTAAAGTGTGGTGGTAGACACTGAAAAATTGCATTGTGCTCACTATCAATTGGTAACAACTCTGCGCCACCCTGGATCGCGGCATTCATAAAAATATCACCGGACATCACCAGAGACTCTTTATTCGCAAGTAATACTCGTTTGCCAAGCTCAGCTGCTCGTAAGGTAGGCAAAAGACCCGCGGCACCAACAATGGCAGCCATGACGGTATCGCACTCGCTTTCCGTTACGGCACTCATGAGACCTGCCTCGCCATGATGCACTGCGATCGATAGGCCCTTACCTTTTAGGAGTTCCTGTAGCGTTTTTGCGTCAGCTGCAGAGTGAACGACTGCGATCTTGGGCTTGAACTCCAAACATTGCTCGGCTAAACGTTCAATTTGTCGACCAGCAGTGAGTGCAGTCACCTTAAATTGATCTGGATGAGCACGTATCACGTCAAGCGTATTCACGCCGATTGATCCGGTGGATCCTAAAATGCAAAGCTTTCGCGTGATGAGATCGTGCATAGTACGAGGTGGTTTTAGCTTCTCACCATTATCGAGAATAATGCGGCAATTGGCATGACGGGTAATAAAGCATCAACGCGATCCAAAAACCCACCATGACCCGGTAATAAATGACTGCTGTCCTTCACTTTTGCAATCCGTTTGAGCTGCGACTCAAACAGATCTCCCATAATGCTGTAAGCCACCAAAATTACCGTCATCAGGAGCATCCAACCCCAACCCCATTTACTCTGAGAAGCCCCAAATAGGGTATCGCCGGCAGGAAAATACCATGCACAGGCGGTCGCATACATTAAACATAGTACTAAACCACCGACAGCCCCCTCCACTGACTTAGCCGGACTAATTTGGCTCGCAAGCTTTCGTCGACCAAAGGACTTACCAACAAAATAGGCGCCAATATCAGCAAGCCAAACCAATATCAAAGCGCTCAATAACCACCACAAGCCAATCTCACGGAGCACATCCAAAGACAACCACGCAGTCGGCAAAATAATGAATCCGAGGACACTAAAAATAAATCGCCACCGCAACAATGAAAGATGAATTCCTTGGGATAGGATCATTGGCATACCAATTAGCCAAAAGGCTAGAGCAATGCTCAGTAAAGCAATTTCTACCGAAGGAATTGCAAAGAGCCCTAGGAAAAGAACAATCATGGCGCACACCAGAGCATAAAAATAAGCTGCATACGATGCATTGGGAGCAATTAAGCGACTCCACTCCCAAGCGGCTGCCACGAGAACCAAAAAAAATAAACCAGAGAGATAGATCGGGGGCAGCAAAAATAATACTGGCAACAAAATACCCAGCATAACGATAGCCGTTGCGATCCGAGTTTTAAGCATGCCAATTAGACGGCATCGGAGAGGGGCATCGGGTTGGATTCGTTCACCAATTGCGCACTGGTTCGACCAAAGCGACGCTCCCGTTGGGCATACCAAAGAAAGGCTTTTTGCAGCTCCGCCGCATCAAAATCTGGCCAAAGAATGTCGGTGAAATACAGCTCGGTGTAGGCCAGTTGCCACAAAAGAAAATTACTAACCCGCTGTTCTCCACCTGTGCGAATAAATAGATCAGGTTCTGGGGCATAAGCCATGGAAAGATGAGGGGTTAACCACTCCTCTGAAATACTCCCTGGATCAAGTTGGGGATTTTGAGCAAATGCTTTTTGCATAGCCTGCAAAATATCCCAACGACCACCGTAATTGGCTGCAATCGTAAGCGTTAAACGATTGCAATCCTTTGTTTTTTCTTCGGAGAACTCAACCATATCGGTGATTGCACTTCCAAAGCGACTAAGGTCGCCGATCATCTTGAGGCGAATATTATTTTCAGCAAGGCGCGTAACTTCTTTGCGGAGGGATTTAAGAAAGAGCTTCATTAAAAAGCCCACTTCTTCTGGGGGTCTTCGCCAGTTCTCCGAACTAAAGGCAAACAACGTTAAGTACTCAACGTTTTGCTTAACGCACTCCTCAACAACTTTGCGAACCGCCTCGAGCCCCTCTGAATGACCAGCCACGCGCGGCATAAATCGTTTGGTTGCCCATCGACCATTACCATCCATGATGATGGCCACATGCTTGGGAACACTACCAACGGCAGGAACGGCGAGCGTGGAGCTGGTAGTGGCTTGGGTCATTTGACCAAATCAAGACGGTTAAACCGTCATGATTTCCTTTTCCTTTTCAACCACTAATTTATCCACGTCTGCCACAAACTTATCAGTCAGCTTCTGGATCTCATCATGGGCACGACGTTCATCATCCTCGGAGATTTCCTTATCTTTTGTAAGGCGCTTTAAATGCTCATTGGCATCGCGTCGCAGATTACGAATCGCTACTTTGGTCTCTTCACCCTCCGCCTTTACGACCTTCGTAAGTTCTTTACGACGCTCTTCGGTCAAAGGAGGCATTGGTACCCGAATAACAGTGCCTTGGGTTGCGGGATTTAGACCAAGATCGGATTCGCGAATGGCTTTCTCAACCACTGCCACCATATTTTTTTCCCAAGGAGTCACATTAATGGTACGCGCATCGGCGAGTCCCAAATTAGCTACTTGCGATATTGGTGTTGGATTACCGTAATAATCCACCATCAGATGCTCCAAAATACCGGGGTTGGCTCGACCAGTTCTAATTTTTGCGAGATTAGCCTTAAACGCCTCAATGGACTTTTGCATTTTTTGATCTGCATTGGTCTTTATTTGTCCAGCCGACATGCCACTCTCCTTTTAAACGTGAACTAGGGTACCTTCTGGTTCACCCCGAACAACACTTAATAATGCACCTGGTTTTAAGATCGAAAACACACGGATAGGTAATTTTCGATCACGGCATAAAGCAAATGCAGTTGCATCCATCACCTGAAGATTTTTGATGAGGCACTCATCAAAAGTAATTGTGGGATACAACGTTGCGTTTGAATCTTTATTGGGATCGCTGCTGTAAATACCGTCAACCTTAGTTGCCTTGAGCATCACCTCAACACCCATTTCTGCAGCGCGTAATGCAGCGGCTGTATCGGTGGTAAAAAATGGATTACCCGTTCCAGCAGCAAAGATCACGACCTTACCCTCTTTCATGGCTCGAATGGCTCTTGGCCGAATATAAGGCTCGACCACTTGATCCATCCGCAAAGCAGACTGCACTCGAGCCTCAACACCTTTTTGTCTGAGCGCATCTTGCAAGGCTAATGAGTTCATCATGGTAGCCAACATCCCCATGTAATCCGCAGTGGCCCGATCCATTCCAGCCGCACCACCAGCTACCCCACGAAAGATATTGCCGCCGCCAATTACGATGGCTATTTCAACACCCAGTTGAACCACTTCAGCGATTTCGGTAACCATGGAATCAATCGTCTTCGGATTGATTCCATAGGCATCATCACCCATCAGGGCCTCGCCCGACAACTTCAGTAGAACGCGTTGATATCCCGGCATATACCTTACGCAGTTGCCTTTGCAGCAGCAACTTGGGCAGCGACTTCAGCAGCAAAATCGTCTTGACGCTTTTCAATTCCCTCACCTACCACATACAGAGTAAAGGATTTAATCGTCGTATTAGCTGCTTTTAGCATTTGCTCAACGGTTTGCTTATCGTTCTTTACAAAGGCTTGGTTTAACAAAGAGACTTCCTTTAAATACTTTTGCACTGAACCCTCAACCATTTTGGCAGCGATATCGGCCGGCTTGCCCGACTCCAATGCTTTTTGCTCAGCAATCTTGCGCTCGGTAGCAATATTTTCTGCTGGAACATCCGCAGTTGATAGAGAAACGGGCTTCATTGCCGCAATATGCATAGCGACATCTTTTGCCGCTGTTGCATCGCCCTCGTACTCGACCATTACACCAATTCGGTTACCGTGGAGATAAGAAACCAATTGGCCACCACCAGTAAAACGCTTAAAGCGGCGGGGGTTCATGTTCTCACCGATCTTTCCGATCAACTCGGTGCGCACGGCTTCGACAGGCTTACCATTGAGCTCAAGAGTAGCTAATGTGGTGACATCTGCAGGATTCTTCTCGGCAACCAGTTTGGCACAGCCATTACTAAACGCTAAGAAGTCATCATTTTTCGATACGAAATCAGTCTCGCAGTTCACTTCTAATAAAGCACCGGTTGTTCCCTGAATATAGGAAACAATGACACCTTCTGCGGCAATTCGTGAGGCGGCTTTACTGGCTTTGCTTCCCAGCTTCACGCGCAGAATTTCTTCGGCTTTGGCTAAATCACCATCGGCCTCCGTTAATGCTTTTTTGCACTCCATCATGGGGGCATCGGTTTTGGCGCGGAGTTCGCCAACCATTGCTGCAGTAATCGCGGGCATCAGTCTTCCTTCCCTTCTTCAACAAACTCTTCATCGCCCTCTTTCACCGAGTCCAAGACTTGCTGCACAGCATTTGCTTTACCTTCTAGGATGGCATCTGCGATTCCACGAACATAAAGAATGACCGCTTTACTCGAGTCATCATTACCAGGAACAATGTAATCAACACCCTCTGGAGAATGGTTAGTATCCACCACGGCAATTACTGGGATACCTAACTTATTTGCTTCAGTAATAGCGATTTTGTGATAACCAACGTCTACAACAAAAATGGCGTCGGGGACACCATTGAGGTCCTGAATTCCGCCAAGTGATTTCTGTAACTTATCAAACTCGCGCTCATTGGTGAGAGCGTCTTTTTTCGAGAGCTTCTCCCAATCGCCAGCCTCTTTTGCGGCAGCCATGTCTTTTAAGCGTTTGATGGAGCCTTTAACCGTTTTGAAATTAGTAAGCGTACCTCCAAGCCAACGGCTATCAACGTATGGCATACCAGCGCGGGTCGCCTCTTGGGCAATAATTTCTCGCGACTGGCGCTTGGTGCCAACAAAGAGAATCGTGCCACGATTAGCAGCCACCTGACGCACAAATTTCAGGGCATCCTGAAACATGGGCAGGGTCTTCTCTAAATTAATAATATGAATTTTGTTGCGATGGCCAAAAATATAAGGGGCCATCTTGGGGGACCAGAAGCGCGTTTGGTGACCAAAATGGCACCCAGCTTCCAGCATTTCACGCATTGTCACTGACATTACAATCTCCTAAGGGTTGGTTCTAAGATCAAGTCCTGACTGCGCTTAAAAGCGCCACCCTGGATGGCTTGATCTGGGATTTCGGTCTCACCATGAGCCCGATTGCAAAATTATACCTTAAATATCAATCCACTAGTGATCAATCAATTACTCGATATCGATTGGATTCGGCCATAATATGACCTATGCATAGTGTATTTACTGATGAAAAAGACCTGCAAGGGATGCGAGAAGCTGGCCGCCTAGCGAGCGAGGTTCTCGATTACATTGGCCCCTTTGTCAAACCCGGAGTTAGCACGGGGGAACTAGACCGCCTTTGCCACACTTATATGCGCGATGTTCAGCACACCATTCCGGCCCCACTGAACTATCAACCTCCAGGCTACCCCCCTTTTCCGGCATCGATCTGCACCTCAGTGAATGATGTCATTTGCCATGGCATTCCAGGTGACAAGGTGCTGAAAAATGGGGATGTTGTCAATTTGGATATTACGGTAATCACCCAAGCCGGCTATTACGGGGATACAAGTCGGATGTTTGCGGTCGGTGATATTTCAATCCTTGCTACACGGCTCAATCAAATCACATTTGAATGCATGTGGCTTGGTATTGCCCAAGTCAAACCCGGAGCTCGCCTAGGCGATATTGGTTTTGCAATTCAATCGCATGCCGAACAGGCTGGCTATTCGGTGGTGCGCGAATACTGCGGCCATGGTATTGGCAAGGTATTTCATCAAGATCCTCAAATTCTTCATTATGGAAAGCCAGGTACGGGGGAAGTGTTAGAGGAGGGGATGACCTTTACGATTGAGCCAATGATCAATGCCGGTCGACGCGAGATTCGGACGATGCCGGATCAATGGACTGTGAAAACAAAAGATCGCAGCCTGTCAGCACAATGGGAGCACACCGTTTTGGTCACTCAACATGGCGTTGAGGTCTTAACCTGGTCTGCAGATACACCCAAGGCTCCCGATTGTGTTGGCAACCTGAGCTATCGACCAACCGCAATCGCTGCTTAGTTTTACTTCATCCTCGTAAATTTGGCCATGAGTTCGGAATCCCATCCACTCAAAAATGCTCGCTCATTAGCGTGTTCTGATTTTTTAGCTCATCAGAACGTCGGCAAATTGATGCAACGCTTAACGCAAGCAACTGACCAACAACTTCTGGATTTATGGAATCGCTGCAATCTCAGTACGGATGCTGCTTTGCTAGCCGTTGGTGGCTATGGTCGCTCTGAACTCTTTCCATACTCAGATATTGATATCTTGATCTTGCTTGATGACGCTCGAAGCACTGATCCTGAGTTGCAGTCCAATCTTGAATCCTTTATTGCGCTCTGTTGGGACTCTGGTCTAGAAATTGGCTCGGCCGTTCGTACTCTCTCGGAATGCCTATCCGAGGCGCAACACGACATTACAGTTCGCACCTCAGTGTTAGAAGCCCGCTTATTGGGTGGTCATCGCGGCCTATTCAAATTATTTAAGCGCAGCTTCGATGAGGCAATGGATCCCAAAACCTTCTTCCAGGCAAAGTTATTGGAACAGCAGCAGCGGCACTACAAGTATCAAGAAACTCCCTACGCACTCGAGCCAAACTGTAAAGAGAGTCCAGGGGGCTTACGCGATCTTCAAATCATCTTGTGGGTCAGTAAGGCAGCTTCGCTAGGCAATAGCTATTCCGATTTATTTAAACGGGGTTTAATTACAGAACGCGAGCTCAAAGAACTTAGTCGCAATCAGAAGTTACTGCAAAACATTCGAGCGAATTTGCATTTACTTGCTAAGCGCCGCCAGGATGTTTTGGTATTTGATCTTCAAGCAGGTCTTGCCAAACAAACCGGTATTCATCAAGAATCTGGTCGACTTGCCAGCGAGGAGTTAATGCGCCGTTATTACTGGGCTGCGAAGGCCGTGAGCCAACTCAATACGATTCTTCTCCAAAACATTGAAGCAATCCTGTTCCCAAATGAATCGCGTACGACCTACCCCATCCCCGGATCCGATAACATCATGTTTATCGAACGCCAAGGTTTATTAGATATTGTCGATCCTCAGCTCTATCAAAAGCATCCCGAGCAAATATTACGAACATTTTTAGTATTTGCCCAAAATCCAGCAATCAATGGCCTTTCAGCCAGCGTCTTTCGAGCACTCTATAACGCAAGGCAACTTATGAATGCGTCGTGGCGTAAGGATCCCCGCAATCGAGCTGTGTTTATGGAGCTACTCAAACTGCCCGATGGCGTAACTACCGCCTTTCGTCTTATGAATCAAACCAGTGTTCTGGGGCGTTACTTACCGTCGTTTCGGCGCATTGTTGGTCAAATGCAGCACGATTTATTTCATGTGTACACCGTTGATCAACACATCTTGATGGTCTTACGTAACGTGCGGCATTTCTTGATCCTTGAGCATACGCATGAGTTTCCATTCTGTAGCAACCTCATTGCAAGCTTTGATAAAAACTGGATCATTGTCTTAGCCGCCCTCTTCCATGACATTGCGAAGGGTCGGGGTGGCGATCACTCCGAACTTGGAAAACGCGATGCGCGAACTTTTGCTAAAGAGCATGGTTTAGCCTCTGATGAAACCGAACTATTGGTTTGGTTAGTTGCCGAACATCTAACGATGAGTCAGATTGCTCAAAAGCAAGATATTACTGATCCTGCAGTAATTACCGCCTTTGCAAAAAGAATGCGTGACGAACGGCACTTGACCGCACTCTATTTATTGACCGTTGCGGATATCCGGGGTACTAGCCCTAAAGTCTGGAACGCTTGGAAAGGCAAGTTATTGGAGGATCTTTATCGGGCAACCCTACGAGTTCTTGGGGGCGCCAAACCTGATCCATCGTCTGAACTGATTCAACACAAAGAAGAAGCCCTAACCCAACTACGTTTAGCGGGAATTGATAATGAAGCGCCACAGGCCCTATGGCAACAATTGGATGTGGCCTTTTTCTTACGCCAAGAAGCAAGCGATATTGCGTGGCTTACCCGACACCTCTTTTCACACGTGCATACCAATGAACCCATTGTCCGCGCCCGACTCTCCCAGGCAGGTGAAGGGTTACAAGTTGCGGTTTATGTCAAAGACCAACTGGATTTATTCGCACGAATTTGCGCCTATTTTGAGCGCCATCATTTTTCCATTTGGGATGCACGAATTCATACCACGAAGCATGGCTATGCCTTAGATACTTTCCAAATATCTGGCAGCCACTTAGTCGAAGAAGGTGGTAGCTATCGTGATTTGATTCAGTTAGTCGAATACGAACTCGCAGAGTCCATCAAAAAATCGGCGCCTCTACCAGAACCCAATATGGGACGCTTATCTCGACAGTCGAAGAGCTTTCCAATCCAAGCTCGCGTTAGCCTCCAACCGGATGAGCGCAATCAGTACTTTGCCCTCACCTTATCAGCGGCAGATCGTTCAGGGCTTTTATACGCGGTAGCAAAGGCCCTTGCAAAATACCAAATATCGCTTCATACCGCCCGAATTAATACGCTAGGCGAACGCGTCGAGGACATCATGTTGCTTGATGGCAGCAACCTCAGCAAGAACCCAAAACTACAAATTCAGCTCGAGACTGAGTTATTGGAAGTGTTAGCGGCCTAGAAGTTTGAGTAAGGCTACTTCATCCAAAATGGGGATGCCAAGCTCAGTTGCTTTATCTAGCTTATTTCCTGCTTCGGAACCAGCAACCACGAATGAGGTTTTGTGAGAGACTGAGCCTGCTACTTTCGCTCCGGCTGCCTCGAGCAGTTCTTTTGCTTGGTCTCGAGAGAGTGTTGGTAGTGTTCCAGTCAGAACAAAGGTCTTACCGCTCAGATCAACGGTTGTGATTCGCTCTTCGTTTTGAAACTCAATTCCAGATACCAATAGTTGCTCGATTACCTCGCGGTTATGCGGTTCTGACATAAAACTAACAATTGAATCGGCAACTACTGGTCCAACGTCATTGACCATGAGTAATTCATCCATTGGTGCGTCCATTAAGGCACGAATACCTCCAAAGTGCTTCGCGAGATCTTTGGCAGTACTCTCTCCCACATGACGAATCCCTAATCCAAAGATAAATCGCGCCAGGGTAGTTTTCTTGGATTGAGCAATGGATTGCAAGAGGTTATCCGCAGACTTTTCCCCCATACGTTCCATGTTCACTAAAGCGGCAAAGCCTAAGCGATAGAGATCTGCTGGAGTGCGAACCAAGTTGAGATCAACCAATTGATCCACAATTTTGTCACCCAAACCCTCAATGTCCATTGCGCGGCGCTGTGCAAAATGAAGCAGCGCTTGCTTGCGTTGTGCCGCGCAAAATAGACCCCCACTGCAACGTGCAACTGCTTCATCCGATAAGCGTTCAATGTGCGACTCGCAAACTGGGCAGCGGGTTGGCATGACAAATACTTGGGTGTTAGATGGTCTGCGATCTAACACCACGGATACGATTTCTGGTATTACATCCCCCGCGCGACGAACGACCACCGTATCACCGATTCGGACATCTTTACGTCGTACCTCATCCTCGTTGTGCAAGGTGGCATTGGTTACCGTAACACCCCCCACCAAAACTGGTGCTAAGCGGGCCACAGGAGTAATCGCTCCGGTTCTGCCTACTTGCACATCAATACCAAGAACCGTAGTGATTTCCTCTTGGGCAGGATATTTATGCGCGATGGCAAAACGTGGTGCACGCGATACATAACCCAATTGCTGTTGCTCGGTAAACGAGTTCACTTTATAAACTACGCCATCAATCTCATACGGTAATTGTTCGCGCTTAGCAGCAATCCCCGCGTAGAACTTCATTAAACCGTCCAGTGAACTCACCACCGTTCGCTCTCGACAAACAGGCAAGCCAAGCACTTCGTACAGATTAAGTAACTCACTATGGGTTAAGGGTAGCCATTGACTTGGCTCTAAAGCACCTAGGCCGTAGGCAAAGAAGCTCAAGGGACGTTTTGCAGTTACCTTTGAATCGAGCTGACGCAAGCTTCCCGCTGCCGCATTGCGTGGGTTTGCAAACTCTTTTTCGCCACTTTTTGCAGCAGTTTTATTCATCGCCTCAAAATCGGCTCGATGCATGAATACTTCGCCACGAACTTCAATCACGTTTGGAAGATTGGGGCCTTGCAAACGCAAAGGGATTGCCCGAATTGTTCGAATATTGCTTGTTACATCCTCGCCACTTGCGCCGTCTCCGCGGGTTGCGGCTTGGACTAAAACGCCGTTTTCATAGCGCAAGGAAATTGCCAAACCATCAAACTTCAGTTCGCACGCATATTCCACATGGTCTAGCCCTAAGCCTTCGCGACAACGTCGATCAAATCCAATGAGTTCAGATTCCTCAAAAGCATTATTTAGGGAAAGCATTGGAACGGAGTGCTTGACCTCCATAAATTCTTTTAGAGGGGCGCCGCCAACCCGCTGCGATAAGGAGTCGGGGGTCACCCAATCCGGATGTTGGGCCTCAAGTTCCAATAACTCACGATACAAGCGGTCATACTCAGCATCGGGAACTAAGGGTTGGTCTAAAACGTAATACGCATGCTCGAGTCGGGCAAGCTCCCGCTGCAAATCGTGATAACGATCCGCAGCCGAGGATCTGTGTTGACTCAAGATCGAATCCTAAGAAAATAAACGAAGAGCCGCGCTTGACCCTGCTGGAATGCCTGCTTTATCAAGCTGTGCATAGAGAGAGTCAAGTTGCTCACGAATGATATAAACCGAGTTCTCGGTCAAGTGAACCCCGTTGTCATCAACCAAGCGCCCCTGCAAGGCCTGAGCAACATCGGCAGCCTCATTAAGCATCAGCTCAAAGGGTCGCAAATGACGGGCAACAACTGGCACCTCCAATAGAAAGGTAATTTGTCCAATTGGCGCTTGCCGATCCAAAGTCCCCGTTCGAAAGACTGTCTTACCATCGACCATGTATTCAAAAGAGTTGGCTGCAGTGTTAAGTCGATATCCTCTTTGCGTTAACGAAGACTCAATGTGGGGCCAAGACCATGTTTGCTGATCGAACACAATGTTCATTCCCAACAAAATGTCACTTTGAGCCGCTAAGGCATCTAATTCTTTTGCACTATCGAGCATCGCATTTACCGCTGGCATATCAATTTGGGCATCCAAGGACTCCGCCAACGCCTGAACACGAGAACAAAAATCCGATAGCTCGAGAACCCCAATCGGACCACGTCGATTGGCGAGTTGAACTGCAAGCTGAATCTCAAGGTAAGAGTGATTCGCCTCAAGGGTTTCCCAAACGCCTTCCTGAGGGCCGGTTGCATGAAGACCATCGACCATCCATGGAATGGGAAGATCGGCCCAGGATTTCAGAGCCTCTAAAATTTCGATACCAGAAATAGCCTGGTTAAAACGCAAAGCAATCACACAATCGATCCGAGGATCAATGGTTTGCGATCCGAGTTGTTGATTGAATACGTCTACCGAAACAGGGGCGGTCTCGAGCGGCTCCGTGCTGAAAGTATTAGAACTTGGCTCAACACGCTCTTCCGTTTCATTTGATTTTGCTCGGGCATTACGGACGTTATAAATCACCACCCAAATTAAGAATAGAACCCCAACCGCTCCAAGTGCCAGTTGAAGCTCAGACAAACCCAATTGAGACGCGAACTGGTCAAGCGGCATTAAGCCGCCTCCACCATCGAAACAGCCGATGCAATATCAACGGCTACGATCCGTGATACGCCTTGTTCTTGCATCGTCACGCCAATCAATTGGCTGGCAATTTCCATAGTGATCTTGTTATGTGAAATAAAGACAAATTGGGTTTTATCTGACATTCTTGAGACCATCTCAGAATAGCGCATCGTATTGGCATCATCAAGGGGGGCATCCACCTCATCAAGCAAACAGAATGGGGCAGGATTTAGCAAGAATAAGGAAAAGACCAGAGCAATTGCTGTCAAGGCTTTCTCACCGCCCGAAAGCAAATGGATCGTGCTGTTTTTCTTGCCAGGTGGTTGTGCCATGACCTGCACACCCGCGTCCAAAATCTCTTCACCGGTCATGACTAATTGCGCATGACCGCCACCAAAGAGTTCTGGGAATAATCGCCCGAAATGCGTATTCACCTGATCAAATGTGCCTTGCAATAAATCACGCGTCTCTGCATCAATCTTCGCAATCGCATCGGTCAAGGTCTGAATCGCCTCATTTAAATCGGCTGATTGCGCATCCAAGAATGACTTGCGCTCGCGGCTGCTTGATAGCTCCTCAAGAGCGGCCATATTCACTGGTCCTAGTGATTGGATCTCATTATTCAGGCGCGTGACTTCGCCTTGCAAGCTACTTGCACGCAGATCGGGGCTGTAACGCTCGGCAAGGGCTTGGAAATCTGCCTCGTCATCATTCAATAGGGTTGTGAACTGTTCATAACTCAAGCGGGCTGCCTGCTCTCGCAACTGCAAATCAACCACTCGGTCGCGCATCGGCTGCAGGGTTTGCTCGAGCATTAAACGTGCTTCATCCGCCTGACGCAATTGGTGCTGCATTGCCTCTTGTTCTGTTCTCGCCTTTGCTAACGCAGCTTCGCGCTCAGAACGGGTTACCAATAAGCTTTGTAATTTATTTTGTGCAGCCTCATCGCTTAAGGTTTTCAACTCATTTTGATTGGCATCAAAACGGTCCTGAAGTTCCATAATTTGGGTTCTGGCGGTACTTTGATCGCGCTGTAAATCGCTAATGCGTTGCTGTAAAGAGCGGGTATTAAATGCGGCCTCTTGGGCAGTCATTTCTGCTTGACGCACGGCAAGACGTAATTGCTCCCGAGATGCACTGGCCTGCTCTAAGCCATTCTGAGCAGTAGCGAGCTGAGACTCCAGAGTCGCTTTTTGAGCGTTGGCATCATGGAGCTGCCCCTCGGTTTGGGTCTTCGCCTCGGAAATACTCTTTAGCTGGTGATTGATTTCCGATAACTCAGAATCGATTTGTGCAGCCCGGGTGCTGTACTGCTCTTTGGCTTGCACTAGCTGCATTTTTTCAACTTCAAAGGCATGCGCCTCCTGAACCGCTTGATCGGCTGCGATTCGCGACTGATCGGCGGCAGCGCGTGCAGCCTGATAGTTCGCATTGGCTTGCTCGAGCTCGCTTTGTAACTCGCTCTGAATCAACTGCTGTGCTTTGAGTTGTTTCTCAAGGCTTGCCATTTCTTGTGCACGAGCTAACATCCCGGCCTGTTCAGAATCAGGCGCATACAACTGAACACCAGCGCGTGTCACCAGATGCCCTTGTGCAGTAACTAACGCAGCACCGCGGCCGAGCTGCGTCCGTCGGCGTAAAGCATCTTCCAAGGTGTCGGCAATATAAATATTACTCAACCACTCTTGCAAAACATTGGAAATCACACCAGATGCTTGAACTCGAGAAAGAAATGGCACAAATCCGGATGGAGCCTTAATATCGCCCGACTCTAAATCATCCGTTAAGAGAATAGCCAAACGGCTCGGTGGCGCCTCTTTAGCTAAGCTTAGGGTCTCATTCAGACTTTTACCAGTCAATGCCGCTAGGCGTTCACGCAAAACAGATTCAAGAGCAGGTTCCCACCCTTTTTCAACCTTGAGCTCTTGCCAGAGACGTTTACTCTCTTTTAAACCTTTGCTTTCTAACCACGGACCGATCTTGCCTTGCGCTTGAACGCTTGCTTGTAAAGCAGTGAGCGCACCAAGTTTGGCCTCGCTTTGCTGCACATCCTGATTAGCCTTTTGTAACTGATCCAATGCCGACTGACGCTTGGCGTCTGTTGCGGGTACGTGTTCTTGATTCTGAGAAGCCTTTGCTTTTGCCTCATCGGCTTTGCGTTGAGCCATGATGTGACGATCCGTAGCCATTTGTAGAGCTTCTTCATCTGGTTTGCGCATCGTCGCCAACTCATCCTGCAAACGCGTTGCCCGAGCAGTGGCATCCTCAAACTGCACCGCACCAGCATGAATACGCTCTTGCAAACTAACGAGTCGTTGCTCAAGGCTCGCTAATGCAGAGCGTGCCTCATCAAGTGCTTGGGTCGCCAACTGAAAACGCTCATCTTGACTTGGTGATTGCGCTTGAAGGTCGCAAAACTCTGCTTGCAATTTTGCTTCGTTTTCGCTGGCTGCCCGAAACTCCTGCTCCGCTTGACGCTGTGCTTGAGCGGCCTCTTTCTCTTGCGTCGTCCAACGATCAAGTTGCGCTTGTAAATCAGCTACTTGATCATGAAGGCGTTGACGAGATTCTTGAACGTATTTAATCTCTGCTTCAACTTGGTTGATTTCCGCATTCGTTTCGTACAGATCACCTTGAGCTTTTGATACCACATCCTGCAGTGCATACTGCTCGGTGCGCATTGTTTCCAGTTCAGATTCTGCGTGACGCAGCTTCGCTGTTTCCTCTTCCAGTTTCACTTGGGTTTCACGAATCGAGTTGGCGTGTTTCTCTTGTTCCTTACCCGATTCCGTTTGCTTCACAAACCAGAGCAGTTGCTGCTGCGCTTTCATTTGAGTCTGAAGCTCGTTGTGACGGCTAGCGACCTGCGCCTGCGCCTCCAAGCGGGCTAACTGCTGATCTAGCTCCCGCAAAATATCCTGCACGCGCACGAGATTCTCTTGGGTGTCTTCTAAGCGGGCAGCGGTTTCTTTGCGACGCTCCTTATATTTGGAGACGCCGGCAGCCTCTTCCAAAAATACCCGCAACTCTTCAGGCTTTGACTCCAAAATACGAGAAATGGTGCCCTGACCAATAATGGCATAAGCGCGCGGACCAAGGCCAGTTCCGAGAAAGATATCCTGGACGTCCTTGCGGCGCACCACTTGGTTATTGATGTAGTAACTGGAGTTACCGTCGCGGGTCAAGACCCGCTTGACTGAAAGCTCAGCAAAACTTGACCATTGGCCCTGCGCACGACCATCGGCATTATCAAAAATGAGCTCAACACTGGCGCGGCCGGATGGCTTTCGTAAGCCAGAGCCATTAAAAATAACGTCTTGCATTGACTCGCCACGCAACTCACTTGCCCGCGATTCTCCGAGTACCCAGCGAACTGCATCAATGATGTTTGATTTGCCACAACCATTCGGACCAACTACACCAATTAACTGGCCGGGTAACTCAAAATGGGTTGGGTCAACAAAAGATTTAAAGCCAGATAATTTGATTGATTTCAGTTGCACGGATGTTCTTCTTAGTAAGGCAAATTAGGGAAATAATGGTCTAAACGCTGTAATCCATGATGATAACAATCTCAGGGGCATTTAACCCTTCCGTGCAAGCCCCAATATAATGATTATTGAGCAATCAAAAATCAAATTTTCTAAAAATCCTTATCAATCCTATAGTTACCTCTCCTTATGACGCAAGCCCTACAAAACACCATTGATCAAGCCTGGGAAAACCGCAGCAATCTGTCCCCAAGCTCCGCTCCGACCGATATCAAGCAAGCAGTCAGCACGGTTTTAGAAGGTCTTAACAATGGCTCGATCCGAGTTGCTGAAAAACGGGCAGTTGGTCAATGGGATGTCAATCAATGGGTCAAAAAGGCGGTTCTACTTTCGTTTCGCCTTGAGGACAATCAACCGATGGCTGCAGGTGGGTTTACTCAGTTTTACGATAAGGTGCCTAGCAAATTCATCAATTACTCACCCGAAGACTTTGCCAAGGGCGGATTTCGGGTAGTACCACCTGCTTTTGCACGTCGCGGGTCATTCATTGGCAAAAACGTTGTGCTCATGCCTTCGTATGTGAACATTGGCGCCTATGTGGACGAAGGCTCAATGGTCGATACCTGGGCCACGGTCGGATCATGCGCACAAATCGGTAAAAACGTTCACCTCTCTGGCGGCGTTGGTATTGGTGGTGTTTTAGAGCCCATTCAAGCAGGCCCTGTCATCATCGAAGACAACTGCTTTATTGGCGCACGCTCTGAAGTAGTTGAGGGGGTTGTGATCGAAGAGAACAGTGTTCTCTCGATGGGTGTCTATATTGGCCAGAGTACCAAGATTTATGATCGCGAAACCGGTGAGGTTCATTATGGTCGGGTGCCCGCAGGATCGGTCGTGGTTCCAGGATCGATTCCAGCGAGTAACGGTAAATACAGTCTGTATGCGGCAGTGATTGTGAAAAAAGTGGATGCCCAGACTCGGGCAAAAACAGCGATTAACGAACTCTTGCGTGACTAATTGATGACCTCGGCCCTTTCGCTGACTAAAGAACTCATTGCATGTCGCTCGGTCACCCCTGCGGACGGCGGTTGCCAAGAACTGATGGCAAAGAGGTTAACAGCGATCGGCTTTGAAGTTGAAACCATCGTTAGCGGACCAAAGGAATTTCAAGTGACCAATCTTTGGGCAATTAAACGGGGTTCCAATCCCAAAGGAAAAGTATTGGCGTTTGCTGGACATACGGACGTTGTGCCTACTGGACCACTTGAGCAGTGGACCAATGATCCCTTTATACCCACGGAGCGTGATCAATTTCTGTACGGTCGCGGCGCGGCGGATATGAAAACCTCCCTCGCGGGGTTTGTGGTGGCAACCGAAGAATTTGTGAAAACACATCCCAATCACTCTGGCTCAATTGCGTTTTTAATTACGAGTGATGAAGAAGGTCCCGCCCATGATGGCACTGTGATCGTATGCGATCTTCTTAAAAAGCGGGGTCAGAAACTGGATTACTGCATCATTGGTGAACCCACATCCGTCGAGCGTTTAGGCGACATGATCAAAAATGGGCGCCGTGGGTCGCTCTCAGGAAAACTCAAAGTCAAAGGGGTGCAAGCGCATATTGCCTACCCCCACTTAGGACGCAATCCAATTCATGAGATTGCTCCAGCGCTTGCAGCGTTGGTGGCTAAGGAGTGGGATCATGGTAATCAATACTTTCAACCAACTAGCTTTCAGATCTCAAATGTTCATGCGGGCACGGGCGCAAACAATATTATTCCGGGTGAGTTGGTGATTGACTTTAATTTCCGATTCTCAACCGAAAGCACCCCAGAGCAATTAAAAGCGGCGGTTGAATCGATCTTGCGGGGAGCTAATCTTCAGTTCAGCATCGACTGGACTTTAGGTGGTGAGCCGTTCTTAACTGGTGATGGGGAATTAGCAGGCGCTATGCGCGAGGCTATTTTGGCAGAGACTGAAGTTCAGACCGAGCTCTCGACTACCGGTGGCACTAGCGATGGTCGATTCATTGCCAAAATTTGCTCCCAACTCATTGAGTTTGGGCCTGTGAATGCAACTAGTCACAAGATCAATGAACGTGTGGCACTGAACTCAATTGAACCTCTAAAAAATATTTATCGTCGCGCGCTTGAAAAGCTAATTGCCTAAGGATTTGCTGGGTTAACCTATTCGCATGGACCCCATTCCCATACCAACTAATTTGTCTGTGATGACAATTGATGCATGTTGTCAACGCGTTCAGGATGTTTTGGAATCAGCCGATCTTCATTACGGACATGGTGCGAGTGATGCACAGTCCGAGGCATTGTGGATTGTCAGCAAACAATTGGAGCAGTCGCCCTCCGAAACGCTCGAACAATTGGAATTCACGATTTCTAAAGAGCTCAGCCAAAAAGCACTGGAGATCGCTCAAAAACGGATTGAATCGCGCCAACCCCTAGCCTATCTTTTGGGTGAGGCGTGGTTAATGGGCGTACCGTTTGATTGCACCCCGCAAAGCATCATCCCGCGCTCCTTCATCGCTGAGTTAATTGTTCATGAATCGTTTGAGCCATGGTTGCCTGCCGATGGTCAGGTGCTTGATTTATGCACTGGTAATGGTTCGTTGGCCGTGCTGATGGCACTTTGCTACCCTGATCTTCAGGTTACAGCGAGTGATCTTTCTCTACCAGCCCTCGCTCTCGCTGCTCGCAATCTGGATCGCCATCACTTAAGTGACCGTATTGAATTACTGCATGGAGACCTATGGGAACCGATTGCAAAGCAGGATTTGCAATTTGATTTAATTATTTGCAATCCACCCTATGTCAATGAGCAATCGATGCAAGGTCTGCCACCCGAGTACCGTGCTGAACCACGCGAAGCGCTTGCTGGTGGAGCAGATGGCATGGATCTGATTCGTCAGATCATTGCCTCAGCCAGTGAATACCTCCATGAACGCGGCGCATTAGTACTTGAAATTGGCAATGAGTATGATCACTTCCAAAAAGCCTTCGGACATCTTTCACCAATTTGGATGGAAGTATCCGCAGGTGATCGGCAAATCTGTTTGATTGAGGCAGACGATTTACGCCACTAAAGCCAATTAGAAAAGGTCGTTCGCCGCAGCGATTGCCTCATCAATCCGCTCAACAGCAATCATTTGTAAATCAGTCATTTTTGATTTTGGCAAATTAGCCTTAGGAATAATGGCGATCTTAAATCCTAATTTAGCAGCTTCCTTGAGTCGTTCCTGACCCCGAGGGCATGGACGAATTTCTCCGGCCAAACCAACTTCACCAAATACCACCAACTGTTTTGGTAGAGCCCGATTGCGGATTGAGGATGTGATGGCCAGTAGAACTGCAAGATCAGCGGCGGGCTCGGTAATTTTGACCCCACCCACGGCATTGAGAAAGACATCTTGATCAAAACAAGCGATGCCTGCGTGACGGTGCAAAACCGCTAACAGCATAGCCAAGCGTGCCTGCTCTAAACCCACCGCCAAGCGCCTTGGATTGGGGATATGCGCCGTATCAACCAGCGCCTGAATCTCAACCAACAGCGGTCGACTACCCTCTTGGGTGACCAGTACACAGGAACCAGGCACCGTTTGCGGGTGTTGCGACAGAAAAAGTGCGGAGGGATTGTTAACCCCTTTAAGACCTTTCTCGGTCATCGCAAAGACGCCAAGCTCGTTCACTGCGCCAAAGCGGTTTTTAATGGAGCGCACTAAGCGAAATGACGAATGCGTATCGCCCTCAAAATACAAAACGGTATCCACAATATGCTCCAGCACACGAGGACCAGCCAGATGACCATCTTTCGTAACGTGGCCAACCAATAAAATACAGATCCCACTTGATTTCGCGAGCCGCGTTAATTGGGCGGCGCACTCACGAACTTGAGCAACCGATCCAGGCGCCGATGTAAATGCCTCGGAATAGAGCGTTTGAATCGAGTCAACCACTAAAACCTGCGGTTGCGCCGCCTCAACCGAGAGCAATAACTTTTCGAGCTGAATCTCTGCCAAGATTTCAAGTTGAGGTGCATTAAGGGAAATTCGCTGAGCACGCAATGCAATTTGAGCAGCAGACTCCTCTCCGGAGCTATATAAAACATCGACCCCTTGCATACTTAGCTCGGCTAAGGCTTGCAATAATAAGGTGGACTTCCCAATACCTGGATCACCGCCGAGTAAGACCACACCACCTGCCACCAATCCTCCGCCTAAGACGCGATCGAGTTCAACAATTCCGGTTGGTAATCGTGGCGAATCCTGTGCCTCAATGCTCACCAATCTTTGTCGTGGGATTGACTTGGCAAGCCCTTGAAAACGATGGTTTGCAGTCTCGGCGAGAGACTCTTCAAGCGTGTTCCATGCGTCGCATGCAGGGCATTGTCCCTGCCATTTGGGAGAACTGCCCCCACAGGCCTGGCAAACGTAAAGTGTTTTGGTCTTTGCCATCTCAGTCTAATTTCACGCCCGACTTATTTTCCTGAGCGCGTCGTGGCGCATCCTTGCGACGCTCCTCAAGGTCAGCGGCGCGTGCAGCGGCATCTTTTTGTTTTTGTAAAAACGCTTTTTCATTCTCAGCTCGCTCTTGTGCCCGTTTTGGATCAGCTCGCTCAGCAGCACGACGTGCATCGCGATCCGTTTTGATGCGCTCATTGATAATGCGTTGGTTTTCGTTGAGCAAGACCTCCTGCGCCCGAATCGGATCAATTTCACGACGATACTTTGCGCGCGCATCACTAAGGCATGAATTCACGAAGAACTTGTCATAACACTCCGCATTCGTTTTTTTCCAGCGATATTCAACCCATTCGCGCTGCAGCGTGAGTTGCGCTTCAATTTGATTGAGCTTTTCCAGTTCAAGCTCATCACTCGTCATCGCATGGACTGGAGCAACGGACATTGCCAACAGCATGGCAAAAACCAATGATCGATTTTGATCCGTCATTAAATCTCAACCTTAGCACCCAACTCGACTAAACGATTGGCTGGAATGTTATAGAAATCCGATGGCTTGGCCGCGTTTTGCATCATCCAGGCAAAAAGACGCTCACGCCAGACCGCCATCCCAGGGGATTTGGATGGGGTAATGGCGTCCCGGGCCAAAAAGAAGGTGGTATCCATGAGATCAAAGGACAAACCATATTGCTTGGTAATCAAATCGAGCACTTTATTCACGTCGGGCATTTCTTTAAAGCCATGCACGCTGCGCACCACATAGACATTACCCCCCAAATCTTTAATCGATAAGCGCTCCTCATCGCGCACAAAGGGCACATCCCAAGTACTCAATTTCAGAAAGAAGATGCGCTGGTGCATCACGTGATTGTGTTTGAGGTTATGCAACATCGCGGCAGGCACAAAATCAATGTGCGGCGTTAAAAAGATGGCGGTGCCCTCCACCCGATGGGGTGGATGGGCCAATAAGTTTTTAATGAACATCTCCAGTGGAATGGATCCCTGAATGAGCTTATTGCGCAAGAGCTGTCGGCCTCGGTACCAGGTAATGAGGCAGGTGAAAATCAGAATGGCTAGTGCCAAGGGATACCAACCCCCATCTTTAATTTTGATTAAGGTTGCGGTCCAAAAGGCAAAGTCAATCACAAAGAACAGCACAATCATCACCAAAATGATGATGGGATTGGTGTGCCATTCCCGCCGCATCACAATGCTCAATAAAATGGTGGTAATCAGCATGGTTGAGCTCACTGAAATCCCGTACGCGGCAGCGAGATTGACCGACTCGCCAAATTCCATCGTGGTCACAATCACCATAATCAATAAAGCCCAGTTCACTGCAGGGATATAAATTTGCCCGCGCTCGACGTTGGAGGTGTGCAAAATATTCATGCGCGGCACAAAGCCTAATAAGATGGCTTGATTAATCAGGGAGAAAGCCCCTGAAATCACAGCTTGGGAGGCAATCACGGTGGCCGCGGTGGCTAAACCCACCACCGGCCACAAGGCCCACTCCGGGACCATTAAATAAAATGGGTTACTTACAGCCTCTGGATTGGTGAGGAGTAAGGCGCCTTGGCCGAGGTAGTTAATCAGTAAACAGGGTAATACCAAGAAGAGCCAGGCGTAGCGCACGGGGCTTTTACCAAAGTGACCCATATCCAAATAGAGTGCTTCGACTCCAGTGACGACGAGCACCACCGAGCCCATCACAATGTAGGCAGTCAAGGGATGATCGATCACAAATTGCAGGGCATAGAGCGGATTAAAGGCGCTCACAATTTCAGGAGCGCGGCCAATGTTCATGAATCCCAAGATCGCGAGCACAATAAACCACGTGAGGGTAATCGGACCAAATAAATTACCCACGGCTGCGGTGCCAAAGCGTTGAATCACAAAGAGCGCCACTAAAATGATGACCGAAACTGGTAGGACCGCATTCGCGAGCGTGGGGGTCGCAATGGCAATGCCTTCGACCGCGGAGAGCACCGAAATCGCCGGCGTGATGACGGATTCACCAAGCAGCATGCAAGCGCCCAACATGCCCATCACCATAATCAGAAAATATTGCCGGCTGTCACTCTTAATGGAGCGCAGCGCTAAGGCCATCAATGAAAGGACGCCGCCCTCGCCTTTATTATCGGCGCGCATCACCACAAATACATACTTGAGCGTGACGACAATCAAGAGCGCCCAAATCATCATGGAGATCACACCAAAGAGCGCCTCGCGACTAAAGGCAATGCCATGGGTCGGATCAAAACATTCTTTGAGGGCATACAGAGGGCTCGTGCCAATATCACCAAACACCACCCCAATTGCAGCGAGCATGATAAGCGGCAAACTCTTTTTCGGATGCGCATCGGTGCCGTGAATTTCAACCGGCTTGAGTAGCGATGAATTGGAGAATTCTGGGTTACTAATGGACATAGCGCATAGCCTTCCTCACAAAAGTGCCTATATGATACGCCCACCAAGCACGCTACAGTCGCGCTTTTCTCGACAGGGAGTGCCTAATAATGCTAGAATCATGGTCTCAGGCGCGGGGTGGAGCAGTCTGGCAGCTCGTCGGGCTCATAACCCGAAGGTCATAGGTTCAAATCCTATCCCCGCAACCAATCTTTTAGTTGATGATGTGCGCTACACAATCCTCAACTGCAGCCCTACCCCCACCACCCCAAATACTTCGCAATGCCGGTGAGTAAGTACAGCACACCAAATAAGATCAGCACGCGTTGGAAAAAAGTATTCATCGGAATTTGCCGTTTGTAAAAGCGTAGCACGCGAGATGGTCCCTTGACCACCTCGCGGCTAACCGTCACTCGAATTGTTAAAGAACGTGGCATGGCGTGCAAAACTGCACGCCAGGTCCTGCAAATTACCTCAGACCAAAATCACGAAGTGCTTGATTCATCAGCGGAATCTGCCATTTCGTTTTTTTCAGAACGAGTTTTGGGTTCCGGAATCTCTTCAGCACCTAATTCAATCGAACCCATCCCTGATAACGTATTGGGTGGCTCGAGTGAGAGTCGTGAATGCATGACAAGTGCGTGGTCCATCTGACTTTTACGCAACTTAAAAAATGCATCCAGTAAGAGCTGACAAGAGCGGCGTTCACGTAACACAATCTCGTCATACATTTCGACCTCTTGGCAGTGACGGCCACGCACAAAAAACCAGATTGCCATCCATGTACGAATTTTAGGACGCAAATCATCGTAATTAACGACGTACCATAAGAAACTGCCGTACTCAGAAATCAGCGCCTCGAGTTCTTTGGGGTGGGTCTGCCAATAGAGTTCAATACCCTGGTTATTGAACATAAAAATATTTGGTGACACGGCTTTTTTCGACCATAAATCAAGACCCTGAAAGAACTCCGGGTAGCTACGCCACACCATGTTGTAGTTGAGAACCCCCTTCACATTGCGCTGTAAATGCTCGTACTGTGCAAAGCGTTGGCGCGATTGCTTTAAGTAGGCGCGACCAAAGCGGTGATTTGGAGTCACAATAAACGCTGGTGCGTGCGAGACTAGCGTTTCACTAAGCCCCATCATGCCTGCTAGGATCTTAGGCGTGAGTTGCTTGAAGACCTCCTCGCGGTGCAAGGCTGCGCGAAACTCTTGGCGAGTACCTCGCCACATACTATCGGCGATTTGCTGAACCAGCTGTACCTGTACCGCGTCCTCCGGACTTAAGCTCTGCCATACGGATTTGATATGCCGCTTGTATTGTGCTTCGTCCTCAAAAGGTAACAGCGGGGATTTAGCAAATAAACCGGTCTTGAGCGCATTGAGACTTGCGATTCGCTTGCCTGCCGCGCTTTTGGGCCCAGTTTGGCCCTGAAATTTACTACTCATAATGTCAATACCTTTCTGCCAATCTGGCAAAAATAAATGGATACCCCCAACACCACGACAACGTCATGGCGCAAGGCACTGGTTGTAAAACGCGTACGGGTTTGTGCCGCACGAACAGCTACGTAAACGCATCGTTTTGATGGAACGAAGAAACCCTGCGTCCATTTGCAATGGCCCTAGGAACCATTGCCGCTTACCTAGACGTTGGATAAGCGCCCCACTGGTTTTGTGCAGTGGTTACTGCTGTGCTGACATAGTTTTGGCAGGAGTCAGCGGCCCGTTTTGTATGTCATCGGATTTTGGTCCGAAGACATTTTGGTGTTCATAGGTGTTTGAGCCCATGATTGCACAACAGTTTTGGCCATTGCGACTTGTAAAACCCCACTAGCGGTGACTAATGGTTACTGCACGCATTTGCTTTTTTGTTGCGGGTACAAACGAAACCCTTTGTTGCTTATTTCGTATTCATAGCGGGAATAAGCACCCGTTGTTTGTGCACGGGGTTTTGGCCCCATGTTGGCGTAGTTGATTTGTCAACCACTAGATACTGCATTTAATAAATGCAATACCGTAAACATAGTATAGGGAAAAATAAAAAATTTGGTATGGTGTTTTGCAAATTTTTTTAAAAAAATTTGTCGCTAAAACAACTCATCAGCGATACGCCTGTAATTGGTGTTACAAAGTATTTTTTGGTAGGACGTTGTAGTACTTTGCTGGGATTTTTATCTCTTAATACACCATGACTTCATCGCATGAGGACTGCATACCATCTGACGCATAGCGCACAGTCAAAATTACTGCTTAATTTTCCAGCGAACGCCGGCGCCCTCCTGAGGACTTCCAAGAAATTCGATGCCGGCTTTTTCAAAAGCATCTTTTACCGAGGTAATTGTTTTGAGATTACCCCCAGGAACACCGTCAGCCGATTCAAGTCGAACCATAGTAGTGAAGCCAATACCAGCCAATTTCGCCATTTCGGCAACAGTAACCCCTAAAAGTGCTCTAGCTGCCTTTATTTGACCACTTGTAATCAATCTAAATTATACCTATAATAATATTAAATATATCATTTATGTAATGATATATATTTAAATGGAGATTAAATATGCTTAAAAATCATGATTTTACACAGGATCGTACTAAATATATAGGCGGCTCGGATATTGGCGCAATCTTAGGCTTATCGAGTTTTCGTAGCCCCATCGACGTCTGGCTGGAAAAAACCGGTAAAGCAGTGAAGCAGCCCGATAGCCTACCCCTGCGGTTTGGCTCCTTTGTGGAAGAATTTGTCGCCAATGAATACGCCAAGGCGACGGGTTTTTGTTTACGTCACGATGAGTCTATATATATCCATCCGACCTACCAGTTCATGGGCGCGCACATTGATCGCTTCATTCATACCGATGGTCTAGAGGAGCCGCCCACCAAAATCCTCGAATGCAAAACCGCCAATCCCTTCTCGCGCGGTCAATGGGGTGAATCCGGTAGCGATCAAGTGCCAATGAGTTATTTATGCCAAGCGATTTGGTACATGGCGGTTACAGGAATTAATCAAACCGATGTCGCGGTTCTTTTTGGAAATACCGACTTTCGGATTTATCACATTGAGCGTGACATGGAACTGGAAAACCTCGTCCTGGATAAAGCCCTTCACTTTTGGCATGAGCATGTCTTAAAAGACATCCCGCCACCCGTGCAATCGGAGGCCGACTGCCAATTGCTCTTTAGTAAGGGTCAAGCACAGCACAGCGTGGAGGCCAACTCCCAAACGGTCGATCTTGTGCGCCGCTTCCATCAGCTCTCACAGCAAAGCGAAGTGTGTGAGGGGGAGCTAAGTGCCATCAAAACGCAAATCATGGCCCAGATGCAAGACGCGGAAATACTCACCCACGAGGGATCCGTATTAGCCACCTGGAAAGCCCCTAAACCCAGTTATCGCATTGATACCAAACGACTCCAAAGCGAAGAGGCTGCCATCTTTGATCAATACAAAGTGATGAATCAAGCAAGTCGCCGGCTCGTGATCAAAGCAATCACCGAGCAGAGTGCTGGCAACAAGACCCTGGAGGTCGCATGATCGCCAATCCATCGCAAGTTGTTCCTTCACCACCACCTAAAGGGAAGGCATCCAAAACCAGTGCCCCTAAACCTAATGCCGCAAACCGAATACCCAAAACGAAGATAGGTGCTAAATCGGTCCGTAAAGATCCGGTCCTAAGAGCAGCTACTAAAGCCATTGGAATGCGAGGCAGCGAGTTGGAGGCATGGTTAGCTAGCTATCCAAACCTGAGTATCAATACACGCACCATTACCTTGCAATTAATTACGCAGTATCGCTTAGATCCCAAAGCCGATGAAATCGATCTCGTGCAATACGAAGCCGGTCAGTGGCAAGCCTTGATTACCGTCAACGGTTGGGCCAAATTGATTAACGCCCAACCTGCCTTTTGTGGGATTGAATTTGCCGAATCCAAAGAACACGATGGGGCTATCCCACGCTGGATGAGTTGCACCATCTACCGCACCGATCGCGTGAAACCCATTACCGTCAAAGAATACCTAGTCGAACTCAAAACCGAGCACCCCTGTTGGCAGGTCATGCCACGGCGCATGCTGCGACACCGTGCTATGCAGCAATGCGCTCGGCTAGCCTTTGGCATTACAGTTCCTGAATGTAAGAGCCCTGCTTCAGCATTGGTAAAAACTCAACTAGATATTAAGAACCCGGTCCCGCATGCAGGGATACCCTCGATAGTAAGTCACGGCACTATTCTCAAAGCCCATTTATTACGAGAGACTCATAAAAAATAAAACCTGCCTAACTTAACCTAACCTAACTTAACTTAAATTTGGTGAATTTAACTCTATGTTATTCATCAATTATTTTGAACCATTGCAATCTTAAGAATTAAGACTGTTGGATAAGTCAATTATGAGAACAGACAACCAAATAAAACCATTATGATTTCAATGACTTATAGCATTTAATTATCGGTGTGCGAGTTTTTGTGTGGCGAAAATGAATGAATTTGACGGCTAGTACTCATTTTCTGTAATTTCGATGGTTTGGAGCAATGTTCTAAACCAGATTGCTGTATTAAATGATTGCTCCAAAGACTTCAATGAATTCAACAGGTTAATTTTTGCAATCAGTCAGGTGTCCATCAAACTGTGTATTTAATAAAAATTGCATAAAGATAGCTTTATTTTTGACAATGTAAACCCGGTTATTCGCAGGGCAAGCGTTACTTTAAGTAACGCTACGGATTGAAACTAAGTAAAGGGGCGGGCCAGCGGCCCGCGGCTTAGAAGGGCTGATAAATCTGCGTAACACAATGCTCAACAATGGCTTGCAGTGCCCTGAATAAATGTTCGTCAAAACGCTGGGGGAATATCGTCAGCTGGGGTCACGCATGAGGGTTTAGTGTATGCAGGCAGTTGTCAGGAAAACTGACATACCTGCTATAAAACCAATTAATAGTGTAATTAAAAATAAATGTTGAGAAAAATCAATTTTTTAGCAATTGAAAGATCTAAGAAATCATGTGCTTTTTTACCAAAAATAACTTATTTCACCAAGAGAACAGGCTGCTTGGCTGACGACACAACCCGTTGAGCAACCGATCCAATCAAGAGATCGAGCATACCGCCACGACCCTTAGCACCCATCACAATCATGTCAAACTTTTCTTTTGTGGCAGTTTGTAGAATTTCTTGAGCAACATGACCGCGCTTGATAATCATATTGTGCTTAACGCCTGCTGCATCTAGAGCTTTCTGGGCAGGTTTTAACTCTTTTTCACTGATTTCACGGAGATAGTCATCCACCACGCTTTTGCTGACAAACTGTTTCACATGATTTAAACCAAAATCATCATGAACACTAATTAGAGTGACAGAACACTTACTACGCATATTTGCAACCAGTTGAGCAACATATTTGGCAGCATTCAATGATGTCTTTGAGCCGTCAATTGGTAGTAGTATTTTCATATGCTCTCTTTCACTATTTGATTTAATAAGTCCAGTGTATTGTTTTAGTTAACTATCTTTTTGATCTATATCAAATACAACAGGTTTTTATGCATATCCAATTCCTTGGCGCAAGCCAAGAGGTCACTGGCTCCAAATACCTAATCCGTGGCAAAGCATGTGGGATTAACCACTCCTTTATGGTCGATTACGGGATGTTTCAAGGGGGTCGTGAGGCAGACGATAAAAATTTAGCTGAACTCCCAATTCCTCCCAGTGAACTGGATTTTGTGGTGTTGACCCATGCGCACATTGACCACAGTGGATTATTGCCGCGTTTATGCGCTCAAGGATTTCGAGGGGCGATCTATTGCACACCTGCGACAGCCGCTCTGCTCAAAATCATGCTCTTGGATAGCGCGCATCTGCAAGAAGCCGATTATGAACGCGCCCAACGCAAACGAGCTCAGGGCCGTTGGAAAGGCGATCTTCCAGTTCCGCTCTATAGCACCCTTGAGGCCATCGATTGCTTGGCACAACTCAAGACCATACCCTATCACCAACGGTTTACTCCAGGTCAAGGCATTGAAATTCAATTTTTGGATGCGGGCCATATCTTAGGTGCTGCAATTACGATCATTGATATTCAAAAAGAGAATCAACAACGCCATCGCACGGTCTTCTCAGGAGACTTGGGAATGTTCGAGCGACCTTTAATGAATGATCCGGAGCTAATTGAGCATGCTGACACCTTAATTGTGGAGTCAACCTATGGCGATCGCTTCCATCGTTCGCTTGAGGATACGGAAGATGAGCTTGTCGAGGTCATTACGAACACGCTAAAGCACAATGGCAATATCATCATCCCCGCATTTGCGGTTGGGCGTACTCAAGAAATCATTTTTCTATTAATGGATTTAGTGCGACGCAAACACCTTCCCTATCTCACGATCTGGGTCGACTCGCCCATGGCCACCTCGGTGACTCGATTGACCGAGGAATATCGCTCCTCCCTCGATGAAGCCGCGCAAGCCATCTACGATTGGTATCAAACCAACCCTAATCGCTTAGATCTGCGTTTTATTGCCGACGTTGAAGAATCCAAAGCACTCAATCGCATTAAGGGTGGCGCCATTATTATTTCTGCGAGCGGTATGTGCGAGGCAGGTCGGATCGTGCACCACCTCAAATGGAATCTTCCACACCGCAATAATGCGATCATCATCACCGGTTTTCAGGCACAAGGCACCTTGGGTAGACGTTTGGTTGATCAAGCCAAACTCGTGCACTTGTTCGGCAAGGAAGTTGCTGTGAAAGCGTCCATTCACACCATTGGGGGGCTATCAGCCCATGCCGATCAGGCTGGACTCATACGTTGGTTAAAAGGGTTTAAGAAACCACCCTCGCATGTTTATATTACGCATGGAGAACCCTATGCTGCAGAACAACTGAAGGCAGCGATTCATACCCAACTGGGCTGGGAGCATCCTCACATCCCTCAAAGCCATAGCACCTACTCTCTCTAATCATGCCAAACCTAAATGCCCTGGCGTTACGTTCACGCTTGATTCGAAAACCCGATGCGCACAAAGGCGATATGGGGAAAGTATTACTCGTAGGCGGCGCACCCGGTATGGCCGGTGCTATTTTTTTATCCGCGTATGGATCGCTTTATAGTGGCGCTGGCTGGACCATGATTGGGGTCTTGGATTCGAAGTCAGCCCATGTGCAGATTGATCAACCGGAGTGGATGGTTCAGGACATTAGTGAGGTGGTCAACGCCCATGATTTCATTGAGCACATGCAGCCCGATTGCCTTGCGATTGGCCCTGGCTTAGGTTTAAGTGATCAGGCTTTACAATTCTTAGAGGTAGGTCTTGCGTTCACTGGTCCACTCATCTTAGATGCGGACGCCTTAAATCTGATTGCTGACTACCCACGGTTATCCCAATTATTGCGAGAGCGTAAAGATCCCTGCACAATCACGCCCCACCCTGGTGAAGCAGCTCGTCTATTGGGCATATCGGCGCAACAAATTCAAGCCAATCGATCAGGGGCTATTCAGTTACTGATTGATCTGTTTCACTGCTATGTGGTTCTTAAAGGTCACCATACATTAGTTGGTTCGCCAAATGATGCGATCTATACCTGCAATGTAGGCAATCCTGGGATGGCAACCGGTGGCATGGGGGATGTCTTAACGGGCCTCATCGCTTCACTTGCAGCCCAAGGGATTTGCCATCATCTCAATTTATGGGAGGCAACCTGTCTTGCTGTTGAGCTTCATGCGCGTGCCGCCGATCAACTGGTTGAGGCTGG
This sequence comes from Polynucleobacter sp. HIN8, assembly GCF_030297615.1. NCBI lineage: Bacteria > Pseudomonadati > Pseudomonadota > Betaproteobacteria > Burkholderiales > Burkholderiaceae > Polynucleobacter > Polynucleobacter sp. HIN8. The sequence goes on along the minus strand of NZ_AP028139.1, from coordinate 576,283 downwards.
GATTGGGCCCAATGGCATGACCGCACTGGAATTGGCCAAAGCAGTTCGTAAATTCATTAATCAGGCTTAGATTGTCCCCATGGGCCCCAATGGGGTCCGGGCGGAGACTCTTGATTCCATTTGACAGGGTACCTTGCGATGCCGATACCAAGTCGTGACCAAACAAATGTGGTAGCAGCCGCTTCGGATGAAACAAATACCTTCGTCGCAAAAATCTTTATAAATGAATTTATTGGTGGGCACAACAGGAGTTAAACCAGTAACTTACAAAAAAGAGTTAAAAACTAAAGTGCCATCGATGTAATAACACCCTGTATTTTAAGATGATTATTAATTTAAGCCATCATCTTTTATAGTTATCTAATTTCTGACTTAAGTTTTCGACCGCCTTGGTAAGTGTATACAATTCTTTCTCTTTCAGCATATCTATTTTTTGATGCAGCAATTCAATCTCTAACTCTGCTTTAACGTTCACTTCAAAGTCATTATTGGCATGTTGCCGATCAATTTCCGATAACCGATTTTGGCTCATCATAATCGCCGGTGCTGTATAGGCGGCCTGAAATGACAACATTAAATTGAGCAAGATATAGGGATAAGGATCCCAGGGATTGGGATTATTGATAGAGTTATAAGTAATCCATCCAAAAATACAAACGCTCTGGATGATGATGAATTTCCAAGATCCCACCGTCTTCGCTACGACATCTGATATTTGTTGACCTATTGTTAATTCACTTATGGGTTGCTGGATATGAACTGGAATCCTTTCGGGATATCCTTCACGATGCGCTCTTCTATGAAGACGAAGGGTCTCTAAAGTTTGCAGGTCTTGATGTGTAGGTGTAGTAGTAACCATAGAACCTCCCTATATAGTTACTATTACTGTACGCCTAATTTGTCGGGTTTCCCGACAAATTCCATTAGACGCTTATTGTGACTAGATTCCATCCGGTATCACCACCCTACTCCCATCAATCTCATCGGTGAGCAATCTCACTCTCAATTCCACCAATCCATCCAACAGCGATTTCCAAGATCTGGTGCGCTCAGGGGGAGGCGAAGCTCAGATGCTAACAAGCAATCAAATTACAAGATTAACTTTATTCAATTAACATCGAAGAATCTTGACAGTCAATTAATAACTATTTCGTATTAGCAATCGACCATCCCCGTACAAATGCAATTGGCGACCCCTCGCACGCCAAACTCCAAATTAGCTCATCTTTACCGGCTGAGCTTAATGAAACCCAATTTTGCGGGACAAAAGATATCCGATTGGGTTGCCCTCTGCCCATTGGCTCTAAGAAGTCAACAAATCCAAGAATTCGCCCTTGTTGCTTTAGGCAATTAATTTCCAATTCAATTTCATAGGATAGAAATACTGACTCGGCATACTGTTGCAGTGTTTTAAAGTCAAAAAGAAGCCAAAACGTCATGCCTTCGTCGACTTGGGTCTTCGAGTTTGGATCTAAATAAACATCGTAGCCACCCCGATCCTGTGAACTGGCAATACCAACCCACTGAGCAAATGATGCCTGAGTAACAAACAAGAGTAATAGTCCGGCGATGATCGATCTGATTAGTTTCATTTGAGCATACAGAGTATTTAAATTACTTCGTTACATAGTCATGAAAAAATATAAGCAAATGAGGTGTGCATTTATTTCAAATGGTTCAAAAATATTTGAAAGAAAATTGCATCTTCTTTCATGATCCTTTTAATTGTTAATTTTCTACATAAAATTGGTCAAGTGATTTGATAAAAATCAATTTTTATATTTCTACTTTTCTTAGGATTTTTCGTTGATGGACTGTCTCATCTATAAGGGCATTACTTAGGTTTATCCCCAAATATAATTTTCACCAAGAAACAATTAAGAGTGCTATCCGTAAATAACCAAGGTTTAAATTACGCTCAAGTTAAAGATCTGCGTGCGCAGCATGGTTTAAACGAAATACCACTGGCTGATCGCAAAAATTTTCTCAAGATATTGGCAGGTGTTATCACGCAACCAATGTTTGCCTTACTACTCTTAGCAGCTTTTACTTATTTAATAATCGGAAGTTTTGAAGATGCTGCTTTACTAGCAGGCTTTATTGTTTTATCAATTGGACTAACAGCATACCAAGAATTCAAAAGCGAAAAAGCCATCGAAGCCTTAAAAGATTTATCCAGCCCTCGTGCACTCGTGTTGCGCGACGGACAGGAGCAACGCATCGCGGGTAAAGAAGTGGTCATGGGTGATCTCCTTATCCTTACCGAGGGCGATCGAATTGCTGCAGATGCTACCCTAATTAAATCAAATGATTTGCTAGCTGATGAATCTTTACTAACTGGGGAATCTGAACCTGTAGAAAAAGGGATTGGAGATATTGTCTGTTCTGGCTGTATGGTAGTTCGTGGAAGTGGTGCCGCCACTGTGAAGGCAATTGGCATCAAAACTGAAATTGGAAAAATTGGTAAAAGTCTTCAATCTATAGAAGAGCCCGATAGCCCACTACAACTCGATATACGAGCTCTAATTAGACGGTTTGCTTTTTTAAGTATCGGACTGGCAGTTCTAGTTTGTTTAATTGAAGGCATCATTTATCAACGATGGTTTGATGGATTACTGACGGGTATAAGTCTTGTTATGGCGTTATTACCTGAAGAGTTCACCGTCATCCTGACTGTTTTTATGGCTTTAGGTGTTTGGCGCATATCTCGTCAACATGTTTTAACCCGGCGTGCGTCCGTCATTGAAACCCTTGGCAGTATTACGACCTTATGTGTTGACAAGACCGGCACCCTCACACTCAATAGTATGACGCTTCAGGAACTTGTGCCACTGAGGGGCAATCAAGACCCTCCCTTTCCTGACCAATTTAGTTACGGGCAAACAGAGCTTTTGAATTATGCGGTGCTTGCTAGTGAAATCGAGCCCTTTGACCCCATGGAGAAGGCGTTTCATGAAAAATTGAATAAATGCGTTGCCCAGGGCCAAAGGCTAGTAAGAAACCTACAACTGGTTCATGAATACGGCTTAAGCCCTCAGCTATCCGCCATAACTCATATTTGGGAAGACCCGAATAAACCTGGGCAATATCTTGTTGCCACCAAAGGATCGCCTGAAGCAATTATGAATCTCTGCTCTATATCAGCCAAGGAGCGACTCGTCATTGAGCATCAAGTACATGAGCTTGGGTCTAAAGGATTAAGAGTGCTTGGTATTGCAAAAGCTACTTATCAAAAACAAGGGGGGTCGTGGCCAAAATCAGTCGATTCTTTTCATTTTCAATGGCTTGGACTAGCTGGTCTACAGGATCCATTGCGCAAAGAGGTTCCTGACGCAATTAAACAATGCCAAGCTGCGGGTATTCGCGTAATTATGATTACTGGGGATCACGCCATTACTGCAAAAACGATTGCTTCTCAAGCGGGAATCAAGACAAGTACTATCCTCTCCGGTAGCTATATTGATCGTTTAAGTGACAAGAATTTGCAAGATGCAGTCAAAAATACATGCATCTTTGTCCGAATCAGACCTGAGCAAAAATTACGCCTTGTAAAAGCATTGCAAGCAAATCACGAAATTGTCGCTATGACAGGTGACGGTATAAATGATGCTCCAGCTTTAAAAGCTGCGCATGTTGGAATTAGCATGGGTCAACGTGGCACTGATGTGGCGCGAGAAGCCTCTTCCTTGGTATTGCTTAATGATGACTTTAGCTCAATTGTTAACACAATTAAGCAAGGTCGCCAGATCTTTGATAACTTACAAAAAGCAGTCATTTATGTCATTGCGGTTCATGTTCCAATTGCTGGGGCAGTTTTTATTCCCATTTTATTTGGCGCACCTCCTCTTTTAGGGCCCATTCATATCCTCTTTTTAGAAATGATTATTGACCCTTCGTGTGCGATCGTATTTGAGACCGAGCCGTCGGAGCCGAATATCATGCATCGGCCACCTCGTCAATTAGACTATCGCATCTTTAGTTTAGAGAATCTCTCCATCGCCCTTTTACAAGGCATTGGATTAATGACGATCGTTTTGGCCCTCTATCTTGGTTTGCCAGAACTCCATATTTCAAAGGAACTAACCAATACGATTGCCTTTAGCGGTCTTGTGATTGGCAATCTTTTGCTTGTGATTGTGAGCCGATCTAAACAGATATACTTTTTTTCTATTTTAAGAAATCACAATATTGCGCAATATTGGATTATTGGGATTACCGCTACATTACTCTCACTCTTTATATCAGTGCCTTTCTTGCGAGAGCGTTTTCAGTTTACGTCATTAAGCTTTGAAGGGATATGGATTTTGCTTGCATCTGCTGGGTTGGCATTGATTTGGTATGAGACCATAAAATTCTTAAACCAATTAAGAACGAGATGAATTGATTGACAAATTTCTGAGTTGGGATAAATTTTAAGGATAACTATGACAAAATTACCTTTTCTAATTTAACCTCGTTTACAGTCCCTTGACTTCAACATTTAGCTCTAGTAACTTAAATAATAAATAAAAATATTTTGATAAATCGCAAAATTTATTTGATATGTACGCTTTATAAAGTATACGTAGGTTGCGATTTTCGATTTAATTTTTGATGGGGCAATAAATTAAATCTTTCTATGTGCGCAGTAGAGGCTCGCAACCTACGCCCCACTCTCAGGTGTAGTTCAGTGGACGAACGGTAACTAGGAATAGCTTGCGGCTGAGGTTCAATTCCTCACACCTGACCAACTCCGCCAACATAACTAATTTCATCATGGATGACCATCTTCCGATATGACACTTTATAAGCGTTCAAGGTATAAATCTGCCCCAAAAAATACAAAGAAATTAATTATTTTTTTAGCATTACTCCTTTTATTGGGCCCAATCTTTATGACAGTCAGCAATGCCCAAAGACCACTTCCTATGGATATCGGTAAGTAAGAATTTAAAAAGCGCTGTATAACCTGCCATAGGAATCCACATTTCAAATAAAAAAATATCTTGCTTTTTTAATCTGTAAATTTTTTTTGTTAAGTTGAGTGTGTTGGCGTCTTAAGCATGGCGTTAATTCGCAGGTCTCTGGTTCGAGTCCGGGTTGGGGAGCTTGTTATATAAAGAGTCTAAGGTGTTTAAGCCTTTTACCCCAAAGACCCTTCAGGCTGATACCGTTCTAACAACACGCATCAAGCGCGATTAAGTGCTATTAATCTATTTTGTTAGTTTTTATGATGTAAGTGAATTTAAAACTTTGGGAACACGTTAAGACCAGCGTTTAATCAAACTAGGGCTGTATAGTTAATTTTCATTGTCCGCTACTTTTTGAAGAAGTTCAAAATCGATATCAGAAATCAAGCGATTTTGGACATTAAAGCAACCCGAACCCGCTAGGGAGGAAAATGCTCGGCTGAGGCTCTCCGAAGTGGTGCCTAAGTAACTTTTCAAGTCCTCGCGACTCATGGGTAAATTAATCGAGGACTGATCTAGATTGACGGCTTTCAGTCGATCTTGAAAATCGACCAAAAACTTGGCTAGCCGTCTTTCAACCGAATAGCAGCTTAAATAATAGAAGTGCTCCGCCATCGAGGCCATACGTGCACTCATCCCATCTTGAATCATTTGATTTAATTGCGGATTAGTCGTTATGAGCTCTCCCAAAGTATGGCGATCGATCGTACAGAGTTCAACATCAGTAAGCGCAATGTTGCTAAAGCGATGCACACCACTAGCAGCGCCAACTAACCCAAAATAATCGCCCGGAATTTGAAAACGTGCGATCTGGGAGTTCCCATCCTCAAAAGAAAAATCCAGTTTGGCAAAGCCCTTTTTAAGGATGTATAAGTTCGCAAACGGATCGCCTGCGCGAAAAATGTAAGCACCTTGATTGATTTGGATTTTTTTAATCCGGGTCTCAGAAAACCTCAGACACCCCTCTTTGCAGAAGAATTGGGAACTAAAAGCGCATCGATCAAATGAAACGTAAGCGCTAGCCTGATCGCGTTCCCTCTGTAATTCACACGGTTTAAGGACTGGCATGGTTACCCCCCCCCGACTGTTAAATTACCTAAATATTGTATTGATCTTATTGGGAATGCTATTTAAAAATTGATAAAAATCAATAAATTTTAAATTTTTATAGGTATCTTGATAGAAAAACAACATTCATCCTGAATAGAACTCTCTCTTATGAAACCTCTTCATCTTGCTTTGGCTATCGCCGTTCTATCTTCGGGCGCTTTTGCTCAAAGTAATGGCCCGACTCCTCCAGGTAAACAAAAAGGAGTCAACGAATCGGCTAAGCCATCCTCCCCTGGTCAAAAAAAGCAGACTGGAGAAACGGCTAAACCATATGCACCTGGACAGGACAAAGACGCCAAAAAGAAAAAAGGCCAATCCAAAAACTTGAGCGATGATAAAAAACCTAATAGCAAACGGAAAGACAGCAAACCATAATGGGATTGAGGGATTGCCCTCTAGGACACAGCCATTAGCTATCAAATTTGCTTGATTCGAGTTGCTGACCAATAGAGCTTAATCAAACTTTTTAATCGACTCCCTCCGAGGTCAAAAGAAGCTGATAATACTTAGCGCCCTTATAGAGGAAGCCATAATGCTGATTGAGGTAACAGGTAAGAAAATCAAATAGTTTTGAAAAACCTACGCAATCATTACAAACAATTTTAGAATGACACAGCTATACGCGAACCCCTGTAACATCGAGCAGTGATGTCGCCTAATCCCTCGGGTTTAGCTCTTAGGATGATCAGTTCACGTCCCAAACTACAGGTTCTTGATCCTGAAGAGCTTGACGTAAAAGCATCAACAGCGGATACCCCCTTTGCCTCAAAGGATCTTTAGCATCTGACTGCGCCTCCTCTTCAAAATCAGAGATTTCAGATGCAGCACTTCCTTCAGTATCGATGACCGCTTCAAGGCGAGCAATATATATTGGGATTTGTTCTGGAAGAAAAATTCCTTTAGTTTCAAATGGACGTTCAATTGCATTGAAAATACGATGCGTTAGGTCATCAAGCATGATGACTGGGGCAGCATTTTTTGTTTGGAATTGATAGATCATACGCTTACCTTGCCAACACAGATATACGTTCACTGCCGGGTTGATCGCCTAACGACCATCTCTCTTCAATAATCAAAATACTCCTCACCTTCTTGCAATATTTAGATAACGAACCACAAACTGCATTTCAGCTTCTATATTGGCCATGTTCAGTAATACCACCTTTCGATACCCTTTAAATAGACCATAATCATCAGAAATTTTAAGAAATCCTCGATACCACCCTTTAGAACGGCGAACATACAGATCGTGCTCATGGTTTATCCGCCTAAGCTAACTGATACCTAAATAAATTTTGGAAAACTAAAAAAACTAGTTCAAAGCCTTAAAGCCTCTACTTGAAAGACTACACCGAACGTAAGCGAGCATACGTTAATTTATATTGCATATTATTGATATTTATCAATAAATTTCTGAAATTATCTGTATACTCAAATATGACTCGATATTAGAGTGATAAGTATAGATTTAGTTGGTTTCGCTTCTTGATTTTGTAATTACTTCGTTATTAACAAAAAATAAGGGGAAACATGTAATGTCTTTAATAGCACCTAAATCTAGCCTTAAATCACTTGAAGATTCAAATGAATTTTCTAAATGCCATGGCTGCAAATCGCGTGTGCATTGTGTGCACGGCACACTTAGTTTTTCGATGATCGAAATACTACCTAAAAACTATATTACAAAAATAAAAATAAAAGCAGGAGACCCTATTTATAGGAATGGAGAGCCACTCAATTTCTTATATAACGTTCGTATTGGTTATTGTAAAGTTGAATATTCATTGGAGGATGGTCGATATCAAATTAATCACTTTGCCCTACCTGGTCAAATAGTAGGTACTGATGGCTTAGCAGATGGCCATTATAAATTAGATGTGACTGCCCTAACAGATGGAGAACTTTGTGCCATTGAATTTAAAGGATTACATTGTTTGATGAATTCTCAAATCAAAATACGCGAAATCTATGAGAAATTACTTAGCCGGTCAATAAATAATTCACAAGAACATATATTTTCTTTAGGAAGCCACTCAGCCGAACAACGACTTGCATTGTTTTTACTAAATTTTTATGAACACCACCGTTCCTTGCAAATCGAACTTAGCGCATTTCGATTACCAATGAGTCGAGAAGATTTAAAAAGCTATCTAGGGATTACTGCTGAAACTTTAAGTCGCTGTTTTTCAAATTTAGAAAATATTGGATGTATAGAGGTTAACAACAGAAACATAAGTAAGATTAATCTTAAAAAACTTGCACAAATTATTAATCCAAAAGAAAAATTCTCGTTTACAAAAATAAAAACAAATGATTCTTTACAAAAGTTAACTTTGAATGATAAGCATAATTCTTTAGTACCTAATTATGCAAATCTCTTACCCATAAAACCCATAATTTTGATTTAGCTAAAGTTTGAAGTAGTGAATACAAAAAATCTACTTTACTGAACTAATTAGTAAAAGCATCATGAAAAACGGTGCGTTGAGGTAACAATGATGATACTTATGAGAAATTTATATTGGTAAATAATTAGTCACAAAGTAAACTTATTTATAGCGTCGGTCTTAAATGAATAATGTAGGACCAGAGAATTGCGGAAATTGATAATTCTTTTTCTTAAATAATGCAGTACAAACATCCACAACATCAGCATCAAAAAGGATATTCCGATTGGCGTTAATGGTGGCTAGCGCAGTTTCGATCCCCAACGCATGTCGATACGGTCGGTGACTTGACATGGCTTCCACCGTATCTGCAACCCCCATTATTTTTGCTCCTAAAGAAATAGCATCTCCTTTGAGCGAATTTGGATAACCGCTGCCATCTAAGCGTTCATGATGTTGGAGTACATACTCAGCTATCGGCCAAGGAAAAACTAAGGGCTTAAGGATTAAAAACCCTGTGTGAACATGCCCTCGCAGTAACGAAATCTCCACCTCACTTAAGCTATATGGTTTCGTTAAAATTTCTACCGGTACATTAATTTTTCCAATATCATGGATAATACTTGCTAGCGATAAGCCTTCAATATCATGCTCCGATAATTTAAGTTCACGCGTAATTGCTTCCACAAGGTTAGTAACTCTTTTTTGGTGACCTGCTGTAAATGGATCTCGAAGCTCAATGGCATTAGAAAGACTGCTAATTGCATCTTTTAATTGTGAAATATTTTTACGACGTTCATATTCAATTACATTTTCAGTATTTTTTCGAGCAGAAATATCACGAATATTGCACTGAATCACAACATTATCGCCCTCATCATATGAGTTGCAAATAAATTCAGTTGGCAACAGTTTGCCTTTTTTACTTACTAGATCAATATCTTCATAGCGAACAAAGCCATGCTGCAGAATTTCTTTATTGGCTAATAAAGCCTTTTTTTTATCTGCCAAAAGCCCGATTTCCCAAAGCTCCTTTCCCAGTAAATCACTGCGACTGTATCCCAAAAGATCAAGAATAAAAGGATTAGCATCGATAATTTTTCCTTCTGGATAAGTCAAAATCAGAATACCATCGCGCGCAGTCTCAAAGAGCCGGGTATACCTTAAGTTTTTATCTATTGCTGAACTTAATTGATTGGCCATAAAGTCATTGAAAAGGGATTGACGTTTATTATGGGATTGGATCATGCAGTAAGGAAATATCACTAAGAATTAGTTTTAGCAGTATTATTTTTTTCTATTTCATAAAAATTGATAGATTATCAGTGCCAATACGATGTATCATGAAAGTGATGCATCTTTATCAGTTTTATATGCATTTGTAATGAACCAGTTCAATTTATTCTCACGATTACTTTGAAATTTCTATACCAAGTAATTTATTCATCTTTTTTATTTTTTTATTGATATATATCAAAATTTAGAATTAAGGATATCCTGATACAAATTGCTAACTAAATATCATTTGCCTGCTAGCAAACACTCAGATAAAGCAACAACATCGTCACGAAACACTTGGATGTCTTTGGAAAAATATAGTATGGAGTCTAATAATGTCGTCTGAATTAGAAAAAATTAATGCCAAATTATTGGCACATGAAGAAGAAATTATCAAACTTCGTCAAGGCTATGTGACCACGAATGAGCGTTATATAAAAGCACTATCAACTTTAAAAAACTTAACTTCAAGCGCATCTGAGGCGGCCAAAAAAGCATGCCTTGCTGCTGAACATGCTAAAGCGGCTACCGACCGCTGTGCGAAAGCTGCTAAAGAGGCAGCTTCCCGGTCTGTAATTTCTGCTGCAGAAGCGGCCGTTGAGGCGGCACATTTTTCTGCAGAAGCTTCAATCCAGGCAGCGGCAGCGGCCTCTGCTGCCGCAGCTGCAGCAGCAACAGCAGCGGCAGATCAAGCTGAAGCGGCATCGTTAGAGGCCTCTGCAGAAGCAGCATTAGCGACAAAACGTGCGACGGAGGCAGCCAGCGAAGCCTTGAGGTTGGCTCAAGCGGCTGCAGATTATGTAAAATCCATAAAAAATAATAACTCTTAATAAAGATTTATTTTTTGTAAAAATAAAATAATTTTTTCTTATAACGTAATCAAGTTATTAACTTCATATGAATAAACTTGAAAAAATACTTTATACCGCTCACACCCACGCTACGGGTGGCCGTGATGGTAAGTCGACAAGTGATGATGGGCTTCTCAATGTTAATCTGGCACTTCCAAAAGCCATGGGCGGTTCAGGAAATGCAACTAATTCAGAGCAACTATTCGCTGCAGGCTACTCGGCCTGCTTTATTGGCGCTTTACGAAACGTGGCGGGACTAAAAAAAGTGGAAGTTCCAGATGGTGTTGCAATTGATGCAAGCGTTGATATTGGCCCAATCCCACAAGGATTTGGTATTGCTGTGAAATTAATGATTTCATTACCGGGACTGGATCTAGCGGTTGCTCAAGACTTGATTGATACGGCGCATCAAGTCTGCCCCTACTCAAATGCGACTCGTGGCAATATTCAAATTGATCTTTTATTAGCCTAATCAATCAATATTTAATTTGTAATACAGCGGCGCCATGAATCAAACTGAGTTTTATGAATTATTGGCACACCAAGGTTTTCCGGAACCCATTCTGGTGGAATATCCTGCTAATGGCAGTTTGGATACACATACCCACAATTTTGAGGCTTTAGCATTAGTTATCAATGGTTCCATGACAATTACAATTGATGGTGTTAAATCAGATTACTCAGTAGGCGATGTTTTTCATCTCAAACATCAGCAACCGCATCAAGAAAGTTATGGTCCGATCGGAGTTAAATACTTAGCCAGTCGAAAAGATAATTTTTTAAAATGAACATAGCCGACATTTGGACTATGATCGAATTAATGCCAATTTTCATAGCAAACTCTATTGGCTTAATTGGTATTCTTATACCCAAATGAAACGAATGCCTGATAATTATCAAAACTGGATGCAGAATTTGAACGAATCGAACGATAAGTATCTTGATGAGATTTTTTTGTAAGAATAATTTGCCATAATTGACCTTGACGCGATCTAAAGAAAGCAGCGCATCCTAACAAATAATAGGTCCACATACGATAAAATCGCTCACCATACTTTGCCGATATTTTTGACCAGTTCTCTATAAATTTCTGATGCCATGCCATTAAAGTTTTGTCATAATCCTGACCAAAATTATGCCAATCCTCGATCAAAAATACATTTTCAATTGTTTGCGTAATTTCAGATGCAGATGGTATTTTTCCATTAGGGAAAATGTAGCGATCAATCCATGGATCGGTCCGCAAAACTGTAACATCACTTCCAATCGTGTGAAGTAAAAATATTCCATCATCTTTTAATAAACAGCTTACGGTCTGAAAGAAAGTAGAATAATTTTTTTGGCCGACGTGCTCAAACATTCCAACAGAAACAATTTTGTCAAACTTCCCGATAAGATCACGATAATCAATTAACTGAATATCTACAGGCAACCCTTGACATCTATCAATTGCATGTTGTTGTTGCTCTTTCGAAATCGTAATACCGATAACATCTACCCCATAATGCTTTGCAGCGTATTCCGCTAATCCGCCCCACCCACAACCTATATCGAGTAATTTTTCACCATACTTCAGTTTTAGTTTCTTACAAATTAGGTTTAATTTATCCTCTTGAGCCTGCGCTAATGTCTTAGCATTCTCCCAGTAACCGCAGGAATACATCATGAATGGATCTAACATTAATTCAAAAACATCATTCCCAATATCGTAGTGCTTGTCGGCTACCTGAAATACTCGCTTCTTAGACTGCAAATTAATAATTCGTGCCTTAAGTATCTCTAAGGCATAGCGAGCCTTTGCTAATCCATGAACACGATCATTTAAGTCAAACTTTAGTAGTTTGGTTAGCATCACATCAAGTTGATCGCAATCCCATAGACCATCCATATACGATTCACCTAAGCCCAGTGACCATTTAGATATGATATTTTCATAGGTTTTAGGGTCATGAACCTTCATATCCCAAGGATCTGACCCATTAATGCAAACTCCAGCATTACCGAGAAGTTCATATACCAACAGCGATAAATTCGCTTCCTCAGTAAATGAAGAGTTTCGTACTAACATGTCCATAAGATTCTCCCTCAATATCAAGACTCTAATTTTTACAACCGAGATTATCTTGATAAATCTCAAAATTTATTCTTTCTTAACTTATATAAAGAGGCGTAATTTTTGATAATTGATTGATTTTGCAATGGGATTAATGAACTTAATCATTTATATTCACAATAGTAAATACAACTTACGCGCTACCTGTTATCGGATATAAAAAAATGAACTTAAAGCGTAATAATTCGAAATTTAATAATTATTCGTTAATGAAGATATTTTCATATTACAAAAAGTACCTCATATCAACTCTCTTACTTATGTATTTTTTGGTACTTAGTCTACTTATGGTGACTACAAGTAATGCACAAAAAATTCATCAACGAGATTTCGGAAAACAGGAATTTGAAACACGCTGCGCAAGCTGTCATGGCAAAGATGGCCGAGGCTATGGCTGGCTAGCTGATTTCTTAATTGATGGTCCCTCTGACCTTACTTTACTTTCTAAAAATAACGGCGGTGTCTTACCAATATCACGTATTTATCAAAGTCTCTGGGAGGGATCGATACCTATTCATGACCGAAGTGACATGCCCGCATGGGGTCAAATATACCAATTAGAGGCTTATGAAATGAATGTTGGGGATGTCTACTTTACTGAGATCTATGCGGAAAGTCGAATACTTCTTCTTTTAGAGTACATCAGTAGATTACAAGAAAAATAAGATAGAAATATAATCAAAAAATAAGTCTTTGAAAATTTTCCTTGAAGCTAAATTAAGCAGCTAAAGTTGCATTAAAGGTAAACTAATTACCAATTCAAACTTTAATCAGACATAAATAAATTTTCAAATTATTAGAAATAAACACCATCAGCAGATGCTTAATGCTCCCTAACATTCTTTTTTCTGAGGGTTAAATAAATCTCTAGTGGAAGTAAAAAAAATAGTGTTACTAAGAGAAATCCCAGAAAAATGGATTGTATATCCTCGATTTTTATAAAATAAAACTGGAAAATCTGAGCAAAAGAAAATCCCATTAAAAATGATACCAAGGCAAGAAAAAATTGTGTCATTACTTACTACATAAGCATTAGTGCATGCTCTAATTTTTCAATAGGTAATTTTGTATAATTTTTATGAATCTCACATTGAATTTGTTGTTTCATATCATTCGATAAATGAGTCTTAACTTGATTTAGAAATTTTGGATTACCTATTAAAGTTATTGCTTTGTAAGCCCCCTGCTTAAAAACTTCGTCAACACTTTGACAGGCAACTGCGAGATATCGTCCATCACTCACTGAACTCAAATCAGTGTAGACATAACTAGTATGTGATTGGCGTATTTTACTCATTGTTTTGCCAGGGTTGTCTTTTTTATATTTTCTAAACTGACTAGGCTGATACTGTACTCGTTTAATTATTTTTAAATGAGGTATTGGTTTATATAAGTCACGAGCCATTAATAAAAAATGATGTCCATCAGCCAAAAGAAATAATTGATGATCTAATTGGTAGTTCATAAGAATTCGATATTAATAAAGCTTCTTTATAACATCTTCATGCATAAAAGATTTGATAAAAATCAAATCTAGTTACCAAGTAAAGACTAATCTGATCGACCTATCAGATGGAATGTTCCTAAGATGCAAATAAATGATCTGAATAAACAAAAGCCAAATGTGTCATCAAAAAAATTTTTAGAGCAGATGATCGATGGAATTCTTGTTCTAGAATACCCCTCAGGTGTAATTAAAAATGCTAATGATTCAATTTTCTTTTTCTTGGGAATTCCCCGTAGCGCAATAATTGGTAAAAATTTTTGGGAATTAAGCGTTTTTGCAAAACATATCAACATTCATGAACTCTATAAGCAATTTTTACAAAAAAAATTAATTGCAATGAAAAATGTAATTCTTAGTTTAGAAGCTAAAAATGATATGGTTGTAAATATTTATGGCGAACTTCATACATTTGAGTGTCATGACCCTCTAATTTTTTTAGGTTTTGAAAATAAATCTTATGTTAATTTTTTACAGAATAAGCTTAAGCAATTACATCTGAACGAAGATAATTTATTAAATGAAAAATTTCATTTCTTAATTAATACAGCCATTGCAATTGATAGTCAGAATGCAAAGCACCAATTAAATGTAAGTAAGCTTGCTGTAGAAATTGCTAAAGAACTAAACCTAGACACCCTAGCTATCCATCGAATTATGATGAGTTCATTGGTTCATGATATTGGGAAAATATCAATACCCAAAGAGATTTTGAATAAATCTACGGCTCTTAGAATTGATGAAATTTTGTTAATCAAAAACCATGTCCAGGCGAGTTATGACATCTTAATAAGACTACTACTTCCACTTGATATTGCTAAAGTAGTCCTTCAACACCATGAAAGACTTGATGGTTCTGGCTATCCGCACCGACTCTTTAAATCAGAAATTTGCCAAGAAGCTAAAATTTTGATGGTGGCAGATACAGTCGAATCGATGAGACATAGCCGTCCTTATCGTCCTGACTTTAATTTAGATAGATCTTTGCAGCAACTTGAGGTTGATCAATATTCTAAACTTCCTTCTGACATCGTAAATGTTTGTACCAATCTTTTTCGAAGTAAAAAATTTTCTTTTGAACATAGTCTCCATTAGTGAACTCATTGATAATTTCTCTGTTTCTTTATTTTTTTTCGTTTGGTTTACAAGCCTCTACAATATTAATTGCATACCGCATCCTTAATCGTTATCAGCACATTCGATTAAGTAAAATTTTTTTATTCTTAACAAGTTCTACTCTTTTTATTCAATACGCCTACCTTTTAACAAAGGACCTAAATCAATCTTTTACAAGCTTTTCAAGTGCCTTATTTGTATTGATTAATTCCTTAATGATATGGACAATTGTTTTGCTTTTGAATTTTTTCTTAACACGAAGTTCAAAAAAAATGTTATTTTTATCCCAAGAAATAAAAATTGATACTCTTACAAGAGTTTTTAATCGGAATACCATTCTGTTTTATTGCGAATATGAACTTGCAAAATCTCAACGTTCTCAACAACCAGTATCGATTCTTTTTATTGATATGGATCGATTTAAATACATTAATGATTCATATGGTCACCCAATCGGCGATGAGATTCTAATAAAAAGTACACGTCAATGTCGGTTAGCTTTAAGAGAAATTGATTTGATTGGACGCATTGGCGGCGATGAGTTTATTGTTCTACTGCCAAATACTGATTACAACGCTGCTCAGGATGTTGCTGTTCGAATTCAAACAGAAATGCAATCTTTGAATGAGCGTATTTCAATAAATATTTCAACTCCGATTACACTTAGTATCGGTATTGCAAGCTACTCTCCAAGAAAGCAGAGTATTCATGAAAATTTGATTGATCCCAAACTTTTGCTTGACGAATTAATCAACATCTCTGATCGTTCAATGTATCAAAAAAAACGTGCAAATCATATGGCTTATACATTACAGCCTTCACCAGAAAGCCATGTTAGAAGGGGATAATTAATTCCTCCATAAAATAACTGTAGGTGTAATCTGGGCCTTGAAATCCTGCAGCCTTACGATATCCAATCCTTGTGCGAAAGAAGACTGAAGCTACCGATGGACTTGTTGCTGCAAACTCAAGTAGTTGCGTCCCTGTTGATCCATCTGAATTAATGGTTTGACTACCCAGTCCTGCTACGCCAGAAATTCTCCAGCCTTCTATCATTTTTCGAAATCCTACAGCCAACATCGTCTCACGATATTGGTTGGGATTAAAATAATTATTGGCTACATTAGTATTGGTGTCACGGTACTGGCGATATCGAAGTTGTAGATTAACCCCATAATCAGGTAAAGCATCATAAATTAGATTTAACCGGAAAAATGGTCGTGTATTGGTGTCTGAAAAATACATATTACCACCCATGACGATTCCACTTAATCGATCTAAGAGTCGTTGCTCAATACTAGCAGCGCCTAAGGTGTAATAAATCCCATTATTTAATGCGTTTTGCGTTTCAACCCACTCACGGCTTGATATGAATTCCGTACGCGTACTTGAAGTTGGCTGAAATCCAATGTAGCTATCCGTAGTTAGTAATGTGTGGCCACCTAAAGAATTCATATTGACATTAGCAATATAACCAAGAGCTGTCCTAGGATTGATAACCTTAGAGGTTAATCCTAGCTGATTCCCCTCCTTAGCCCATCCATTTTGAGTGTACTTATTAAATTGATATGAAATTCCTGAGTAATTATCGCCATGTTGATATAGTGGGAGAAGTTGTGCGCCCACTTTATAGGCCTCAAAGCCTTCACTATCAGTTGATAGGAATGATACTGGAACCCCAACCGCAATCTTACTAGGCTCACTAGAAAGCCCTCCAAACATCCAGGTTGATTCTTGCGCCTGTGCTGATTGAGATAGCAGAGCCAAAACAAAAATATATTTTTTAATCTTATTCATTTTGTACCCCATACTTTTTTTAACTTAAATAGCTCAGAAAAGTAACCCCAAACACAAGCTGGTTGAAGCAAAATGCCATAAGCAATCATGTAAAAAAAGAGGCCAAAAAAATTTTTTCGAATCCCGAGATTACTATTGTCAAAAATTTGTTTTTCACTTCTAAACATTACTTGATTCAAAAGTAAACCAGGTGGAATAAGTGCTAGAGTCATAGGCCCCACTAGCCAAAATTTTCCAAATAATGCCAAAATCAATCCAGGAATAAAGCCAAGGGTATACGCAATGTCAATGAACGGAAATAAAAAATTCCACCAAATAAATAAAATGCTTAAACGTGGTTTAAGTAATAAAGTAGGCTCCTCTTTAAAGGCCTCAATTAAGCCACGAGACCAGCGCTGACGTTGACGAATAAATTGCTTAAGAGAATTAGGAGCATTGGTGAATACACAGGCATTTTCAGCATGCCCAATGCGGTAACCTGCAGACAAAAATCTCCACGTAAGTACAATATCTTCGCCAACAGTAATTGGCCAACCACCAAGCTTGATTAGAGTTGATCGGTCATATAAAGAAAATGCTCCTTGCGCTACCAAAGTACCCTGGAATAGCGACTGGATGCGCTTAATTGCTGCAATACCTAAAAAATAGTCCCATTCCTGAGCCTTAGTTAGCCAATTTTCACGCGAATTGCGAACAAGAATTGATCCAGCTATAGCTTTAGTATTAGGCGGGTCACATAAGTACCGAGACACAATTAGCTTAATCGCATCACGCTTAACCCAACAGTCAGCATCGATACTAATAATTACATCAGATTTCGCAATTTTTAAGCCTTCATTCAATGCATACGCCTTACCAGTATTACGCGGTAAATTAATCAAATGAATTTGTGGATAGCAAACTGAAAGATTATTTAAGATAGTTCTAGTTTGCACATTTGATCCATCATTAATAACTATCACATGAAGTATTCCCGGATAGTCTTGGGCCATTACACTTTTAATAGTATCAATTACCTCTTTACCATCGTTATAAACAGGTATTAAAACATCTACATCAGGGAAATTCTTAGGTAAGAAAACCTGTGGTCTACGATCTAAAAGTAAAGCACAGGCAATAAATGCATTTATAAAACCCGGTAGTAAAGCAAGAAAAAAAATAAAAAAAATTGCAAGAGGTACACCAATAACTTTTGAAAGATCAAGAAACCAAAAATAAGAAAGCCATGCAGATGCAACAAACCAACACATTGCAAAAAAGAGCGATATCAAAAATTTATTACGTACAGATACATAAAAATTCATAAGTGTCTCAAAAAATAAATCACTACCTATCCTATAAATAGAAGAATTATTTTTTTTGACATTTATCAAATGGAAATAAATTTTTTTTTAGAAAATAATCTTTGGTATAGCCTATATCAATTGACACTCTTATAAAGGAATGAATATGAGCAATTTAATTAAAACTAACCCTGTTAGTAGCAGTCGGAATCTTGTTCAAAGTATGAGACGCTCTATGCCAGGTTTTTTTTCTGATATTTTTGATGATTTCCCATTGACACGTTTTTATTCACCATCAGTCTTTAATGAACCACTTGAACCTCAAATTAGAATTAATGTGAGTGAGCGGCCAAATGAATATTTCATTCGTGCAGACATCCCGGGTGCTAACAAAGAAAATATTCATGTTTCAGTGGAAGGTAGTTACGTAACTATTAAAGCCGAACAATCTTCACAATCTGAGCAAAAAAGTGAAAACGAACAACTAATTCGTTGGGAATGTAGCTCTGGAAGTGCTTTGCGGAGTTTTCAATTACCAGGAGATGTAAATCGCGATAAAGCAAAAGCTATTTATGAAAACGGTGTTTTATCTCTAACCCTACCCAAAGTGAATGGTGGCACTATTGCTGAAATTGCAATCCAATAAAAAGTGGCTGCCTATGGCAGCCATTCATTAAATTAATAGATTTATCGATTAACGAATAGATACAGCGTATCAGACATTGAAAATCCAACAATTGCAAGAATCAAAGAAAATAAACTTACACATAAAAGTATGGTTTGATCAATCCTATTCATTTCTAGATCGTCGCTTACATCCTCAAAATCGTTATCAAATTTTGGATTTTGTCTCATAGTTACCTCTAACTGTTGAAGTAACTCATTTATAGGCTAAAGAAAAATTTGCAGATTGATTTTTATCAAAATCATTTATCTCAATAAATGTAATGACTCCGGTTTTTACTTTTTCTAAGATGGATGATGTTGGCAAATAGACTTTATAAAGAGGGGTATGCTGAAATACCAACTCATGGCTTTCAGTAAATTCAACCTCATAAATACCGGGAAATAAAAATCCAAAGCCATCCTTAGAATTTGCCTTACTAAAACGTTTACTTAGAGTGCCCTGATTGACTCGAATTTTCATTGTCACCCCCTAATAAAATGGAATGTGCTTTATTTTTTTGAAAATTCAAAATAATAAATTGAGAAATATCAAAATTATTTTGAAAGTAGATGGGAGAATGTAAGTGTCATAATTTAAAGGCCATAAAATGATTAATTCAGTTTTGATTCCTATTGATGAATCTGTGATTGTTCAACAACTAATTAAAAAATTATCAAGCTATTTAGATCTCGAAAAAATCGATATTTATTTGGTCAATGTATCTAAACCAAATCCGCCAGCAACATATTCAGAATATGCGTATAACGATTACTCAATAAGTATTGAGCATCATAAATTAGCATGTAGCGCTTATGCTAAAAAGCTTTTTTCAAAGTATGAAAAGGTGTTAGCAAAAGCCAAGCATCTCGAACTAATTCATGAGTTTGATGATGATATTCCGAATGGTATTATTCATGCAGCAAAGAAAAAGAAAGTAGATTTAATTGCTATGGCCACACACAGATATAGTGGTTTAAAAAGTATTTTACTCGGCGACAAAGTTCATAATGTTATCGTAAATTCTAAGTTGCCGGTTCTGGTAATTTAGTTGTAAGATTATTATGAATATTTATCGAGCCAACTCCACACCGTTGGCTTGTTGATAGTTGCTGGTAAATAAGTATTGATGTAACTGGCAATGTGAAGAACATACAAAACACTTAAGTTTTCAGGCACATTAAGTTCTTGCTTTAACTTAATAGAATTTAATAAACGTAACAATGAGCAATCAATTGATACATTAAGTCCTAAAGCCCTTCCAGCTAATAAAATATTTTCAACTGATTGCCAACATTTATTTAATGAAAAAGAATTCTCTACATTTGCATATAAGACAATTAACGCATCAGATGAATGAGTACGTGAATCGAAACTATTATTAGCATTAGCTTCGGTATTATCACTGTGTATGTGATTGAAGGCTTTAGCATAATCTTGTAAATACGTTATGTAATCTTCATCCTGAATAACAACATAAGACCAGGGTATTGTTTTACTGTAAGAAGAAATCCTCATTCCAGAATCAAGCAAAATCTCAATTAAGTTGCGACTAATAGGGTAATTCGCTAACTTTTTTTCAATGCCACGATTAACAATAGCTTTTAAAACACAGTTAATTTCTCCATCCATAAATTGTCTCGTTAAACTTTCTCCCATACCAGCACTTTCAAGTTATACATCCACTCTATTCACTTTTACTAGCTGAAAATTGCGATTAATCAAAAATTTACATCGGTGATCTTTTAAATTATTTCTTAGCGTAACAATCTGGAGGAATTATTCAATATGCCTAATGAAAATAAAAAAATCAAATCAACTCATTCGATAGACCCAGATTTATGGGATCGACTTGTATGGCAAAAAGCATTTGATAAAGCAATTCGTGAAAAGATGTCTAAACAATATAAAGAGACTCGAGTAATCAAAAATATACTAAATCAACGTACTCATTGAAATTTATACACTTAATAAAAGGAATTGATAATGAAATCTGATCGAGAACTTCAACAAGATGTATTAGCAGAATTAAAGTGGGATCCCAAAATAAACGCAGCAAATATTGGCGTAGAAGTTATACGGGGGGTTGTTACCCTCTCTGGCCATGTTGATAGCTTGGCAGAAAAATGGAATGCAGAACAAGCAGCAAAACGAGTCTTCGGCGTTAAAACAATTGCCATTGAATTGGATGTGATAGTTCCGGGATCTAATCAAAAAAGTGATACTGAAATTGCACTTGCTGTTAATGATGCATTGAAATGGAATATTTATAAATTAGGAGATAGGGTTTCGATTAAAGTTGAAGATGGGATCGTAACCTTAACGGGCGAAGTTAATTGGTTTCATGAACGACTTTCAGCAGAGAACTCTATACGCTATATAACAGGTGTACGCTCAGTGAATAACTTAATTTATATCAAACCGTCAGTATCTTTAAATTTAGTTAGGATTGACATTGAGCGTGCACTGAAGCGTCGAGCTCATGAAGATGCACAAGATATCTCTGTTTCTGTTCAAGGCGATGAAGTTATTCTTGGCGGAAAAGTTCACAATTGGGTAGAAAAGTCACTTGCAATTGATGCTGTTTGGGGTGTTCCTGGTGTAAAGAAAGTAACTGATCATATGGTTTTTGCATAAAAAACTAAGTGGAAACCTTCAGATAAGTAGCCAGATAAAAGAATGGCTACTTATCTGTTTTTAATCAATTACTTTTCACTAACCTCTTCGCTCAAAATAATATTTTTGGAACTTTTACCATTAGCGGAATAGTTCTTTTTAATATTTGTCAGATAACTTTTAGAAAGGCCATTCGCAATCGCTGCTCCTTCAAACAAAGAGCCTATCACAACTTGGTATGGTTTAATAAATCCATCCATACCATCTGGTACATTTTGAGAAGTTAACTGCATAAACTCATTGAAAGCAGCACGAGAATCGTCTAGCAACTGTTCATTAGCGCTAGAAAATTCTTCCAGGTACTCATTAACTGCGTCATTCAAATGCTGTTGATAATTTTCTATCTCCTGAAGGAATGATTGGTCACCATTTATTTTCATAAGATTCAATGGATTACTTACCTTTTTGGAGTTCATAAATTCTACTGCTGAACTTTGCATGTTTTTAGCAACTTGATTTACCCAAGATGAATTAAGGTCCGACAATTTTTTTGTTACATTGGCATTCAATTGTCCAAGCATCTGGCCATTTTTAATCGACGTATTGTGAAAATGATTTAATTTTTCACTTAATTGATTAACGCTCATAGTCTATACCTTTCTTTTTCAAAATTTAAGTGATAACCCTTAGTAATTTTTACCTATAGTAATAACTTAGTATTAAAAAAAGCCGCAACTAGCGCGGCTAAATCACACGAGGAGACACAAACTGGTGTGGAGGTGATGTACTTGGTATCCATCAAGTATGAATTATCAAGAATTTGATCCCCACGTTACAAATTTTGAATAACCTCATACATCACAGCTACTTTATAAATTATTACTTCAAAATAATATTGATAAAAATCAAAATTCACTTCATTTTCAAAATTTTTTGTAAATTGACATTTATCAAAAATATAGGTTTGTTTCCATTTATAAAGTAGCTGTGAAGTTTATTAATTGAATTTCTAATAACGTAGCTAACAAGAAGTTCTTATCCACTTAATTAGGGAATTGCAATTAATTTCACTTCACAACATGCATTACTGAATTAGGAAAATTTCATTAGGCTGAAGATATGCTTATAAATTTTCTTGAGCTAATAATTGCATAAATTGAAGTTTTAATTGAGATATAAAAATGAACCATTGGTATATACAGATTGGAGTATTTATGAATCAAGAAGAGCTCGCACAAGTAAAGCAAGATATTGAAAAATTAGTTTCTGATGTGAAGCGACTAGTAACTGATGATTCCACCAAAAAAAATGATGCTAATAAAGAAGACGCTGTTTGCGAATGCAATCCCTGTGAGTGCCGTCCACATGGTCGTCCTGTTTTCTGGCTAGGCCTATTTGCACTTATTGGTGGCATTGTAGGAGCGATGATGTATCGCAAAAATCACTCTTAAATTTCCATTTTTTCTTCTTAATGACTTTTAATTTTTGAAAGTTAATATGCGCTTGGATTCATTAATGCAGAACAACAATACGATTAATATTTCAAAAGCTTTTACTCAAAAGCACAGTCAAATTACTTGCAGCAATTGCAAAACTAAAAATAATTGCTTACATCATTATTTAGATCATGATTTTATAAGTCGATTACCCGGAAAATATGTAACTAAAGTTAAGATGAAAAAGGGGGATCCTATTATTCGTAATGGCGACCCCCTTCATCATCTCTATAACGTGCGTATCGGCTACTGCAAGCTTGAATTTTCTTTATCGGATGGCCAGTATCAAATAAATCATTTTGCTTTTCCGGGTGATCTATTGGGTATTGATGGTATTGCTGAAAAAAAACATCGGCTAGATATCACGGCATTAAGTGATGGAGAATTATGCATAATTGAATTTAATACTCTTACTAAATTAATAGACTCAGAACCTGAAATACGAAATATTTTTGATACGATCTTAGGTCGAACTATTAATCGATTCGAAGAGCATCTTTTTTCATTAGGCAGCCATAGTGCTGAACAAAAATTAGCATTTTTTTTACTTGATTTTCATAAGCGCCAAAAGCAACTTAATATTGACCTCAGAATGATGCGCTTACCGATGAGTCGTGAAGATCTTAAAAGCTATTTGGGTATGACTAGTGAAACACTGAGTCGATCATTCGCATTTTTAGAAAAAAATAATTATCTTCAGGTTAAAAATCGAAATATCAGTAACATTAATTATGATCGCTTATCACAACTTATTGAGCACAAAGAAAAGAGTATAAAAGTTTGGGACCTCAAAAAGCCTAATCGATTGGCCGTAAGTCAAACAGCCCTCTCAGTTCTCAGCCAATAATTTACATTGTTGTTAATTCATTCAAACTAATTTATCTATAAATATTAGGTGTTTTATCCTCCATATTCGTTAAATTAAAAGCACTTGGTTCTTAATTTTGTATGGAATGAGAAACTTATCCTTTCGAATCATATAGAGCTTTACTTTTTTTGCTGCCAGGTAAATGAGACTTTAGTCGATTGCTTACTATCAATTACAACCATTCTCTTTTTTACCTGATCTTCATAAGTTGCAATAATCTCATATCGACCTGAAATTACTTTAGCAAGAAATAATGGTCCATTACATTTTTCAAAAAAAATAGTTTCACCTTTGGCATTGATAATTTGCAATTCTGCGCCGACTATCCAAGCGTATGAATTTCCTTGACGTTCTGTAAACTCAATGGCAAGAGGCCATTTTTTTGCTTCCTCTCGCATTGCCTGTGACTCATCTAAACCTACGCCCCCCATCATGCAAGAAAGATTACTATCCGTTTGAATTTCAGGTAGCTGGGACATAGCCGATAAATGATTAAATGAAAGAATAATTGCTAATCCTGTAGATAGAATGTACTTTTTTTCTAAATTTAATTTCATGATAGACCTCCCTTGTTATTGTTATCTTTATATCAATTTATGAAATACTATTTTTGACGTTTATCAAATAATAATTTTCACTATCAAATATATTTCACATAGGAAATATTTAATGCATAGGGGTTTTATTTTGAGAGATCTACTTCAGTTTGGTAATGCATGATTAGCAATCACACTACAAATCCATCAATCGTTGCATGTGATAAGGCTGTAGCTGCCGTAGAATTTGCACTTGTTTTACCTATCTTAATATTAGTTTTATTTGCGATTGTTGAACTCAGTACACTGCTTTATGACAAATCAGTAATTACTAACGCTAGTCGTGAGGCAACTCGAGTAGCAGTAGTGAATACCTCAATTACCGACGGAGAAATTCAAACCTTTGTAATAAACTATTGCCAAAATAAGTTAATTACTTTTGGGTCAAAAGCAAATCCAACAGTTTCCATTGCAAGACCTTTAGGATCTAATTCGGGTAATCCTATTATCGTGACAGTTTCATATTCATTTACCGGTCTGTTGCTGGGTCAACTAATCCAGCCTACCAATTGGAGTCAATTGCTATCGGCTAGCACAACCATGAATTTTGAGTAACATCTATTAGTTATTTATTTTAGTTTAGCGAAATGCATTAAATAAACTAATAATTGCGGGACCAAGAATTACCACAAATAATGCTGGGAAAATGCATAGAATGATGGGAATTGAAATCTTTACCGGAATTTTAGCTGCTAATTCTTGGGTGTGCATTCTCCTTTTATTACGAAGATCATCTGCAAAAACCTGCAATGCTTCAGTTACATTTGTACCAAATTGATTAGCCTGTTTAAGCATTCCAACAAGTGCCTCAATATCCTTGAGCCCTGTGCGAGTTGCTAAATTTGCTAATGCCTGATTTCGGGAGGTACCAGCTCGAAGCTCAAGTCCCAATTGATCGAACTCTTGGGCCAATGTAGGACTTTCTAGTTGAATTTCACTACCAACCCGAGTAATTGCTGCATCAAGACCAAGGCCAGATGCCACACAAATTCGTACTAAATCTAAAGCATCTGGAAAACTATGTAATAACTCCTCTTGGCGCTTACGTATCAAGTATTTCAAAATAAAATCGGGAATCCAGTAGCCAACAATTGACAAGCCAACGGCAAGACTCAATGCATAAGTAATAGAATGATCATGGTAAAAGGAATACAAGAAAGATGCACATGGAATAATTAGACTTAAAATCGTTTTTACAGAATAATAAATGATAAGTGGCTTTTCACCATGCAACCCAGCGTTATAAAGTTTGGTTTTTAATTTTGAGTTAAGCAATACATTACTTGACATTGAGAATCGACTAAAAAACTGCAAGGTATTTGTGATTGAATCGGATTGATCCTTGCTTCCGTTAACAAAAGAGCTCATTTGGATTTGTTTTAATTGAGAAATACGCTGATCGATATTAATTAGCCAAAAGCGTCTTAAGATGAGAAAAATGACACTAAAACTACAAATCCAAATCAATAATAATCCGATGAAAGATTCCATGATCTTAACCTTTCTATTGCTTAAGATTGCATAAATGCTTCATCCAAGCAAATCCAATTAGCATTAAAACGCTGGCGTATATTAATAAGCTCTGGCCTAATGAATCGCTCAACATTAATTCATATGATTTCGGTTGAATAAAAAATATTAAAGCTCCAATTGCAAACGGAAGAGCCCCTAGTACTAGTGCTGAAGCCCTGCCCTCTGAGGTAAGTACGCGTATAGTCTGTTGCATATCCATTCGTTCTCGGATGAGTTTGCTTACTCGTTTAAGAATTTCAGCTAAATCGCCACCAATTTCACGATTTACAATAACTGCAATTACAAAGTAGCGAATTTCAGCACAATCAATACGCTCAGATAATTCTGATAACACTTTATGAATTGGAGCTCCGTAATTCAATTCTTCAAAGACACGATTGAATTCAGCAGAAATTGGCATGGGTGCATCCATTGCAGCCATCTGTATTGTGTTATTAAGTGAATGGCCAACTTGTAAAGAGCGAGCCATGAAATCCATCAGTTCTGGAATTTGTTTTTGTAAAGCAGCTTGCCGTCGTTGTGCAATTAGTTCTAACACAAAATATGGAGCAGTACAAAGACTAAGCCCTATTAATATTGCATAAAGCGATGAATTAGAAGCAATATAAGTAATTAATGAAATAAAAAAACTTACGGTGATCGTTACAATTAATAAATAACTTGCAGAAATTGTTAGCCCCGCTCTAGTAATTTGTCGACGTAAATATCGAATAAATCGAGTTTCATCTAAGAAGAGATAAACGGAATCTTTTTGTTGATAGTCTCGATTAGTCAATGCAGGTAGAGAAAAACCTTTAGCTTGAATTTCAAGCGCTCCTATTCGAGCGGAAATGTGTCTTTTTTGTGCCCCAAAAATGTTTGTTTGCAAGTAAAAAATAACTAGAAATCCTAGAATACTAATAGTAAGAAGTCCCGAAACTAATAACCCAATAGAAATAAAAGTATTCATATCAGTTATGAATATTTAAAAATAAAGAGTCTGGTAGTGGTGAACCTCGGGCTGCTACTGTATCAGCAAATCGAGGACGGATTCCTGATGCTACAAATTTACCTAACACCTTACCGTCTGCCTCAACACCTGTTTGCTTATAACTATAGATCTCCTGCATAGTAATAATGTCACCTTCCATACCAAGAACTTCGTCGATACTCATGACTTTTCGTCGACCATCACTCAATCTAGCCGTATGAACCACTGCAGCAATGGCCGATGCCATTTGCTGACGTAATGATTTTTGCACTACTGGCAGTCCTGTAAGGCCAACCATATTTTCAATTCGAGTTAGTGCATCACGTGAGGAATTAGCATGAATAGTTGTAAGAGAGCCATCATGGCCAGTATTCATAGCTTGCAACATATCTAAAACTTCAGCCCCTCGAACCTCTCCGACCACAATTCGATCAGGGCGCATCCGTAGTGAATTTTTTACCAAAGCACGTTGATTAATTTCACCTTTACCCTCTAAATTAGGCGGTCTAGTTTCCAAACGTACCACATGAGCCTGCTGCAATCGCAACTCAGCTGCATCTTCAATGGTAATAATTCGCTCGGTTTCTGGAATAAAACCTGACATAATGTTCAGTAAAGTTGTTTTCCCACTTCCAGTACCTCCAGAAACTAAAATATTAAGCTTTGATTTCACCAACGCTGCAAGAATTAATGCCATCTCACGTGTTAGCGTACCAAAACTAATTAGTTTTTCCATGGTGTACGGTACTTCTGAAAAGCGCCGAATTGATAATGCCGGTCCATCTAATGCCAGAGGTGGAATAATGGCATTCACCCGTGAGCCGTCAGCAAGGCGAGCATCAACCATTGGACTCGACTCATCAATACGCCGCCCAATACGGGCAACAATTTTTTCAATAGTTTTTAATAAATGCGCATCATCATCGAAATGATTAGCAACGAGCTCCAATCGCCCTGCACGTTCCACAAATATTGTGGATGAAGTATTTACCAAAATATCCGAAATTGTTCGATCAGCCAACAAAGGTTCTAATGGTCCTAAGCCAAAAATTTCGTTTTTTAAGTCTTTAACAATATTAATTAAATCTAGAGAATTAATAATTAATTGATCTTTTTTGATGATTTTTTCGACACCAGCATTTAGGTGCTCAAATTGCTGATTTTCATTGAATGTTTCCATAGCCGCAAGATCAAGCTCCTCCATTAAGCGCGCATGGAGCATTTGCTTTAGTTTTGATTGATCCGATACCTCACGCTTAATGCTATGTGTGATACTCAATGATGGAGCGAACTCTTCCTTGCGGTTCAGAATCTGTCTTAATGACATGCTTAACCTAACTTAAATGGCAGAATTTTAGTAATGAATGATTCTGTTTTAGCAGTCACTTTTCGCTCTAAAAGAATATTAGTCATCTCATCAATGGCTAGCGACACTCTATTTGTCGGATTCATTTTTACAATAGGAATACCAGCATTGATTGATTCATCTACGGCTGCACCATCGTAAGGAATTTGATTATCAACATCACGACTTAGTAATTGAGTAATTTTTTCCCCTGATAAAGCAGCGTCCATATCAAATTGATTCATTACAAGGCGAATTTGAGAATTTGGATAATCCAATTCTTTAAATAAATTAAGTGTATTAATTAACGCTTTTAAAAAATTAAGCGTTGGTTGGGTAACTAGATAGACATAATCACTCCGATCAATTCCTCTGGTTGAAAGAACATCTAGTGAGCTACTTAAATCTAAAAGAACATAGTCATATTCAGATGCGGCTACTGTTAATAATGTATCAATTTGATGAGATTGAATTTTGGCCGACTTTTCAATACTATTAGCAGCTGGTAAGAGATAATAATTTTCAGCGACTTGCATAGCTGCTGAAGCAATCGTCACTGAATTTAAATAGGGCTGGGTAACAACGTCTGCTACATTTCCAGCTGCCAGTGAATCTGTTAAGTAATATGCAGCATCACCGTATTGTGTGTGAAGATCAATCAATAATACTCGTTGGTTATATTTTTCAGCTAATTGATAGGCTAAGTTGACGCAAATAAATGTTGCGCCTGCTCCTCCCTTGCACGGCATTACTGAAATAATCTTTCCCTTAGCTTTGGAGCGCTTAGCAATTTCTGTTTTCTGTCGAATACGCTCCACCGCATCGAGTAAGTCTTGACTACTCCCATTGAGAGGCAAATGTACGATATCCTGAACTCCAGAACGCATTAGATCGATCAAATGTTGCTCAGTCCAATTTGATGCTAGATAAATCATGGCTGGATGACTTTTCTCTTGATTAAGAAGTGATAAATCGTCCAAGTCAGATTGCGCTATAGCAATAGAATCAACAATTAATATATCGGTCTTTGCAGTATCAATGCGGTTAAGGCGCAATTCATTATCAATGCGTTTTAAATAAACAAGATTATCGATATTGGCATTTTTTGAAAATACTTGCTCTAGACTCTTGATGACCTCATTAGTACTGGCAATCACGCCAATATTCAGTTCTTTGACAGCTTTATTCATGATTAATTATCGTCCTGTAATAGAGGGCAAATTAGAACTTGAGGCACTACCAGATGGACTGATAATTGCACTCGAACTACTACCATACATGGATGATGATCCAGTCTGCTCAAACGAGCGTTGATAATTATCAATTGATGCTTTAGCAGCCGGTCCATCCATACCTTGTGTCTCACGTTTTACCTCTTTTGGATTTTCCTTATTCACTGTCTGGGCAGCAATTGCTTCATTAACACTTGAGCCAAATCCTACTTCTGGATACCAACTAGATTGGCAAGCTGTTATTAAAAAATAAGGTAATGGCATTATTAAATAAAACAAAAAAAGCTTAAGATTAAATTTGTTTTTACTCATTCATTTCTCCTAGCGAAACAGGCTCTGTCATAACTGCTTCAGTTGTAATGGGGTTTTGGTCAACTGACTTTTTAATACTAACGTCACCAAGTCTTGGAGTTGGCTTGTCACTAGGTTTAGGTAATGCTGGTGGACTTCCCTCTAACTTACCTTGCAAGAAAAACTCCATTTGTGAAGGTTGAATAAATTTATCCGTTGGTAACGGTGGCTTACTATTAAGCGCTTGTACGATTCGGGGAGTAATAATAATTAATAATTCAGAACGATCGTTCTGAAAAGAGCTACTTCGAAATAAAGCGCCAATAATAGGAATATTTGCCAAGCCTGGAAATGCATTTGTAACTTCTACGACATTGTTTTTAATTAATCCACCAATCGCAAAACTCTGACCATCATTTAGTTGTACTGTCGTGGACGCCTGACGGGTATTAATTGATGGCAAGATGGTCGTTGAGCCATTTGCAGAAACCGTAATTCCATTAGGGTTGACCTCGGACACCTCCGGGGCAACTTTCAAATTTATCTTACCGCCCCGTAAAACAGTTGGGGTAAATTTAACACCTACTCCATACGGCTGTTGTTGCAAGGTAATTACTGCTCCACCACCCGTACTACTACTCTGTGGAATTGGTAAAAATACAATACCACCTGCCAAAAATCTGCCCTCCTGACCGCTGATTGCCATAATGTTTGGCTCGGCTAAGATTTTGACTAATCCAGTTTGAATATTCGCTTGCAAAAATGCACTGACTGAGCCAATCGTCCCTGTCAAATTAGACGTTGCTGTTGCCGAAGCAGCTCCAAGAATCCCCACAGGACTGAAAGAAAAATTGCTTCCATTAACTTGCACACCTAATTTATCTGCAACGGTTTTATCGACTTCTGCAACCTTCACCTCAATTAATACTTGAGGTAAATCATCAGTCGATAGCATGTTTAATACTTTTTTTCCAGTAAATTCTTCGGAAATCTTAATTACTTGTTGAACGCTCAATGCATCAGTCACTCGGCCACTAAGCACCAAAGATTCACCCGCAGAAGAGATACGAAATGATTTCTCAAATGGAAACAAATCAGCAAGTAAGTGTTGAAGAGATTGGGTATCAGAACCAACCGATACATCTAGAACCTGAATTTTTGTACCGTCTTGCCAAATCGAGATATTGGTAGACCCCATTTTTTTGCCAAGAATATAAATTTCGCGATTACTTAATAAGCGGACATCAGCAATAGCAGGATCGGCCACTGAAACACGATTGGCAGTCTCTTTGAGTCGATAAACTGCTGATTTACCTACTGCAATCGGATAATTAATATTCATTTGGGGTGACGCCTCTACAGCAAAGACTTGCTTGGGTAGCCATAGATATGCTAAAAAAAGCACAATTAATATTGTGGGGCGCGTTCTTGTTTTTATGAAATACTGCATCGGATATCCTTGCATCAATTAATTGACTCGCGGGATACCCCACGAATAAGTTCAATGGATGGGGTTTTGATAATTTTTTTATCAGTGTTGATATCACGTACTTGACCAACAATTAAATCCTTTTTTCCAACCCCATTACTTGCAATATTTTTATCGTCATTCTGATGACGTAAAACAAGAGAAAGATTTCCAATGGAGCGCGCTAAATCTAGTGTTTCAGCCTCCAAAGGAGTGACTTCAATTGTTATTGCGCTAACTACTTTGGGCTTACTATCATTGGCTAAGCGATCTTGTGCCACCGCTAAAATCAACAACTTTTGTAGAATAATTTTTGAAACCTCTTGATTACTTTGGTCTTTACTATTTAGAATGACATCTACAAAATTTCCTGGCATTGCAAAACCTGCAACCCCGGCAGCCTCATTGACATTCATCGTAAATGCCCGCTTACCAGGTGCAATTTGTACTGCCATACTACCGCTGGAACTTATCGGCACAAGCATGCGCTCTAAAATAACTTCGCCTTTAGCAATTTCCATTTTAGGAACGCGATGAACTAATTGCTCTGCACTATTAACTGCTCCAACCGGAATACTGTCTTTAGGCCAATTAGTGAGACCCAATTGCTGAGACGTTAATTTTGTACCAGGTTGCAATTGATCGGATGCCACAACCACCTGAACCATAGCAACCGAATCCATTTTCTTTAACCAAATTGCTGCCATCACAACGACAATTAAGCTAATTATTCCAGCGAGTAAGATGGCAATTAAAAATTTGTTTCGACCAATAGTTGTCATTGGCTAATCTCCTTGAATAGCAGTGCGACAGTTCCACTAAAAATAGCAACGGCATATGGCAAATCTCGGTCATGCCAGTGTTTAGCTTCGCCTAGATTACGCTTTTGAATAAATCGAAGTATTCGAATCGACAGAAATATCACTGCTAATACACCTCCAGCAATCGCAATATACAAAGCCGCTGCAATCACACGTTCCATGCCAATAAATAGACCAGAAGCACCAAATAACTTAACGTCACCAGCCCCCATCCAACCAAATACATAAGGAACTAAGAAAAAACTAAATGCTAAGACCCCACCAAGATATGCACTGGTCATACTTACCCCATAGCTTGTAAGCCATGGGGCAGCCATGCCAATACCAGCACCAATTCCAGTCCAATAATTAGGCACCCTTCTGAGAAAAAGATCGAAAATAGCAGCGATGCCTAAAAAAATAAACAAAATGTATGCTGATATAGGAACAATCATTACTAATAGCCTTTACAGTGCATTTGCAATGCTAGTGAAGATATCGGCCAGCTGAGTTTTAATAGTTCCCAATGCGACAATGATTGCAACCGCAGTAGCCGCAGCAATGAGCCCATACTCCACAGCTGTAACTGCATCATCTCCATGCCGAAATGACTGCAAACGTTTTTGAAAAAATTGCATATTCATAGCAATTCCTTATAGAGCGTTTGCAATACTGGTGAAAATGTTTCCGAGCTGGGTTTTAATGGTTCCTAACGCAACGATAATTGCTACTGCAGTCGCTGCTGCAATCAGACCGTATTCAACCGCTGTTACAGCCTCATCGCCACTCTTTAAATCCTCGAGTTTGTTCCTAAATGTCCAATAAATCTGCTTCATTTGATTTCCTTTCATAAATTGATTCATGCGTACTGCAGATTCAATTTAATGAATGAAGCAATTTAAAGTTTGATTATTGTCAAATTTTTAATTCTAATTTGAATGATATAACTCAAGAAATTTAGCATAAGGCATAAAGAGATCACCTCCACTGATGCAACACTCCGGCATTTGAAAAATAAGCTCGTAACTTAAAATTAGGATTAACAGGACCACTGAACCGCTCGCCCAATTAAAAATTGGTATCAATCTATTACCTAATTTCCATCGGCCTAAATCAAAATTTAGAAGCCCAGAGGAATGCGATACAGTAAATAAAAAGAGTAATGTGAGATTAGTGGCGCATGCAATCCAACGTCCGTAGTCAGAGGCAATCATCACCATAGATGACGAAATAATAAATGCACCAATGGTCTGCAATGGTAGCGGTGAATTTTTAAAGTAATTAGACTCAGAATTACCTTGCTCGATTACTTGTTTTTTTTCAATCTGAATGGCAATATATACAAGCACAAAAGCATTGGCAACAGCAAAAAATAGCCAATAGATCCAGGTTCCTGTCATGAAAACCCCATAAATGGTCGACAAATGCTGTTGCAGAGTCCAACCCAACCCTGCCGTTGCATAAGCAGCCGTATATGGTGCAGCTGGAGCCAAAACTAGGCGATCAATAAGTGTGTAGGAGTCCCAAATTCTTTGTGCAATCTGGGGGTCGCCACGATATGCGCTACACAACCCAAATAGAACAGGAATTAAAAGTACATAAAAAAACAGCTGAAGTTTTAAAGGGTAATAAGTTCGATTTGCTTTATGGAGATTAACGAATAACAATACTGTAATGGGATAAGCCATAAATAAATATGCTTCATGCACTAAAGTTAATAAGCCCCCTCCAAGAACGGCAGTGATTCCAAATAGATCTAGGCTGAGTCTCCCTTTTTTTACTCTAAATCGATCATGCATTAGGTAAATTAGGCAAAGGATCCCAAAATGGATCAAAAATAGTATTTCCTTGCGCGGGTAAAAAATTGCCCCAACAGACATGTGCAAAATGCCACCAGGAATTAGCAGGGCAATGATTAATAAACCAATCTGGCGAATGTTAGCGAAATAATAGACAGCTAAAAATATGACGATATATAAATAAAAAAAGGTTAATACCAACGAATTTAGTAAAACAATACTTCCGCGTGCGTCGCTAAAATAGCGCAATATTTCACCCATCAGACCACGCCGTACAAAGCCACCTTGATAATTGATTAGCCACTCAGAAATGGGCCATACATTAAAGCGTTTTGCCTCATAATCGCCGAGCATCCAAAACCCGGCTAAGAAAACAGAAAACTCAAGAATTGCGATTAGAAAAAAAGCTTGCCAATAATTTCTAGTCATTGATTAGAAACATATCGCTGTAGGAATACTGACTTCCAAGATATCGACAAGAAAAACTGCCTCCCGATCGAATACGAATATCATCGATCCACCGTTCATCACCAAAAGCCAAGACACCATCACCAACGTTAAGCACCCCCCAGCGATGATAGGCTGGTCTTTTTTCAATTGCATTAGTCAATTCCGTGCACGCTGGAAACTCAAAAAAAACTTGCTTGGGAGTTTGAATACAGACTTCATACCGACCAAACGCTGCGGGTGAAGCAAATTGAGATACCACCCCATTGTGAAGCTCTAGCATCAGTTTTTGTTGGCCCGCATATTGGTCAAGTACCTCACCTTGTATGTTTTCCAAAATCTGCAAGTTTTGACCATTACATACCCAGTATTGTGGCAAAGCGATATAGTCACATCCACTTACTCCAATAATCAAAAAAATTCCATAAATCATACGAGTGATTCGAAGATTTATTAGCTTATTTTGGAAAGAAAAGATCATTTCAGAACTATCGTCTGAAATCGTTTAATTTATTTGAGATTAATCAAATTAAATTTTCAATCTTCTTATAAGTCTACTTTTATTTGCCAATAAGTTTTGACTTTTCGCAAATTTTTTACTGCGGTTCTTGAGATAGTGAGGCATTAAATTTAATAAAAATATATTGCAAATTACATATGCGCCGTTTAATCCAAAAAATCCGATTCGAGGAAAAGGCTTCAGTGATGGTAATTACTGGATTATTGCTAGCAATTTTGATTGGTTTTTTAGGTTTGGCGGTTGACAGCTCTTATGCTTTTTACGTTCGAACAAAAATGCAAAGTGCTGCGGATTCCGCAGCTCTTGGCGCTGCAGCTGATTTAGCTAATGGTGGCTCCACCAGTAATGCAATCTTAGTAGCAAGGTCGCTGGCTACGAGTAATGGTTTTACTTCAGGAACTGCTGATGCGGTAGTTACACCCTCAATCCCTCCGGGACCAAATCCAAATGGATCAACTCCAAGTTATTTTAATAATTCAAATTATGTACGAGTGCGCATTAATCAAAATATTCCTCTTTTTTTTGCACCTGTTATCGGCGTGGCGTCAAGTTGGCCTGTCCAAGTCAATGCGGTTGCTGGGATTAAAAGTGCGCCAGATTGCTTAGTAACACGGGCTGGATTTCAGATTAATGGCACAAATATTGCCAGCCTTAACAATTGTTCTGCTGCCATTGGTGGCAGCCTTCAAGCGACTAATCAATCTAAAATTACTATTACAGGTAGCGGTACGATTGATGTATACAACAACGGTGCGATTAACTGCCCGTCGTGCTCACCAACACCTACCCCCAAATCCAGCGCATTCCCCTCCCTTCCCAGTTTATCGATCCCCTCAGGCTTGGCGGTAGTAGCCGATTCGACCTGTGCAAACCGTTATTGCCAACCAGGAATCTATAACAGTAAATTAACCTTGAATAAAGGTGCAAGTTACACCTTTGCCTCAGGTTTTTATGTGTTTAATAAGGGTTTAGTTACCAATTCAGCAATTGTTCAAAGTGAAACGAATGGGGTTACGTTTTATGTGGCTAGCAATCAACCCATCGATTTATCCGGTAACCTTACCTTAACAGCCAAAATACCAGCGAATTGCACGCCAGGAAGTGCAATCTTAATTTATCAAGAACCCTCAAGTATTTTCGCGATGAATCTTGCTGGCTCGAATGACCGTTTAAATCTAACTGGCATTGTTAGTCTTCCTTATACCGATATTCGAGTGAGTGGCAGCTCCAGTAACTTATCTCTGAATGGAAGCATTATTGCCAATTCACTTGTACTAAACGGCAATATGAATCCCAGTGCATCTGCCAACGAATGCAATAACTTTGTATCAAATACTCGCGTTGTCTTATTTGAATAAGAGCGATTAACCACCTGTTAGGTACCAGGAAAATTTCATTGAATTTTTTAGCATTCTTTCTAATTTTTATTTCTGGCGTGGTCTACGCTCAGTTTTTTTATGATTGGCCAAAATCATCAGTCAATAGAGAAATTACTATTTTTGAGATCGCTGTATTTGTCCTATTTATAGTAGTTCTCTTCATCATCGGCCTCATCCAAGAGAAATTAAAACAAGATCAATGTCCTTATGACAAGAATAGGTTAACCGATGAAGAGAAAAGTAACAAAGAGTGATACTTAGGACTTATTTGATCTGCAAGCGATAAAGGTATTCTAGTAGAGCAAGCACTCTCACTCGCACATAGGCATCGGGATCATAAGACGATTCCATATAGCGATTTGCAGCCTCTACGCGATATTCCATACCCCATATCGGCATATCACGGGAGCCATGTGCCTTAATGTTGTCACCGGTAATGCTCTGATACAAACGATCCATCGGGAAAATCCCGCCGTTATTTTTTGATAGGGTAGTTAAATTAGGGGGTGATTTTTTAAGTAAATCCGAATAAGGTCCATTTCCCTTGCCATCCATGCCGTGGCAATTGGCACAATTTGAAACATATTCACGCTTACCAAAGTCAACTTTTCCAGATTGCGCGTGCGCAACCGAAACCAAAATCAGTAAACTCGCGGTACCCAATGCCAGTCTTTGATAAATTTTCATAGTAAATCCTCTTCCTAGTCAAAAAGTCACAGGGATACGAAGTCTAATTGACTGGCTCCATGTCATTTGTTTATAGACTTTTTTTGGTAAAAAATTTTGATAAGTATCAAAAAATCATTGAGAAAAAAATTTATAAAGGAAGCGTGATTTGCGATATTGAATTTAGTTTGCGTAGGGGTCGTAGATTAAATTGTCTAGGCGTACGATGGATACTCGCAAGTTACTGCCTCTCTAGCGGGTGTAGTTCAATGGTAGAACAGTGATCTACAAATAGGTTGCTATTGAGGTTCGATTCCTCACACCTTGCTAGCACCATTATCAGAAAAAAGGTGGGTAATGAAAGACGCAAAACATACATTAATTCAATCCTGTTTAATTGGTGGATTATGTCTCGCGAGCTTACACCTCACTTGGATTGTTTTAGTATTTTTGGCTTGGGCACAACCATTGATGGATTTTATTTTCAAGCTGCATATGCTGAACTCCCCATTCCAAATTCAAGCATTTAATTGGGAATATGCATCCAGTCTCATTGCTATTACATTTGCGATTGGAGCACTTTATGGATTGATTTTTCACATTATCCAAAATGCATTTACAAAAATCGATAAAGAATTGCCATAACTTTTTGGTCATTTCGTTATGAACTTATCATTCAAAGTATCCACTAATCAGAAAAAGATTATAAAAATATTCTTGTACCTAATTTTGATTTTCGTACTTACGTTTGCTTTTATATCACTTAGCAATGCTCAAAAACCGTTTGAAATTGATCTCGGAAAACACGAGTTTGAGTCGCGCTGCACCAATTGCCATGGTCGCACTGGCAAAGGAGACGGTTGGCTAGCGGATTTCTTATTAGTCCGCCCGACTGATCTAACCACGCTTGCCAGAAGAAATGGGGGTATCTTGCCAACGGATCGCCTTTATCAGAGTATTTCTGGGGATAGCGTTCCTATTCATGGGCCCAGTGATATGCCGGCTTGGGGAAAAACCTACCGACGGGAAGCCCCCGAAGTTTACTTTGGCGGCCCATACTATCCTGACATTTATGCTCAAGGTCGAATTTTGTTACTAATTGACTATATCAGTCGGATACAAGTGCGCTAATGCGTGTTTAATTAAAATCCGCTTGGATAGGTCTCTGGTGCATCATCAAGATGAAATACCCCTAACTTTTCAAGTGGTGCTACTGCCTGAGTCACGTCGATATGAATGACCGCGTCAAATTGACGGACTAAATTACTGTGAAAATAATGACTAATACGTTCTGAATGCGGTAAATAAATCACGCCGATCGCTCTTTCTAGATAATTACTAGGCATAAGTCGATGCAATTCCTCACGGCCTCGCATGATTAATATGAATTGCTCTAAGCCAGTATCGTGAAAAAGGCTTTCATAGCTATTGGGTAGTGCAGGCTTTACCTGTTTTCGCTCTGCCATACCACCCCACTCCGAAGCGGCTGTTACATAACCACGGTAAGTCGTAAACCCCAACAAATAGACCTGGGCGGGATACTGATCCCGCATCAGTTGACCGACATTAAACTCTCCGCGCTGGCTTTGCTCGGTGGCCATGGCGTCCCCGATGTGCGAGTTATGAGCCCATACAATA
Source organism: Polynucleobacter sp. HIN8 (assembly GCF_030297615.1). Lineage (NCBI taxonomy): Bacteria > Pseudomonadati > Pseudomonadota > Betaproteobacteria > Burkholderiales > Burkholderiaceae > Polynucleobacter > Polynucleobacter sp. HIN8. The sequence continues at coordinate 537,567 of NZ_AP028139.1, read as the reverse complement.
ATCCGCGCTGGTCTTTGTAATTGATGGCTGAGATATTGATCAACTTCACGAATTGTTTGCGTCATATGGATATCACGTAAATTCCACGATGAAACATCACCTGAATACATCTGCCGATAGTAATTTTCGGCATTTTTGACTAAACGCGAATTTTGGTGAATTGAAAAAAATTCATCCGAAGTTTTATCACCTAAGGAATGTAAGTAGTCTTTATGTTGAATAATCTCTTGAAGTTGGGCAATTACCTCTTCCTCACAACTATTACTCGAGTAGGCATATTTTGTTAAGTATCCATACATTTGGGCATCGCGATTGCAATGATCAAAGCAGCTAAAACGCTCTTTAGCGCTTTGCCACAGAATAGGATCACGCTTTTCTAAATACTCCTGAATCACATCAATCGATTTGAATAAGCTGTATAAATCAAATCCGTAAAAGCGTACTTTTTGGTCCATGTTACGTTGGTGATTATGCTTTTTTAACCACTCAACAAATTCATCAACGACCGTATTTCTCCACATCCAGGTTGGAAAACGCTCAAATCCTATTAAGGCGGATGATGCGCTATCGACTTCGGACTGTTGAGTCACATACTGATTCACCTCATACGAATCTGGCCAATCTCCCTCGATCACAATCGCATCAAAGCCTTTATGCTCAATCAGGCCTTTTGTAATTTCAGCACGTTCTGCATAAAATTCTTCCGTTCCATGAGAGGCCTCGCCAATTAAAACAAATCGACGCTCGCCAATATCCATCAATAACTCTAGAAGATAGGAAGATCCATTCAAAGGAATGGCGTAGTCTCTGATACGCTGTGCGTTAATCATGAGCCAGCCTGAAAAGATCTGGAAATTTCGGGATTGCTTATGGCATACCGTTGATACCAAGATAACGCTAGATTAGCAACCAGAATTAATTTGCCTGGTTCCTCAAATAAATTGGATGCACCACGAATAATTTGAAGCGAACGATAACAGGTCATTTGACTATACGCAATTTTATTAAGGGCAATAACATCCTCATCATTCTGACCAACCACAAACAAGCATGGTGCTCGGACTTGCTTTAAATACTCTGCTCTAGCTAAATCCGGACGACCCCCACGGGATACAATTGCAAAAATCTCGTCTCTAGCCTGCAGCTCTGGATTTCCAGCCAATTGCAAGGTTGCGGCTGCCCCTGTGCTTGCACCAAAAAGACCAATCGGTATCGAACGTGTCGGTTGATAATTTTTTAGCCAAATAAATGCATGCCATAGTCGATTCGTTAATAAATCAATATCAAACCGTGCGGCAGGAGTTTGATCCTCGTTCGGATGTAATAAATCCAAAAGCAGGGTTGCAAAATTTCCCTTATTTAAAACATTGGCTACAAATTGATTGCGACTACTAAAACGACTACTACCGCTTCCGTGGGCAAATAAAATCATGCCATGAGGCTCAGTTGGTAGGGACAATGTGCCATTTAGCGTTAAATCCCCACAGGGAATTTCAACCTCTACCTTGCCAAAATCGTGCGTCATATAACAACGCCATTTCGATTATTTGCTTTGGTTAATTTATTGGCTTGGCGTAAAAGCTCAATGACCTCACCATCCGTTGTCTGACGAAAATCGGAGAACCACATACTGACCGAATAAAAGAAGTCTGGGACGAGTGGCACAATAACTTCATCAGCAAGTTCCTTAACATGATCAATTGCCTCATGCGAAGCAACGGGTACCGCTACGATTATTTTTTTAGGATCAAGCTTCTTAATGCTTGCTACAGCAAGTGCCATGGTGGAGCCCGTTGCCATCCCATCATCAACCAAAACAATAGTTTTGTCTTTTAAGCTTATAAATCTCTGAGTTCCTCGAAGAAGCTTTGCGCGATGCTCAAGTAGTTCTTTTTTACTCTGAATAATTTTTTCCAACTCATTCGGAGTGATGTCTAGACGCTCAACAAGCTCTTTTGAGATTGTTAGGTCACCACCACTGGTTATTGCTCCAATAGCAAGCTCTTGCTGGAGAGGACTGGTAATTTTGCTTACTAAGAATATATCTAAAGGCTTTTCAAGTTGCCTGGCAATTACAAATGCTACTGGCACGCCCCCACGTGGTAGTCCCAATATAACTAAATCATCTCGATTGTGATACTTGAAAAGTTTTTTAGCGAGTATTCGCCCTGCTTCCTCGCGATTTTCAAACCGAAATGGTTGATTCATGATTAGACTCTCTAGATACCAGAGAGTCAATCGTAAGAAATCCTCACTTTATTTTTTTGAGAATTATCAAAATTCGTTAGCTCAATTGAATTAATGTTTCTCTTCTCTAAATGTAATAACTCTTAACCACTTTGAGCGTGAAAATTATGGAACAAATTTATAGGCAAAATATCTTATCCACAAGTTCTGTCATCGATGCGATCTATGCACGTCGTTCCATACGAAGCTTTACCAGTGAAGTTGTAGATGCCGATCTAATCGAAGAATTACTGAAAGCAGCCATTCAGGCGCCCTGTGCAATGCATGAACAACCGTGTGCCTTTGTGGTTATTCAAGATACCCCCATCCTAAAAGAACTCTCCAGAGACATCAAAGAGCATTTCCAAAATCAGGCTAAGAATGGAAATTCCATTGGAGCTCATGCTTTAAAAATTATCAATCAAGATCATTTTGAGGCTTTTTATAACGCCAATACCCTTATTGTGGTTTGTAGTCAATTCTCCAGCAGATTTACAGATGCTGATTGTTGGTTAGCTGCTGAAAATCTCATGTTAGCAGCCCATGCCGAAGGACTGGGTAGTTGTGTGATTGGGTTTGCAGTTGATGCCCTCAACACCAATAAATGGAAATCCCGCCTGGGCATTCCCCAAAACGCTCAAGCAATTGCTCCTATCATCCTAGGTAAACCCACTGGGAATCCACCCTCCGTGTCAAGGAATCCCTTAACTATTTACTCATGGAAGGCTTTGGCGCTCAGTTGAATTAATTGTTGGATATTGATTGAACAGGGACTACACTTTATTAAGTAGGGCGCCCCAGCGCGGCAAAACCCTACTGGTATTGTCAAAAACAGCAGCAGCAAAATCTTTATCCTGAATACCGCGAATTTCTGCCAACACCTGCGCAATCCGAGGTAAAAATGCGGGCTCATTGCGTCGCTCTTGCTCAGAGCGTAACCATGCTGGTGGAATATCCGGTGAATCGGTCTCGGTCACGATGGCATCGATCGGTAGTTCCTGAATAAGCCGGCGAATTTGCAAAGCACGCTCATAGGTCGCCGCACCCCCAAAACCCAATTTGAATCCCAAATCAATAAATTGCTGAGCCTGCTGAAAACTACCATTAAATGCATGGGCAATACCACCGCTGATGGTTCGTTGACGGAGCGCCTTCAAAATCATGTCTTGCGAACGACGGACATGCAAAATGACTGGTAATTGATGTTGCTCGGCCAAATCCAGTTGCGCATGAAAAAAGAATGCTTGTCGATGTGGATCCAACTCAGCCACAAAATAATCGAGACCAATTTCACCAATACCGACAAAGTGAGGGTCATTTTTAGCACTAACGACTGCAGTCTCTAACGTTTTTAAATCACTTTCGCTGGCGCGATCGGTATACAGCGGATGAATACCTAGGGTGTAGACCAAATAGGGAATCTCATGCTTGAACCGATGGGTGATTTCTTGAACGGCTTCAAAATCCTGAGCCCTTACAGCGGGCAATAAGATGCCTGCTACGCCAGCGTGTTTTGCCCGCTTTACGATGCTCTCGATATCACTCAAAAATTCAGGGGCATCGAGGTGGCAATGGGTATCAAGCCACATCAATGCTTATTCCCTAAATGGCTCGAGTATGCCGCGAGTCAGGCGCAAAATACGATCGCAGCGTTTGGCCCGAACTGGATCGTGCGTCACGATCAAAAATCCGGTGCCCTGCTCTTTAGCAATATCAAGCATTAGATCAAATACTCGATCAGCCGTTTCGGTATCTAAGTTACCGGTTGGCTCATCAGCCAATACGCAATCCGGTTTTCCAACCAAAGCACGCGCCACGGCAACGCGTTGACGCTCACCGCCTGATAACTCCCCCGGGATGTGATGAAGACGCTTTCCTAAACCCACTGCGTCCAACAGAATCTGTGCTGGCGCTTCTGCCTCTTCCCGACTCAAACCTCGAATTCGAAGGGGCAAAGCGACATTCTCTAGTGCGCTTAATTCATCAAGCAGATGATGAAACTGGTACACAAACCCTAAGTGTTGATTGCGGATCCGATCGAGCTCCTTTGCGTTCATCCGATTGAGCAATTGACCGGCCAATTCCACCTCACCAGCACTGGCTGTATCCAATCCCCCTAAAAGATGAAGTAAGGTGCTCTTACCAGACCCCGATGATCCGACTATGGCCACCTTCTCGGCTGGGCTTAACTCCAAGTCAACCGATTTAAGGACTTCAACCGCATTGACACCTGCGCCATAGGTTTTTGCCAGATGAGAGGCCTTGAGAACGGGTTTACTCATAGCGCAAGGCCTCAGCTGGTTTGACTTGCGCCGCTCTGCGGCTTGGGTAAATTGTTGCAAGAATCGAAAGGACAAATGCCATGATGCCCACCTTCAATACGTCGTCAAGACGCACATCCGATGGCAGCTGGCTAATGAAATAAATGTCCCTCGGTAAGAACTGCACCCGAAAGAGGGTCTCGATAAACGGGACGATCACATCAATATTGAGAGCAATGAGTAATCCAAACCCCACCCCAAGCAGTGAGCCCAATAGGCCGATTGCCAAACCTTGCACTAAAAATATGCGTTGTACTAATCCAGCGCTTGCGCCCATAGTTCGCAAAATCGCAATGTCCGCCTGCTTGTCCGTCACCGTCATGACTAAGGTCGAAACTAAGTTAAATGCTGCCACTGCAATAATCAAGGTCAAGATGATGAACATCATTTTTTTCTCGGTTTGGACTGCAGCAAACCAATTGCGATTTGAGCGTGACCAATCGCTAACCCAGAGCGCTTGCGGTACGACTTGCGCTAAGCGCACCGCAATTTCTGGGGCCTTTTGCATGTCATCGACCTTAACGCGTAAACCGGTCGGGTCGGTCATTCGCAATAAGGCAGCGGCATCTTTCCAGTGCATGACCGCTAAGGTACTGTCGTATTCATAATGGCCACTATCGACCATACCAACCACCTGAAGAGCCCTCATTCGGGGCATCATTCCAGCAGGGGTTAGGTCACCTTCTGGAACCAATAGGTTGACACGATCACCAACCCGAATACCCAGTGTTCCCGCTAACTGCGTTCCAAGTACGACCCCAAATTGTCCAGGCTTCAAATCACTGATTGAGCCCACGATTAATTGTTTGGGCAAATCCGATACGCGACCCTCTAAGGCTGGATCAACCCCCCGTAGAACAACCCCGCGCATCGATTCAGCTCGAGAGAGAAGACCTTGTGAGCTCACCATTGGGGCAACCCCGAGAACATGCGCTTGCTTTGCAAGCGTTTCGGCGATTGGCTCCCAGTCCGATAAGCCATTGGGTGAGGTAATTTCAATGTGCGAGAGAACCGAAAGCATGCGGTCTCGCACCTCCTTCTGAAACCCATTCATGACGGACAGCACCACAATGAGAGCCGCAACCCCTAGTGCGATCCCAGCCATGGAGATCCCAGAGATAAACGAAAGAAATCCATCGCGTTGACCAACCGCCTTCCTACGCCGCGAGCGCGTGTACTTAAGTCCTATCTCCAGTTCAATCGGAATCTTCCACATTGTCACAGTTTAAGCAATTGGCGCTACGTACTGAGCAAGTTGAGTAATTGCCACCTAAAATTAGGGTCATGACTCGACAAATTAGCATTCTTCTATCCGGCGAGGATCAGTTCGACCACGCGCTTGAGCGTGCGCCCAAAGCCTTACCGCATGAGCGCTATCTGATTGGCGATTCATTTGCTCTTGGTAGCGCCTTGCATCAAAATCCCAATGATCAAGTTCAGCTATGCATTGAACCGGTTCATCTGCATGCGACCCGCGATCATCTCGTCTTACTGCCATTATCGGAGCTGGCCATACCCCAAAATGAAGTCACCGTCTTGATGGAGGAGGCAAACACCATCTTCAATGAAGAGGGAATGACCCCGATTTCAAACAATGGCCATGCTTGGGTTTATGCAGCCAGTGATTATGCGTCGCTGTACACCCACAGTGTGGCGCAAGCCAAAGGACGAAACATCGATTGGTGGCTCCCTAAAGATACTGTGGTGCCAGGATTGGCTAAACGGTGGCGCAAGATTCAAAATGAGATCCAAATGCGCTGGCATATTCACCCGATGAATGAGGCACGCGAGGCCCAAGGATTACCTCGGATTAATTCGGTATGGATCTATGGAATTGGTAAAGCAACCGATATTACTTATTCGCCTGAATTAACCAATGCAAGTCAAATTATTAGTGATCATCCCTGGATGACATCAATTGCTGCACAGCGTGGCATCCCCCTTTTGAACTCCGAGTCTCTTCAGTGGGAACAGCAGCCAAACAATACCTTGGTGTGGTTAGAGGGCATGCATAAAGAATGGCCTCGCTTGATGCAAGCCATGCTGGAGTCTGACCTTGAAATTACGGTCATTGATTTTCCCGGGAGCATTCGCAAACGAACGCTTCGAGCCAAAGACTATCAAAGCTCGGCATGGAAGTTTTGGCATAAAAAGCAACCACCTAGCTGGGAAGAGTTAAAGGCATGAGTGTTTTTAGCCAACGCGCCTACCCCGATGACGTTGTTGAACATTTAGAAGCGCATGGTTTAGATCCGCTCTTTGCTCGCTTGTATGCAGCCCGAGGGATTCAAGACCATTCCGAGTTAAATCTAGAGGCAAAGCAGTTACTGCCACCCGCTTCGCTAAAAGAATGTGAGACGGCGGCGCGATTATTAGCGGATGCGATTGCCTCAAAACGACCCTTGGTAATCGTCGCCGATTACGACTGTGATGGTGCAACGGCTTGCGCGCTTGGTATGCGAGGATTACGCATGCTAGGGGCTTCAGAGGAGCAATTGGGCTACTTGGTTCCCAATCGTTTCACCATGGGCTATGGCCTAACCCCTGAAGTGGTTGATATGGCACTTGAACTCAATCCAAGACCATCGCTCTTAATTACGGTTGATAACGGAATTGCGAGCCACCAAGGAATTGACTACGCCAAGACGCATGGCATTGATGTTCTGGTCACTGATCACCACCTACCGAGCGATCAACTTCCAAATGCACTCGCCATTGTGAACCCCAACCAACCCGGGTGTGGATTTGCAAGCAAGGCACTTGCTGGGGTTGGGGTGATGTTCTACGTGTTAATTGCCTTACGAGCCCTCTTACGCGAACGTGGTGTCTTCACAAATGCAACGCAACCAAAACTCGAGCAGCTCTTTAGTTTGGTGGCACTTGGCACAGTGGCCGACGTTGCCCAACTCGATCGCAATAACCGTATTCTGGTGTCACACGGTCTTAGAAAAATACGTCAGGGTCAAGCTCCTGCAGGATTATTGGCTTTATTTGAGGTGGCCTCAAGAGACCCAAGAACCGCTAGCCCCTTTGATCTGGGATTTGCCATTGGGCCTCGCTTAAATGCAGCAGGACGCTTAGCCGATATGAGCTTAGGGATTCAGCTGCTCCTGTGTGACGATAAAACTCGGGCGATGTCTCTTGCGCAGGAGCTTGACCGCATTAATCGAGAGCGGCGCGTGATTGAGTCTGGGATGCAAGAATCTGCGCTTGCGAGCCTAGCTCATTTATCAATGAATGAGCAAGCTGCACTTTGCTTATGGCATCCCGATTGGCATCAAGGTGTGGTGGGCATTGTTGCTTCGCGACTTAAAGAGCGCTTTAATCGCCCAACCATCGTTTTTGCGCCTGCCGACGATGAATCCGGTACCCCATTGCTTCGCGGCTCCGGTCGATCGATTCAGGGTTTTCATTTGCGCGATGCCCTTGATTTAGTCTCCAAAAAATATCCTGGTTTGATATTGAAGTTTGGTGGTCATGCCATGGCGGCAGGACTCACCATTCGCCAATCTGACTTTGATGACTTTGAGCATCACTTTTGCGAAATCAGCACAAGCCTACTCGATGATGAGATTTTGCAACGGCGCTGTGTCCATGATGGCTCTTTAAGCCCCGATCAGTTCACCGTTGAAATCGCTGATCGCTTGATGCAGGAAATCTGGGGACAAGGTTTTCCACAACCGCTTTTCTATGGTGAATTCGAGGTACTCCAGCAATCGCTCATGAAGGATAAGCATTTACGCCTTCAACTTCGCCCTCTATTGAAGAACGAAAACCTCGCTCCCGTCCTTACTGGAGTTTGGTTTAATCGCACCCAAACACTACCGCAACACGCGTTTTTAGCATTTCGGCTAGTGAGTGATCGTTTTCGTGAAGAGGCTCGTATTCAACTGATCATTGAAGCTGCTAACGACTCACTCCCATAGCCGCTTACCCGTATAATTCGCTCATGGAAGCCGAACAACTCAATCAAATTACCAACGCCTTCAAAGATCTCCTCGCTCGCGAGCATGCCCTTCGGGGGTATCTTTGACTTTGATACGAAGTCAAACCGTCTAATTGAAGTCAATCGTATTTTGGAAGATCCCAAAATCTGGGATGATCCTAAACAAGCTCAAGCCTTTGGCAAAGAAAAAAAATTACTCGAAGGCGTCGTTAACACCCTAACTGATTTGCAACAAAATATTATTAGCAGTATGGAGCTGATGGACCTGGCTCGGGCTGAGAATGATTTAGATACCTTGTTATCGCTTGAGGCTGATGCTGCCTCGTATGAAACGATTATTGCCGATCTCGAGTTTAGGCGAATGTTTCATAATGAAATGGATCCCTGCAACTGCTTTATTGATATTCAGGCTGGGGCTGGTGGCACCGAAGCATGCGACTGGGCCAGCATGCTGTATCGCCAATACCTCAAATACTGCGAGCGCAAAGGCTATAAAACGGAGATTTTGGAAGAGTCGGATGGCGATGTTGCCGGTATTAAAAGCGCCACGATCAAGGTCGATGGGGAATATGCCTATGGTCACCTCCGTTCCGAAACCGGGGTTCATCGCTTAGTTCGTAAATCACCATTTGACTCATCCGGTGGTCGCCATACTTCATTTGCCAGTATTTATGTCTATCCCGAAATTGATGACTCCATTGAGATTGAGGTCAATCCCGCCGATATTCGCACCGACACGTATCGCGCATCGGGTGCTGGTGGTCAACATATTAATAAGACTGACTCTGCGGTTCGTCTTACGCATATTCCAACAGGCATTGTGGTGCAATGCCAAAACGATCGAAGCCAGCATCGCAACCGGGCTGAAGCAATGAGCATGCTCAAGTCGCGCTTATACGAACATGAGATGCGTAAACGCCGAGCCGAGCAAGACAAGTTAGAGGCCAGCAAAACCGATGTGGGCTGGGGGCACCAAATCCGCTCTTACGTACTTGACCAAAGTCGCATTAAAGATTTACGAACCAATGTTGAGATCTCCAATACACAGAAAGTCCTAGATGGTGATCTTGACGCTTTCATTGAGGCTAGCCTAAAACAGGGCGTGTAAGATTCTGCTATGAGTAACTTAGACCAACAAGACCCATCGATTCCAGCACAAGATGAAAATCACATCATTGCCGAGCGGCGTGAGAAGTTAGCAAAGCTGCGCCAAGCAGGAATTGCATACCCCAATGATTTTGTACCCACTCACTTAGCAGCCGATCTTCATCAGCATTACGACTCATTTAATAAAGAAGAATTAGCAAATAAACGTATTCATGTCAAAGTTGCCGGTCGGATGGTGCTCAAGCGCGTGATGGGCAAGGCCAGCTTTGCAACCATTCAAGATCGCAGCGGTCAAATTCAGTTTTATATTAACGATGATCTCACTGGCAGTGATATTCATGGGGCATTTAAACATTGGGATCTTGGCGACATTATTGCAGCCGAAGGGTACGTATTTAAAACCAATAAAGGTGAACTTTCGATTGAATGTTCGATATTAAGGCTCTTAAGTAAGTCCTTGCGCCCGCTTCCCGATAAATTCCATGGGCTTGCCGATCAAGAATTGAAGTATCGGCAACGGTATGTCGATTTGATTGTCAATCCAGATAGTCGAAATACCTTCTTAGCACGCAGCAAGGTGATCACATCGCTACGTCGTCACATGACCGAAGCACAGTTTATGGAAGTTGAAACGCCGATGCTCCACCCGATCCCTGGTGGTGCTGCCGCGAAACCATTTATGACTCACCATAATGCACTCGATATGCAAATGTTTTTGCGTATCGCTCCGGAGTTATATCTAAAGCGCCTGATCGTAGGCGGCTTTGAACGCGTTTTTGAGATTAATCGCAATTTCCGTAATGAAGGGGTGAGCCCTCGCCATAATCCTGAGTTCACGATGATGGAGTTTTATGCAGCCTATACGGATTATCGGTGGCTCATGGATTTCACAGAAAACCTCATTCGTAGCGCAGCCATCGATGCCCAAGGAACCGCGACCCTCACGCACCAAGGTCGGCCTCTCGATCTGGCCAAACCCTTTGATCGCTTGACGATTACTGAAGCCATCTTAAAGTACAGCCCGCTCTCAAAGAAATCCTATACCGCGACTCAGCTAGAGGATCCTGAATTTATTCGAGGTGAACTAAAAAAAGGTGGCGAGGATCTCAATGCCCCTGCGATAAAAAATGCTGGCTTAGGTGCCCTGCAGCTCGCCTTATTTGAACTGGTGGCTGAGGAGCATCTTTGGGATCCAACCTACATTATTGATTACCCCATTGAAGTAAGCCCATTAGCACGCGAATCCGATTCCCGCAAAGGGGTGACTGAGCGCTTTGAGCTTTTTATTACCGGTCGTGAAATTGCCAATGGCTTTTCAGAACTCAATGACGCCGAAGATCAGGCTGAACGTTTTCGCAAGCAAGTAGTGCAAAAAGATGCTGGTGACGAAGAGGCGATGTATTTTGACCACGACTTCATTCGGGCGCTTGAATATGGCATGCCTCCGACTGGTGGTTGCGGTATTGGTATCGATCGATTAGTGATGCTACTCACCGATGTGCCGAATATTCGTGATGTGATTTTATTTCCCCATTTGCGCCGGGAAGACGAATAAAGTTACCGCTCTTTAAGGCGGGTGCTTTTAGCAACCCGCTCATAAAAGCCGTCTGGCTTATTTTTGACCCACTCAATAAAGCGTTGCATCTGCGGATGCTCACGAATTGCATCGGCAGAGTTCAAGCGCCTAGCCAATTCTGTCTCGGTAAATAGAGCATGAATCTGACGATGGCAAATGCGATGCAGATACTGCGTTTCTTTACCACCTTTTGAGCGCGGAATGAGATGATGCGCATCCATTTGAGCAGGAGGAATCTCACGCTCACAAATCGGACAAATAATCGGATTGGGGGTGACTGATACCGCTTCGATTGAATCAATTTGCTTTTGGCGAATTCGACCCAACATAGAATTGAGAACTAATGATTTTCTTTGGCGTGATTAATCGAATACTTGGGGATTTCAATAACCAAATCCGTTTTAGCCACGATGGCTTGGCACGACAGACGGGACTGGGGCGACAGACCCCAGGCGCGATCGAGCATATCTTCTTCATTTTCATCGGGCTCATTGAGACTCCCAAAGCCTTCACGCACGATCACATGACAGGTGGTACAAGCGCATACCATATCGCAGGCATGTTCAATTTCAATATCATTGGCGAGTAAGGTCTCGCAAATGCTGGTTCCTGGCTCAACCTCGATCACTGCACCATCGGGGCAGTACTCAGAATGGGGTAACACTACGATTTGGGTCATTCCATCAATCTCATGAATTAAATTTCAGCAACATTTTTTCCAGTCAGTGCGCGCTGAATACTCGCATTCATGCGCTTTTCAGCAAACGGATCAGTGGTCTTCGCAGCTTTTTCAATGGCTTTACGTAACACATCACTGTTCGTTTCCGATTCTAAAAGGGTTTGCAACAGGGCCATCTCTTTACGAATTAAGGCGCGCTCAACATCCGTTAACAAATCACCGTCTTCTTGCAGTGCGGCACCCACTGCTTCCAATAAGCGCCTTGCTTCGACCTGCTCCTCGCGCAATGCACGAGCGCGCATATCATCGCCTGCGGCCTGAAATCCATCTTGCAACATGCGTGCAATCTCAGCATCACTAAGTCCATAAGAGGGTTTGATCTCAATCGATGCCTGGACTCCGGAACTTTGTTCAATCGCATGCACCGATAAAAGTCCATCGGCGTCGACCTGGAATGTCACTCGAATCCGCGCGGCACCAGCAACCATTGGAGGAATTCCTTTGAGCTCAAAACGCCCCAATGATCGGCACGCATCGACGACCTCACGCTCGCCCTGCACAATATGTAGCGCTAGACCGGTCTGACCATCTTTAAAGGTTGTGAAATCTTGTGCCCTAGCGACCGGTATGGGTGTATTGCGAGGAATAATTTTTTCTACAAGGCCGCCCATGGTCTCTAATCCAAGGGACAGTGGGATGACATCAAGTAATAGCCACTCATTATTCTTGCTTTGATTGCCTGCTAGAAGATCGGCCTGCATCGCTGCACCAAGGGCAACCACCTGATCGGGGTCAAGGTTATTTAGAGGCTGGGTCTTGAAAAATGCCCCAACGCTTGCTTGAACATGTGCCATTCGGGTAGCGCCACCAACCATCACCACGCCCTTCACATCACCCACTTGGAGCTGAGCATCACGCAGTGCTTTGCGAACAGAAACCATGGTCTTATCCACTAAAGGCTTAGTCAGCCTCTCAAATTGGTCCCGGGTGAGCACCATGGAGATGGGTTGTCCGTTCATCAGCGTGAGCTCAATCGAGATCTCGGTCACTTCGCTTAATTCTTCTTTGGCACGCTTGGCTGCACTCAGTAACGCGCGTTGATCCTGTGGCTCAAGACTTGAAAGCTGAGTCTCTTGAATCATCCACGTATATATAAGCCGATCAAAGTCATCGCCTCCCAAGGCGGAATCCCCGCCGGTGGATAAAACTTCGAACACGCCCTTACTCATTCGCAAAATCGAGATATCAAAAGTGCCACCGCCAAGATCATAGACGGCATAAATACCTTCCGAGGCATTATCTAAGCCATACGCAATTGCTGCTGCAGTGGGTTCATTGAGTAGACGCAGAACATGAAGTCCGGCAAGCTTCGCAGCATCTTTGGTAGCCTGACGCTGGGCATCATCAAAGTAGGCGGGCACAGTAATCACCGCACCAACAATTTCATCTTGCACAGAGTCCTCAGCGAGCTGGCGCAATCGCGCCAAGATCTCTGCGCTCACCTCTACTGGGCTTTTATCCCCTGCAACGGTTCGCAACTTGACCATGCCAGGCTCATCAATCAATGCATACGGAAAGTCGTGTTGCGTGAAATCATTTAAACCACGTCCCATAAAACGCTTTACCGAGACAATCGTATTTTTGGGGTCTTCGATCACATGGGCTAAAGCCTCAAATCCCCCCTGAGTTCTACCGTCTGGTAAATACCGAATCACCGAAGGAAATAAAGCCTGACCAGCAGCATTGGTTAAGACCTTAGGTAGAGCATCTCGAACCACTGCGACTAAGGAGTTGGTGGTTCCCAAATCAATTCCAATCGCCACCTTGCGCTCATGGGGTGCTAGTGCCATTCCAGGTTCAGCGATTTGCAATAAGGCCATATTCGTTTGCTTTAGACCAGTTGCGCGATTGCGTCATCGAGCTCGATGGCAAATTTATTAATAAAGAGTAGACCGCGAAGAATATCCACCGCTTGGCCATAGGCTGACTGCTCAAAAACATCAGTGAGTTCCAGTAGCGAATCATGACGTGATTGTTCAACTTCGGCAGCAAGGCGCTCCAAAGCCTCCAAATCATCGGCATGATCATCTAAGGCTTCGCGCCATTCCATTTGTTTCATTAAAAACTGAACCGGCATCGCGGTATTCGTTTCTAGATTGGCCTCAACACCATGCAGCTGGCATAAATAGAGGCCGCGTGCGATCGGATCTTTTAGGGTTCGATAGGCGCCATTGGCATAGGTCGCCATTTGCATGGCTAAACGTTGCTCGGTATCGGATCCCGAGGCATGACGATCGGGGTGAACTTCTTTTTGAATCGCTAAATACGCGCGATCCAATACCGACGTATCAAGCATGAAACGGGGGGTAAGGCCAAAAAAAGTGAAGTAGTTGTCAGACGCGGAAAGATTCGCCACAACCACACTCATCTTTCACATTGGGATTTTGAAACTTAAATCCTTCATTTAAGCCCTCGCGGACAAAATCAAGCTCAGTTCCATCGATATAGGTCAGGCTCTTTGGGTCAACAAAAATCTTGATGCCGTGAGATTCAAATACTTGGTCTTCTGGAGCCGCTTCATCAACGTACTCCAATTGGTAGGCAAGACCTGAGCAGCCCGTAGTACGAACACCCAGGCGCAACCCACAGCCCTTACCGCGCTTTTGCAAACTGCGGTTGACGTGATTAGCGGCTTTTTCAGTCAGGGTGATGGACATGGCGGTTTTATTTAACGGGATGCTTATCTTTGTAATCTTTCACTGCCGCCTTAATGGCATCTTCAGCCAAGATCGAACAATGAATTTTTACAGGCGGCAACGACAACTCTTGCGCAATTTGCGAGTTCTTAATTTCCAAAGCTTGATCAAGGGTTTTCCCCTTCACCCATTCAGTAACCAATGAGGAGGATGCAATCGCAGAACCGCAGCCATAGGTCTTGAATTTCGCATCTTCAATAACGCCATGATCATTTACGCGAATTTGCAATTTCATCACGTCGCCACATGCCGGCGCACCAACCATTCCTGTGCCCACCTGCTCATCGCCCTTGGCGAAGGAACCAACGTTACGGGGGTTTTCATAATGATCAATTACTTTATCGCTATATGCCATTTCAATTTACCTTGTCTAGAACATCAAATTCTATTAATGGGCGGCCCATTGAATCGTGTTGAGATCAATGCCGTCTTTGTACATTTCCCATAAGGGAGAAAGTTCCCGCAATTTCGCAATCTTGTCTTTCACTAAAGCGATCGTGAAATCCACCTCTTCTTCGGTGGTAAAGCGGCCAATCGTAAAGCGAATCGAGCTATGGGCAAGCTCATCATTGCGCCCCAAAGCACGTAATACATACGAGGGCTCTAAGGAGGCCGAGGTGCAAGCCGATCCCGAAGAGATGGCGATGTCTTTTAATGCCATCAACATGGACTCGCCTTCAACGTAGTTAAAACTGATATTGAGGTTATGGGCAACGCGTTGGCCCATGTCGCCATTCACATAAACCTCTTCAATGTCTTTCAGACCAGCTAGCAAGCGATCACGTAATTTACGAATCCGCGCGGCTTCTTCGGCCATCTCGATTCGAGCGATCTTAAACGCCTCGCCCATGCCAACAATCTGATGAACAGGCAAGGTTCCCGAACGCATTCCGCGCTCGTGACCACCGCCATGGATTTGGGCTTCGATCCGCACCCGGGGTTTGCGTCGCACAAACAATGCGCCAATCCCTTTTGGACCATAGGTCTTGTGTGCCGAGAAACTCATGAGATCGACTTTGATCTTCTCCAGGTCAATTTCAACTTTGCCCGTTGCTTGCGCAGCATCCACATGAAATATGACGCCACGCGAGCGGCACAATTCTCCAAGTCGCGGAATATCTTGAATCACGCCAATTTCGTTATTGACATACATCACCGATGCCAAAATGGTATCGGGACGAATGGCAGCTTCAAACTGCGCAAAATCAATCAGGCCGTTTTCCATCACATCGAGATAAGTAACGTCATAACCTTCACGCTCAAGCTCGCGGCAGGTATCGAGTGTTGCCTTGTGCTCGGTCTTCACCGTAATGATGTGCTTACCCTTCTCTTTATAAAAATGGGCTGCACCTTTAAGCGCCAAGTTAATGCTCTCGGTCGCACCACTTGTCCAAACGATTTCGCGAGGATCGGCGTGTACTAATTTGGCGACCTCAACCCGCGCCTCCTCCACTGCCTCTTCGGCCGCCCACCCAAATGCATGGCTGCGAGAGGCCGCATTACCAAATTGCTCTCGTAAATAAGGCAGCATTTTGTCAACCACGCGCTGATCAATCGGCGTCGTGGCCGAGTAATCCATATAGACCGGGAAATGCTTAGGGCTATAGATGGAGACGGGCTGTAATGCAGCCTTCAGTGGAGCGTTCATACTTAACCTTGTCTTGCTAAATTAAATACTGAGTTGATGAGAGGCCGTTTGGGAGCCTCTTCTTTTTTAGTCACCGCAGCAACCGCTGTCTTTTTCAGTTTTGCAGGCTCAACGCGCACTTTTTTCTCGCGCATATCTGCAATCACGACGCCGCGACTCTCTTGCTGTTTAACTAAATCGCGCAAGGTGACTGAGTCTAAATACTCAACCATCTTGGCATTCAAATTAG
The DNA here is from genome assembly GCF_030297615.1 of Polynucleobacter sp. HIN8. NCBI lineage: Bacteria > Pseudomonadati > Pseudomonadota > Betaproteobacteria > Burkholderiales > Burkholderiaceae > Polynucleobacter > Polynucleobacter sp. HIN8. Next base: position 521,079 of record NZ_AP028139.1, on the reverse strand, counting down.
TCCATAAGTCATGGGTCATACAGCGACTATGCGTATCTTCCTCGCTGTGGCAGTTCCCTTTGCCACCGCACTGAGTAGCATCTAGGGGCTCATCGACGGCCACAATAATGTCGGCCACACTGATTTCCTCTGGCTTGCGAGCTAAGGTATAGCCGCCACCGGGTCCGCGTGTGCTCTCCACAATATTAAAGCGACGCAATTTTCCAAAGAGTTGCTCTAGATACGAAAGAGAAATCTTCTGGCGCTGGCTAATTCCAGCTAAGGTTACAGGGCCATGCGCTTCACGCAGAGCCAAATCTATCATTGCAGTTACAGCAAAACGACCTTTAGTAGTAAGTCTCATAAATCACCTTGGTTGTGGGTTGATATGGACAGCGATTGCCAGGCAGGTAATACCTGACAATTTAGGTCAAGTATAACATATTCCCGAGTATTTTTATCGGGAATAAGCCATAGAGGTAATGGGGGGATAAAAAAGGATAAGCGCTTGATTTATATGGAATCTTTAGCAAGCGCACCAAATGCCAACTCTTTAATTTTAGCAATCTGATCCCGCGTCGCAGCAGCTTTCTCAAACTCAAGATTTTTGGCCTCAGCCATCATTTGCTTTTCGAGGCGACTGATCTCATTGGCCAACTCCCGCTCACTCATCATCTCGTACTGCGCCTTGCGCTGCGCAATTTGCAACTCCACGCGCTTTTCTTGAACATCGTAGACACCATCAATGATGTCTTTAATCCGCTTCTGAACCCCTTTGGGTTGAATGCCGTGCTTCAAGTTAAACGCAATTTGCTTATTTCTGCGGCGCTCCGTTTCTCCCATTGCTTTTTTCATGGACTCGGTCATTTTGTCGGCATACAAAATTGCTTTGCCATGAACATTACGAGCTGCCCGCCCAATGGTCTGAATCAAACTCCGTTCGGCTCGTAAAAATCCCTCTTTATCCGCATCCAAAATGGCGACAAGCGATACCTCGGGGATATCAAGACCTTCTCGCAATAAGTTGATGCCAACCAAGACATCAAAAACACCCAAACGTAGATCCCGAATAATTTCAACGCGCTCGACCGTATCAATATCCGAGTGAACGTAACGTACTTTGACGCCGTTATCAGCCAAATACTCGGTCAGTTGCTCGGCCATTCGCTTGGTCAGCACGGTGACCAGTACACGCTCACCCGCTTTAACGCGCTCATGGATTTGACCCAGTAAATCATCCACCTGAGAGCTGGCGGGAAGGACCTCAATGGCCGGGTCGACTAATCCAGTCGGTCGAACGACCTGCTCAACGATCTGACCTGTTTTTTGGTTTTCATAATCGGCTGGAGTTGCTGAGACAAAAATGGCTTGGCGCATCTTGGTTTCAAACTCCGGAAACTTCAAAGGCCGGTTATCCATTGCCGATGGTAAGCGAAAGCCATACTCCACCAAAGTATGTTTGCGTGAGCGGTCGCCGTTGTACATCCCATTGAGTTGCCCAATCAAAACATGGCTCTCATCTAAGAACATGAGTGCGTCCTCGGGAAGGTAATCGACTAAGGTGGGTGGAGCCTCACCCGGTTTTGCCCCCGACAAATGCCGCGAATAGTTTTCAATACCCTTGCAAAATCCGAGTTCAGAGAGCATTTCAAGATCAAATCGGGTGCGCTGCTCTAAACGCTGAGCCTCCACCAATTTATTGCCTTTGACAAACTCATCTAAGCGTTCTCGTAACTCCGCTTTAATGGTTTCAATGGCCCTTAAAACAGTCTCTCGCGGAGTCACATAATGCGAACTCGGGTAGACCGTAAAACGCGGTAATTTCTGCTTAATCTTTCCGGTTAATGGATCAAAGAAATGAAGCGATTCAACCTGATCATCAAATAATTCAACGCGGATTGCCAACTCATTGTGCTCGGCCGGGAAAATATCAATTGTGTCACCGCGGACCCGAAAAATACCTCGCTGAAAGTCCATTTCATTGCGCTCATACTGCATAGAAATGAGTCGCGTCACAATATCCCGTTGACTTAATTTGTCGCCAGGCCTTAAGGTCAATACCATGCTGTGGTAATCACCAGGGTTGCCAATACCATAAATAGCCGACACCGTTGCCACAATCACCACATCTCGGCGCTCCAATAAACTTTTCGTAGCGGATAAACGCATCTGCTCAATATGCTCATTTATCGACGAATCCTTTTCGATAAATAAGTCGCGCTGAGGAACGTAGGCTTCGGGCTGATAGTAGTCGTAATAACTCACAAAATATTCGATGGCATTGCGAGGAAAGAATTCCCTAAACTCGGAGTACAACTGCGCAGCGAGTGTTTTGTTTGGAGCAAAAATAATCGCGGGGCGCCCCATCCTCGCAATCACATTCGCCATCGTGAACGTTTTGCCCGAACCGGTAACTCCTAATAAGGTTTGAAAGAGCAATCCATCTTCTAGTCCTTCGCACAACTGATCAATCGCAGCTGGTTGATCTCCCGCCGGAGGAAACGGCTGATAGAGCTGATAGGGTGAATTTGGGAAACGGACAAACTTCGATTCATCGAGAGTTACTGGCGCTTCCATCTTCAGAGGAAGATCCTCTACAACCCCCGCTGGATCGGTAAGAGCCATGGCTTCTGGCTTCTTTTTTTTGCTGCTTGATTTTGGGGTGAGCTTTGGCATCTCGGCTATCATTTATGGCTAAGGATGAATCACCTAGCGATTTACAAATAATCTTCAATTTTGCCGTTTTTATTCCAATTCCACCAACTGCTTCTAAGAGCCTGATTTACAACAACTAATTAATATTTCTAACATGAACCTGTTTTCTTCTGTCCAGCTTGCCCCGAAAGATCCAATTTTTGGCCTAACCGAGGCCTATACCGCCGACCAAAGACCAGGCAAAGTGAATTTAGGGGTGGGGGTTTACTACACCGACGAGGGTAAAGTCCCGCTCTTGCGGGCTGTTCTTGAGGCCGAGAAAGAAGTGGTTGCCAAAGAAGCGCCACGCGCCTACATTCCGATTGAAGGACCGAATCCCTATAACTCAGCCGTCCAAAACTTACTATTTGGTAAAGATTCGGCCTTAATTCAAGCCGGCCGAGTGGTCACCGCAGAGTGCCTGGGTGGTACTGGTGCCCTGCGCGTCGGTGGAGATTTTGTAAAACGCCTTGAGCCGAACTCACCAGCAGCAATTAGCTCGCCGAGCTGGGAAAATCATCGTGGCATTTTTGAGGCTGCGGGATACACGGTTTTGGATTACACCTACTTTGACCCCAAAACACGCGGCGTAGACTTTGATGGCATGGTGAAATCCTTGGAGTCTTTTCCAGCCAAAACGTTAGTCATCTTGCATGCCTGTTGCCACAATCCAACGGGTGCCGATCTCATGAAGGATCAATGGAAAACGATTATTTCAATTTGCCAACAAAAACAGTTAATTCCATTTTTAGATATTGCCTACCAAGGCTTCGCTGATGGCATTGAAGAAGATGGGGCCGCTGTACGCATGTTTGCGGATTCAGGAATGTCCTTTTTTGTATCGAGCTCTTTCTCCAAATCGTTCTCGTTATATGGGGAACGCGTTGGGGCTTTGTCCATCGTGACTCAAAGTAAAGAAGAGTCTGCCCGAGTCCTCTCTCAGCTCAAACGCGTCATTCGAACCAATTACTCAAATCCCCCAACCCATGGTGCTGCGATTGTGGCAACGGTGCTCAACTCACCTAAGCTACGTCAAATGTGGGAGGATGAATTAGCCCAGATGCGCGATCGGATTAAGTCGATGCGCCACGGCCTGAAAGAAAAACTGGCGGCGGCTGGAATATCGCACGATTTTTCATTTATTGAAGCACAACGGGGCATGTTCTCTTACTCGGGATTGACTGCTGATCAAGTCGCAAAACTCCAAGAGCAGGATGCCATCTACGCCTTATCCACTGGACGTATTTGCGTTGCAGCCTTGAATAGTAAAAATATAGATCGGGTTGCTCAGGCCATCGCCCGGGTTCTCATGTCAAAATAGAGTTCTTTGTTGGTTCTGGAGAGTATTCAATGCTTTATCAAATCTACGATTTCCAAAAAGCATTATTGCAACCCTTAACGGAGTGGGCAAAAACAACCGCGGAGACTTTTGTTAATCCAGCCAATCCACTCTCCCTGGTGCCAGGTGCGGAGCGTCTGGCAGCGAGTTATGAACTACTCCACCGTCTTGGCAAAGACTATAAGAAACCTGAATTTGGAATTCGTAGTGTCAATGCTCATGGCAAAGAGGTGGTCGTCCAAGAGTTAACTACCACTGCGAAACCATTTTGTAATCTAGTTCGTTTTAAGCGTTTTTCGGATGATGTTGAAGTCATCTCCAAAATGAAGCAAGACCCGGTTGTTTTAATTGTTGCTCCTCTCTCCGGCCATCACTCCACCTTATTGCGCGATACCGTTCGCACGATGTTGCAAGATCACAAGGTTTACATCACCGACTGGATTGATGCGCGGATGGTTCCAAACGACCAAGGCGTATTTGGTTTAGATGATTACGTCCATTACGTTGAAGATTTCGTTCGCCATATTGGTGCTGAAAATCTTCATGTGATTTCTGTATGCCAACCAACGGTTCCGGTTCTCGGCGCCATCTCATTAATGGCTTCACGTGGTGAAAGTACGCCACGCTCCTTAGTCATGATGGGCGGCCCAATTGATGCTCGCAAATCACCGACCGCAGTGAACTCGCTGGCGATGAGTAAATCAATTGAATGGTTTGAGGCGAATACGATCTACAACGTACCGCCGCCTCACCCTGGTGCTGGACGACGCGTCTACCCTGGCTTCTTACAGCACATGGGTTTTATTGCTATGAACCCAAGCAATCATTTTCAATCGCATTGGGATTATTTTCAAAACTTAGTTCGTGGTGACGAGCAGGATGCAAAAGCCCATATCCGTTTTTATGACGAATACAACGCAGTACTGGATATGGATGCTCACTATTACCTAGATACCATTCGCACTGTCTTCAAAGACTACGCCTTGCCAAATGGGAATTGGATGGTTGGCAACGAACTCGTTAAACCACAGGATATCTTGCAGTCAGCCTTACTGACAATCGAGGGTGAAATGGATGATATCTCCGGCAGCGGTCAAACGCGAGCAGCCCACAAATTATGTAAAGGTATTGAGGAATCGAGGAAAGAACATTACGAAGTGAGTGGTGCCGGACATTACGGTATTTTCTCTGGAAGTCGCTGGCGCAATAAAGTTTATCCCCGTATCCAGCAATTTATTCGGGCCCACCACCGATCCAATCCAAGCAATCAAGACGCGAATTAAATTGCATCGGATTGAAAGTCCATGCCTTCAATTACGCTTGCCGACCTACTCGAAGACACGCTTCCACAAACGCAGTGTACAAAATGCGGTTATCCGGATTGTCGCGGATATGCAGAGGCCCTTGCTGAGGGCGAAAAACCCAATCGCTGCCCCCCGGGTGGTGCAGAAGGAATTATTCGTCTTAGCCAAATCCTGAATTACCCGCTAGATAATGAGACTCGCACCATTAATCCAGAGTGCGGAGCTGAACGGCCACGTCCAGTTGCTTGGATCGATCCGAAAGCCTGCATTGGCTGCACGCTGTGTATTCAGGCATGCCCCGTTGATGCCATCGTTGGCGCATCTAAGCAAATGCACACCGTGCTTCCTGAGTGGTGTACTGGCTGTGACCTATGCGTTGCCCCCTGTCCAGTGGATTGCATTCACATGCTAAATGTGACAGGAGATCAAACTGGTTGGAATGCTTGGTCGCCCGCTCAAGCAGATCTAGCAAGAGCTCGCTATGAATCCCATTTAAATCGATTCGAACGCGAAGAGCGCGACCAAGAGGAGCGATTGGCTACTAAAGCCAAAGCTAAATTAGCCGCATTGGATCAGAGTCAAGCAACAAGCCAAGCACAACGTGAAGAAATCGAACGTAAACGCGCAATTATTGCTGCGGCGATTGCACGTGTAAAACAATCAGGCTCATAAGCATCATGAACCCTGAGCAGCGCATTGCCTTTTTTGAGCAACTGAAGGCAAATAACCCCAAGCCAACTACCGAACTGGAATACAGCTCGCCATTTGAATTATTAACTGCGGTCTTACTATCTGCACAAGCTACTGATGTATCGGTGAACAAGGGGACACGTCGTTTATTTTCAGTTGCGAATACTCCCGCATCGATCCTCGCACTTGGCGAAGAAGGAGTGCGTCCCTATATCCAACATATCGGTCTTTACAGGACGAAGGGAAAGCATTTGCAAGAGACCTGCCGGATATTACTTGAACGCCACGGCGGTCAAGTGCCTAGAAACCGATCCGAACTAGAAGCACTGCCTGGTGTTGGCCGTAAAACGGCCAATGTCATCCTCAATACAGCATTTGGGGAAGCAACGATTGCAGTAGATACCCATATTTTTCGAGTATCCAATCGTACAGGTCTGGCCCCTGGTAAAAATGTTCTGCAAGTTGAAAATAAACTCATGAAACGAATTCCCAAGGACTACCAGGTCGATGCTCATCATTGGCTGATTTTGCATGGCCGCTATGTGTGTAAGGCTCGCAATCCGGATTGTGCACAATGCATCGTTGAGCCTTTATGCTCTTATCGACATAAAACCAATCAAGGAAAAATACGTGGCGCTGTTTAATCCAAGTCGCGATGAGGTTCGGCAATTCTTTTGCAATGCCTGGCATAAACAATTGACTGGAAGTGTATTAACACCCCTTGAGATGATGGCCTGCTCATGGATCAAGCTCCACCCCGAGTATCACGCTATTTTGTCGAACAATGAAGCGCTTGTCCAAGAATTTATCCCTGAACAAGGACAAACTAATCCCTTCTTGCATTTATCCATGCACTTATCCATCAGCGAGCAAATTTCAATTGATCAGCCTCCGGGAATCAAGTTAGTTGCCGAGCAACTGAGTCGTAAATTAGATTCTGAGCATGAAGCTCATCATCAAATGATGGAATGCTTGGGGCGTGCTCTTTGGGAATCTCAGCGCAATGGCCAAGCTTTAGACGCACACGCATACATTGAGTCAATACGGCGACTGATTTAATGATTAGTGGTTACGCCAAATCGGCAATCCCCAAACGGATCGCCTCAGGAATCCCCTTAGCGAGCTCACGTCGCGACTTGAGAACGGCATGAGTCGTATCGCGATGCCGCGGTGACCAAATCGAATCAGGAAAATAGGGGTCATCAGCAAAACGGGGGATCACATGCCAATGAAGATGTGGAACTTGATTACCCAATGAAGCTAAGTTTATTTTTTGAGGCCGCATCACACGCCGCACAGCAAACTCAACCACATCCACTAAAGCCATCAAGATTTCTCGTTCGATACGCGATAACTCACTCATCTCAGCGATATGTCGATTCCAAATCACTCGGCAATAGCCAGGTAAATCAGGTGCATCGACCAGAACCACGCGAGCGTCGTCGCCCCGCCAAATGATGTGGCCGCCATCTTCTTTACAAAGTATGCAATCGCTCATGAGTACTACTGTAAAACAGAAAGGCGCTTAAGTCACCCTTTTGAGATGCTGTAAGCGCCTTTCACAACTGCATAATCCGCCGATTAGGCGGATGAATCATTAATGGAATTGCTCTTCTTCAGTCGACCCAGTCAACGCAGTCACTGATGATTTGCCACCCTGAATAACGGTGGTGACATCGTCAAAATATCCAGTACCAACCTCTTGTTGATGGGAAACAAAGGTATAACCCCGATCACGCGCTGCAAACTCGGGCTCTTGAACTTTCTCAACATAGGCTGTCATACCGCGCTTGACATAGTCTTGCGAAAGATCATACATGTTGTACCACATCGAATGGATACCGGCCAAAGTAATGAATTGGTACTTGTAACCCATGGCACCCAACTCACGTTGAAACTTAGCAATCGTTGCATCGTCTAAGTTCTTCTTCCAGTTAAAGGATGGCGAGCAGTTATAAGCCAACATTTTTCCTGGAAACTTCTCACGAATTGCCTCAGCAAACTTCTTGGCAAAATCCAAATCGGGAGTACCGGTCTCACACCAGACCATATCAGCATATTGCGCATACGCTAAACCACGAGAAATCGCCTGTCCTAAACCTTTACGGGTTTTATAAAAACCCTCAGGGGTTCTCTCGCCGGTTAAGAACGGTTTATCGTTTTCATCGTAATCCGAAGTTAATAGATCAGCAGCCTCGGCATCGGTTCTCGCCAAAATAATCGTTGGTACACCCATGACATCCGCAGCCAAACGAGCAGCAATTAATTTTTGTACAGACTCTTGAGTAGGTAATAGCACCTTACCACCCAAATGTCCGCATTTTTTAACGGATGACAATTGGTCTTCGAAATGCACACCAGCTGCGCCATTTTTAATTAATGCTTTACTTAATTCATATGCATTAAGAACACCGCCAAAGCCAGCTTCGGCATCGGCAACGATTGGAGCAAAGTAATCGATGTAACCAGGATCGCCTGGATTAATTCCCTTTGACCACTGAATTTGATCGGCGCGCTCAAAGGTATTGTTGATCCGCTCAACCACCTTCGGTACGGAATCCACTGGATAGAGAGATTGATCTGGATACATCGCTGCATAGGTATTGTTATCAGCAGCCACTTGCCAACCTGATAAGTAGATTGCTTTAACGCCAGCTTTTACTTGCTGCATGGCTTGACCGCCAGTTAACGCGCCCAAACAATTTACATAGGCTTCGTTATTGACTAAATTCCATAATTTCTCTGCGCCCTGTCTCGCCAAGGTGTACTCTGGACGAACAGAACCCCGAAGACGTACAACATCTTCTGCGGTGTAGCCGCGCTTTACCCCTTGCCAACGTGGATTAGTATCCCAATCCTTTTGAATCGTTGCTGCTTCTGCTTTACGAGTCACCATATTGCTCTCCTTCATTCAAGATAAAAATTGATGTCGACGAGGGCTTAAAAAACCCAAACTCTTATGTCTTATATAAGAGTTTAGAGAGCTAACTATGATTAAAGCTTGAAAAGTTGGAGCAAATCGAAATAAATTTCTTTAATTAATTCAATTACTTATGAATTAATTTTTGTAATACGAAATAATGAGTTGCAAAATGAAACTGGCTACTACTTTTGATTTCTCCAACTTTTTATCTGATGAAATCAATATTTCATCATATGGAAATAGGCATTAACTGGCCGCAGCCGGTCGATTGGGAATGCTACCTGCGACTCTAAACGCTGTAAAGATAATCAAGCATTGAATAAAGGCAACGCCCAAGAAAAGCCAATTAGGTCTGCCAGCATCTAACAAAATACCAAAGGCGAGCGGACCCACTGAAGCACCAAGATCGATGCCTGAGTAAACAATGCCATAGACTCGACCAGAGGCACCTTGTGGTGTTGCGGAGCGAATCATTAAATCACGTGATGGTGCTGCAATACCCAAGCCAATGCCAATCACAATAAACAAGGTAGGAATCAAGGTGGCCGATACTAACTCCGCCCCAATAATTACCGACATCAGTGCACTAACAAATAAACAGATGACCACGGTACGTTCTGGCGCAGCAAAGCGGCTTGCCAGATAACCACCAAACAACATACCACCTGCAGTTCCAAGAGCCAATAGGGTTAGAAAAAAGTTACCAGAGGCAACCGAGATTTCGTAAGTTTTAAACAATGCGCTTGGGGCAAATGACTGAATGCCCGACATTGCCACCATACTAAAAAAGAAAAAGAGCCAACATAACCAAACAGCAGGTAACTTTAAGAAATCAAAAGTTCCCAGCGGTTGATGGTTGGGGTCTTCCTTGCGTGCATTTGCCAAATTACTGGCTTGACGCTCCTTGGCATCATCCGTCAGTAAGTCGCGGTTAAACCAGATCAATATAAGAACTGAGATCGCCAAGATCGCAGCTGCCATCATCGCTGTGCGCCAATTTGCAAGCTCTGCAATAGCCACCATAAAAACTGGGGCTAAAGCCCAACCGAGATAACCGGTGACGCCATGAAAGGAATAGGCGTACGGTAATCGTTTTGCTGAAATCTTATGATTGATTAAGGTGTAATCGACCGGATGAAAAACACCATTACCGCACCCCATCAAAATCGCACCGATCATTAACCCCAAATAGCTTGAGCTCACAGCGTAGGTCACTGCGGACAAAGCCAATAATCCAATCCCAGCGAACAAGACCGGACGAGCGCCTTTGTGATCGACTAGAAAACCTGAAGATGCTTGCACGATGCAGGAAACCACAAAGAACACGGTCATCAACAAACCAAGCTCGGCATACGACAAGCCAAATTCGATCTTCAACCAGGGGAAAAGAGGGGGGAGAACTAAATGATAAAAATGTGAGGTGCCGTGCGCGAGGCTGATTAAGCCGATCGTACGGTTATCACTGGAGTAAAAACTGCCTTGGGCAAGCGACATAGCACTAGTTTAGCGCCAGTCGCCCGATCCTCCAAAACGCTTAATGGACGAGACGTGAAAAGCTGAAATCGCCCTTTTTATCCACATCCACTGGAATCACATCCTGTGGGCCAAATTTGCCCTCCAAGATCATCTTCGATACCGGATTTTCAATGTGCTGCTGAATGGCACGCTTGAGTGGTCTAGCCCCAAAAACAGGGTCAAAACCAACCTCTGCTATTTTATTCAACGCTGCATCACTGATATCCAGTTGCATATCAAGGCGGTCCAACCGCTCTGAGAGGTTTTGCAAGAGAATTTTTGCGATCGAGGCAATATTCTTTTGATCCAATCCATGAAAAACCACAATCTCATCGACTCGGTTTAAGAACTCAGGACGGAAATGATTTTTGAGCTCACCAAAAACTGCTTCTTTCACCTCAGCTTGATTTTTACCTGTCATTGACTGAATCAAATGAGAACCAATGTTACTGGTCATCACAATCACGGTATTTTTAAAATCAACTGTACGTCCCTGACCATCGGTTAGTCGCCCATCGTCTAATACCTGCAACAACACATTAAATACGTCAGGATGCGCTTTTTCAATCTCGTCAAACAAAATCACACTATAGGGTTTACGACGAACCTGCTCAGTGAGATAACCACCCTCTTCGTAACCTACGTATCCAGGGGGAGCCCCAATTAAGCGAGCGACGCTGTGCTTTTCCATAAACTCGCTCATATCAATCCGGATTAATCGGTCATCGCTATCAAATAGAAACTCAGCCAACGCTTTACATAACTCGGTCTTACCAACGCCTGTAGGTCCTAGGAACATGAATGAACCATAGGGCTTGTTTTCTTCGGAGAGACCGGCGCGAGAGCGACGAATTGCATCCGATACAGCACGGATCGCCTCATCCTGTCCCACAACACGCTCATGCAAATGCTCTTCCATTTTGAGTAACTTGTCCCGCTCGCCTTGCATCATTTTCGAAACGGGAATACCGGTCGCACGCGAGACCACTTCCGCAATTTCTTCAGCACCAACTTGTGTGCGAAGTAGTTTTGGACGGCTTGAATCTTTCTGTTCAGCCTTTGCTTCAGCAGCAGCAGCTGACTTCAGTTTTTGCTCGAGTTCGGGCAATTTACCGTATTGCAATTCAGCGACCTTCTCGAGCTTACCCTCGCGCTGTAACTTTGCGATTTCAGCTTTAACGCGATCAATCTCTTCCTTCACGGAGGCAGCGCCCAAGGCTGCACCCTTTTCAGCCTTCCAAATTTCTTCAAGATCGGCATACTCTGCACCCAATCGGGTAATTTCTTCCTCGATAAGATCTAGGCGTTTTTTAGAGGCATCATCCTTTTCTTTTTTAACCGCTTCACGCTCAATCTTTAACTGGATCAGTCGGCGATCTAACTTATCCATGACCTCAGGCTTTGAATCAATTTCCATCTTGATACGAGAACCGGCCTCATCAATTAGATCAATCGCCTTATCAGGTAAAAACCGGTCAGTGATATAGCGGTGAGAGAGCTCGGCTGCGGCCACAATCGCAGGGTCTGTAATCTCAATGCCGTGATGCAGCTCATATTTCTCTTGTAAGCCGCGCAAAATTGCAATCGTTGCCTCAACGCTTGGCTCGTCAACCATGACTTTTTGAAAACGGCGCTCTAGAGCAGCGTCTTTCTCAATGTATTTACGATACTCATCAAGCGTGGTGGCGCCGATGCAGTGGAGCTCACCTCGAGCTAGCGCTGGCTTTAACATATTGCCAGCATCCATCGCGCCATCGGCTTTACCAGCCCCAACCATCGTATGAATCTCATCAATAAACATAATGGTGCGGCCTTCATCTTTTGCCACATCATTGAGCACTGCTTTTAAACGCTCTTCAAATTCACCACGATACTTTGCGCCGGCTAATAAAAGGGCCATATCCAACACCAGAACACGCTTGTCTTTCAATGTTTCCGGCACTTCACCGTTCACAATGCGTTGCGCCAGGCCTTCGACGATGGCGGTCTTACCGACTCCAGGTTCGCCAATTAAGACTGGATTATTTTTACTGCGTCGCTGAAGAATTTGAATGGCACGCCGAATCTCATCATCTCGTCCAATCACCGGATCAAGTTTTCCGAGCCGAGCGCGCTCCGTCAAATCGAGGGTGTATTTCTTTAAGGCCTCACGCTGGCCTTCGGCATCGGCTGAGTTTACTGACTCACCGCCACGAACCAAATCAATTGCCGCCTCTAAAGCCTTACGACTTAAACCGTTTTCGCGAGCCGCCTTACCCAACTCCCCTTTATCGTCTGCCAAAACCAATAGGAATAACTCGCCAGCAATGTACTGATCGCCGCGCTTACTCGCTTCCTTTTCGGTTTGATTAAGCCAATTTAATAAAGTTCGACCAATCTGAACATCGCCCCCAGTACCCTGGACCTGGGGTAATTTAGCAATCATCGCCTCAGCAGCTTTTTCCAGCCCAGCAACATTAGCGCCAGCTCGTGTTAATAAGCTTCGCGCCCCTCCATCCTGCTGACGTACCATCGCAAGAAGCAAATGCTCGGGTTCAATGAACTGGTTATCGTTACTGAGGGCAAGGCTTTGTGCATCCCCTAATGCTTCTTGGAATTTAGTGGTTAGTTTATCTATTCGCATGATTTATATAAATTAATTTACTAATTAAAGAGTCTATTTAGAATATGGGGGTAAACCTTCATTATTCAAGTTTTTTATTTCAATGCAATGTGCGATGGCTTGGTATCTTTACTTACTTGAATGCGCCGATGGCAGCTATTACGCAGGCATCACCAATAAGCTTGAAGAGCGGATCGTTGCTCATAACCAAGGGATTGGTGCGCGTTATACACGCGGACGGGGGCCGGTGAAGCTTCTAGAGGTAAAGCCTTACCCAGACCGCTCGAGTGCATCTAAAGCAGAAAGTGCCGTTAAGCGTCTTACGCGCTCCCAAAAAAGACAGTTTTTTATGTAAGGCCCTAAGTTTTAGACCAACGCGACAACGCTTTGTCGTCTGAAACGCGGGCATCAACCCAGCGAGCACCATTTGGGGTATCTTCTTTCTTCCAAAATGGTGCTTGTGTCTTTAGGTAGTCCATGATGAACTCGCATGCAGCAAAGGCTTCTCCACGGTGGGCGCTGGTAACAGCGACCAAGACAATTTGATCGAGCGGCTGTAAGGGTCCAATCCGATGAATAATCAGTGCTTGGTTTAGATCCCAGCGCCCTTTGGCCTGATCAATAATCAACTGCAAGGCTGCTTCGGTCATTCCCGGATAATGCTCTAAGGTCATTTGTTGAACAGTCGCGCCGTCATTGAGGTCTCGAACTGTGCCAACAAAAATAGCAACAGCGCCTACTGCACCGTCACCAGCTCGTAAATTTGCAATTTCTGTACTTAGGTCAAAATCCTGCTCTTGAATACGAACTGGCATATCAGCCTCCAGTCACTGGGGGGAAGAAAGCAACTTCAGCACCCTCTAACAAAACAGTGTCTGCGCTGACCATTTGCTGATTGAGGGCACAACGCAATACTCGGTCTTTAGACAAAATGTCAGCCCAAGGCGAGCCACGCATCATTAAGAAAGCACGAAGATCCGCAATGGTTTTTACCGAATCGGGAATCACAAGCTCCTCTTGCGCCACACCTAAGCCCTCGCGTATCGAGGCAAAAAAACGCAAATGCAGTTTCATGGTGATGAATTAATAAAGTAGTCCACTAAAGGGGATATATCGAACCATATCACCCTTTTTAAATCCCTGTCTGGCAGGGCAATCAATCAATCCATCTCCCCAGGCTGCGCTGGTCAAAACGCCCGAGCTCTGATTTGGAAAGAGATCAAGGCCGCCGACTGCGTTTAGTTTGACTCGCAAAAACTCATTACGACGATCTGGCTTTGACCAATCAAAATCAGCACGCACTAAAAAAGATGGCGGTGTGAAATCGGATCGCCCTTGAAGTTTTAAGATAAATGGACGAACAAATAGAATGAAGGTCACAAAACTAGATACTGGATTACCAGGAAGGCCAATAAACCATGCCTCACTGTCTGTCTGATTTTGTTTACGAACCGCTCCAAATGCGAGCGGTTTACCTGGCTTAATGCCAATCTGCCATAAATCCAATCGCCCCTCAGCATGAACAGCAGGCTTAATGTGATCTTCTTCACCGACTGAAACACCGCCCGACGTAATAATTAGATCATGATCTTCGCTAGCAGTTCGTAGCGCCTGACGAGTTGCTTCCAATCGATCAGGAACAATGCCGTAATCCGTACCGACGCATCCCAGACTCCGAATGAGACCCAACAAGGTGTCACGGTTCGAGTTATAAATACCGCCCGGCTTTAAAGGTTCACCGGGTAAGGACAGTTCATCGCCGGTAAAAAAGGCGGCTACTCTGACCCTGCGTTTGACAGGCAATTCTGCATAGCCAGCAGAGGCAGCAACGCCCAGGTGCTGGGGTCTTAAAACAGTGCCGGCAGATAAAGCGACTTTTCCAACACTGAGGTCCTCGCCGCGCCGTCGAATCCACTGCCCCATACTGGGGATGGAATTAATTTGAACTAAATCCGATTGAGCCTGAGTTGTGCAGTCCTCTTGCATCACGACCGCATCGGCTCCTGGCGGTATAGGTGCACCAGTAAAGATTCTGGCAATAGTCTTAGGCTTAAGCGGCTCACCGATCGATCCCGCTGGAATACGTTGATCCACTTTTAAGGTAACTCCAGGCTGCGGAATATCCTGAGTGGCTACCGCATAACCGTCCATGGAGGTGTTATCGAGTGGTGGCACATCAACCGTACTAACAATATCCTCAGCAAGAACACGCCCTAGCGCATCTTGGGTTGGCACCAACTCATGACCCTCAACGGGCTCAGGGTTTTTTAGCAAATGCGATAGGGCTTCAGCCGCACTGAGTAATGGTGGTTTAGTATTCGACGCAGGAGATGGGCTGATGACCATGATCAATGAACGTGATCTTGAATAAATGCCTTCACTGTTGAAGTGCTAGCCGGTATATTCGTCACACGCTGAGGCTTATCTTTAATGTCAGTAAATGCAATTGGGCATTCAGCCGGACGGCCTAATGCTTCTTGAATCGTTTCCTCAAACTTAATCGGCAAAGCGGTCTCCAAAACTAACATTGGGATCTCTGTTTGTAAATATTCTCGCGCAACTTTAATACCATCTGCGGTATGGGTATCGATCATCACTCCATAGCGCTGATCAATGTCTCGAATTGTCTCTAAGCGATGGTGATGCGTACTGCGCCCAGAGACAAATCCAAATTTTGAAATGGTTTTAAATACTGGATCGTTCGATAAATCAAACCCACCCTCAGTTTCAACTTGTTTAAATAATTGAGCAGTGCGCAAGCCATCGCGACCAAGTAAATCAAAGATAAAGCGCTCAAAATTACTTGCCTTAGAAATATCCATTGAAGGACTCGAGGTATGTAAGGTCTCTGCCGATTTACGGGCTCGGTAAATACCAGTTTTAAAAAACTCATCCAACACATCATTTTCATTGGTAGCCACTACGAGTTGCGCAATGGGCAAGCCCATCATTCGGGCAATATGCCCAGCGCAAACATTTCCAAAGTTGCCAGACGGTACCGCAAAGGAGACTTTTTCATTACTCGACGCGGTTGCTAACAGGTAACCTTGAAAGTAATAAACGACCTGAGCCAAAACCCGTCCCCAATTAATTGAGTTCACTGTGCCAATCCGGTATTTGGCTTTAAAAGCCAAATCGTTACTAACTGCTTTCACGATATCTTGGCAATCATCAAATACCCCATCGACAGCCAGATTAAAAATATTGGGATCTTGCAAGGAGTACATTTGCGCCGACTGGAATGGGCTCATCTTGCCGCGTGGCGACAGCATAAAAACCTTAATACCCTCTTTTCCTCGCATGGCGTACTCAGCTGCACTTCCAGTATCTCCAGAAGTGGCGCCCAAAATATTGAGGTCTTGCTGAGCGCGTCGCAATGCGTACTCAAAGAGATTACCTAATAACTGCATGGCCATGTCTTTAAAAGCAAGGGTTGGACCATTCGATAAACATAAGAGACCCAGTTGCGCTCCATGCTCCTTACCCAACCAATGCACGGGAGTAATATCGCTTGCTAAATCGCTAGGACGACCATTGCAATAGACCTGCGCGGTATAGGTCTTGCGGAGTAACGCTTTTAAAGCATCAGCGGGAATATCGTCGCAATACAAACGAATAATTTCAAATGCCAAATCGGGGTACGACAAGCCCCTCCAGGAATTTAACTGCGCACTAGTAACTTGAGGATAGTGGGTTGGCAAATACAAACCCCCATCAGGCGCTAAGCCCCCTAATAAGATTCCTTGAAAGGTTTGTTCTGGGCTTGCGCCTCGAGTCGATTGATAACGCATATGTAGAAACTTAATCTAGGAAAGATTTTCAAGACGAATCTTAACGATCTCACCAATCACCGTTTTCAGATTTTGCATCTCCAATAAAGCTGCTGTCATATTCTTTTCTTTAGTTTCATGGGTCAAGATCACAAGATCCGTTTGACTTTCCCCTTCAGCAGCTTCTTTTTGCAATAGCGCATCGATCGATACGCCGTGAGCAGCCAAAATCCGTGTGATATCGGCTAAAACGCCGGCCTGATCAGCAACCGCTAAGCGCAAGTAATAACTCGTTGTTACCTCTGAAATTGGCAGAATTGGAGTATTTTGTAAGGCATTTGGCTGAAACGCTAAATGAGGCACTCGATTTTCAGAATCCGCAGTTTGCAAACGCGTGACATCGACCAAGTCGGCAATGACCGCAGAAGCCGTTGGCTCCGAACCCGCACCTTTACCGTAATAAAGGGTCGTACCGACAGCGTCACCGAATACCTGTACAGCATTCATTGCGCCTTCAACGTTTGCTAGTAAACGCTTTGCAGGCACCAGCGTTGGATGGACCCGTAACTCAATGCCGCTTAGGGTCTTCTTTGTAATCCCCAAAAGCTTGATGCGATACCCAAGCTGTTCAGCGTATCGAATATCAATCGCTGATAGCTTAGTGATGCCTTCAACATGTGCTTGGGCAAATTGCATTGGCACCCCAAACGCAATCGCGCTCATGATGGTTGCTTTATGTGCCGCATCTATTCCCTCAATATCAAAAGTTGGGTCTGCTTCAGCGTAGCCCAAGCGTTGCGCCTCACTCAACACAGCATTAAAGTCCAAACCCTTATCGCGCATTTCTGACAAGATAAAGTTGGTGGTGCCATTAATAATTCCAGCAATCCACTCAATGCGATTTGCACTCAAGCCTTCACGCAATGCTTTGATAATTGGGATTCCGCCTGCGACCGCGGCTTCAAATGCAACCATGACTCCTTTGTCATGCGCCGCTTTAAAAATTTCATTGCCATGAACAGCAATCAATGCTTTGTTTGCGGTGACGACATGTTTTCCATGCGCAATCGCTTCAAGAACTAAATCCTTAGCAATGCCATAGCCCCCAATAAGCTCAACCACGATATCAATTTCTGGGTTCTGAATGATGGTGCGCGCATCACTCACCACCTGAGCCTGACCTTGAACTAGCTCTTGGGCCCGCTGCGTATTCAAATCAGCAACTGTATGAATTCGAATGCCGCGGCCTGCACGCCGCTGAATTTCCTCTTGATTGCGGGCGAGAACAGTAAAGACTCCACTGCCTACGGTGCCAATACCAAGAAGTCCGACCTGAATGGGTTTCATCATACTTTTGCTGGAGTAGCTGCAACTGAATTAGTTGCGTGTTTCATGCGATAGCGCTCAAGAAAGTGGGCGATCCGCTTAATTGCTTCGCGCAAAGTATCTTCATGAGGTAAAAAAGTAATCCGAAAGTGATCTGGCTTGGGCCAATTAAAACCGGTACCTTGGACAAGAAGTACCTTTTCCTCTTTTAGAAGATCAGCAATAAATTGTTGATCATCTTTAATTGGATACATTTGTGGATCGAGTTTTGGAAATAGATATAAAGCAGCCTTTGGTTTGGTAACGCTAACCCCAGGGATCTCGCTCATGAGCTTATAGGCTAGATCACGTTGACGAGTTAAGCGTCCATCTGCAGCAACCAGGTCATTAATGCTTTGGTAGCCACCTAATGCCGTTTGAATGGCGTATTGCCCAGGAACGTTTGCGCACAGCCTCATCGAGGACAGCATATTTAAGCCTTCAATGTAATCGGCAACCATCGCCTTATCGCCAGAAACAACCATCCAGCCGGACCGATAACCGCAAGAGCGGTAATTTTTTGACAAACCATTGAAGGTAATGGTGACTACGTCGGTCGATAAAGATGCGAGCGATATATGCTTTTCGCCATCAAAGAGCATCTTGTCATAGATTTCGTCGACGAACAGAATCAAATTATGTTGACGAGCAATTGCAATAATCTCCAGCAAAACCTCTTTGGAATATAAGGCGCCGGTTGGATTATTTGGATTAATTACCACGATCGCTTTGGTGCGCGGCGTAATCTTGGAACGCATATCGTTTAAATCGGGCTGCCAACCTTTGGACTCATCGCACAAATAATGATGCGGGGTTCCCCCTGATAAGGAGACAGCCGCGGTCCACAAAGGGTAATCGGGTGCGGGAACCAACACCTCATCGCCATTATTCAAAAGCGCATTCATGGCCAAAACAATCAGTTCAGAAGCACCATTACCCGTGTAGATATCATCTAAGGTAACGCCTTGAATGCCTTTTTCTTGGCAATACTGCATGATAGCTTTACGTGCTGCAAAAATACCCTTGGAATCCGAATACGCGGATGCATTTCCTAGATTACGAATCATGTCGAGCTGAATTTCTTCGGGAGGGTCAAAGCCGAATACGCCGACATTACCAATGTTGAGCTTGATAATCTTATGACCCTCTTCTTCCATGCGTTGGGCGAGTTCAAGCACGGGGCCACGAATGTCGTAACAGACATTATTTAATTTGTCGGACTTTTGTATTGGTTTCACAATCGGATCTTCTACAAGGTTAAGCCATTGAAATTTAGGGATAATTTGCTAGCTATAATTCCTCAATTATGACAGAGCCTCTGCGTGAAGTTACATTCTGACCCACAATCTAGCCAAAATACGATCACTGGCTACGGAATTGGCTTTCTTGAGGTCAACCAAACCCCGTATTCGCATGCCTTAATCGTTCAACCTGAAGGTGAAGTTTTGGCATGGCCGGTTGAGGAAATCCAGGATCTTTCAGAGGATCATTTCTCAATGATTAGTGCCTTACTACCCGAGTTGGTTATTGTGGGCACGGGTAAGAAGCAGGTGTTTCTGAACCCCAAAATTCTGCAACCTCTAATTAAAGCCAAAATTGGTTTTGAGATGATGGACTCACAAGCAGCCTGCCGCACATACAACATCCTAATGGGCGAAGGACGTAAAGTATTGGCTGCCATCCTCTTAGAAAAGGATTGACGAGATGCTTGCCGAACGTCATCTCACCCCATTGAATTCGGTTGCATTAGTGGCTGTCTTCGTCCTCGCAAGCGTTTTATGGTTTGCAACGCTTGACTATCGACTTCTAATTCCAACGGACGAAGGTCGCTACGCCCAAATGGCTCGCGAGATGATGGTGAGCGGCGATTACATCACACCCCGTTATAACGACTACAAATATTTTGAGAAACCGCCACTGCATATTTGGGCCTCGGCAATTACGTTTCAACTCTTTGGTCTTGGCGAATGGCAAGCACGCTTTTGGAGCGGACTCACTGGTTATCTCACGATTTTATTGGTTGGATTTACTGCAGCCCAATTATTTGGCCGGGTCACGGGATATTTAGCGGCATTAATCCTCTTATCGAGCCCAATGTGGGTTGTGGGTGGGCATTTCAATGCCCTTGATATGGGCTTATCGGCTTTTCTCAACCTAGCTCTGTGCGCACTGTTACTTGCTCAACATGCCTATGAACATCAGCGCCCCCAATCGGGTCGCCATTGGATGTGGGTCTGTTGGCTGGCAATGGGTCTAGCCACGCTATCAAAAGGACTAATTGGTATCGTGATTCCAGGGATGGTGCTATTTGCGTATATCGTGACACGCTTTGACTGGAAAATTCTAGGTCGATTACATATTTTTAGCGGATTAGTAATTTTCCTGATCGTTACTGCACCGTGGTTCATTGCGGTATCGATAGAGAATCCCGAGTTTGCCCACTTCTTCTTTATTTATGAACACTTTGAGCGCTTTACCGCAACTGCTCATGGACGTACCGCCCCATTTTATTTTTTCTTGCCATTAGTGCTTGTTGGCTTTTTGCCCTGGATGCCCCAGTTCTTTCAGTCTGCAAGGCAAACTCTCATGCAATACCGCATGCAATCATTCTCAGCCTCATGGATGCTTTGGACATGGTTTGCAGTCATCCTTATTTTCTTTAGCATTTCCCGCTCAAAATTACCGGGCTACATCATGCCGGTATTCCCAGCCTTAGCTATTTTGGCAGCCAAGTCAATCGCCGATTATTTAGAGTCCCATGCGCATCTTTCAATCGGGTGGCGTTTCCAAACTTTATTTTTCACTTTGCTTGCCATCACGGGATTTTTCTTTCTATCCGAAGTTGGACGTAATGGTCAGCCTGATGAGGTCGACGCCTATCAGGCATACACCGTCTGGATAGTTGTGGCTCTCTCCTGTTTATTGGTATTTAGCCTGGTGGCAAGTCTCCTAGCTAAGCGCAATGCGCTTCTCAGTATTGCGCTATTCGCTTTTGGCTTTTTCTTGACCGCCACCATCGCAGGAACGGGGCACGAGACTTTAGGTCGTGCAGTATCGGGGTATGACCTAGCGCAAAAGGTTAAATCACAAATCCCAAGTGATGCCAAAATTTATTCGGTTCGCTTGCTCGATCATACTGTTCCGTTCTATCTAGAACGTAATACCATCATGGTCGAATTCACCGACGAGCTGACCTTTGGTGCCAAGCAAGAACCCCAAAAATGGATACCGACGCTCAATGAGTTTGTGATCGTCTGGAACCAAGATCCCAACGCCTTCGCACTCATGAGCCCAGGCCAATATGAGGAGCTCAAAACCCGCGGACTTCCCATGGAGGAATTAGGTCGGGATAGCCGACGTGTTGTAGTTCGACATCCACGTGAGGCTTTGCGACAATAGGTCAATGAGTCAACCATTTATCCCCTTTACAAAGCCAACGATTGATGAAGCGACCATTACAGCGGTTGCCGATGTATTGCGCTCTGGTTGGATTACTTCCGGCCCCAAGGTTTTAGAGTTTGAATCTGCTCTAAGTGCTTACCTAGGAGGCGCAACTGTGCGCTGCTTTGCAAACGGCACGGCTACCATGAAAATTGCTCTTCAGGTCGCTGGGATTGGGCCGGGCGATGAGGTGATTACAACTCCAATTTCGTGGGTCGCAACCTCCAATGTGATCTTAGCCGTGGGCGCAAAACCTGTTTTTGTTGATATTGATCCAAAGACCCGAAATCTCGATCTCCATCAAGTCCAATCTGCGATTAATAACAAAACTAAAGCCATCATGCCGGTGTATTTGGCTGGCTTACCACTTGATATTGATGCCCTGTATACGATTGCAGAGAATCATCAATTACGTGTGATTGAGGATGCTGCGCAAGCGCTCGGATCTTCCTGGAATGGTTTGCGTATTGGTGCTAAAGGCCGGCATGATTTAGTGAGTTTTAGTTTCCAGGCGAATAAAAATTTGACGACTATTGAAGGTGGTTGTCTAGTCTTCAATACCGATCGCTTTGGCGGAGATCAAGTGACTCTCGCTGAAAAACTACGCCTGCAAGGATTAGTGCGTCATGGGCCAGATGGCATGGAGGTTGACGTTCTGGGCGGCAAAGACAACTTAACTGATGTGAATGCTGTTATTGGTCTTCATCAATTAAAACAACTGGAGCGTTTTCAGGAGCAACGTATCGCTCTCGCACGTCATTATTTTGATCGGTTCGAACAATCGGGTTTGAGCAAAATAGGTTTAGGCCTACCAATCGCCGATTTTGTGAACAGTAACTGGCATATGTTCCAAGTCCTATTGCCATTAGAGCGCTTAGGTCAAACTCGGAGCCAAATCATGCTAGCGTTAAAAGAACGTGGGATAGGTACCGGGGTGCATTACCCCGCCATTACTGGCTTTGCACTGTATCGTCAGCGAGGGTACTCTCCAGAAGCAACACCGGTTGCTAATCAAATTGGTCAATCGATCTTAACTCTGCCACTTTTCCCTACCATGACCGAAGCCGATATTGATCGTGTGGTCAAGGCTCTGCAAGAGGTTTTAGCGTAAACATCCCTACATCAGGCAAAATGTGGGGATGAACAGTCTTACTCACCCACGTTTGAGCGTCGTAATCCCGGTTTACAACGAGGAGGAGGGATTACAGGCTCTATTTGATCGCCTGTACCCCGCGCTTGATCATTTGGCGAGTCAATATACACTTCCTTATGAGCTCGTTTTCATCAACGATGGCAGCAAAGATCGGTCTGCTGCAATGCTCGCCATGCAATACGAAAAGCGGCCCGATGTAACGCGAGTGGTCTTGTTTGCCAATAACTTTGGCCAACACATGGCGATCATGGCCGGTTTTGAATACGCACGCGGTGAATACATCATTACCTTGGATGCGGATCTACAAAATCCTCCCGAAGAGATTGGGAAAATTGTGCGCCAGCTTGAGGAGGGCCATGATTACGTTGGCACGATTCGAGAAAATCGCCAAGACTCCTGGTTCCGAAAAACAGCCTCGCGCGCAATGAATCGATTACGCGATAAGCTCACTCGAATCACGATGACTGATCAAGGCTGCATGATGCGCGGGTACCATCGTCGCATCATTGATTTAGTTCGGCAGTGTGAAGAAGCGAATACTTTTATTCCGGCACTAGCGTACACCTTTGCCAACAATCCAATTGAAATTACCGTTAAACATGAAGAGCGGTTTGCTGGAGAATCTAAATACAGCCTGTATCAATTGATTCGTCTTAATTTTGATTTGGTCACCGGCTTTTCAGTGATGCCTTTGCAGCTCTTCTCGATTCTAGGCATGTTATTGGCCGGTGCAGCCGGTTCGCTATTCCTGCTTCTCTTGATTCGTCGTTTTGTCTTAGGCGCTGAGGTTGAGGGTGTGTTCACACTCTTTGCGCTCACCTTCTTTTTAATTGGCGTGATGCTCTTTGGCCTAGGCCTTTTGGGGGAATACATCGGCCGGATTTATCAACAGGTACGTCAACGGCCCCGCTATATGGTAAGTGCTGTTCTCGAGCAATCCAAATCCTAAATCTTGAATCAAACTCCTAAGCACGCAGTTGTTTTTGCCTACCACGATGTTGGTGTTGCTTGTTTACAAGCCTTAATCGATGCCGGGATGCAAATTGATTTAGTCATCACCCATGCCGATGATCCCAATGAGACGATTTGGTTTAGCAGCGTTCAAAAACTCTGCGAGCAACGGGGTTTGCCATGCCGAATCGTGCAACAGAGTGCATTATTAAATTTGGTGTCTGAGATTAAGGCGATTGCACCCGATTATCTCTTTTCTTTTTATTACCGCTTCATGCTGCCCACTGAGTTACTTGAGACTGCAACCATTGCGGCTCTTAATATGCATGGCTCACTCTTACCTAAGTACCGCGGCCGCGCCCCGGTGAACTGGGCTGTGGTGAATGGCGAAACCGAAACAGGTGCAACCTTGCATGTCATGGAAGCAAAACCCGATGCTGGGGATATTGTGGGGCAAGTCGCTGTATCTATTGAAATTCATGAAACCGCTAAAGAGGTATTTGATAAAGTCAGTCAGGCAGCAAAGCAGGTGATGGAAAAGCTACTACCCCAACTCATGCAGGGCAAGCTTCCTCGGCGGCCCAATCCATTGACAGAAGGTTCCTACTTTGGGGGACGCAAACCCGAGGATGGTCGCATCGATTGGACAAAGTCAGCCATGTCAATTTACAACCTAATTCGGGCGGTGGCCCCACCCTATCCTGGCGCCTTTACTGAATTAAGTGGGGAAAAAGTGATTCTTACCAAAAGCTCGCTTCCACTCGATCCTGGCGTTGCTCTCAGCCCCAGTCAAGCCGCAATCCTCAAAAAGTCTGGGCTAGGGATGCATCTCGTCGATAATCGCTACTTCGGCCTGTGCGGCGATGGTAAAGCGCTTGAGGTATTTTTGGCTAAAGAGCATTAAATCGTTGGCTTCATAAGTTCATCAAAGGAATGGTGTTATGAAAAAGATTCTGATTTTGGGTGTGAATGGTTTTATTGGCCATCACCTCTCAAAGCGCATATTGGAGACTACGTCGTGGGAGGTCTATGGCATGGATATGCAAAACGACCGGATTGGTGATCTTCTCAACCACCCTCGCATGCATTTCTTTGAAGGTGATATC
This sequence comes from Polynucleobacter sp. HIN8, assembly GCF_030297615.1. Classification (NCBI taxonomy): domain Bacteria; kingdom Pseudomonadati; phylum Pseudomonadota; class Betaproteobacteria; order Burkholderiales; family Burkholderiaceae; genus Polynucleobacter; species Polynucleobacter sp. HIN8. The sequence goes on along the minus strand of NZ_AP028139.1, from coordinate 496,247 downwards.
ACCATTAATCGCGAATGGGTGGAGTATCACGTTCGCAAGTGCGATGTGATCCTACCGCTCGTCGCAATCGCCACACCCGCAACCTATGTTCAACAACCACTGCGTGTATTTGAACTCGACTTTGAGGCCAATCTTCCAATCGTGCGCTCGGCAGTGAAGTATGGCAAGCACCTCGTCTTCCCCTCAACCTCCGAGGTCTACGGTATGTGCTCCGATGCTGAATTTGATCCAGCTTCATCCAATCTGGTTTATGGACCGATCAATAAGCCGCGTTGGATTTATGCTTGCGCCAAGCAATTAATGGACCGAGTGATTTGGGGCTATGGCATGGACGGCTTACGCTTTACTTTGTTTAGACCATTTAATTGGATTGGTCCTGGCTTGGATAGTATCTACACCCCCAAAGAAGGTTCCTCACGGGTGGTCACCCAGTTCCTGGGGCACATTGTGCGTGGCGAGCCAATCAATCTTGTCGACGGTGGCTCCCAAAAACGAGCCTTTACTTATATTGATGACGGCATTGATGCCTTAATGCGCATCATCACCAATGAAGGTGATGTTGCCAATGGCAAGATCTATAACGTGGGAAACCCAAAAAATAACTACTCGGTCAAAGAACTGGCGACGATGATGCTGGCGATTGCTAAGAAAATACCGGAGTATGCAGTGACGGCTGGTCAAGTTCAATTAATCGAGACAACCTCAAAAAGCTACTATGGCGCTGGATATCAGGATGTCCAAAACCGAGTTCCTGCTATTGAAAATACGATGACTGAGTTGGGTTGGAAACCAACTATTGCCATGAACGATGCGCTAAGCAAGATATTTGAAGCCTATCGCCATGATGTGGATAAAGCGCGGCATCTGGTTGAGTAACACTTAATTCCATGGCAAAAATTGCTCTGAAGGTTGATGTTGATACCTTACTCGGAACCCAAGTTGGCACGCCCAATCTAGCTAAACTATTTGCGGAACTCGGAATTCAGGCGACCTTCTTATTTAGCCTGGGTCCTGACCATACCGGTTGGGCATTAAAACGAATTTTCCGTCCAGGTTTTCTGAAGAAAGTATCGCGCACCTCGGTGGTGGAACACTATGGCATCAAAACCCTTTTATACGGTGTTCTTCTCCCGGCGCCTGACATCGGTAAAACTGCTGCGCATGAAATGCGCGCCGTTGATGAGGCTGGTCATGAAACGGGGATTCATACCTGGGATCATGTCTATTGGCAAGATCATGTCTATCAACGCGATGCAGCATGGGCTCGACTCCAAATGCAAAAAGCCTACGATCGTTTTTGTGAGATCTTTAAACATCCTCCACTAACGCATGGTGCTGCAGGCTGGCAAATGAATGAAGCAGCTCTGAAGCAACTTGACGATTGGGGCATGCAATATGCCTCCGATGGTCGCTCCGCCCCCAATCTTGCACCTTACCGTATTCAATTCAATTCCGTGCGAAGTAAGCATGTGCAATACCCCACTACGTTGCCAACCTTTGATGAACTCATTGGAGTGGACGGAAGGGATGCTTTGGGGGCGGCTAAGGCAATTCTTGAGCTCACTCAAAGCAATCCTAATGATCAAGTCTTTACCCTACATGCTGAGCTGGAAGGGCAAAAGTTGTTGCCTGCCTTCAAAGCATTGCTCCAGGGGTGGCTGGCGCAAGGTCACGAACTGGTTACGATGGGTCAACTGCACCGCTCTTGGCTGGCGACTGGGCAACTCGATAAAATAGCGACTGAGCCATTTCAGTATGGCAGTATTGCCAATCGCAGCGGTGAACTGATGATCCAAATGCGCCATGCAACTAATTTCACATAACCATTGACGAGGGGAATTACGATGACAATTAAGATTGGGCAGACGATGCCAATGTGTGAGATCCCGGCAACATCAAACCTCACCTTCTCGCCAAAAGCGTATCAAGGCAAAAAACTAGTACTCTATTTTTATCCCAAAGATTCAACGCCAGGCTGCACCGTTGAAGCGGGAGAGTTTCGGGATCACATTGATGCATTTAATCAAGCCAATGCCTTAGTGGTTGGGGTGTCACGGGATAATTTGCGTTCGCATGAGAACTTTCGCCAAAAACTAGGTCTCCCTTTTGAATTGGTTGCCGATACCGAAGAAAAACTGTGCACGATCTTTAATGTCATCAAAATGAAAAATATGTACGGCAAACAAGTTCGAGGCGTTGACCGCAGCACCTTCCTCTTTGACAGCAAAGGCGTTCTCCAAAAGGAGTGGCGTGGCATTAAGGTGACTGGCCATGTGGCCGAGGTACTCACTGCCGCCAAGGCAATGTCCTAGGGATTTATACGGTACTTGCAAAGACATCAATTTGGGTTACAGTATGGCTATATGCACCGTAAGCGATGGATGCCATTAAACCCGCATCGGGGTCTATCTAGGCCACGACGGGACACCGGCCCCCTTGTAAATCGTGCATATCACCCCGCCCTCTGCATCATCCTTCAAAACCGCCCTTCGCTCTTAGTAGGCGGTTTTTTCATTTAGGAGAAGTCCTCGAATGCCATTACCTCCACTGCCCACCCAAATTGCTGATCAAATCAATTTAAGTCGTCAGAAAACACCGGATCTTAAAAATCCCCCAAAAAAGATGAAAAAAGCACTAGCGCCAAGTTGGGCCCAAGAGGTAGAAGCAAATATCGATGAAGACGATGATCTGTCCGCTGCCGAGGCAGCATTGGAACAGATCAAGACTATTGCTCCAGCCCACCACCTAGAAAAGCAGTTGGACTCCAAACCAGAGCGGCCAAAGCGCACGGTGCGCACAGGTCCACCAAGTCTATTTGTATTGGATACCAATGTATTAATGCATGATCCATCGTCTCTCTTTCGGTTTGAGGAGCACGATTTATACCTGCCGATGACAACGCTTGAAGAGCTTGATAACCATAAAAAAGGAATGAGTGAGGTTGCTCGAAATGCGCGCATGGTGAGTCGCTCGCTCGACCAACTCATTGCCGGTACCAGCGGTCAGCTCGACGAAGGAATCCCGCTTAATAAATTAGGAAATCAGGACGCAACCGGGCGATTATTTTTTCAGACCCAGTTTTCCAATGCTCCTTTGCCCGAGGGTCTGCCCGAGGGTAAAGGCGATAACCTCATTTTAGGGGTGGTGCGTGATCTGCAAAAAGCAAAGCCGCAACAAGAAGTGGTCTTGGTATCCAAAGATATCAATATGCGCATCAAGGCTCGGGCTCTCGGTCTTCCTGCTGAAGATTACTTTAATGACCAGGTCTTAGAAGATCGAGATTTAATGTACTCGGGTGTGATGGCGCTACCGAGTGATTTTTGGCCCAAGCATGGTAAAGCTATGGAAAGTTGGGCCGACGGCAAGAGCGGCACGATGTTCTATCGGGTTACTGGCCCACTGGTGCCCAGCATGCTCATCAATCAATTTGTTTATCAAGAAAATCCAGACGGCACGACACCCTTTTATGCCCTCGTGCGTGAAATCAACGGTAAAACTGCCCTACTCCAAACTCTGAAGGATTACTCGCATCAGAAAAATAATGTATGGAGCATTACCGCGCGCAATCGTGAGCAAAATTTTGCCATGAATCTGCTCATGAATCCTGACATTGATTTTGTCACGCTTCTTGGTCAAGCCGGTACCGGCAAAACTTTGCTCGCCCTTGCTGCCGGCCTTGAGCAAGTGTTAGATAGCAAACGCTATAACGAGATCATTATTACTCGAGCGACTGTTCCGGTCGGTGAGGATATTGGATTTTTACCCGGCACCGAGGAAGAAAAAATGCAGCCCTGGATGGGCGCTTTTGACGACAACTTAGAGGTTTTACATCGCAGCGATGACACGGCGGGAGAGTGGGGTCGCGCTGCTACTCAAGAACTAATTCGTTCTCGAATTAAGGTTAAAAGTATGAACTTCATGCGGGGTCGTACGTTTGTGAGTAAATTTCTGATTATTGATGAAGCGCAGAACTTAACGCCCAAACAGATGAAGACGCTTGTTACGCGAGCTGGTCCTGGAACCAAAATTGTGTGCCTTGGAAATATTGCTCAAATCGACACTCCTTATCTCACTGAGGGTTCGTCGGGTCTCACCTATGTGGTTGATCGCTTCAAGGGTTGGCGTCACAGTGGTCACATCACCTTGGCTCGTGGCGAACGTTCGCGACTAGCCGATCATGCTGCTGAAGCCCTGTAACAAAAATTTACTTCTTACTGTCGTGGTTGCACTGAGTGTATTGACACTCAGTGCTTGCTTCACCCCTCCCACACGAACAACCAGTGGAGCTCCAAGCAATCCTCGTATCGCCCACTTTAAAAACGATACGAGCGTCGGTAATGAGGGAATTTCGATCGCTGCCATGGGTTTAGTAGGGGTGCCTTATCGCTATGGCGGCAATACCCCAGCCGGCGGTTTTGATTGCAGCGGCTTAATTGCTTACGTTTATCAGAATAGCTCGGGTATCAAGCTACCAAGAACGATTCAGCAAATGAGTAATGTCGGTACCGGCATTGGTCAACAGCCTCCAGCGCCAGGGGATTTGGTGTTTTTTAATACAACTGGGGAACGGTACTCCCATGCTGGAATTTATGTCGGCCAAGGTCGTTTTGTGCACGCTCCCAGCGCAGGAGGAACGGTCCGCCTTGAACGGATTGATTCGCCGTACTGGGCAGCGCGTTATACCGAAGCCCGCCGAATTACAAGTAATTAAAAGGGGCTAAAGCCGCCACCATACGAGGCCGTATTGGGAGCCAAGTTATCAAACTTGGTGAACTGCCCTTGCCAACTCAGGCGGACAGTTCCAATCGGACCGTTACGTTGCTTACCAATAATGACTTCAGCAACGCCTTTATCGGTAGTAGTATCGGGGTGATACACCTCATCACGATAAATAAACAGAATTAAATCCGCGTCTTGCTCAATCGCCCCAGACTCGCGCAGGTCGGACATCACAGGTCGCTTGTTAGGGCGTTGCTCAAGACCACGGTTTAGCTGAGATAAAGCCACCACTGGGCACTGCAGCTCTTTAGCTAGTGACTTTAAGGAACGTGAAATCTCAGAAATTTCAGTGGCCCTATTTTCACCACTACCGCCGGTGCTACCACTCATTAATTGCAGGTAATCAACCACAACCATTCCTAGAGTGCCGCCATAATTACGCGCAATGCGGCGAGCCCGCGCTCGCAACTCAAGGCACGTCAACGATCCAGTCTCATCAATGAGGATTTGGGTGTTACTTAGTCGAGCAATCGCATCTGTGACCCGAGGCCATTCGTCATCATTTAATTTACCCGTTCGCATCCGGCTTTGATCAACTCGACCAACCGATCCGAGTAAACGAGTTGCCAATTGCGCTCCTGACATCTCCATCGAAAATACTACTACTGGAAGCCCTTCATGCAATGCCACATTCTCAGCAAAATTAAGGGCTAACGCGGTCTTACCCATCGAGGGTCTGCCGGCCACAATGACTAAGTCCCCTTTTTGTAAACCACTGGTTTGTTTATCAAGATCAATAAAGCCCGTTGCGATTCCAGTGATGTCGCTGCCACCATCGCGGTTATATAACTCATCAATACGCGCAACGACCGCCTTTAAGAGGGGCTCGATTTCGAGGTAATCCGCTTTGCGACTCCCCTCTTCACCAATTTGTAGGATGCGTGATTCTGCTTCGTCCAGCAAAGTGCGAACTGATCGGCCCTCAGGCATAAATGCCGTATTAACAATACTGTCTGAGACTTCAATTAAACGTCGCAAGATACTACGATCACGAATGATTTCTGCGTAGCCCTTAATATTGGCTGCACTTGGAGTGTTTTGCGCTAAGGAATTTAAATAATCGATACCGATCAAATCCGCTTCAGGCTCATTCTTAATCGCCTCGAACACGGTGATGACATCAGCTGGTCGGTTATCGCCAATTAAACGTTCGATCACGCGATAAATTAGGGCGTGCTCACTACGATAAAAATCGCGCTCGGAGAGAACGCCGCCTAAACGATCCCATGCGGTGTTATCCAAAAGCAAACCGCCGAGAACCGATTGCTCAGCCTCGACGGAATGGGGTGGGACTTTTAGAGCCTGCACAACCGCATCGCCAGGCCCAGGCATGCCTGGGCTCATCGGTACGGGACGGTTGCGAGATTCAGCCATGAAGCTAGTGTACCGAAGTCAACTAGGCCTGCTCACCAATCACACGAATATTGATATCAACAACAACGTCAGTATGAACAGCCACTGCTACTGGGTGGTCGCCGACCACTTTCAATGGACCGGTTGGCATCCGAACTGCTGCTTTCTCGATCTGAAAACTCTTTTTCGCTAAAGCTTCGGCGATGTCATGATTGGTTACCGAGCCAAACAAACGGCCATCCACACCCGCCTTTTGACCAATCTCCAAAACTAAACCTTTAAGCTTCTCGCCAATAGCTTGTGCAGCCGCGAGTTTCTCTGCAGCAATCTTCTCAAGATCAGCACGACGTGCAGCAAAGTCAGCAATCGCCGCCTCGGTTGCGCGACGCGCTTTGCGCTGGGGAATTAAAAAGTTACGGGCAAAACCATCTTTAACCCGGACAACATCACCAAGGTTGCCCAAATTGGTTACCTTCTCAAGCAGAATAACTTGCATTATGGGCTCCTAATTATTTCTTATGTTGATCTGAGAATGGCAATAATGCCAAAAAGCGAGCGCGTTTGATCGCAGTATCTAACTGACGCTGATAGAGCGCTTTGGTACCTGTTAGACGAGCTGGCGTAATCTTAGCGTTCTCGCCAATAAAGTCCTTGAGCGTCTCAACATCTTTGTAGTCAATTTGCTCAACACCACCAACCGTAAAGCGACAATAGCGCTTACGCTTAAAAAGTGGGTTTTGTGCAGGCTTCTTTTTGAAGTCTGTCTTTTTGTTCATTTTTCCAAAAGCCATAATGGTTTCCTATTAATTCAATGTAATCTTCGTAATATGAAAAACGAGGCGCTCATTTCGTAAGGTCTTTTGCGTTAAAAATCCTTCAAACTTCGCTGTTGCTCCCAAATCCATCGTTACTAACTCGTGATGGATATCGCCAATCGCTACTGCCTCAACATTCATCCGGACTTGCCGCATTTGGTTTGCTTCGGCAACTTCACCATCATGATGCAGTTGACAATGAATGACTGGCAAACCAGCTGGGGTGTATCGAATGGCGTCTTTTGCGATCAGAGAAGCAGTCAGGATGAGAAGATTTGAACTACGCTTCACAATCAGACCGACTTTTACGAATCAAAGCCTCCTTTTCAACAATAATTAGGCTGTTGCTGGTGCATCAGCTTGGGCTAGTTTGCGAGCTTCTTCACGCTGCACCTCTTTCATCATGATGGATGGCTCAGTCTCAGCCTTCTTCATCTTAACGATTAGGTGACGCAGAACGGCATCATTGAACTTGAATGCATGCTCGAGTTCTTCAAGCGTTTTTTGATCGCATTCAATATTCATGCAAACGTAGTGGGCTTTAGCAAGCTTGTCGATCATGTAAGCCATTTGACGACGGCCCCAATCTTCGATGCGATGCACTTTGCCACCATGGGTGGTTAGGATCGACTTATAGCGATCAATCATCGCTGGAACCTGCTCGCTTTGGTCCGGATGGACGATAAAAACGATTTCATAATGACGCATTAATCACTCCTTATGGATAAAACTGCCTAGGCGTCTTGCTTAATTCCGCTGTCAAGAACTAAGCACCAGTGCAGCAAGGGTGGAACAAATTGTAAAAATAACTTACCGAACTTCCGATAAGCCCACTATTCTAGCAAAATAATCTTGCCAACTCAATGTCTTAGCACCCGGTTGAGCAGTGGCGAACAAGGCTAGCTGCAGTGCGATACGGGCTTTTGCAGGGGTTAAAAAGCCTGCACCGAGGGCCATTCCTAATCGACCATTAGCGAGAGTGCCACCGACATAGCCCCTACCGATTCGGGAGGCACGCACTACGGCTCCACCAGCCTCCATAAACTGCTCCAGAGCGGGCGCAAGGTTCTCGTGAACGGTTCCAGCCCCGGTACCCGCTAAAACAATACCCTGAACCCCCCGATCTCGAAGTAGTCGGATGGTGTCCGGTATAGCACCCGAATGGCTAGTAATAATTTCTACCCATGGCCATTGATTATCTGGTGGTATGGGTAAGTCGTTACTAACTTGAGTCCAACCGTTCGGTAGGGTTTCTTCAAGAAAGGCGTCGACACGCGAACTATGCCCCTTTATTAAACGAAGCCCTGGTACTGGCTTGGAGCCCATGACAGCCCAAACTCCACCTGGACCACCCCCCTCCCCCGCAAACTCAATCGCAGCGGATAAATTTCGAGGACCATCTGCCTCTGGGTGATCTGAAGGCAGCATTGATCCAGTCAAAACTACTTTTTTGCCCAAATTGTTGGAATATCCTCCGCAGACAAGCTCCAAGAAAGTAGCGGTTTCTTCCATCGTATCGGTGCCATGGGTAATAACAATTCCCATTACTTTGGGATCTGCAAGCCCCGCACGAACCTGGAGTCCTAATTTGCTTAATAGAGACTCGCTCATGTCACAGCTATCAATATTAGATAACTGTATGTTTTTTATAGAAAATTTTGTTTCAATTTGGGCTAAAAGGGTTGCAATCGGCACTTGACCAGCTTGATAACCCCCATTGCCTGAGTCGGTTGTGAGACCAGCAATCGTGCCGCCGGTACCAATTACCAAAATAAATGGGGAGTTTGAGGAATTTGACATTTTGGCATTATCCAACCAAGCAAAAGTTCTTGAAATGCCATTTTTTACTGTATACAATCTCAGTATGAACATAAATACAGTGATTGAAAGTCCATCCCTACCAAAACTGACCGCTCGGCAGGAGGAGATATTAGGGCTCATTACTTTAGCCATTGAAGAAAGTGGTCTCCCTCCCACCCGAGCTGAAATTGCTAACCGACTCGGTTTTGCTTCAGCCAATGCTGCAGAGGAGCATCTGCGTGCATTAGCCAAAAAGGGGTATATCGAATTAAGCCCTGGAACATCACGAGGTATTCGGGTCACAAACACGCAGCCTGTTTCGCAAGGTAAAAATTTTCGTCAACTGAATTTACCCTCGGGAAGTTTGCAACAACTCACCCTGCCATTAATTGGTCGAGTTGCTGCGGGCTCACCCATCACCGCCATTGAACATATCGAAAAACAAGTTCCAGTTGACCCCAGCTTATTTAGCAAAGGTGCAGACTACTTACTGCGCGTCAAAGGAATGAGCATGCGTGATGCAGGCATTCTCGATGGTGACTATTTAGCGGTTAAAAAGACAACGGAAGCGCGCAATGGCGATATTGTGGTTGCTCGCATCGATGATGAAGTTACCGTAAAACGCTTCCAGCAAAAGAAAGGGGCTAACGGTTCCTACTTAGAACTCCAGGCTGAAAATCCTGATTTTGAGCACATTATCGTTCGTGCAGACTCTAACTTTGCCCTAGAGGGTCAAGCAGTAGGATTAATCCGAGCCAACGGTCTTTAAGGTTTACGGGTCGGCGCTATCACATTCGCATTTTTAGGCGAAGAAGTGATCGTGATGATTGATTTGGGACCGGCCAATGATCCCTCATTAATCTCAACCGCACAAGTACGATCACCCTTTGTGAAGACCAAGAAACTGGTTTTTGCTTTAGTTGCTGTAACCGTAGTCCACCCCGCCTTGGGATACTCAGACTGAAAAAAGGCATATACATCGGTTGCACCTTGTAGTGCACTAATGTTGACGCGGCCTACCCAGCCATCGCCGCGACCAATGATTAAAGAATCGGATCCCATAATTTTGGCTCCAGCTGGCAATGGCATATCACCAAGCAATTGCGACTGGATTTGATTAATCTCTTCTTGGGTTCCCGTCGGACTATCGCCGGTAGCACAAGCGCCCAGCATCGCAGCGGCAGCAAGGGCAACGATATGTGTTTTGGTGATGAATCGATTCATGGTTAGTTTCCAAGACTGATGGGTAAAAATACCAACTCCCTTTATTTTAGGGCAGCGGGTTGATTCGTCAAGAACATTGGGTGGAGGCGCGTGAGGGAATCGAACCCCCGTACGAAGCTTTGCAGGCTCCTGCCTAACCACTCGGCCAACGCGCCCTAGTTGATTTGGAATACACCAAACTTCAACTCAAACAAAATGGGAAGCTTTTGGGGCTTCCCATCAATGAATGGAGCGGGAAACGAGGCTCGAACTCGCGACCTCAACCTTGGCAAGGTTGCGCTCTACCAACTGAGCTATTCCCGCATTACAGGATCGACAGTTTAGCAAAGATTCAGGGATTGGGCCCCAATGAGCAAAATTTCTTGGTATTACGGCTTATTGGTGAGTTGTGGCAACGCCTTTTGTAGGTAGTAAAACATTGACCAGAGCGTTAAAAAGGCAGCAATCCAAATTAGCCAAGTCCCTAAAAGGGAACTATGCATTCCCAAAATTTGACCATTAAATAGCAAGAATGGGATCGCGATTAACTGGGCCGTGGTTTTTAACTTACCGACCATGTGCACCGCAACGCTGCGCGAGGCGCCGACTTGAGCCATCCACTCCCGCAACGCAGAAATTGTGATCTCACGCCCAATGATGACCAACGCTACCCAGGCCTGCACTCGATCCAAATTCAATAATACGAGTAAGGCAGCAGCCACAATTAACTTGTCGGCTACGGGATCTAAAAACTGCCCGAAAGCCGACTCTTGGTTCATGCGTCGCGCCAAAAATCCATCTAACCAATCGGTAATCGCTGCAAAAACAAAAAGTCCGGTAGAGAGTATATTTTTCTCGGTCAACGATAACCAATCATTGGGTAAATAGAAAATGCCTACCAATAATGGGATGGCTGCAACCCGCAACCAGGTCAAGGCAATGGGCAAGTTAAATGGCATTTTTGGAGAATAAACGATTTAATTGATCCATCAATGGAGCTGTCGGTAAATTTGCTCAGCCAAGGTTTGAGAAATTCCTTCAACGCTGGCTAATTCTTCAACCGTCGCATTCGCAACGCCACGCAGCCCACCAAAGCGCGCCAACAGTTTTTGTCGACGCTTCGCCCCAATCCCCTCCATCTCCTCAAGCCTAGAAACAGTTCTTGCCTTTGCACGCTTCGCACGCATTCCAGTAATCGCAAAACGATGCGCCTCGTCTCGAATCTGAGCAATTAGCATGAGTGCCTGGCTATCCAAACCCAATCGAATCGGCTCACGCTCATCGGCGAAGATCAGAGTCTCCAAGCCAATCTTACGATCTTCACCTTTGGCGACACCCACAATCAGCCCAATATCAATTCCAAGTTCACTAAAGACCTTTCTGGCCACATCAACCTGACCCTTGCCACCATCAATCAAGACAAGCTGCGGCACTTTATCAACCGGGATTTCCTGAAAGTGTGCGTAGCGGCGTTGTAATACTTGCTGCATTGCTGCGTAATCGTCTCCCGGTGTAATTCCAGTGATATTGAAACGTCGATACTCACTTGCCTGTAATTCATTTTTGGCAAACACAACACACGATGCTTGGGTGGCCTCTCCCGATGTGTGACTAATATCAAAGCATTCAATACGTAATTGATCAAGTTGCTCTAAATCAATACCAAGCGCATCGGTAAGAGCTCGTACTCGCGCAAGCTGTCCCCCCGCTTCGGCAATGCGACGCAGTAGGGCGATCTTGGCGTTACCTTCAGCCATTGCTAACCAATGCTTGCGCTGACCCTGTGGTTGGTATAGAAACGAAATGGGTCGAGCTGAGCGATCTAGCAGTGCTTGACAGATCACCTCGGCACGCTCACCCTTTAATGGCACGTTCGTAATCATCACGGGGGGTGTGATCACAGCCAGCTCAGAAGACGAGTCCGTCGATAAATAGTGTTGCTGAATAAATGTCTCAAGAATATTTTGTAAATCAATTGGCTCATCTGCAAAAGCTCTATTGCTCTTGGAGAAATATGCACGATCCCCTAAGTGCCGTCCACCACGAACCATGGCTAAATTGACACAAATTTGGCCATCGATTTCGGCAGCCGCCAAAATATCTACATCACCCTCCCCCTCAGCCACGGTATCCATCGCCTGCTGCTGAAGAATGTTGGATAGATCAGCAATTCGGTCACGAATTACAGCAGCCATCTCAAACTCCATGGCCGTACTGTATTTTTCCATCTCTTTTTCTAATTCAGCGAGGACAACTTGATGGTTACCCTCTAAGAAGCGCAATGCTTGACCAACATCCAAAGCGTATTGCTCCTTGCTCAATTTACCAACGCACGGTGCGCTGCAACGATGAATTTGATGCAAGAGACAGGGACGACTACGGTTACGAAATACTGTGTCCTCACAGGTTCGAAGACGAAAGACTTTTTGCAAAATTTGAACACTATTACGAACTGCCCATGAATTTGGGAATGGCCCAAAGTAACGATGACGACGATCAACCTTGCCGCGATATGAGGCCAAACGAGGAAAATCATGCCCTGTTAGCATGAGATATGGATAGGATTTGTCATCCCTAAATAGAATATTGAACGGCGGGTTGTATTCTTTAATCAGATTATTTTCAAGAATCAAAGCCTCGGTTTCGGTACGGGTAATGGTGATTTCAAAACGGATAATGCGCTTGACCATCCGCTCAATTCGGGGGGAATGGTTTTTTTTCTGAAAATAGCTTGAGACTCGCCGTTTAAGATCCTTGGCTTTACCAACATATAAGATATGCCCTGATTCATCAAAAAAGCGATACACACCTGGCAGTCCAGGGAGTCCCTTTAAATCATTACTTAAGGATTCAGGAAGTAAATTAGTCATGCGTTGGGATATTTTCTGCCAAATTATCGATAACTATGGTGATGCTGGTATTTGTTGGCGTCTAGCGCGATCATTGGCAACTCAATATGATCAAAATATACGCCTATTTTGCGATGATTTGCCTACCTTACAGCTAATCACAATGGGGCAATCCCATCTCAAAGGCATCAAGATCCTTCCTTGGGAAGCCAGTTATCAAAATGCTCGCCATCCACCGGAACTACCCGATGTTGTGATCCAGGCGTTTTCATGTGAACTGCCTACTCGCTATCTCAATACCATCTTGGTTACACCGCATAAGCCCATCCTTATTCACCTTGAATATTTAAGCGCAGAGCCATGGGTTGCCGATTTTCATGGCAAAGCATCCCCAAATACGCATGGCTTACAAAAATACTTCTTCTTCCCAGGATTCCAAGCCAATACTGGAGGCCTGCTGCTTGATCCGATTCCAAAGCATGATCCAGAACACTGCCCAAAAAGTCTAAAGGTAATTTGGGAACAGTCTCGCCCCCACTCAAAAAAGATTAGTATTTTTTCCTATCCAGGGGCGCCAATTAAAGAATGGCTCGCGAACCTCAATCAATTGCAAGAATCCTTTGATATTTTTTTGGCATTTGGTAATGCCCAATTACTTAACCTACAACATCACCAATGGCTCAATTTAAATCTCATCTCGATGCCATTCATACCTCAAGATGATTACGACTGGCTCTTGGCACATTGTGACTTCAATATAGTGCGTGGGGAAGATTCGTTTATTCGAGCACAGTTGGCCGGGAAACCCTTCATTTGGAATATCTATCCCCAGGATGATGGGGCTCATCATACAAAGCTCAAGGCTTTTTTAGATCTTTATCTCGAGGGTGTTACGCCACAACTGCAGGACCTGATTACAGAAGCAATGGAATGGCAGAGCGGCCAAGACTGGTGGAACAATCTACCGGCATGGACAGAACACGCAAAACACTGGCAAAGCGCTTTAATTGACCGACAATCCGATGGTGGCTTGGTGGGCAGATTGGTGAAGTTTGTCAGTTAAATCATTAACCAGTTAAAATGCTGGGTTTGAATCAATTGGCTCCAATAGGGGTCAATATCCGTAAATATCAGGAATTATTATGAAAATCGCTCAAGAACTCCGCGTGGGTAATGTTGTCATGATTAATGGTGACCCCATGGTGGTCCAAAAACACGAATACAGCCGCTCTGGTCGCAACTCTGCTGTGGTCAAAATGAAGTACAAGAACTTACTCACTGCTGCTCCCAATGAGGGCGTTTACAAAGCAGACGATAAATTTGATGTTGTTATTCTTGAAAAGAAAGAATGCACCTACTCCTATTTTGCAGACCCGATGTATACCTTTATGGATGGCGACTACAACCAATACGAGGTCGAGAAAGACAATATGGGTGATTCACTGAATTATCTTGAGGAAGGTATGGCGGTTGAGGTTGTTTTCTATGACGGCCGCGCCATTTCCGTGGAATTACCCACCACAGTTGTACGTGAGATCACCTATACCGAACCAGCTGTAAAAGGTGACACCAGTTCTGGTAAGGTTCTTAAAAGCGCCAAAATTGCAACTGGCTTTGAGATTCAAGTTCCCTTGTTCTGTAGCACTGGAGACAAGATTGAGATTGATACCCGTACGGGCGAATATCGTAGCCGCGCAAATTAATCAATAAGGCCAAGGGTTTTTAGTAAATCCTTGGCATGCAGGTACTCAGCGTCTTTCTGCAATTCATCCCAGGACTGGGATTCACTCTTCGGAAATAATTTCTTGAGCCGCATTGAAGACTCCGTGTGTTTTTTTGGAGTAACGCTTAGTTCATTGAGTAAGCGATCAGCAAGATCGGGGCGGTTACAAATTAGTACTGCGTCACATCCTGCCTTAAGTGCTAATTGAGCACCTTGCACCACATCACCAGCAATACTAGCCCCCTCCATAGAGAGATCATCACTAAAAATTACGCCATTAAACTTTAGTTTTTTTCGTAAGATGGTTTGCAACCAAATGCTGGAAAAGCCAGCGGGCAAAGTATCAACCTTTGGATAAATGACGTGAGCAGGCATCACCGATGCAAGGCTGATATCGAGCCACTCGTAGGGTTTTATATCATCACTCTCAATGGCTTTAAGTGAGCGCTCGTCTTTGGGGATGGCAACATGGGAATCTGCCTTAGCCCAACCATGCCCCGGAAAGTGCTTACCGCAATTAGCCATACCGCCTAAGCGAAGCCCCTCATTTAAGCTTTTTGCTAAAACATACACAATTTCTGGGTTGCGATGGAATGAGCGATCTCCGATAACGCCACTACGACCATAATCCAGATCTAATACTGGGGTAAAACTAAAATCAACCCCACACGCTCTAAGCTCAGTTGCAAGCACATAGCCGCTTGCTGTGGCTACTTTCATCGCAGTAATAGCGGAGCTTGCTTGGGGTCCAGTTCGCATCCATAGATCGCCTAGGCGGCGCATGGCTGGAAGGTGCGTAAAGCCATCCGTCTTACAACGTTGTACTCGACCGCCCTCGTGATCAATGCAAATCAGAATGTCAGCGCGGACTTGTTTGATTGACTTGGTAAGTGCAGTTAATTGTTTACGAGATTGGAAGTTCCGTCCAAATAAGATCACACCTCCCGTCAGAGGGTGCTGAATTCTTCGGATATCGTGTTGATTTAAGGTAAGCCCCTCAACATCCAAAATAATGGGGCCTGGGTTATGAGTCGATTTTTTTTGGGTTGCCACGGTCTCAGCCTAGATAATTTTGTGGATCAAAGGTGGTGACAATGGGTGTACCATAACTCACGACCACAAAAGCCATCACCATTTCTTGCTCGTCAGTTACTGTCACATGCGCATGCCATTGTTTATCTTCCATAAACTGTAATAGTGCACCTGAATATTTTGTATACGGCTTACCACTTGGCTCATTAAGGGTTTGCAAAGACCGCCAACTCATTGGCATATGCATACCTAAGCCAATTGCTTTTGAAAAGGCCTCCTTAGCAGCAAAACGGGTGGCCAAATATGCCATCCCCCGTTTGTAATTACGGCCAAGTCGCTGCTGAAACACCAGATATTCCTCGTCTCCCAAAACCCTCTTGGCCAAGCGCCCTTGAGTGCGTTCATACGCCGCCTGTAAACGGCCCATCTGCAAGAGATCGGTACCAATTCCGATAATCATCGTCCACGCGCCTCATTCATGAGTCTGCGCATATCGCGAATTGCATTTGGAAGACCTTTAAAAATAGCCTCAGCAATGATGGCATGCCCAATATTGAGTTCACTGATTTCAGGGATTTTGGCAATGGGTTGAACGTTTTGCTCATTTAAACCATGCCCTGCATTGACCCGAAAACCCAAATTCTTTGCATGGCGTGCAGCTTCTACAATTCGCTCTAGCTCAAACGATTGGCGATCTTCTTTGGCATCGGCATACGCGCCAGTATGCAATTCGATCACGGAGGCTCCGATTTCCCAAGCGGCATCAATTTGGCGAGTATCCGGATCAATAAAAAGCGATACCCGAATACCGGCAAAGTGAAGTTGTTCGATGGCAGAGCGTACTTGATCGCGATGGGTTAAAACATCGAGACCTCCCTCGGTGGTGACCTCGGTCCGCTTCTCGGGGACCAAGCACACATCCTGCGGCTTAACCTGAATCGCAATACCCAGCATCTCCGGTGTAATGGCACATTCCAAGTTCATACGGGTACGAATCAGTGGTCTGAGTGCAAACAAATCAGCATCTTTGATATGACGGCGATCCTCACGCAAATGCAAGGTAATTAAATCTGCACCTGCCTCTTCCGCAATTCGTGCCGCGACTATTGGATCAGGGTAGTACGTGCCTCGAGCGTTACGCACGGTTGCTACATGATCAATATTAATTCCGAGCTCAAGTGGGACCATAACTAATATTAAAGCCTTACTCCTGATTAGATCTTTTTTAGGTCGATCAAGATCTGACGGGTGGTTAGCGTTTGATCTTGCAAATGAATACTCAATAGGAAACGCATTAGTTGCTTACTCTGGCTAAGGGTCTCAGGCCCAGAAAAGTCGCCTTGCGCCATGGCTCGCAATACCGACCCCTCAAGTACTGGCCAATGATTGGGATCATCGGGCTGCCATGGACGAATTCCTTTCTCAGGCTGATACACATATCGCTCGCCATTGACTGGTTGGGAGTGGGTCTCCACACAATGATCAAGGGCTGCCGCATACCCAGTCTCACGCAAAAGAGTCAGCTCAAAGGGTCTTAAGGTTTGCTCGATAGTTGTTCCAGAAGATTCGATTTGAGAAAGTGCATAAACTGTATTTGCATAATGATCGTAGAGTGACTCGTACGCATCCTCTCTAGCTAAAAACTTGACCAATAGCTCATTAAGATAAAAACCACACAAAAGCGCATCCCCAACTAAGGCAGGGGAACCTCCGACCCATTCCGACTTGGTGAGGGTTCGAAGTTCGGATTTGCCACTCCAAGAAATCAGTAAAGGCTGGAAGCGCTGCAGAACTGGTCGCAAACTCGAATGAGGCCGCTTCGCGCCTTTGGCAATTAATGCGAGCCGTCCGTGCGTACGAGTAAATACATCCAAAATAAGGCTTGTTTCTTTATACGGGATGCTATGCAGAACAAATCCCGGCTCATCTAGAACGCGAGTCCCTGCCATTTATTCCAAACCCTGTGCACGCAGTTCAGCAAGATCATCGGCCCATCCCCGTTTAACCTTAACCCAGGTTTCTAAGAAAACCTTACTGCCAAATAATGCTTCCATATCCAAACGGGCTTCGGTTGAAATCTTCTTCAACCGCTCACCTTTCTGACCAATAATCATCACTTTATGACTGTCGCGATCCACCAAAATGGTTGCAGCAATGCGTCGCATGGTGCCATCAAGCTTAAATTGATCAATCACCACAGAGCTTGAGTAAGGTAACTCATCACCGGTATAGCGAAATACCTTCTCTCGTAAAATCTCAGCGGCCATGAAGCGCTCACTTCGATCGGTCAGCGTATCGGACTCGTATCGCGCTTCCCCCTCAGGTAGGTACTCCGTAATCACATCGAGTAGGCGTTCAATATCATCTTTATTCTTGCCACTCATTGGAACAACTTCGGCAAAAGTTTGTTCGGGGCTCTCTAGGTTTTCTACCTCACACCCCTTCGTTTGCTGAGCGATCGTTCCCCATGGCTGTGCCATTTTTTTCATGAACTCAAAAAGTGCTAAATCACGATCCTGTGAATCATCAAAACGCGACGCAAATAAATCAAACTTATTTGCAATTAATAGTACTGGCTTGTCATTTGGTAATAATCGTAAAACCTTGACATCATCAGCACCCCAGTAACCCGCCTCTACAATGAAACAGATCACATCGACGTCGTGCAAAGTACTGGTCACCGTTCGATTAAGGGTTTGGTTGAGTGTATTCATGACCCGCGTCTGAAACCCCGGGGTGTCCATAAAGATAAATTGCGCGTGCTCGCGCGTTTGTACCCCAGCAATTCGGTAGCGGGTTGTTTGCGCTTTGCGCGAGGTAATACTAATTTTCTGCCCTACGAGTGCATTTAGTAAGGTCGATTTACCCATATTGGGCCTGCCCACTAATGCGATCGTGCCGCACTTGAACACATCAATCCTTTAATTTAAGAGGAAGTTGGCCTTTAACCGGATCGGCTTTGGCAGCTTTCTTTTTCGCAGCGCGGGTCTTCTTGGGTTTACGCGACTCTTGAGGCAACGCTTTTTGCACAGCGACCAGAGCAATTTTTGCTGCGCCCTGTTCTGCAGCGCGTCGTGATGCGCCCTCCCCTTTAACACTTACTTTTAGATTGGGAATAATGCATTCGACCTCAAACTGCTGATTGTGAGCGGCACCAGTCGTGGCCACCACATTATATGTAGGCAGAGGCAACTGAAAGCCTTGCAAATACTCTTGCAGCAAGGTTTTGTCATCCTTACCCAAGGTTTTAGGATCCACATTTTGCAAGATGGTGGAGTACAGTTTACGCAAGCTTGCCTTAGCTGCCTCAAAACCTCCATCAATAAAAATTGCGCCGGCAATTGCTTCGAGCGTATCCGCTAGGATTGAGGGCCTGCGAAAACCACCACTTTTTAATTCCCCCTCGCCAAGCTTAAGATAGTCCGATAGCATTAAAGCTTGAGCAATCTCATAGAGTGCCTGTTGTTTCACCAGATTTGCTCGTACTCGCGATAGATCACCCTCGTCGAGGTCGGCGTAACGCTCATAAAGAATCTCGGCCACCACACAATTCAATACTGAATCCCCTAAAAACTCGAGGCGCTCATTATTCTTTTTGCTATGACTGCGATGGGTCAATGCTTGATTTAATAATTCGGGCTTTTTAAATTGATAGGCCAAACGATCCTGCAATGGACCAAGATCGAGCGTTGCCCGAGCATTCATTACTGAAAACTTCCAATCCGACCTAAGGAGCCCATATTGAGCCAAATGAAAAAGGCTCGGCCTACTAAATTCTGATCGGGCACAAATCCCCAAAATCGGGAATCTAAACTGTTGTCACGGTTATCACCCATGACAAAATAATGACCTGCTGGGACCTTACAGCGCAAGGCTGTTCCTTGGTATTGGCAGTTCTCCGATCCAGGAAAACTCTCACCTTGATAGATCGTACTGCGGTCGGGATCATTCAATATCTCGTGTGCGTTACCGCCAAGATCGGCTGGAAAACTCTCTTGGAAAAGCTTGGCATACCGCATGCTCTCAGGATCAAGGTATGGGGCTCCACCCGTATATTGAAGTAGCTTACCGTTAATGGTGACCTTTTTATCCTCATAAAGAATGTCATCACCAGGAATCGCAATCACGCGTTTGATGTAATCAACCGACTGATCCTTGGGATAACGAAAGACAACCACATCACCACGCTTTGGGGTCCCGATATCAATGATTTTCTGATTAATCACCGGCAACCGAATACCGTAGGTGTATTTGTTTACCACGATGAAATCGCCAATCTGTAAGGTCGGAATCATCGATCCCGATGGAATCTTAAAGGGCTCAATCAAAAATGAGCGCAGTATGAATACGGCCAAAATAACTGGGAAGAAACTTGCCGAATACTCCAGCCAAAGTGGCATCCGCTCAATTCCGGCAGCTTTGCGTTGCGGAGCAAAGTAGAGTTTATCGGCAACCCATGCGATGCCCGTAATGATCGCCAGAATGAATAAGATGAGGGCAAAGTTCATTTTTCTTCTACCTGAAGAATTGCCAAAAATGCTTCTTGCGGAATTTCTACATTTCCGACCTGTTTCATACGCTTCTTACCCTCTTTTTGCTTCTCCAGTAATTTGCGCTTACGGGTGATGTCACCGCCATAGCACTTCGCCAACACATTCTTTCGTAAAGCCTTGACGTTTTCCCTGGCAATAATATTGCTACCAATTGCCGCTTGAATCGCCACATCAAACATTTGTCTTGGAATAATGCCGCGCATCTTCGCAACCACTTCACGGCCACGCGATTGGCTATTACTTCGATGCACAATAATGGATAAGGCGTCAACCCGATCCCCATTAATCAAGATATCAACCTTCACCACATCGGCTGGTCGATACTCTTTAAACTCATAGTCCATGGAGGCATAACCCCGTGATACCGATTTCAGGCGATCAAAGAAATCCAACACGATTTCTGCCATCGGTAACTCATAAGTGAGTTGCACTTGACGGCCTAAATAAGTCATATTGGTTTGAATGCCCCGTTTACCCGTACACAAGGTAATCACTGAGCCCACATACTCTTGAGGCATGTATAAATTAACCGTAACGATTGGTTCTAAGATCGTTTCAATCTTGCTGGGATCAGGCATTTTGGAGGGGTTATCTACCACCACATTCGTACCATCGCGCTGCTCAACCTGATAAACAACCGTCGGTGCAGTTGTAATCAAGCTCATATCAAACTGACGCTCCAAACGCTCTTGCACAATTTCCATATGCAATAAACCCAAGAAGCCGCAACGAAATCCAAACCCTAAGGCTTGAGAGACCTCTGGATCAAACTGCAAGGAAGCATCATTTAATTTGAGCTTTTCCAAAGACTCACGCAAGGCATCGTATTGATTTGCTTCCACGGGATACAAACCAGCAAACACTTGTGGCTTAACCTCTTTAAAACCAGGAAGTGGCTGTGGTGCAGGGGTGCGACCCTGTTGACCGGACGCATGGGTTACGGTATCACCCACTTTGGCTGCCTTCAGTTCTTTGATGCCAGCAATAATGAAACCGACCTCACCGGCACTAAGTTGTGGACGAGTCACTGACTTAGGAGTAAAAACACCAACTTGCTCCACCAGGTGGGTGGAGCCGGTAGCCATCAAGTTAATTTTGTCTTTTGGTTTTAAGGTTCCATTTACAACCCGGACCAACATCACCACACCCACATAGTTATCAAACCATGAGTCAATAATGAGCGCTTGCAAAGCTTGTGTGGCATCACCTTTAGGTGCCGGTACACGCCGGATCATTTCTTCTAAGACATCAGCAACACCTAATCCTGTTTTAGCGGAACAGGTGGTGGCATCGGTCGCATCAATCCCAATCACATCCTCAATCTCTTTCTTAGCCGACTCTGGATCCGCAGAAGGTAAATCAATTTTGTTTAGGATTGGGATTACTTCAACACCCAATTCGGTTGCGGTGTAGCAGTTGGCAACCGTTTGCGCCTCTACACCTTGACTGGCATCGACAACTAATAATGCCCCTTCACACGCAGAGAGTGAACGGCTGACCTCATAAGAGAAATCCACGTGCCCTGGCGTATCAATCAAGTTGAGGTTATAGGTCTTCCCATCTTTGGCCTTGTAGCTGAGCGCAGCAGTTTGAGCCTTAATCGTGATTCCGCGCTCACGCTCAATATCCATAGAATCAAGAACCTGCTCCTCCATCTCACGATCGGAGAGACCGCCGCAGAGCTGAATAATGCGATCAGCTAGGGTCGATTTACCATGGTCAATATGGGCAATGATGGAGAAATTACGGATGTGATCCATTGGCGCTATTCGATTGGGGTATTGATAAAACGCCTTGTCGCAACGCAACACAATGATGCGCTGCAATAAGATGTCTTTTCCATATTGTACTGGGAGAGAAAAAATCAGCGCTTTTCCCTAACCTTCAAGGGAAATAACCAAAGAAAAAGGGGTGACTTGTGGTCACCCCTCCCCATCAATTAGGTACTAAGCAGGATTTATTTCTGGGCAGGTCGGATCGGTACCACGATCGTGGCATCACCGCGACGCACGAAAATAGGGACCGCCTTACTAGGGTCAAGGGCTTTGGTGACGGACTCAAATTGCTTAATCCCGGGGATATCCGCATCCCCGATTCGAACAATCACATCACCAGCCCGTAAGCCGGCTCTCGCTGCAGCCCCATCCCCAACGTTGGTAATTTCTACACCACCTTTACCGCCCAACTCTTTATTTTTAGCCTCAGTAAGTTCAGCAACACTGATGCCCAAGGATTTGTTTGCAGTTCCCGCTTGTGGGGCAGGGGTCTCCGACTTTCGGGCAACGGCTTTATCAGGCTCCGCATCCGCAACCACGACCGTTAAATCACGATTCGCTCCTTTACGCCAAACCCTAACTGTTGCAGAGGTACCGGGTTTAGTCTCACCAACAATGCGAGGTAGATCAGTGGACTTGTTGATATCGCGACCATTAAAACTCAAAATCACGTCACCGGCTTCAATACCACCTTTAGCAGCAGGCGCTCCAGGCTCAACATTGCGGACAAAAGCGCCGCGCGGTTTACCAAGACCTAGACTTTCGGCCACTTCTTTATTAATTTCGCCAATCGCCACACCAATTCGTCCGCGCACTAAACGCCCGGTAGTTCTCAGTTGATCGGCAACCCGGATGGCCTCATCGATTGGAATTGCAAATGAAATCCCCATATAGCCACCCGAGCGACTAAAGATTTGAGAATTAATACCAATCACTTGACCTGCCGTATTTAATAGTGGCCCACCAGAATTTCCTGGATTAACGGCAACATCGGTCTGAATGAACGGCAAGTAATCGCCCGTATCACGACTTTTTGCCGACACAATCCCAGCGGTCACCGTATTTTCTAGACCAAAGGGAGAGCCAATCGCAACAACCCACTCACCCACCTTCACCTTCGAGGAATCGCCAAGAGGTAATTTTGGCAAGCCCGTGGCATCAATCTTAAGAACTGCCAGATCGGTTCGCTTATCTGCGCCCAAGAGTTTTGCTTTGAACTCGCGCTTATCCGTTAAGGTGACATAAATCGTTGTTGCGCCCTCAACCACGTGCGCATTGGTCATCACAATTCCATTTGAATCAATAATAAAACCCGAACCAACACCGCGCTCAATTTCTTCCGGTTGGCCCCGTCGGTTACCTTGCCCTCTTGGCGTATTTGGCGCCCCTGGAAGTGGCACTCCAAAAAAGCGGCGAAAGAATTCTGCTTGCTCATCGGGTATGCCCGGGGTAGAACCTTGAGCCTGTTGATTTGAAGTTCTCTCGGTAGTGCGAATATTAACGACCGCAGGACTCGCTTTTTCAACCAGGTCCACAAAATCTGGAATCGCGACCCGTGGAGGCTGAGTATTTGTCTGAGAAGAGACCGTCGGTGAGAACGATAGGATTCCCCAGCTAAATACTGAGAAAACGAGCAATAGAATTTTTTTCATACGAAATTGAGCGTTAACTCAACCCATTAGTTGCAATACTGACAATATTAGGGCTTTTTCCCAAATATCAAGGTACCGTTGGTACCCCCAAATCCAAAATTGTTTTTAACCGCATAATCAATTTTGAGATCCCTTGCGGTATTGGCGCAATAATCAAGATCACATTCAGGGTCTTGATTAAAGATATTGATGGTGGGTGGTGATTTTTGATGGTGCAATGCAAGAACTGTAAAGACTGATTCTAGTCCGCCAGCGCCACCCAATAAATGCCCCGTCATCGATTTGGTGGAATTTACCACTACCTTTTTAGCGTGGTCACCCAATGCTGCTTTGATGGCGTCAGTCTCGTTTTTGTCGCCTAATGGTGTTGACGTACCGTGAGCATTTACATACTGAATTTGATCTGCCGTAATTCCCGCATCGCGCATTGCATTAACCATGCAACGGCGTGGGCCATCCATATTGGGCGCAGTCATGTGATAAGCGTCACCACTCATACCAAAGCCACATAACTCCGCATAAATTTTGGCGCCACGCGCTTTGGCATGCTCGTACTCCTCGAGCACCATGACACCGGCGCCCTCACCCAAAACAAAGCCATCGCGATCTTTATCCCAAGGGCGCGAAGCGGTAGCGGGATCATCGTTACGGGTTGACAATGCTCTTGCGGCAGCAAAGCCGCCGATCCCCAATGCTGAGATTGTCGATTCGGCACCGCCGGCGATCATGACATCTGCATCGCCATATTGAATCAAGCGGGCAGCCAAACCAATGCTATGCAAACCCGTAGTGCATGCAGTCACCGCTGCAACATTTGGGCCCTTTAGATTAAAGAGGATGCTCAAATGCCCAGAAATCATATTGATGATGGAGCCTGGGACGAAAAACGGGGAAATTCGGCGTGGTCCGCGAGAAAGCAACTCGGAATTGGTATCCTCAATCATCGGTAAGCCGCCAATTCCTGAACCAACCAGCACACCAATTCGCTCGGAATTTTGATCAGTTACCTCAAGGCCGCTATCTTTAATGGCCTGAGTGCCAGCAGCTATTCCATAATGAATGAAGGTATCCATGTGCCGAGCCTCTTTAGCAGAGATGTACTCCTCGACATTGAAATCCTTGACCTCACCAGCAAAATGCACACTCAGCGCTGAATGATCAAACTTAGTAACCGTGGCAATGCCAGTTTTACCCGCGATCAGGTTAGCCCACGCGGTTGCGACCGAATTACCAACTGGTGAAATCAGACCTAAGCCGGTGACCACCACGCGACGTGGTTGATTTGATGCGGGCACGGCTTAGCCTAGATAAGTATTAAGCCTGTCCAGCTTTCGTTTTTGCGAAATCAATCGCAAGCTGTACAGTGGTAATTTTTTCGGCTTCTTCATCTGGTATTTCAATACCAAACTCATCTTCTAAAGCCATTACCAATTCAACTGTGTCAAGAGAGTCTGCGCCAAGGTCGTTCACAAAAGAGGACTCATTTTTGATGTCTGCTTCTGGTACGCCTAACTGCTCAGCCACGATTTTCTTAACGCGTTGTTCGATATTGTCCATTCATTCCCTCCGGGACTTGTTAAAACGAATTAAAGGATTTTATCAGTTTGTTTGTGACAGCGATAATTTAACAGGAGACTCAAGCCAGATATAGGCCACCATTGACATGCAGGGTGTTTCCGGTAATGTAGGCTGCTGCAGGCGAGGCCAAGAAAGCAACTGCCTGGGCGACATCCTCAGGGGTGCCTAAGCGAGCTAATGGAATGTTGGCCTTAAGGCTATTTTGCTGATCCTCGCTCAAAGCGCGGGTCATATCGGTATCAATAAACCCGGGGGCCACACAGTTAACCGTGATATTACGGCTCCCAATCTCGCGCGCTAAGGCGCGGGTCATGCCAGCGACCCCAGCTTTAGCAGCCGCATAGTTTGCCTGACCGGCATTACCCATATGACCGACAATCGATGTGATATTAATAATCCGGCCCGATCGCGCTTTCATCATGGGTCGTAATACCGCTTGAGATAACTTAAATACCGAACTCAGATTAGTGGAAATGACATCGGACCACTCATCGTCCTTCATTCGCATCGCCAATTGATCTTTGGTAATGCCTGCATTGTTAACCAAAATATCAATACGCCCAAATTGCTTGACGATATCTTCAATCATGGCTTCACAAGCAGCCCCTTGAGTAACATTCAGAACTTTGCCAACCCCCTTGTGAGTCCTTAATCGCTCGGAGATTGCATTGGCACCCGACTCGGAGGTTGCAGTGCCGATTACAGTAGCGCCGCAAGACGCCAATTCATCAGCAATCGCCTGCCCGATACCTCGAGACGCACCAGTTACTAGTGCCACTTGATTATTTAAGTCTAGATTCATAAGGATTTCGGATTTCGATTAGGTTTTTAATTGTTGCAATGCATCCATCAAGCTTGAGTCATCGATAATCGCCATTCCCTGAAGTCGATCATCAATCCGTTTTGTCAATCCTGCTAACACTTTGCCAGGGCCGCACTCCACAACCCGTGTGACTCCGCGATCGGCCATTGCACGAATTGTCTCTTGCCAGCGAACCGGCTTAGCCGCTTGACGAACTAATGCATCTTTAATTAGATCTGGATTATCCAGAACCGTGACGTCCACATTGTTGATGACCGGGATACAAGGTGGATGAAATTCAATGCTCTCTAAATAGGCCTTGAGTTTTTCCGATGCAGGCTGCAGGAGCGAGGAGTGAAATGGGGCGGAGACTGGAAGCGGCAAGGCACGCTTTGCGCCAGCGGCTTTGAGAAGCTCGCAAGCCTTACTAACTGCCTCAGTAGCACCGGCAATCACAATTTGACCTGGGGCATTGAAATTAACAGCCTCAACGACCTTTCCACTCTCCTTGCTGGCGAGAGCGCATACTTCGATCACCTGCTGATCATCAAGTCCCAAGATTGCAGCCATGCCACCTGTGCCGACTGGCACTGCTGATTGCATGGCTTGTGCCCGAAATCGCACCAAAGGGAGCGCGTCTTTAAAACGAATCACGCCTGCAGCAACTAAGGCTGAATACTCTCCTAGGCTATGCCCTGCAACCACGCTAGGTTTCGGTCCACCAGAGGCCAACCAGGCTCGATAACAGGCAACGCCCGCAGTAAGCATCACTGGCTGGGTGTTCGTGGTTAAAGCTAAGGCCTCAGCGGGTCCCTCTGCAATTAACTTACTAATGTTCTCACCCAGGGCATCGGATGCCTCTTGCAAGGTGGCATGAACTTCCGTTCGCGAAGCTAACGAGTTGAGCATGCCCACTGATTGTGAGCCTTGTCCTGGGAATACAAATGCAAATGTCATATCAATTTTTTCTCATTAATAACGCAACACCACAGCGCCCCAAGCAAAGCCACCGCCAACACCCTCAAGAAGGATGTGTTGACCGCGCTTAATTTGACCCGATCGGATACCATGGTCAAGCGCCAAGGGAATGGAGGCTGCAGAAGTGTTGCCATGCTCATTAACGGTAACAATCACTCGGTCCATGGACATTCCCATTTTGCGTGCAGTTCCTTCCATAATCCGAATATTAGCTTGGTGCGGAACAAGCCAGTCAATTTGCTCAGGCTGCATATTGGCCTTTTGCAAAACCTCGTGGGCAACCTGTTCTAACACCTTAACCGCTAATTTAAAGACGGCTTGGCCATCCATATGTAAAAAAGGAATGCCTTCAATCCCACCGCAGCTTGCCCGCCCGGGAATGCACAAGATGTCACGTTGACTGCCATCAGCATGTAAAGCACTCGCCAAGATTCCGGCCTGATCGGAGGCCTCAAGCGCAACTGCGCCCGCACCATCTCCAAACAAGACGCACGTACCGCGGTCTTTGAAGTCAAGGATTCGAGAGAACACTTCGGCCCCAATAACTAAGATCTTTTGATACATACCAGCACGAATAAAGGCATCTGCGGTGCTCAAGGCATACGAGAACCCAGCACACACCGCCTGCACATCAAAAGCAGCACAACCGTTGGTGAGACCCAGTTTGTCCTGAATCACACATGCAGTGCTTGGAAAACCACCGAGGTGATCGGGTGTGGAGGTTGCCAAAATAATTAACTCAATATCAGCGGCATTCCATTGCGCTTCCATGATGGCAAGTTGAGCTGCCTTGACCGCCAAATCACTGGTCAACTGATCAGCAGCAGCAAAATGCCTCGCCGAGATACCGCTGCGGGTTTTAATCCAATCATCACTAGACTCAACGCCCTCTTTGGCCAAACGGTCAACCAAATCTTGATTACTTAGCCTTAATTCAGGCAAGTAACTGCCGGTCCCTGCAATCCGAGCAAATCGACCCATACTCATGCAGACCTCAATGTGAATGACTCAGCAATCTTCTCGACCATCCGATTCTTGGCGGCATCATATGCACGCTCAAGCGATACCTTAAAGGCAAAACGATCCGCCGAACCGTGGCTTTTAATTACGCACCCCTTGAGACCTAAAAGAACGGCGCCGTTGTAGCGACGATGATCTACTCGCTGGCGTACTCTCTTTAATGGTAACAAAGCAGCTAGGCCCATTAATTTGGTTAACAAGGATCGATTAAATTCTTCGCGGATCATCCCGCTCATCATTTTTGCCAAGCCTTCGCTGGCTTTTAAAACAACATTGCCTACAAAGCCATCACAAACTACGATATCTGTGGTTCCTTTAAAGATATCGTTCCCTTCAACATTGCCATAAAAATGCAATTGGCTTTGGCGCAATAGCTCTGCTGTTTGTTTCACAACCTCATTACCTTTAATCACTTCTTCGCCGATATTGAGAAGGCCAATGGAAGGTTTGGGATTACCATTGACAACCCGTAACATCACATCAGCCATCTGCGCAAATTGCACAAGGTGGATTGGCTCACAGTCAGCATTTGCTCCAAGATCAAGTACGGTCGTACCCTTACCCAACTCATTCGGTATCGCAGTCGCAATCGCGGGGCGATCAATACCGTCCAAGGTTTTTAAGATATACCGAGAGATTGCCATTAATGCACCCGTATTACCGGCAGAAATTACGGCATCGGCTTTGCCTTCACGCACCTGCTCAATAGCGACACGCATAGAAGAATCTTTTTTACGACGCAAGGCAATCTCAATGGGGTCATCCATCAAGACAATTTCGGAGGCGCCCATAATCTGAAAGCGGTCCAGTAAATTTGGATTGCAGTTACGAATCGATTGCTCAATCGCTTGGGCAGATCCAATTGCAATAACCTTGGTATCGGGGTGATCTTGCAGAAAATCGCAGCAAGCGGGGATAGTGATTCCCACTCCAAAATCCCCGCCCATAGCATCAACCGCTAGAGTGACACTCATTGAATGTGTATGAAACGTCGATTGTGTTTAAGAAAAAAGCGGCCTGAGCCGCTTCGATCAAACAATATGGAATTAGTCGTTCTTGGTTTTAACGACTTTACGACCACGGTAGTAGCCATTGGGTGATACGTGGTGACGCAAATGAGCCTCACCGGTAGTGGACTCTACTGCAATTGCAGGCGCAGTCAAAAAGTCGTGCGCACGGTGCATGCCACGTTTGGAAGGGGATTTTTTATTCTGTTGGACGGCCATAATGAACTCCTAAGCAAGGCGCAATTCTAGCATAGAAAGTGGTGAAAACCCGCATTCCTCAACAAAACGATGATTATTTCTTGAGGTTTTTCAATACCTTAAAGGGATTTGGCTTTTCCAAGTCCGCTTCTAATGGCCTCGATTGGCACTGACCGACCGGGTGTTTTGGGGCATGAGGCAGTTCTAGCAAAATCTCATCTTCAATCGCTTCAAGCAAATTAAAGTGGGTTGAGGCGACCATTGCCTCCTCATCATCTCGATCGAGGGGGAATTCATCTGCCTCACCATCCGTTTTCAAAAAAACATAGGTCTTATGGATCTCCAGCTCCAAACCGAGGGGGTCTAGACACCGTTGACAGGCAATTGCCATTCGCCCCCGAATCTTTACCCCCATTAAGGGCCGATCGTCCTGGTGCCAGCTAAGAATTTGACAATCAAATCCATCCTCTGGATTTACTGAGGCAGCCTCTGCTGAAAGTCTCGGAAAATTAGCAAGCTGGATAAATCCCTCGCCTTCATAGGAGACAGGCGCTAACATATCGACTCTAAGCAATGAACTAGGGCTGATTTCCAGAGTTTGGATGGGGTAAGGCGAATTGTGTGTCATCCGATCAGCGATTTGTAATTCATTCAAATAATTGACATTATCAAACATCACTTCGTCATTAATGTTACCGACTTTTAACCTCATTCTCGCCTCAAGTTCGCCTTACCGAAAACAGCTACTCCAAAGACTCGGGCTGCCATTTATAACGCTTGCGCCTAATCTTGACGAATCTCCACTACCTGGCGAGAGTCCAAAAGATCTCACGCTGCGACTTGCGCAAGCAAAAGCACAGGCGATCGCTGTATTGCATCCAACTGCTTGGGTAATCGGCTCTGATCAAAGCGCTGATTTGAGTGGCCGCATCATTGGCAAACCAGGCACGCATGCGGCCGCCCTAGCGCAACTTAAACAAATGCAGGGTCAAGTGGTTGTTTTTCATACATCGCTTTGCCTGATCGGTCAGAATTTTTGCCAAACAATCCATGTCCCAACTACTGTTCAATTTCGCAATTTACCCGAACAAGTTTTAGATCAATACCTACGACTTGAGAAACCTTATGACTGCGCTGGTAGCGCCAAATCGGAAGGGATGGGGATCATTCTGCTAGAAAAGATTGAAAGTGAGGACCCAACCGCACTGATTGGCTTACCTTTGATTGCCCTGACAAGCCTATTTCATCAAGCGGGCATTCCTTTGCCAGCTCCTCAAAATTCTTAATTGCATGCAAATTGGTAACTTGTACTTAGTGCCCAATACCTTGGGTAGTGATAATCGGGTTACACAACTCCCTCATGTAATCCCTGTTGAGAACCTGCGCCAGATTGCCAAGCTTAAATACTGGATTGTGGAAGATGCGAAGACGAGTCGCGCATTTTTAAATGCCGTTCATGAAATCGAGTCACTTCACCATTCCTTACAAGACATGGTCATGCAAGAGTGGCGCGGCCCAGACCGCAAACATCCCTTGAGCCAAAAACCACAAGATTTGCTTGCCCCACTTCGAGCGGGGCATGATGTGGGCCTGCTCTCAGAGGCAGGTGTCCCAGGGGTGGCTGACCCTGGGGCAGAGATCGTCCAAGTCGCACATCAGTGGGGAGCCAAAGTCATACCATTAGTAGGCCCCAGCTCGATCTTGCTAGGACTCATGGCAAGCGGTCTCAATGGTCAATTCTTTCGATTCAACGGCTATCTTCCTGTCGACACAGCGCAGCGCTCAAAAAAATTAAAAGAGCTAGAGGAGACTTCGAGACGTCATGGTGAGACCCAAATTTGGATTGAGACCCCCTATCGAAACAGCGCAATGCTGCAAAGCTGCTTGGATTCGCTATCGGCACAAACTCAACTCTGTTTAGCGATCGATCTCACACTAAAGAGTGAATGGGTGTGGACAGGATCAATCGAGTCTTGGCGCAAGCGATATAGCGAAGCAGACGCTATCTCTGAGTTAGTCAAGAACAAACCGACTATTTATCTAATGCTTGCTTAACGCATTTCCGCACTTCGCGTTAAGGCTTTACTGATCGCCGCGCCCGTTTCCGCTCCAAATCGCTTAGCAACGCGCTCAGCAAAGTTCTCT
Organism: Polynucleobacter sp. HIN8; assembly: GCF_030297615.1. Lineage (NCBI taxonomy): Bacteria > Pseudomonadati > Pseudomonadota > Betaproteobacteria > Burkholderiales > Burkholderiaceae > Polynucleobacter > Polynucleobacter sp. HIN8. The sequence continues at coordinate 464,985 of NZ_AP028139.1, read as the reverse complement.
TTTAAGGTGTACTCCACCACATCGGGGGTTTTTAAAATATCACGTGCGACGGAATCAACCGTTCCATAGCCGTCGACTAACCCCAATTGCACTGCCTGCTCACCATTCCAAACGCGACCCGAAAAAATATCGGGGTCATTCTTTAAGCGCTCGCCACGACCCTCTTTCACAACAGTAATAAATTGCTGATGGATTTCATCGAGCATTTTTTTGACCATCTCGACTTGCTTCGGGTTTTCTTTTGAAAACGGATCTAACATACCCTTGTCCGAGCCCGCTGTGATCAAGCGTCGCGAGATCCCCATCTTATCCATGAGTCCGGTAAATCCAAAGCCGCCCATGATGACTCCAATCGAACCAACGATGCTAGCTTTGTCGACCAAAATCTTGTCTCCAGCGACCGCCACGTAATACCCACCAGAGGCACACACATCCTCAACTACAACATAAAAGGGCTTCTCTGGATGTAAACCACGCAACCGTTTTATCTCATCATTAATCATGCCGGCTTGCACGGGAGAGCCCCCTGGACTATTGATACGAAGTACTACCCCGGTAGCCTCTTTGCTTTCAAATGCGGCACTTAATGCTGAATTAATATCCAATGCATTTGCAACCGAATTAGGTGAGATTTCACCTTCAATACTAACAAGTGCAGTATGTTTTCCGCCGCTTCCACTTCCCGGTAAACCGAGATCAAAAATTTGTGTGATCAAGCCTACCAAAACAATTAAGGTCAAAATGCGTAGAATGGCTCGCCAACGTCGAGCCTTTCGATTTTCTTTTAAGTTTTCGAGAAGCAAATGCTCGAGTGCGCTTCGCTCCCATTGCGCATTTGCATTAGACGACTCAGGATTTTGATTCATAAACTTAACTCGCTTTACTTGATTCAGCAGGAACTTGGGAATTTTGATACAAATTTTGCATTAACCAATTTCCTAAAACCTCTACATTATCTAAGCAAGCCAAAGAATTTGCTGACCGTAATGCATCCGCTGGATGAGCACCATACGTAACCGCAATAGCATCAACACCAGCCGCCTGCGCCATTTGAAGATCGTGCGTAGTATCCCCAATCATGAGCATTTTGCGCACTGGGACCCCAAGACGATCCGACAAGTCCAACAACATGCCTGGGTGAGGCTTAGCGAAGGATTCATCTGCAGTTCGGGTGCCATGAAATACATGTTCTAACCGATGATGAATCAATGATCGATCGAGTCCCCGCCGAGGCTTACCAGTTGCCACCCCCAACATAAAACCTTGATTTCTTAAGTTTTCAAGTAGGTCGCGCATACCCTGAAAAAGATCCAACTCATGATCTTTTGCCAAATAGTGATAGCGAAAGCGATCAACAAGCGTTGGAAAATGCTTAGGGTCAATCGTCGGCACCACACGCCGTAAGGAATCATGGATTCCTAAACCGATCACATAACTTGCAATTGAGTCCTCGGGGACTGGAAAATCAAGATCTCGACAGGCTTGCTGAATGCACTGAACAATCGTTGGCGTGGAATCCATAATTGTGCCATCCCAATCCCATACGATTAACTCATAGCGACGTTCATTTGTCTTCAATCGATTTCTTTCGGTTGTAAGGTTTTAGCCAAAAAACGACTGTCCCATTGCGCGAGAAAATCATGAAATCGTTTTGGCAGATTAGTTTCAATTCGTATTTTCTCTGAAGTTTTGGGATGCGAAAAGACTGCAAGATGTGCATGGAGAAAAAGGTGCTTAACCTTCAACTGCTTATCGCCCGATTCCAATCCATATTTATCGTCGCCCAATATTGGATGTCCAATTTTTTGTAAATGCACACGAATTTGATGGGTTCGCCCGGTTTTGAGCTGGGCTTCGACCAAGGTAAAGCAGGCGCTGTCATGCTGAACAATCTCGGTTACCCGAATATTGGTGTGACTTGGCTGACCTTTTGGATCAACGCGAACCCGACGCTCACCGTTCTCTAATACATATTTCAGCAGGGGAAACTTTAACTGCTTCGTTCCAGTGATCGCGTCCATTGCGCCATGAGCAATTAATCGATAGCGTTTATCGGTTAACCCCTCCCGAATCTGTCGATGCATTTCCAGCAAAGCGCTGCGCTTTTTTGCCATGATCAAGATTCCAGAAGTATCTCGGTCTAAGCGATGAACCAGTTCCAAAAATGCATTCTCTGGCCTTGCCTTACGAAATAACTCGATGGCACCTAACTGAACACCTGAACCCCCATGGACCGCCAGCCCAGAGGGCTTATCAATCACCAGTAAATACTCATCCTCAAACAAAATGGGGATATCCGTTGCTAGGGTTTTGGCCTGAGCCTCCGAAATTACGCGGTCTAATTTTTTTGGTTCGGCTAAGCGGGTAGGGGGTAGACGAACGACATCGCCCTCAACTAAGCGTGAGCTTGGCAGCGCCCTCTTTTTATTGATCCGCACTTCGCCCGACCGAATAATTCGGTAAATATGGCTTTTTGGAACCCCTTTAGCCCATCGGAGTAAGTAATTATCAAGTCGTTGACCAGCAAAATCAGGGCCGACGGTTTCCAAAATAGCTGCCAAAACCTTGGTTTTAGGGGCTTCCTTGCCAGTATTCCGTGGCTTTGAGGGAGGAGTCGTGGTTTTATTCATCGGATCATTCCCATTGTCGACCGTTTTGTGCCCTATAATCAAGGCTCTAAGTCATTGATGACTAAGAATTTGAATTCCGGAGCTTGGAGTCGCCCATGAATAGACTCCCGGGGTTGCCCCTCTCCCGTTTTAATGAGGCGCAAGGGTTGGCGTGATATTTGCCGCGACCCCCGAAAGCAGATGACCGTTTTTTAAACGAGCGCCTACATTGAGAACTAAAGGAGATCTCTGTGGCGAGCGTTCATGTGAGACCCAAGCCAATCTAATTGGTATTTTTCTTTTTAGGAATTTTGTTTGTCTCACTTCAGCACTCTGGGTTTTTCCTCAGAGCTTGCCAGTCATCCACTTCGCGTCGCTCAAGTCCGCCTCCTGTTTAGGAGAGTGTTATGAAGCGCATGTTATTCAATGCAACGCAACAAGAAGAGTTGCGAGTTGCCATCGTTGATGGTCAAAAATTAATCGATATCGATATTGAGACTGCCGGGCGTGAACAGCGTAAAGGCAATATTTATAAAGGTGTCATTACCCGAATCGAGCCATCCCTAGAAGCCTGCTTCGTTAACTATGGTGAAGAACGACATGGTTTTTTACCCTTTAAGGAAGTAGCTAGAACCTACTTTAAGGATGGTATTGATGTCCGTAATGCTTCCATCAAGGATGCTTTACGCGAAGGTCAAGAAATCATTGTTCAGGTTGAAAAGGAAGAGCGCGGTCAAAAAGGCGCTGCCCTAACCTCTTTTATTTCCCTGGCAGGTCGCTATTTAGTGTTAATGCCAAACAATCCGCGCGGAGGTGGTGTATCGCGCCGCATTGAAGGCGAAGATCGCCAAGAGTTACGTGAAGCCATGGCGCAACTTGAGGTACCCGATGGAATGAGCATTATTGCCAGAACTGCAGGTATCGGTCGAGATGCCACTGAACTGCAATGGGATCTCAATTACCTCATGCAATTGTGGAAAGCGATTGATGAGGCAGCCAAAGGAAACTCCGCACCCTTACTCATTTATTTAGAGTCGAGTCTTGTAATCCGCGCCATTCGCGATTACTTCCAGCCCGATATTGGCGAGATTCTGATTGATACCGATGACATTTATGAGCAAGCTCAGGCATTTATGTCAGTAGTAATGCCAGACAACTTGCCTCGGGTGAAGCGCTATCAGGATGATGTGCCCCTCTTCTCACGCTTCCAAATTGAGCATCAAATTGAAACAGCCTATTCCAGAACGGTTCCACTACCATCTGGCGGTGCAATCGTAATCGATCACACGGAGGCCTTGGTATCGGTAGACGTGAACTCGGCACGCGCAACGCGTGGATCGGATATTGAAGAGACTGCAACCCGAACCAATCTCGAGGCGGCTGATGAAATTGCAAGGCAAATGCGCCTTCGTGACCTTGGTGGCTTGATCGTAATTGACTTCATTGATATGGAGTCATCAAAGAGTCAACGGGATGTTGAAAATCGCTTACGCGATGCCTTACGCCATGATCGCGCCCGCGTACAAATGGGTAAGATTTCTAAGTTTGGTTTGATGGAGCTCTCGCGTCAGCGTTTGCGTCCAGCTCTATCAGAAGGTAGTCACGTTACGTGCCCACGATGCAATGGAACCGGCCATATTCGTGATACCGAATCTTCCGCGCTACAAGTCCTGCGAATTATTCAGGAAGAGGCCATGAAGGAGAATACGGCTGCAATTCACTGCCAAGTACCCGTTGAAGTTGTTGCCTTCTTGCTTAATGAAAAACGTGCTGAAGTAATCAAGATTGAGACGCGCTTTAAGGTCCATATTTTGATGATCCCCAATAAGCATCTTGAGACCCCTCACTACAAACTAGAACGCCTTCGCCATGATGATCCGCGCCTAGACGAGCAAAAACTTAGCTATGTCATGGTGGAAGAAGCCTCACGCGAACTGGAAACGGATGCTGTCATCGGCCGTAAAAACGAAGAAGTACGAGCTCGTCCCGAGGCAGCAGTCAAAGGTATCACCCCCAGTCAACCGGCACCCGCAGCATCACCGCGTCCAGTCCGTGATTCCAAATCGAATTCATCCGCTCCCGAATCAAGTGGGTTCTTAGGGTTTATCAAAAAATTATTTTCATCGAGTAACCCACCGGCAGCCCCGGAGACCAAACCAAATCCGCGTTCTGATTATCGGGGGCGAAATGGCGATCGCAATCGCAACAGGGGTCGCAATCGCAATGAGCGTAATCAACGCGGTGACTCGTCTGAGCGAATTGAGAAAACAATTGAGCCAACTGAAGCCGCAGCAAATCGCCCACCACGCCCAGAGGGTCGAAATCGTAACCGTGGCGAACGACAAAATAATCAAGAGAAAGTAGAAATTGCTAACCCGGCACCGCAAGTGGTGGGTGCAGATGATGAATCTGAGGGTTCCGGAGATGAACGCCGCCGTGGTCGCAACCGCCGAGGTCGAGGTCGTAACCGTGGCGAACGAGCCGAACGCCATGAAACCAGTGGCTCAGCAACGAATTCAGAATCCAATTCAGGCTTTCCGATGGGCCTCGGTGGTCGCTCCGCCAGTGTGCCTCTAACTCGCATTGTGAGCACCTTTCGAGAGTCAACCGGGGGGCGGCGCCCCAATCAACGAAGGGAACGGCGCGAAGAAATAGCTACGCCAGTTATTGAAACCTTCGCAGCGCCCACCATCAATCTTGAGGCAGTTGCTGCACCCTCCCTACCTGAGCTACCTAGAGTCGCATTCACACCCCTAGCCGAAGAGCCGCTCAAGGATGTGGTGCAAGGAGCAGGGATGGTTTGGGTGGGAACGGATCAATCGAAATTGGCAGAAGTTCAAACCCAGATTCAGGCAGAAAGCCCAGCACCCCGTGTTCCGCGAGTACCTAAATCTCCTGCTAGCCTTCCAACTGGCCCGATGGTGCTCGTTGAGACGGGCGGACAAGAAAAAACCATCGATAAAACGGTTTAGTCGTTTAAGGCCATAATGTGAATTATGGTGAAGCCTGTCATTCCAATACGCAAAGAGACCCCCAGGGGTCCTTTGCCGTTGATCCCAAACACGCTAAGTGCGGTCCACGGTCGTACCCTTGATCGTCGTCAACGCCCATTGCGTGATCTACGCATCTCCGTTACCGATCGGTGTAATTTTCGGTGTACCTACTGTATGCCCAAAGAAGTATTCGATCAGAATTACCCGTATCTCGCGCAACCTGAATTATTAAGTTTTGAAGAGATTCATCGCTTAACCACCATTTTTGTCTCTCTCGGTGTTGAAAAGATTCGCTTAACGGGCGGCGAACCTTTACTTCGCAAGAATCTAGAGACCTTAATTTCCATGCTGGCCAAGATTCGAACGCCACAAAATCAGATGCTGGACTTAACTTTGACGACCAATGGCAGTCTTTTGAGTAAAAAAGCAGCGCTCTTAAAAGAGGCGGGTTTGCAACGACTGACAGTTAGCTTAGATGCACTTGATGATGCCGTCTTCAAAGCCATGAATGACGTCGACTATCCAGTGCGTGATGTGCTCGATGGAATTGAGGCGGCCCAAAGGGCGGGCTTTCAGGGAATTAAAGTCAATATGGTGGTCAAAAAAGGAGTGAATGATCACGAGATCTTGCCCATGGCTAAGTATTTCCGAAATCGCGGCATAACCCTACGTTTCATTGAATTCATGGATGTTGGCTCCTCGAATGGCTGGAATCTTGATCAAGTTTTGCCATCCGCCGAAGTCATTGCCAAAATTTCTGAACAGTTCCCACTTGAGCAACTCGACCCAAACTACAGCGGCGAAGTCGCTCAACGTTGGCGTTATCAGGATGGCGCCGGCGAAATTGGTGTGATATCCAGCGTTACCCAAGCGTTCTGTCATGAATGTTCCCGTGCCCGCCTGTCGACTGATGGTCAGCTATTCTTATGTTTATTTGCGACCGAAGGGTTTGATTTCAAAGCCCTCATTCGATCCGGTCGCTCCGATCTTGAAATTGCAAACGCAGTGATGCAAACCTGGTCAAACCGTGAAGATCGCTACTCTGAAATCAGACACCTGCACACGAAAGATTTAGAACGCAAACAACGTAAAGTTGAAATGTCCTATATTGGTGGTTAAGGTCTGCGGATGATTGCGCGTTCCGAAATCACCGGCCTACTGCTTGCAGGTGGTCGCGCCTTACGAATGGGTGGAATCGATAAGGGACTTATACCGTTTCAAGGCAAACCCTTAATCGAACATGCGATCAACCGCCTTGGTCCACAAGTCGCAAATTTAGTAATTAATGCTAATCGCAATCAGACTGTCTATTCACAATATGGCTATCCTATCGTAGCCGATGAAAATCAAGACTATGCGGGCCCATTGGCAGGCTATCTGGCAGGCCTAAAAGTGTGCAACACGCCTTATTTGATGACTGCGCCCTGCGATTCTCCGTTGTTCCCCACCGATTTAGTGGAAGTGCTTGCCCATACCCTTAAGAAGCAAGGGTCTCATATTGCATATGCATCGAGCCAAGATCCATCGGGGAAGATTTGGGCGCAACCGGTCTTTTGCCTGATGAAGCGAGAGGTAGTTGATTCCTTGGAACAATTTTTAGCCGATGGGCAACGCAAAATTGATCGGTGGTTTGCATCTCAGAATGCATGTACAACTGTCTTTCAAAATGAATCTGCATTTGCCAATGCCAATACTCCGGACGAACTTGCTCAACTCGAAAAATTTACCAATTAAAACAATGGAAACCAAAAAAGCAAACCAAGAGTTCCAGTCGGATTTTTTATCTGTATCTGAGGCACGACAAGCAATTGCTGACTTAATCGCTTCCAGTTACGAATCTATGGCAATCCATCTCAGAAAAGAGACCTTGCCTCTCCATCAATGCCTCGGCCGGATCTTGGCGGTCGATGTTTTATCACCCATTGATGTACCAGCCCATGACAACTCTGCCATGGATGGGTATGCATTTGATGGTCGTGAACTGCGCGATGATCGCCAGAATATTGAATTAACCGTCATCGGAACTTTACACGCCGGAGAAACAGAATCATTGAACGTTAAACCGGGTCAATGCATCAAAATCATGACGGGTGCCTTGATGCCCGCAACTTGCAATACGGTTGTCCCGCAGGAATTTACGAAGACCCATAGTAATGGTTTGGTGAGCTTTTCAAATGGGGTCGTCCGTGCCGGTGAGAATCGTCGCTTACGAGGTGAAGATTTGCAGTCTGGTAAAGCGGCGATTTCGCAAGGGCGAATTTTACGGCCGGCTGACATCGGTCTTATGGCATCCCTGGGCATTCGTGAGCTCGATGTCTATCAACGTATCAAGGTCGCAATCCTCTCTTCTGGTAATGAGCTCTGCGACATCCATGAATCCTTAGCACCCGGCAAGATTTATGACAGTAACCGCTATAGTCTTCGGGTATGCATCGAGCGGTTAGGCATGGAGGTGATGGATTGCGGCATCGTGCGAGATAACCCCGATGATCTTCGCAAAGCTTTCATTACGGCCGCTCAAATGGCAGATGTCATCATCTCCTCTGGTGGGGTTTCGGTTGGAGAGGCGGATTTCACCAAGCAAATGATGGAAGAGCTAGGTGAAGTTGGATTCTGGAAAATTGCCATGCGCCCAGGTCGACCCATGGCATTTGGTAGCCTAAAGCCAGATTCAAATAGGCCAACGTCCACCGTATTTTTTGGCTTGCCTGGTAACCCCGTAGCGGTGATGGTGACCTTTTATCAGTTTGTCCGCAATGCGCTGTTGCAGCTCAATGGCGCCAAGCAAGTTGAGATTCCATTAATCCCAGTCCGATCAGCCCAAGGAATTCGAAAGAAATCTGGGCGTACGGAGTTTCAGCGGGGGATTGTCTTTCAAGATCCCGAGGGTCAATGGGTCGTTAAAACAACGGGTAGCCAAGGTGCTGGGATTTTGCGCTCCATGAGTGAGGCCAATTGTTTTATCGTTCTTCACCATGACCAAGGAAATGTTGAGCCGGGCGATTGGGTAGACGTGGAGATTTTTGATGGACTGCTTTAAGATGACGGGATCATGAAATTTACTAAAAAAGAAATTGTATTTTTAGATCCCATGCACACTGCCAAAACCTTAGTGTTGGTTTACCTGTGCTTCTCCGTCCCAATCGTACTGTTGGCTCTGTTTGTTGCCTTTATTCGAGACGGCTCAATTCCTGGGTTTACAGTCATTTCTGCCCTTGTACTTAATGCCATCCTGGGCTTTGGGCTCTTATGGATTGCCTGTAAAGTCTATAACTGGGTTGCAGAAAAATTTGGCGGTATTGAACTTGCCCTTAAAGAACTTCCCGAAGAGACGGACGATATTCAGCAGTAAAGCTTGGCAAAATTAGTTCTTCCACAATTCGGTATTGATCAGGCTTGGTGGGCGCTTTCCTTCAAGAGCAGCATTTAAATTATCGATGGCCAAAGCAACCATGGCGCGCCGAGTTTTTTCTGTGGCACTCGCAATATGCGGTGCCAATACTACGTTACTCAATTTAAGTAACTCCGGATGAACCTTGGGTTCACCTTCATAAACATCGAGACCTGCAGCAAAAATTGTTTTTGCTTTTAACGCAGCCGCTAAAGCTGCGTCATCGACAATACCGCCACGCGCGATATTGACCAATGTAGCAGTCGGTTTCATCAGCGCAATTTCCTTAGCGCCAATCAAGTGATGGCTTTCTGCAGAATAAGGCACCACCAAAACGACATGATCAGCTTCGCGCAGTAAGGTTTCTTTATCAACATACCTTGCACCACATGCTTTCTCGTCGGTCTCACTTAAGCGCTTGCGGTTGTGGTACATCACTTTCATCCCAAAGCCTAAAGCGCGCTTCGCAATCCCTTGGCCAATTCGGCCCATACCAATAATGCCCAAGGTGGTGTGATGCAAGTCCATACCTAGTGGGTTGTAAACGATGGACATCTTGTCCCATTGGCCATTCCGAATCCAATGCTCTGACTCCGTAATTCGTCGGGCTGTCGCCATTAAAAGTGCAAAGCCAAAGTCGGCCGTTGTATCCGTTAACACATCCGGGGTATTGGTAGCCATTACCCCAGCTGCAGTCATTGCAGGCACATCAAAATTGTTATAGCCAACAGAAATATTAGCCACAATCTTTAGGTCTTTCGCATCAGAGAGGGTGTTGCGATCAATTCGCTCACTGCCAAATACTAAGGCTCCCTTGACTTCGGCAAGATGCTTGCGTAATTGCTCTGGAGAAAAAATGTCATCCGCCTGATTCGATTGAACCTCAAATTTCTCCTCCAATTGTGCTAAGGCATCTGGAAAAATGGCACGGGCAACGAGGATTTTGGGTTTGGTTGTCATGGCTCTGAGTAAGGGTGTGATATCGGTAGAATCAAGACTTTACACCATTTGGGATAAAATCCAATGGTTGATTATTTTTGTCTTTATGATCGTATTTCTTCCTCAGAGTGAGCTATGACCTACGTTGTCACTGAATCCTGTATTCGTTGCAAATACACCGATTGCGTTGATGTATGCCCTGTTGACTGTTTCCGTGAAGGTCCTAATTTCTTAGCAATTGATCCGGATGAATGCATTGATTGTGCGGTATGTGTTCCGGAATGCCCCGTCAATGCAATTTATGCAGAAGATGATGTGCCGGGTGATCAGCAAAACTTTATTGCAATCAATCTTGAGCTCGCTAAGCAATGGCCCAGTATCACAAAATCCAAGGCGCCTCTTGCTGATGCGGATGATTGGAAAGATGTCAAAAGTAAGCTCGAGCATCTCGAAAAATAATGCCTTGCCTGCATTGACTTAATTTCGCATGCACCAATTTCATCAACTCATGCACCATGTCCTCGAACATGGCGCCCAAAAATCGGATCGTACTGGAACCGGAACTTTATCGGTTTTTGGTTATCAGATGCGCTTTGATCTCGCAGAGGGCTTCCCGCTAGTGACCACGAAGAAGCTTCACCTAAAGTCGATTATCTATGAGCTCCTCTGGTTTCTGAGCGGCAATACCAATAATCAATGGCTCAAAGAACGTGGGGTATCCATTTGGGATGAATGGGCCGCTCCAAATGGAGACCTTGGGCCAGTGTATGGTTATCAATGGCGATCCTGGCCTGCGCCCAATGGCGAGCATATCGATCAAATCAAAGAAATTATCCATACGATCAAAACAAATCCGGATTCCCGCCGAATTATTGTCTCGGCCTGGAATGTCGCTGATATTCCAAAAATGGCGCTGGCGCCCTGCCATGCCTTCTTTCAGTTTTACGTGGCTAATGGAAAACTCTCCTGCCAACTCTATCAGCGCAGTGCCGATATTTTTTTGGGCGTTCCATTTAATATTGCTAGTTACGCTTTACTAACGCACATGGTTGCTGAGCAATGCAATCTTCAACCCGGCGAATTTATTTGGACTGGCGGTGATTGTCATTTGTACAGCAATCACTTAGAGCAAGTAAAACTTCAACTCTCGCGGACACCCTACCCATTACCAAGCCTTAAAATTCATCGCAAACCTGAGTCAATCTTTGATTACCAGTTTGAAGACTTTGAAATTGTGGGGTATGAGTCCCACCCCCATATCAAAGCACCGGTTGCCGTCTAAAGTCGATTAATGACAAATCCTGCTATCTCGATGATCGTTGCGCGATCACGCAATCATGTAATTGGTAAAGATAATCAAATGCCCTGGAAGATCTCGGCTGATTTGCAATTTTTTAAGAAAGTTACCATGGGTTATCCCATTATTATGGGACGCAAAACCTGGGAATCGATTGGCAGACCATTGCCAGGAAGACGCAATATCGTCGTCAGTCGCAATTCTGACTACCAGGCAAAGGGGGCTGAGCTGGTCTTATCGCTCGATGATGCCCTGAAATCATTGCGCGAGTTTGAGAGAGTGTTTGTGATTGGTGGCCAACAATTATTTAGCCAAGCTTTTCCATTGGCAGATCAACTCTTTATTACTGAGATTGAACTTGAGGTTGAGGGTGATACCTTTTTTGAGGTTCCCGATCCACAAAATTGGGAAATTGTTGAGCGGGTTGCGGCGAGCGAAGGTGCTATTCAGTTTAGCTATGTGACCCTTAACCGAATTCATCAATAACTATTTTCCGCCAATTGTCATTGATCCGAGCAAAATAGAGCCCGTTTCTTTTGTCCCACGAATAATCGTGTCGTCGCCCACTGCCGCAATATCCATCAACATCTCTTTGAGATTACCAGCAATAGTGATTTCTTCGACCGGGTGTTGAATTTCACCATTTTCTACCCAGTAACCAAATGCACCACGTGAGTAGTCACCCGTTACGTAATTAACGCCCTGCCCCATGAGCTCAGTCACCAACAGGCCGGTTCCCATTTCTTTCAGTAAGCCCGGTAGGCCACCTGTTGGGGTATGTTGACTGTGTAATCTCAAATGATGTGCACCACCGGCATTACCAGTGGTTTGCATTCCTAACTTACGGGCGGAATAGCTGGATAAGAAATACCCTTGAAGCTCCCCTTTGGCAACAACCGAGCGAGCCTGAGTGCGAACTCCCTCCTCGTCAAAAGGGGCGCTACCAGTTTGTCGTTTTAAATGTGGCAACTCAAATAAATCAAGATGCTTTGGCATAACCGATTTACCAAGACTGTCTAGCAAAAAACTCGAGCGTCGGTAGAGCGCAGCGCCTGACGTTGCTTGAACTAGAGATCCAATCAGTCCAACAGCAATTGGTGCCTCAAAAATTACCGGGCAACGGCGCGTACTCAGTGACTTCGCATTTAAGCGAGATAGAGCACGTTGGGCTGCATATTGGCCAATCAGACTTGGTTTAGCGAGCTCATTAGCCATCCTAGAAGTGCTATACCAATCATCGCGCTGCATGGAACTAGTCTTACCTGCTGCATTTGCAATCGGGGCGCATGAGATAAAGTGCCTTGAATATGGATAACCGCCAATAAATCCATTGCTAGTCCCCAATATAAAGTGGGCCTGATGCGCCGACACCGAAGCCCCATCGCTATTAGCAATCGCCCGATCAACGGCAAAAGCGGCCTTCTCTGCCTGCCTGGCAATGGCAATTGCTTTTTTACTATCGATTTCCCATGGATGGAATAAGTCTAAGTCAAGCGGGTGATGCTCGAGTAAATGCGGATCGGCTAATCCAGCGCAATCATCTTCTGCAGTATGTTTGGCAATATGAAACGCAGCTTGTACCGTAGTCCGCAACGACTCAGGTGAGAAGTCACTTGTACTCGCATTGCCCCGGCGCTGACCCAAGTAGACACTGACGCCCACTTGTTTATCGACGCTTTGTTCAATGGTCTCTACCGCCCCTTTTCGTACGGTCACCGATAATCCGTGGCCCTCTGAAATTTCAGCAGCGGCGTCCGTCGCGCCAATTCGCTTGGCTTCTGCCAAAATAAAGTCAATAATGATTCTGAATTGATCGTGTGAATATGCGAACATTCTCTAATGATAGCTAGAATAGAACCATGAAGCACCCGAACCCTTTTGAACGTCGTTTTCCCAACGAAGCAAAAATTGGTTTGGTCTCGATTTCAGATCGAGCCAGCCAGGGCGTCTACGTCGACGAGGGCATTCCCAGTCTGCGAAATTGGCTGTCTCGGGTCATCACCACGCCTGTTGTTTTTCATGAACGCCTGATCCCCGATGAAGTCGAACATATCACCTCAAGCTTGATTGAGCTCGTTGATGAAATGGGCTGTGACCTCGTGTTAACAACGGGCGGAACCGGTCCAGCACGCCGCGATGTTACCCCCGAAGCAACCTTAGAAATTGGGACTCGCGAGATGCCTGGCTTTGGGGAGCAAATGCGTCAAATTAGTCTGCACTTTGTACCTACTGCGATTTTATCGAGGCAAGTAGCTGTCTTGCGAGAAATTGAAGGCCATAGTGCGCTTATCCTCAATCTTCCCGGGCAACCCAAGTCGATTCAAGAAACTCTAGAAGGCTTAAAAGATCCTGATGGTAAGACCTTAGTTCATGGAATTTTTGCAGCGATACCCTATTGCATTGAGCTAATGGGTGGGCCATGCATCGAAACCGATGATGCCATCATCAAAGCCTTTAGGCCCAAGAAAAAGAAGTAGTTAATCGTTTGTTGGCGCGGGCATCCGAAAGAAATGCTCGCGGTAATACTTGAGTTCCTCGATTGATTCCATAATATCGGCCAAAGCCGTGTGGGCCTGTTGCTTTTCAAAGCCTTTCACTAAATTAGGTTGCCAACGTTTTGACAATTCTTTAATGGTCGAAACATCAACGTTCCGATAATGAAAATAAGCTTCGAGCTGAGGCATGTAGCGGGCCATAAAGCGTCGATCTTGGCAAATTGAGTTACCGCACATTGGCGCAGTGTTTGCTTTCACATATTGCTTTAGGAAGGCAATGCACTGCTGCTCGACTTCGGGTTCACCTAGCGAGGAAGCCTTCACTTTATCGATAAGCCCAGACTTGCTGTGGGTTCCTTTATTCCAAGCATCCATGCCATTTAATACTTCGTCGGTTTGATGAACAACCCACACAGGCGCTGTGGCTATTACGTTTAAGTGAGCATCCGTGACGATCATTGCAATTTCTAAGATACGGTCGCTATCGGGCTTAAGGCCGGACATCTCCATATCGACCCAAACCAGAGGATCATTACCGTTAGCGGTATGCTTCATTTGTTCACTCATCTCTATAATACTTTCATGACCTTTACATTGATCTTCATTGCCGCCCTACTATTGAGCGTCGGCATGCGCCACTGGTTGGCCATGCGACAAATACGCCACGTCGCCCTCCACCGCGCTAGTGTACCGAATGAATTTGCTTCCCGAGTTTCTTTAGCCGATCATCAAAAAGCGGCTGATTACACCATTGCAAAATTACGCTTCGGACTTCTCGAAAATGCCTTTGGTGCATTCGTCTTGATCGGCTTCACTTTACTTGGTGGCTTAGAGTGGCTTAATCAAATGCTATTAAGCATGCTGGGATCAGGCATTGCTCAGCAAATGCTTCTTTTAGTTTCCTTGGCACTCATTTCGGGGATTTTAGATTTACCCTTTACCTGGAAAAAGCAATTTGGTATTGAGGCAGCGTTTGGCTTTAATCGAATGACTCCGCGCCTCTTTTGGCTTGATACCATCAAAGGAATTGCTCTAGCGGCGGTGCTTGGCCTGCCGCTACTGTGGCTGGTTCTGGAACTCATGGCCACCAGTGGCTCGTATTGGTGGCTGTGGACTTGGATCGTTTGGACACTATTTAATGCCTTGTTGCTATGGCTCTTTCCAACGGTAATTGCGCCCTTATTTAACAAATTTAAGGCGCTTGAGGATGGCCCCTTAAAAACTCAAATTGAGCAGCTCTTAAAGCGCTGTGACTTTGCGAGTCAAGGTCTTTTCGTGATGGATGGTAGCAAACGCAGTGCCCACGGTAATGCCTATTTCACCGGCATTGGTAAAGCCAAACGTATTGTCTTTTTTGACACTCTCATTGAAAAACTAGAGCCTTTAGAAGTCGAAGCGGTTTTAGCCCATGAGCTAGGTCACTTTAAGCGTCAACATATTCGCAAACGTCTACTTGTCTCATTTGCCCTCAGTTTTGTAATGCTAGCCATTTTGGGATGGGTTAGCACTCAACCCTGGTTCTATTTTGGCCTCGGAGTAACTCCTGATCTTACCGGCTATAACGGCGGTCTTGCGCTCGCCCTTTTTATGTTGGTAGCGCCTGTATTTGGATTCTTTTTTACACCATTGGGAAGTCTTGCCTCGCGTAAACATGAGTACGAAGCAGATCATTTTGCCGCCCAGAAATCATCTGCAAATGCGCTTATCTCTGCTCTTGTAAAACTTTATCAAGACAATGCTTCCACCCTCACCCCGGACCCCATCTACACCGCTTTTTATAGCTCGCATCCCCCTGCTCCATTGCGGATTGCACACCTACAACGTTTTGCATGAGTAATATTCGGTAATGGGTTCATTTCGTGCCCTTCTGAGCGCTTCTTATGGCAGGCATTATTTAGCGCAACGAATTGAGGCTGATGGATCCCATGGTGGACCCTTTATTCAAGTGAGCGTCCCCGGCAAACAACACCTCGGTGCTGTCGGTGATCGGTTAATTCTTGAGGCCACATCCGCTGATCAAGCGCGCATTCTTGAGATTGAGCCTCGCAAGAATTTACTGTATCGCTCGGACGCATTCAAAAGTAAGAGTATCGCTGCGAATGTCGATCAAATATTGATTGTTTTGGCAACCGCGCCTGCATTCTCTCCAGACCTTCTCGGGCGCGCAGTGATTGCAGCCGAACTAAATCAAATCGACCTTCATATTATTTTGAACAAATGCGATCTGCAAGAAAAGCTTATGGTTGCACGTGATCAGCTTGCCCCATACAAATCGATGGGCTATGCCGTGCATGAGGTCTCTGCAAAATTTAATCCCCAATCCCTTGAAATACTTCACCCGCTCTTAAGGGGGAAGGTATCGGTTTTGGTGGGTCAATCTGGTATGGGTAAGTCAACTCTTCTCAATGCCTGGGTTCCCAATGCCGCAGCCGTAACCCAGGAATACTCTCAAAAACTAGATAGTGGCAAACACACCACGACAGCCTGTCGCTATTTTGATTTACCGGAATGGGGTCGCGATATCCATTGTTTGGGAGCGATTATTGATTCGCCAGGATTTCAGGAATTTGGCCTTGCCCATGTATCCGAAAGCCAATTGCAACATGCGTTTCGGGAGTTCAGGTCCTATTTAGGAAAATGCCGCTTTCATAATTGCAAACACGACAACGAGCCCGATTGCGCGGTTCAAGCGGCTGTCTTATCAGGTGCAATTGCGAGCGAGCGCTTAGCACTCTTTAAACAGCTGGTCTCAGACTCGAAAACAGCCGATATCCAAATCCAGGGAATCAGCCCATCCAGAGAGCGATGGTCAACATCGCTAAAACCACCATACAAACGATAAGGGCTCGCCACACAAGACCAATTGCCGAGCGCATGGATCGCTCACTGGGCTCATGGCCAATCTCATAAACAGGTGGCTCGCCCGCCTCAGCCCTTGCTAATGCCTCATCACTGGTTGGCTCCCGTAGAGGCTCGCCCAAACGAACTCCGAGTGCGCCACTACCCGAGGCCAGTAAAACAGCTGAAAGTGGGTCCGCCCATTTACTGGTTAAGTTACGCCATGCATAAATCGCATCTTCAAAATTGCCCACGATTGCAAAACTAATTGCACTGAGGCGAACTGGCACCCAATCCAGGATGAAGAAAAAGTGTTTAGCTGCTTCTGACAGGTTCAGACCAAACGCCTCCCATCGACGACTTGCTTTATCCGCCAATCGATATAAAACGACCCCAGCAGGGCCAATGGGCATAAGAAACCAGAAAAATACGCCAAACACATGGCGATGCGCTCCAACAATCGCTCGCTCCAGAGCAATCGCAATGATTTCGCTTTGAGATAAGTGGGAAGTGTCCAACTCATCCCCTACCCACTCTTGTAGCGCCTTTCGGGCTGCCAGAAGATCGTGGTTTTGAATCGCTTCGTGGACCTCAGTAAACGAATGACTAAATTGACGAAAACCGAAGAATAGATAGACGATGATGATGTTCCACGCAAACGCCAATAGTGGGCTCACAACATATGCAAGTAGATAAATCACAAACACCAATAGGGTTGGAAGACCAAAGCCAACCAAGCACGCTAGACGAGCGCCCACTGGGGTTGCGCCCTGCTCAGATTTACCACCAAACTCTTTGGCGACCCAATCGAGCCATGCGGCACTCATTCTCCGTATCCAATGCGATGCGGTAACAGGCCGGTATTGCTCGGCAATCAGTGCGAAGAGAATGGAGAAAAAGGTCATGCTTTTAATAAATGATATAGATTTCGTAACATTCCGGCTGTAGCGCCCCAAATAAAGCGATCCGCATACGGTATTGCATAAAATCGCCGTGAGCCCTCATCACTATGCCATACCCGCACCTCATGATTTGCTGGGTTCATCAGAAATGACAGAGGAACCTCAAAAATATCCGCCACCTCAAATGGGTCTGGACGATATGCCTGAGGAGGCGCGACTAAGGCAACCACAGGGGTCACCCGATAACCGGACACGGTCAAATACTCTGGCATGGTCCCAATTACATCAATATGGTCGCTGGGCAAGCCAATCTCCTCTTCGCTTTCACGCAATGCGGTAGTAATAATGGATTCATCGTCAAAGTCCTTGCGCCCACCTGGAAAACTAATTTGCCCGGCATGATCATGCAAATGCTCCGTTCGTTGCGTTAAAAGCACATGCAAACCGTTTGATTGCATCACAATTGGCAACAAAATAGCAGCTTCTGTGGTTAGCCCCTCTGCCTCCCGTTGCGCGATGATGTTACTTGCGATCACATGTCGATTTTCATCGGTAATTTCAGGAGTCCAGGCTGGTGGCGAGGCGAAGCGTTGACGCAGAACATTTGCATTGAACAGATGATCAGAAACCCGCGTTTGATCTTCACAGCGATGTGAAATTGGTACGCTGCGGGGATTGAAATGAGGTGGCGCCGCTAAGCTTTTTCTGATCGATGCAGATGAATTAACCATGCCGTCATTTTAGGTGATTTAAGAAAACAAAAAGGCGACCGAAGTCGCCTTAATGGCATGAACCAAATGAATTACTCAGCCGTTTGCTCGGCCGCTGTCTCTTTAGCGCGTGCAGTTAACTTTTCTTTAATACGTGCAGACTTACCAGAACGATCGCGCAAGTAATACAACTTAGCACGACGGACATCACCGCGACGCTTCACTTCAATGCTAGCAATCAGCGGGGAATAAGTCTGAAAAGTACGCTCGACGCCCTCACCAGATGAAATCTTTCGGACGATGAAACTGGAGTTTAGGCCGCGGTTGCGCTTAGCAATTACTACACCCTCAAAGGCCTGCGCACGTTTACGGGTCCCTTCAACAACATTCACACTAACAACCACGGTGTCGCCAGGCGCAAAACTTGGAATCGTTTTGTTGGCGGTTAGACGAGCAATTTCCTCTTGCTCAATAGTTTGAATCAAATTCATTTCAACTCCTTTGGCATCGTATTGACGTTAATCCCACACAAGTGGACTCAATAGAGGATGCAATTTAATTTTCGCCAAACCTTTAGGATTCAAGCGTCTTCAAAAACGCCTCATCCTTTGGACTTAGCAACCCATTAGCGCGCGCTTTGACGATGAGATCTGGGCGGCGCTTGAACGTCAGCTCTAATGACTTTTGCCGACGCCAATCCGCTATTTTAGCGTGATGTCCGCCCAAAAGCACGTCGGGGACGGATTTATTTCCATAAATCTCCGGACGGGTAAAGTGGGGGTGGTCCAAAAGCCCATTCATAAAGCTATCCTGCAGAGCCGAACCTTCATCTCCCAAGGCCCCTGGAATTAAGCGAATTACAGCATCCATAAGGATCATGGCAGGTAACTCGCCCCCCGATACGACAAAATCTCCGATTGAGATCTCTAAATCGACTTTTCCATCAATAAAACGTTGATCTACTGCCTCATACCTACCGCAAATTAAGGTTAATTGTCGGTAATTGAGGATATCTGTTGCTAACTTCTGGGTAAATGGCTCTCCCTGAGGGCTTAGAAGACAAACCGGTCCGCTGCCCAATCCTCGACCTACATGGGACCGGCCAACGGCCTCCAAACAAGATTCCAGGGGTTTTGCCATCATCACCATACCTGGACCCCCACCATAAGCTCGATCATCAACGGTTTTTCGGGAATCCTCCGAAAAATCTCTGATATTCCAAGTGGTTACAGAAGTTAGTTGTTGCTCACAGGCGCGTCCAGTCACGCCATACTGAGTAAGAGCGGCAAACATTTCTGGGAAGAGTGTAAGCACATCAAAATCCATTTTGGTCTTTTCCATGCCTATTGACTCCAATTTGGCTGCCAATCCACGACTACCCTACCCGATGGAAACTCGGCCGACTTTAACTGAACCGATTTAACAATCGCTGGGACAAAAGGAATCAGCTCACTACCAATCGTCATGATTGGATGGGCGCCAAATTCAGCCATATCAAGAATCGCCCCCAGATGAATTCCCTGTTCGTTGTAGACCTCGCACCCAATTAAATCAATCCAATAATAGGTATCTTGCTCAGGTGGTGGAAATGCATCTCTGGGAAGCGATACCGCCCAACCCTTAAGGGCCAATGCAGCGTCCCGATCACAAATGCCGTCCAAAAGCATCACCACATAGCCAGAGTGAATTTTTGCAGATTGAACGCGATAAACGGTGGGCTTGGCTCCAGCCTCATAGCCCTGTAAATATGCCTCTTTGGATGCTAGAAGAGCAACTGGATCAGGGGAGTATGGGCGGACCTTAATGTGGCCTTTGAGGCCCTGGGCATCGTAGACAATGCCTAAATCAACTAAATCAGAGGGGGATGGATGACCGCTCACCGCTCCCCCATTAATTATGGCCAAGTTTTAGGCCGCTGGATGATCCTTGATCAAACGCTTTACCGTTGGCGAAATTTGCGCACCAACACCAGACCAATACGTTAAACGGTCTTGGGATAGGCGCATTGCCTGCTCTTTTTCAGAGGCTTTAGGATTAAAGTAACCCAAGCGCTCGATGAAGTTCGAGTCACGACGATTGCGTTTGTCGGTAGCAACGATGCTGTAAAAAGGGCGCTTTTTAGAGCCGCCGCGGGCAAGTCGAATAACGACCATAGGTATTTCCTTAAAATCAAATGATTACAAAATGGTTGACCAAATCGTCTTTGCTCCAAAGGGCCTAAATGACCAACAAGAGTGACGATTACAGAAAACCTCATATTCTAGACGAAATGACCAAAAAACTCCATCATTCCATGAAAGATTATTGACCGTGACCAAAAAAAATACATATAGATCAATAGGTTACAAAGAAAACTCAGTGCTTCGGGTTTTACAAGGCAAAAGGCAGCTGATGGGTATCGTTACCCTAGCGCCATTTTTTTTAATCGGTTGTGCCAATCTGGTCCCACCATGTCCTGGAAAAACAACCCCGCCCTACTCCGAATTGGTGGGCACGCAATGGGAACTCAATCGCTGGAATATGGCGCCTAACACCATGGGTGAAGTTCGTCTTCGATCGATGCCTAGCGATGGTGGTCAAAAAATTAGCTTGCAATTTAGTCAAGGCCGAGCAAGTGGCTATAGTGGCTGCAATCGCTTTAATGCGCAAATCATAGAAGACTCGCGGGGATTTCAGATTGAACAAATTGCTACGACTCGTATGGCCTGCGCCTCCAATCGTGACGAGATTGAACGCGAATTCTTGTATCTATTGAGGGATTACCGAAGTATTGCACGCGATGGCAATTATTTACTTATCATTGGTCCCAACCGCGAGGTGTTAGGTTTTAACTTAATCCAACGAACTAATCCATGAGCACTCCATTTCGGTCTAAGTTAATATTTTCTGCGCTAGGGCTCTTTCTTCCTGGTACTGGATTCAATTGCTTTTATTTACTCGGTATCAAAAGTTTTTGGGGTTGGATTCAGCTTACGTCTCTAATTGCTGGGATTCTAGGGTTTTTGCTTTTAAACACAAGTCCAGAGTCCTCTGCAGCAGCTTGGGTTTTAATTGTTCTTGGATTTATTGCCTTGGAAGCAAGTTGGTTAAGCACGATTGTGTTTGGTTTGCGTCCCGATGAAAAATGGGATGCGCAATTCAACGCGTCATTTCAAGGGAAACAAAAAACGGAGTCTGGCTGGCCAGTAGTGATTTGCGTAATCCTGTCCCTGGTGATTGGTGCAGGAGCGATGATGAGCTTTCTAGCAATTGGTTTTGAGCAATTTTTCATCTACCAGATTGAGGAAGCTAAAAAGCTGAGTCAATAAGGTGGCATTAGATCGAGTTAGTTAACTCGGGCACTAAGGTAAAAAGGTCGCCAACTAAGCCATAGTCTGCGACCCCAAAGATTGGTGCGTCTGGATCTTTATTAATCGCCACAATTACTTTAGAGTCTTTCATCCCAGCGAGATGTTGGATTGCTCCCGAGATCCCCACTGCAATATATAGCTGTGGGGCCACAATTTTCCCAGTTTGACCCACTTGATAATCATTGGGAACATAGCCTGCATCCACTGCAGCACGCGAAGCACCGAGGGCGGCGCCGAGCTTATCGGCCAATGGCTCAATTAACTCTTTATATTTCTCGGCAGAGCCAAGTCCACGACCTCCGGAAACAATAATTTTGGCAGCCGCTAATTCGGGACGATCCGATTTAGTCAACTCACGACCAATGAATTGACTCGCAGCAAATGGTTCTGAGGTAGCAATTGATTCGATTGAACATGATCCGCCAGTATTCGCAGGATCAAAATTAGTCGTTCGAACCGTAATTACCTTTTTGGAGTCAATCGTTTGTACCGTCGCAATTGCATTACCTGCATAAATGGGACGCTCAAACTGATCGGGCGACACAACCTTAGTAATATCGGAGAGCTGTGCAACGTCAAGCTTTGCCGCAACCCGTGGCATCACGCTCTTACCATGGGCCGTAGCGGGCGCTAGGAAGTAATCGTAACTGGAAGCTAGGGCAAGAATTTGCTCGGCAACTACTTCCGGTAACTGATTCGCAAAATGCGGTGCATTCGCATAGATAACCTTACGAACTCCCTCTATCTTGCTAGCCTCTTGTGCGATCGCGTCGATATCATGGCCAACTAGTAAAACATCCACTTCATTGGTGCACTGCTTAGCAGCGCTTACCGAGTGATGCGTAGCCATTTTTAATGAATGCTGATCATGCTCAGCGAGAACCAGTGCAGCCATTACAGTACCTTTGCTTCGTTTTTTAGTTTATCGATCAAGGTTGCAACATCAGCCACTTTGATCCCTGCAGAGCGTTTAGGTGGCTCCTCGACCCGAATTGTTTTCAACCGTGGCGTGATATCGATACCGAGATCATCAGGCTTCACAACATCCAACTGCTTTTTCTTGGCTTTCATAATATTGGGCAGGGTGACATAGCGCGGCTCGTTTAGACGAAGATCGGTTGTGATCACGGCAGGCAAAGAGACTGCAACGGCCTCAAGACCGCCATCAACCTCACGCGTGACCGATGCCTGGCCATTACTAATTGTTACTTTAGAGGCAAATGTTGCCTGCGGAAGATTGAGCAAAGCAGCCACCATTTGCCCCGTTTGGTTACTGTCATCATCAATTGCTTGCTTACCCATAATGATGAGTTGCGGCTGTTCTTTGATATAGATTGCTTGAAGTAATTTGGCAACTGCCAAGGGCTGTAATTCGATCTCGGTCTCACATAAGATAGCTCGGTCTGCGCCAACCGCCAAAGCCGTTCTTAACGTCTCTTGACACGCTTGAGAGCCTGCTGAAAAGGCAATAATTTCTGTAGCAAGGCCTGCTTCCTTTAGTCGCACCGCCTCTTCAACAGCAATTTCATCAAAGGGGTTCATGCTCATTTTGACGTTCGCAATATCCACCCCGGATTGATCCGACTTTACGCGAACCTTAACGTTGTAATCGACGACTCGCTTAACTGCGACCAAAATCTTCATAAAAGACGACCTTTATGCTTACCCAAATCGTTATTTTATCGTGATTTAGACTAGATCTCGGCTAAAGTTTTCAAATGAGCAGCCACACTGCGACCTAATGCCGAAAGGTTATATCCACCCTCAAGGCAACTCACAATCTTGCCCTCACAATACTGATTGGCAATCTCCATCAACTGCTTAGTCATCCAAACATAATCATCTTCAACCAGGCCCATTTGACCTAAATCATCTTCACGGTGGGCATCAAAACCCGCTGAAATAATAATCAATTGGGGCTTAAATTCATGAAGACGTGGGATCCAGGTTTGACTAATCATTTCGCGCACAACCTTGCCGTTGGTGCTTGCTGGTAAGGGCACATTAACCATATTGTCTCCGCCATCAAGACCACTATATGGATAGAAAGGGTGCTGAAAAAAACTGCACATCAGTACATGAGGATCGTTGATGAACGCAGCTTCTGTACCATTACCATGGTGAACATCAAAATCAATCACAGCCACTCGATCTAAACCGTAGGTTTCAATCGCATAGCGTGTCGCAATAGCCACATTGTTAAATACACAAAATCCCATTGAGCGATGCGGCTCAGCATGATGCCCCGGGGGACGAATCGCACAAAATGCATTGTTCACTTCACCTTGCATGACTGCGTCAACCGCTGCTATCGCGGCGCCAGCCGCACGTAACGAAACAGTCCAAGTGGCAGGGTTCATGATCGTATCCCCATCAATCATCGAGTAGCCACTAGAAGGTGCTTTACTCTTCACAAATGCTAAATGATCCTCGCTATGAACTCGAGTGATATCCGCTTCCGAGGCAAGTGGTGGATCAATTCGCTTTAGGTGTGCATCAAGACGACTTTGGATTAATTGATCCTCAATTGCTGCAATTCGTTCTGGGCATTCTGGGTGATGGCGGCCCATCTCGTGTTTCATAAAGTCGGGGTGGCTTATGTAGGCAGTACTCATATTTGTCTCTCAGTGAATAACAACTAACTATACTTAGTATGAATTTGTATTAAAAATACTATTTTTATTATCTTAGCGCGATCTTGAACTTTCTACCGTTTTTCTCCAGTCTCGCACTAACGGTTCTGTTAGGCGCTTGCGCATCCACCACTCAGCAGCCAGACACAGCCAACAATGAGGACTCGAAATCCATCGCAAAGGTCCCTCCCAGTAAGATCAACATATCTAACGCCAAACGAGATACATCATCACTCCAAGATCTCCTCAATCGGGTATCCGAGCAACAAAATATCCCCATAACATTTTTAGAGAATGGTTTTAAAGATGTCCAAAACCTATCTCAAATCAAAAAATTAGTTGCGCCCCCGCCAGTTAGCTTTCAAAAAAATTGGCGGGTATACCGTTCGCGTTTTGTTGAACCGGTTCGGATTCGGGCCGGTCTTAGCTTTATTGAGCAAAATCGAGCCGCTCTAGAGGCCGCCGAATCAGAATCGGGTGTCCCTCATCAAGTCATTGCAGCCATTATCGGTGTGGAAACGATTTATGGTCGGCAAATGGGAAACTTTCGGGTCAAGGACGTACTGACCACGCTTGCGTTTGATTACCCAGAGGCCCCCAATCAAGCTGCGCGAGAGATTCTATTTGAGAATCAGCTCAAAGACCTGATTATTTTATGCTGGCAAGAGGCCAAGAACAGGCAAAATTCTTTTAATCGTTGCCTCAATCAAAGTAGCTCTTATGCGGGCGCTATTGGCCTTCCTCAATTCATGCCTGGAAGTATTTTGCAATTTGCCACCGATGGCGATGGCGATGGCGTAATTGATCTTCGCAATAATCGACGCGATGCAATCTTTAGCGTCGCCAACTTTCTTAAAGTACACGGCTGGCAACCGGGTATGCCAATCTACTTTCCAGTGATTGAAAATGATAAAACGCAAGCAAAAATTATCGAACTCGCTGATGGCCAGCCGATTGCCAAAATCACGGTAGCAGAACTGATTCAATTGGGTATTTTGGAACCCAACAATGGTGATCTCCTTCAAGGCGGAGTGGAACCAAGCAGCAAGGCTTTGGTTGTTGATCTCCCTTCACCCGGAGCCAATCAAGAGACGGAAACTACTTACGTGGTTGGACTACAAAACTTTCTAAGTATCGTGAACTACAACCGCAGTTACTTTTATGCCCAAAGTGTTGCTGAATTTGCGCAGGCGCTGGGATATCAAAATAAAAGTGTGATCACGCGAGAGCGGATCGAGAAACTCGAGCAGGTGCCAGCTAGCAAAAATCGATCCACGCCAGCTAAAGCAGCTAAGAAAGATAGCAAAGCGAAGAAATCGAGTAAGCCACTAAAGCCAAGTAATTAGGCTGGAAATACGCCTGTTGATAAATAACGATCACCTCGATCACACACAATAAAAACGATGGTGGCATTTTCAACCGTTTGAGCAACGCGTAGCGCGATGACTAGGGCGCCTGCAGCAGAAACACCACAAAAGATGCCTTCTTCCTTGGCCATGCGGCGTGCCATTTCCTCGGCCTCGGCCTGGGTCACGTATTCAATTCGATCGACGCGTTCGGCTTGATAGATTTTTGGTAAATAAGCAGGTGCCCATTTCCGAATTCCAGGAATCTGTGAACCCTCTTCGGGCTGTCCACCAATAATTTGAATATCGGGATTCATTGACTTTAAATACGTCGACACGCCAGTAATTGTTCCTGTGGTCCCCATCGCAGAAACAAAATGAGTAATCTGGCCATGCGTATCGCGCCAAATCTCTGGCCCCGTAGTCTCGATATGAGCCCGCGGATTATCTGGATTAGCAAATTGATCCAATAGCTTTCCACGCCCCTCTTTTTGTAATTGCTCAGAGTAATCTCTGGCTAATTCCATCCCGCCAGAACTGGAAGTCAAAATAAGTTCTGCTCCATACGCAGCCATACTCTGTCGACGCTCGAGACTTTGGTTTTCCGGCATGACCAAAATAATTTTGTAGCCCAACATCGCCCCAACCATTGCGATTGCAATACCGGTATTACCACTCGTTGCCTCGATCAAGGTGTCTCCGGGCTTAATATCACCCCGCAACTCAGCATGCTTGATCATCGACAGCGCGGGTCGGTCCTTGACCGACCCCGCTGGATTATTACCCTCCAACTTACCCAAAATTACATTACCGCGCCGCTCATTATCCATACCTGGAATACGCTGTAAACGAACCAATGGCGTGTTGCCAATGGTCTGAGAGATGGTTGGATAAAGTGCTGCGGATGAATTGGATTGGGTCATGGACTTATTTTAGCGACAACTCCATCAAAAGCAGTTGGTTTCAATAGCGCTGACGCGAATCAGTCGATCGCTCGCCCTCCGCCGCAGGCGCTTTAGCTTGATACTTCGGGGTCTTTTTAGTGGAACGCGCCTCTGCACGAGGGCTACTTTTTGTTTCACGGTATCCACTTTGGCCTTCAATTTTTAAGCCATTCTCCATCAATTTGCCAACTGAGCGCTCACCAATACCTCGAACACGCGATTGCAAATCATATGAATCGTAAAATGCCCCGCCTTTTTCTCGCTCAGCAATAATCGCTTTTGCTTTTGAGGGTCCCAGTCCACGAATACTCTCTAGCTCAGTTTGACTTGCCGTATTGACGTTGACTGGAGCGGCATTTACAAAGGAAGTACTAAGCGGCAATGCCAGCGCTAAAGCCATCATGCCAATCATCGATTGTTTGGATAAGGCGTTAGCGGATGTATGAAACAAAGACGATAAACCCATATATTTCTCCTTTGCAGTTGATGAACAATCCATGACGAACGTGTCATGGCTTTCTTCAACGCCCAATTGTTGATTGGGTTGACGAAATAAATGATCTAGAGGGGATTTGCTAAAAAATCAGAATTAGCCGATAGCCATTCGATATATTGACTGACACCGTGCTCAACATCTAAGAAGCTATCGTTATAGCCTGCTGCCCTTAATTGAGCTAAATCTGCTTGGGTAAAACACTGATACTTACCCCGTAAATCATCCGGGAAAGGAATGTATTGAATAAGTCCCTGCTGAACTAGATCCGCTAAGGGTAACGCCGACTGATTGGCGAGCTTACGCATAGTATTCACGGTTGTCAGTGCAACGTCGTTAAAGGGTTGAGCGCGACCGGTACCCAGATTAAAAATACCACTCTTATCTGGATGATCCAAGAAGAAGAGGTTCACTTTCACTACATCTTCAACCGAAACAAAGTCGCGCGATTGCTGACCAGGTGCGTAACCGCCATATTCTCCAAATAATTTGACCGTTTGATTTTTTTTGAACTGATGGTAATGGTGGAATGCAACCGAGGCCATCCGCCCTTTATGAGATTCGCGCGGTCCATATACATTGAAATACCGAAAGCCTACAACTTGAGCTGTCGGAGCCTTCTCGGCCATGCGTGCACGCATGTATTGGTCAAATAGGAATTTTGAGTACCCATAAATATTTAACGGCTTCTCATATTGCCGATCTTCCACAAACGTATCGGACCCTCCATAGGTTGCAGCCGATGATGCATATAGAAATGGAACCTTTTGATTAGTACAAATCTCGTAAAGATTGATGGAGTACTGATAATTATTGTTCATCATGAAAACCCCATCAGTCTCCATCGTGTCCGAACATGCCCCCTCATGAAAAACTGCTTTTACTTTTCCAAACCAGCCTTCATGAAAGCCTTCTAAAAAATCATTTTTATCAACGTAATCTGCGATATCCAAATCAGCCAAATTGCGATATTTGTCTGCAGGTCGCAAATCATCGACCGCAATAATATTTTTTTCACCACGGGCATTTAAAGCACGAACAATATTGGCGCCCACAAATCCGGCGGCACCAGTCACAATATAGGTCACTGTAGCTCCTCTGCGCAAACGGTTGCCGTTCCCAGTTTACCGACCACTATGCCTCCAGCGCGATTAGCTAAGGCCATCGCACGCTCCAGAGGCCATTTGGCAGCCAATGCGACTGCTAAAGTAGCGATCACGGTGTCCCCAGCGCCTGACACATCAAATACCTCCCGCGCCTGGGCACGAACATGACTTGCGCCAGCCGATGTAAATAATGTCATGCCCTCCTCAGAGCGGGTTAACAGTAAAGCGTCGATCTCAAGCTGCTCTCTCAAGGCCTGAGCCTTTTGGTTAAGCTCCGCTTCACTCGACCACGCGCCGACCACTTGCCGCAATTCGCTTCGATTAGGAGTTAATACGTTCGCACCTTTGTACTTCGCATACGCATCACCCTTTGGGTCGACCAGAACAATCTTTTGTTTTGCCTTGGCTAGCGCAATCATGCTGGTCACTTGCTCTAAGGCGCCCTTACCGTAATCCGATAAGATGACAACATCGGTCTCGGGTAGTAATGTTTCAAACTGCTTGAGCTTCTGAGCCAGTGAACCCGAACTTGGGGCCTCCTCGAAGTCTAAACGAATCAATTGTTGCTGACGGGCTATGACCCTTAATTTAACGGTAGTAGGCACTTGTGAATCCGTCTGTAAGCAGCTATGCACGCCACTGTCGTGCAATAGGGCTTCCACTCGTTTGCCGGCCTCATCAACTCCAATTACCCCTAGTAGACTAGTTTGCGCTCCCAAAGCAGATGCGTTACGAGCTACGTTCGCTGCACCGCCTAAGCGCTCATCGATCTTGCCAACCTGCACCACAGGAACTGGGGCCTCAGGCGATATGCGACTGGTATCGCCAAACCAATAGCGATCGAGCATGACATCACCCACTACCAAAAGGCGGGTTTTGCTAAATTGTGTACGGTCGGCTTTTTCGGTCATCGCTCTAGATTCAATTCATAACTCAATTATGCCGACCAATGCCGTAATACTCAAAACCCAGCTCAGTCATCGACTGGGGCTCGTACAGATTGCGTCCATCAAAAATGATCGGATTTTGCATTGCTTGCTTTAGGTGATCAAAATCGGGGCTACGAAATGCCTTCCACTCGGTCACAATGATTAATGCGCTAGCCCCTGCTAAGGCATCCTCAGGAGTCTTTACTAAAGAAACCCGCTTAAGTTCATCGGGCTTTGTCTGAAAATCCAATTCAAGTGCATGTTGGGCCTCTGTCATTGCTACTGGATCATGAGCGACCACTTGGGCGCCCCGCTTAACCAGCTCCGCAATAATGAAACGACTGGGCGCCTCTCGCATATCATCGGTATTCGGTTTAAATGCCAAACCCCACATTGCAAATCGATGCTTAGAAAGATCATTACCAAAACGTTTAGTGATCTTTTCAATTAATATGGTCTTTTGCTCGCGATTAACAGCCTCGACAGCCTCTAAGATTTTTAGATCTCGTCCATGCTGTAAGGCAGTTTTGGATAAGGCCGACACATCCTTAGGGAAACAAGAACCACCATAGCCAGTTCCTGCGTATAAAAATCCATAGCCA
This sequence comes from Polynucleobacter sp. HIN8, assembly GCF_030297615.1. Classification (NCBI taxonomy): domain Bacteria; kingdom Pseudomonadati; phylum Pseudomonadota; class Betaproteobacteria; order Burkholderiales; family Burkholderiaceae; genus Polynucleobacter; species Polynucleobacter sp. HIN8. The sequence goes on along the minus strand of NZ_AP028139.1, from coordinate 435,408 downwards.
ATCCGCGAGTCCGAACCAATGCCCTGACGTACCGCTTCAATATCAGCGCCAACCGCATCCGCTAAATTAGCAAGCTCATTCATAAACGAGATACGCGTGGCCAACATCGCATTGGCAGCGTATTTTGTGAGCTCAGCACTCTTTACGTCCATGTAATAGGTGCGCTCGTGATGCCGATTAAATGGCGCATAAAGTTTACGCATGAGTTCTTTAGCGCGCAGACCTGCAGCATCGTGATTAGTTCCAATCACAATGCGATCTGGGCGCATGAAGTCCTCGACTGCAGCACCCTCTTTCAAGAACTCCGGGTTAGAAACCACCGAGCACCATGCAGGATCTAAATTACGTTTTTTTAACTCCTCAACAATCGCTGCCGTGACTTTTTCAGCTGTACCAACCGGCACCGTCGACTTATCAACGATGACCTTTGAACTATTCATGTATTTACCGATATTACGAGCCGCAGCAATCACATACTGCAGATCCGCAGAGCCATCTTCATCCGGAGGGGTTCCTACGGCAATAAACTGAATTTCACCATGTTCAACAGCCGCCGCAACGTCGGTCGAAAATTGAATGCGCCCTGCAGAGCGATTGCGGGCAATCATTTCTTGCAATCCAGGTTCGTAAATTGGGACTCCGCCAGAATTTAAGATATCGATTTTTTTTTGGTCGAGGTCTAAGCAAAAAACTGCGTTACCAAGTTCGGCTAGACACGCCCCGGTAACCAATCCTACATAGCCACTGCCAACGATAGTAACTTTCAATCCTTACCCCTAAATATCGAATATTAACTGGATGATTTGCATGATTTATTACATCGACGGACCGCTTGGAACTGCGCCTTCAGTCCGTCGCGGGGAGTATGCCTCCCAATGATTACAGCCAGGGCATTGCCAATAAAAACGCCTTGCCCGAAATCCGCAATTTCCACAGGTATAACGTGCTAAGGCGGTTGTCCGCTGTTTTAACAATCCAAGAGTGGATTTAAGATCAGCCACCCTCGTTTCTGGACCAGTCACCTCGGCTAAGGCTAAACGGGTTTCTGCTAACTTTGATAATGCACTGAGCGTCGGTGAATGTTGCATAACATCGACCAACATCACCTCGGCCGCCTGAGCCCCCCGAATTTGCATCATATGCTTATGCACAATATCCAAGAGCTCACCAATGGCTTGTGTTTTTAGGAGGGCAAGTAATTGATCCAAGCCGAGATTCACCTGATTTACAGCATGATGTGCCGCCATCCAACGATCAGCCACTAAGTGCATATAAGCCGGATTTTCTCTCGCCACGATTGCCCAAACATCGATCGCTTGTTGGGGGCGCTCATTCGCTAAATAGAAATCCCCTTGCAATATTAGAGCGCGCGCATGATTTGGAATTGCCGATAGCGCGTGATGGATTGCTCCCTCTGCCTCAGGAAAATCAGCCCGTCGCAAAGCCTCTTGAGCAATCTCACAATAGAACTGCGCGATTTCTAATTGATGGCTTTTGTCTTGCAAACCCTGCAGTTCGTTAGCAGCAATGATTGCTTTTTTCCAATCCTTCTCAACCTGGTACATCTCTAAAAGACTCTCTTTGGCCGGTATGGCATATTTACCCGCACCGACTTGATTGAGAGACGCTTCAGCGCGATCCAATAAGCCTGCTCGCAAAAAATCACGGCCAAGCTCATAAGCAGCATGATCTCGATCACGCGGCTTTAAATCTTCACGGTTGGCCAGATGTTGATGAACGCGAATTGCTCGCTCGGTCTCACCGCGACGACGAAATAGATTGCCCAGGGAAAAATGCAAATCAACCGTTTCTGGATCCAATTGAGCGACCTTGACTAGGGTTTCGATCGCCTGATCCGGTTGTTCATTGAGTAATAGATTTAAACCCTTAAACGTAGAGCGCTGCTGTTTTAGTCGCTCACGCTCATCCTGGCGTGCCTCTAAGCGCAAATCCCAGCGAGAAGCTAGCCAACCCAAACCAAAAAAGATCGGGATCAGGAGTAACCAACCGGTTTCAATTTGAATCATTTCAGTGGCGAATGAATAGACGTACTATTTTTAGATCCTTGGGAGATCTACCACCACAGGATTAGGCACCCGAACTACCTGAATCAAGAATAATTTTTTGATCGAGCGGCTTGTAATCAACGCGTTCACGAAGTTCCTTACCTGGTTTGAAGTGAGGAACACGCTTTTCTGGAATAAGAACCTTTTCACCTGACTTGGGATTGCGTCCGGTACGAGCAGGTCGATGATGCAATACAAAACTGCCCACACCCCGCAGCTCAATACGCTTTCCCTCAGCCAACGCTTGGGTCATCGTATCAAGCAAGGTTTTAACTGCTAGCTCCACATCCCGAGGCAAGAGTTGCGGAAACTGCTCCGCAAGGCTCTCTACAAGCTCAGAACGGGTTATCGCTTGGTGCTCTTGATCTGACATATCTAATTAGCCCGCCACCGCATGGATGGCGGAATCACCTTAGTTTTGATTATCCATCTTCGCTTTCAACAGGGCGCCAAGATTAGTCGTGCCAGAGCCAGCATCGCCCTGTAACTTATTCATAGCATCTTGTTGATCAGCGCTATCTTTTGCCTTGATCGATAAATTAATCGAACGTGATTTGCGATCGATATTAATGATCATGGCGGTGACAGAATCGCCCTCTTTCAGAGCATTGCGTGCATCTTCAACACGATCGGTCGAAATCTCGGAGGCACGCAGATAACCTTCCACCTCATCAGCAAGAGCAATCACAGCGCCCTTCGCATCAACGCTCTTCACGGTACCGGTGACCATACTGCCTTTATCACTCGTCGAGGTAAAGTTATTGAAGGGATCGCCTGACATTTGTTTGATACCAAGCGAGATGCGTTCTTTCTCAACATCAATTGCCAATACAACGGCCTCTAGCTCATCGCCTTTCTTAAATGCCTTGACTGCTTCTTCGCCTGGTTCATTCCAAGACAAATCAGATAAGTGAACCAAACCATCAATTCCACCAGGTAAGCCAATAAAGACGCCAAAATCGGTAATCGACTTAATAGCTCCTTTAATCTTGTCACCCTTTTGATGGCTACGTGAGAACTCTTCCCATGGATTTGCTTTGCATTGCTTAATACCTAAGCTAATACGACGCTTATCTTCATCAATATCCAAGACCATGACTTCCACTTCAGTTCCCAAGGAAACTGCTTTGCTTGGAGCCACGTTCTTATTGGTCCAATCCATTTCCGATACGTGAACCAAACCTTCAATGCCGCTCTCGATTTCAACGAATGCGCCGTAATCGGTCAGATTAGTGACCTTACCAAAAAGACGTGTGTTTGGAGGGTAACGACGCGCAATACCAACCCAAGGATCGTCGCCTAACTGCTTGATACCCAAGGAAACACGGTTTTTCTCTTGATCAAACTTCAGAATCTTCGCAGTTACCTCTTGACCAACGGTCAGCATCTCGCTGGGGTGGCGTACACGACGCCATGCCAAGTCGGTAATGTGAAGAAGACCATCGATACCACCGAGATCAACGAATGCGCCGTAATCGGTAATATTCTTAATGGTGCCCTGAACAACACTACCCTCTTGGAGGTTAGACATCATCTTCGCACGCTCTTCACCTTGGCTGGCCTCAACCACCGCACGGCGCGAGAGAACGACGTTATTTCGCTTACGGTCTAATTTAATGACCTTAAACTCCATCGTCTTACCTTCGTAAGGACTGGTATCTTTGATTGGACGGGTATCAACGAGCGATCCAGGCAAAAAGGCACGAATACCATTCACCATCACGGTCAATCCACCTTTTACCTTACCGGTAACAGTACCAGTAACGATCTCAGCCCCTTCGAGGGCTTTTTCAAGGTTCATCCAAGATGCAAGGCGTTTTGCCTTATCGCGTGACAAAATCGTATCGCCATAGCCATTTTCTAAGGCATCAATTGCGACGGATACGAAATCACCAGGGTTAACTTCGAGCTCGCCCTGGTCATTTTGGAATTCTTCAACGGGTATGAATGCTTCGGACTTAAGGCCGGCATTAACAACCACAAAATTATGATCAATACGAACGACTTCGGCCGAAATAACCTGGCCGGTTTTCATATTAGAACGGGTTAGGGATTCTTCAAATAGTGCTGCAAAAGATTCAGACATGAGGTTCACTTTGTGCCGTCAACTACTGACGGGTTAGGTTAATCAAACTCAAGTTAGCGGATTTTTTACCGTAGGAGCTAACTTAAGCACCAAACTTCAACTTCTAATTTCTATTTACGACTTGCAACTTGGTACCAAGAAAGTACCTGATCAACTGCTTGATCAACGGATAACTTCGAGGTATCGAGCAAATAAGCCCCTTCTACTTGCTTCAAAGGCGCGGTTGCCCGTTGAATGTCGCGGGCATCACGTTCCTGCAAATCTTGCAAAAGGACATTCATTCTAGCAGAAATTCCCTTAGCGATCAATTGCTTATATCGACGCTCCGCCCGAGCCTCGACGCTAGCAGTTAAAAATACCTTTAAAAGGGCATTGGTAAAGATCCGGCTCGCCATATCTCGGCCATCGGCCACCAAGCCTGGACTCCTTCGAAACCCCCTCTGGAGGGCTAATAGAGCATCTCGTACCTCTGGATAAACTGCAATTTGAGATGCCAAAACCCCAATCGACTCGTTTCGAATGGCCTCTGTGACATCCAGATTTCCGAGGAAAACTAGTCCATTTTTAAATTCAATCTGCATGGTAAGGGCAAGCTCACCCAAAGCGCGGTAATCGGATGGCGAAATCCCTTTTTGTTGGCTAGCAAGAGCCACTAGACGATACAGGGCACCGCTGTCCAGGTAATGAAATCCAAGGTGATTTGCAACGTGCATAGCCACTGTCCCCTTACCAGAGGCAGTAGGTCCGTCGATTGCAATAACTGGGGGCTGGTTCAACCCAAGTACTCCTTCACGAGAAATTAATCAGCAATTCGTGCTAACTCTGAAAAGTAATGCGGAAAGGTTTTAGCAACGCAAAGCGGATCATTAATCACGATTGGCTTTGGACCGAAAGCTGCTAACGAGAAACACATCGCCATGCGGTGATCGTCATAGGTATCGATTCCCATTGGTGGAGTCTGCCATTGCCCATTACTTAATGGATGAATCTCAATGAAATCATCACCCTCATGAACCACAGCCCCTAATTTGCGCAGTTCGGTTGCCATGGCTGCAATTCGGTCTGTTTCTTTCACCCGCCAACTAGCAATTTTCTCTAATCGTGTTTTTCCTTGGGCAAATAATGCCATCACGGCTAAGGTCATCGCTGCATCTGGAATCGTTGTACAGTCAATTGTGATCCCTCGCAACATTCCATCAGGATGATTTACACCGCAAGTTTCTAAAAAATCATCGCCACGCAACACGCGTGCTCCCATTTGCTCAATGGCATCTGCAAAAGCAATATCACCTTGAATGCTGGCCTTACCAACCCCAAGAACGCGCACCGGACCACGACCAAGTACACCGGCTGCCAAAAAATAGGATGCGGAGGATGCATCACCCTCAACCCAGAGGGTTTGTGGGCTCTTGTATACGGCTCCCGTTTGGGTGGGGGCAATCACAAACTGATGCGGCGTTGGATTCTTAACCTCCACCCCAAACTGAGCCATTAATTGAATCGTAATGTTGATGTATGGCCTAGAAATGAGCTCACCAATCACTTCAATTTGAATTGGTTTACGGGCTACGAGAGGCAGTGCCATCAATAAAGCAGTTAGAAATTGGCTGGAGACATCGCCCCGCACTCGAATTACTTCAGGTGGTGCAACCCTAGCTGCATGGATTTGGATTGGTGGATAACCAATCGCTTGCTCGTAAGCAATCTGTGCACCAATTTGCTGAAGTCCATCAACTAAATCACCAATCGGTCGCTCATGCATCCGCGGCACCCCAGAGAGCCGGTATTGGCCTTCTTGCATGACCAATGCTGCCGTGAGAGGCCGGATCGCGGTTCCAGCATTACCCATAAATAAATCAGCATGCTTCACTGGAAAAATGCCAGCACAACCAGTCACAATGCAATCACGACCATGATCCTCAACCTTCACACCCAATTGGCGCAAGGCATTTCGCATCACCTGGGTATCATCCGCATCAAGCAATTGCTTAAGAGAAGTCGTACCGCTTGCTAATGCTGCGAGTAACAATGCCCGATTCGAAATACTTTTTGATCCAGGCAAGGTCATCTGACCCTTAGCGCCTTGAAAAGGTCCAATCTGCAATGACTCGCTCGCCATTACGACTCTTCCCACCGCTTGCGCGCTTCACTGGCTTTAAGAAAAACCTTCTCAAGCGCTTGCGAATCCTCTTTAGCAATCAGCTCACGTAGAGCCTTAGCAATCACGAGATATTGGTCCAGTTCCTGCAAAATCGCTGATTTATTAGCAAGGCAAATATCACGCCACATCTCTGGGCTGGAAGCGGCTATTCGTGTGAAATCCCTAAATCCTGCGCCTGCGTGACCAAGTTTTTGCTCCGCATCCTCAGAATTCAGAACGCTCGTCATTAGGGCATACGATAGCAAATGAGGTAAATGCGAAACCGCTGCGTAGATTGCATCGTGCTGAATTGCCGATATCCCTTTGATACGCGAACCCAGTGCCTGCCAAAAACTCTCGACCAAAGCCACATCCGCAGCAGAGTTCTCTTGCAACTGACAAATAATGGTTTGCTTTCCCTCAAATAAATTAGCTTTTGCGGCAACAACGCCATGTTGTGCCCCGCCCGCAATCGGATGGGCTGGAACAAATTGACAAACCTTCTTCCCCAAAATCTCCTTGGCCGCCACAATCAGGTCGCTTTTAGTGCTGCCTGCATCCGTAATTAAAGTGTGCGGATTTAAATGCGGCTCAATCGTTTGAAAGCATGCGCGCATTTGCGCAACGGGAACACATAAAACGATCCACTGGGCTTGTTTACATGCGCCCTCAAGGTCATCAATACGATCAATCACGCCTAATTTTTTAGCCTCTTCAAGATTGCTTGCGCTTCGACCCACGCCGATTACTTCAGTAACAACCCCAGCTTTCTTGAGCGCCAAGCCAATCGATCCGCCAATTAAACCAACTCCAACAATGGCGACCGTTCCAAACTGATTGCGACTCATGCCGTACCTTGTGGCTGATTCAGAATGGCGTTGAGGGCTTGAATGCAAATAGCATTCTCTTCTGGCAAACCGATCGAGATTCTGAGCCATTGGGGTAGCCCATAGTTACCAACGGGTCGCACAATTACACCCCGCTTTAATAACTCGCGGTTAACGCGTACACCCGCTTCATTATCATTACCCACCTTCACTAAGACAAAATTTCCGGATGAAGGTAAGTAAGTTAAACCCATTTGTTCAAAAGCATTTGTCAACTGTTTATAACCGGCTCGATTTAATTCATAACCCTGCTGTAAAAATGCGTCGTCGCCTAGGGCTGCAATTGCGGCAGCTTGTGCCAAGCTATTGACATTAAACGGCTGTCGAATTCGGTTTAGCAGATCCGTTAAATGGGGTTGTGCAATACCATAGCCAATCCGCAGTCCTGCCAATCCGTAAGCTTTCGAAAAGCTGCGTGAGACCACTAAATTAGGATATTTTTTTACCCAAGCGATTGCGTCGTAGCGCTGCTCTGGGGCAAGGTACTCGTTATATGCCTCGTCTAGTACCACCACGACATGAGGTGGTACTTGGGCGAGAAATGACTCAATGACTTTGGGTTCAAGATAACTACCGGTAGGATTATTTGGGTTCGCTACGAATACCAACTTGGCAGTTTGCCCGAGTGATCGCAAGGTCTGTAGCATGGCCGGCAGATCGTGTCCGTACCTTGCATCGGCGGTAACTTCCACTGCTTTGGCACCAATTGCTTGAGTTGCTAAGGGGTAAACCGCAAACGCGTGTTTAGAAAATACGACAGCATCGCCAGCGTGCGCCACTGCTCTGGCGGTGAGCTCCAAAATATCATTGCTGCCATTTCCCAAGGTAATCCAGTCTTCTGGAATCCCAAGACGTTTTGATAAAACCTGCTTGAGTTCAAAACCATTGGAATCAGGATAACGGCCCAGATCATTGGCGGCTCGCAACATTGCTGCTTTGGCCGATGTTGGCATTCCCAAAGGATTTTCATTAGAAGCCAACTTCACAATCGCGCTTTCGTCTAAACCAAACTCGCGCGCTACCTCGCTAATGGGTCTACCGCCAACATAGGGTGCAATCGCGTGCACATGGTCTAAGCCAATTTTTTTGGACATGAATCAGGCTCTTAATTTTTAGCGCGGGGATAGGAACCAAGGTTTTTATAAAAAGCAGCAATCGTTTTTAACTCAGCAATCGCAGTTGCTACCTTGGCATCACTGGTATGCCCTTCAATATCAATATAGAAATGGTATTCCCAAGATCCCTTGCGGGCTGGTCGCGATTCGAACCGTGTCATGGAGACGCCATGCTTAGCCAATGGTCCCAATAAGTGGTGAACGGCCCCAGGTTGATTGGCAACCGACAGCACCAAAGAAGTCTGATCTTGTCCGCATGGCTGGCAGGCATATTGGCCGATCACGACAAATCGTGTGCGGTTGTTGGGATCATCCTGAATCTGAGCTGAAACGATTTGCAAACCATACGCCAATTGGGCTGGCTCACCTGCAATCGCAGCAATACTTGAATCCTTGCTCGCCATCCGCGCAGCCTCGGCATTGCTACTGACGGCTTGACGCTGTAATTGAGGGGCATGCACACTTAACCACTGTTGGCATTGGGCCAAAGCCTGGGCATGGGCACAAACCGTTTTTACGCCATCTAAATTTCCATGCTTTGTTAACAAATGATGCCGGATGGGCAACACAACTTCACCACTAATTTGCAGTGGGCTCTCTAGCAGCAAATCTAAGGTTCGAGAAACAGCTCCTTCGCTGGAATTCTCAACCGGCACAACGCCAAAGGTGGCGGCTCCTTTTTCAACGGCTTTGAAGACCTCATCCAAACTCACGCATGGCAAACCAGAAATCGACTGGCCAAAGAATTGATGCGCCGCTTGCTCCGAGAAGGTACCGGTTGGCCCTAAATATGCGATGGTTTGCTTGGATTCCAAGGCGCGGCATGCCGACATGATTTCGCGCCAGATCGAAGCAAGGCCATCGGCCAGTAACGGGCCGGGATTTTTTTGCAAAACATTCTGGATCACCTGATTTTCTCGTTCAGGACGAAAAATAGGCGCAGATGACTCATTCTTAATATGGCCGACTTCTTGAGCGGCCTTTGCTCGCTTGGATATAAGCTCTAACAGCTCTTGATCAATCGCATCAATTTGAGCGCGAAGCGGAGCCAATCGTTGATCATCATTTGACATTAGGCACGCCTTTCAAACTCTCGCATAAACTCCACCAAGGTCTTAACGCCCGCAACTGGCATCGCATTGTAAATACTAGCGCGCATCCCTCCAGCGGCCTTATGACCTCGTAAGGCCGCCAGACCAGCGGCGCTCGATTGTTCCAAAAACTCTGCATTTAAACCTTCGTCTTTCAGAAAGAAAGTAACATTGGTTCTCGAGCGGCACTTTGGATCCACACGACTTTCATAAAGCGAACTTCGGTCAATAAATTCATATAGCATCGACGACTTTTGCTGACTACGACGCTCCATTTCCGCTACTCCACCTTGCCGCTTAATCCATTCAAATACTAAGCCGGAAACATAAATTGGGAAAGTGGGTGGAGTATTAAACATCGATTGATTTGCTGCTTCCTTTGCCCAATCCCAGATTGAAGGGGTAATGGGCATCGCATGACCCATGAGGTCTTTGCGCACAATCACAATGGTCACGCCAGCAGGGCCAATATTCTTCTGAGCGCCTGCGAAAAGTACGCCACACTCGCTCACATTCATTGCCTTCGAAAGAATATTACTGGATATATCAGCAACCAAAGGGGTCTTACCAAGCTTTGGAAACTTAGCAAATTCAACGCCGCCGATCGTCTCATTCGCACAAATGTGCACATAGGCTGCATCTTGGGATAAGGTCCATGTGCTTTGATCGGGAATCGATCGAAATCCCTGTGCTTGCGAACTAGCAGCGATATGAGCTTCCCCATATTTTTGCGCTTCCTTAACTGATTTCTCAGACCAAATTCCAGTCACTACAAAGTCTGCTTTGGGTTTACTTGCTAGTGGCATCAAGTTCATTGGAATCGCCGCATTCTGACCGATACCCCCACCTTGCAGTAACAAGATTTCATAATCGCTTGGAATAGCCATGAGCTCACGAAGATCAGCTAGAGTTTTTTCATAGACCGCCATAAACTCTTTGCTGCGGTGACTAATTTCCATCACACTTGTACCGAGACCCTGCCAGTTCAAGAGTTCGTCGCGAGCTTGCTCCAAAACCTCATCGGGTAAGGTTGCCGGGCCCGCTGCGAAGTTATAAATGCGGCGGTCAAAACTCATCATGCAGTCCGGTTAGTCGAGGCTCAGCTTAGGCATCAGGCGATACATCTGACTCGCTATTGCTTTGCTCATCGCCCATGTCATCGCCTTCTTCATCCGAATCACTCTCCGCGATGCGTTGCAATCCAGATAAATGGGTTCCTTCATCGACGTTAATTAGAGTGACGCCCTGTGTGGCACGACCCATCTCCCGAATCTCGGATACCCGCGTACGAACGAGCACTCCACCCGTGGTAATTAACATGATTTGATCTTCTGGTGAAACTAGGGCTGCTGCAACGACCTTACCATTTCTCTCGCTGGTCTGAATTGCAATCATGCCCTTCGTACCGCGCCCATGACGAGTGTACTCAGCAATCGGGGTGCGCTTACCGTAACCATTCTCGGTGGCGGTTAGAACGCTATTTGGCGCTGCGAAATCTTCAACTGCCGCCACAGCCCCCTCGGCAACTTCCGCAGGAGCAACTAGCATGGCGATCACCTCTTGCCCATCCGAGAGATTCATGCCACGAACACCGCGGGCGGTGCGACCCATAGGTCGTACATCATTCTCATCAAAACGAACGGCTTTACCTGCATCCGAGAACAACATCACATCATGCTTACCGTCTGTAATAGCCGCTCCAACCAAAAAGTCGCCCTCATCTAAATCAACCGCAATGATTCCGGCTTTGCGAGGATTCGAAAAGTCTGATAAGCGAGTTTTCTTTACGGTGCCCCGGCGAGTTGCCATAAACACATAGTGATCATCTTCATAACCCTGAATCGGCAAAATCACAGTGATCTTTTCGCCCTCGACTAAGGGGAACATATTGACAATTGGTTTGCCGCGCGATGTTCGGCTTCCCTGTGGAACTTCCCAAACCTTTAACCAATACATCCGACCACGGTCGGAGAAACACAAAATCGTATCGTGCGTATTGGCGACAAACAGGGTGTCAATCCAGTCTTCATCCTTCGTTGCTGCCGCTTGCTTGCCCCGGCCCCCACGCTTTTGTGCCCGGTATTCGCTCAAGGGTTGGCTCTTCATGTACCCAGCGTGAGAAAGTGTTACCACCATATCGGTTGGGGTAATTAAATCTTCAGTAAAGAGCTCTGTGGCATTCATTTCGATGAATGAGCGACGACCTGAGTCGCTGCCATCAGCACCAAACTCTGCCTTTACTTCGAGCAACTCGGTCTCAATCACTTTAGTGACGCGCTCAGGCTTTGCAAGCAGATCCAATAGATCAGCAATTTGATCCATCACTTCTTTGTACTCGTTCACGATCTTGTCTTGCTCAAGACCAGTCAAACGCTGGAGGCGCATTTGCAGAATTTCTTGGGCTTGATCGTCGGATAAGCGGTAGAGTCCGCTGTCTTGCATGCCATACTCTGGCAAAAGACCTTCGGGTCGGAAGGCGTTACGACCACCTGGAGCCTCGCCTTCAGCGCGGGCTAGCATCTCGCGAACTAACGATGAGTCCCAAGCTTGAGCCATTAACTCCTGTTTGGCAACCACTGGATTGGCAGCTGCTTTAATGATGGCAATAAATCGATCGATATTGGCCAGGGCAACAGCAAGACCTTCAAGAACATGGCCTCGTTCACGCGCTTTACGTAACTCAAAAATGGTACGTCGTGTAATCACCTCGCGGCGATGTGCCAAGAAATACTCAAGCATTTGCTTAAGGTTTAGTAGACGAGGCTGATTGTCTACCAGAGCCACCATATTCATACCGAAGTTGTCTTGAAGCTGGGTGCTCTTATATAGATTATTGAGAACGACTTCGGGTACTTCACCGCGCTTCAGTTCGATTACAACGCGCATTCCCGATTTGTCAGACTCATCGCGCAAATCCGAGATGCCCTCAATTTTTTTCTCATTGACCAACTCGGCAATGCGCTCAAGCAGGTTTTTCTTATTCACTTGATAGGGCAACTCATCCACAATGATGGCTTGGCGCTGCCCCTTATCCATATCCTCAAAATGGGTCTTAGCACGCATCACAACTCGACCACGTCCAGTGCGATACCCCTCACGAACTCCCTGAACGCCGTATATGATTCCAGCGGTTGGAAAATCGGGTGCCGGAATAATCTCAATCAATTCATCAATGGTGCAGTCCGGCTGATGCAGGACATGAAGGCAGGCCTTGATGACCTCGTCCAAGTTATGAGGTGGAATATTGGTGGCCATTCCTACCGCAATGCCGGAGGAGCCATTAATTAACAGGTTGGGAACCTTTGCAGGAAGGATCAGCGGTTCTTTTTCACTGCCGTCATAGTTCGGCCCAAAGTCAACGGTCTCCTTATCCAAATCCGCTAATAGCTCATGGGCGATCTTACGAAGCCGAATCTCGGTGTACCGCATTGCCGCTGCATTATCACCATCGACCGATCCGAAGTTACCCTGACCGTCGACCAACATGTAGCGCAATGAGAAATCCTGGGCCATGCGGACGATCGTGTCATAAACCGCCGTATCGCCATGAGGGTGGTATTTACCGATCACGTCACCCACAATACGTGCAGATTTCTTAAAAGCCCGGTTCCAATCGTTGTTTAATTCATACATGGCGTATAAAACCCGACGGTGCACGGGTTTTAACCCATCCCGCACGTCCGGCAAGGCTCTGCCGACAATTACGCTCATGGCGTAGTCCAAATAGGACCGCCGCATTTCGTCTTCTAGGGATATCGGGAGTGTTTCTTTAGCGGCTTGTTCCATCTCGAAATAATATCATTTCGTAGACACATAACCTGTGCTAATATTCTGATAGTTAGTACCTATTTATGTTGTAGCGCTTTAGGCTTTTTTGGGCTTTTAGGCGATTCGGTTGCATTAATTTATTAAATGTTTTTTGAGGATAAAAAATGAACAAAACCCTAAAACTGATACTCGCTGCAGTTATTACGATTTCTGCCGGTTCAGCGATGGCCCAGCCAAAGAATGTTGATAACTGGGTAAACTCCACAGGTACACCATGGAGAAACGGCGATGGCACCCTGTGCTGGCGCGATGCGACTTGGACCCCAGCAACTGCTGCTCCAAATTGCGATGGCTGGCTCGCTCCTAAGCCTGCTGCTGCTGCTCCTGCTGCAGCTGCAAGCAAAGTGACCCAGAAGAAAATCACCCTGCAAGCGGATACCTTGTTTGATTTTGACAAGTCCAATTTGAAGTCCGAAGGTGTTGCAACCCTGAATAAACTTGCTCAAGACATCAAAAAGATGAAGCTTGAAGTAGTCATTATTGTTGGTTATACCGATAGCGTCGGTACCGATGCCTACAACATTGCCCTCGGCCAGCGCCGTGCCAATGCGGTTAAAGCATTCTTGACCAATGATGGCGGTGTAGAAGCAACTCGTGTTTATACCGAAAGTAAAGGTAAAGCCGATCCAGTTGCCAGCAATGCAACTGCAGAAGGCCGTGCCAAGAACCGTCGTGCTGTGATCGAAGTAGTTGGCACCCAAGCTGTTAAGTAATTTAGTCCTCTGGACTGCAAAGCCCGGTTCGCCGGGCTTTTTTATTGCTTTTTTTGTATAGTCTTACTTATTCTTTTAAATGGGCTTTCCAATGAGCAATGTCGACCACAGTGAGATTGATAAATTTAGTGCCCTAGCGCATCGCTGGTGGGATCCGACTAGCGAATTCAAACCTCTGCATGCCATCAATCCCCTGCGGCTCGGCTGGATTCAATCGATTACGAATTTACAAGGCAAACGAATACTTGATGTGGGATGCGGCGGCGGGATACTTGCTGAGTCGCTCTCTAAAGCAGGAGCGACCGTAACTGGCATTGATTTATCGACCAAGGCCCTTAAAGTTGCTGAATTACACCAGCTTGAAAGTGGCACCTCTGTTCGTTATCTAACAATTTCGGCCGAAGACTTGGCAAAAGAAGAATCCCAATCGTATGATGTAGTTACTTGCATGGAGATGTTGGAGCATGTTCCCGATCCATCTTCAGTAGTACAAGCATGTGCAAAGCTATGCAAACCCAGTGGGCATATTTTCTTTTCCACCCTGAATCGCAATCCAAAGTCCTACCTTTTTGCCATTATTGGCGCGGAGTATATTTTGCAACTGCTTCCAAAAGGTACCCACCAATATGAAAAATTTATTAAGCCGTCCGAGTTGGCTCAATTTACTCGGGCAGCTGGTTTGGAAGTCATCGAGCTCAAGGGGATGACCTACAACCCCATCACACAAATTTATCGCTTAGGCAGCGATACGGATGTGAACTATATGATGGCAACCCGTAAGCCACAATGATGGGCACGCCCGTATTTGAGGGGGTTTTTTTTGATCTTGATGGCACGCTCGCCGATACCGCGCCAGATTTGGTTGCTGCAGCTAATCGTTTGCTGATCGCTAATCAACGCACCCCCATGGCGTATGAGATCCTTCGACCGATGGCATCGGCCGGAGCTCGAGGATTGATTCAGAAAAGTTTTGGGATTTATCCCGATCACCCCGAGTTCCTTGCCTTGCGTGATCGCTTCTTAAGCTTCTATGAAGAGGCTCTTTTAGTTCACAGCAAACTGTATGACGGTATGGAAGCGCTTTTACAAAAGCTTGAGGAATGCAAGATCCCTTGGGGAATTGTGACTAACAAACAGAAACGATTTACGCAGCCACTTACCGAGCAAATGGGTCTTTTAAAAAGAGCGCATTGCGTAGTCTCAGGCGATACCACCCCGCACTCTAAACCACACCCAGAACCCATTTTGCATGCCGCACATCTTGCAAAAGTTGATCCGAGTCGAGCCATTTATATTGGGGACGATATTCGGGATATTGTGTCTGGTAAAGCTGCTGGAATGCAAACAGTAGCCGCGCTCTATGGCTATTGCGGATGCGAGGAACCTCCGCACACCTGGGGCGCAGACTACATGATTCATCACCCACACGATCTCAATCAAATTTTGTTTACAAATTAATAGTGCAATTTATTCACTAAAGAATTAAAATATGCGTCCTAGTGTGAAAAATAATTCGGGGTCGACATGGTTTCGACGTGGATTACAAAGCATCAAGGGCATACCGAGGACCCGTTATCTCGTAAATCAATGGGAATGCAATAACTGCTAACGACGAACGTTACGCACTAGCCGCTTAAATGCGGCTGCCCCTGAACTGATTCTCTCTTGGGTCAGGTAGCGCAAGCTACATCAGGGTCATTTACAAGAGATAAGATCAACTCGTGTCACAAGGGTTGATACGAAAATTTAGTGAATCGCTAATGCAAAGCGTGTCGATTCGCGTTGCCTTGGTTAAATTAAATAATTAGACTAAGTATGTAGAACTTGTTGTAGCGTGTTTGCGGACGCGGGTTCGATTCCCGCCGACTCCACCAATTTAGTGTTGGGGCTATACAGAAATAGTTACCAACTACCGTGTTTGTAAAACACTCTCCATTTGCATGGAGAGCTTTTCATAGTGGCTCAAAGCTAATTTTGTTGGAATGATATGTTTTTTACGAGCATCGGCTTTATCAATTGATAATTTGATATAGCCCATTACTTGTAAATTTTTAATACGTCCGTGAAGGGTTGCTTGAGATCCAAGCTCATGGGCAGTTAATAAATCACCAACCAAAATTGTTTGTTCGCGATCCCAAGCCAACATCACCCGATTTAATAACTGCTCCTCTGTAAAATCTAATTTCTTACCTGGATTAATGCGATCAAGAGCATCCAAGCAATTCAAAAAACGTAAATAAGACAAAGAGCGTTGTGGCATGAACTTCATTAGTTAAAAAAGAATAATATGCACACTATACTAAAAAAAATTTATTAACAATAATCATCGTCAACTTTTCATGGGTACGGCAAATTCTTCAACAGAATCAGTGATTTCTGCAAAAACGATTATTGCTTGCGCCCTCACATATACCCTATTATTTTATCTAAATGATTGGCTGACTTCGTTCTTAGAAGCCGCCCCCGGCGTGAATTGGATTTACTTGCCAGCCGGACTCAGGCTATTTTTAGTACTCGTTTTTGGGCTGTCCGGAGCAATTGGCATTTCTATTGCCTCTACATTGATCACCTTTGGACGCGATCTGAGTGATGACATCATTAGTATGATTGGGATTGGACTGATCTCAGGGTTTGGCCCTTACATTGCTCGTCTAGTGGTTGTTCGCAATCTCAAAATTAATGCTGATTTGAGTAACCTTAACATCCAGATGATCGTCATTAGCGTGCTGGTCTTTGCTCTTTTGAGTACCGCTCTACATCAGCTATGGTTTGTGCTAATCGGTATACCGAGTGGCAGCCTCTCCAATGCGATTGCAATGCTGGTTGGCGATGTTTTAGGAGCTCTGTTGTTTATCTCCCTCTGTAAATTTGGAATTGATCTTTATAAGAAATTGACTAAGCGCGAATCGCTTCTTTAAATAATCGCTCCATCTCCATTCGAATTTTGTAAGCATCGGTTGTTTTATCGATGAGTACATCATCCCAACAAAGACTTTGTCCTTTTTTTACCGGTCTGATGACTTTGATCTGGTGTGCCAAGCCCAGAGGTAATCCACCCATTGCGCTAGATCTATTCGCGGGTAATAACTTCCCCCATACGGTATAGCCGCCCTCACCATCTAGGACATCGCCTGGATTGAGATCACGTTTTGCGGTGGCAATGACATCGGCATTCCAACAATAGGGCACTCCGGTAGCCTCCTTACGAAGGGCTACACTCGCAACAGACAGGCCAACCTCAAGCCCGATTAAATGCCAACGCTTATAAAGCGTGAAATATCGTCCGCTCGGATCGGTATGGGCTTTGTATTCCTCAAAGCAATTCTTAATGTAATCGGTTTCAGCCTCAACCGTGACCCAAACCCCCATCCGAATGTCGTAAGGCACCCTTCTACCATCTTTTTCTAATGAAGAGATCACTTCGACCATTCCCTTTTGTTCCAAATGACCACCCTCAGAAATAGGCCGTGTGACGACAGGGATATCTTCGATACTGGCTGGGGGATACAAGAGACCATTACTCGGTACGGCCAATCCGGTGGCATTAGCGACCGCAGTTGATTCAATAGCAGGCTTTGAGCCATCTAAAAAACTATTAAACATTTTGGGATTAAGACCACCCCGTTTTGCCTGCTCAGGAGTTAAACCATAGTAATTCCAAACTGTTTCTGGGGTTGAGTCGGCATAATGCGGCAACCATTGGTGTCCTCTTCCGGCTGCCACGACTGGGAACCCACAGGTGCGGGCCCAATCCACCAAATCGCAAATCAGTGCGGGCTGATCTCCAAAGGCAAGGGAGTAAATGACGTTCGCATCTCTTGCTTTTTTGGCCAACAGGGGTCCACAAAAAGCATCTGCCTCCACAGTGACGTTCACAACATGCTTACCCTCTGAAAATGCGCGCAAACAATGCTCAACCGCTGCAATCGGATTGCCTGTGCATTCGACAACAACGTCAACTGCTGGATGCTGCACAATCGCTTGCCAATCATCCGTCACATAGCATGTACGATCACGAAGAGCCAAATCAATCGATGAAGTCTCCAATTGAGTGGCATCCCAACCAACGGTACACAAATTCTGTTTAGCAACAGCGGGCATCAAATCTGCTACTGCTACTAACTGCACCCCAGGGGTCTTTGGGATCTGAGCTAAATACATCGAACCAAATTTACCAGCGCCAATTAATCCAATCCGAATTGGTTTTTGCTCAGCGGCACGCTGAAGTAGTTGTTGATAAAGACTCATGACTTGCTCTTAGGGCGTGGTTAATCGATTTTGTTGATAGTCTGTGATTGCTTGCATGATCTCTTCTTGGGTATTCATAACAAAAGGGCCATGTTGCACAATTGGCTCATGAAGTGGTTTTGCTGCAAGCCAAATGGCTTTAGCCCCATTCGCACCAGATTGCATAGTAACTCGATCGCCCTCACCCAAAACGAGAGCTGCCTGACGTGGGGCTTGCTGCGCTTGATCGCCAATTGATAAATCGCCTTCATAAACATAGATAAAGCTATGATGCGAGCTTGGTACCGGATGGCTAAAGACCTCATCACTGGATAAATGAATATCAAAGAACAGGGGTTCAGTACTTAAGCCGTGAATTGGGCCTTGAATGACGGTACCATTCGATGACTGGCACCTCCCAGCAATCGCCTTTATTAATCCACCATGCGGTAAATGAACTCTCGGAATGGATGCATCTTGAATATCTTGATACCCCGCAGGCTTCATTTTCTCGCGCGCGGGTAAGTTAATCCACAACTGAAACCCACGCATCGCACCACTTTCTTGCTGTGGCATCTCGGAATGAATGATTCCGCGACCAGCGGTCATCCACTGGATACCCCCACTTTTTAAGTGACCACGATTGCCCAAATGATCTTCATGCAACATGTGACCCTCGAGCATATAGGTCACGGTTTCAAAACCACGGTGCGGATGAGGCGGAAATCCCGCAACATAATCATTCGGATCATTAGATGAAAACTCATCGAGCATCAAAAATGGGTCTAAACGTTGCCGATCATGACCACCCAAACTGCGACGCAAGCGCACTCCCGCCCCGTCAGAGGTTGTAATACCTGGTATCACCTGGATCATTTGCCGATTCATAACTTACGCCTTTGGAGCTTGATCTTCAGGATGAATATCTAAGGCAATGAGGAATCGAGAGACCATGTTGTACGCTGCAATCACGGTCACCAGCTCAACTAAAACAGTATTACCCAAAGCCACCTGCAGTCGTTTCATTAATTCAGAATTGACCTGAATCGTTCGGGTCATTTGCAAGGTTAACTCGAGAACATCCCGCTCCAATAGGCTAAACGGTGTTGGATCAAAATCATCCTCCCCCAAATGCCGCATTGCATCGACCTGCGCTTGGGTGCCTCCTGCTTTTAAAAAAGGTGGCGCATGATGGAAGAACTCATACTCAGCGCCATTGAGAACTGCCACACCACACATTCCGAGTTCGCGTAACTTAGGATCAAGTGACAGTTGTTGACGTACATTACCAATAAAATGATTCCAGCCACGCGCTACTGGCTCGCTATGCAATAGCATTCGATCCAAATTAATGAGTTGGCCACCTCGCCGCTTACGAATCTCAGCGACCAGATCGGCCGGTTCTGCAAGATCTAGGGGCTGGTATGGAATTAAACGATCGTTTGTCATTGGAATCAGAGATGTGTTTTAGTGATAGTAGTGTACCCATAAACTTGATCGATAATAGTGCCATGAATCAAGAACATTTAGGCCCCAATGCCCTTCCTGTCCTTAATATTGCCGGCTATCAGTTTGTCCGGCTTGATGAGCTCGATCGGCTCAGAGAATCTTTTTATCAAGCTGCTTCAGATCTGCGCCTTAAAGGGACCATCTTGTTATCGGAGGAAGGCATCAATCTATTTTTAGCTGGGCTAGAAACCAATATCCAGAGTTTTCTTTCCTTTTTGCGAAATGATCCTCGACTGGCATCGTTTCAAACGAAGGATAGCTGGTCGGCAACGCAACCGTTTCGTAAGCTGTTGATCAAAATTAAAAAAGAAATTATTCGCATGAATCATCCGACCATCGCCCCAGAAAAAGGGCGGGCAAAATTTATCTCTCCTAAGAAATTAAAAGAATGGCTCGATCGTGGCCAGGATGATCTTGGGCGTCCTGTTGTGATGATTGATACTCGAAATGGATTTGAAGTAGAGTACGGGACCTTTAAGAATGCGTTGCACTTTAATATCACTAAATTTAGTGAGTTTCCTCAAGCAATTGAAGAACGTCTACCCGAATTAAGCGATAAAACCCTTGTAAGCTTTTGTACCGGCGGAATCCGCTGCGAAAAATCAGGCCTGTATTTGCGCGAGCGCGGTCTTGAACACAGCTATCAATTGGATGGCGGGATCTTGCAATACTTTGAGGATATTGGTGGGGATCACTATGTGGGCGATTGCTTCGTCTTTGATGAGCGCGAAACCCTAGAGCCCAGCCTTTCTGCGAAGCCCCAGGGTCGACTCAAGCCTAAGAAAAATCAGGCTTAGTCAAACCTAGTCAGACTTGCCAACTAAGTTGAAATGCTCAACAGCGGGTGGTTGAGTGAAAAATGGGCCCACAATGCTTCGCCACTCGATAAACGCTGGGGATCCCCGAAAATCCACCATATGGTTCTCAAGGGTGTCCCAATAAATCATGAGTAAGTAGCGATTAGGCGACTCAATGCTGTGATTGACTTTAAAGCCCCGAAACCCTTTAGCGGGTGCGATCGCAGTGCGAACCCCCCGTAAAATTGCCTCATTAAACTCATCTTGCTTGCTTTCATCGATACGAATATCAACCACTTCTAGAATCATTTTGCTTCCTTAGGATGAAGATTAAACATCAATTATCATCGATTTATTAATTAATTCTCCGAATTCCTATGCATACCAAACCCATCATTACCGTCTTAGGAGACTATGAACGCTGCTTACAACACTATGCAGATTGGTCGCAAATTCAAGCACGTGCCGAATTACGATTTTTTTATGAGCCCCTTGTTGGCGAATCACTCTATCACGCTGTTCACGATGCGAATGCGATTGCACTAATCCGTGATCGGTCCCCATTTGATGCATCTCTCATCAAACGCCTACCAAACCTCAAGTTATTTGTTTTTACTGGAGTCCGTAATGGCTTACTCGATCATGCGGCTTTGCTAAACCAAGGGGTAACGATTGCGTGTACGCGCGGCGGGCCCTCTAAAGAAACCACTGCCGAACTCACTTGGGCTCTTATTCTTGCTGCAAGCAAACAGATGGTCAATCAATCCCAGATGATGACTAGCGGGCAGTGGCGTAATGCCCAGTCCGTATTACCCATGCTTCACGGTCAACGTCTTGGCATTATTGGACTCGGTGGTATTGGCAGCTTAGTGGCCAAGGTAGGCGCTGCATTTGGGATGGATTTGGTTTGCTGGAGCCCGAATATGACCAAGGAGCGTGCGAATGCAGTGGGATGTGAGTTCTTGCCACTGGAAACAGTTCTACAAACCTCAAAAATTGTGAGTTTGCATTTGGTGGCTGGCGAGCGTACCAAAGGACTCATGCATCAAGATCGCTTAGCGATGATGCGCAATGACTCGCTGTTGGTCAATACCTCCCGCTCGAGTCTGATTGTGACCGAAGACTTAATCGCAGCACTGAAGCGTGGTCGACCAGGACTGGCTGCCCTCGATGTCTTCGATCAAGAACCGCTACCAAAAGACTCAGAACTGCATCGCATTCCAAATTTACTCATGACCCCCCATCTCGGCTTTGTGGCTGAGCCTATTTTTAAGACCTTTGCTTCGGGCCTTGTCGATACACTGGATGCCTGGCTTCATGGTAAGCCCGTACCGATGCCCTTCCCGTCAAATTAGAAGTTATGCAGCGAAGTCCAGCCCATTTATTCATTACATTCACACTAATTGGTTTATCGGGCTTTGGGGGCGTACTACCATGGGCCAGAAGAACCTTAGTTGAGCAAAAGCAGTGGCTCACCTCGCAAGAGTTCAATGCACTATTAGGTGTTTGCCAATTAGTTCCGGGGCCCAACATTGTGAATTTAGCAGTGTGTGTGGGCGAACGCTTTGGAGGGGTGCGAGGAGCATTTGCCGCCGTTGGGGGATTAATGCTCGCTCCAATGAGCATCGTGATTTTGCTTGCTTTACTCTACGATCACTACGGTGAGTTTGAGCGGGTACAAGGTATTTTGCGAGGCATCTCTTCTGTTGGTGTTGGCTTAATCGCAGCTACGGGATTTAAGATGCTTAAAGACGAACTGGATTACCCACCAATGCTGGCGGTAATTGCCATCAGTATCGTAATTGCAACCATCTATCAGTTAGCGCTTGGCTGGGTTGTCGCCATCACCTTGCCGCTCGCTCTAGCGGTTGCGTGGAGAAAAGCGCGATGATGATCGGCCTAGTTGGACTGTTTATCAAACTATCCTTATTCTCATTAATTGCGTTTGGAGGGGTCAATGCCCTACTTCCAACCTTGTACGACATCTCGGTTAATCAAGAGGGTTGGATTGATCCTCAAACGTTTATTCATTATTTTGCAATTGCCCAGGCAGCCCCAGGTCCCAATTTATTAACGGTGACCTTGATTGGCTGGAATGCTTTTGGCTTAGCCGGCGCCGTATTGGCGACTCTAGCTGTTTGCTGGCCATCGTGTATCTTGATTTTTTATTTACAGCGGGTAATCGCTAAACTTCGGCATTTGCAGTGGAAGAAAACCATTGAGTACTCTGCTAGCGCTCTTGCGGTAGGCTTGGTGCTAGCATCTGCCTGGCAGATCGCCATCCGCATTAATGGTAACTGGACAGCTTACGCATTAACTTTTTTTAGTATTCTGTTTGTCTTACTGAGTAAGCGCCATCCTCTTTATTTGATTGGCTTGGGTGCAATCCTAGGATTCTTTGGACTTATTTGAAAGTGTGAACAGTCCAAATTCCAAGAAAGGTTAGCAATAAAGATCCGCAGAC
Source organism: Polynucleobacter sp. HIN8 (assembly GCF_030297615.1). Lineage (NCBI taxonomy): Bacteria > Pseudomonadati > Pseudomonadota > Betaproteobacteria > Burkholderiales > Burkholderiaceae > Polynucleobacter > Polynucleobacter sp. HIN8. The sequence goes on along the minus strand of NZ_AP028139.1, from coordinate 412,485 downwards.
ATGCATTAAGGCAAGGCCTAAAGCAAGCAGCAACTGATCGCGCTGCATTAATTGCACAACTTCAGCAGAAAAACTTGAGAACGTGGTCAAGCCACCAAGAAACCCGGTGATGATAAAGAGACGCCATTGGGGTGAAATGGTTGGTTGATCAATAAAATACGCCAGAGCAATCCCAACTAAATAAGCCCCTAGAAGATTCGCAATCAATGTCCCTATTGGAATCGATGAAGAAAATGATTCTGCAAGAACATTAAATAGGGCGCGCAAGAGCGCACCAAGACCTGCTCCAAAAAAGATGGCGATGATCGATACAGAAGCGGTAGACATTACCGATTACTTCATCGCACTCATTGCATAGGCGTCTAGCCGAATACGTAACCCATATGCGCAGCAACTAAGGCAAACAAAATCGCTAAGCTCGTTGCAGCCGCCAACATCACAACCAAGGTAATCATCTTTTTATTGATAACGTCTTTGCTCTCGTTTTGCCATTCGTTCATGGTGTACCCCTTTATCTAATGAATATAGGTCACATTATCCATATTTTGGGGGCCTATCGGCCTCGGCCGGCTTTACGCATCATGCCCTTACCGCCTCCAAACCCTTGTTGTGGCTTACCCCCCATGCTTTGAGGGCCCTTGCCTATGGGCGGACGGGCTGGAAGCTTGGGAGCCTTCACGGCAGATTTAGCTAGGGGTTTCTTCTCATCGGTCACAATGGTCTCCTCTCGATATGATCTCAATATGATTTCTGACTATTCTATCCAAGCTATTGCAATTAATGCGATTCCTTTAGTTTTTGCCATTACGATCCATGAGGCTGCTCATGGCTACGCTGCTAAACGCTTTGGCGATAACACGGCTTTTCTTCTTGGTCGCGTCACACTAAATCCTATCAAACATATTGACCCTATTGGCACCGTTTTAATCCCGATCGCACTGATTTTGGCAAACTCTCCTTTTTTAGTTGGCTACGCCAAACCCGTTCCAGTTCGTTTTGATCAATTACGCAACCCTCGGATCGACATGATCTGGGTGGCACTGGCTGGGCCCGGCTCTAATTTTTTCCAGGCGATCGCTTGGGCAATGGCTTGGATCGCACTCCAGGGATTTGGGGTTAATGAGCCATTTCTGATTTCCATGGCCAAAGCAGGGGTGTTTTGGAATATTGGCCTCTTGGTTTTTAACTTATTTCCCCTGCCGCCATTAGATGGTGGTCGAATTTTGGCCGGATTACTTCCTTACCGCCAAGCCCTTTTATTAGGCAAATTAGAGCCATGGGGCTTCTTTATTGTCTTGGGCTTAGTATTCACCGGAATTATTTCACAATGGTGGATGATTCCTTTGAGCGATTTTTTTATCGCAATCGTTCGAGGATTAACCTATCCCCTAAGGATGCTTTTTGGGGCTTAGCTCCTTCAAACACCGTGAAATATTTGCAGCCTAAAATTGGAGTATTCTTATTTGGATCAATTCTGATTAGTCTCATGGAGGATTTATGAATAGTCAATTACTTCGCGTTTCCCTAAAAGCCCTCATTCCAGCCCTAACCCTGAGTATTGCCACCCCAGCAATGGCCCAATTTGCCAAGCCAGAGGATGCTATCAAGTACCGCCAAAGCGCCTTTGCGTTAATGGGCGCTCATATGGGTAGGCTCTCAGCAGTCGTCAAAGGTGAAGTTCCTTACAACAAAGATGATGTGGCGCGTAACGCTGCCATCATTAGCACCCTCTCAAGCCTGCCTTGGCAAGCATTTGGCCCCGGTACCGAAGGTGGCAAAGCTGAACCGGCCATTTGGAAAGAAAATGCCAAGTTCAAGTCAGCCGCTGATCGGATGCAAGCTGCGGTTGCTGAGCTCAATACTGCAGCGCAATCTGGTAACCCTGAGAATTTGAAGAAAGCCTTAGGTGCAACAGGACAAACCTGCAAAGCCTGCCACGACGACTTCCGTAAGAAATAACATCTTGATAGCTCGGCTTGGATAATGCGATCAGGCGATCAAAAAATACAGGCCGAGGCTGATTAACAAGAACACTGCCAGCGCGAGCATGCGCTGGCGAAACGAATCAATCTCCACCTCTAACGGTGGTTTAGATGTAAGCGATTTATCCCCTGTGATCATTGGTCGGATTAAGTTTTCTCGTTTAACCAAGTGATAGTACGAAATTGCAGCAATATGCAACCCGACCAAAGCAAAGATGAAATACTGATTGAAGCGATGAATACTGGTGAGTAACGCTACTGTGTTATTCGATACGTATTTTGCGAATGGCCCCTGAAAAAAAATATCGTCATCTGCAAACAGACCTGTCAAAGCCTGAATCAAAATTACGCTTAGTAAGGCAATCACCGAGAGTGCGCCAAGCGGGTTATGACCAAGACCGCCATCGACTTGGCCTCGAAGAAAGGTCATTAGCTTGGCTGGACCGGGAATGAAATTAGTAAAGCGCGCATACCAAGACCCTATAAATCCCCAAATTACCCGAAACAGGATGAGTGCGAGTGCGGCATATCCGCAATAGGCATGCCACTGCATGGCATTACCACCGATTTTGACAAACACAATACCGAGCACAATACAGATCGCTAAAGTCCAATGAAATAGACGAGTGGGTAAATCCCAAATACGAACCGGTGTGCTCACTTTATTTAATTTCAGGAAGCTCTTTTTGCAAGAGCTTTAGCCCAGCACGAAGCAAATCATCGTAACGTTGACGCTCTGCTTTAATCGCATTTGCATCCCAGGAATAAAACCCTTGGCCCGTTTTCATTCCGAGTTTCCCAGAGTCGACCTTTTCTTTGAGGCACTGCGCAATCTCACCCTTATTATTCAGTGAGGGATAGATGCTGGCCCCTGCGGCAGCATGAATCTCGACACCGGCATGATCGCGCTGTAATACAGGGCCGGCCGCTAAATAACGAAACCCAAAACCAAAGCGCACCGCTTTATCAACATCCTCCGGAGTCACAATCCCCGCGTCAATTAAGTCAAAAGCTTCGCGCGAGAGCGCGTGTTGCAAACGATTGGCCAAAAAGCCGGGTAAGTCCTTTTTAACTGTTACCGGAACCATGCCACACGCGGTCATCAAACGACTTAAGCTTTCAGCCACCAAACGCGAAGTTTTTTCACCATAGATCACTTCCACGCACGGCACAAGATGCGCTGGCATAAAAAAATGCAGGCCAATCATACGCGCAGGACTTTTTAAACCATTGGCAATGTCACTAATTGGAAAACTAGAACTATTGCTAGCAAGTACGGTTTCAGGATTAACTACCTGCTCAAGTTGGGCAAATAAATCCTGCTTGACTTCGAGTTTTTCTGGAACGCACTCAATGACTAAGTCAATTTCGGACCAATCAAAATGATTAAGTGACGCAACTACCGAAATTAAATGCAATCGGTGTGGATAACCAATTTCTTGTAATTTGGTTTCAAAATAATTCGGTAATATGGCACGGCGCTCAGGGCTTGCCTCAAAAACTTGGGTGGCACATCCCCCGCGCGCGCAGACGAGGGCAACATCCGCCCCCATCGTTCCACCGCCCACAATTAATACTTTGGTCTCAGCAGGATTAAATAGCATCTCAATTTCCCTTCAGTAGAGGTACTACGCCGTGTGCGGAAGGAACCATAAAATCAAAATCACATCCCACATCTGCTTGTGTAACCGTTGTTTGATAGAGATGCCGATAACCAGTTTTTGGAATATTTAAACGCTTTGCTGGTGTCTCAAGAGCAGCAATTCGGCGCTGAATTTCTGCATCATCGAGCTCTAATTGCAATAGCCGTTTTTCAACATCGAGCGTAATCATGTCGCCGTCTTGAACAATAGCAAGCGGTCCATTCTCGGCTGATTCTGGAGCGACATGCAGCACAATCGTGCCAAAGGCAGTGCCGCTCATGCGTGCATCCGAAATCCGAACCATATCCTTAACGCCTGCCTGAGCAAGTTTTTTGGGAATTGGTAGGTATCCCGCTTCAGGCATTCCTGGCGCGCCTTTGGGACCAGCGTTTTGTAAAACCAAGATGTCGTCTGCCGTGACGTCAAGATCTGGGTTGTCCACGCGCAAAGCCAAATCCTCGAGGGACTTAAACACGACCGCCCGACCCCGATGTTTAAGTAGATTAGGGCTCGCTGCAGAATGTTTAATTACCGCCCCGCGTGGCGCTAAATTACCTTTCAAAACAGCCAAACCACCCACGGGGTAAATTGGATCACTGGCAATCCGAATCACTTTACGTGCTTTCGTAACCTTTGCTGCATCAATCTCCTCGCCCAGCGTTCTGCCAGACACTGTGAGGCAATCCAGGTACAAATGGGGTTTTAGCTCCCGTAAAACTCCCATTAGGCCACCATCTTCGTAAAGGTGTTCCATGTAATGGGAGCCGCTGGGCTTTAGATCAACCAATACCGGAATATCTCGACCCAAGCGATCAAAGTGCTCCAAATCAAGTTTGATTCCTAAGCGCGCGGCAATGGCTGTGAAATGAATCAGCGCATTAGTTGAACCGCCGATCGCATGCAACACAATCAGTGCATTAGTCAATGCTTCGGGACTTAAGATGGTGCGCGGTGAGAAGTGACCTTCGCTGGCTGTTTTACCTAGCTCAACGGCTCTGCGTCCAGTCAGCTCCGATAAACGAAAGCGTTCGGCAGTGACTGCTGGGGCAGCGGCTGTACCAGGCAAACTCAAACCAGCGGCCTCAACCATGCAGGCTATCGTGCTAGCGGTTCCCATCACCATGCAGGTCCCAGTGGTTGGCGCTAATTTGCCATTGATTTCATCAATTTCCGCTTGATCAATTTCGCCCGCCCGAAACTTCCCCCAGTAGCGACGACAATCGGTGCAAGCCCCCAAACGATCACCTTGGTGTAAGGTGGTCAACATGGGGCCCGTCGGAATTGATAACACTGGCACATCAAGACTGGCCGCAGCCATTAATTGAGCAGGAATGGTTTTATCGCAACCACCGACAAGCACCACAGCATCGACCGGCTGCGAGCGCATCATCTCCTCAGTATCGAGCGCCATCAAATTGCGCAAATACATGCTCGTTGGAAACGCAAAGGACTCGTGAATGGAGATGGTTGGAAACACCATTGGCATGCCGCCCGCTTGCATTACGCCGCGCTTAATGGCCTCAATCATTTGCGGAACATTACCATGGCAAGGGTTAAAGTCACTAAAGGTATTAGTGATCCCAATGATCGGTCGGTCTAAGGCGTTATCACTAAATCCCATCGCTTTAATGAAGGCTTTGCGTAGAAATAATGAGAATTCAGTATCGCCATAGCGCGTCAAGCCCTTACGAATTCCGGTTTGAGGATTATTCTTCGGTGCGGTTTTAGAATGGTTATTTGTGCTCAATGGGTGGTATCCAAAGTAATAAAAATATCGACTTACAATGTCACATTATTCCAATAAAAATAGAATCGAGACATGATTCCAGTCAATAGCGTATTACAAGTGGGATTTTTCCCTGAAATCATGCAAGATGAGGTCTTGCGGCGCCTAACGCCAGCGATGATGCCCGACCCCAAGGGATCAATCCCTCAAAGGGATGTTCAGGCCATATTAACAAGACCAAGCTATCCCATTACCCCCGCTCTTTTAGATCAATTACCACAGGTCAAAATGATTGCCTGCTGTGGAGTTGGATACGACAATCTCCCACTTGATTATTTAAAACAAAAGGGAATCATGGCATCGAACACCCCAGGGGTGCTCAACGATGCAGTATGTGAACTCACAATCGGTATGCTATTTGCCCTGCTGCGCCAAATTCCTAGGGCGCATGAATTTGTTAGCAAAAAACATTGGGTCAATGGAGCATTTCCGTTTACAACCTCCTTGGCAGGCAAAACAATCGGTATTGTGGGCATGGGCAGAATTGGTCAAGAGCTAGCAGATCGCCTTAAGGCTTTTAAGGTAAAGATTGCTTACCATGGTCCGCGCGACAAGCACCTGCCCTACCCGTACATTTCTTCCTTAGTCGAGCTGGCAAAATGGAGTGATGTGTTGATCCTGTGCTGTCCTGGTGGCAAAGAAACTGAACGCATGATTCATAAAGAGATACTCGATGCTTTAGGTCCCTCGTCCTACTTGATCAATGTTGCTCGCGGAAGTGTCGTCAATGAATCGGATCTGCTATTTGCCTTGCAAAACCAAATCATTGCTGGAGCTGCCTTGGACGTATTTGAGAACGAGCCAAATCTGGATCCCCAGTTCTTAGAGCTTTCTAATGTGTTGCTCACACCGCATATTGGCAGTGCCACCCAAGAAACACGCCAAGCGATGACCAACTTGGCGATCGATAATTTAGATGCTTTTTTTAATCAACGCCCCTTACCAACCCCTATTGCCATGTAATTGGAGATTGCGATGCCTGTTCACCCATCAAGTTTTTCTGCCGTTTTATCCCCGGTACTAACACCATTCAACGCGGATGGAAGTCCCAATGCCAAGAAACTTCTTCGCCAGTGCCAATGGTTGCAAAGTCACGGAGTAGGTCAGGCAGTATTTGGGACCAACTCGGAAGCAAATTCAATGTCGGCGCGCCAAAAGATGACGGTGCTGGAAGAATTAATTGATGGTGGACTAAACCCCAAGAATGTGATGCCCGGCACTGGCGCCTGCTCGGTCGACGATGCGGTCATGATGACGCGTGCCGCTGTGAACGCAGGATGCGCTGGGGTTTTGATGCTGCCTCCCTTTTATTACAAAGACGTCTCTGACGATGGCTTATTCGCGTTTTATGCAGAGGTCATCGAAAAAGTTGCCGATGCGATGTTAAAAATTTATGTCTACAACATTCCTCCGGTAACTAAAATTGGTCTGAACCTCCCTTTATTGGAGCGCTTAGTGAGGGTCTACCCCAATACCGTCATTGGAATGAAAGACAGTTCGGGGGATTGGCCATATACCGAATCAGTCATTAAAGCTTTAGCGGGTTCAGGATTTCGGGTCTATGCAGGCAGTGAAGTATTTCTACTACGCACCTTGAAAGCCGGGGGTGTCGGTTGCATCTCGGCCACTGCCAACGTGAATCCAAAAGCGATTGCCCAACTTGCCATGCGTTGGCAAGAGCCAGATGCCGATGCCTTACAAGAATCCCTCTCAGCCGTGCGGGCCATTTTTGCCCAGTTTCCAATGATCCCTGGCATGAAAGCGGCCGTTGCCCACTATAGCGGTGATTCGGATTGGCTTCGCGTAAGGCCACCCCTTCAATCCCTAACCGCAGAACAACAAGCCAAATTAGTGGGCGACTTGGGAAAAATTAACTTCCAAATGGAAGGGCTTTAGCCCAATTAAATTGGTATAGACTTATAGTCTGTTGTAACTATAAATAATGATCCCAGGAGATAACTTCATGAAATTACTTAAATTGTTGCCGCTGTGCATTGCACTGCTTTGGGGCAGCGTCCAAGCACAAAATCTTTCCGTAGCGACTGGCGGTACTGGTGGTGTTTATTACCCCATGGGCGGCGGTTTAGCAGCCGTGCTATCCAAAAAAGTACCTGGTATGTCTGCAACTGCCGAGGTAACTGGCGGCTCGGTCGATAACCTCAACCTCATCGGTACGGGTAAGCCTTACATCGGCTTCTCCATGGCTGATGCAGCCAAGGATGCGCAAACCGGTCAAGGCAAGTTCTCTGGCAAGAAGGTTGATTTAAGCACTTTATTAGTTCTCTATCCCAACCGGATGCATATTGTGACCACCGAAGCATCGGGCATTAAAACAATGCAAGACTTAAAAGGGAAGCGGGTAAGTACTGGAAGTCCAGGAAGCGCAACTGAAGTAATGGCTTTTCGTGTCATTGAAGCTGCCGGTCTTGATAAAGACAAAGATATGAGACGCGAGCGTCTTGGTGTGGCAGAGTCTGTTAATGCTGTGAAAGACCGCAAGATTGATGCATTCTTTTGGGTGGGCGGTTTGCCAACTGCTGCAGTCACAGACTTGGCCAATACGCCTGGTACTAAGATTGTGATGATTGATCACTCTAAAGAGGTGGATGCCATGAACAAGAAATACGGCAACCTGTACTTTAAGGACGTGATTCCAAAAACGACCTACAAGGGAATGGATAAAGACAACAATGTAATCTCTGTAGCTAATATTTTGGTTACCAGCTCAAAGATGTCTGAAAAAGAGGCCTATGACATTGTTAAGGCGGTGTTTGATAACAAGATCGACTTGGTCCGCTCGCATTACGAGTACATCAATGTAACCCCTGAAGGTCAAAAATCTGCAGCAACGCCGGTACCATTTCACCCAGGTGCTCTAAAGTATTTCAAAGAGAAAAACATTAAAGTAAATTAATTCGATTCATCGATTTATTTGAATGGCCGCTGATGCGGCCATTTTCCAATAGAGACCAACATCATGAGCCAAAGTGCAATCGATAGCGCAACCCAAGAAAAATTAGACGCGCTGATTAAACAAGAAGAGGGTGACTCCAATAACTACAAAGGGATGTTTGCAATCTTTTTGACCCTAGTCGCAGTTGGTATGTCCCTGTTCCATTTGTATGCCGCCTACTCGATTGTTCCCACTCAGGTATTGCGAACCGTTCATGTTAGCTTTGTTCTTTTTCTAGTTTTCTTAAGCTTCCCTTTGATGGCGCGTTACAAGAATCGCTTAATGTGGTGGGATATTATTTTTGCGCTTGTGTCGATTGCGATTGCGTATTACGCAATTTCAGGCGGGGATGACTTTGGTGATCGCAACACCGCGCCCAACCCAACCGATGTCCTTTTTGGCTCAGCCCTCATCTTATTAATCTTAGAGGCCGTCCGTAGAACCAATGGAATGATCTTACTTACCGTCACCGTTTTATTCTTACTCTATGCATTATTTGGTGACTCACTACCGGCCCCATGGACTCATAAAGGCTATTCGGTTGATCGTTTGGTTGGCTTTATGTATATGACCCTTGAGGGCATCTATGGCACTGCCGTTGACGTATCTGCCACACTCATTATTCTGTTTACGATCTTTGGGGCATTCCTGCAATTTACTGGTGCGGGTAAGTTTTTTATTGACTTCTCTTTTGCCGCCATGGGTGGCAAATCATCCGGCGTGGGACGCACAATTGTTCTCTCTTCGTTTTTACTCGGCGGCCCCTCTGGCTCGGGTGTAGCCACCACCGTCACCGTGGGCTCTGTCGCCGCCCCCATGCTTAACAAAGTCGGTTACGAGAAAAATGCCGCAGGAGGGCTTTTGGCTGCAGGGGGCTTGGGTGCGATTATTTCCCCACCGGTATTAGGGGCAGCCGCCTTCTTAATTGCTGACTTTTTAAAGATCTCGTATTTAGACGTCTTATTGATGTCAATCATTCCGACCATTTTGTTTTACCTCGGACTCTTTACGATGGTAGAAATCGATGTTCGTAAATACGGCATGAAAGCGATGCATTTTGAGGCCGTGGAAAGTGCATGGTCGCTCAGCAAAAAATACTGGTTTCATTTCTTCTCGTTAATATCGATTGTTCTTTTTATGGCGATGGGTTTTACGCCAGTCATGTCTGTGCTTTGGGCAACGATTATTTCTGCATTAACTAGCATGCTGCGTAGAGATACGGCCATCATTCCATATGATTGGTTTATGGGTAAACAACCCATCCTCGAAGGACTCTATGAATCAAATTTCACGAAGGCGCTCGCCTCAGGCTCAACCGGCGTTTTAGCCATTGCAGCAACCTGTGCTGGTGCAGGTCTTATTGTTGGTACGGTAGTTTTGACGGGTTTAGGATTAAAGTTCAGCTCCATTGTGATCCAGTACGCTGGGGGCTCTCTATTACTCACCGCTATTTTTACCGCCTTTATTGTCTGGATTGTCGGTCTTGCTGTTCCAGTAACCGCTTCATACATCATCTGTGCGGTAATTGCAGCACCTGCACTCATCAACTTAGGCGTCCCAGCATTTGCAGCGCATATGTTTATTTTTTACTACGCCGTGTTATCCGAGGTCTCACCGCCAACCGCCCTATCTCCATTTGCAGCGGCTGCGATTTGTAAGGGCAATCCATACAAAACAACCTTGCAAAGTTGGAAATATGTAGCACCTGCGATTTTGGTACCGTTTATGTTTGTCCTTGACAAATCAGGTGTAAGCTTGCTGCTCATGGGATCCACCACTGCACTGGCTCAGGCGAATTGGATGGAGATTGTTTGGTCAACACTAACTGCCATCGTTGGTATTGTTGCACTTGCTGGTGGTTTACAAGGTTGGTTTATTGAGAAGACTAATCTCCTTGAGCGTACCCTGATGATTGTTTCTGGTGTGGCACTCGCCTATACCTCACCAACTGCCGACATGATTGGTTTTACTGGTTTTAGCTTAGTATTAGTTCTGCAGTTCTTTAAATACTTTAGGGCTAAACCCAAAGAGAGTGCATAGAACTGCATGAACAAAAAGCCGCTTTCATCAAGCGGCTTTTTTTAATTCTAGTTTTAATCTTGTTATGTGATTTTTGCCCAAGCTGATTTGCCGGCGTATTTCTTCACCGCCGTTTCATCAAACTCAAATCCTAAGCCTGGTGTTTTATGTAAGATGAGATCGCCATTCTTAAATGCCAACTGCTTATTAATGAGGCGTCTAAAGTTTAAAACTTGATTGTCTGGAAAAAACTCCACAAAGCGGGCATTGGGTGTTGCTGCAACTAAAGGAGCATGAAGATCATGGAACCAGTGCGGGCAAACCGTAATCCCTTTGGAATCAGCATAGGCAGCAATTCGTCTGAATTCACTAATACCGCCACAGACTGCCGCATCTGCCTGCAAAATGGTTGCGCCACCGGCATCGACCAGTTCACGAAAGCGCCAACGACCCACTTCGATTTCGCCAGTAGCGATCGTAATCGACGTATTTTTTGCTAAGCGAGCATGCAAATCGATGGCATCGGGGGAAAATGGTTCCTCTAGCCAATAGGGGTTGTATTTCTCGAAGCGGCGTACGTACTCCATCGCGGTTGGCAAATCGCGCCACGCATTATTGGCATCGAGCGTTAAGAGGACATCGTCACCAACTGCACTGCGAGCTGCTTTGACTCGAGCCTCCTCCTCACGAGGGGATAGGCGACCAACTTTCATCTTCACCGCCTTAAAGCCAAGCTTTACAAACGCTTCCATCTCTTTACCTAATTTTGCAGGGGTTTTACCTTCTAAGTAATACCCTCCGCTGGCATAGGCAGGAACACGATCATCTACCACGCATCCCAAGTATTGATGCAGGGGAAGACCCACCGATCGCGCATTAAGATCCCAAATCGCAGTATCCAAAATTGAGATGCCTCGCATGACAGCACCTGAACGGCCCTGCAAAATTGATTCGGCATACATCTCAGACCAAAGACCTTCGCTACGATGGCTATTTTGTCCAATTAGTTTCGGGGCCAATAGTTGCTCAACGGCAACTTTAGCGATACTCCCTGCAGCTGAACCAACGTAGCAAAAACCCACTCCTTCATGACCATCTTTACTACGTACTTTGACGATGCAGTAATGACGCTCACTCACGGTCCGTGTTGCAAACGATGTGACAACATCGAGGGGAACGGGCACTGTAGCCACTTGAACGGATTCAATAATCGGCATTTTTTCCTCTTCTTGGTTAACCAATCAAAGAAAACGATTGTAGCGATTATTTGCCGATGGATTCAGCCAGACACCGTTTCATAAAACTCTCTTTGGCCACATCGATTAATTTACGATCGCGGGCGGTACGCTCGCAATCCATACGGGCTTGCTTAACACAATCGTCATAGCTCACGGTCTTTGATCGAGGGCGAGAGGTATCTTGTGAGGCCAGTTGTTCAGAGCAACTCTTAGCCCATGGCTGCGAAAACGGTACGCTTAATACGCAGGCGGCGGTCATCAAACGAATCATCACGGCTTGCATCGACTACCGCTCCCAAAAGGTCAATATCTGATCATACCTAGTTTCTGGATGTAAAAATGCTGCACTACGGCATAAATGCGTCGGTGACTTCGCTTGATATTGGATAATTAGGCTGTGCATCAAACCCATACCTCTCGATTTTGTGTTCGATCTTTGGCTCTTTGGGGCAAGGTATGTTTTGGAATTGGCCTATTGCTGTGCAGTCAACTTGCTCTGCCTCAATCAAATCAAACTACCAAACCCAATCCAACAAATAAAAAAACAGTTGCCCCCCAAAAAGGAATTCAGGTTAATCAACGCGTGCCGAGTAAAGCAGTCAATAGTGGCTCTGGCTTGCAAAGTAAATCCGTTGCAGATCAAAGTCAGCTACTCACTGATCCCGGTACCGAGGAATACAGTCAATTTGATGCAGCCCCCGATTTTCAAGTGCAACGTGGTTGCATGAAACGAGGGTTTCGAGAAAGCAACCTTCCAAGTCGGATTGGAATCAACGATCCTGAATTCTTGGAGTACTTCAAGAATCAAACGGTACGGTTCTTCGACTCAGCGAGTGGTTCGTGCACTCCCTACGTCGTTGCTTTTGGAAAACGGGGTCGCCTCGAGTCGCTCAGCATCATGAATGGGACAAACCGTAATGAGAAATCGCAGATTTTGACTTTTACCTCTTCCGGGTTTGGGGGGTACTTAGTTCAAGAAGAAAACTTAGCGAGCCAGATGCAATTCTGGACAGAGCTATTTATTCCGTTGCAAGAGGTTCTGTATGAGCCCCAGCGTTTAGGGGATAAATTACCCGTTGAGCTTGCCTGGGAACTCAATTCGATCGTAAAGCAACTCTATCCGGATGACTCTGCCTCGTTAGAAAATAGTCCTAAGCAAGTGCGTGTCATCGTTGATTTTGGTACTCGGGATCGCTGGGCACAAATTTGGGCGATTGAGATTCTTGATCTGGCAACGAATCAAGTACTAGCTGATGCATTTTGGTTAAATCGTGATGATATTCCGGGATCATTCTTTACTGCCAACGGCGACTCCATCGAACGCAGCTTTTGGACTAATCCCTTAAGCTATCGACGAATCTCGCGGGGCGTTGGGCAAGTTCCGATTCGCTCTCGAACCAATCCCAATAATCCGCAAGCCCAAAGCAAAGACCGTCGCTATCGAACCCATATGGGAATTGACTATGCAGCTCCAACAGGCACACCGGTATTTAGTGTAGCCAATGGCAAAGTAGCTTTTCTGGGATACAGCGGAGCGTACGGGAAACTGATCATCATTGACCATCCCGGTAACTATCGCACCTATTACGCTCACTTGAGTAATTACAATAATGAATTAGTCGTTGGTAACGATATACGGCGGGGAATGGAGATTGGTTACGTTGGCTCTACTGGTCGCTCCACTGGCCCACACTTGCATTATGAATTACGAAAAAATGGCATTTATGTTGATCCCTACAACCCAAAAATTCAACTGGATTTATGGACCATGCGCCCAAGTGACAGTGGCTCGTTTACCAAACAACTGTTAATGTTGGGTAGTATCCCCAAAGAATGAATGCGCATGTCTAAATCCTTACGACTCGAGTCCATTACATGCGTGCGAGGGGATCGCACCTTATTTGAAGAGTTGAACCTTGAAATCAAGCCCGGATCCATTCTTCGCATTTCTGGGGATAACGGCTCTGGTAAGTCTAGTCTTCTGCGCATTCTTTGTGGTCTACTCACACCGCATGCTGGCAAAGTGTTTTGGGGATCCGATCCAATCACCGAAGATCGCGATCAATTTCATGGTGAACTGATTTATCTTGGGCATATTCCAGCCTTAAAAGCAGACTTCAGTGCAATTGAGAATCTCATGTCGTTGGCACTACTTGGTGGCCAATCAATCTCCAATGAAGAGGCGATGAACGCTCTTCGCGAAGCGGGTTTGGATCGCCAGGCCCATCGCTTTATTCGAACTCTATCCCAAGGCCAAAAGCAACGCATCGCCCTCAGTCGCTTACTTCTTCCTCAGCCGAAATCAATTTGGATTTTAGATGAACCATTTAACGCCTTGGATCGTGATGCAAATCGTGCACTACAAAACCTACTCATCAACCATGTCAATCATGGAGGAATCGTGGCGCTCAGCAGCCATCAAGACCTACAAATCGATGACAATGCTCGTGTGATTCGGTTAGAGCTATGAGTACAAACGCTTCTGGATTAAAAATTTTCCAAGGTGTGATTGCTCGCGATCTGCGACTTGCGCTGAGGCGCAAAAGCGATAGTCTGGCAGTGCTGATCTTTTTTGCCGTCGTTGCCAGCCTCTTTCCCTTAGGTATTGGGCCCGAACAAAATCTGTTGATGCAAATTGCACCCGGTATGCTTTGGATTGCTGCTCTTTTAGCTGCAATGTTATCGCTTCATAAGATATTTTCTGAAGACTTTATGGATGGCTCTTTAGATCAAATTGCATTAACCGCCCTACCTTTGCCGCTCGTTGTCCTTGCTAAAACGATTGCACATTGGATAAGTAGTGGCTTATTGCTCGCTCTGATTTCACCAATCCTTGCTTTGCAATTTAATTTACCCATGGATACGGTTGGCGTGCTATTTATTTCGCTACTGCTTGGAACCCCACTACTTAGTCTCATTGGCTCGATCGGCGCCGGATTAACGTTAGCGAGTCGTGGCGGCGGAACCTTATTAGCCTTGATTATTTTGCCGCTCGTGAGTCCTGTCCTCATTTTTGGAGGTGGGGCAGTGGAATCCTACCAAAGTGGACTTGGGGTTACCGCCCATTTTTCTTTACTTGGTGCCATGCTTGCCATCGCATTATTTTTGGCCCCTTTTGCCAGTGCGGCTAGCATTCGAATTGCCTTGGAATAAAAGACGATCGCATTCAATCGACTTACAATACTTTTCAACTGATTAATCTGTTAGGTTTTATTACTTTGTCATCGCTCAATCTAAATTGGTTTAAGTACGCAGCCCCTCAGCGTTTTTATGGGCTTGCTGGATCACTAATCCCCTGGTTTGTGGTGAGCGGTGTGATCCTGACCATCATTGGGTTAGTGATTGGCTTAGGTATTGCACCCACTGATCATCAACAGGGTGATTCATACCGCATTATTTTTATTCACGTTCCTGCAGCCTGGATGTCGATGCTGATTTATCTGGTCATGGCATTTTGGGCAGCGATTGGTCTAATCTTCAATGCACGCTTGGCAAGCATGCTAGCTCTCTCTCTGGCGCCTACTGGGGCCATCATGACCTTCATCGCTTTGTGGACCGGTGCCGTTTGGGGAAAACCAACCTGGGGCACCTGGTGGGTCTGGGATGCTCGCCTTACCTCTGAGCTCGTCTTGCTTTTTCTGTATTTTGGTTTCTTGTCACTGCACGCATCAATTGAGGATGTTCGCAAAGCGGACCGAAGCGCAGCGTTATTAGCGATTGTGGGCGTGATCAACGTTCCTATCATTTATTTCTCGGTTAAATGGTGGAATACCCTCCACCAAGGGGCTTCTATAAGTCTGACCAAAGCCCCGACCATGGCCACCCAAATGTTAACCGGCATGCTCATTATGGTCTTTGCCTTTTGGATGTATTCCATCGCGGTTGCCTTGTATCGGTGTCGAAACCTGATTCTGGAACGTGAACGTCACGCTGACTGGGTCAAGGAGGTGCTGTAACGATGTACTGGTCTAGCTTCTCCGACTTTATCCAGATGGGTGGCTACGCCCTCTTCGTTTGGGGGTCTTATTTGGTCACAATTTTTGTGCTGATCATTGAGATAGCCCTGCTGCGAAGTCGGAATAAGGCGCTTCGAAAAACCCTAATTTCTGAAATTCGCGAGTCCGAGAGAAATTAGGCAAAATAGGGGGTTATGAAACCCCGTACAAAGCGCGGTCTTGCGATCGCTGGTGGTCTAGCCTCATTAGGTGTTGCAGCCTATTTAGTATTGCAGACCTTCCAAAGTAATTTAGTGTTCTTCTTCAGTCCATCCCAGGTCTATGCCAATGAAGCACCGAAAAACAAACTATTTCGAATTGGTGGTTTGGTTAAAGAAGGCAGCATCGTTCGAGACCCTGGTGGTTTGAAGGTGAACTTCATTGTTACTGATACCGCACACGATGTCCCAGTCCAGTACGAAGGTCTTTTGCCTGATTTATTTAAAGAAGGTAAAGGGGTGGTTGCCCAAGGACAGCTTGATCAAAAAGGAATCTTTCAGGCCAAACAAGTCCTTGCCAAGCATGACGAGAATTACATGCCACCTGAAGCCGCCGAGGCTCTTGAAAAAGCTAAATCAAAAGATCCACAAGCCGCACCTACTCTGAAAGAGTATGGGGGTAAAAAATGATTGCTGAAATTGGCCAATACGCAATGATCTTAGCGCTGGTTACAGCGCTTATCTTATCTGTCTTCCCCATGGTGGGAGCACAAACCAATCGCCCACATCTAATTGGCATTGCCCGACCTGCCTCTTGGGCTCTTTTTATTTGGGTCGTCATCGCTTTTATTTGCCTAACAATCAACTTTATTCAAAATGATTTCAGCGTGCTGTATGTGGCACAAAACTCTAATTCCAATTTACCCCTGATTTATCGCATCTGTGCTGTATGGGGCGGTCACGAAGGCTCGATTTTGTTATGGGCTCTCATGCTGGCGGCATGGACCTTAGCTGTCGCTGTTTTCTCTAAGCATCTTCCAGACAAAATGATCGCGCGCATTCTGGCGGTCTTGGGTATTTTAAGTGTGGGCGTTTTGCTCTTTACGATTTTGACCTCCAACCCCTTTGATCGACTCTTTCCGCCAGCGCCTGAGGGACGTGACCTCAATCCGCTCTTACAAGACCCTGGGATGATTATTCATCCACCTTTTCTTTACATGGGCTATGTCGGCTCAGCAGTCGCTTTCGCATTTGCAATTGCCGCTCTTTTATCAGGACGACTCGATGCTGCTTGGGCGCGCTGGTCGCGTCCATGGGTCACTACGGCTTGGTGTTTTTTAACCATTGGTATTGCCCTTGGAAGTGCTTGGGCCTACTACGAACTCGGTTGGGGTGGCTGGTGGTTCTGGGACCCTGTTGAGAATGCCTCATTTATGCCCTGGCTGGTCGGCACTGCATTGATGCACTCGCTTGCCGTCACTGAAAAACGCGGTGGCTTCAAAATGTGGACTGCCCTTTTAGCGATTTTGGCCTTTTCACTTTCTCTATTGGGAACCTTCTTGGTTCGCTCTGGCGTGATCACCTCGGTTCACGCTTTTGCCACCGATCCTGAACGGGGCGTATTTATTTTGGGATTTTTGGGACTCGTGGTGGGTGGCTCATTATTACTATTTGCATGGAGAGCCCCAAAAGCCAATATCGGAGGGAACTTTGAAACCGTCTCGCGCGAAGGCATGCTGCTGGTCAACAATGTTCTATTACTGGTTGCAGCAGCTGCAGTATTGTTGGGCACCCTCTATCCACTTATCCTAGACGCCTTAAATCTTGGCAAGATCTCGGTGGGCGAACCTTACTTTGAGGCAGTATTTGTGCCGCTCATGACGCCTGCTTTATTTTTAATGGGAGTCGGACCGATTGCGCGCTGGCGCCAATCACCCCCCATTGAACTCGCCACCAAACTGAAGTGGGCCTTTGCCGCAAGTGCGATTTCTGCGATTATTGCTCCGCTTGTGTTGCGATCTTGGACCCCAATGATCGGCTTTGGGCTCTTAATCGCTACTTGGATTATTAGCTCCGGAGTAACTCAATTAATCGATCGCGCTCGAATTAATCCCAACAAGACGTGGTGGCAAAACCTCCGTATTCAACCGGCCGGTTACTACGGCATGCTCGTAGCGCATTTTGGAGTCGCTGTATTTATCATCGGTGTCACCGCAGTACGTGGATTTGAAACTGAACAAGATGTACGCATGCAGATTGGTAGCGTATCCCAGTCTGGTGGCTACGACTTCAAAATGGTTAGCTTGAAAACCATCAACGGTCCTAACTATGCAGCAATTCAGGGGCAGTTTGATGTAACAAAAAATGGCAAACCAGTCACAAGTCTATTTCCTGAAAAACGCATCTATACCGCAAGTCAAATGCCCATGACTGAGGCTGCGATCGATTCTGGTCTAACACGCGATTTGTATGTATCGTTAGGCGAGCCAATTAATGACCGCGAATGGAGTGTTCGCATTTATCACAAACCCTTTATCGATTGGATCTGGGGCGGGTGTTTCTTAATGGCGCTTGGCGGCTTCTTGGCGATTACTGATCGTCGCTATCGCAAGAAAGAAGCGTAAGATGCGGCGTTATCTCATTCCCTTCGTGATCTTTTTGGGATTATTCATTTTTTTGGGAATCGGTTTGCAACTTAAACCGCGTGAGGTACCCTCGCCATTTATTGGTAAACCTGCTCCGATGTTTAACTTACCCATACTTGGGAAAGAGGAGTCGAGTTTTTCTCCCGATCAAATGAAGGGGCAAGTCTGGGTTCTGAATGTCTGGGCTTCTTGGTGTGTAGCCTGTCGAGAGGAGCATCCTTTACTGGTTGATTTTGCAAAAACCCACAGTACACCACTCATTGGACTTGATTACAAAGATAAACCCGAGGCTGCCCAAAATTGGCTCAAGCAATTTGGCGACCCTTACCGCCTCTCGGTATCGGATATGAAGGGACAGGTCGGAATTGATTATGGTGTTTATGGTGTCCCCGAGACCTTTGTGATTGATCGCGCTGGCGTGATTCGTCTAAAACACATCGGGCCACTGACCAAAGAGGCGATTGAGAAAAAAATTGTTCCATTGATTACTAGCCTACAGTCATGAAGCACCTCTTTATTCTTTTGGCCGGACTCACGATTGGTTTTGTAACCCCTGGTGTGGCGTTTGCACAAAACAATACAGTCCCCTTAGTCTCTGATAATCCAGCGCTTGAGAAGAGAGTTTTGGAAGTTTCCAATGAATTACGCTGTTTAGTTTGTCAAAACCAGACCATTGCGGACTCCAATGCCGATCTCGCTGTGGATCTCAAAAATCAGGTTCGGCAGCAATTGAGTGAAGGGCGCTCAAAGCAGGAAATTCTGAACTATATGACTGAGCGTTATGGGGACTTTGTGTTGTATAACCCACCCTTTAATGCTGCCACCTTGATGCTTTGGGTTGGTCCATTCTTACTGATGCTGCTCGGTCTCATCGTATTGGTTCGTCAAATTAAGCAACGCAAACAAGAACTTTCTAAAGAAACATTTTCGGCCCAAGAAATTGAGCGCGCCAGACAATTGCTGGATCGCAAACTAGGAAACCAGTAATGACTCTTTTCATCCTGATTGCAGTATTCATGACCGTGGTTGCGGTACTGCTTATCGTTATTCCGTTTCGAAAAAATAAGATAAATCCAGAAAAAATTAGTCTTGAACAGGATGAAAACATCGCTATTCTTCGCAATCAGTTGCGTCAGTTTGAACTCGACTGCCAAGAAGGCCGGATTTCTCAAGAACAGCTGCAAGAGTCAAGGCTTGATATTGAAAAACGCTTACTTCAAGAAGAGCGAGCGATCGCTGCAGATCAACTCGTTTTAAATGGTGAGCAACATCAACGCAATAAAAAATGGTCAACCATTTTTATTGCTAGCACCTTACCGATTGGGGCGATTGTTTTATACCTTTTTGTGGGGTCTCCATTAGCGTTGTACTTACCTGAGGCTAATCAAGGTCAACCGCAGCTGACGCAACAGGATATTGAGGGAATGGTCGAGCGCTTAGCTCAGCGCCTTGAAAAGGATCCCAATAATGCCGAGGGCTGGCAAATGCTAGGGCGCTCTTATGCTGCCTTACAACGTATGCCAGAAGCACTAGCTGCTTATAAAAAAGCTTTGGCACTCAACCCTAATAATGCCCCTCTCTTAGTCGACTACGCTGATCTCTTGGCGTTTGAGAATAAAAGTATTAAGGGAGAGCCAATACGCCTTGTGCAAAAAGCATTACAGATCGATCCCAATAATCTTAAAGGGCTTGCCCTCGCGGGCACTGCCTCCTTTGAAACGGGTGATTATAAAAAAGCGGAAGAATATTGGTCCAGGGCGAAAGGCTTAGTTCCTGCTAATAGCGAGTTTGCACGCGGTATGGATGAAAATATCGCCGCGGCCCGTGCTGAGTCAAATCAACGAAAAAAGTAAGCTTTAGCCGAAAACTAGAACCGAGTTGGTTTGTTATGCTCGGTCGTCATAGATCGGGTACATAAACCAAAGTAACTTTTGCGCTATTTACCCTTACTTAGACTGACATCGTCGCCATCAACGGGTTCGACTAAATTCTTGAACATTGCAACCTCCGATTGGATGGTTGAACGATTTATACTGTTATTACTATGTCAAGTCTGATTAACGGTCTACACGACTGGTTCTGACCAAAATGCTTAAGTATTTAATCCCCTACTTTGCTTTTCTGCTCTGCCTCTTAGTAATTGATTTAATTTGGTTATTAGGAATTGCCAAGAGTCTATACCGCAACGAAATGGGCTCCTTAATGTCTCCCAATCCAAATCTGATTGCGGCTTTAGGCTTTTATCTTTTATATGGTCTTGGGGCGCTCATCTTTGTCATTTATCCAGCTCTGCAAAAGCAAGTGTGGCTAGATGCTTTCATTTATGGAGCCCTTTTTGGACTCTTTTGTTATATGACGTACAACCTGACTAATCTAGCGGTGATTCGGGATTTTCCAAGTAAGCTCGCACTCATCGATATCGCTTGGGGCACCTTTCTAACGGCGATATGTTCGGTACTAGCCTATGGAATTACCCAACGGTTAGGGGATTGGTTTAAAACCTAAAGTCATAATGGCTTTCTTTCGACCAGCCATCCTTGATTCATTTGCAGGATATTCACGTCAACAGTTCTCTAGCGATGTACTAGCGGGTATTACCGTTGGAGTCATTGCCCTGCCATTGGCGATGGCATTTGCGATTGCCAGTGGTTTAAAACCTGAGGCCGGAATCTTTGCCGCCATTATCGGAGGATTGATTGTTGCTCTACTAGGAGGAACTAAGGTACAAATTGCTGGGCCAGCTGGTGCATTTATTGTGATTGTTTATGCTATTGTCGATCGGTATGGTGTTGCCAATCTTCTACTAGCAACCACCCTCTCTGGAGTTTTTTTATTTCTGATGGGGCTATTTCGTTTAGGAACCTTAGTTCGCTTTATTCCAATAGCAGTAATTGTTGGCTTTACCAATGGTATTGCCGTCCTGATTATTCTGTCGCAAATTAAGGATTTCTTTGGACTGCAAATCCCGCAACTGCCATCGCAATTTTTTAGCATGGTCCAAACCCTATTCGATCGTGCCAGTAGCTGGAGTCCAGCGACGCTAGTCCTATCAATATCAAGCTTGATCTTTTTGATTTTGTGGCGACTATTTCATAAGCGCATCGGTAAGCTAGGGATGATTCCAGGGACCATATGGGTTCTAGTATTAGCGACTCTGGTAACGAGTATCTTTTCATTACCAGTAGAAACAATTGGTAGTCGGTTTGGCGGTATTCCTGCTGGTCTTCCAAGCCCCCAATGGCAAGGCATCACCTGGGAGAGTGCCCAATTGGTGATTGCACCAGCGATGACCCTGGCACTATTAGGCGCCATTGAATCTCTGCTGTGCGCTCGGATTGCCGATGGCTTAACGCATGAGCGTCATCGCCCCAATCAAGAACTCATGGGCCAAGGAGTTGCCAACTTCGTGATGCCATTGTTTGGTGGTATGCCGGTCACTGGCACTATTGCCCGCACTGTTACCAACATTGAATCTGGAGCCAGAACACCAATCTCTGCGATTGTTCATTCGATTACCCTACTACTCATCATCGTGATTGCTGCACCTCTAGCAAAAGATATTCCCCTGGCATGCTTGGCTGCCATCCTCATTTTTATTGCTTGGAATATGGGTGATTGGAAACAATTTATCGATTTCAAGCAATTTCGTCTGCCCTATCGAATTACCATGATCAGTGTGTTTTTACTGACTGTTACGGTGGATTTAACAGTTGCTGTGCAAGTTGGACTAATTTTGGCGTTTGTAACCTTTGTGTATCGCATTTCCAGTCTCTCACGTATTGAAACCGCTCCCGTCGCAGACTTTCCATTTCTTGAGGGCCAAGAAGATAAGGTAGCAGCGTATCGCATTTATGGCGCCCTCTTTTTTGGGGCTGTTCAATTGCTTGAAAAAATCGAGCAACGGCTTCCCCAATGTGCAGTGGTATTGGATTTTAAGAATGTGATTTATATCGATGCCACTGGGATGGATAGCTTGATAGAGTTTATGCACCATTGCCAAACTCGGGGTGTGACAGTCTATATCTGCGGCTTAAATCATCAGACCCATGATATTGCCCTGCGCTCAGGCCTCTATGACAAGATGAGTGCGGAATTTTTCTGCCATGATCTAGCCGCTGGACTACAAAAAGTCAGGAATGCCTTTTTAAAGCCTTATTGAACCCAGCCCTTGCGACGCTCATAGATTACAAATAGCAGTCCCCAAACTACGATCGAGGCATAGGCCCAGATCCAAGAGACTCGATCCGATTGTGATCCAGTAAGGTCCAATACAAAACCAAAGATTGCTGGGCCTAATAATCCCCCGCCAAAACCCATGAGCGAATGCAAGCCCATTGCGGCCCCTTTGAGCTTCTCATCGGCGCTCGTCACCAGTCCTGCGGTCAGCGTAGCCGAATCCGCCATAATGAAAATGGCATGGCCAATCGCAAGCATCAAAATAAGCCAGCTCGCATGCCCCATTGAGTATGCGAGAGTAACTCCAAATATAGCGCTCGTAATCATCACAATACAAACCCATTTCTGACGGCCCACTTTTAGAGCAAGCTCGTTGCCCAAAATTGAAGCAGGTACCCCAAAGAAATTGATCACTCCGGCAAGTGTGGTTGCTGCCAAAATAAATTGCTCGCCTGAAAGCTGAGTGCTAAGAATAAAAAAAGCTACCAACCAACTGCGAGAGGCAAAGAGTTCAAGCGAATGAACGGTGTATCCAAGAATGTATCCCGAGGCATTGCGATTTTGCAAAACCTGTTGCCACTTACGAATCGGAAAAATATTGCGCCAATCGATGGTAATTTTTTCTTGCCAGTGAGAATGGCGTGTCGGCCGAATGAATGCAAGTACGATGAGTAAGGAAGTGGTTGGACCTAAGGCAACCCAGCGATACACACTGTGCCAGTCACCCATACTCAATACCCAACCCGAGATGACGTAAGAGAGTCCTGTACCCACTCCAAAGAATGCTGTGTAAAACGAAATGTGCCGGGTGATTTCGCCTTGGATGAGTCGATCGGATAGGATTTTGAGCCCCGGCATGTAGGTGGCCGCCAACCCTGCACCGCTTACCATCATGCAAGCGCAAGCGCTAATAAAGCCACTTGCTACAAAGCCCATCCCCAATTGACCTGTGATTGCGAACAAACTTCCAATCATGTAAATGCGCCTTGCATCCATCTGATCGGTTAGAGCCGTAGCAAATGGTACTACGGCGATATATCCTACAAAAAATGCACTGGCGATTAGACCGGATTCAAAATTAGATAGGCCCCACTCGCGTTGCAAAGTTGTCAGGGTGACGGCATATGCTGCAAAGCCCAATAAAGCCCCGACTTGGGCTAGCAACATCCATGGTGTATTCCCCTTCAAAATACTCATGACAAACAAATTTATTGATCTTGCCGGTGTGGTGGCTCTTGAAAACCATTATGCCGAAAGGTGACCACCAGGGTATCGCGATAGCCATAGGATCCGATTGGCTGAATAGGTGTGGTCTCATGAATCATCTTTGCATCATTTAGAACCAAGGCCGTCCAAGAATCCTGTAAGGTAAACCGCAAGCCAATCGATCCTTGTGCTTCAAAAATCCGAGTTTCTCCACCCTTAACGCCGACTCGGTCAACCAAGATCACTACGACATAATCAACGCCATCGCGATGCGCTCCCTCGGGTGTGGGGCGTCCAATCCCATCGCTCGTATCAATCCGAAATGGATGGGCCTCGACAAACCATCTTGGTGAATCTGGAAATAAATACGATATCCCCAGCATCAGTTTCTGCCAATTCTGATTCGCTTGTAGGGCGGGTTCCAGGGGCTCGAACCAGCGCTCAATTCCACCATGCAAAGCGTTGTAATCAACCGATTGCCAATGCGCACGATGGGGAGCTAACTCGACCTGCCCTGAATTAATGACATAGCTCCCATGGCGACGAAAGCGATACCGTCCGCCATCTTTCAAATACGGGTCGCGAGGTAGATTGTTCCAATAGCTCTTGAGGTTTTGCAAATCCCCAAGATGAGCCTTCACCAATTGGCTCAGGCTATCGGGGGATAGAACCGCATAACCCCGGTCTTGGAGGGAATGCTGCAACTGTTCGAAGGGGGTAAATGGTGGCGCTAACATGCAAGCCTTATTTTGCCTGTTTTAACTGATCACGCACCAAGGCAATATGCATTCGTAGATCATAAAGTTCTTTTGACTGGATCGCAGACACATTCAAACGCTCTATCCGATTTTCTAGATCATTGAGCCCAGACAATAACTCATCCGTATTTTTTGAAGCCGCAAATCGCTTTTCGATAGTCTTTAAGGTCTTATAAAGTCGACCCAGTCTTATCTTTAAGCTTAGGTTCAGAATCACGGGTAAATAGGTAAAGATGGGCAATAAAATAATCAGCAAGGGAATTAAGATCTTGATTACACGCTCTAACCACACCGCACCCCAAAACGGTAAATGCCGATAGAAAAACGAGGGGCCATCTTTTAAGAAAATCTCGGCATCTAAATCAATTGGAAAATCTAAGCCCTTGCTCGATGGAAACTCACCAGGCTTTTGTAAGCGAGAGTAATTACGCAATATGTCGTATGTGGTTCCCAACAGTAGACTCACCGTAGCAGGATTAATATCAGAGTGTGCAACCAAAGTGGCAGTAGGCGCAATCACATGAATATCCTGCTTAGGTAAATCATGGGCAATACTTACAAGACCTCTAGGGATATCAACTCGATTGAGGTAAGGCAAAACTCGGGTGTAAGTCTCTGCTTGGTCAAAATCCATCAAGCGAATACCGGGTAATTGATAAAAATCTTTCAATAAAGGTGCTTCACCTGCCAAAACAATCATGGCAACATCAATTCCACCTTGGCGCAATTGATTAATTGCCTCATCGGGACTAAGGCTAACTAGATTGAGTTGTGTTGACTCAATGTCATTGAGTTTAAGAATAGCTTGGGAGAGCATGTTCGTACCACTTCCCTCGTTGCCGATCGATACTTTTTTTCCTTTGAGTTGACTTAATTGCCGTAAAGACCCCCCGTCTTTGTTAAAGGCGTCGGGCCGATACCAAACCCAAAGAGGTTCATAGAAAAGACCGGCCAATGCCGTGAGTTTTGGATACTGATTTGGGTTACCCACACCACTTTGTATGATGGCCAAATCAACTCCGGATTTAGAATCGGCCATCAGCGCTAGGTTATCAACACTACCGCCTGTATTCTGAATTCTTAGGACAATCTTTTCTTTGGCGAGCTCTACTTGAAGCTGTTTTGCAAACTGGTGATAAAGCCCATCCGGAAATCCAGTCGCAATTGTTAGCGTCTTGGGGGGTCCTGGCAATAGCAACCAGATCGTCAAAAAAATACTTGCAATCAGTACGATAAACGCCGTAACCAAATAGGCAGGTCGGGAGGCGATCCGATACAAAATGGTCATGGCTTTATCATTCTATTTTTAACCATTATGCCCTGATTAAATCCATGCCAACGAACTCAAACCCCCTGCGTGTTGCCCTTGTTACCGGTGCTGGAACTGGTATTGGTAAAGCTGCCGCCAAAGCCCTGCTAAGTGACGGATTTTCGGTAGTGCTTACCGGACGCAATCTCGAACGTTTACAAAAAGCAATCAAGGAAATTGGTGGAAATACAACGAACTGCTTAGCTGTAGCTTGCGATGTGGGCAAACCCGAAGAGGTGAAGACTTTATTTCGTCAGCTTAAAGATCAATTTGGTCGCATTGATGTGCTATTTAATAATGCAGGAACGGGTGCGCCAGCAATTCCGATGGACGAGCTTTCCTACGAGCAGTGGATGAATGTCGTGAACAGTAATCTATGCGGTGCATTTTTATGCTCCCAAGAAGCCATGCGTATGATGAAGTCCCAATCGCCCCAAGGTGGTCGCATTATTAATAATGGCTCAATATCTGCGCATGCCCCAAGACCCAATACCGCGCCATATACGTCCACCAAACATGCCATCACAGGACTCACCAAATCCATTGCACTTGACGGCAGGCCATTTAACATTAATTGCGGTCAAATTGATATTGGGAATGCCGCCACCGAGATGACCGAACGCATGGCTAACGGCATTATGCAAGCCGACGGTTCGATCAAAGTCGAGCCACGGATGGATGTGGATCATGTTGGGCAAGCAGTTTTACAAATGGCCAAACTGCCGCCTGAAAGTAACATCTTGTTCATGACCATCATGGCCAGCAAGATGCCATTTGTTGGCCGGGGATAGCCCTCTAGCGGTAACCCGCCTGATCCAATATCCGCTGAGCTGCTACTTGATTGCGCCCAATCGCAGCGACTGATACCTTTTCGACTTGATAGGGTCCAAGCGCTTTCAAAGCGGGGTTATCAAGCTTCACTCCCGGAACGACAGGCCATTCATTATTACCATCGGCTAAATAGATCTGCGCAGCGTCGCTTGCTAAATACTCCAAAAACTTCACAGCAGCCTGTGGATTAGGTGCATTTTTAGCTACGCCACCCCCAGAAATATTGATATGCACACCACCGGCATTTTGATTGGGCCAAATATGGCCTAGTTTGGCAAGCGCGGCAATATCCTCGGGCTTGGTCGAGCGCATTAAACGTGCCAAGTAGTAAGAGTTGGTTAATGCAACCGCGCACTCACCCGATGCGACAGCACGGATTTGATCGGTATCACCGCCTTTGGGCGCACGCGCCATATTGGCGACCATTCCTTTAGCCCACTTCTCAGTCGCCGCAGTGCCATCACGCTCAATCAGAGCACCAACCAATGACAACATGTAGGGGTGCGAACCGGAACGAGTGCATACCTTACCTTTATTGATTGGATCAGCCAACTTCTCATAGGTGTTCACATCATCGGGTTTAATGCGATCTTTGTTGTACACCATAATGCGCGCACGAGTTGAGAATCCAAACCAGGTGGTACCATCCGCATCGGCCTTGGCGCGAAGGTTGGCTGGTATGCGCTGATCCAACACCTTGGACTGAATTGGCTTAAACATGCCATTGACCTGAGCGCGCCACAACCGTGCGGCATCAACTAATAAAATCACATCGGCTGGACTTTTAGCACCCTCGCTATTTAAGCGTTCGAGCAAGGCGTTGTCATCGGCTTCAATCCGGTTAATCTTGATGCCAGTACTTTTTGTGAAGTTAGCATAAAGCGCTTCATCGGTTTGATAATGCCGGGCAGAATACAGATTAAGTACCGCATTTGGCTCAGCTGCATGATTTGGCGATGAGCCCAAAGTTATAGCAAGTCCAAAAACTAAACTCGGTATCAGGGAAATTTTTTTCAATACCGACGAAGGCGCCCAGCCAATTTCATGCATGTCAAACCATTCCTATTAGCGATTACAAAAACTTTAGTGTAATACAAATGAGAATGATTATCAATCATATTGGTACTTCTGTGGTTTTTTACCGTTTCTGGGCAATCGCCCGCGATAACAAGATAACCGGTAAAAGTCCAACCAAAACAATGCTTAAGGCAGGTAATGCGAGCTCGGTTAAGCGTTCGTCGGCTGCCAATTGGTAGGTGGCAACTGCCAAGGTATCCAGGTTAAAAGGTCGCAATAGTAATGTGGCAGGCAGCTCTTTCATTACATCAACAAACACAAATAACAAGGCAGTTAAAACGCTACGCTTTAACAATGGCAAATGAATCCGCCAAATCATCTCCATCGGCTTGGCGCCCAGGAGCGCAGCGGTGCCATCCATCGCAGGGGTAATACGAGTCAATCCGGTCTCAATACTTTGTAAGCCGGCAGATAGGAAGCGAATTAGATAGGCATAGACTAATACCCCAACACTTATCGACATTAACCATGCGATATCCAACAAACCCAAAAGAGACAAAATGCCAACGCCCAAAACTGCGCCGGGTAATGCATAACCAACCGTGAGTAAGCGATTGACACCTTGCAGTGTTTTACTTTGGGTAAGGCGTGCGGCATACGCCAAAAAGATTGCGCAAAGTACAGCTAAGATGGCAGTGAATGCCGATAAGCTTAATGAATTCTTTAACCATGTCCAGTAGCGCGAATCCATTTCAAGACCCTGCTCGCTAACAAGATCAAATAAAACTGCCATTGGCAAAATGAATGCAAATATGAGGGTCAGCGCGCAGAATAAAAAGGCATAGAGCGCATGGGAACCCACTAAGCGCTTCGGGATGGCAGGTCGAGTATTTGTATTGGTAAGGGCATAGCGTTGCCTGGCTCGATTGTGACGCTCCCAATAAAACACAATTAAGACAAAACTCAGGAGCATTAGGGATAAATGTACTGCGGCACTTCGATCCCCAAACGATAACCAAGCCTTAAAAATACCGGTTGCAAAGGTTTGTAAGCCAAAGTAGGATACTGCCCCAAAATCAGCCAATACCTCCATAAGCGCCAAAGCAATACCGGTAAAGATCGCAGGCCTTGCCATAGGCAGTACCAGCTTAATAAATGCTTCCACACTGGTATAACCTAAGGTTTCAGCAACCTCCATAAATCGTGCACTGCGATCTAAAAAAGAGGTGCGCGCGACCAAATACACATAGGGATACAAACACATAGTGAAGGTCCATATCGCACCACCTAAGGAGCGCGGATCCGGTAATGACACAATAAGACCTAAATTCTCACGCAACAGGGTTTGCACAGGGCCAGCATGCTGCAAGAAATCCACAAACAAATACGCCATCACATAAGCAGGAACCGCGAGCGGCAAGATTAAGGCCCATTCAAAGATTGCCTTTCCTGGAAATTGATAGTTCGCTATCAGCCATGCATTACCCACCCCTAGAATGAAAACACCAATACCAACGCCGAAGCAAAGCAGGAGTGTCGTAACGATGTAATCCGTCAACACATAATTCCAAAGGTGAGTTAGCGTACTCCCAGAGACCATCCCGTCAGATCCGATTGGACTGGGTTGACCCAACAGGGCAGCTAAGATCAACCCTAGAATAGGTAGGCTAAGAGTCAGGGCTAAGAAAATAGAGCTTATGCGCATTCAGTGCGGTAATGGATCGAATAAGTAGATGGGTTGTGGTGTTTATATGATTTTTTATGATTCAATGCGAAAATTATAGGGATGAATTCCAATCCAGCCCTGATTTCCCTCGAAAACATTGCGATCGAGTTTCCTAAACAGGAAAGCTCGGGCGTCATTCGGATTGTCAATGGCCTCAGTTTCCAACTTCCTACAGGGGATATTGCCTGCCTCTTGGGCCCATCGGGTTGCGGTAAATCCACCGTATTGCGTGCCATTTGCGGCTTTGAGCCTGTGCAAACCGGTGAGATCAAAATCCATGGCAAAACGGTAAGCTCACCCAGCCAACGAATTTCCCCAGCAGAGCGCAAAGTTGGCATGGTCTTTCAGGACTTTGCTTTATTTCCACACCTTAGCGTTCTTGAGAACGTCATGTTTGGGCTACGGACAGGCACTAATGCAGAACGCCATAAAATTGGCATGCATTGGTTGGAGCGGGTAGCACTTGACGACAAAGCAAGTGCTTATCCCCACGAACTCTCTGGCGGACAACAACAACGTGTGGCACTGGCACGAGCAATGGCACCCGAACCCGATCTGATCTTGCTCGATGAGCCCTTCTCAAATTTAGATATCGATTTACGTGAGCGTCTGGCTAGTGAGATGCGCGATATTCTCAAAGCCAATGGGGTAACTGCCCTGCTCGTCACGCATGATCAATTTGAAGCCTTTGCAATTGCGGATCATATCGGAGTGATGAATGAGGGTAGGATCATTCAATGGGATACTCCATACGATCTTTATCACAAACCGAATACACGCTATGTGGCTGAGTTTATAGGTCGGGGTGTCTTTATTAAAGGCAAAACCCAAGATGGAGGTGCCGTTGAGATTGAACTCGGACAATTGCAATTAGATCCAGGGGAAGCATTGAGTCCTGGAAAACAAATTGATGTGCTCTTACGTGCCGATGATATTCAGCACGACGATGAAAGTCCGATGCAAGCAGAGGTTGTGCGTAAGGCGTTTCGTGGTGCCGATTTTTTATACACCCTTAAACTCAATTCGGGCCAAGAGGTGTTTGCCTTTGTCCCTAGTCACCACAACCATGCGATTGGCGAAAAAATTGGTATTCGCTTGGGCGCTGACCACGTGGTCACATTCAAAAATTAAGTCATTATTCGGCTGCTGCTGGGTTTTGATTGGACTTGCCAATCGATAACAAAATTGCAATTCCAATTAATACAACAGCAATTCCCGCAAGCTGTAAAGCACTCACTGGCTCGCTGAGGAAATACCACCCCAAGAATGCGGTGCCTACTGGACCAATCGTACCCGCCTGAGCAGTCAAGCTTGAACCAATGCGGTTGACCGCCATCATGATAAAAAGCATAGGGATAAAGGTACAAAACAAGGCGTTGATAAGCGCAAAGTAATAGACCTCGGGCTGCTGCACAAAAAGTTGACCGACGTCCAAGACAAGCGACTGAATGCAGGTTGCAGCCGTAGCTGAGGCGCTCGCAAGTGCCACCATTCGGATACTTCCTACCCGCCCCACGAGCTCACCGGCATAGATCAAATAGATCGAGTACGCCACGGCTGACAAAAAGACCAATATGCCACCCAAAAATACAGCGCTCTGTCCATTGAACTGTATATCATGCAAAAAAACTAGGGTGATCCCAAGATAGGCGACAGCCATCGCCCAATATTGCCGCCGATCAATTGTTTTTTTCAGTAAAAACTTTGACAGTACTAATACGATGGCTGGAATTAAATACAAAATCACGCGCTCTAGCCCAACAGAAATGTAATGCAGTCCGAGGAAATCTAAGTAGCTCGATACAAAATAGCCCAATAAGCCAATCGCACAGACTTTGATCACATCCTTTCTGATGAGCGGTTGTGGTGATGTGATCTGCTGGTTCCACCATACCGCTAGCCAAAAGATTGGAAGTGAAAATACCATCCGCAGGGTCAGAACGATATCTGCTGTAGCGCCATACTGATAGGAAAATTTCACCACAATCGCTTTAGCAGCAAATAGTAATGCGCCTAAACTTGCGAGAATAATCGATAGATAAAAACCAGACTGCACTAGTTTTTCCTAAGAATAAGCACCTATTCTTCCCATGGAAATCGTTGTCGAGATAACTCCTCCATGATCTCTCTCTTACTCATGGTGGGTTTGGGCTCAGGTTTAACCTCAAAACTATCCGAAGCCGAGGTTTGATCATCTTGAGTATCTTGATTGGCTGAATTTGAATTACTTTGCTCGGATGGATTCATAATGCTGAAATTGTAAGACTATCTTTATAGGTCACTACTAATCTATCAATAAACCCCCATCGAGGTCGATGAGGTTTTTTTCTGGTGGGCCCACCAGGACTTGAACCTGGGACCAAAGGATTATGAGCACAGATATCCATAGTAACCTCTATGATATCAAGAGGTTACATCGCCTATGGATCGGTGTGTGGTGTTATGTGTGGTTTTTTAAGAGTTACTTGAAGTAGCACTCAAAATAAATCTATCATTTCTGATAAGAATTTGTGATTCTGCTTGGGAACAGGGGTAATTGGGTCCACCAACCTGGGCTACAGAAGAGCTCCAACTCGTTAAGCAGAGTATCAATTCAATAACTCAGGGGAATAAAGACAAAAGTATTATGCTTTAATAAAAACTCATCAATATAAGAAAATTATCCTAAGCCTCAGTTTCATTTGAAATCTCATTATCTTTCAGAATATTTTTTTGACCACCTCGTCATCATAGGGAGGGACAGGTTGGATGAGCTCTCGCAAAAATTTTCCAACCAAGGTTTTCAATTAACTCCGACAGCACATCACAACCTAGGCTCTAGTAATCGATTAATTATGCTCGATTCATCGTATATCGAGTTGTTAGGATGGGAAAAAGGTGAGATGCCCAAAAGAGCAGAAATAGCGAATCAGCAAATTGGTTTAAATGCAATTGTCTTTCGTACAGATAATGCAGAGGAATGTTATGAAAAATTAAGGCAACAAGGGTTTCTAGTTAATCCGGTTCAAGATCTTTCCCGAGAATCTGAATACGAAAATACAAAAGTATTGGTCAAATTTAAAACAGTTCGCTTTCAGGAACAACCCATTCCTGGAATAAGAATCTACTTTTGTGAGCACATAACACCAAATTATGTATGGCAAAGTCATTGGTTAAACCATGTCAATCAAATTACAACCCTACGGAAAATTAATATTACAACGCACAATATTCAAGATGTGACCAATCAATTTATCGCGCTATTAAATATCCAAACCACTAATACGATATTGAGTAAAGATATTTCTCAGATTTTTTTACCAAATATTGAGCTATCCATTCATCAGTCACCAGCAAACAACGCTCAATCCAAAATTACCAGTATTTGCTTATCAAAAGGTCCTAAAGATATTGTAGACTTTAAGATTGATACAAATTTTTTTAACTCTTTTTAAGAATCGATCTATGAAAATTAGTCCGTTTTTTAAGCACTTAATGTTGTTAATGGCAGTATTTGCCCTCTCCAGTGCTGCTATCGCTCAAAGTGAGAAGCCATTAACTCTTGTGGTTCCATTTCCACCTGGAGGAAGTACTGATATTACCGCCAGAACCATTCAATCAAAGCTTGCTGAACGAATTGGAAGACCGGTGGTTATTGAAAACCGTCCAGGTGCAGCCAGTCAAATTGCAACACAACATGTAGCAAGATCAGCACCTGATGGAAATACCTTGCTCATTAGTTTTGATAATCACTCTATTAATCCAATTGTTAAACCTAACCTACCTTACGATACCTTTAAAGATTTTGTTGGCGTAAGTTTATTGGTGCGCTTTCCCCTAGTAATTGCTGCAAATCCCTCTGTTCCTGGAAACAATTTGGCAGAGTTTATTGCTGCTGCAAAAAAACGTCCTGGTTTTTACAGCTATGCATCTACCGGAATTGGTTCGCTTAATCATCTTGCAATGGAAGATATCAAACGAAAAGCTGGTATTTTCGTATTGCATGTTCCATATGGTGGTGGTGGCCCTGCAATCACAGCAGTCGTGGGAAATACCGCAAGCCTAACTCTTCTTAGTTATGCGGCATTAAGAGGTCAAATTCAAGCCGATAAACTGAAAGCTCTTGCGGTGACAGGGGCTCAACGCCTACCAGAACTCCCAAATACTCCAACTGTTGCCGAATCTGGTTATCCAGGTTTTGAAGCCTATTCTTGGATTGGTGCATTTGCCCCAGCCAATACTCCGGCAGCAGTTGTTAAGAAACTGACCGCTGATTTTCAAGCGGTGCTCAATGATCCGGAGATTAAATCGAAGCTCACCCAAGGTGGATTTGATGTTCAAGCCAGCGATGGTCCAGCTTTAGAACGATATGCTAAAAGAGAATTTGAACGCTGGCAGCAATTCGTAAAAAATACCAAATTAAACTTGGAAGATTGAGATGAACGACAAGCTTACTGGAGCAGAAGCTCTAGTTCGAATGTTAGAAGCGTATGAAGTCAAACATATCTTTGGTTTATGCGGCGATACTAGCCTACCCTTTTACGATGCTCTAGCGCGGCTTGATCATGGCATTCAGCACATATTAACCAGAGATGAGCGTAGTGCAGCATACATGGCTGATGCTTACGCTCGGGTCACGCATAAAGTAGGCGTATGTGAAGGCCCAAGTGGCGGAGGTGCAACTTACCTGCTTCCTGGCTTAGTAGAAGCGAACGAATCATCCATACCAGTTTTGGGCATTACCTCAGATGTACCTGTAACATCACGTGGAAAATTTCCACTGACTGAGCTAAATCAGAAAGCTCTCTACCAACCCCTTACTAAATGGAATACAACCATTGACTTAGCTGAGCAAATTCCTTCGGCTGTACGCACTGCCTTTCGGGCAATGACAACCGGCAAGCCCGGCAGTGCTCATATCTGCCTTCCACATGATGTCCAAAAGCATAGTGTTTCAGGCAGTGATATTTGGGTACAAAAAGAACATTGTCATTACCCTGCGCAACGGTATGTTGCAGATCATGAGGATATTGAAAAAGCTGCAAAATTAATCCTTAATGCTCATTTTCCGATATTAATTTGTGGTGGTGGAGTAGTTAACTCCGGTGCTGAGCAAATTCTTGAAAAAATTGCTGTGTTACTTAATATTCCAGTCTGCACTACGGTTAGCGGTCAAGGTAGTCTCGCAGGCAATCACCCTTTGAATGTTGGAGTGGTTGGCGCCAATGGTGGTGTCATGCCGACTCGAGAAGTTGTGAATAGTGCTGATTTAGTTTTTTTTATTACCTGTCGTGCAGGCTCTACCACAACAGAGAATTGGCGATTTCCAAATAAATCAATCCCAATTATTCACCTTGATATCGACCCTAATACGATCGGCGCTAATTACCCCACTAAAGTTGGATTGGTTGGTGATGCAAAACTAACCCTTGAGGAACTCTATAAGGAATTAACGTCTAATTTACAAATTCGAGCTGAAAATTGTGTTGATGGTAAAGCGGTCGTAGCTAAAGCTAAGGCAGCTAAATTTGAGCCATTCCTGAATTTAGCAAACAGCAATCAAATCCCCATAGTTCCCGAAAAAATTGTTCATCTTTTGAACAAATATTTACCCAAGGATGCAATCGTTTGCGCTGATCCTGGGACTCCATGTCCCTATTTTTCTGCATATTTTCTAAGTGATCTTCCAGGAAGACACTTCATTACAAATCGAGCACATGGAGCTCTTGGTTTTTCAATGTCTGCGGCAATTGGTGCGGCAATTGGAAAACCACAATCAAAATGCGTTTCTGTAATGGGTGATGGAAGTTTTGGTTTTACTTCCGGCGAATTAGAAACGATTACTCGCTATAAATTACCAATTCTTATGATTGTGATTTCTAATTCAGTATATGGCTGGATTAAAGCAAGTCAAAAATCTGGCTATGACAAAAGATATTACTCGGTTGACTTTAGTCGAACGGACCACGCCAAGATTGCAGAGGTTTATGGAATACGGTCATGGTCGGTAAATGATCCGATCAATTTAGAGGCTGTAATCAAATCAGCAATTGAATGTGGAGAACCGGCCTTGATAGATATCATTTCTCAACCATTGCAAGATGCTGCGGCTCCAGTAAGTCAATGGATGGGCTAATGAACAAATCCACTGCCATATCACTTTCTAATAAGTATTTATTTCTTGATGGTTTAAATCTAGAAACAGTATAGATACTCAATCAAGACCTATATATCTATTGGGGTCTAGCAGTAATATTTACTACACACTAACTACATTTTTTTAAAAGATGACCTACTGTTTTCACGATAAGTCATTGATCTTATTGGTGGGTTACCAGGGCTTGAACTCGTTACTTCTACCCCTGTATCTATATAAAAAAGTCAAAATTAAGGTGTATCCACATTTATGCCATTCCTTGTCCACCATTCACATCCAAGGTTGCA
The DNA here is from genome assembly GCF_030297615.1 of Polynucleobacter sp. HIN8. Taxonomy (NCBI): domain Bacteria; kingdom Pseudomonadati; phylum Pseudomonadota; class Betaproteobacteria; order Burkholderiales; family Burkholderiaceae; genus Polynucleobacter; species Polynucleobacter sp. HIN8. Next base: position 376,839 of record NZ_AP028139.1, on the reverse strand, counting down.
CCCGTTATAAATCCAGCATCATCTGAAGCAAAAAAAGCCACTACACCTGAAATATCCTCTGCAACGGCATGTCTTCGTAATGGAATCTCATGTAACACTTTTGCTCTCTCTTCTGGAGTTCTTCTTGATTCCCAAAGTCCAGTTGTTCTCTTCGTCAATACTATGCCAGGACAAATACAATTTACAGTAATTCCATATGGACCAAACTCCAGAGCCAATTGACGTGTTAGTGAGGAAATAGCGCCTTTAGCTGCTGCATAATTGGCGCCAGCAATTAAACTACCAAATCGACCTGCTTTTGATCCAAAATTAATTATTCTGCCACTCTTCTGTTGCTGCATGTAGGGCAACACAAAACGGGAGGCAACAACAGTGCCCATAATATTTAAATCTAATACGCGCTTCCAATCTTCATCAGTTTCATCTAAAAATTGATAAGGCGTATGCAAAGACCCACCTGCATTATTCACTAAAATATCAATTCGGCCAGAGTCTCTAGATATGGAATCAATAGCTGTCTTGATAGAGTCTGACTGGGTAGAATCGGCTTCGATGGTGTTTAAAACAACACCCTGTGCTTTTCCAGTTTTCTTGGCCTCTTCTAGGATTGTCAAATCCCGATCCGATATCCATACATTCGCACCTTCTTGTGCCAGCCTAATTGAACTTATTAACCCAATTCCTGATCCCGCTCCGGTAAAAAAAGCTGTTTTACCTTTCAATCTAAAAATCATTATTCAGCCTTTATATCAGCAGATTTGATTACAGCCCCCCAGCGCTTGGTTTCCATTTGAATTCGATTTTGAAATTCAGATCTTGATCCACCGATTGGATTTGCACCAACCTTTGCAAGTTTCGCTTTGAAATCATCAGTAAGTAAAATTTTATTTACTTCAATATTGATCTTCTCTAAAACCTCTGTCGGGGTCGCTGCTGGGGCCAATAACGAGAACCAACCTTGGGAGTCAAAATCAGGCACACCAGCCTCAACCATGGTTGGCGTATTTGGCAATGACGGCGAACGCTTCAAAGTAGTTACTGCGAGGGCTTTTAGGGCGCCGGATTGTATAAAGGGTAATGCCGCCGGTAAATTATCAAACATAAAATCAATATGCCCGCCTATTAAATCCGTAAGAGCTGGGCTACTACCTCTGTACGGGATGTGCAATATATAAGTTCCTGTCATCGCCTTAAACATTTCAGCAGATAAATGCGGAGTCCCCCCGATACTAGAAGAGCCGTAACTTAATTTACCTGGCCGCTTTTTAGCCAGCGCTATTAAATCTTTAACAGAGTTAACAGGCAACTTAGGATTGACTACAAGAACATTTGGGACTGATGCAATAACCACAATTGGTGCCAGCTCCTTTTGTGGATCAAATGACATCTTCATCAACTGTGGATTAATGGTGAGCGTTTGGGGAGCGCCAATAACTAAAGTGTAGCCATCAGCAGGTGCTCTAGCAGCCATTTCCATACCAATATTGCCACTTGCTCCCGGTTTATTTTCAACAATAAATGTTTGTTTAAAAGCTTGGGATAACTTTTCAGATATCTCTCGTCCAACAATATCAGTTGCTCCGCCCGGCGGAAAAGGCACAATTACACGAACAGGTTTGTCAGGATAAGCAGCAAAAACAGTTCCGGGACCAATTAATATAAGCGAATAAAAAATAAAAGCTGTAGTAAAAATTTTTAATACTTTCATGATTTCTCCAAATCGGGTTATTCCTTAACTACTTTCAATCCATCAATGTTCCGCCATTCACATCTAAAACATGACCGGTAATGTAACTTGCTTCAGTGGAACATAAGAAATTAACAGCTTTGGCGACTTCTTCTGGCGTTCCTAATCGCTTCATTGGAATTTTTTCTTCCAATACATCCCATTGTTCTTTTGGAATCATGCTTCCTTTGATAGATCCTGGAGCAACTGCATTCACTCGAATACCCTTTGAGGCTAACTCAATTGCTAGTGATTTAGTTAGGGAGATAACGCCCGCCTTTGACGCGCAGTAATGGGCTTTTGCCCCAAGATCCTGAATGTTTAAGGCAGCCACTCCTGTTTTACCAGCACGCGAGCTAATTAAAGTAATTGATCCGCCGGCTTTTTTAATATGAGTGCTGGCGACCTTACAAATAATAAATGCCCCAGTCAAGTTAACACGAATAATGTGTTCCCACTCCTCAACAGTTAATTCAGAAATCAATTTTGGGGCTTGAGTAATTCCTGCGGAATGAACTACCGTGTGTAGCTCGCCAAATTGCAATGCTTGCATAAATACATCTTGCACTTGGTTTAAGTTAGAAACGTCACAACTCAAAAATCGGCAATTTAATGGCAATTCATTTTCAGGCGGATTGATATCGGCAATGACAACGTGATATGAAGAGCTAAGTGCGTTAACTATAGCCCAACCTATATTACTTGATCCGCCGGTAACGATTGCAACAGGGGTCATTTAGATTTTTCTCAATAATCAGAAACATTGATATGGGTTGAAGCCGGATCAATGCTTACGTTAATTACTGCAGTTCTTCCCGAATTTTCTGCCATCCGTAATGCTTCAGCTAGTGACTCTGCAGAGTTGGCACTCAATCCTAGACAGCCCATTCCCTCGGCAATTGCTGCAAAGTCTATGGGCGCAAAATCCACTGCTATTTTCTTGCCTTTCATGTTGTCCCGAACCATTCCTAGACCGCCGTTATTAGCAACTACCACAGTGATTGGTAAATTTTCTTGAACGCAGGTAGACAATACATTCATTGTCATTGCAAAGCCCCCGTCACCAGTCAGGCTAATGACCTTTTTTTCTGGATGAACTAATTTTGCTGCCGCTGCAGCTGGGGCTCCCCAGCCCATTCCGCCAATTCCACCCGGAACAATTAATTGACCAGGGGTTCGGATCTTTAAAGCGATCGTAGACCAAATACGGTTTGTTCCAGCATCCAAAGTTAATAAATGGTCAGGAGTTAAAAATTTATCTAGTACCTTAATTAAGGTGGAATTATTGATAAAGCCATTAGCAGCAGGCGTATCTAGTTGAAGCGGATCGGGGCATTTCTGCTGCACTTGCTTGATCCAATTCAACCTCATACCTCTCATATCAGAAACTATTCCACTATTACATATGGCTTCAAGTGCATTGGCTGCTTCAGCATTAATAGCTAAGTCAACTGGATAAACCCATCCAAGGTTTCTAGGATCAACATCTATCTGAATAATTTTTTGATCACCAGGTCTAATAAAATTTGGCTCCCTAAAGCGCAAATAGTCAGCGCCTAAACTCGCGCCCACAACGAGCAGAAGATCGGCCTCCCGTACTGCTGTATTTGCAACTTTGGACCCCCATGTTCCCAACATCCCAACACTGTATTCAGCAGTTTCATCGACAACTCCTTTGCCGTTGTAACTTGTTGCTACTGCTATCCCACATTTCATAGCCAGTGCGGCGATGGCTTTTCGACCTCGGGGATTTTGTAAGCCATTGCCAACAATTGCAACCGGCCGCTTAGCTTGATTAATCACTGCAACTAACTCGCTTACTGCTTGCAATGCTATTTCTGGCATTAGTACATTACTAGTGTCCTGAGATGGGTATAGCTGTACACGTTTTTGATCAGACATTTCGCGTCGGATGATCGGACTTTTTAAAACCACTGCACAAGGCCCTGTCCGTGGAAGACTTGCCTGACGATAAGCCTGCTGAATTGCGTAAACTGCCTCGTGTGTCTCGGTTGCGTAATAAGTGGCCTTTGTCATTGTTTTTAAAACGGTCCTAACATCAGCTGCACCATAATCTCCTGTCATGGTTTGATATACCCCATACATTCCAAAACCGTCGTAACACGAGGTATCGGTTAACACCAGCATTGGGGACCCAGCAAAATAGGCCTCCAAAATCCCAAATGCTCCAGTAGTGCTTGCAAAAGGGCCTTGACCCATGAATACGCCAGGCTTTCCTGTCAGCCTACCCACTACTTGAGCCATGATTGATGCCACTTGTTCGCTGCGCGTTAATACCACCCTTAACTGACCTCGAACCTCATAAAACTCATCGAGCATCCAAGTCACACCCAACCCTGGAAGCGTAAATGCATGAGTTACACCTAACTCGACTAGAGTGCTAACAATAGCGTGCTTAGTTGGTTTTCCTGCGTATTGTTTTCCAGTCATAACATAGTAAAAAGTAAAGAATATAACAATAATAATACAAACGTTTGCATTATTTAAAAATTCACGTTTTCCCCTATTAAATAATAGGTATATGTAAAAGATGAAATTAATATTACAATCGTTTGCATGAATATCATATTAAACAAGCATGCCAGCCAGCCTATTTGATGTTGCTCAAGCCGTTGGCGTCTCTATTAGCACTGTCTCGAGAGCGCTTAACCACCCCAATATGGTTGATGAAAAAACTCGCCTACGCATTCAATCGGCAGTAAAAATGATGGGCTATGTGCCTCAAGGGGCAGGCAGGACTCTTGTTTCTAAGGAGACTTTCACAATTGGGGCCGTTATTTCCCAAATTGGAGCGTCAGCTTTTGCAAAAACTATTGAAGTACTACGAACTCAGCTTGGTAAAGCAGGATATACACTGCTGCTGGCACAGCCAACCGAAGGAAACATCTCCTCAATAGGGCCGCTACGCGTCTTGATTGAACGAGGGGTAGATGCTGTCGTTCTATTGGGAGGAGGCGGAAAATACCTTGATGATTGGAAATTTTTATTAGAGAAAAATAATATTCCTCTTGTAAATATTTGGGCAGATACTAGCGAAGGTAACTCAGGGGATATTGGGTTTGATAACTATTTGGCAGGGCAAACCGCAGTTAACCATCTCCTATCCCTTGGGCACTTAAAGTTTGCCCTTATCAGCGGCACACTAGAGGGAAATCAACGTGCCTCACGAAGGTATTTGGGAATCTTAGAAACCATTGCCAGTAACGGCGGCCAATTAATGAGAAATAATATCAAAGAGGCTGACTATACGTTTCAGGCGGGCTACGATGCTACGCTAGAATTATTAAGCCCTCGCCTTGATTTTACAGCGTTGATATGCGGAAATGACTACTTAGCTCTAGGCGCTATTACTGCATTACGCGAACGAGGACTAAAGGTTCCTGAGTCAATTTCTGTAATAGGTTTTAATAACAGTGACTTTTCACCCTTTATTAATCCGCCACTAACAACCGTATCGTTTCCGTCTGCTGAAATTGGTATGTACGCAGCTGAAGTACTCGTCAACTTATCTAGGAAAAAAATTACAATTCCTAAGCCATTAACACTTCCTACACAACTAATAATCCGCGAATCCTGCGAAGAGTTAAAACAAATATAAGCTTTAAGAGGTGTTTAAAAATCAACCTGAGTATTGAAATTTAATTTGCAAAAGCCCACAAGAATCAAAAGATTTAAAAAAATAATGTAATGTACAAAGCAAGGTGTAGATTATTTATTGAACGCGCAAGCATTCTTCAATCATTACCTGAATTAACGCTCAGAAAATACAAAACCCCCACCATTGCTGATGAGGGTTTGCTTTTCTGGTGGGCCCACCAGGACTTGAACCTGGGACCAAAGGATTCCGGTTTGTGTTAGTTTCCTAACTCCCTGGACTATGCCTTCACCATATTCTCTTCAGAACTTAGGTGGGTGCCGTCTAGTCTCTACACCTTCAACAATAAACAAGACTTTTGGCAATATCGCCAACCCGCTGACTAATGTTTGTCGGTTCTATGAGAATTTCTGCATTCTAAGCACGGCTTGTTACTGTGGCGTCGCTGGCTTTAGGAAAAAATCCATTGCTACCGAAACTACTGCTGGCTCGATGCGGTGCGGACCTTTGAATTCCAAAGAAGTTACGTCATAACCTGCAGCCTTAAGTTTGGTTACGTGAGGACGCGCACTAGTTTCAATTGACAGTTGCTCGTCTTCCAAACCGTGGGCGATGAAAATGCGGGGCGCACCATTTTGCTGAAGGACTGACATAAAGCCTCCAGAAAATATGATCACGTGGCTAACAAAGTCGCCATTGGTCAGTCCTACTGAGAGCGCATAACTGCCTCCGTCTGAAAACCCAGCAAACCCCAAGTGGGATGGATCGATATAAAAACGTGATGCCACTTCGTGCAATGCTTTATCCAGCCGCTCTAGGTCTGGGCCATTACCACCCACAACCAAGTCCCAAGTTGGAAACTGAGACTGCGGTAACAGAAGCAAAAAGCCATGCTGACGCGCATGCTTGATCAAAAATGGCAATACCTTATCAGCACTGCCACCAGCCCCATGAAACATCACAAGTAAAGCAACTGGAACTCCGGGCTGGAGATCGTCCGGCACGATCAATACTGCATCACGCTCGCTAGCGATGCCCAGGTTGTGACGACCAGCGGGCAAGGCTTGCTTGTCGGGCAAGTTGCCAGGTCGAAAACTGAGCCGGCCCAGTAGCAAATCTCCAAGGATAGATGTGTCAAACGTTGCCATCTTAGACGGATTTACTGATGCTACGGAAAGCTGCGCACTGAGCAAATGCTTCTTCGTTCAGTATCAAATTCCTGCCTTTGCAAAACTTTAGCGTCAGCTTGAGCAACTCCTTGATATCGCGGCCGCTGGCAGCTGGATAAGTTACTATCAAGCGCTCAACTAGATCATCGGGCAGCTCGGTGTTGAACTGCTGCGCTAGCGATTTCCATAGTTGTTTCGCCTGCTCTTGCGTCGGTGTCTCGAACTGGATGATAGCGATGCAGCGCGACAAGACGGCGTCATCAATATCGGCTACGCGGTTGGTGGTCATGAATAGCAAGCCGTTAAAGTACTCGAGAGTACGCAGAAACTCAGCTACGATAGCGTTGTGCTGGAGATCATTGTCGCGGCGGCGAATGTAGACATCGGCCTCGTCGAGCAACAGTACTGAATCCCAGCGTGCTGCGCGCCGCAGGATTTTCGAAAGGTTGGCTTCCACTGAGCTTGCCGTCACGCCGAGTTGACCAGAGTGTACGCGGTATAAAGGTTTCTCGACGACCTCGGCATAGACCTCTGCTGTCAGCGTCTTACCTAAGCCAGGCGCGCCTTTGCAAAGGATGGTTGTACCGCCCGACTTACCCTCGACAATGTCCTCCATTAGGAAGTTACGATCAGCGGTCAAGATATCAATCAGGTCGCGATGAGCATGCGGCAGAACCAGCTTGTCACGCAATTCTGGTTTGTAACGATAAGTCTTAACATTTTGCACATGCACCCATACATTACGGTGGTAATCCAGGTGGAATAGATGTAGATAGCAATGCTGGGGAATCCTCTCAAAACCCTCGCTGATGCCGCTTCCGCGCCAGAAGCCTGCATCGGCGGTGGTGTCAAAGTGGCGTTCTAGCAGCTCTTCGTCATTGACGCAGCGGGCGGCTGTGCCTGCCTGCAGCCGCACGCATTCGAGATGTGGACGATGTCCTTCGCTGGACATCCAGACAGTGCCAGAAACATTAAACTGCGCACCAAACTTCGGCTGTATCTGCATGAAATGCTTTAAGTGTGTCTCGTATTCGTTTTTGAATTCTGCACATTCTTTAAAGTAACCATAACCCGTCATCAATTCGGGAATCGTGCGATCTTGAATATCTTCGGCATAAAAGATGATGCTGTAGGTCATGCCGGTGCGCTTTAACCTCGGATCGTTAATTGGCTCACGATCTGCGGCCTGCAAGGTGTTAGCCAGAAGGCCGATGATGACGTAAGCTGTGCCATCGACAGGCTGCACATAGCGCATAGAATGGACCAGCCAGGGCAGCAACACACCGTCCTTGCCAAGTTTGTAGAGCCAGCCATCGATCATGTCGCGCGACAACCAAGCGATCAGACCAGGGATCAGATGCTCCAAGCTTGGGATTTTTCGGGCAGCCGGCGCGGCGTGGATATTGTCCAGCGCAATCATTTGGAACATCAGCTCACGCTCGTCGGCCGTGCGGCACAGGCCGTAGAGCGTGTTCAATGAGGTGGCGTCAAAAAGTCGGCTGGATACCACACGTTTACCGCGGGAAAGGCCGTACTCGCTAAGCCGCTTCGCAAGCAGCGTATCCTCATCGATCATTCCAAGAAGCGTATTGGCTAGGGTTTCTGGTATTTCGAATTCCATGTGTTCTTTTTACTCTTCTACTCGTTGAATAAATCATAGAAAGCAAAGTCTGAAACATGATTGACTGCAGTCAATGCGAGTCAAAATTGGGTCTATTTCAGGCATGATATACGCATTAGTAATACTCAAAAGACAAAAACCCAGACCATTTCTGATGAGGGTTTTTGTTTTCTGGTGGGCCCACCAGGACTTGAACCTGGGACCAAAGGATTCCGGTTTGTGTTAGTTTCCTAACTCCCTGGACTATGCCTTCACCGTATTCTTTTCAGAACTTAGGTGGGTGCCGTCTAGTCTCTACACCTTCAGAATCTTGCGATTCCGCTTGGCTCGGCGTTGGCATATCTTTCGACTTAGCGTTCACCGAATTTGACACCATTCACACAGCAGCTTTCGCTATCTGGTGCACAACTTTCGCTATGAGTCCTCTGCTCTAACCAACTGAGCTATGGGCCCTACTTAACTTGTTTTACTACACAAAAACCACATAAAAAACCTATTTACTACACACCATGAAAAATGCCTTGGTGTGTAAGCGGTGTGTAGTGAATTTAAACCACCTTTATCACCACTAACCGCTTGAAATCATTGAGGTCTTTACTGCTAGACCTCATGGTTAAGTCCATTATGAGTCCTCTGCTCTAACCAACTGAGCTATGGGCCCCTAAGACTTGATTAATCTTCTTCGAGGAAAGTCTTCAGCTTATCACTGCGGCTGGGATGACGCATTTTCCGTAATGCCTTAGCCTCAATTTGACGGATCCGCTCACGGGTCACATCAAACTGTTTACCAACTTCCTCGAGAGTGTGATCGGTGCTCATCTCAACACCAAAACGCATCCGCAATACCTTTGCCTCGCGTGGTGTTAAAGAGTCAAGAACATCCTTCACTACATCGCGCATCGAGTCATGCAATGCAGCCTCGGCTGGAGCTAGGGTATTGGAGTCTTCAATGAAGTCACCCAGATGCGAATCTTCATCATCGCCAATTGGGGTTTCCATTGAGATTGGCTCTTTCGCAATCTTCATGATCTTACGAATCTTATCTTCTGGTATCTCCATCTTCTGAGCCAAGGTTGCTGCGTCAGGCTCATGCCCTGTTTCTTGCAAAATTTGACGGCTAATACGATTCATCTTATTGATGGTTTCGATCATATGAACCGGGATACGGATCGTTCTAGCTTGATCCGCAATCGAGCGCGTGATCGCTTGACGAATCCACCATGTTGCATAGGTTGAGAACTTATAACCGCGACGATACTCAAATTTATCCACTGCTTTCATGAGGCCGATGTTGCCCTCTTGAATCAGATCCAAGAACTGTAAGCCGCGGTTGGTGTACTTCTTAGCAATTGAGATCACCAAGCGCAAGTTTGCAACGGTCATCTCACGCTTTGCTTCACGCGCCCGCTTCTCGCCAGCAATCATTTGCTTGTTGACTTCTTTGAGCTCATTGAGCGGCAAGACCACCTTGGTTTGAATATCGATCAATTTCTGTTGCAGCTCTTGAATTGCGGGAACATTACGCTCTAAGAGGGCGCTGTAGGGTTTTGGGTCCTTAAGAAGATTTGCGGTCCAACGCAAGTTCATGGCCATTTTTGGAAATGCTTGCAGAACTTCAGCGCGTGGGATTCCGATCTTATCAACCAGAATGCTCACAATGCCGCGCTCAAGCTTCCATACTTCATCCACTTGCGCACGCATGGTATCGCAGAGTTTTTCAACACTCTTCGCCGTTAAACGAAATCCAAGCAACTCATTGCGAATCGCATCTTGGGCCTTTAAATAACCGGGTGAGTTATACCCATCGCGATCATGAGCACGACGCATCTTGTCAAACTGAGCCCGAATCACCGCAAACTTTTCAAGAGAACGTTGCTTTAACTCCTCGAGTTGTTTGGCACTTGCAGTACTTGCACCACCGCCGCCACCTTCCTCATCATCCCCCTCCTCGCCCTCTTCCATGAGCTCGAGATCCTCGGGCTCATCAGCAGCCATCGGGATATCTTCGGCATTTGGATCAACTAAGCCATCAACAAACTGATCGATTTCCATTTCACCTGAAACGATCTTGTCTACATTAGCTAGGATCTCTGAGATTGTTACTGGGCAAGCAGACAAAGCCATCACCATGTCCTTAAGGCCAGCTTCAATCTTTTTGGCAATGACGATTTCGCCCTCACGGGTCAACAAATCAACGGTACCCATCTCACGCATGTACATGCGTACAGGGTCGGTGGTTCGTCCAAATTCGGAGTCAACCGTTGAGAGAGCAGCTTCGGCCTCTTCCTCAGCCTCCTCCTCAGAGGTTGCAGTGGGTCCATGCTCATTGAGCAAAAGGGTTTCTGCGTCTGGCGCTTGCTCGTAAACAGTAATGCCAATGTCATTGAGAAGACCGATCAGAGTTTCTAGGGCATCTACCTCGGATAACTCATCGGACATCACATCGTTCATCTCGCCATGGGTTAAATACCCTTTGGATTTACCCATCTTAATGAGGGTCTTCAAGCGCGAGCGGCGTAATTCTTGCTGCTCCTCACTACCTAATTGTTGCGCAGCAAACTCTTTTAGAAGCGCCTTTTCTTTTGCTTTGCGATCGCGCGCCTTCTGCCGATCAGTTCGGTTGTCCACGCCTGGCTCAGTAACTACTTCGGCCTTGGGTTTTCGACCACGCGTTTTTTTGATCGGCTGCCCATTTTCATCGAGCTCAACAGCTGCTTCTTTTGCTTTTAATTTGGCAGCTTTTGCCTCCGCCTTCGCTTGTTCTTTGGCTGCTTTTTCTTGTGCCTTCTTTAATGCCTTTTCTTCAGCTGCCTTTTTTGCCAATTCCTTGGCGGTTAATTTAGGGACTGGTTTTACCGATTTAGCATTAGCCTTTGCATTCTTTGCAATTGGCTTCACAACCTTGGAGACCGCTTTTTTTGCTGGCGCTTTAGATGATTTGCTAACTTTTTTTACTGGTGCCTTCGTGGGCTTCTTTGCAGCAACTTTTACGGCCTTCTTAACAGCCGCAACAGGCTTTGCCTTTTTAATTGCAGCTTTTGCCTTCGTAATAGGTTTTGCTAATTTTTTAGGAGCAGCTTTGGTAACTGGTTTTTTCATGGGTATCTTTGCAATCGATCAATCTAATAAGTTAGTGATTACTTACTTAAGCCGTATGTCCTGACGATCTGGTTCATTTACCCGTATCGATCATCCAAAGGTTCTCAGGCCAAGGAGGTAAGTGGCTGATTCAAATAGTTTTTTCTGGAAATGCGTATTATACTCGATTGAGTCAAGCAAGGCCTACAAAAGCATAAAAAATATCGTTTTATGCCATCAATTGTTTAAATTTCCTACCGTTTACTCAAACGCTGACTAATTTGCCGATACCGTTCTAAATCCTCGGGATTTGCTGTGCCTTGGGTCATTTTTTCCGTAATTTCAGTCATTTCGGCTTTGAGATTAGCAAGTTCTAACTTACTTAAAACCCCGATTAAATCTTCTTTTGCTCCAATAAACTCAATCTCAGAACCTAAGATCCGCTGCCTTAGGATTTGGTACAAATCAGCCAATGGACTGGTAGCCAACTGATCCTGAAAAACGGCAAAGGAGGAATTTTGATTTTCTTCTCCAAGCTCTAAAACGTCGCATTGGTGAATTAGATCGCCCATTAGGTCATGGGCCTTATCCGATCGTTTTTTAGCAATTTCAAGCGCCAGTTGACGCTGCTCCAAAGTCATTTCTTTTCCCAGAATCGGAAACTGAATCAACAAACGCATGATGTGTTCCGATAAATCAGTTGGCTTGGGTGGCTCAACGTTCGGACGGGATTGCTTTGCCGATCGAGGGGTGATGGGTTTTGTCATTGCCGGTCTGATAGCCTGCAGTTTTGTTTGGGCTTGAGTGTTAGGGGCCGGTGCTTTAGTCGCTGGCGTCAGCGCACAAAATTGCTCCAGCTCGCTCACACTCGATACGGTGCGATTGGCAAGTTCTCGCAGCAGTTGAGAGCGCAAAGCAATGGCTGGCATCGATTGCAACCAGGGTTTTGCAACGTGATGGGTTTTTGCTCGACCCTCAGGAGTTGCTAGATCATTGCCATCACTAGCGAGCTTGAAAAAGAATCCCGATAAAGGCATCGCTTGGTTAATCGCTTGTTCAAAAGCCGCTGATCCATACTGCCGAATGTAGCTATCTGGATCATGCTCACTCGGTAAGAATAAAAAACGAATTTCTTTATCGTCGGAGAGGATTGGCAAACATGCTTCTAATGCGCGCTGCGCGGCACGTTGACCCGCTGTATCACCATCAAATGAGAATACGATCCGATCGGTTTGGCGCAATAATGTCCGAACATGAAATGGTGTACACGCGGTTCCCAGGGTCGCAACGGCATTAGCAAAGCCCAGCTGGGCCAAGGCCACCACATCCATGTAACCCTCGCACACCAACACAAATTCACGATCCCGAATCGCTAAACGCCCCTCAAATAAACCGTAGAGGGTATTTCCTTTAGAGAACAAAGGGGTCTCTGGAGAATTTAAATACTTGGGCTCGCCTTGATCTAAGATGCGCCCACCGAACGCAATGACCTGTCCCTTGGGATTACGAATGGGGAACATAATCCGATCTCGAAAGCGGTCATAGCGCTTGGTCTTACCCTGGCTATCTGCCCCCTCCCCCTGAATAATTAAGCCGGCCTCAATTAGTAACTTAGCGGTTTCATCTTTAGCGTAAGAATCAAACACCGCTTCGAGCCCCTGCCAGCCATCGGGTGCATAACCAAGGCCATAGCGCTTGGCAATCTCGCCAGTCAAACCACGGCCCTTGAGATAGTCAATAGCACGTTGCGATCCTTTTAATTGTTGGGAGTACCAATCACTGGCCATTGTCATCACTTCACCAATGGCAAGGGCTTGCTTTTGAGCAATCACATCACGAACATTTCGTTCCTCACGGGGAACGGAGAGCCCTACGTAGCGGGCAAGATCTTCAATCGCATCAACATACGATTGGCCAGAATACTCCATCATGAAGCCGATTGCCGAGCCATGCGCCCCACAACCAAAGCAGTGATAAAACTGCTTCGTAGGGGATACTGAAAATGATGGTGACTTCTCCTGATGAAAGGGGCACAAGCCTTGATAATTAGCGCCTGCCTTTTTGAGTTTGACGTGCTTTCCAACGACATCGACAATATCGACCCGATTGAGCAAATCGGAGATAAAGGATTGAGGAATGAGCGCCATGGATTAAAGCATTATTTGGCGAGAGCGGCTTTGACCAATCCAGATACCATTCCCATATCAGCCTTACCAGCCAACTGAGCTTTTAGCGCCCCAATCACCTTACCCATATCTTGAGGACCGCTCGCTCCCAAATCTGCGATTACCTTTTGAATGGCTGATTGCACTTCAGCGGCCGAGAGTTGCGCTGGCATATAGGCTTGCAAGATCGCCAGTTCTTTACTTTCTTGATCCACTAAATCCGTGCGCCCTGCTTTTTGAAACTGCTCAATCGAATCTTTGCGTTGCTTGATGAGTTTTTCAATGATGGCGATGATGCCTACATCATCCACGGTAATACGCTCATCCACTTCTCGCTGTTTGATAGCGGCCAACAATAAACGAATGGTACCAAGGCGCTCGGCCTCTTTGGCACGCATGGCTGACTTCATGTCTTCAGTAATTTGCTCTTTAAGAGTCATTCAAGTTCTCCAAATATCAGTGGAATGGATCCATTATCCAAGAGATTAATAAATGCACTAGTAATAAGCTGAATTGCTTTGATAACGGTAAAAGTATTTTTTACCAAAGACCTTACACGTATTGAAAAACCCCAGAGCTATCCTGAAAAGAACGACTGTATTTCTTGTCTAATATTAACAAATTTGTTATCATTCATTGATGAGATATTCCATTGTTTATTACAGTCAAGAGGTACAGGAAGAAATCATGAATTTACCAGTTACGCTTCAAGCTCGATTTATCGGCTTAACTGACCGAATGATGGAGCATGGACCAAACTTAGGCCTACCTCATACCGACGCATTTGGAGGTGGGCTATTTGAATTAAGACTTAAAGGTGCAGAGGGTATTGCACGCGTTTTCTTTTGCTTGATAGTAAAACAACAAATTGTCATGCTCCATAGCTTTATAAAGAAAACTCAAAAGACCCCAGATAAAGAATTAAAGCTTGCCAAGCAACGCATGAAGGAGTTTAAGAAATGACGACTAAAGCTACGAAGGTCCTGACCCACAAACAAATGGTCAACAAGATGCTTAAGAATTCAGCTGTAAAGGCTGAGCTTCATCGACTAAACCGTGAAGAACTTTCGATTTTGGATGAAATCCTTGCGGCACGAAAAGCGGCTGGATTATCCCAAGCTCAGGTTGCCAAACGGATGGGAACCCAAGCACCAGCCATTGCAAGACTAGAAAGTGCTTTAGCCTCTGGAAAACATTCCCCAAGCCTCAATACGCTTCGTAAATATGCGGCTGCTTTGGGTAAGCGAATTGAACTTCACCTGGTTTGAAATAGGGATTTATGAATCCCAAAAAAAATGCCTCGACTTGTCGAGGCACATTATTAATTTAGATGGCCACAAGAGCCGAATGAATTAGTAAAGCTTTTTAGGCAACATCTGGCTACGAATCCGCTTGTAGTGGCGTTTTGCAGCAGCTGCTTTTTTACGCTTGCGCTCGGCTGTGGGTTTCTCGTAGAACTCACGAGCACGAAGATCGGTCAACAGACCATTCTTCTCAATGGTGCGCTTAAAGCGGCGTAATGCCACTTCAAATGGTTCGTTTTCGCGAAGGCGGACTGTGGTCATGCTGTTTTTACTCGCTTTTACTCTTTGATTGCTTGAAAATGATCAAAATTCACTAAAACACTGATTCTAGCACGTCCCCGCCTTCAATGATAGTCCTCGGTATTGAGACCTCCTGCGACGAAACTGGCCTTGCCGTTTACGACACTCGCCCCTGGGAGGCTGGAAAATCGGCCTATGAGGGCATCTTAGGGGCTGCATTGCACTCCCAAATTGAGATGCATCAGGATTACGGTGGGGTGGTTCCAGAACTAGCCTCTCGTGACCACATTCGGCGCTTAATTCCTTTATTAAACAAGACCTTAATTGAATCCGGCTGCACGGTCGATGATTTGGATGGGATTGCCTATACCCAAGGACCTGGTCTTGCTGGTGCCTTGCTAGTAGGATCCGCCTTTGCCAATGCCTTGGCAGTAGCGATCCAAAAACCGTTAATTGGAGTGCATCATTTAGAGGGCCATTTGCTTTCTCCGCTATTGGCAAACGACTCCTCAAAAAAGCCAGATTTTCCTTTTCTTGCCCTTTTGGTATCGGGTGGGCATACGCAGCTCATGTACGTTAATCGGATTGGCAACTACCAACTTCTCGGCGAAACGGTTGATGATGCAGCCGGTGAGGCGTTTGATAAAACTGCAAAATTATTAGGGCTCGATTATCCGGGTGGTGCCGCGCTCTCGAAATTAGCAGAAACTGGAAAAAATGCTGGATTTGATTTGCCCAGACCAATGTTGCATTCTAAGGATTTGGAATTTTCATTTTCAGGGCTTAAGACCGCGGTCTTACATCAAGTCAAAAAAGCGCAAAGTAGCGACTCCTTTAACGTCTCGTTTCGAGCCAATCTCGCTTACGCATTTGTCGAAGCGGTGACCGATGTTCTAAGTCATAAAGCCATGGCTGCTTTAGAGCAAATGGGATGTCGTGATTTGGTGGTTGCTGGGGGCGTTGGTGCGAATACCCAGCTTCGTAAAAAACTCACTGCCATGGCGACTTCTCAAGGGTGTCAAGTTCACTATCCACCAATCGAGTTATGCACTGACAACGGTGTGATGATTGCGTTTGCAGGAGCACTTCGACTTTTACAAGGAAGCTCAATAAGTACTAATGGAGCATTTGATATTAAGGCGCGCTGGGATCTCAGCGCTCTCACTATTACGGCAAACTAATTCTGGCAAATGCACTGTGATTATGGATGGACTCAAAGTTTTCCGCTTCCACCATTAAAGATAGGATTCGCTCATCGCGCTTTAGGCGAGTAGCAACATCCCGCACCAGATCCTCCACAAATTTCGGGTTTTCATAGGCATGCTCAGTGACCCATTTTTCATCAGGACGTTTTAAGATTGCCCACAACTCGCTAGATGCTTCTGTTTCTGCAATGCGGACAAGCTCGTCAACACCAAGATTGGCATCGGCATCGAGCTTTACCAAAATCGTTACATGCGAGCGCTGATTGTGGGCGCCATATTCCGAAATCTCTTTTGAGCAAGGGCATAAGCTCATTACCGGAACGGTGGCTTTCAAATAAAGATCAACCTCAAGAATTTGATCAAGACTTTTTTTCACTTCAGCTAAATAGGTTACTTCGTAATCCATCCAACTCTCAACCGCGGAGATTGGGGCACTTTTTTTCACAAAGTGGGTGTATTGCATTTGCATACGGCCTTGCTTAGCCTGCAACAAAGGTAGCATTTTCTTAGCCATGTCCACGATGACTGCCCCATCATAGGCGCCCTGTTGATCTTGCAGTAACTGCACAAAGCGCGACATATGGGTACCCTTTTGATCCGCAGGTAATGCCACGTCCATCTCAAAACGAGCAACCGTTGGAAATGAACCTAAACCGCTTTGAACTTGAATGGGGTGCTTGATACCACGGATTCCAACACGCTCAATCGCTAGCGACCGGGCATCGTCGCTACCTTGAACGTCGGGTAGTGCTTGGGTATTGAGAAAGCTCGTGTTGAAATCATTCATACCATTATTTTCGCTCAAAACGATCCATCGGGTTCAGTAATGCGTTTTAAAAGCGCTTTACTTACCGACCGGGACCTGATCAGAAGGGGTCTTAAGTGACAGTGCTGAAGTGCCTAAATCTGGAAAACGCCCAAGAATTGAGGCCTCCATTCCAGCGGCATCAAGCCCACATTGCGCCATCAGAAGGTTGTAATCCCCGTGCTCAATGAAAGAATCGGGCAAGCCCAAAGCCAAGAGTGGTTTGGCAATTCCCAAAAGATTCATGGCTTCCATGCAAGCACTTCCTGCGCCGCCTTGAACGCAACCATCCTCAACCGTTACAAAGTAATCGTGATTGCGAGCTAAGCTTTGAATTAAATCAATATCAAGGGGCTTCACGAAACGCATATTGATGACCGTTGCATCCAACTTTTGTGCAACATCGAGCGCTGGATACAGCAATGTCCCAAATGCAAGAATGGCTAGGCGCTTGCCAGTCGTTTGGGCTTCTCGACGAATCTCGCCACGACCGAGTGGCAAGGTACGCAACTCTTTAGACGGCAGATTACCGATTCCAGCACCACGAGGATAGCGAACCGCTGTGGGATGATTTTGATGATAGGCGGTTGTCAACAAATCACGGCACTCTGCTTCGTCGGCCGGGGTCATGATCAACATATTGGGAATGCAGCGCAAGTATGCAATATCGTATGCCCCTGCATGAGTTGCACCATCGGCACCCACTAATCCAGCACGATCAATCGCGAACACGATAGGTAAATCCTGTAATGCCACATCATGAATCAATTGATCATAGGCGCGCTGTAAGAAGGTGGAATAAATGGCAACAACCGGCTTCATTCCTTCACAAGCCATACCAGCCGCAAACGTAACTGAATGCTGCTCAGCAATCCCTACATCGTAGTAACGATCTGGGAAACGTTTCTCAAACTCCACCAATCCAGAACCTTCACGCATTGCTGGAGTAATACCCACTAATTTTGGATCGGCTTGCGCCATATCGCATAACCACTCACCAAATACCTGGGTGAATGTTTTTTTACCGGCGCCGCTCGCTTTAATACCTTCCTGAGGATTAAATTTACCGGGACCGTGATACAAAATGGGATCCGCTTCAGCGAGCATATAGCCCTGACCTTTACGAGTAATCACATGCAGGAACTGGGGGCCGTTACCTTCTTTAGCTAGCCTGCGAACGTTTTGCATCATCGGAATTAAAGTATCCAAATCATGCCCGTCAATGGGGCCAAAGTATGTGAAACCAAACTCCTCAAAGATGGTGGATGGCGATACAAAGCCTTTAGCATGGTCTTCAAGACGCTTGGCGAACTCGCGTAATGGCGGTGCCATCGAAGACAAAACCGAATCAATTCCTTTTTTAGTTGCTGAATAAATATTACCGCTTAGCAAGCGTGCCAAATAACGATTGAGCGCCCCAACTGCAGGTGAAATTGACATGTCGTTGTCATTCAAAATCACAACCAGCGGCATGTTCTCGTAGACACCGGCATTGTTCATGGCTTCAAACGCCATACCGGCACTCATGGCGCCATCGCCAATCACGGCAACTGCAACGCGATCCTCGCCCTTGGTTTGCGCAGCCCGCGCCATTCCCATCGCTGCGGAGATGCTCGTGGAAGAATGCGCTGTACCGAAAGTGTCGTACTCACTTTCAGTGCGTCTTGGAAATCCTGAGAGCCCACCAAACTGTCGCAAGGTGTGCATCTGATCACGCCTTCCGGTCAAAATCTTATGCGGGTAGCTTTGATGACCCACATCCCACACGATCCGATCATGCGGTGTATCAAACACATAGTGAAGTGCAATCGATAACTCAACTGTTCCTAAATTAGATGAGAGGTGGCCGCCCGTTTTGGATACGGAATCCACTATGTATTGCCTTAACTCATCAGCTAGGGCTGGTAACTCTTCACGCGTTAACTTGCGTAAATCGCTCGGGTCATTCATCGAGTGCAACATACTATTTTTTGCGATCCACAACCAAATGAGCCAGATGGCGCAAGGCGTCCGCCTGTGGCCCAAACTCATTGAGGCTGTCTAACGCTCTCCCCTTTAATTCTTTAGCTAGTTCGTTTGCATAGTCTAAACCCTTCAGGGTCACATAGGTGGGCTTGTCTTGAGCAGCATCTTTACCTGCTGTTTTCCCAAGCGTTGCGCTATCGGCGGTGGCATCCAAAATATCATCGACCACCTGGAATGCTAAGCCCAAAGCCCTTGCATAGGTATATAGGGAAGCCATGGAGGCAGGAGGTAATTGAGCCGCAATTCCGCCAAGCTGGACGGCACATAGGAGAAGAGCACCAGTTTTCATAGCGTGCATTTCTTCCAAAGCGGGTAAATCCATTTTCTTACCCACATTTTGTAAATCAATCGCCTGACCACCGGCCATCCCTTTTGACCCCGAGGCATGGGCTAATGATTGAATCATCTCCAGTTGGGCAAGACGGATTAAAGAGTCGGCGTCAATTACATTAGAGAGGATCTCAAATGCACGGGTTTGCAGGGCATCCCCCACCAATAAAGCGGTCGCTTCATCGAAGGCTTTATGCACTGTAGGCCGTCCACGTCGCAAATCATCATCGTCCATGCATGGCAAATCATCGTGCACCAGTGAATAGGTGTGAATCATCTCAATGGCACAGGCGGCACGATTGACGAGCGACGCATCCACACGATCAATCGATCCCAACTCACTCGCAGCAAATACCAATAAGGGTCGAATTCGTTTGCCGCCACCAAGAACGGCATAGCGCATTGCGGTATGCAAATGTTGAGGTACTGCGGTATCCGGATCGAGGTACTGAAGGAGCGCGCTTTCTGCTCGCTGAGATTGGGTGGCCAACCACGCCTCGAATGAAAATGAACTCATCAATGCAAAGTTAATTGACTTAACTCTCAATCACTTTGACTTGCTGCTCGACTTGAGCCAATACACCCTGACAGTGTTTAAGCAGAGCAGCGCCGCGCTGATAGGCGGCCAGGGTCTCTTCAAGGGATAGCTTGCCAGACTCCATGGCCATCACCAAGGATTCGAGCTCCTTTAAAGCAGCCTCATAGCGCATTTGAGGGTCGATGGTGGATTCGGGTGAAACCGAAGTTGTTTTCTTGCTGGCCATTTCGTCATCTTAATACTGAATTGGGTCTTAACCCTTTTCCGGGGTCTACATGACCCACCGAAGGCTTCGCATATAGAGTTCTACCAAAATATTTGCCCATGGGTATAATCCCTCTTCCTTTCCAATATCGACATGTCGATGGTTGGATTGGTTATTCCGCTTAGCTTCGGCTGACTTTTCGGGGGTGGGGAGAATGACTAATCTGGCTACCGCGCAATTTCTTGCGCCGTCCAATTTACAACTGCCGGTTTCGGCATATTTTGACGTTGATTTATTTCGACGTGAGCTGCAATTGCTATTTCAGCAAGGACCTGGCTATGTGGGCCATGAACTCATGATTCCCGAGACGGGTTCGTATCGAACCCTACTTGCGGAAAACGAGGGGCGCATCCTTGTTCGCAATCATGAAGGCCCAAACGGTGTTGAACTGCTATCGAATGTCTGTCGTCATCGTCAAGCCTTGATGCTCAATGGCAGCGGTAAAGTCGATACCATTGTTTGTCCACTGCATCGCTGGACCTATGACCTCGAAGGTCAATTATTGGGTGCGCCACACTTTGGCGATAAGCCCTGTTTAAATCTTGGTAAGTCGCCTTTGCAAAACTGGCAGGGTCTATTGTTCGAAGGGCCTCGGGATGTCCAAGCAGACCTTGGGCAACTTTCTGTTGGTCGCGATTTAGATTTCTCGGGCTATATGCTCGACCATGTTGAAGTGCACGAGTGCAACTACAACTGGAAAACTTTTATCGAGGTTTATCTTGAAGACTATCATGTAGTCCCTTTTCATCCAGGACTAGGTAAATTTGTTTCCTGCGATGATCTCCACTGGGAATTTGGTCATTGGCATAGCGTTCAAACCGTGGGGATCCACAAGGAACTGAGTAAGCCTGGCACGCCAACCTACCGGGCTTGGCACGACGCTGTCCTTCGGCACCATCAAGGACAGATGCCAAAACATGGCGCGATCTGGCTGACCTACTACCCCAATGTGATGGTCGAGTGGTATCCAGGTGTACTCTGCATTTCAACGCTGCATCCGATTGCCCCCAATAAGACCCGAAATATTGTCGAGTTCTACTACCCCGAGGAAATTACTCTTTTTGAGCGCGAGTTTATTGAGGCTGAACGAGCAGCGTACATGGAAACCTGCATTGAGGATGATGAAATTGCCGAACGAATGGATGCAGGTCGTGCGGCATTGCTTGCTCGTGGCCAAAACGAAGTGGGTCCCTATCAAAGCCCCATGGAAGATGGTATGCAACACTTCCACGAATGGTATCGTCGTGAAATGAACTACTAATTGATCTTCACCAAGGAGGCCATATGAATCCCATCATTACCCCAAATCAATTGGAAGAGCTCATCAATGAAGGTAGTGATGTATTGATCTGTGATTGCCGCTTTGATCTCACCAACGCTAATACCGGCTATGAAATGTACAAAAATGCGCACATCACTGGTGCCATTTATGTGAATGTCGATAAAGATTTATCGGGTCCAAAAACGGGCAAGAATGGTCGTCACCCACTACCGAGCCCTGAAGCGTGGGCAAAAACCCGTCAGCGTTTAGGAATTGCTAATCACACCCATGTGGTCGCCTACGATAGCCATGGCGGTACCTTTGCAAGCCGTTTGTGGTGGATGCTGCGCTCGATTGGCCATGCTTCGGTTCAAGTACTCGATGGTGGCTTAGACGCCTGGAATGGCAGTATTGGTCACGCCGGTCGCGAACCCTCTCCCTTGGCGACGATGCCAGAGGTTTATCCCTATCAGGGCGTCGTTACGATTGACGAGATGGAACAAAACGTCAAAGCCGATGCTCGAAAAATGGTTATTGATGCTCGCGCGCCCGATCGCTTTCGTGGTGAGAATGAGACCTTGGATCCAGTAGGCGGCCATATTCCTGGAGCAACCAATCGCTGCTTTAAAGAGAATTTAGTATCCGGTAAATTTAAATCGGCAGAACAACTCTATAAAGAATTTGTCCTACTGATTGGTCAGCAAAAACCAGGAACGATCATCCATTCCTGTGGATCTGGGGTCAGCGCTTGCCATAATTTGTTGGCGATGGAAGCGGCGGGTCTGAGTGGCTCACGCTTACATGTGGGCAGTTGGAGCGAGTGGTGCTCGGATCCAAGCCGTCCAATCGAGCGATAAATTTAGCTACTACTGACAGACTTGAATTAATGATTGTGGTCGGTCAGTAAAACGACAATCCCTACTCCGATTGCAATTAATGCAATTTGACGAAGTGACTCCTGCCAATGGGGTCGTCGATGCATCTGCGGAATTAAATCACTCACCGCAATGTAAATAAAGCTGCTTGATGCAATCACTAGTAAATAGGGCATGACTTGGGTGGCTCGCTCTAGAAAATAATACGCCAGTACGCCTCCGACCACTGCCATCAAACCGCTAATCCCGTTATAAAGCAGTGCACGTGCCCGAGAAAAACCCGCATTAAGTAGCACGATGAAGTCTCCAATCTCTTGGGGGATCTCATGCGCAATGATGGCTAAGGCTGTAAAGATACCGATTTGCACATCCACCATAAAGGCGGCAGCAATCAATACGCCATCCACAAAGTTATGAATGCTATCGCCCACCAAAATCATCCAACCACTACTACCAGCCTCTTCCTTATCGTGACCGTGATGATGGTCATGCCCATCGCCTTCGTGGTGATGGCTGTGACGCAGTAATGCAATTTTCTCGAGGAGAAAAAACCCAAGTAATCCCCCCAAAAGGGTTGCAAAGAGATAGTGAGTTTGCGCTCCCGGAATCTCAAATGCCTCAGGCAGGGAATGCAAAAAGGCTGTGGCCAACAAAATACCCACAGAGAGGCTCACCATATTGTTTACGATCTTGGCCAACAGGGTTAAGGAAAGACTTGCGGCAGCGAGCACACTCGCAAGCCCTGCACCTGCGGTGACCAAAACAATCATTTGAAGTGTGCTCAAACCCACAGATAATCCACTCGATTCAATCGGTTTTTTAAGAAACGCCGTACTGCTTAAACCAAGCTAAGCATTTTGCCCATCCATCTTTTGCGGGACCCTCGCGATAGGTATTGCGATAGTCCGCATGAAAGGCGTGTGGCGCATCCGGATAGATCTCGAACTTCGTTGCTTTAGCCGCAGGATTGGAGCTTGCTTTAGCGAGGGCTGCTTTCATCTGCTCCACGGTATCAAGAGGAATGCCCGTATCGGCTGAGCCATAAAGTCCCAATACCGGCGCTTTGAGATCGGCTGCAATCTCAACGGGTTGTCTGGGGTTATTGGCGGTTTTATCCCCCACGAGACGCCCATACCAAGCCACGCCTGCTTTCACCTCTGGAAGAGTTGCGGAGAGCCACGTAATACGCCCACCCCAACAAAATCCAGTGACGCCCACTTTTTTAAGATCACCGCCATTTTTTCCTGCCCAAGCAATCGCCGCCTTGAGATCAGCCAACACTTGAACATCGGGGGTCTTTGCCACAATATTGCTCTGAATCTCGGCAATGGTTCCAAAGGTATTGGGGTCTCCTGCACGAGTAAAGAACTCTGGGGCAATGGCCAAGTAACCCAACTTTGCAAAACGGCGAGTGGTGTCAGCAATATACTCATGCACACCAAAAATCTCACTGACGACAATGATGATTGGCAATGAGCCGCTCGCTTTGTCAGGGCGAGAAATATAAGCCGGCATATTAAAACTGCCCACTGGAATATCCTGCTCACCTGCTTTAATACCGGTAAAGTCGGTTTTAATCGCTTGGGCCAAAACCGGCTCCGAGGCAGCCACAAACCCAATGCCCAAGGCTCCGGCGGTCACCGTTGCGGTTGAGGCTTTTAATGAGGTCTTCATGAAATCACGTCGACCCAAATCATTTTGCATATGATCATTACTCATCGTCTTGTCTCCTTATTTGATTTCAACAACGCATGCGCTAATGCGCTTCTTCCCAATTATCGCCAACTCCGATACTCACGATTAGAGGTACCTTTAGTTCGGCAATCGATCCCATGAGTTGAGGTAGGGATGATTTTAGATGCTCAAGCTCGTCAGGGGGAGCTTCGAAGACGAGTTCATCATGCACTTGCAAGAGCATACGGGTCTTGAGTTGCTCCTGTTCTAACCAATTTTGCACCGCTACCATCGCCAACTTAATAAGATCCGCCGCCGTTCCTTGCATTGGCGCATTAATCGCTGCACGCTCAGCGCCCTGCCGTTTTGGTCCATTGGCTTTGATATGCGGTAACCATAAACGTCGCCCAAATACGGTTTCTACATACCCATTGGAGCGAGCCTCTTCTCGAGTTCGTTCCATATACTGGGCAACCCCTGGGTAACGGTCAAAATATTTTGCGATGTACTGCTGAGCAGCAGCGCGCTCAATCTTTAAATTACCTGCCAATCCATAAGCGCTCATGCCATAGATGAGACCAAAGTTAATCACTTTGGCATAGCGCCGTTGCTCCGAACTCACTTGCTCCAGTGGAATCGCAAAGATCTCGGCGGCAGTTGCTTGATGAATATCCTTGCCGGCTTTGAACGCAGCTAATAAGTTTTCATCCTCAGCAATGTGCGCCATGATGCGCAGTTCAATTTGGGAGTAATCGGCCGAGACCAACCGATAGCCCGCTTGAGGGACAAAGGCCTCTCGAATCCGACGACCCTCTTCCGTACGGACTGGAATATTTTGCAAATTAGGATCGTTTGACGCTAAGCGCCCCGTGACCGCAACAGCTTGGGCGTAATTGGTATGCACGCGCCCTGTTTTGGGATTAATCATGCGCGGTAACTTCTCAATGTAGGTTGACATCAGTTTTGCCAAACTACGGTAATCTAAAATCCGCGCTGGTAAGGGAAAGTCCTCGGCCAGTTTTTGTAAGACCTCTTCATCGGTCGATGGCGCCCCTGAAGGAGTTTTCTTAACGATGGGGAGTTGCAATTGCCCAAATAAAATTTCACCAATCTGTTTGGGAGATTGGATATTAAAAGGCTGACCCGCAAGTTGATGGATCTCCTTTTCGAGGACGAGGAGTTTTTTGCCAACCTCTTGCCCCTGAATGGCTAGCTTCTCACGGTCAATCGTGATGCCATTGCTTTCCATGATGCCCAGAACGCGCATGGCTGGCATTTCGATTTGTTCATACACGTACCGCAAGCTGGGCATGCGCTCCAATTGCAGCCATAAATGGTGATGAAGGCGCAGGGTGATATCAGCATCTTCAGCGGCGTACTCGGTCGCAGTTTTGAGATCCACCTGATCGAATCCAATTTGATGCACCCCTTTGCCACAAACCTCTTCGTATTGAATGGTCTTAACTCCCAAATGGCGCTGGGCTAAGTTATCCATGCTGTGACTAAGGTGCGACTCCAATACGTAAGACTCGAGCAAGGTATCGTGCTCAACGCCTTGCACCTGAATCTGATAATTACCAAACACGTGCATATCGTATTTGAGGTTTTGACCCAATTTCTTCGCAAGTGGATTTTCAAGCCAGGGCTTGAGTTGCGCGAGCACCCAATCACGCTCCAACTGCTCTTCGCCCGTACGGTGTGCAACTGGGATGTAACAGGCTTTACCCTCTTCAACCGATAACGAAATCCCAACCAACTCGGCTTGTAAGGCATCCAAGCTTGTAGTCTCAGTATCGATGCAGGTTAATGGAGCGCGCTGAATCGCCTCGAGCCATTTGAAAAACGCTGCTTGTGTTGTAACGCATACGTAGTCACGCCCAACCTCGCTTTTAGATGGTACCTGAGGCTCCTGCGAAAGAGTCTCTTGGGAGACGGGGGCATCTGAATGATTCAATGCATTCTGTGAAGTTGGGGCAGGAGCACCCCTATTGGTATCTAATTCTTTAAGCCATGATTTAAATGCGTAGCGCTCAAAGAGTGCTCTTAGTTGGCTGGGATCTTCGGGTTTAGCGTGTAAATCATGCAATGAGCTAATGTGTGGATTGAGATCGCAATCCAGTTTTACGGTGAGCAACTCTCTAGCTTTCGGAAGCCAATCAAGGCTTGCACGTAAGTTATCGCCAACGACCCCCTTAATCTCGCTCGCATGGGTGATGAGTTGATCCAAATCGCCATACTCAGCCAACCATTTATTTGCGGTCTTGGGTCCGGCTTTATGAACCCCTGGAACGTTATCGACGCTATCACCAATAATCGCTAGGTAATCCACAATGCGCTCTGGCGGCACACCAAATTTAGCTACCACACCCTGGCGATCCAATTTTTCATTGGTCATGGTGTTCACTAAAGTCACTTTGTCATTGACGAGCTGAGCAAGATCTTTATCACCGGTCGAAATCACCGTTGACCAGCCCATCTCTGCGGCTTGTCGGGCCAGTGTGCCAATCACATCATCCGCTTCCACGCCAGAGATCATAAGAATTGGCCAGCCGAGTGCTTTGACTACCTCATGAATCGGCTCGATTTGTGCAACCAGATCCTCGGGCATGGGGGATCGATGGGCCTTGTACTCCGGGTATAAATCCTCCCGAAAGGTCTTACCCTTGGCATCAAACACGCAAGCGATATGATCGGCGCCGATTTCAGAGCGAGCACGTCGCATCATATTGACCATACCGTAGATTGCTCCCGTAGGCTCTCCGGCGCTATTTCGTAAGTCGGGCATGGCGTGGAAGGCTCGGTAGAGGTAACTTGAGCCGTCGACCAAGAGTAATTGGTGTGATGACATCCCTCAATCGTACAATTTAGTTGTTCGGGTTTGGAAAATCCCTGATTTTGCTGGATCGGCGTCACCCTAGGATGAATCCTACTTTCTTAGGATAATAGGCTGCATTCTCAATTCATAAATAAATGATGATGGCTCTGAAATTACCTCTGAATCCTAGCCCGCTGATGAAGCGGTATGCAGTAATTGCGTGTCTTACCCTGCTCGTATCGCATGGGGTATGTGCGCAGTCATCAGGCACACAAGCGCTAAGCAAAGAAGATCTGAATCAGATTAACAATCAGCCATTAGCGCCATCATCGAGAAATCCTGCAGGTCTTGGCGTCAAGGAAGAGCGTAAACCCAGCTTTGAATACACCGATCCTTTTGGCACCCAAATCCGCGAATACCGAGATAGTAATTTACCAACTGAAATTGAAGTGAAATCCGCCTTCGGTACCTATGAAATGTCGCCACCACAAACTGTATTTCCAGCAGGCGGGATGTCATCCGATAATTTGATCAGCGTTCCGAGTATTCGGATTCCTCTAAAGTAATTTGGCGCATGGCGGTCTACACCCCCCTGACTCTTGACGAGATTACGCCTCGGATTGCAAACGATTTTGCGATTGGTGATGTCATTGAACTCAAAGGGATTCATGGTGGGATTGAAAACTCGAATTTCTTTCTTGATTGCAAATTATCCGAAGTCAATCACTACGTTCTAACCATCTTTGAACGTTTAAGTGCCGCCCAACTCCCCTATTATTTAGAGCTCATGCTCCATCTTGCCAATCAAGGTATTTCGGTGCCTAAACCAATGGCTAATCGTGCTGGACAGTTATGGTTTGAGATCAAAGGAAAGCCTGCAGCCATCGTCACCAAACTTTCTGGTCAATCGGAACTTACTCCGCAGGGCGAGCATTGTGACGCAGTTGGTGGAGAACTTGCCAAGATGCATTTGGCTGGTCGATCATTTTCGCGATCCCAACCTAATTTACGCAGCCTCTCCTGGTGGCAAGAGACCGTTCCTGTGATCGTGCCACACCTCAATGTCTCTCAAAAAGAATTGCTCTTATCCGAGATGCAATTTCAGGAAGCGTTTTTTCAATCTGCCGTTTATCAATTACTTCCTGAGGGCCCCTGCCATTGCGATTTATTTCGGGATAATGTTCTTTTCACTACACACAACGGTCAGCAATCCTTAGGTGGGTTTTTTGACTTCTACTTCGCAGGCAATGACAAATGGTTGTTTGATTTAGCCGTCACTGCTAATGATTGGTGTCTTGAGGAACCCTTTGCGAATGGCTCAGGCGCCCTCAATCGCGAGCGTTTACACGCCTTATTAGCATCCTATATGGCAGTGCGCCCACTCACCGATGGCGAAGAAGAATCGTGGGGTGCGATGTTACGTGCCGCAGCCTTGCGATTTTGGATCTCGCGCTTGTGGGATTTTTATTTACCCCGCAATGCACAGATGCTCACTGCGCATAACCCCAGCCATTTTGAGAGAATTCTTCGCAACCGCCGTCACACAAGTTAAGGTAAGCTAAGTGCCTATGAATCTCAATCCCGTTGCAACCAATGAGGGCTATGTCTGGGTCCGCCAGGGTGTTTGGCTCTTTAAACAAAACCCGCTGGGTTTCTTAATGCTGGTCTTTATGTATGTCTTTTTGGCTCAGCTAGCCATCCTGATTCCATTGGCCGGTGTGTTTGCGGTTCTCATTCTGACTCCCGCTCTATCGGTTGGCTTTATGACCGCGTGTCGCCAAACGATTCAAAAAGAGCGAATTTTGCCAACGGTCTATCTGGCTGCATTTCGCACGAATCATCCGGAGGTTAAAAAGCGTATCCTCCAACTGGGATTGGTGTATACCCTCATGATCTTCACCATGAGCTTGATTGCCAGCATGGTGATTGATTTTCAGAGTCTCTTACCTTTCATTACCAATGACAAACCCATCACCTCCGAGGTCATGCAACAGCTGTATTACTCGCTGATGATCGGTGGCATTTTGTATATTCCAGTAGCCATGCTCATGTGGTTTGCCCCAGTTCTGGTAGTTTGGGCTGATATGCCACCCACTAAAGCCTTGTTTGCCAGTTGGATGGCCTGTTGGACGAACAAAGGTGCTTTCTTTTACTACATCACCATCTGGAGTGTGGTGTTGATTGTGATTCCGCTCACGCTTGGAATGTTCATTGATATTATTGGTTTGAGCCGTTACGCATCCTTTGTAGTGGCGCCCTTCTCTATGGCTGCATTAACCGTGATGTACTGCTCGTTTTTTGCGACCTGGAAGGGTTGCTTTACGGGCAATGATTACGAGCAGTTACCGAATTAAAGAGATTTGCTTAATTTTTAAAGTTTTATTGTCAGATTGCCGTACTGATCAATTTAAAATACAATGTATACATTGTATTAAAAACCTCATTTATTTATATGACTACTGCTGTTTTAACCCTTCGAATAAATAGCAAAACTAAGCTCATGCTTGATAAACTTGCGGGCGCTACCCATCGTACCAAGTCCTTCTTGGCTGCAGAAGCTATAGAGCGTTATATTGAACTTGAGGCTTGGCAAGTTAATGAAATCAAAGCTGCTCTTAAAGAGGCAGATAAGAAAGACTTTATTTCGGAAAGAGAATTTGCAAAGCTAGTGAGAAAACATGCAGGTTAAGTGGTTAAGAACAGCTGCTCAAAATTTAGATGACGAAACAAATTACTTAGCCAAAGAAAATCCCAAAATTGCAAAAGCATTCTTTTCTTATGTGGTTAAAAGCGTAAATCAATTAGCAAAGTTTCCAGAGCTTGGCCGACCTGGCAGAGTCTCTGGAACTAGAGAACTAGTTATTCAGAGGTATCCGTATATTGTTCCTTATCGAATTAAAGACAATTCAGTGGAAGTATTGCGAATTTTTCATACTTCCAGAGTTTGGCCAAAACTGCTTTAGTTATAACTTAAAAAACTTAATTTTCAACCGCCACTAGCTTAGCAATCGATAGCTGTAACCACTTTGCGCCATGGCGTTTGAAGTTCACTTGCGCTTTCGCATCTACCCCTTCGCCCTCTAGTGCAGTCACACGCCCTTCACCAAACTTGGTATGGAACACTTCTTGACCAACCCGAAAAGAATGTCCGCGCTTCTTGTTTTGCTCTAACTGCAGAGAGCTCGTGACAATCGCGTTACTGGCCTGATCGTTTCGCACGGGCACATCACTCTCGTTGCCGCCCCACCACAACTCATCCACACTGTTTGTATTCTCAGATCGTCCTTTTTGCCACGATGCGGCGCCCCAACGCGCATCTTTTGCTTTGGGAGTTAAGTGCTTGAGACTCTCGGTGGGCAGTTCATCCAAAAAGCGTGAGGGCATGTTGTAGCGCACTTGGCCATGGAGCATGCGTGACTGGGTATGCGAAAGATACAAACGCTCTTTAGCACGCGTAATCGCCACATACATAAGGCGTCGCTCTTCTTCCAACCCACGGGGTTCTGAAATACTGTTCTCATGCGGAAATAATCCTTCTTCAAGACCAGTCATAAAGACTGCAGAGAACTCTAAGCCTTTGGCCGAATGCACGGTCATTAACTGAATCGCATCTTGACCAGCCTCGGCTTGATTATCCCCAGCCTCAAGCGATGCATGGGCCAAAAATCCGGCCAGCGGAGAAATATCCTCCACCCCAGCTTGCTCTGGGCTAGGTGGCGTGGTCGCTTGAACGTCTTGACCATAACCCTCCTCGGCCACGAACGCCGTCGCAGCATTAATCAGTTCTTGCAAGTTCTCAACGCGATCCTGACCCTCACGCTCGGTCAAGTAATGCTGAATCAGGCCACTATGCTGAATCACATACTCCACCGTCTCCGGTAAGGTATTGTGTTTGGTCGCGTCACGCAGATGTTCAATCAGACGCACAAACCCGGAGATGCTATTGCCGGCTTTCCCTTCGATGAACGAGGCTGCTGCATAGAATGAGCATTGATGTTGTTTGGCAGCATCTTGTAAGGCCTCAATCGAACGCGCTCCAATGCCGCGAGCTGGGAAATTCACAACCCGTGCAAAGGAGGTGTCATCATTGGGATTCTCGAGTAAGCGCATGTACGCTAATGCATGCTTAATCTCGGCACGTTCAAAAAAGCGCAAGCCCCCATAAACACGATACGGAATATTGGCCGAGAACAGCCCATGCTCAATGATGCGTGACTGAGCGTTGCTGCGGTAGAGCACCGCGATCTCACTGCGACTCATGCCGCTACGAATCAACGCCTTGATCTCATCAATCAACCAAGCGCACTCCATGCCATCGCTAGCGGCCTCATAAATACGCACTGGCTCACCGACACCGGCCTCGGTGCGTAGGTTCTTGCCTAAGCGATCTTGATTATGTGCAATCAAATGATTCGCAGCATCGAGGATATGCCCATGCGAGCGGTAGTTTTGCTCCAATTTCACGGTCACTGGCTTAAATTGCTTTTCATAAAGGCGCATGTTCTCAACATCCGCACCGCGAAATGCATAGATACTCTGATCATCGTCACCAACCGCGAATACTGAGCTACTGGTCATCTGACCGTTTCCTGCTAAGAGCTTGAGCCAAGCATATTGCAAGGCGTTCGTATCCTGGAACTCATCAATCAAAATGTGTTTAAAACGTTCTTGATAATGCGTGCGGATTAACTCATGATGCTTGAGTAACTCATAACTGCGTAACAGTAACTCCGAGAAGTCGCACACCCCTTCGCGCTGACACTGCGCATCATAGGCTTCGTACAACTGAATCATGCGGGCCTCAAAATCATCCCCCGGATCGAGATCCTTAGCACGCTTACCCCGCTCTTTGGCATTGGCAATGAAATACTGTAATTGCCGCGGTGGGAATTTCTCATCATCAACATTAAGACTCTTTAAAAGCCGCTTAATGGCTGAGAGTTGATCTTGCGTATCTAAGATTTGAAAGGTCGATGGCAAACCTGCATCGCGATGATGCGCACGCAGTAATCGATTACACAGACCATGAAAGGTTCCAACCCACATACCCCGAGTATTGATTGGTAGCATGGCACCCAAACGGGTGAGCATTTCTTTGGCTGCTTTATTGGTAAAGGTCACCGCCAATAGTCCAATCGGTGAAATCTGCCCCGTTTGAATGAGCCACGCGATACGAGTAGTTAAGACTCGGGTCTTACCGCTACCCGCACCCGCCAAAATCAGTGCTGATTGAGGGCGTCCATCGGGGTGAGTTGGAGGTAAGGTTACCGCCTCCCGTTGTTCGGGATTAAGGTTCTCAAGTAAATCAGCGTACATCGTCCCAATTATAATTTGATGCTTATGCCTGATACTGCCCACTCCTCTGAAAAAACCTCGCCAGATCAAAATCCTGACTTAGCCAAATTAGCCAAGTCGTATGAGCCAGCTCCCATTGAAGCGTTCTGGGGACCCGAGTGGGAGACGCGCGGCATTGCCACTGCCAAGGTGGATGATGGCAAATATAATTTTTGCATTCAGTTGCCACCCCCCAATGTCACGGGCACCTTGCATATGGGTCACGCCTTTAATCAAACCATCATGGATGGCTTGGTGCGCTATGCACGCATGTCCGGCAAAAATACCCTTTGGGTTCCAGGCACCGACCACGCCGGAATTGCCACCCAAATTGTGGTGGAACGCCAACTCGATGCCCAAAAAATTTCTCGTCACGATCTCGGTCGCGAGGCCTTCCTAAAAAAGGTGTGGGAGTGGAAAGAAGAATCCGGTTCCACGATTACGCGTCAGATTCGGCGTCTCGGAGCATCGATTGATTGGTCGCGTGAGTATTTCACGATGGATCCAAAGATGTCCGAGGCGGTGGTGGAGGTCTTTGTCACTCTCTTTGAACAAGGACTGATCTATCGCGGCAAGCGTCTTGTGAACTGGGATCCAGTCTTAGGTACTGCGGTTTCAGACCTCGAAGTAGTTAGCACCGAAGAGCAAGGCAGCCTGTGGCACATTCGCTATCCACTCTCCGATGGGAGTGGCCACCTAGTAGTCGCGACTACCCGACCTGAGACCCTCTTGGGAGATGTGGCGGTCATGGTGCATCCGGAGGATGTGCGCTACCGCCACCTGATTGGTAAAACCGTGGAGCTTCCTCTTTGCCAGCGCAGCATCCCGATTATTGCGGATACCTATGTGGATATGGGTTTTGGGACTGGAGTAGTTAAAATCACTCCCGCCCATGACTTTAATGACTATGCTGTAGGTCAGCGTCATCAGTTACCACTCATCAATATCTTAACGCTCGATGCGAAGATTAATGAGCATGCCCCGCAGGTCTACCAGGGGCTCGATCGCTTTGCTGCTCGTAAGCAAATTGTGGCTGATCTCGAAGCAGCTAATCTATTGGAAAAAGTTCAACCCCACACCCTCATGGTGCCGCGTGGCGATCGAACCCAAACCGTGATTGAGCCGATGCTCACCGATCAGTGGTTTGTAGCGATGTCTAAAGCAAGTCCTGATAATCGCTACCAACCGGGTCAATCGATTGCAGGGGCAGCCTTGCATGCAGTCACCTCGGGTGACATCCAACTCGTACCTGAGAACTGGATCTCCACCTATACCCAGTGGCTCGAGAACATTCAGGACTGGTGTATCTCGCGGCAATTGTGGTGGGGCCATCAAATCCCCGCATGGTATGGCGATAGCGGTCAAATCTTTGTGGCGCGTAATGCCGATGAAGCCAAGGCCAAGGCCAAGGCTGCCGGTTATAGCGGTGAACTGAAGCGTGATGAGGATGTACTTGATACCTGGTTTAGCTCTGCCTTGGTGCCATTTAGTTCACTGGGGTGGCCCAAACAAACCAAAGAGCTTGATCACTTTTTGCCATCCTCAGTCTTAGTGACCGGCTTTGACATTATTTTCTTTTGGGTCGCGCGCATGGTCATGATGACCTGCCACTTTACAGGGAAGATGCCATTTAAAACTGTGTATGTGCATGGCTTAGTGCGCGATGCCGAAGGCCAAAAGATGAGTAAGTCCAAAGGCAATACTTTGGATCCGATTGATTTGATTGATGGCATTGCGCTCGATGACTTGGTTCAAAAACGCACCTTCGGCCTCATGAATCCTAAGCAAGCGGAGAGCATTACCAAAAAGACCAAGAAAGAGTTTTCAGAGGGCATTCCAGCATTTGGTACCGATGCATTGCGCTTTACCTTTGCCTCGCTTGCTTCATTGGGGCGCAATATTAACTTTGATCAAAAACGCTGCGAAGGTTACCGCAACTTTTGCAACAAATTATGGAATGCTACGCGTTTTGTCTTGATGAGCTGCCCCGGTAATGAAAAAGACAATGGCTTTGCACCGTGC
Organism: Polynucleobacter sp. HIN8; assembly: GCF_030297615.1. Classification (NCBI taxonomy): domain Bacteria; kingdom Pseudomonadati; phylum Pseudomonadota; class Betaproteobacteria; order Burkholderiales; family Burkholderiaceae; genus Polynucleobacter; species Polynucleobacter sp. HIN8. The sequence continues at coordinate 342,771 of NZ_AP028139.1, read as the reverse complement.
GATAACCAATGCGGTCCTGAAGGGTATCTGGATTTCTCGCAAGCGGATCGCTGGATCGTCTCGCAACTGCAGCGCACCGAGGCAGATGTTGCTAAGGGCTTTGCTGACTACCGCTTTGACAATATTGCACTCGCCATTTATCAATTTGTGTGGGATGAGTACTGTGATTGGTATTTAGAGCTTGCCAAAGTTCAGTTGCAACATGGCACTCCTGCTCAGCAACGGGCAACCCGTAGAACACTTTTGCGCGTTCTCGAGACCACTTTGCGCCTGGCTCACCCCATCATTCCATTCATTACTGAGGAGTTGTGGCAAACCATTGGTCCCAAGAGTGGCAAAGTGCTTGCCAATCAACCGGGACAATCGATTGCACTTCAACCCTACCCTGTATCGCAAAGTGACAAGATCGATCCGGTCAGCGAGGCATGGATGGGTGAGGTTAAAAGCATTATTGATGCGTGCCGTAATCTGCGTGGGGAAATGCAAATCTCACCTGCCCAGAAGGTACCGTTATGGATCAATGGCGACACAGACTTTTTAACCAAAGCGGCTCCTTACCTAAGTGCGCTTGCGAAACTGTCGGAAGTGAAAATCGTGACCGATGAGTCTACTTTAGAAAAGGATGCGCCGGGCGCACCGATTGCTCTGGTGGGTCGCAATAAGTTATTGCTGAAGATTGAGGTTGACCCTAAAGCAGAGCAAGCACGACTTACCAAAGAAATTACGCGTCTTGCCAATGAGATCGCTAAATGTCAGAGCAAACTCAATAACAAATCCTTTGTGGCACGTGCTCCTGCCGCAGTTCTCGAGCAGGAGAAAAAACGGCTAGTGGATTTTGAAGTGAGTCATGCGAAGCTAAGTGAACAGCTTAATAAACTGAGCAAGTCGGCTTAGCCAATCAAGCGAAAGCTAAATTTGGGATTGGTTTAGGCAACTTCGCCGGGTCTTGCTTAAATCGTTGCGCAACATCCCATAGATCAACGGCAGATTGCATCTGCAACCAACTCTCCGGAGATCCACCAATTGCCTTCGAGATGCGCATGGCCATTTCCGCACTTACGGCACGTTTTTCAAGCAAGATTTCAGATACCGTCAATCGGCTGACTCCCAAATATTCCGCAAGGGCAGCCTGACTGATTACGAGTGAAGGCAAAATATCCTCACGTAGAACTACACCGGGATGCGTTGGTCTGCGTGAAGGATTGCGGTTAATTCTTTTATTCATTTTTTCGCTTAATTCGATGAATCTATCTTAAATAAGTTTATAAAGTTTTCAGTAGATTTTAATAAACACGAGGCATAATTACGTTTATGTTGACTAAACCCATCACCAAAGCGGTCTTTCCTGTTGCAGGCCTAGGCACTCGTTTTTTACCAGCTACTAAGGCATCCCCCAAGGAAATGCTCAACGTGGTGGATAAGCCATTAATTCAGTATGCGGTGGAAGAAGCCATTGCTGCTGGCATTACTGAGATGATTTTTGTGACTGGTCGCAGCAAACGTGCCATCGAAGATCATTTTGATAAGGCGTATGAGCTTGAGGCAGAACTTGAGGCGAAGAATAAGCAAAACCTTTTAGAGATTGTACGTAATATCAAACCTAGCCATGTGGATTGTATCTATGTCCGCCAAGCAGAGCCATTGGGCCTCGGGCATGCGGTTTTATGTGCTGAGAAATTGGTGCGCGATGAGCCTTTTGCCATTATCTTGGCCGATGATTTGTTGGATGGCAAAACTCCGGTACTCAAACAAATGGTTGATCTGCATGCCAAACACAATGCATCGGTCTTAGCCGTTGAGAAAATTCTGCCGGAGCAAACCAAATCTTACGGGGTTGTGGCCGCAAAAGCCCAAAGCGCTGGAATCCACTCTGTTACCGGAATTATTGAAAAGCCGGCATCAAAGGATGCCCCATCCAATCTTGGGGTGGTAGGTCGCTACATCCTCTCATCCTCTATTTTTTGCCACATTCGTAATCTGAAACCCGGTTCTGGCGGGGAATATCAGCTCACCGATGCCATACAAACTCTCCTAAAGGATGAGCCCGTGCTCGCCTATGAGTACGAAGGGGTGCGCTATGACTGCGGTAGTAAATTAGGCTACCTTATGGCAACCATTGAATTTGCACTCAAGCATCCTGAGCTCAAAGACGACTTTGAGACCTATCTCAAAAATCGCTCATAAAAATTACGCATACTGAATTTCCACCGGATTAGGGCTTGAGCCAGTTTTACTTCCCAAGATCTGATGCAAGTTGCGTAGGCAATTGTCATCCGGGTAAAGACGCACGTCTTCTGGAAACTGAACTAAACAAGCCCCGCCTTTAGCCATCACAGCAGCGGTCAATGGCAATCCTTTTGGTGGCGTTTGTGCGGCGTTACCGATTGGGGCTTTGACTAAAAATGGATTGATTTGAGCTTTGAGAACTTTCAAATCAATACCAGTGTCTAAGTTCAGGTGAACGTTTCTGGCAAAACGCAAACGTGCGCCCACAATATCCATCACGCTCTCGGCAACAATTCGTAAGCCTCCTGAGAACTTATCGGGATTGACATTCACCTTAGCAATCAGTAGTTCGTCTTCTTTAAGCCAAGAACGATTGGGCTCATACACTTCACTGTAGAGCGTGAGCTCAACGGCTGCACTACCATCATCAATCGTGGCTATCATCATGCGTCCACGTTGCCCCATCAGCATTCGTGACGAGGTGATGATGCCGGCGAGGAGTTGATCTTTACCCTCGGTGAGCTTGATGAGTGGTTGACGAATAAAGTGCGTCACTTCAGGCCGATAGGCATCAAACAAATGTCCGGTTAAACATAGACCCAATGCCGCTTTCTCATCTTGCAAGCGTTTCTTTTCAGAAAAAGGGAGTTCCTTCACGTACTCGGGTGCATGCGCTTGCGCCACATCGTCTGCATCAAAGAGACTTACCTGATGCACTGAGGCTTCGGCCTGTTCGGCAGCCTCGATCGCACGGGAGAGCGATGCAAGAAGAGTTGAGCGAGCATCATAGGTATTCATTAGTGCTTTAGCGGCATCGACTGTAATCGAATCAAACGCCCCCGCCCGAATCAAGGCTTCGATGGCACGGCGATTGACTTGACGACGATCCACGCGGGCACAGAAATCAAACAGGTCATTAAATAGTCCTGCTTTGCGCGCTTCCACAATGATTTGAATCGCACCCTCACCGGTACCTCGAACCGCTCCCAAGCCATAGCGAATCGTACGAATCCCCACGCTTTGTTCTTGATCGTTGGGATCTGCAATCGGTGTGAACTCGTACATGCCGGTATTAATATCCGGTGGCAAAATCTTCAAACCATTGTGCAGACTATCGTCATACAGAATCTTCACCTTATCGGTATCGTCCATCGAGAGCGATAAGTTGGCTGCCATAAATTCGGCAGGGTAATAGGCCTTGAGCCAGGCAGTTTGATAGGCTAATAGCGCATACGCAGCCGCGTGGGACTTATTAAACCCATATCCCGCAAAACGCTCCATCAAGTCATAGATTTCATCGGCCTTGTGCTCGGTGAGTCCATTTTTTTGAGCGCCTTCTCGGAAAATCTGGCGATGCTGTGCCATCTCTTCTGGCTTCTTTTTACCCATCGCGCGACGCAATAGGTCTGCACCTCCCAAGGAGTAGCCCCCAATCATCTGCGCCATCTGCATCACCTGCTCTTGGTAGACCATGATGCCGTAGGTCTCACGCAATACGGGCTCAATGCGGGGATCGGGGTATTCAACCTTCTGTTGCCCGTGCTTACGTTTAATGTAATCGGGGATGAGATCCATGGGACCTGGTCGATACAACGCTACCAAGGCGATGATGTCTTCAAAGCGATCGGGCTTAGCATCGCGCAGCATGCCTTGCATGCCCCGACTTTCCAACTGGAACACGGCAACGGTATTACCGCGCTTTAAAAGCTCAAAGGCTTTGGGATCATCGAGTGGGATATCACTGATGCTCCAAGCTTTGCGATCGGCATGTAGTTTTTTAATCCAGCGCTCGGCCCCCGCCAAGATAGTCAGTGTGGTGAGTCCCAAGAAGTCGAATTTCACTAGACCAATCGATTCCACATCGTCTTTATCGAATTGGCTAATCACCCCTGCATTCGCGTCGCCCCCATCTTGGGTATAAAGCGGGCAAAAATCGGTGAGTTTGCCAGGCGCAATTAAGACCCCTCCCGCGTGCATGCCCACGTTGCGGGTCATGCCCTCGAGCTGCTGTGCAAGCGCCAAGAGTTGGCGCACTTCCTCTTCATTTCTTTCACGCTCGGCGAGTTGCTTTTCTTCTTTCTTGGCTGATTCGATCGTCACCACTTGGCCGGGCTTAAATGGGACGAGCTTGGCGATACCATCCACAAAGCCATAGGGTTGCTCAAGCACCCTTCCCACATCTCGAATCGCAGCTTTGGCCGCCATCGTGCCAAAGGTAGCAATTTGGCTCACCGCATCCTTGCCGTACTTTTCTTTCACATAGGCAATCACGCGATCGCGCCCATGCTGACAAAAATCGATATCAAAGTCGGGCATGGAGACGCGCTCGGGATTTAAAAAGCGCTCAAAGAGTAAGTTGTAGCGCAGAGGATCGAGATCGGTAATCCCCAATGAGAAAGCGACTAAGGATCCGGCGCCTGATCCTCTACCTGGTCCAACAGGCACGCCATTATTTTTGGCCCAGTTAATGAAGTCTGCGACGATCAAGAAGTAGCCTGGGAACCCCATTTGCGCAATCGTGTTGACTTCAAAGCGCAAGCGCTCGCGATAGCGGGGCTCAAGGGCTACTCGCTCTTCTTCCTTGGGATAGAGTCTGCGAAGATTTTTATCAAGTCCTAGTTCTGCCTGCTGCATCAAGTATTGATCAAGCGCCATGCCATCGGGCGTTGGAAACTCAGGTAACCGCGCTTGACCCAAGGTCAGGTTGAGATTGCACATCTTGGCTATCTCCACCGTATTGGCAAGTGCCGCCGGGAGATCCGCAAAACGCTCGTGCATTTGCTCTTGCGTCAGAAAATATTGTTCTTCGGTAAAGCGTTTGGGGCGACGTGGATCACCCAATAACTCGCCTTCAGCGATACAGACTCGCGCCTCATGTGCCGTGTAATCCTCGGGCTTCATAAACTGAATCGGATGAGTTGCGACTACCGGAATTTTTAAATCACTCGCGAGTTGGCAAGCAAGCTGAATATGCGCCTCATCCTGGGCATGACCAAAACGCTGGAGCTCCACAAAATAGCGGCCACCAAAGACTGTTTGCCAGTGAGTGGCTGTCTCGCGCGCCCTTACCTCATCCCCATTAAGGAGCGCAACTCCCACATCCCCCTGATGCGCGCCTGAGAGCGCAATTAAGCCCTCAGCCAATGTTTTTTTCTTCGCTCCTTTAGTAATTGTGGGTAGCGGCTCACTCAACCAATCCGGCTGAATCTCCGCTCTTCCATGGCGCTGATTATGGAGTGATGCTTTACTTAGGAGTTCACACAGATTGAGGTAACCGATATGGTTTTGTACCAAGAGCAGCATGCGATAGGGTTGATCGGGCTCTTGGGTGTTCGTCACCCACACATCAGTGCCAGCAATTGGTTTGACCCCTGCGGAGCGGGCTGCCGAGTAAAACTTGATGAGACCAAATAAATTACCTAGATCGGTGAGTGCTAAGGCGCCCATATCATCCAAACAAGCTGCCTCAACTGCATCATCAATGCGCACCACCCCATCGGTAATCGAGTACTCGGAATGCAAACGAAGATGGATAAATTGGGGCGCTGCCATATGAGATGATTTTAGCTGTGCGCACTGTCAAATCATGAGCCCGATGACCTCCTCTTTAAATCCCCAATTCAATCAAGGCACTAGATCAGATGAAGCCCAAAAAGGCCATAAACCCTACCGGGGCCGCTTCGCTCCGTCGCCCACTGGGCCGCTCCATTTAGGCTCACTGGCGACAGCATTAGGCAGTTGGCTTGATGCCCGGGCACATGATGGGGCTTGGCTCGTGCGTATTGAAGATGTGGATACCCCAAGGACGGTACCTGGTGCTGATCAATTAATCTTGAATCAATTGAGAGTCTGTGGTTTGGAATGGGACGAGGCACCGGTCTGGCAATCTCAACGGACAACTCACTATCAAAATGCTCTAGAACAACTCATCACGATCGATCGCATCTATGGCTGTCAATGCTCCCGCAAGCAAATTGAGGAGGTCTTACAAAAAGAAGGGGGTTTGATTAAGCCTAATCAAGAATTGATTTACCCGGGGACATGTCGAGAACGAAAGGTACCGATTCAAAATCATGCTTTGCGCATTCGCTTTCCACACGAGTGCCAGATCAGCTTTACGGATCGAGATTTAGGTAAGCAAACCCAAGATGTCAATACGCAAGTGGGAGATTTTGTTCTGCGCCGAGCTGACGGGCTCTTTACTTATCAGTTAGCAGTGGTGGTCGATGATCACTTACAAGGGATCACGCATATTGTGCGGGGTGAAGATTTACTCAGTAACACTTCACGGCAAATCTATTTACAACAATGCTTGGGTTATCAAACCCCGAGTTATTTGCATCTACCACTCGTAACCAATGACGCTGGCAAGAAACTCAGCAAACAAACAAAAGCGACTGCGGTTGATATCGCTCACCCGGAGTCAATTCGAGCCAGCCTTAACAGTGCGGCAAATCACTTGGGATTACAAAATGATCCGATTCGTGGGAGCATTTCGCAATGGCTAAACCGTAAGGTACAAGAGTGGCGGGAACGCCCTTCATATAATTACTTTTTGGTGCCGCCCAAGAGCGCGCCAAGCACTGGCTTTTTTTGATTGGTGCCCGGCTTGATCGATGAACTGGTTGGCTCTTGCTTTGGTACTGGCGTGATTTTCCCAGGCTCATAAGGCATGTAGAAAAATGGGTCGGCTGCAATCGCTTTAGAACCACCGCTTTTACTCTCTCGCTCACTCGTGGGTAGTCGCGCAATCGTGAGCTTGCGCTTCATGAGTTTCTCAATATCCTCGAGTAAGCGCTTTTCACTATCATCGACTAAGGCAATTGCATCACCTTTGCTCCCAGCACGCCCAGTGCGCCCAATCCGATGAATAAAGTCCTCGGCATTAAAAGGAAGCTCATGATTAATCACGCAGGGCATATCTGGAATATCTAAGCCGCGTGCCGCAACGTCGGTAGCCACTAAAGCATCGATTGTGCCGGTCTTAAAGGCTTCTAAGGTTGCCATCCGTTCGGTTTGGCTTTTATCCCCATGAATCGCAGCTGCTCTAATACCATCGCGCTCCAGAGCGTTTGCCAACCGTGCGCAGCCCATTCGACTGTTGGTGAAGATGATGCACTGACTACTTAAGCCCGCCTTCACCCGGTTTTGCAATATGGCTACGATGGCTGCACGCTTATGTTCGGAGGGTACCAAGTGCACCACTTGATTGACCGTATCGGCTGCGGCATTTTGCCGAGCCACTTCAATCGTTACGGGATTACGCAAGTAGGTTTGTGCGAGCTTCTTAATTTCTGGAGAAAAGGTTGCAGAGAACAATAAGGTCTGACGCTGTGCAGGAATCAAATTGATAATGCGTTGCAGATCGGGCAAGAAACCCATGTCCAACATACGATCAGCCTCATCCAATACCAAAAGTTGCACTTGCGACAAATCGGCCGTTTTACTGGTGATGTGATCGAGTAAACGCCCGGGGGTTGCAATCAAAATCTCTACCCCCGATCGCAGCAAGGCCGTTTGAGGTTTGATGTCAACACCACCAAATACGACTGCGGTCCGTAGATCCGTAAATTTGGCATAAAGGCTCGCGTTCTCAGCCACCTGATCGCTCAATTCCCGGGTTGGGGTCAAAATCAAGGCTCGAATGGGGTGGCGAGCGGGCGAGGTACTCGTATTGGCCTGAGGCAACAGCTTCTGAATAATCGGCAGGGTAAAGGCGGCGGTTTTACCAGTACCCGTTTGCGCTGCCCCCATCACGTCCCGGCCCTCCAGGACCACCGGAATCGCCTTGGCCTGAATTGGGGTTGCCTGGGTATAGCCTTGCTCCTCAATCGCTTTGAGGATCTTAGGATCTAATTGGAAATCAGCAAAATTAGCGCTGGGCACATTACCCGAATCGGGTAGGTTTGGATCGGTTTTTGTAGACACCCCTTGATTTTACAGGCTTTAGAGACCCATTTAGGATATTGATCAATATTGCCAACTAAAACTTGGATCAAAAGTGATCAACTGAGTTCCGACTTTTTGAACACAAATGTCAAGAAAGTCGGGAAAACGACCGATTTATAAGAATCGGCTCAAATTTTGAGCCGTATTTTTAAAAATACGGCTCATGTTTTCCTACAAACTGGTTTTTTGGATCAAGACAAAATCGCGGCGATACCGGCTCGGGCAATACCGGCATCATCTGCAGACTTCACGCCAGAGACGCCGACCGCGCCAATCGTATGGCCATCGACATCAATATTGACGCCGCCCTCGAGCATGCCCTTGATGTGGGGGACGGTTGCAAAGGCCGTTCGGCCGTTATTAATGATGTCCTCATACACCTTGCTCTCACGCTTGCCCATCGCTGCAGAGCGCGCCTTGTCTTGAGCAATATAGGATGACACCGGGGCGCAGCCATCACGACGAATCAGTCCCAACAAATGCCCGCCGTCATCGCATACGGCAATCGTGACCGCCCAGTTGTGTTTCTCGGCATGGGCATTAGCAGCGTCTAAGATCTTTTGCACATCGACTTGGCGCAAATAGGGTTTATTGGCTAGCATGGTGGTCTCCTTGGTATTTTGATTCTTTCTTTAGGGTCATTCTGCCATGGATTAGGACCCTCCCCAAATTTACCCTCAAATCAATACAATCCATTGTTTATTGATTTAAATTCGTTTGATTCATGACCAAAATTGCACCCGATCCCAGCTTTACCCTAAGTAGCCTGCCACCCGAGATTTCCACCAAACTCCAAAAGCATGTCGAGGGCGAGGTCTTGGTTGACAGTGCAAGCCGTGGGCGCTACGCAACCGATGCATCGATCTACCAACAATTCCCGGTAGCAGTTCTTGTTCCTAAATCGGCGCAGGATATTGAAGCAGCTCTTGAAGTTGCCAATGAGTCAGGTATTCCCGTTTTACCTAGAGGCGGTGGTACCAGTCAATGCGGCCAGACCACGGGTGCCGCACTCGTGATTGATAACAGCAAACATTTTCGTAAGATCCTCTCTTCCGATCTCACTGATCCGGATCGCGCCACGGTGGAAGTGGAGCCGGGTATGGTGCTGGATCATCTCAATGCCCACCTCAAACCCCACGGGATTTGGTATCCGGTTGATGTCTCGACCGCTGCACAGGCCACCATTGGCGGCATGGCAGGGAATAACTCCTGCGGTAGTCGCTCGATTGCGTATGGCAATATGGTGCATAACGTTTTGGGGATTGACGCCTGGCTGGCTAATGGCGAGCTCGCTAACTTTGGTCCTTATTCAGAAAGCATGGGTCGTGCCAAAGCCTTGGGGGATTATGTTAGGCACTTGGTGGACGATCTCAAACCGGAGATCGATGCACACTGGCCCAAAGTCATGCGCCGAGTCGCTGGTTACAACTTGGATGTCTTTCATCCGCAAAGTGAGTTGCCATACACCTTGGATAACAGTGTCAATCTTGCTCATTTACTCGTAGGTAGCGAAGGCACTCTCGCATACTTCAAATCTCTAACGCTCAAGCTCGCGCGCTTGCCCAAACACAAGGTCTTAGGGGTTGTGAACTTTGCGAGTTTTTATCAAGCAATGGATAGTGCCCAGCATATCGTGAAGTTGGGACCCACCGCCGTGGAGCTGGTTGATCGCACCATGATCGATCTCTCGCGTAATAACCCGGCGTTTCGCAAGACGATTGAGACCGCGCTCGTGGACGCCAACGCAAAAACAGTCGATGCCATTTTGCTCGTGGAGTTTAGCGGCGACGAGCACGCTCCACTCTTACAAAAACTTCAAGATCTCAACACCCTCATGAGTGATCTGGGTTTACCTGGGTCGGTCGTGATGATGCCCGACGCGGCGATGCAAAAGAACTTATGGGAAGTGCGTAAAGCAGGGCTCAATATCATGATGAGTCTCAAGGGCGATGGCAAGCCGGTGAGCTTCATTGAAGATTGTGCTGTACCACTGGAGCACCTAGCCGAATACACCCAAGCCTTGACCGAGGTCTTCAGTAAATATGGCTCACGCGGTACCTGGTATGCGCACGCATCAGTCGGCACCCTGCATGTGCGCCCAATTCTGGATATGCGTCGCGATGGGGCTCTCAAGATGCGCGCGATTGCAGAAGAAGCGGCCGAGCTTGTGCGCAAATACAAAGGCGCCTTTAGTGGCGAGCATGGCGATGGTCTATGCCGGGGGGAGTGGATCAGCTGGCAATTTGGTCCGAAGATTACCGAGGCACTTACCAAGATCAAAACACAATTTGATCCCAAGGGACTTCTTAATCCCGGCAAGATTGTCAATCCCCCCAAGATGGATGATAGTGCGTACTTTCGCTATCCGCCTTCCTATCAGGTTATTACGGTGAAACCCAAGCTTGATTGGTCTGCCTGGAACGTGCAAAACAATCCCGTGACCGAAGCAGTCACTGCGGCGGGCACCGGTGGCGATCCTGCGCAAGGTCTCGCCAAAGCGATTGAGATGTGCAATAACAATGGACATTGCCGTAAGTTTGATGCCGATGTGATGTGCCCAAGCTATCGCATCACTCGCAATGAAAAAGATCTGACCCGCGGCCGTGCCAACACCTTGCGTCTAGCTATCTCAGGGCAGATCTCGAATACGAGTGATAGACCTCCCGCCCATTTACCTCTGGCCACCCAAGCAGTGAAAGAGGTGATGGATTTATGCGTCAGTTGCAAGGGCTGCAAACGCGAATGCCCCACGGGCGTGGACATGGCCAAAATGAAGATTGAGTATTTGGCGCAATACAAAGAGCGCTTTGGTCATACCCTACGTGATCGTTTAGTGGCCCATTTGCCGAACTATGCCCCCATCATTGCGCGCGTTCCTGGTTTGCCCGCGCTCATGAATCTACGCAATCACATCCCACTCTTAGCCAAGATCCAAGAGTGGTTCACCGGAATTAGCGCCCAGCGCTCCTTGCCGGTCTGGAAAAGTAAGCATTTTTGGAATCAAGCACCCCTACCATTTATAACGCCTGAGGAGCTCGCCAAACACGACAAGCGCGTCGTCCTCTTTGCCGATACCTTTAACGCTTATTTTGAGAATGAGAACTTGCAAGCGGCACTTGCCCTCTTACAAAAGTCGGGCTACGCGGTTCATGTGGCGCAACCTGCAAAAGATCTCGATGAACAAAAGCCATTTTGCTGTGGTCGCACCTACTTAGCATCCGGTATGGTGAATGAGGCGAAAGTACGACTCTCAGCACTTGTTAACCACTTGGCACCCTATGCAAACGAAGGGATAGCAATTGTGGGTCTAGAGCCCTCTTGCTTATTTACGCTACGCGATGAAGCGCTCACGATGGGTCTCGGTGAGTCTGCGCAAGTCGTGAGTAAGCAGGCCCAACTCCTTGAAGAGTTTTTAGCCAGTGAACACAAAGCCAATCGGTTTGTGCCGAACTTCAAAGAGTCCGCTCAGCCGATTTTGGTACATGGCCATTGCCATCAAAAGGCCTTTGCGGCCGTGAGTCCCGCCCTTGAATTACTGAAACTCATTCCGAATGCCAACCCCCAACTGATTGAGTCGTCGTGCTGTGGCATGGCGGGCAGCTTTGGGTATGGGGTGGAGCATATCGAGGCTTCCAAGCAAATGGCGGAGCTCAGTTTGTTACCGCGCATTCGCAAAGAGCCTAACGCGATGGTGGTGGCCGACGGTACTAGCTGTCGTCACCAAATTGCTGATGGAGCGAATCGTGAGGCAGTACATATTGCACGGGTCCTAGAAATGCATCTCTAGGTGAACAGAAGCGGCAGCTCACCATCCTTGCAGCGCAAGAAAGGTTAAATTGGACTCCGTTAGAATGGGTTCATGAATACGCTTTTAATCAGTTTCTGCGTCTCATTTGTGGTCACTTTTTTGCTGATTCGGTACCAGCACCTGCACGGGCATCTGAGTGGCGATCATGAGTTCTCAGGCCCCCAAAAAATCCATACGCGCTCGGTACCCCGTATTGGTGGACTCAGTATTGCAACCGGCCTAATCGCGGGCAGCCTATTTATTGCATTTAAAGATCAACTCTTTAGCCTGATCGCAGCGATTCTGGTGAGCTGCATTTCGGTATTTGGTATTGGCCTGATTGAAGATCTGAAAAAGAATATTGGGGTTCAAAAGCGATTAGCGTTTACTGCACTTGGTGCTCTCATTGCGATTTACGCAATTCCAACGTCTATCACTTCGCTCGATATCCATCTTCTCAATCAACTCTTGAGCATTACCCTCATTTCCACTTTATTCACCTGCTTTGCTATGACAGGGCTTGCTAATGCCTACAATATCATTGATGGCTTTCATGGGCTCTCTAGCATGATTGCAATCATCACCCTGGGGGCCATTCTGTATATTGCTTTTAAGCAAAATGATTTGGTAATTTTTAAGCTGTCGCTTTGCATGCTTGCAGCGATTGCCGGGTTTTTTCTGTGGAACTATCCGCGTGGTCTCATTTTTTTAGGCGATGGCGGTGCGTATCTCATTGGCTTTTGGATTGCGCTACTCTCGATCCTACTGGTCGAACGAAATGCGGCCGTATCGCCCTGGTTTGCGCTCACGATCAATATTTATCCGATCTTTGAGACCTTATTCTCAATCTACCGACGTCTTATTCACCAGAATAAAAGTCCGGGGCAGCCCGATGCGATTCATTTTCATACCTTGATTTACCGCCGCGTCATCGGAAATGTCAACCCACAACTCTCTGCGGCCGACCGTAATGCCAGAACTGCGCCGTATTTATGGATTTTGGTGGTCATGAATGCCATACCCTCTATCCTTTTCTTTGATTCAACCCTGGCGCTGCAAATCGTGGCGGTTGTGTTTATTGTGACCTATTGGTATTTGTATCGCTCCATTGTGCGCTTTCAAACGCCTACGTGGTTTCGGTTGTACTAGAACGTTTACACAATCCCAACGGCAACCATTAAAAGCGTACCGATCAATAAAGCGGGTACAAGGCGGCGACTGGGATTGATGAGCATCACCCCAACTGCAATCGCACAAATAATCAGCCTTAAATAAAGCGGCACGGTTGATAGCATGCCAACGGGTAAGAAGATCAAGCGAATGGTGAGTGCAGCCACCATCGCATAGGTCACGGCCGAGAGCCAGCGAAAGAACTCGCTATCTTGGCTCACGCGACCGGAGAGCATCACACCTAGGGCCCGACAGACATAGGTACCAATCGAGGCTGCAATCAATGCTAGCCACTCCCACATACCTTGCTGAATTGCAAAGGCGCTATTTAAATTGGCTGAGATTGCCTCCACTAGACCCCTCCTCTTTTCACATGGTCATAGCGTCGGATCCATTTGCGATCAATCCAGTAGGCGAGAGTTCCGCCAATCAATCCCGCAGTGAGTAAGCTCGTATCACGATCCATCAAATAACAGATGGGGCCTGCAATACTACCCAAGAGGATCGCTAGGCGATAGCCACTAACCTTAATTTCCGTAAATGTCAGTAAGAAAAAGAGGGGATTAATAAAAATGAGGCCTAAGGTAATCGGCATCGGTACGCTACCAGCAATTAAAAATCCCACCACCGTTCCCGGAATGGAAATCAGCCAACACAGTAAGCCCAAACCACAAAAGTAACTCAGGCGATACTTGGGTTCGATAGTCGCAAACTCTTTGAGGGATACCGCCCAAGCCGTCATGGCCAAGAGATGCACTTTGGCATAAAGAGCTTTATTGCGGTCACGCACATGAAGCATCGGAAAGAGGGTAGCGGTCATGGTGACAAAGCGCGTAGCCGTGAGCGAGGTCGCAACCGCAATGGTAAGCGATGATGCGCCTAACAAGATCATCTCCAACATCACAATCTGACCAGGTAGCGCAAACATCAAAAAGCTGGTTGCCGTGGTAAACCACACATCAAACCCATTAGTGCGCCCCATCGCCCCAAAGCCCACCATCCCGGCAAATAGGACCATGGCAGGAGCGCCACGACCATCGCGTACCCCACCCCAGAACGCATCGGTCGTAGTGCCAAACCGAGCTGTTTTAGTGTGATCGAGTGACGATGCAATCTCACCCTGATGCAAGCTCTGATACGACTCTGGGCAATCCATTTCCGTCGCGATGCGATCAGAAGGATCCTCGGTGGGTCTCTTTAATGCATCATTCGGATTGGTGGATGGTGTACTCATGATGAATCACACCTATTTTAACGGTCCAACCCTGGGGGTATCGCATGGGATCTCTTGATTGAGTGCCCAGGTAATATGCTCGGCGACCAGGGGACTCGCGCTCGGTAAAGCGCATAACAACTGCTCACGCATAATCCTTTTGATCTCCTCATCGAGATCAGAGGCCAAGGCATTACCAAGAGCTACAGCAAGATTGCGTCGCCAACGCTCATAGCCAATGCGCAAAATGGCGCTACCCGCATGGCGCTCGGTAAATTGCGCTTCGCTCCAGCCCCATAGTTCTAGTAAAGAGGCGACACCTAAATTGTTACGCTCTGCAAAATCCGGTAAGGTCGATAGCTGAGCATATTTATTCCAAGGGCATACCAGCTGGCAATCATCGCACCCATAGATGCGATTACCCATCGCCCGACGAAATTCGATTGGGATCGCATCGCGATGCTCAATCGTTAAATAAGAAATGCAACGCCTCGCATCCAATTGGTATGGCGCCGTAATCGCCTGGGTAGGACAAATATCCATACAGGCCTGACATGAACCGCAATGCGCCTCTACTGGCGTATCAACGGGCAAAGGGATATTGATTAGGATTTCTCCTAAGAAGAACAAGGACCCAGAGTCGCGATTCAGCAGCAAAGTGTGTTTGCCACGCCAGCCTAACCCCGCCTTGCGCGCTAATTCCACTTCCATGAGCGGTGCAGAATCTGTAAAGACGCGGTACTGCAATGGCTCACTACAGGAAGATGAAGAATCATTGAATCCCTCCAACAGAATCTGAATTTTTTCCTCAAGTTCAGTCGCAAGTGTTTGCAGTCGTGAGCGTATCACCTTGTGATAATCGCGTCCTCTGGCATAGAGCGAAACCACTGCTTGATCGCTCTTCAAAAGACGCTCTTCTTCATGCCTGAGAACGTCCCCTGCTGAGGAGGGGGTTATCTCACTCAAATAGGGCATGGTGAGGCAAATGCTGCGAATGGCGCCTGCTTGCAAGGCGCTTGGCTCAACGCGTAGATCCTTGTGGCGCTCCATATAGTTCATTTGGCCATGGCGACCCTGCGCTAACCATTGCAATAAGTAGGGGTGGGAATCGTGGACATCCGTATCGGTAATGCGCACCTCACTAAAACCCAGTTGCTTGGCACGGGTATTAAGCCAGACGCGCAACTCTGCCCATTGGGGGTGCAATTCTTGCGAAAATACGTGAGAATGCATAGGCAATTTAGAATCGATCCCTAAATGGGTTTGAACGCACGAGATCAAGATACGTTTGGCAAAAAACCATACTATTCATTGTAAAGATGAGAGGGCCACTGCAGAGGCGGTGCGAATACTCGCCAATGCGATCCTGGCGTTTTATGCCCCCGCTCCCCAAAAACCACAATCGCTTTTTATCAGCCTCGATGGGGATTTGGGGGCTGGCAAAACCACCGCTACGCGCTACCTCTTACAAGCCATGGGCTATGGGGGCAAAGTCAAAAGCCCAACCTACAGTCTATGTGAAGAGCATATTTTGGATTTACCCAACGAAGCGCTGCACATCTTTCACTTTGACCTCTACCGCATGCAAAGTCCAGAAGAATGGGTTGAGGCTGGGCTTTTGGAGCACTTTACCCAATCGGAGAACCCGACACTGTGCATCATCGAATGGCCAGAGAAAGCGGATTACACCCTCCCCCCCATGGATCTGTCCATCACCCTCATGCATCCCAATCAACAGGAATCCGAACTTGCCAGAACAGTTGTGATTGAAGCAAACACAGTAAAGGGCGAAGCGATTCTTCAATCCATCAGTAGCAGAAATCACTAAATCCATGAACCCCAACCGCCGCCGCGCGCTTCAAAAAGGGCTTCAATCCGTAGGCACTTTGGGGGTGCTGTATGTGCTTCTCACTGAAAGTGAATTGGTGCATGCCAATGCAGGAGCCAAACTGATTGGCGTGCGGATTTGGCCCTCCGAGGATTACACCCGCATTACTTTGGAGTCGGATAAGACCTTGCCGATCTCCCATCAACTCCTCACGGGGCCCGATCGCTTGGTGGTGGATATTGATGGACTAGAGCTCAACCCCACACTCAAAGACCTGGTCGCCAAGGTCAAGCCCAACGATCCCTATATTGCCCAAATTCGGGTAGGGCAATTTCAGCCCACTGTTGTGAGGCTGGTGTTTGATCTGAAAGAGGCAGTCAAACCCCAACTCTTTACTTTAGAGCCTGTGGCCGAGTATCAATACCGACTCATTTTTGATCTCTACCCCACCAATCCCCCCGACCCCCTCATGCAGCTTGTGAAAGAGTCAGCCAGAAAAGAAAAGTTGCTCGCTGAGGAGCGCACCACCACCCGCAAAGACAGTGCAGCCAAACTAGACGATGATCCGATTGCCGCCTTTGCCAACCAGGAGCGCCCTACCAATAAAAAAGCAGGGGCTGCAATCAATAAAGGCAAAGAGCAAATTCCACCGATTGCGAGTACGCAACGCATTCCCTTTAAACGCCTCGTGACCATTGCGCTCGATCCCGGTCATGGCGGCGAAGACCCGGGAGCAATTGGTGCGCGAGGCTCCCATGAAAAGAATATCGTGCTCTCGATTGCCAAGCGCCTAAAGAGCAAAATTGATCAAGAAGATGCAATGCGTCCCTTCTTAACCCGCGATGGTGATTACTTTGTGCCCTTGCATCGCCGCATCTCTAAAGCCCGTCAAGTGGAGGCTGACCTGTTTGTATCAATTCATGCGGATGCGTTTATCCAGCCCCATGCCAAAGGGGCATCGGTGTTTGCCCTCTCACAACAAGGAGCGACGAGTTCCGCCGCGCGCTGGATGGCGAACAAGGAAAATGCGTCAGATCTCATTGGCGGGATCAACATCAAAACCAAGGACCGCCAGGTTGCCCACCTGCTCCTGGACATGTCAACGACTGCGCAAATTAATGACTCCCTCAAGGTGGGGGGCTCGGTCCTTAAAAATATTGGCAGTTTTGCACCCTTGCATAAAAATCGGGTCGAGCAAGCTGGATTTGCAGTTCTCAAGGCACCAGACATCCCCTCGATCCTCATTGAGACCGCGTTTATTAGCAATCCCCAAGAGGAAAAAAAGCTCAATGACGAGACCTACCAAGAGCGAATCGCAGATGCGATCCTCGCAGGAATCAAGGAGTACTTTGCCCAAAATCCCCCAGTAGCTAGGCGAGGTTAATTACTCCCAATCCGCCCTAAATCGGCCTTGAGGTAGAGTCCCAACATCTTGCTATAATCTTAGTTTTGCTTGAAGAAGAACTACAAAAATAGTCTTTCTTTGGCAAATCTCTTGCAAATACCATCAAAAGCAAGTCAATCGTTACTGGGTCGGTAGCTCAGTCGGTAGAGCAGCGGACTTTTAATCCGTTGGTCGCGAGTTCGAGTCTCGCCCGACCCACCATTACAAAGCAGTGTAAACCGGTCACATAGTCTGCAGTTTTTACTGCTCAAACGTCATGCGCTCCAATAACCCTCAAAGGCCTCTTCCATACTCTACGCTTATCTAACTATGCCTGATAAGGGGTATTAGCGTGTTTACCTACTCCGACCCATTATATGGGTTCATTTTGTAAATTTGCTCGGTCATCCAGAGAATTTAACTTTTTAATTAGCTGGCACTTTGTTCCGCCGCAATTTTTTTAAAGTTGTCGTTTGGCCGGCAGCGACCATGAATGACGCCAAAAATATAGGATCATACTGAGCAAATGCCAATATAAATACTTGAAGCTTTGACGGTCAGCCCTCTGAGTATTGTGAATTACACTGACTGACATACATCCGGCTACCATGACCCCGGTCTTCCACAATCGGGTACAAATATCCGCATCTTCACAATACATAAAATACCGTTCATCAAACCCGTGCACTTTGGCATAGACCTCTGACTGAAACAGCATGAACATACCCGCCACCCAATCCGGGTAAAGAACGCCAACTCCATGGTGATCTGAATAGACCCCCATGTCAATTCTTAAGACGCGCTTTACCATAGCCAATGGCGTTAAAAAGCATCGCATACTATCTTCGCTTAAACCACTACAGTTAATCACAACTGGCGCCACTAAACCCACATTAGGATCTCCTAATACCTTTATAAGTTGGGGAAAGGGGTTAAAAACTAATTCAATATCAGGATTGATGGCGCAATAATAACCACCATTTGCGAATCTAAAGGCCTTGTTGTGATTAGCACCAAACCCAAGGGGCTTTTCGTTCCTCACCAAAACGACTTTGCTATGCAAATTGGCAGGGTTACTCTCGGGAATATTCAACGTCACTATGATCTGAGAAACTTCATGACACTCCACCAACTTATCAACAAGGCTCCAGATCATATCGCCATGACCGTGGCTTACGAGCGAAACAGAAACGTTAGAATTATTCAAACCAGTCAGACCTCCGACCCAGCGCCCAAAGCTTGTCGCATTTTATTAATGGCAAAAGCACACCCTCTCCTGAAGTCACCTTGCGCTATCCGTCCTAGTAACGTCGAGAGCGCCCCCCAGAAAACAGCAAACGGTCTAGGCCAGCTTAAGATAGGAGCCAAAACCATTTCATATTGCCAGCGCCCTTTAAAGCGCTTCTCATAAATCAAACGATCTCTTTTTGTTAATTCATTATCACCATACACTCGCATTTTATATAAATAAAATGGATAAAAGCCTAGCATCATCCGCGACTCGAGATTTTTCAAACCTTTTTCTGTAAAACGTGATCCTATATACGTTTCCATGATACCAAAAAAATTAGCTACAAAAATTTTGCTAAAGCTATAACCACCACTATTATTTCGTTTACAGGCAATCAGATACCTATTAAAGAAAACATTACGCTTGGCTGCGATGGCAGCTCGTGCAACGAGATGCACCTGAACCAGGTTGCTACCGCAAAATACTGATGCATCAACGTCTGGTAACAGCTCTTTGTTGATCACACAAACCGAGATGAGAGTAATAAGCGGACCAAGCTTTTTGAAGAAGTTATCTACATTCTCGAAGAACTGCGGAGCACCCTCACCGCCAGGATGTTCCTTACTAAAATCGCTATCG
The DNA here is from genome assembly GCF_030297615.1 of Polynucleobacter sp. HIN8. Lineage (NCBI taxonomy): Bacteria > Pseudomonadati > Pseudomonadota > Betaproteobacteria > Burkholderiales > Burkholderiaceae > Polynucleobacter > Polynucleobacter sp. HIN8. The sequence goes on along the minus strand of NZ_AP028139.1, from coordinate 323,344 downwards.
AAACTATAGCTACGCATACAAACAACACCATAATCATTCTTTTCCAACAAATCGAGCAGTGCCTTAAGCCCCCCGTCTACGAATACATCATCATCACCAAGGATAAGCACATACTTTCCCTTTGCCAAATTGAAACACTGAGCAATATTGGCATCGCTACCGATGTTTTCAGAATTTCTTATGGACGTTAGTTTCAACCCCTCATGATGGCAACGATCAATAACTTCGGATGTTTTGTCAGTTGATCCATTATCAGAAACTAGAATCTCAACCGTAGGTTGATTCACAGATCGCAGTTCACTAGTTAACTGCTTCAGTGTTTCCGCCAAATAAGTGGCTCTATTCCAAGTAGGAATTGCGATACTTAATATCGGTGATTGATCAGTGCTCATTCAGACTACAATTCTTGGCGAAGTTTAATGTGCAGATATGCAGTAACGGGCAAAGTCAACAGAACATTGAGAAAAAACACTTACCAGACAATGCCACAATTACTCCAACGCGCAATCATAACCTAAGGGGTTACCGTTACAACTGCAAAGATTATTGAAGCTTTCAGCGTTAGTTTTTTCAAATGAGCCTATATATAACTCCGACAAACCAGACGCGTGATAAGGTCTGATGCCAATGAATAGAACTAATGTCTCTAGTAACAACAAAACACTCTATTTGCATAGTATAAGACAATAAAAGTCTTAGAGCCACTATCGCGAAAGCATACAAAACATAAAGGGCTATTGAAATCTACAATGACTTATTGAATAACGTATCAACCTCAATAAATTTTTGCGTTACAACATAAGTTGAGATTGTCGGCAACCGACCAATCATCCATGCAGCGGCTAGCACGCTAGTCATGTTGACCTTATTCATCGTGAGAGTTATTTGGCCAGAAGCCACAGTCCCTGTGTCTTAAAAAGAAGTGGAACGTATATCAGAACCAGGGCATAGCCTGATAACCAGCTCATCGCAGAACGCTATTGCAGAGAGAGAGAAGATATCCCTGCGCGTAACAAATCTCTCATGATTCTTACCAGAATAAAAACTAAAGCTGGTAGCTTGTCCCAAACCACCAGTCCTACATCCTTGATAACGCGCTCCATGAGCCTGCGTAGCATCCTCTAGCATCATCAAACCATACCTATCAGCGATTTGATTGATCGCATCCATTTCTGCTGGTTGCCCACATAAATAAACTGTAATAATTGCACGGGTACGAGGAATAATCGCAGCCTCTATGAGATCCACATCAATATTAAAAGATAGCTTACTTGGTTCAACGGCTACAGGAACTGCACCTGACCAGCTTACAGCCAACCAGGTTAAAATAAAAATATTTGAATTAACAATTACCTCGCCACCATACCCTACCCCATGCTTGAATTACCAAAAGCAAGGCATCTAAACAACAGCATCGATTGGCGGCAAGGTCATCATCCTACAGTAAGCCCTCCCCCGCAAAGTTCTATTTCAGTGCTATTCTCTAAGCAGCGTATGTACTATGCCTTCATACTTAATACTTAGAAACTATCCAACAGGCTAACCATTACAACTTTCAGCGGTTAATCTCAGTTAACAGAATACATGCTTCAAAATTTCGGATGGTTTTCCATCTGCAATAATTTCCCCATGTTCAAGCCAAACGACTCTGTTACATACTGCTTCTACAAGACCAGGGGAGTGGGTAGCTATAACCAAAATATTAGCTGCATCAACTACTGACTTTAATCTAGTTTCAGCCTTAGATACAAATGAAGCATCGCCAACAGAAAGCCACTCATCCATCAATAAAACTTCAGGTTGAAGAACTGTAGAAACAGCAAATGCTAGCCTCATCTGCATCCCAGATGAGTAAGTTCGCATAGGAAAATTAATGAAACCACCGAGCTCAGAAAATTCTATGATTTCACTTAGGTGTGACTTTGTCTCAGTGACAGTCAAACCCATCAAAGTCGCTCGCAGGTGAATGTTATCCAAACCAGTAAGTTCAAAATCCATCCCAAGTGTAATATCAATTAAAGTGCTTATACGTCCATTTGCGTGATAGCTACCTGATGAGGGTGTGTAAATTCCACTCAAAACGCGTAACAAAGTAGTCTTACCACACCCGTTATGGCCAACTAAAGCTACACGCTCTCCGTCAATTATGTTCAAATTTAGTTCGCTTAGCGCCCTAATGACAGTAGTAGATGTATCGCCGATTATTCTTCCTCCTGTTGATAGTGAGAGAAGCCTTTGCTTAAATGATCGAGATTTCGAGCTGAAGACTGGAAAGTCAACAGAAACATTTTTTAAAGTCAAAGTAGCCATTTATAGCCAATAAACAACCCTGTGCTTGTATTTTTTGAGCATTAGGTATGCAACAAAGAAAAAAAATGATGTAATTAAAGAAAGAATTATCGTTTTAGAAGTTGGATTGATACCCAAAAATGGATCTCTTAGTACACTCAACACATAGTTAAAAACATTAAATTGCAAAACATAGCTTACAATTTCCGAAGGTTTGAGGCTTGGCATCCAAACTATAGGTGTTAAATAGAAAAAGACCTGCATAATATTCGCCACAACCTGTGGTAAATCCCTGTAACGGGTGCACAAAACGGCTAAAATAGTGCCAATTGAGAAGAGAAAGATTGTCACGATAATAAATGAAAGCGGGATAAATAATATGATCATTGAGTCGATCTGCTTTCCTAATATTAAGTAGACAAACGGCAGTATCAAAAGATTATGTATAAGTATTAATGCATTCCTAAATATTATTCTGAAAATGTAAACAGAAAGAGGCAAAGCTACCTGTTTGATAAGGTTTTCGGATGAAATAAATGCAACGGTACAATCTTGGAGGATTCCAGATATATAGACCCAAAAGATCAAACCCAATGCTAGAAACGGAAGAAATTCCGACATATCTGCTCCAAGAACAGATCCAAAAATAAGACCTATAGCGCCAACCATAACAGCAGTGCTAAGGGTTATCCAAAAAGGTCCAAAAAATGATCTTCTGTAGCGCTGTTTAATATCAAGAAACGCTAAGATATATGCGATTCTTAGCGTGTACGACCAAGAAAAGTCATTCATAATTAGTTACTATTTGTAATCGAAATACTTAATGTTTTGTGCATTAATACCGAGATGAACATCAGCGTATGAGAAATCTTGAGAATTTTGGTCTTTCACAGCAGAAAGATCATTGTTTAAACTTTCATAATATGAACGATAAAATTTTCCAATTTTATTATATTTGTCGAAATCAATTTTGTATTTGTGAACAACGCCGTCGCTGGTTTTGAACTGACCCGTGTCAAATCTTTCAGAACCATCTGACTTAGAGATATTAACAAAATGGTTAGAGCCCGGAAAATTAGATTTGAGCAATGCATCGCCGTATGGAGGACATCCGATATGATTTCTCTCATTGACTACTAAATCGACAACTTCTTGCATTAAATCGTCGCGACTATGTGAAACCAAATCTGGATGACTAGCTGGGAAGTCAAATGCATTCTTTGAAAGCAATATTGTCATCAACCTTCTTTGGAATTTCGGGAAATTGTTTTGTACACAATGAATAGCACGCTGATCAAAAATAACAACATCTCCTTTTTTAATTTTTACTTCTACTGCTGGAATTGCAATTTCATTAGATTTTTTTTTTAGCTGAAAAATATCTCTTGGATTTTCTACCTGATGTAATCTTCCATTTTCCGAGAGGCCACCTGGCATTCTGTTTTGCATTGGCCAACTCATGCATTTCTGAATTAATTGTGCGTAGGTATCATTCGCAAAATTACTTCCAGGCACGATCATAAACTTACCACCAATAAAAGGTAGCGGATTATAGTAGAAATTGCACTTTAATATTTGCAGTTTTGTGAACCAATCTCTGTGCCATGGAAAACTAGTGGTTATGAAATTACTTCCATCCGAACCGAGATATAACCAGTTTTCACCAGCAAAATATGAATATACACGTCTAAAACGCTCAGAAAAGAAATAATCCATGTATAAGTTAGAGCCATCAACAAAGTTAGGCAAAAACCGCATCGCACCTCTTTTAAATATTCTATTAAGCGAGTATCTAATTCCAAATCGTTTGGGACCATCAAGCCACAATGCGTTTTTAAGCATTTTTAGTGGAGACGGTTCATTTGTTCTTAATGCATACTGAATATCATATTCAGCAAGCAAATTTTTAAAATCACTTTTAGATAGCACATTTTTTATAACAACAAATCCAAATGTGTCGAAATAATTTTTGATTCTATGATCGCCCAATTCAATCGATTCAACTAAATCAGTATATGTAAAGTACATTACAGATTCCAAAGTTTTTTCAATGTTTGCTTCTTTATTGATATAGCATCACTAGAAGAATTGTCAATTGGTTCACAGTTAATAGGCGATATCTTTATTTTAAATACACCAGGGTTTTTAATATAATTTAAATAAATGATATCGTTCGACAAGCCCAGATAAATCAGCATCATTCGTTTTATATTGCTCCATGTAAAATAAAAAATAATCGCCTTAATCGCAGAAATAAAGCATAGTTTAAATCGAAATAACTGTAATAAGAATACATATAGAATGGGTCTATTGCAGATAAGATGATATCGAAAAATCGAATTTTTGGTTGTGCAGTTATAAATAGGGGAGCATTTCCATACATCATTAAAAAAATTTAAATCTGATAACTTCATGTCGTACAGATCTGGTAGCATATCTTTCTTGTATATCATCGCAGACTCAATTTTATTTATAATATTAATTGTTTTATCAGTATTTTTTGATATTTGTTCATCAAGACAATCTGTGGCATGGTAGTAAAATTCATCTTTATAAAAATCTATTTCATCAGCAGAATAGTTGAAACCGTATAGTGGATAGTTGTAATTCTTGTATTCAGCTTCAAATACAGAATCACCAAGAAGAACAGGTGTTCCCAACAATGTTGACTCATAGCATATACTACTAAGTGGGTCAAATGATAATAGCAACTTTGAATTAGCTATACATTCGTAAAGTATCTCCCTTTTGCTTGGGTTTGTGCGTGTAATGATAACGAACTCGTCGAACTTGTCTAATAATGAAATATATTTTTTAAAATTCAATCCAAATCTGCATTTACCCATATAAATGCAGAGAGTGTTATTTTTTTTAGTTGTTTTATATTTGCGAAGTGTAATTAAATTTGGGTCTATCAAGTTGTATTGCGGCATCGCTGAATTCACTGCGTTAGAATATGCAAATACGAATTCATTTTGTCCGTACTCAAACCATGTATTGTTGAGTATAAAAGGCTTAGCCATCAGATATCTTGCTACAAGTCTTGAATTAAGCGGGTTACCCGCCACACAATCTGGATACACAACGATACAGTTATTATGATACTCGTGCGGTTTTATCAGTTTTCTATATTTCTCCGGAACCGCACAAAACTTTTCCCCGTAGTGAAAAGAACTAATTGATACAGGTCGATGATTGCTAAATTCATACGCAGCCTCCCACAAAATCACAATTCCATTTGATATGGTTGTATAATTCGGAATATAGAAGTGATAATTTGGATGTGGCATGCTATTTTCTATCAAGAATTCTAATTGTCACTATTATTGAATCTTACAAATTGTAAGTCAATCCAAGGCCTAACTGACTGAACGCCTTTTCAGCAGAATGGATATATCTATTTTTTTTACTAAATTCTATTGCTTGCACCTTACAGTTGGTTTTATATCCTAAGGCTAGTCATATAGCCAAATCATGCAGCAAGGCAGATTGACTCGATCCTACGTTATATGTTTCGTTTGCACGATTTGAAGAATTTGCAATTGTCATTAACCAGTGCACAAAGTCATCAGCATACATATAACTTCTAAAGACACATCGATTTGCTTTTACTTTCATTAGATTCTTTTAAATAACATCTCTTATGAAATTCCGAACTGCAAAGTATGTATTTAATGGCAAATATCTTCCCATAAATGCAAATCATCTTGATATTGATGAATTTTTTCAGTCTGCACGCATGAACAGCTGTTAATTTATATCCACCACCAAAGAGAATTTTCCATAATTAATTGGGGTACTTGGGTTTGCGGTGCTGGTGGTCTCTAACCTAAAGCACTATGGGGCCGGACATGGTTATAGTGCTTAACCCACTCCCCGACGATTATCTGGGCTACCTTAAGACTGTAGAAGATCTCCCCGTCTAGAAGGTTATCCCTAAAGGTGGCGTTAAAGCTTTCACAAAAGCCATTTTCCCAAGGGCTACCGGGTTCAATGTACGCGCTCTTCACGCTAATGCCACATAACCAACTGCGTAGCTCTTTGTTAATGAACTCTGGCCATTATTACTGCGGATGAACTCGGTGATGCCATTGGCGATCATGGTGTTTGCTAACTGCTCAATGACTTGAGCAGATCCAATCCGTCTAGCGCAATAGATGGTTAAACATTTTCTGCCGAACTTATCGATTAGGGTAAGCATGCGGATCTTGCCACCATACGCGTCTTTATTGAGAACAAAATCGTAACTCCACACATGGTTTGGTTAAGTGGCTCGCAGTCTCATACAGCTACCATCTTTCAACCAAAGTCTGCCTCTAGGCGTTTGCTTGTGCGGGATCTTAAGCCTTCTTCTTGCCATATACGAGCGACCTTGAAGGTCGTAACCTGTCCCTAACCGGCGTCACAAGTCATGCTGGATATCAAGCGGTAACCATGCCGATCATAGGTGCCGGCCATGCGGATGACCTCAGCTCGTAGAGGCCCGTCGTCACTTCTTGGTAATGGCAATAGCGGTAAGCGGATCTGGAGTGCCCTACTAAACAACAGGCAAGCCGCTCAGAGATGCAATACCGATCCATGAGCAACTGCGCGGCATTTTTACGCCTAGAAGGGCTAAGAAGATTCCCTTAATATCTTCCTTAAGCATCACTTCGCGTAACGATAAGTCCGCTCCGAGATTCTTGAGTCGAGTGTTTTCTTGTTCAAGTTCTTTGTACTTCTTCGCTTGATCGACCTGCATACCGTCATAGATCTTACGCCACTGGTAGTAACTTTACGCGACCGTTCCCGCTTCCATACAGGCCTGGGCTAGTGTTTTGCCATTGCTAATTAACACATCGATTTTACGCAATAAGGTGACGATTTGCTCATGTATAAGACGTTGTCTTTTGGCTATAGGTAGCACTCATTAAAGATGAAGATTATCAAAAATCCTCTCTTTTGGAGTGGTATTAAAAAATAGGTTGGTTCAGGATTTCCTTAATTTTTGATCGACTAAAAAATTACTAAATGAGGTATTCTAATAATTTAAATGGATAACGGGATAGTATCTTTAGAAGGTTCGTTTCGACATCATTTTTATTACATGAAAACAAAATTTCTTTATTAAGAATTATTTTCGCTGCTAAATTTTGGTTGCTGACTCCACCCATTTGCATTCGAACCAAAATATCTTTTGAGCATTCATAGTTAAATTCTAATTTTTTGAACATGCGTAGAAGATAATCAAAATCTCCCGCAACTTGAAAAGATGTGTCAAATAAACCATTTTGTCTAATAAGTTTTTTTTTAATAAATGTTGCAGGATGTGCGGGCATCCAACCAAACGAAAATTTTCTTAGATTGAAATTGTCAAATTTATACACTCGAGAAACTTTCGAGGGATTACTTTTATGAAAGAAAGAAACTCCGCCAAATAGCGCATCAATTTGATTCTCATGGAATCGCTTTACAACTCTTTCAATCGTTTTATTAGATTCATAGATATCGTCTGAATTTAGAAAACATAAAATATCACCAGTTGCAATTTGTAGTCCTTTATTCATTGCGTCGTAAATTCCATCATCTGACTCACTAATTAGTTGAGAAATATGAGAACTATACTTATCAATGATATTTAAAGTTTTATCGGATGACTTACCATCAATAATAATATATTCAATAGCTGGATAAGTTTGAGAAATAACAGATTGAATTGTTCTTTCAATTGTTTTTGCACTGTTATAGCAAATTGTAATGATGGATATTTTCAATTTAGACTTTGCGCTCAATGACATAATCATTCATAACCAAAATATCCATTTTGGTTCTTAAGAAACAATTGAGCGCCTCCTCGGGCTGACAAACCACTGGTTCATTTTCATTAAACGAGGTGTTTAGTAAAATTGGCACTCCGGTCAACTCGTAAAATGAGTTAATCAAATTGTAATAACGATTATTTTGCTCTTTTCGGACAGTTTGTAAACGACCTGAGCCATTGACATGGGTGACTGCAGGGATCAATTTTTTCTTTTCCTCATTAATTTGAAATACCTGCATCATAAATGGGACATCATAATCGGTCTCAAACCATTCCCCGACATGTTCTCGCAGAATTGAGGGAGCGAATGGCCGAAATGATTCGCGGCGCTTAATTTTTAAATTCAATATATCTTTCATATCTGCACGGCGTGGGTCTCCTAAGATGCTTCGATTACCTAATGCTCTTGGCCCCCATTCCATTCTGCCTTGAAACCAACCGATCACCTTTCCCTCACTAATCGCCTTGGCAACTAATTTGGTAATATCAATTTCTGAGGTTATGTGACTTATTGAAAACTCATTAACGCTTAATCGGCTTAAATTTTTATCAATTAATTTCTTAATTTCAGCATTGGAGTAATCTGGGCCCCAATAAGAATGCTCCATAACAAAGTTTCTTGGCATTTTGTAAAGCTGATTCCAAACGACAAATGCAGCTCCAATCGCACCGCCTGCATCACCTGCTGCAGATTGAATGTAAACATCTTTGAATTTAGTATTCGAAAAAATTTTACCGTTAGCAACTGAGTTCAGGGCGCAGCCACCGGCCAAAGCTAAATTAAATTGCCCAGTTTTTTCCTGAACATAATTCAAAAGATGAAAAAAAGCCTCTTCATACATAGACTGCGCAGAAGCTGCAATATTTTTATGGTTTTGACTTGGCGCTTCATCTTTTTGTCGTTTTGGCCCAAGCATATCTTCTAACTTTTCTGTGAAGATTTGACTTATTTTAGGCTCACCACCCTCCCAAGTCATCGCAACACCCTTTGTATGGTGTTGAAAATAATCCAAATTAAGCGAAAAGGAACCATTGGGCCCAAGAGTGACAATATTTCGCATTGCTTGAAGTTCTGTGGGCTCTCCATAGGGAGCTAACCCCATGACCTTATACTCATCGCCGTACTGATTAAATCCAAGATACTGAGTAATAGCAAGATAAAAGATGCCCAGGGAATGTGGGAAAAAAACGCGTTCCCTAATAGCGATTTCATGTTGCTTACCAATCCCCCAAAGAGTGCTTGCAAAATCACCAAATCCATCAACCGAGATAACCGCAGCCTCATCAAAGGGTGAAACAAAAAATGCACTTCCTAAGTGTGCTAAGTGATGCTCAATATACTGAATTTTAGAATCAAGTCTTGATGATTCGAGTTGAAAACTAGCGGCAAGTTCATCCCCTAGACTTTTTAACTTTTTACGATTACGTATCCGGTCAACTAAACGGGCAAAATTCGGTCTAGCCTGAATTCCATACAATAACTTACGAACTAGATGAGCCTGCGGATTTCGATTAATTGCAATTACATCAACTTCATAAAGCGATAGATTGCCAACTTTTAAACAATAGGCGATAGCTTGAATTGGCAAACCGGCCCAATGTTTTACTCTTGAAAAGCGCTCCTCTTCCGCAGCAGCCATTAACATTCCGTTTATCACTAAGCATGCAGAAGAATCACCATGATAGGCATTAATACCTAAAATAATCATATTTTTTGCGATTTATAAAAGGTCTTGGTAAAGTTTTAAATGCTGTTTTGCGAGATTAGCAATCGAAAAATTTTTTATAACATGATTTTTTGCTAACTCACCCATATTATATCGTTTCTCATGACCCAGCTCGATCATAAAATTTATCGCTCTTAGAATTTCTTGTGAATTTTCTGGGGAGATTATCAGCCCCGTTTGCTTATTCGAAACAATCTGAGCTACATCACCTACATCAGTGGCAATACAAGCACACCCACTTGCCATTGCTTCTAATAAAGATATTGGGCACGCTTCACTACGTGAAGATAAGATATAAATATCAGTGGACTCAAGTAGCGTTTTGATTTGACTATCGGATTGCCAACCTAAAAAAATAATTTCTCGTTCAGGACTATTGATTTCTTTTGCTCGTGTTTCAATATATGCTGAATATTTAGCATATGTTTCTAGTCTAGCGCCAACAATTTTTAGCCGAAAACTTGTTTTTATATCTACCAGTGCTCCGATTAAAACATCAAATCCCTTTAAGGGGTTGATATTCCCAATTGCGAGTAAATTAATAGTGGTATTGGCATTTTTTTTTGGATTTGCATCAGACCAGAAATTCGGATCAATCCCTGATGGAATATAAATTGCATCTTCTAACTGGTATATTCTCTTTGCGCTGTTAGCCACCACTACAGTTTTATTTTTACCATTATGAACAATATGTTTACCAACTTTAGTTAAAAATTTAAAGTTATTCAGAGTTTCATGGATATACCAAATTGTTCGATATGATAGAACCCGTGCAGCAATAATTGGTGCAATATTTGCAGATCCATGTACACAAAAAACTGAATTTTTTTCAATTTTTTTACTTAGTGCCAACCATACAATAAGTAAAACATTGACAATAATCTCGAGGGGATATAGCCATTTATTTGTGTGACGTAAATTAATCAAACTAATGTCGGTAATTGGTCCGTTGCCAGTTGAGACGATCACAGTTTTGATGTGAGTAGCTAATTCTTTAGCAATATTTTTTACGTAAACATGTGGACCACCAATCCGGTGATCTAATAAAAAATGATAGGTAGTGATCATTATGTATTCATCATATTCGGAACTCCATGAGTGACATGATATTGCTTGCTACAGCCATTACAAATAATTTCATTTTCTTTCATCTCTAACTGACTTGATCGGCACGATGGGCAAAGTAATAAGTTAATTAATTGGAGTTGTTTATTTCTTTTTCTTTGTGAAAAAAATGCCCTAGCAAACCATAAACCTAGTCGTCCTAATTTTGCTCGCATTGAATTGTGTAATTGCGTGGTTTGAGCTATCCGGGGGGGATCCCAGCTGGAATCCACTTTTGGATTTTGAATGACATAAGGAATGTGATCCTTCCAATAAAAGCGAGTATGAAAAATAAAGGGGTACTTTGGAATTACTGATTGAGTAATTAGTGATTTTGCTCGACTTTCGTATAACTCAACTAACTCAGAATCCTGTTGCCACATGGACTTTTTGCGAACAAGTAATACCCCATCGCGAATTGTAACTTCCGAGCGATGATCCCAATACGGATTAATGCGTTCCATAAATGCATCTGGAGTTTCAATATAACCCGCCTTAGCAACTCGTTGAAGTTCGTTTAAGAATTTTTCTGGATCTGAGGAATGCTCCAAAACATGCGAAGCAATTACAAAATCAAAAATCTTATCTTTAAATGGAAGGGATTCGCCATATCCTAAAACAGAGGGTCTATCCTTTATAAACGGTGCCCAATGGCGTTCTCGAGTTTCTTCATAGGCGTCTATTAACACATTTGCTCGAAAATACGGACTACCCCCAGATCCAACTTCGAGAACTAATGCGGATTTTGGTACCGGGCAATAAAGTCTTCGACACGCCCATGCAAAATTTTCAAAACCAAGTTTTAGAAAAATCCTCATTAAAAATGAGAGTTCTAACGATTGTTGTTGACGTTTACTACTCATATTTTCTCAAAGAGATGAATCGTTTAAAGATACTGATCACTGCAACTAATGTTCCAAAAGCCACCGAAAGCTCTAACAATAATTTTGTTACTAGCGGTAATTTAATGTTAATTAAGAATTTAGTGTACTCAATATTAACTACTAACAAATTATTTAAAATCTGATTTAATCGATATCGCGGCTGATCAGATAATATGTACTCTGCATGCTTTTCTGATAAATAATATCCGGGGCTTATTGTTAAGCATTTTAGCCATACTAAATAATCCTCGGCAAATGACATTTTTGAGTTAAAGACAGGGCTGATTTGTTGCAACAAATCACGTCTAACCAAAACTGAACTTGTTGCAATAAAATTTCCTCGTGCCAATGTCCTTGCAGAAATTAAACTAGACTTTAGATGTAATTGCGTGCTCACTGCACAACAAACGAATTTAACGTCAAAATGCTTTGCAAGATGAAGTTGTTTAAATAGTTTATCGGGCAACCATAGATCATCAACATCAAGAAATGCAATCCATTTGGCTGTCGAATATTTAATGCCAAGATTGCGAGCGTTAGCAACACCCTGATTTGTTGTTTTAATAACTTTTATTAAAGGATTATTAAAATTAATTGCAATTAGAGCGCTATCATCGCTTGACCCATCATCGATTACGATGATTTTTTGAATCACTTTTCCTTTTTGAGCTAATACACTGTTAATGCATGCTTCAATGGTGTTACGCCCGTTAAACACTGGGATGATGACATCAACACTTTGAACTTCAGTAGTCATAACTTTATCCAGCGCTCCGGAATGAGCTTTGGGAAACCCCATGCAGTAACGTTTGAATTTGGATCTAACGTTTGACCCGGAGCAATGATATGGCTCATTGGATTGGATTTCTCTCCTAGCCAGGCTGCCCACCATGCAAATGTACTGTTACTAATGATGAAATGGCGACACTGTCTCATTATGTAAAAATCTGTCAATGATTTTTCAGTGGCGACACTGTGCTTAACTACTGAATAAGACCTCTTTTGCAGCAAAGGCGATAGTTTTATTTCTGCTAAATCAGGATAATCTGAAAATATAAAAAAGTGGGGATTGGCGATTATTTTTTTCACAAAAGAAATAGCGTTGGCATAATAGACCAATGAGATATTTGCTTTGTGACCAACATCATTGGGATTGAACCAGCGAATATGAATCGCAACTGATTCGGTTTTCTCAATTTTTTTTAGTAGATCTAAGATATTTTGATCGCATGGTGCGGCCATGCCAAGATCTTGTTTAATTAAATCATAAATGTCACTGAAATACAGCTCACTCTGGCCAAAGGCATCAAAATATGTTGATCCCTCTTGGAGATTTAACGATAGAATGTCTGGATCAAATTTGATGCCAACCTGATGAATATAACGCTGCTTATTTAAAGGTTGATAATTTGCAATTTTACGTGCGAAATAGCGTCTAATTCGCCCTAAAGGCTCCATCCGCTCCTTAGGTGTTGCAATCCGCGCAGATATTTTAAATGCATCTAATGCATATTTACGTTGATACTGATGATCATATTGGAACCCTGTAAGATTATCTATAACCAATTCAGCCTGATTTGCCCAAGCAAGTCTTCTTGCAGCTGCATAACAAAAAAGCTGGTTACCCAATCCACCTTTTAGGCGAACAATTAACTTTTTTGACATTTAGAGGAACTCCCTCCAGTTGGCTCTCCTGCATATATGTTGCCTAATATTGGCGATCTTCCTAGTTTAATTTTTACCCTAGATATAAAATAATCGCACCTTTTTGATCCAAATACAAGCAAACATACTGCATATATAAAAAATAGTGGGGACCTCCATAATCCTATCTTCATCAGTTGCCAAAAATACCAAAAAAATATTCTAGACGATCGCTCTGACTGTATCGACAGAATTGGATAAGAATAATTACCAATGTCCCGCAGTATTCGGTGGCTCACCTTATTTTCGCAATATTCGTTTAAAGAATTTGCAATACTAATCATTCCACGAATAAAATGAACAGAAGATTCTGGTGTTTGATGATTTGGAATAAATTTATTTTTTTCAACCTCACTAACACCAAAGTCTGGTATACCACCCAATCGGTGATAGGAAATAATTTTATTTAGATAAATACCGGATTCCTCGAATAAAATCCTTCCAGCTAAGTACTGTTGATAAAGCAAAGAACCATCAAACCTTGATGTTGAAATCTTTCCTGCAGAACTTCTTTTAAATACCATGCCAGAAATAAAAACACAACGCCGAAAGAAAGTTACTACTGTATCAGAACCAGGTGGAAATATTCGATCTTCATCGAAATAGCGAAATATTTGTTCAGATTTTTGAGGATTTTCCGTAAAAGAAGAATAGCTTCGCAAGACTACACCAATATTTTTTTTCTCATTTTGTATTGCTGTTGCTATAGATTGAAGTGCCCCAGGAGCCAATAAATCATCATTTCCCATGAAAAGTACATAATCACCACATGCAAGCTGAATGAGGCGTCGCAAATTTCCATCGTAACCTAATGTGTATTCATTTTCAAAATACTTAATTTTTTTACCAAAGCTGCACTGATATTTAGCAACAATTGAAGATATTAATTTTCGCTCAGGTGAACAATCTTCTGTGATAACGATATCGAAATCAGAAAATTTTTGATTTAATATTGAATCCAAAAGGGCAGGCAAAACCTTAGACCTATTATATGCTGGAATACAAACTGAGATAATAGGCGCCATATTATTTATAGTAAATATTTTAAAAAATTATTATGTTAAATTCAAATAACATCAATAGATTTTTCTATGAAAATATTTCGATAGTTTTAAATTTATAAACTTTCAATAACTACAAATGATTTAAAATTTAAGAAAAGACTTTATCGTCAAATTTAATGCGGAATCCAAGTTATATTTAAGACTAATATTAAGTTGAGTTATTGCCTTTTCTATCGATGGGATATACCGATCAACTTGACTTTGAATTAATGTTGGATGAGTTATCACTTCAACATTGAACTTTTCAGCAATCATTTTAGCTAATTCTCTTATCTCAATAATTTCACTAGAGCCTACGTTATAAATAGGGCATGCTGAATTACCTATATTTGCAATTGTCATCAACCAGATGACTAGATCATCCGCATACATATAACTTCGAATAACTTGATGTCTTGCATTGACAACGATAGATTTCCCTTTCAATCCATCTCGTATAAAATTTCCAATTGCGAAGTGTTGATTTAGAGGTAAATAATGCCCAATAAAAGAAAAGCATCTTGCGATGCTAACTTTATACCCAAGGGCTCCAAGAGCTTGGACATATTTTTCCCCATCTCTTTTAGCAGCAGCATAATTTTGCTTAACTGGTTCTAAATTTTCAATTAGGCCAAAATCATAATTTTCCGCGATTTTATTTACGTTCGCCGGCTGTTTGCCATATACAGCACCAGAGCTTACATAAACAATTTTACTTTCTTTATGAAATTCTTTTGCTAATTGGCAATAGTTCAATGTTGCCGACAAAATATTTTCTTTTTCTTCTTTAGCCATCGATACATATCGAGTTGCATCTGTGGATGCAGCAGCATGAATTACATAATTAGCCGGTGGCAAAATTTTACAAGAACTAATGTCTTGATCTATTAGCTCAATATTAGGCCCAATTAAGCTTGGATCCGTTTTTCTCAGATAGCTAGCTTGTCGGGCTATAATTTTAATAGAGCGAATTTCCCATGAATCTAATAATCCCCTATTGTAGGCATCAAGTATTGACTTTCCAAAAAAACCGGATCCGCCAATCACCAAGAGACTGGCCATAAACTTTATAAACCACGCTCTTTAAAAGTCTTTAATAATTCAGGATTTCCTGAATATGGAGTGTCCAATGCGTCAATTTTGATTGGAGAATCTTTTGAACATGGGGCAAGCATCTTATGACCATATTTTCCAAGCATTAACTCTCTGCTCGAAACCTGACCCTTTTGCAAAGGTATAGCTAAGTAGCAATTATCTTCGGTAAGAAGATCGCCAATATTTAAATCTGATTTTGCGTAGACACCACGCACATATGAATCTAGATATGCTATTTCTCGAGGTAAAAAATTTCGTCGTTGTGTTGACGAAGTGCCACACATTTCAACCGCCTTATGCCAAGCCTTGAACCAAATATCAATTTGGCTAGGTAAGGAAGAGTACGTTGCCACTTCAAATCCATCATCATTAATATCCACGTGACGCTCAAAAGTTCGGGCACCTTTTGCATAGGCAATTTGAATTGATGAAGACCAGTCATGATATTCATGACATGAATATCCGATAACGAGACCAGGATACCGATTTTTAAGAAAATCAATTTGATTAAGCTCGCATTCAGAGTCCTCGTGTGGATAGGCTGCAACACAATGATTAAGAGCAAGGGGAATTGCACGGTGCTCACAGAATAAAACCAAATCATCCATATCTTTTTGTGTCATGCCGCCAGTTGATACAATAATTGGACGACGTGTAGATGCAATTTTTTCTAACAAAGTCCAGTCGTTATTATCAGCACTTGCTACTTTAATGATTGGCATATCAAACTCTACACACCAGTCAACTGACTTTTCATCAAAAGGGGTTGCCATGGGAATGCAGCCACTTTTTCTTATAGCATCGACTAAAACAGCAAAATCTTGTTTACTCATTCGCGTATCAGAAACACGCTTTACATATCGAATATCTTCTCTTCCAACATAATCTTTGTGTATAAAATTACTAATATCACGAAATTGTAATTTAATTGCAGCACGCACATTATTAAAACGAACAACCTTAGAAAAACTCCTAATAATGTCTAGCCCTCGTTCAACACTTCCCTGATGGTTGCTGGCCATCTCAAGAACAAATAAGTCTTCAAAAATTTTATTATTCATATGTGTAAAATCGTAGAAAAAATATTAATCTTTTATTTAATGAAATTTAGATATTTTAAATAAATTGAACGCTCCTCTTCTGTGATTTCTGGATACATCATATGCAATGGATTTGACTCCATTGCCCCCGAATCAGAAATGCGGCTCATAATTTTTGGAAAATATGTTTGATTAGGATCAATTGGAACTATAAATGCAACTGTAGATTGCTCCTCAAATAAATCAATAAATTCAGAAGTGTGCTCAAATCCATTATCAAGTTTCAACACGGGAACGCTCCATGCGGAAAATAATTTTTCCCAATTTGGCATTCCCAGTCCAGTTTGTGTATCGCAGCCAACATATCTGCCGTGAAAATAGTTTTTTTGCGTCATGCGAATAGATGCATAACCTTTATCATCAAAAATAAATATCTTTAAGTTTAACTTGTTTAGTTGGGCGGTGCCAATTTCTTGAAGATTTTGGGCAAATCCACCGTCTCCCTCAACTAATATAACCCTCTTGTCTCGATTAGCTAAAGCTGCTCCGATTGCACCAGATAATCCATAGCCCATTGAGGCTAAGCCCTTGTTAGTGACAATAATTTGGTCCATTTTTTGATTAAATGCCTGCATCATTGTTGTGAATGCGCCTCCACTGCTACAGGGTACTACAATATCATTATTAGAACTAATTTTTGACAAAGTGGATACAAAATGGAATGGAGATATATACCCAGATTCTGTTGTATTAAAAGACTCGCTTAGGGGAAAATACTTTCTAATTGATTTTGCATAAGCCATCCAATCTAGATGGCTACCTAATTTCTGCTCAAATAGTTTTTCCAAAAAAATATTTGCATCCTCCAAAATTGGAATTTGAACTTCAGGGTGACCTTTTGATAGCTCAGCTTTGTCAATATCTATTTGAGCAATTTCACCATTGGGAATAAATTCCTGCCAATTAAATCCTGTTTGTTGCAAGCCTAACCTAGTACCAATTGCTAATAAAAAATCGGATTGTTGAATTATTAAGTTTGATGATCTTTGCCCCCAAGTGTTAGGTCTACCAAAATAATTAGACTGCCCAGAATCTATACGATCAGCAGCATTCCATGTTGTCATTATTGGAATATTTAGCATGGCAAGCTTTTTTTGGAGTCTTTTAGCTGTTTGGCGTAATACACCACCTCCAATCAAGATTACTGGGCGCTTAGACGTATTCAACTTTTCAGTAATTAGTGCAACTGAGTTATTAAGCTTATCTGATTCGGAGGCTACGCTTTGGTGCAATTCTAACTTCTCAAAAGATACTTCTTTTGCTTGTATATCTAGTGGGATTTCTAAAAATATGGGTCCTCTTCTTTCACTATTTGTATGACTTATAAGCTTTGAAAATGAGTTAGCATCGATAACCTCATCAATTAATCTTGAACGTATCGTTATTGAACGGACTATTGAAAGACCATCAATTTCCTGAATGCCTCGCTGACGTAATTTATTCCTTGCTAAATCAGAAGTTTTAACTTGACCACCAATAACCAAAAGCTCACGACTTTCTAAATATGCACCTGCTAAAGCAGTTACAATATTTGTTAGCCCTGGACCAGCAGTTACCAGGGAAAATGCTTTCGAACCGTTTGGAGAAGTTTCATTGTAGTATTCAGTCGCAATCCCGGCAGCTACCTCATGAATAACTGGAATGCAAATCATTCGCTTGCTGATGCTTTCAATTAAATGCATAATATTACCGCCACCAACTAAAAAGCAGTGGGTATATCCAAGCTCTATAAGCCATTCGGTAATTTGATCACTATATTTCAAAATTTATTCCATTCTTAAAATCTACAAAAATATTAAAAATTAATTTATCTAATTCGCAGGTAATTGGTAAATTTACTCTACTCAAAAAGCCATCTTGGTTTGGCATGACAATAGAATACGAATGTCTATTGTGTTTTTTGTCTGACTTAAAGGCATGCATTGCCTGCTCAAGTGATAATTTTTTTAGTTTTGTATTTAAATCTTTGATCTTAACTAACAAATTTAAAATATATGACTCTAAATAAGAAAGCCGTACAGGTTTACTATGCATTTCATTAAGTAATATTGCTAGTCGAACCTCAGCAAGCATGCCGAGACCAACGGCAATACCATGGGTAATTAAAAACTGAGTGGCAGCCTCAAAAGCATGGCCAAAAGTATGGCCAAAGTTAAGTAATAAACGAACACCATTATCAAACTCATCTTCTTCAATAAATCTTTTTTTTGTTTTAAGAGAAAGTTTAACAATTTCGATTAGATATTCATCTGAATACTGATCTTTAGCATTAGAGGTTAATCTTAAGTAATCATCAAAAGCAGAACCGTTATCTGCATAACATATTTTTACAGCTTCGCAGAGTCCTGCTATTTTTTCAGTTTCACTAAGTGTTTTACAAAAAGCTATATCGATCCATACTTCTTTTGGTGGGTAGTAGTTGCCAGCAAGATTTTTAAACATCCCTACATTTAGTGATGATTTACCTCCAATGCAAGAATCTACCATACTCAATAGTGTCGTGGGACAGTAAATCCAGTCAATACCACGCATATAAATAGCGGTTGTCATTGTTGATAAATCTTGAACAACCCCCCCGCCAATTGAATAAACGAGTGATCTTCGATTTACTCCAAGTAAACGAAGTTTTTCTATCAACTGAGAAACAGTATCAAGGGTTTTAAAAATCTCAATTGCCTCAATCGTAATTGCTTTTTCGTGGTTACTTTCTGGCCATAAGTTAGCTACTAGTTCATCGATTAATATATGTTTTTCTGTGTCTGCGAGAGAATTACTAGATGTTATAAAGCCATTTCCGATCTTGATGGGATAACAAAAATTTTTTGAATTGATATTAAAAATTTCGTACATCAGAGTAACCTAAATCTACCTTAATGAATTGACCAGTAATACCTGAATTTTCGGGCGAGCACAGATAGAAAGTGATATTTGAAACATCATTTAAGGTAACTAATCGATTGAATCCTGTAGCTTTTTTTATGGTTTCAATTTGCTCGTTTGACAGATTACTTTTGGTCATTGGAGTATCAATTGCTCCTGGCAAAATTGCATTAACAAGATGTCCACGATCTGCCAAATCATTAGCTAACGAGAGAACCAAACCTTGCAATGCTGACTTTGAAACAGCGTAGCTTAATTTTTTTAATCTAGAGATATTTTGCCAAATTGAACTAATGATACATAAACGAGTAGGTACTTTTAAAAGTCCAGAATTTATAATTTGGTTTAATGAAACTAATATATATATGACATTAGCTTGATACAGCTTGTAATGCTCCTCTAAACAAAATTCCTCTATGCTATCACTTAAGTTTATTCCTTGGGCCCAGCAAATTGCATCTATTCTAGCTACTTTTTTCAACTGTAAGGGTATTTTTTTGCAAATGGGATCCCAAACTATATCTTCAGAATTAGACATCAAAGATTTATTATCAGCTTTACGAATAATGCGAATAACATGCCAACCTTTAGAAATAAATTTCTGATAAATTGCATTACCAATAGACCCTGAAGCTCCAAATAATAATAGGGCTGGTTTTGTGCTCATTAAAAATTAATTCCTAAAAACGTTTCAATCTGAACTGCCGTATATTCAAGAATTTCATTCGTAAGTGCTGGCTGTACACCAATCCAAAATGTGCTATTCATCACGTTATCAGTGTTAGTGAGATCACCGCTGACGCGATACATTACATTTTTCATATAGGGTTGCCTAGTTAGGTTTCCAGCAAACAATAGACGAGTACCAATTTTTTTTTGATCTAGGAATGTTGTTAAATCAACTCGAGATACTGGGCAACTGGGCTTTAATGTAATAGGGAATCCAAACCAAGAGGGATCCGATCCATCAGTTGCCTTGGGTAGCTGGAGAAATTCTTCACAGCTCTTCAGTCTTTTTTTTAGGAAAAGAAAATTATTTTTACGAGCCTGAATAAATACTGGTGCTTTTTCTAATTGCGCCAGTGCGCAAGCCGCCTGCATATCCGTGATCTTTAAGTTGTAGCCAAGATGGCTGTAGGTGTACTTGTGATCATAACCAAAAGGGAGGTCACCCAGCTGCCATGTAAATCTTTTACCACATGTATTATCTTTCCCAGGTGGACAGTAACAATCCCTCCCCCAATCTCGAAAACTTTCAGCTATCTGCTTTAATTCATAATTATTAGTAAAAACTGCTCCGCCCTCACCCATGGTGATGTGATGAGCTGGATAAAAGCTAAGCGTCCCAATATCCCCAAAAGTTCCAACCATTCGCCCCTTATAGGTTGTGCCCAACGCATCACAACAATCTTCAACTAACCAAAGATTATACTTTTTACACAAAGCAACAACTACATCGAGATTAAAAGGGTTGCCCAACGAATGAGCCAACATGATTGCTTTGGTCTTGGGGCCAATCGCCACCTCTATTTTGGATGTATCAATATTATGAGTTATTGGGTCGACATCAACAAAAACTGGGACTGCTCCGAACTGAATAATCGGATTGACCGTAGTTGGAAATCCAGCGGCGACACTAATTACTTCATCACCTTTCTTGATTGCCCTATCGCCAAGCTTTGATGAAGTAAGAGCTGAAAAGGCCACTAGGTTGGCTGAAGAACCTGAATTTACTGTAATAGCATATTTCACTCCAATAAAATGTGCGAGTTTTTTCTCAAATAACTCATTAAATCTGCCAGTAGTTAACCAGCCATCTAAAGATGCTTCTACCATATTTTGTAATTCTTCAGCACCAATTAACTTTCCAGACGGCGGTATGACAGTTTGGCCGGGCGCAAAAGATTTTGGTGCAAATTCCAAGGCAGAATACTCTCTTACTAGATCTAATATTTGCTTACGGATCTTATCTTTTGCACACTGATTTGCCGGGATAGTAGTTTCAGTCATAAATGAATTTCTTTAAATAAATTACCAAGCGTTATAAGATTCAATTTGTTTACATGTCATTGCAAGCATATCCCCCCCCTTGCTATAAGCATGATGCCACTCAACAATAGTTGTAATTGCTTTTTCCAAGTTCCAGTTGATTCTCCAATTCAATACTTGCTTTGCTTTTGAACAATCGAGCTTTAAAAAATGAGCTTCATGGGGTTGAGGGGCCCCATCTTGCGTCCACGTTGTGGTGGCACCCCACTCTCTAATTAATAGCTCAATAACCTCTTTAACAGAACGCGCATCCGAATCCTGAGGACCAAAGTTCCAAGCGCCACTATATTCAACACCTCGCTCAAACATAGCTTGAGCCAAAACTAAATAACCAGATAGTGGCTCTAAGACATGTTGCCATGGCCTAATTGCTAATGGGTTGCGGATGATTAATGGACGATTCGCCTCAAACGCTCTAATTGCATCAGGTATTAAACGATCCGCAGACCAATCGCCGCCACCAATCACATTTCCAGCACGAACTGAAGCAATTACTATACGGTGATTGGCATATTCATTCTCTGAGAAAAAGGATTCGCGATAAGCCTTAGTCACCAATTCGGCGCAACCCTTACTACTGCTGTATGGATCATATCCTCCCATAGGCTCATTCTCACGATAGCCCCAGACCCACTCTTTATTCTCATAGCATTTATCAGTAGTAACAATAATAACAACTCTAACACTAGAGCAGGAACGTATTGCCTCCAGTAAATGGGCAGTGCCCATAACATTCGTTGCATAAGTTTCTATGGGGTTTTCGTAAGAGTAACGCACAAGTGGTTGGGCTGCCATGTGAATAACTACATCTGGAGCAGCTTTAATTATTGCATTACGCAAACTATTTAAGTCGCAAATATCTCCAATGAGTGAAGACTCGCAAAGCGAGGAAATTTTTGCCACCTCAAATAAATTAGGATTGGGTTTGGGGGATAAAGAATAACCAATTATTCTAGCCCCCATAGTTGCTAACCAGATAGTGAGCCATCCCCCCTTAAAACCACTATGGCCTGTCAGAAATACTTTTTTTTTCGCCCAAAATTGTGGGTCGACTATTCCATTCATGACCAGTTTTTCCAAGGAGCTTTGCCACTTGTCCACAATTCCTCGAGTAAAACTTTATCCCTTAGGGTATCCATAGGGCGCCAGAAACCAGAGTGAAAAAATGATTTAAGCTGGCCCTGTTTAGCCAAAGACTCAAGAGGCTCCTTTTCCCAAAGAGTAGCATCAGAATCAATCAAATCTATTACCTTGGGGTTTAATACAAAAAATCCACCATTAATCCAACCCCCATCACCTTGTGGCTTTTCAACAAAAGCTTTGACATTTGTTCCGTTAATCTCTAGTGAGCCAAAACGACCAGGAGGCTGTACAGCAGTCATTGTCGCTAATTTTCTATGTTGCTTATGAAAGGCAATAGAAGCCGTAATATCGATTGAGCCGACTCCATCACCATAAGTCATGCAGAAGTCTTCATCCAAATAATCAGCAATACGTTTTAATCGCCCTCCTGTTTGCGTATTTTCGCCAGTATCAATAAGGGTAATTTTCCATGGCTCTGCCTTTTTTTGGTGCACTTCAATAGAGTTATAGGTCATATCAATAGTGATATCTGACATATGCAAAAAATAATTAGCGAAATATTCTTTGATCATATACCCCTTGTAACCACAGCAAATTACAAATTCACGAACATCATGGGTTGAATAAATCTTGAGAATGTGCCATAAAATTGGCATACCTCCAATCTCAATCATTGGCTTTGGACGAATAGTGCTTTCTTCACTGATTCGAGTACCTAAACCACCTGCCAAAATAACTGCTTTCATAACAAAATTTAGTATATAGATTGAAATTTATTAATGACAATTAATAGAAATATAGTACAGTGATTATTCAAAATCTTTAATAAATTTTCTATAATCAAATTCAGTATCATCAATAAATTCACATAAATTGTATAGATTCTTTAATCTACGTTCGACACTTACCACCCCACCCAAAGTTCTGTGCGGTGTTAAATAATCATTTCCGATTAATCGAGATATTTGATTCATAGGACCAACAGAGATAGTTTTATACGATAAGGCTCTTTCCTGAGTACTAAAGGGAGTTTCTGTAGAGGTGTAACGTGATGAGATTGAAATTCTAATATTTTTATGGCTATTACCAGTTGTAGAATGTAATAGAAGCGGATGCCACATTATGAAGTCCCCCGCTTTAATCTGTTTAAGATTAACTAAATTATATGTAATGCCATTATTAGGATCTGGTTTTCTATTTCTAACAGGTGTCATTCCATAAATGTGAGATCCTGGAACAACTGATAAGCCATTAAAATCATCAACATCAGTTATATATATATTGGTTAATAATGTATTAATAGAAGTACCAGTCCATGCATCAGTGTGTATTTCTTTTTTTAAAACAGGATCATTATTATTAGGTAGATTTATCCAAGCATGATCGTAATTTAAAATTGCAATGTCAGGACCTAAAATATTCTTTAAAATATCTATTATCTTTTTAGAAGTTACTAAAGAATCATAGGTATTTGTTAATGAAAAATCATCAATGATAGCATTAGACCAGGCCTGGACATCATTAGGAATTTTTTGTTCTAAATATAAAGAATTAAAGTGATTAAATCGATCAAAAAAAAATTTTTTTGTTTTATTTATTATAGCTTCGTCAAATAAACCTTCAACTATTAAAAAACCATATTTAACAAAATGCCTTAGGGCAAAATCATTACATTCCTTAAATTTAATTATTTCATAATCCATTTTTAACCCTAAAATTTTACTTTATACACAAAAATGTTTACAAAGAAAAAAGCAAATTAAATCTACCATGATTTCGGTGGTAATTCACTATAAATGTCAGCTTTAAGACCAAGCTTGATTGCATATTGTTTATGAGCAAAAAATGTATCAACCTTATGATTTTTAATAAAAACATAATCATTCTTAAATAATAACTCACACAATTCGCGAGGTGGTCTTTCAATTGTCATGAGGTTAAATCTATACTGATCGAAGGGGAATTTTTTTAAAACATCCAGCTCCGAACCCTCGATATCAAGTGATAGATAATCAATTTCTCTTGGGGCCTCAAAAAATTTAAGAATATCTTCCAAGCGCTTTGTTTTAAGTTTTTTAACGGAACCATTTTTTTTGAGCTTATTAATTAGTGCCGATCGTTTACTTGGATTATTATCAGTAAATTCGCTAATAATACCTCCAATACCTCTATTGAAAACAAAATCTACCTCAATAGGTTCTGATGAAATTGGGTAATTTATGCAATGGCAAGAACGATTAAAAACAAGACGCTTATAATAATTTGGATTTGGTTCTATCGCAATACCATTCCATTTAAATTTTTTTTCGAGTAAATATGTATTATTTTCAATAATTCCTGATGTAGCGGCTAAATCTACGAAATATCCATATTTTTTTTTGTTAGTAGCATTTACAACCCATTTATCTTGTTCTTTGCCTGAAAACCCAATTTCAAAACCTAAATTTAAGGCCATTAATCTAAACGGATTTGTAAGTATTGCATATAAATATTTTAGTAAACCATACTGAGAAGGATAATTTGTATATCCAAATTTCTTTATTGCGGATATTATTTTTTTTGTCATCTGATTATCATTATTATTTATTAAATTTGATATTTATTTAAAAATTCACTTATTTTATTATATACAAATTTTGAAATTTCATTTGTATTCTCTTTGCCAGTAATAGAAATAATTAAACTTGGCTTCCTACCACAATCATTCAAATATAAGTCATCAAGCATTTCTAAAGGATAATCTTGCATTCCATTTTTAAAGCAAGTATTGCAATGCATAAGAATAGTTTTACTATGATCGCTGAATTGGTGCATTAAATCAAATCCTCCTCCTGTACCACCAATACACAATCCCACTAATGATGAGGCAAGCGGTACTAAATCAACTGGAAGATTTACATTCTTAATGTGAGTATGCATATTTTGTGAATAATCACCAGATTTTTTTGCTGTATTCAAAATACATTTAAATCCCAATCTTTTTAAAGCATCGGAAACTCCTTCCCAAATTTCACTTTTAAAAGATCCGTGAGTGTAGGCTATTGGCCCTATAAGGGCAATTTTATTTAATTCATTTATTTTTGAATCAAATAGATTTTGAATTAACTCATAATCAGTATTTGAGTATTGTGGATGTTTATACATTGCACTCATTGGCATACCTAAATATTGTGCAAGAGACTCACGATAACCTAACTTATTATTTTTTATAAAAAAATATAACGTTTTATCATTAATGCAATGAGTATTTTGAAAAAATTTAAGAATTCCAGTATTACCAGTTCTTGCTTTTAACCAATAGTAGTATTTTCTGTATTTTGCTAATGTTAATGAATTTATATAAATAACATTATATATTGTATTTAAATTATACCGGCATATTGTTGATTTATAATCTTCAGAAATTAAAATATGGTGTTTCTTTTTTAAACTAGCTAATAATCCACAGACTGCAAAAATATCTACAACTGATCCATCTATAAACCAAACTTTTGTTTTCCAAAATTTACCAATATCTTTTAGCAAAAGTCTAATCAGGATAGACAAACCTAGAATATTTTTTATTTCCGGTTTTATAATATCTATCAAGAAATTCATATTATTTATTTACTTTTTAAATAGCTTAAAAAGTCTAAAAAAATAATTTCACCTTTATCGTATGCATAATCCAAATCATTTAAATTCCTATAACTTAATTTCTCTCGTGCAAAATGTACCTCTAAATTTTTTGATAATAAAATTTTTAATAACCGTATATTAAATTTACCAGCACAATAAAATTGTTCTACTGTAAAAAATATTAATCCATCAATTCCTGGAATACGCTTCACTCTCTCCTCAATCCAGGCTTGTGAATTTCTTAAACTACAATCTTCAGATGTACTGTAAGTAATCTTCCCATTACACAACTTCGCCATTTTCTCAATTACTAAATGTTGCTCAGGTTGTGGACTTGGAATTAAGCTATCAATGCAAGAATAAAATAATTTATTCATTATCATTCTCAATTTGACTTGCTTTCAAGCCAATACTTGAAATTATTGAATGTTTGATTGGTGTAAAAAAAGAGGCTGGATGCTTTAACCCGTATGGAGTAAACATATTTTTAATTCTTAAATTTAATGAAAATCTAGTTTCATTTTCTTCATTTTTAATTGAATAATGAAATAGAGTGGGAGAAAAATATAGTACTTCACCAAATGATACTGGAACATTATTTGAGACTTTAATTACATCTTCCTCAAAAGTTGAACATGTATTATATTTCTGTAAATTTTTTGCAATTTCAAATGAATTTTCTAACGGCGCTAAATAAAGAGCTTTTGATTTTGTACAATCTGTTAAAGGTATCCATAAAGCAATTTCGTATGGCGAATTAGGTGGTGAATCTCTATGAATTTCTGTTGGGTAAGGATCGTTTGGTCTTTGAATAGTTAAATTAATGTTTTTTTGAATTACTATATCTTGACCTAGTAAATTAGTGATTTTTTCCTCACAGGAATTAAATAATTTTTTTAAATTAACACCGTTTAAATTTATTCTCTCTATCAGCTGCCTTCTTTTTTCATTAAATTCTCCATCGGATAGTTTTTTTATATTTTCAAATTCGTGAAATTTATTTAAAAATTCTTCTGTTTGCTTGTTTTCATGTTGTAAATCAAAAGCTATCTTTAATTTATTTACTACATCGTTACGAATCTCAACAAGCATCAAATGGTTATCATTTTTTTTTACTTCATATCCTTTAAATTGCAGATTTGAGAATTCTATATTCTTTTTTTCCATGATTCTTAGTTCAATTGTTTAAATAATGAAATTTCGTAATCTTTATTATTTCTGCTTGAAAATATTATTTTATAAAAAATTATGATGTAGTGGTTTTGGTCCCTCGCTACGTTTTAATTTTTCTATTCCCTTGAGATGTCTATCTAGTGCAATGTTTACGTAATGAGCTATTGGCAAGGTTCCCATCATTTTCTTTGCATTGAATGAAGGGCTTGCAAGGTAATTCATAGCTCTCCAATATCTTTCTGATTTCCAGATATCATAAAATCTTTCTTCTGTGTAATTACCTATATGAAACTTTGAGTATCTTGAGTTAAAAAACATTCCAGCTGGTGCTACCAATCCACTTCCGCTTATTTGTAATAAAAATTGTGATCCATAATACCGCTTATATGGAGGCTCCCCACCATTTTTAATCTTTTCCCATTTCACGATTATCTTTGTATCTTTAGAACTCATTGCTTCTGCTTGCTGCAGTGACCCATGAAGAGAATCATACTTAGAGTAGTCTATATTTAAGGAACCCTGTTCGTCATCCGAGCAATGCTTAATAACAGCATAATCTACACCTAAATCTATTCCAAGTTTTGCAAATGGTAATATCTCGTCGCCTAAATCAGGCATCAACACCATTTGTATACCTAATGTTACTTTTAGTTTTTTCTTTTTTTTTAGTTCTACGGCATATCTTATATGATTCATTGCTCTATCAAAAACTTCGGTATTCTTTTCACTTTTATACATCAAACGAGCATAACTTTCGGGATTGCCAGCTGCCACTGTAAATCGGACCCATGTTAAATAAGGTAGCACCTGTTCGATTTTTTCGGGCCCCCATTCCCAAGCATTTGTTCCATTTCCGACGTCAATTCCTGCGTTATATGCATGCTGAATAAATGGAATATATGCTTTTGATAATGTACTTTCTCCATCTGAAACCAATGATACACTTCTTATTCCAATTTTTTCAAAATCATCTACTAGTGCTAAGGCATTTTTAATTGATAAGCTACTTCTAACTTGAGACTCTTGCATCATAGCGTAGCAGAATTTACACATTGCTCCGCAAGCTCGAGTAAGTGACATATCGATACTAACAGGAGCAATCCTCTCACCTGCCTCCCATGCTTCAACTCTATCCATATGATATGACAGTTTATGTGAGTCTAATATTAAGGCGCCTTCTTTTGTTTTAATGCTGTTATTCATTTATCTTCCTTAATAACAATACCTCTTAATTTTCTTAGTGAACTTTTATC
Organism: Polynucleobacter sp. HIN8; assembly: GCF_030297615.1. Classification (NCBI taxonomy): domain Bacteria; kingdom Pseudomonadati; phylum Pseudomonadota; class Betaproteobacteria; order Burkholderiales; family Burkholderiaceae; genus Polynucleobacter; species Polynucleobacter sp. HIN8. The sequence continues at coordinate 294,542 of NZ_AP028139.1, read as the reverse complement.
TTTTAAAGGCTCTAACCAAACGGTAATTCCAATATCAACTTTTAGCTTTAAAAATTCCTCTAAATCCATTAATATGTCACCTCTTTCTCCGGCATTTAATTGATTTTTTAAACATACTGTAACCTGTCCATCTTTATCTGCATGTAAAAAGGTAATTTCGTTTTTAAAAACAGATAATTCATTAATTGCTTTTTCCAGGATCAAGATTCTTTGAATATCATTTTTATCTTGCCACTCATGTTGAGTTTTTGGCGTCTCGGTGTCAACATTTATTTTCCAATTATTCATTCAAAATCTCTATTTAATTATGTAATTGGGGGGATAAGCATGTTTGAGTGAAATTCTTCTCTTGAAAGTAATGGGCTAGAGTCTTCTAAAGGTCGTCCATAAAGTAATTTTGGGGCAATTTGCGAACCCGGTAGCATATGTACATTACACAATACTGGCCCATTTGAATTAAGAGTCTCGATGATTATTTTTTTTAAATCGTCAGTATTTGAAATTTCTAAAGCTTTGATACCGTAGGCAATTGCAATTTTTTTACAGTCTGGATCGGGCAAAAGGCCATCTTGCGGGTTGCTGGCAAAATATCTCCCTCCTAGCCAATTGTCTTGCGTTCCTTGAATTATCCCATGGCCGTGATTATTTAATACAAATATTTTAATATTTAGTTTATGAAGATCTATAGTTGCTAATTCCTGAATATTTATTTGAAGCCCCCCGTCTCCAATAATACAAATAATTTGCCTATCAGGATTTGCTAATGCTGCCCCAATAGAAGCTGGTAATGAATATCCCATTGGTGAATGATTAAAGGCGGAAATTAAACGTTGAGTTCCTTTTAATTTGAAACCTTGCATTGTCCAGATTAAATTACTTCCGCAATCAGTAACTATAATTTCTTCATCATTTACTATTTCACTTATTTTTTCCATAAATACATATGGATTTATAAGCTCCGATTGCTCGCGATATTCATCAAGACAAATGGGATAAGTTTTTTTCCATTTCGAAATCCATTTTTTCCAAATTTCAATCGAATCATTTATAGATGGTAAATTGCGATCTAATAAATTCCTTACGATATCTCGTACATCTCTGGTTACTAATAAATCTACCTTCATTCCCATTTGAGAATATTTTTCTTGTTCCGCAAAATCTAGATCGACTATAACTTTTTTAGCGCCTCGGGCAAAATGCTTGAGATTTGGTCCAGCCTCATGACTGTCAAATCTAGTACCCATGGCGATAATTAAATCAGCATTTTGAATCGCAAAATTACCTGGTCTTCCTGATGTAACACCAAACCCGCCCACAAATAATTCATGGTCATGTGAACAAATGTCCATTGCCCCCCAAGTAAGGGTAAATGGTATTTTAAGAGCATCAATTAGCTTGCGCGTCTCATTAATAATCCCTGCCGTTCTAATTCCTGCACCTAGAACCAAAAGCGGTCTATCTGCCTGCTTCAACATTTCTATTATCAATTGAATTTGGTTATTTAAAAGCTGGTGATCCTCACCCAGGAGCTTAGGAGGCATATACCCCCTAAGCATTTCTGGATTTATATCCGCTCTCTGAATATCATCGCAAATATCAAGCAATACTGGACCAGGTCGTCCTTCCCGAGCTAAATAAAATGCTTTTTCTAGCTCGAATCTAATATCTAATGGGTCTTCAATTAGCTTAGAATATTTTGTTACAGGCTCAAATATTGATACAACATCAGTTTCTTGGAATCCAATTTGTCGGGATTTACTGCCACGCTTTAATTGGGATGATGGAACTTGTCCTGTTATAAATAAAACTGGCACGGAATCATAGTATGAGCAACAAACACCGGTAAGCAAGTTTGTTGCTCCTGGGCCACTTGTAACAAGGGCAACGCCAACTTTACCAGTAATTCTTGCGTATGCATCAGCAGCCATAGCGCATGACTGCTCATGCATCATTGGGATATAGACAAGGTCTTTATGCTGTCCAATTGAGTCAATTAGATGAACAATACATCCACCTGTCAAAACAAATGTAGTAGTAGTTCCTTGATTTTTAATGAAATCAGCAACGTAGTCAGATAATTTCATGTTAATTTTTTATTTAATTAAAAAATTTGTTCATTTTATATAAGGCTTTATTAATATTACTTTCTGAGTTGGCGTAGCAAAATCGAATATAACCCTCACCACCTTTGCCAAAAATTGTACCTGGGGAGACTATAATTCCCAGCTCTTCCATTAATAGTGTTGATAGCTTATCACTAGTTAAACCAGTGCCAACGATATTAGGGAATGCATAAAAAGCACCCTGAGGTAGTTTACACGAAAATCCCCTTATACCATTCAAACCATTTACTAGTATATTTCTTCTTCTTTCATAAGTATTCACCATAGAATTAATTTCTTCTTGGCTTTCGCGTAGTGCTGCTATTCCTGCAATTTGTATAAATGGAGGAGTACAAGACAAAGTCGTTTCTAACAAAAGACCCATATTTCGTATTACATCTGATGGTCCTGTAACAACACCAAGTCTCCACCCAGTCATTGCATAAGACTTACTAAATCCATTAACAATTATTGAATATTCTAAGCACTTATCATACCTGCTAGGGGATACAAATTTATTATCTTTACCGTAAATCATTCGTGCATATATCTCATCACTTAATATGTAAATATCATGAGATTTAGCTAAATTAAATATTTCATTTATTTCATTTTCTCTAAGAACAGAACCAGTAGGATTGCTCGGAGAGTTAATAATAATGAGTTTCGTTTTTTTAGTAATAGCATTTTTGATATCGTGTGGTGAAATTCTAAAATCATTCTCCTCTTTTAATCTCACCTTTACTGGGGTTGCGCCTACATAATTTGTTATTGATTCATACGAGACAAAGCCAGGATCGGGAATAATTACTTCATCTCCAGGATTTACTGTACAAGCAATAGCTAAATATATTTGTATATTAGCACCAGGTGTTACTAAAACCTGAGATACATCCGGCTTAAATCCTCTTGACCGCATGGTAGTTAAAGTAGCCTCTTGACGTAACTCTAGTAATCCCATTGAATTTACATAATGAGTATTTCCACTTTTAAGTGCCGCAATACCATTATCAATAATATTTTGTGGCGTATTGAAATCTGGTTCACCAATTTCAAAATGTATAATTTCTTTACCTTGTCGCTCTAATTCCTGAGCTTGAGCAAGAATTTGAAACATTTTTTGTCCTGTTAATCTACTCGCCGCTATTGATGGTAAAGGCATAGGTTTTTTAATGTATCTATAAAATATTTAAATGTATTTTTAATATAATCTGTTCGTTCTATTTTAAAAGCGTAGTAATATATTTTTTTAAATTTATAGGATCAATTGATTCTCTGTTGCATACAATTTGAACATTCATTGCTGCCGCAACATTACCAATAAAACTTGCAAGGTTTGAATTAACTTTTCCCGCTACACACATAGATGCAATTGACAAAAAGGTATCACCAGCTCCTACTCGGTCAACAACACGTGTAGAAAAAGCTGGCATTTCGTGATATGAATCATCTTCTTTACTGTAATAAACAATACCTTTATTTCCTCGAGTTACCCCGATGTAATAAGCATTTAAATCAGTAAAAATCTTTTTACATACATTTTCTAAAGGATCATGTCGATTATGTGCTGCCAATCTCAATTCAGGCTCATTTAGTGAGATAAAATTTGCTTTTGTATATCGATTTATCACATGGTAGCCTCGATTTCCACTATTAATCTGTGTATTTACTGCTAAAAAATTTGATTCACTACATAATAATTCAACCATTTTCTGTGAAATAAATCCATTACCAAAATCCGCAGAAATAACTAAATCATATTTTTTTAAATTTTTCCTCATCCAAAATAAGAATTGATCCTCCCCGCCTTTGAAATTTTGTTTTTCTTTATATAAATAAACTTCAAAAAGTTTATTTAAATCAGAATCAACGTATCTCCTTTTTGTTACAGTGGGCGCATCCTCAAAGTAAGCAAAAATAGGATTTATATTTTTATTTAAATTTTTTCTAATAAATTTTTCTGAATCTTCTGAGGAATCAATACCTGTAAATAAATCTACGGAATTAGTAAATTGAGACACATGATTAGCAACCGCGAGCGATCCTCCTGCAAATTTCTCTTCAGATTGATACTGTACTGAAAAAATATTACCCTTTCCTGTTTGGCCGAGTGTTGTTACATAGTGATATTCATCTATGATGGAATCCCCTATTACAAGAACCTTGAGACGAGATAATGAATCTATAGCTTGTATGGCGTCGATATCAGAATATTTAGAAGAAAAATCTTTTAAATAATTTTTTGTTTCAGGTGAAAATACATCAAAGTACTCATTTAATAATTTGCTTGAACTAAATGTTATTTCATTCGTATAAAATACTCTTCCACCGTAAGATTTAATAACAGCAATTTCTTTTGCTATATTTCCTGTAACATCATTTGAATGATCTTTGTAATCTGACCCCTTTACATATACATCAGGACAGATTTTTCTAAGCAAATCCTCTGCTGTATTTGAATAACTAATTGCTACATAGTTTACACATTCTAGGGCACTTAGATTTTCTGCTCTAAGCTTTTCACTAAATACTGGTCGACCTGGACCTTTATTTACATATTTATCTGCTGTAACAGTAACAATCAAAATATCACCTTCATATTTTGCTCGCTGTAAATACTTTATGTGCCCAGTATGCATTAAATCAAAAGTCCCATGGCATAGGACTATTTTTTTTCCGAGTCGAATTTCATTTACTTTCTTTTTTAATTCTTCTATGGTATAAATTTTTTCGCTAGACACACTTACTCCGAAAACTTTGGATTAAATCGATCAGCAATATTATGAAGTATAAATTGATGCCCTATTTCAACAAATCCATAATCATTTGAATTTAACCATATATTGATATCACCGAGTTTTCTTAATGGATTGTTTATAGAAAATCCAGAAAAGGTTATTAGAAGGGCATCATTTTTTTCTGCTACTAATACTAAATTTCGGATATTCATTGAATTACCTGAACTACTTATTGCAATAATAATGTCTTCTTTATTCAAAAAATGATCTACGATATTTGAAAAGGAATTTTCATATCCATAATCATTTGAAAAGCATGTAAGCATTGAACTTTCATGTAAAGTTGTGGCTTTGATTTTTGCAACATTACAAAAATCAGTTGCTGCATGCGATGCAACACTTGCACTTCCTCCGTTACCAAATAGGTATAAATTTTTATTATTATTCTTTAAATTTTTTAACTTTTCATATATTAAATTAATACCATTATTTAAATTCACACAAGATTCATTTTTTAATGTAATCTCACATGTATTAATTAATGTACAAAAATTATCTAAGCGGTTATTCAGTTCTAGATTCATTATTGTTCAATCAGGTATTATCCAAGATATTTAAACCAATTTTTAGTAGCAACTTCAATTGAGTTTACATTCCATACTGGAGCATCTTTCCAATTTTGAATATTTTTAACCATTTCTGCCACTCCATCTTCAAAGACTATTTTTGGCTTCCATCCTAGTAGTTTTTTAATTTTGGATATGTCTGCATAAGTACAATCCGGTTCACCAGGTCTTTTAGGAATATACTGGATAGGCCCACCCAAAAGATCTGCCAAATATTTTACACTGTAGTGGTTTCCACTTCCTACATTAATAGCTTCACCTGTTAGGTCTGTTTTTGCAGCTTCATAGAAAGCATACGCAACATCCGTTACATGAGTAAAGTCTCTTGTTTGCGATCCATCCCCCACAATTGTTAATGGATGATTATTAATTTTCTGAGCCAAAAAGACACCAAATACAGCTCCGTATGCACCACTTGTTCTTGAGCGAAGGCCATATACATTAAACAATCTTAAAGATAGGGCTGATATTCCATAAATCTTAGCCCAATGTAATACTAATTCTTCGCCCATATGTTTTGTTAACGCATATGGATGTTGAGGATTGGTTAGAACCGCTTCATTAGTTGGATATATATTTGGAATTCCATAACTAGATGATGAAGCAGCATATATAAATCTTTTAACATTTGATTCTTTTGCACAATTTAAAACATTTAATGTACCAACTACATTTGTATTAAAATAATCCAAAGGGTTTTCTATGGAAGGTACTATGTCAGCAATTCCAGCCAAGTGAAAAACCCAATCAACATCGCAAAAAAACTCACGTATTGTTTCAACTTGACGAATATCTGCTTTTATAAATTTAAACTTGTTATTATTCTCACAAGTTATTAAATTCTTAGTTGTTCCAGAGATTAGATTATCTAATACTTTAACCTGATGCCCATTATTCAATAACAGCTCGCATAGATGACTTCCAATAAAGCCGGCACCGCCTGTAATAATGCATTTCATAAAATCTATATCATTTAGTTAAATAAAATTTACATGCTCTATTTGCTCATGGGTAAGGCTGTAAAGATAGCGATTTATCTCATCCATACGACAATTAATTCGACATCCCTTGATATCTAGTTGATCTCTTACATAAAAATAACTTTCTTCACGCCTTTTCCCCTCCCAAATATTACGAAATGCTTCCTCATGAAGATTCCCATACATAAATTTTTTATCTAATAAATATGCACTACATCCGTAAACATCCCCATTTGCCATTACGTAAGCCCAGAAAAAAGGCGTAGCATTGCATTTATCGTAACGATTTTCCTTATTTAAATATTTTTGTATCGTATTTTGTCGAAAAATCAGCTTAAAAGTGTCTGTACTTAGAGCTCTCAAGTTTTCACCATATTTCTCTGAATGGGAGTAGTCAATATTTTGATAGACTTTTGTATTGCTAAAAAGATGTTGAGAGTAAGGTTTTACAACTAAATAATCCAAACCAATTTCATCTCTACAAATCTTTGCTAATAGCTCCATTTCATTTATATTTTCAGGCAGGAGTAATGATTGTGCTCCAATAACACATTTGAGATTCTTTGATTTTTTTTCTTTTACGGCAGCTTTCAAATTATTCACCACTCTCATAAAATCTTTTTCCTTCGTTTGGTGTACTTTCGAATATGTTTCTGAAGTGCCTGCATTAATTGAAACTTTAATCCAGGAAGTTAATGGTAATGAGCGTTCAATAAATTCATTATTTAAAACTGCAGCATTTGTGGTAAATGAAACATCAATTCCTGAATTATGAGTATCTTCTACTATTTTATTAATTTTTTTGTGAAGCAGTGGTTCACCCTCGCCTGCATACATAATACTTTTAACACCAAGTGAACCCATTTCTTTAAGTCTTTCAGAGAATATTGATGGATCTAACATTACAGTCTTATAACCAATATAATCAACTGCGCAAAATGTACACCTATGATTACAAGCGCCTACAGGCGATACCTCTACATAAATAGGATAAATTGATTTTGCTGTATTCCAAGCATTTCGATTCTCCAAGAATTGGGAAACTCTTTTTGGGTGATATATTAATTTATGGCTATCTATTCCAAATTTATCCATTATTTCCTCATTTTTATGTTTATATGTTTATATGTTATATATATGTTTATTTAATTTTAGGTAATTAGTCTTTAACGTACTAAAGGTGTCTTTGTGAAGAGTTTAATAAAAATTTTTATAATTGATGTAGTCGAATTTAAACTTTTAATTAAACTATGAAACTTTATTAATTGTTAATTAGTTAATAATACATAGTTATTAAGAGAATTTTTAATTCACATTTATATTATATATGCATTTCATAATTTATTATTATGTTAATAATCACTATATTTTTAACTTATTGTAATATCAAAAAAAATTTTATATATCATCCTGAATTCAAAAGTGGTCTTTTGCTAGAATAACATTTTACCACTATAAAAGATATTTGGTAAAAATTAGTTAAATAATAACCGAGATTTTTCTTTATTTAATTCATGACGTATGGTACCTGAAAATTTATCGTCAAATCTCATTATAAAATTTATAATCTTATCATTTTATAGATAGCAATCTTCCACAACATCTTTTTAAAAAATAAATGTGTTAATTACCTTGATACATACACTAATTTTCATAATTGTTTAATGATTTTGAAAAAATTTTGAAATTCCAACATTTATTAAATACTGCTTTTGTTAATTGAATTATAAAAAAATAATGGTGCCAAACTCCAAAAAATACTGCTTTTGACTTAGATTTAAATAACATATTACAAAATGCCCAATAGGCAGAAATTTTGAAAGGGGAATCAGGTGCAGTTAATATACTTGAAAGAGATAGTCTTCTAATGTAATCAGTAGTTGGCTGCTGAACTACTCTTACATTTAAATCGCAAATTATTTTTATACCAGCATTAAGAGCTCGAAGCTGAAATTCTGTATCGCCATATAAATGGGGGCATCTTACTTCATCAAAATAGCCAATATTTTTAAATACTTTACAGGGTATATACAAACAAGAACCATTAGTACTTTCAACTATCTGACTCAAATTTCTAGCTGAATTTAGATTATTATATAAATGTTGAGTTTTTTTAAAAATCCCTGAGTAAATACTTCCTATGAATAATTTTGAATTAGTCTCTTGAGAGGCTGAAATTATTGCGTCTGGGTGTCGTTTTGAAGCTTCTATAATATTATCGATTAGATTAAAATCAAAATAAAGATCATCATTTAAGACTAAGACATTACGATATCCAAAATATTCTGCTTTTTTTATTCCAGCATTCACTGCTCCGGACCACCAGGTATTAGGACCAACATCTATAAACTCTAGATTATCGAATAATTGTTTTATTAAAGGTGTATTGTCTGTTGAGGAGCTATCACAAATAATAATTAAAATGTTACGTTTTTCATTCTTCTTTAAAGTATTAATACATTGCTTGGTAATAGTAAACCTATTATATGTAGGAATGACTACAGCAAGGTCCATTAGATGGTGACCCTCTTTGATTTAGTAATTAGCCTGCTTCTCAATGCATTATTAGCCTTAATTATTTCTGGCCTTTCCATTGAATTTTGCATTTCCCACAAAAAAATATTTTTAGAAAGGTTGTATTGAAAAAGTGCAATTGAGTAAATCAATCCAGGCACCCCATTCATAAATGCTCCTGACCTGAGGTACATATATAAAAACTTTAACAGTGGTCCCAAAAATAGATCATAACGACCAATTTTTCTATGCCCTGCTCTGAGCATTTGACTAGCCTCTGTTCTTGCATATCCTAGATGTTTTTTTTCAGTACTCAAATAATCTTCATCCTGAAATACATGGAGCGAAAGATCGTCTTCAGCTTTTAATCGTATCATTGTATTTGGATTATATTGAATTGCAAGCTCATCATGTATCTTTGATTTAGCGAAATTAATAATTGATTTTTTATAAAAAACGCATGCAGAAGATGTGCGCTTTATTATTGGTCGGTGAACTATGCGTCCATATCTTAATACTACTAAATCATGATAAATTGCATCCAAATTTTTCTCTTTGGTTAGTTTTTCAAAAGCTTCTAAGAGCTTAGCTGGATAAAAATGAGAGCAATATACATGAATTACATAATCTGTTGGCACCTGATCATATGCCCATTTTAAGGTATCTAACCGCATTTCATCATTAGGTGAGCACTCAGGTCGTCTTAAAAATATTACTGCATGCTTGTTACATACTTTCTCAGTGTTATCTGTACTACCTCCGTCAATAACCATAATATTGCAATAACCAATGAGATTATCAAGAACAAATCCAATTCTTCGTTCTTCGTTAAAAGTAAAAACAATAGCCGTAATATTATTATTTTTCATTTATAAAGAAAGTTAATTTTTTTATGAATAGATCCCACGTATGAAACTCACTTATTCTTCGAGCACTTTTTACCTTTAATTTATATAATCTTTCATCAATAAATATTTTTTTAATATTTGTAGCCAATGAATTTGGGCTATCATCTATTATGTAAGAAAAATCACTCAAATTATCAAAATATTTATTAATATTTGGATTTTTTCTTATTATGATTGGATTAGAGAAATACATTCCTTCTAGAAGTGCCTGAAAGCCATTCCAGTTTTTTGTAGTGTTAGCAACTGCCCTAGCATTTTTAAGTAACTCATAAAACTTGTTTTTTTCAGCAGGTCGTCCCTTATCCAAGTAGCCATGAATTGTTACCCAATCATAATTAATTGGCATTTCTGATTTTGAAATCCCAACTATATCCAAAAAAATTTCGTAACCTAATAATCTAAGCTGATTAATTGCCTCAACTAGCTCATGAGCTCCATCTAAATATTGGGCTCTCCCTATAAATAAAATTCGATTTGATGATTGCTTATGTTCAATAGCGGGTGGATTTTGGCTAAAATCAATATTTACAAAATTACCAAGAAAGTGTATATTTTTGTTGTGGTAATTTGTAATCATAAAATCATAAACATCAGGGAAGATTGTAATTACAATATTTGCACGCTCAATTTCAATATTTTCTCTTTTTATTGCATGTTTTTCATAAGCAGACGGCGCTCTTTTGAGAAAATTATCAAAAATATATTCGTATGGCCAATCTCCTAACATAATTGTTTTATTTTTAAAAATTTTAGGCGGATGCGTATATCCCTGAATAATTATGACATCATCCTTTTTTGCAAACACTTTTATAAGTATTGAGTAGTAGTAAGTAAAAAAATAATGTAAATAGGTTCGATTGTATAAAAAAGTAGTTTTATCCTTTTTAAATATATTAATTAATTTAATAAAGCTATTAAAAATAAATTTTGTCAGCGCAAGTTCGTGCAATATAATATTTTTAACGTAATACCCTTCTGCCTCAAGTTTAGTTTTAACTAGATAGGGAATATTCGACCAACTTTTGTAGCTGTTTGCTGACTCTGTCGTACAAAAATATATATTCATTTTAGATATTTATTTATACTTAAACTTTTTAAATATTCATATAAATAATAAATTTGATCAAATATTTTCATAATAATTTTTGAAATAATTTTTTTATTTCCAGTAGTCTCATGTACTCGCTGCTCTATCAACTCTGAAGCCTTTATTAATTTATCACTCTCATGTCGGAAGTCAGTAGCATTATTTGAATATCCTTTATTAGCTACTGGAACTGATATTTTACATTTACTTCTATCAATATTGAAGGCAACAATAGATTCAAAATATTGAATTGACCATACCATACTTCCTAATTTAGAGTTAATTTTTTTCAAGTAAGCGAATCTTGAATTAACGATGTCTATTATTCGCTTACTGAAATTGACAAATGAAAAATATCCGGGATTTCCAAATCTCCTAAAGTAACTAGTGTGTACATCCTCTATTACAACTAAACCACCATCTGATACTAAGTCGGCACCATAGTACAATGTAACAGCTTGTTGTAGATTTTTGTGTCCGCCATCATCAAGAATAATGTCCACTTTTCCGATCCTAGACTTTAAATCCAACCAAAAACTTTTACTTTCTTGATCTCCAATATAGATTTCAAAACCCTGATCAATTAATTTTAATGCAACAGGGTTGAGATCAACTCCAATAATCCTTGCCTTTGAGCCAAAATATTCTTTCCACATATTTAGAGAGCCGCCATTAAAAACTCCTACCTCAAGAAAGGTTACCTCGCCCCCACGAAATTTATTAAATAGACTCTCATATACCGCAAAATACGACTCGTGCTTGATGGAGGAATTATTTGCACTATAAAATATCTGAGATAGAGTTTTTTTTGTCATTTTTAATCCTTTTTTAGATTTTACTTTCCCATTTTAGATCTACCTTTTTTGGCTTAAAATTGTGATATTACATTATTTAACTAATCACATTTCAAACTCATGGCACTAAAAGAAATATTACGCGCAGCCTCAAGATATCTTGGGTATGAAATTTCTCGCTACCAAACACCCATGATATCGCCACTACTTTCCCTAAACATTGATTTACTAATTGATATTGGTGCGAATACGGGCCAAACTGCAATTCAAGCTAGGCATGACGGATATAAAAATCAAATTTTATCCTTCGAGCCCCTTCTGGATGCACACAAGTCTTTATGCAAAAATTCAGCTAATGATTCTCGATGGTATGTTTTCAGAAGGTGTGCGCTTGGAAGCAGTCCATCAATCTCTTTAATTAATGTTGCAGGAAATTCAGGTAGTTCCTCTATATTAGATATGCTTCCAAGGCATATTAAAGCCGCCCCAGAGTCGCAATATTCTTCATCTCAAGAAGTAGAGGTAATTACATTAGACTCAATATTTAGCGAAATAAGCAAAAATCACGTGAATATCTTCTTAAAAATTGATACTCAAGGGTATGAGCACGAAGTTCTAGCCGGTAGCATAAACGCCCTCCAGAAAATTAAAGCAGTTCAGCTAGAGCTATCAACAACCCAACTTTACGCTTCTCAATACTTGTACGATTATTTTTTTGACTTTTTTAAGAAGAATGATTACCAACTATGGGGTCTTACGCCTGGCTTTAGCGACCCCAGAACAGGAGAACTCCTTCAATTCGATGCCTTGTTTGTAAGGCCCGATAGATTCAAGTGATATCTTATTTCGTGCATACATTCAAAAAATTAATGCTCTATTAGTAAGATACTTACTAATACCAAGATTACTTATGTAAGTTTGGTTAGATCATCTCCTGATAGGTTCCAATTCGCTTAATATGACCATCAGAAATCTCGATTACTCGATCACAATTCTTAAGAGTACTCAATCGGTGGGCAACCATAAAAATGGTAAATTTATCAGACGTTTTTTCAAGGGCATGAATAACCATTTCCTCAGTTTTTAAATCTAAGGCACTCGTAGCCTCATCAAGAATAATGACATCAGCTTTTTTATAAAACGCTCTTGCAATACCTATTCTTTGTCTTTGTCCCCCAGAAAGCCTGATACCCCGCTCACCAATAACAGTCCGATATCCTTCTTTCCAGGATTCTATTTCACTCGATATTTGAGCCATATCAGCTGCGGCCTTCACTAGACGATAATCAATTTCATTGGACGGTACTCCAAAAGCAATATTTTGTGCGACTGAAGAGTCAGATAAAAATATTCCCTGCGGAACATGAGTAATTCGCCTCTGCCAACGTGAGCAGTTTTTAGAATTTAGTTGTATGTTGTCAATATAAATACTACCTGACGTAGGCTCCAGCAGACCCATTATTAAATCTAATAAGGTGCTCTTACCGCCGCCAGTCAGCCCTATAATACCAATTTTTTCGCCTCTATAGATTTTCAAATTAATCTCATTAAGAATAATTTTGGAATCACATCTATATGAATAACTTACATTATCTAATTTTATAAACTCGTCAAAACTCATCTTTATATCAAGATCATTTAGGCTGAGTTGATTGGGGGCTTTTAAACTCATCAGCTTTAATATATCTTTTAAATGAGAATTGTTTGATCTTAACGATACCCAGGATGAATATATCTGCTGAAAAGTGGGTAACAATCGTTGTGCGGCCAATGCCATTGCACCAAGAATCGGCACCGCTCCCAATAATCCAGCTTCTAAACTTGTAATCATATATGCGACTATTGCTATTACAACCATACCAAGCATTTCCAAAATCAAACGCGGTGATTGTCCTATAAAAAAAGAACTTCCCTGTGATTTTCTTAGATTAAAGGCAGCATTTTTAAATGAAGCACAATAAACCTCTTGGGTATTGCCAAGCAAAATATCTCTAATGCCCCCAAAACTTTCTTGAAGCATCTTAGCAAGTTTATTTGACTCGCCAGCGGCCTTTCGGCTATTAAGCATTAATTGCTTTCTCATCATTAGCGAAATTAATAGATATAACCCACCAACTACGCCAAAAATAGTTAATGAAATCCAAGGACTAATCAATAGTAGTGCAATTAAGATTGTAATTAAGACAATTATCGAGCTAATGAGGACCAGAATAGGTGAGATAACCCCAAAAATAACTGCATCTACTTTACTTAAGATAGCGGTGACTACCTCACTACTATTTTGGTTAATTTGGTGGGTGTAAGGTTGATACAAACATCGCCTATAAATTTCAGTACTCAGCTCAGCACCAATGTAAAAGGAGATCTTTGAATTTCCCCACAAAAGCAAGAGTCTTAAAATTCCCGCAACCACCACTGAAATAATAAAGACTATCATTAATGCAAATATTAATTCATGCGCGGCAGCGATTCCAGTTACCGAAAAAATTGATTCGAGGGAGTGGTTATCTAATATTTTTTTCGGATTAGTTAGCGCCGATAAAAATGGAATCAGAATACCTATTGAAAACACTTCAGCAAAGGATGAAAAAACTGACATAAGAATAATTGATACCAACTGCAATCTTCGTCTTGGGCTTATATATTCCCAAAGTTGAAAAACTGGTTGATGGTATGATAAATTTTTATTTATAGGTAAATTTAGTTTTAAATTAATTTTTACATCCTCCTGTATTTGCATTCTTTGTCACTGACACTAAAATACAATACAAAAAAAATAATTGTTGAGATTTATTCTCAATAATCATCTCCCTAAATTAGCCTGTCAAAAGTAAGTTTATTCGCAGATTCCTGCGATAAAATTAAGGGTATAGGCCCTAAATAAGTATTGCACAAAAGTTTGTGTATTCGCTCTCTTTGATTAACTGATGCTATATATAATGCGCCTATTTAATAGAAAATAAACTGTTTAGGTTTTCTGCATATTGAACAGATATCGTGTGCGCCTAAAACAAGACCATTTAGCATGACAAAGCTCCGACACTGTTAAGGCAGGGCTAACCAGCAAGAAATATTTGAATTTGGCACTTTGTTGATGATGATATTTGATAGTACTCACATATTTAATACCTAACCCCGACTTTGCCAGCGCCATGAATCTTCACACATTTTCTCCAACGAGCGCTTTGCCTTCCAGACCATATGAACAGCAGCTTTATCAGCATTGGCGTAACAAGCAGCTATATCACCAGCTCTTTTAGCAGCAATCTCATATGTTATTTTTCGAGAAGAGACTTTTTGATAAAGCTTTACCAGCTCTAGAACGCTATATCCAGCTCCAGTGCCTAAATTCATAATGGAAAATTCTGATTCATTATTGTATAAATAATTCAGAGCGCATACATGACCCTCCGCCAAATCCATCACATGAATGTAATCTCGAACCCCAGTTCCATCGGGCGTTTCATAATCATTGCCGAAAATTTTCAACTTTGGCAAAAGACCCGATGCAACCTGAGAAATATAGGGCATTAAATTATTAGGAATACCATTGGGCTCTTCGCCAATCAAACCTGATTCATGCGCTCCCACTGGATTAAAGTAACGTAAGGCTATGATTTTCCAACTCTGATCGGATCTTGCCAAATCCTGTAGGATTGCTTCGATTTGTAACTTCGTTTGTCCGTAAGGGCTTTCTGGATTTGTTGGGTGCTTTTCATCCAAGGGAAGATATTGGGGTATGCCATAAACCGTAGCGCTCGAACTAAAGACAATTTTTTTAACCTGACAACTTTTCATTGCCTGCAACAGAGAAATTGTTCCGCCAACATTATTTTCATAGTACATGAGGGGCTTCTGCACAGACTCCCCAACCGCTTTTAAACCCGCAAAGTGCATTACGGCGTCGATTTTTTGGTCCTTTAGGACTGACTCCACCAAAAGCTGATTACGCACATCTCCCTGGATAAATGCAGGGGAATTTCCTAAAATTTTTGCCAGACGATCTAAAACCTCAATCTTGCAGTTATGAAGATTATCTAAAATGATTACATGATGGCCAGCTTCAGCTAAAACTACAGTAACGTGGCTACCGATATAACCTAATCCACCTGTTAAAAGAATATTCAATTTGATTTATTGCTTTAGCGTTTTTGGTTTGGAAATGAAGAGACTTACCTAATACTAATAGGTTAATTAATTTTTAAAAAGTCCTTATAGGCCTTCGCCAATCCATTCATAATATCTACTTTAGCAACCCAACCCAGCTTCTTCAAGAGGTTGGAGTTCATCCACTTTTGAGGAGCGCCATCTGGTTTGTCCGAATTGAAGCTAATTTTTCCTTGATAACCGACTACATTGGAAATAGCTAATGCTAATTGTGTAATGGTAATGTCCTCCCAGTACCCTACATTAATATGGCCTTGCATCGGTTTAGTACTTGCATCGTAAATTTTCTTATCAAGCTCCATCACAAAAATTGAAGCTGCAGCCATATCATCGACATATAAAAATTCACGCCTTGGAGTACCAGTTCCCCAAATCATCACTTCGGGTGAATTAGTAATTTTTGCTTCATGAAATCTTCTAATCAGCGCCGGTATAACATGACTGTTTTCTGGATGATAATTATCCTCAGGGCCGTATAAATTAGTCGGCATTACCGAGCGATAGTCAACTCCGTGTGAATCACCGTATTGTCGGTTATAACTCTCGCACATCTTGATTCCGGCTATTTTTGCGATTGCGTAGGGCTCATTAGTCGATTCTAATTTACCGGTAAGTAGTGCATCTTCTCCCATCGGTTGAGGCGCTTCTTTGGGGTAAATGCAACTTGAACCTAAAAACAGTAGCTTTTTAACGCCGCTCCTGAAAGCATGATGAATTACATTACTTTGAATCATTAAATTTTGGTAAATGAATTCGGCTGGATAGGTATTGTTTGCATGAATTCCACCTACCTTAGCAGCAGCCAAATATACTTGGTCGGGCTTTTCGGTTTCAAAAAAAAGTTGAACAGCTGCTTGATTCGTTAGATCCAACTCCTCATGGGTTCGGACCACAAGATTTAAATAGCCCTTACTCCTTAGCTCGCGGACAATCGCAGAACCAACCATGCCGCGATGGCCGGCTATATATATTTTTTGGTATAAATGGTTTGTAGACATTGGGGTTGAATTTATTTTTCTGTGCCAATGGCCACCGCATAACCAAACTTTTTCAGTAAGGCATGCTGCTTGGCTTTCTCAAGATCGTTGCTCACCATTTCTTCGATCATCTGATCAAGTGTGATCTCCGGGATCCAACCAAGTCTTTCTTTGGCTTTGGAAGGATCTCCTAATAGAGTTTCGACTTCGGTAGGGCGATAGTAATGGGGGTCAATTTGCACAATCACATCGCCCACCTTTACAGCGGGTGCTTTGTCGCCCTCGATCTTAGCAACGATCGCCATCTCGGCCTCGGATTTGCCTTGGAACTGTAAAGTAATTCCGAGTTGCTGGGCACTCTTTTGAATGAACTCGCGAACGGTGTATTGCACCCCAGTAGCAATCACAAAATCCTCTGGTTTATCTTGCTGGAGCATGAGCCATTGCATGCGCACATAGTCTTTGGCATGCCCCCAATCCCGCAAGGCATCAATATTACCCATGTAGAGACACTTTTCCAAGCCTTGGGCGATATTGGCTAAGCCACGCGTGACTTTGCGGGTAACAAAGGTCTCTCCGCGACGCTTGGACTCATGATTAAAGAGGATGCCATTGCATGCATAAATCCCATAGGCTTCCCGGTAGTTGACTGTAATCCAATAGGCATAGAGTTTGGCGACTGCATAAGGACTTCGAGGATAGAATGGAGTCGTTTCCTTTTGGGGGATCTCTTGAACTAAACCATAGAGTTCGGATGTGGAGGCTTGATAAAAGCGAGTTTTCTTCTCCAATCCTAAAATACGTATTGATTCGAGCATGCGAAGCGCCCCAATCGCATCAACGTCCGCCGTATATTCGGGCGACTCAAAGGAAACCGCCACATGACTCTGCGCCCCTAGGTTATAGATCTCATCGGGTTGGGTTTGTTGGATGATACGCACCAAATTACTAGTATCAGTAAGATCACCATAGTGCAAAATCAATTGGGGATGATTAACATGGGGGTCCTCATAGAGGTGGTCGATGCGCTCAGTATTAAATAGAGAAGCGCGCCGTTTAATACCATGCACCACATAGCCTTTTTCTAATAAAAACTCAGCAAGGTAAGAGCCATCTTGGCCAGTAATACCGGTGATGAGGGCAACTTTGGGTCGGTTAGTGCTCATACTTTCAAGTGTAGCGGATAGATGGTCATTGGAGGATTTTGATTCGTACCCTAGAAACCGCTTAGTTTCGCCCATACGTATCTTCAAAGCGCACAATATCATCTTCCCCAAGATAGTTGCCAGATTGCACCTCTATGATTTCCAGGAGCTCGGACCCGGGGTTGGCTAAACGGTGAATTTGACCCTTTGGGATATAAGTACTTTGGTTTTCGGTAAGGGTAATGACTTCTTTGCCATTAGTGATCTGTGCGACGCCCTTAACCACAATCCAATGCTCTGCGCGGTGCTGATGCATTTGTAAAGAGAGGCTTGCTCCCGGCTTAACCTGAATGCGTTTGACTTTAAATCGCTCACCCTGATCGACGCTGTCATACCAGCCCCAGGGACGATTAACCTTGCGGTGTAAGTTCTTCTCTTCGCGACCCCTGCTCTCTAACTGCTTCACAATTGCCTTGACCTCTTGGCTATTGCTCCGATCGGCAACCAACACTGCATCGGCAGTCTCAACAATCACAAGATTACTCACTCCCACAGCGCTCACCAAGCGCGTGCTTGAGTAGACCAGGGAGTTAGTCGTTTTATCTAATACGGTATCACCTCTTGTGACATTGCCCTGCGCATCAGGGCTACCCACTTGCCAGACCGCATCCCAGGCACCCAAATCATTCCAACCAGCATCTAATGGCACCATGCGGATCGCAAATGCGCTACCGGGGCATTTTTCAATCACGGCATAATCAATCGATTCACTGGGGGTAGCATTAAATAGACCTTTTTCGGGACGAATAAAAATAGCACTGCCGTTGTTATCACCACTGACGTCCCTCGTTTTTCCTTGATATGCTTCGCTTGTCGCCTGAAAAATATCAGGCCGAAAATACTTTATTGCGGCAAGCCATATGCTAGCTTTGAGTACAAACATTCCGCTATTCCAGTAATAACCACCCTCATTTAGGTATTGGGTAGCAATCACTAAGTCAGGCTTTTCGACAAAATGCTCCACTAGCATCCCATCACCTTCTTGCGCTTGCTGGGCCTTAATATAGCCGTAACCAGTTTCTGGTGTGTCAGGAGGAATGCCCAGGATAGCTATCGTCCCTGATTGCGCAATCCGCAAAGCGGACTGTATGGCCTCTTCAAAAGCGGATTGATTGGTAATGGTTTGATCGGCTGGCGTAACGAGCAAAATGGGATCACTCCCATCGTCCATCGCACATAGTGCAGCCAAGGTAAGTGCGGGAGCGGTATTGCGCCCTGATGGCTCGAGTAATAGTGTTGCCTTAATATTTTTTAATTCATGCACCTGATTCAAAGCTAAAAATCGATGCTCTTCATTGGTCACAATCAATGCCGATCGATGATCGTCATGTGATCCAATTGCTACTTGAGCGCGAGTTATGGATTCTTGAAAAAGACTATGTTGCTGTGGATTATCAGATAGGACTAAAAACTGCTTAGGAAATCCAGAACGTGAAAGAGGCCATAAACGAGTACCTGAGCCGCCGCAGAGAATAATCGGAACAACATTATTCATGTTTAGGCTCCTGTTCTAGATAAATAGACTTGCATTTATATGCTTGATACCGATATAAAGTGTTGAGTACAAGTAGGGTAGATTAAATTTTTTACCAATACAATTTAGTTAATACTATTTTACCTTTTCTCTTTTTAATAAAATTATCAAAACGACAGTAATCCACCTACTGATTTAATTTAGTTGCGTTTATTGGCAAAAATCGTCGACTTACTACAAACAAAACGGCCATTATGACTTTTAAAAAAATCTTAATCGTTTGCCCCGCCGGTGCAGTCACTGGTGGTCCTGAAGCCCTCCATCAACTCTGTGCCCATATGAATAGCCTGGGACTACCCGCCTTCATGTGCTACCTCCCATTTAATCAATTGGCTAATACTCCAAATCCCTACGAGCGTTACAACATCCAATCAGCTCCTTATGACGATGCACCCGGAAATCTGATTATTTTCCCAGAGGTTGATCCCATGTTGGCTTTACAAGTAAAACGTGCTCAAGCAGCGCTCTGGTGGTTATCTCTAGAGAACTTTTTAGAGCGCCGCCATGTCTCTCCCCTATATGACAAGATTCGGTATTTGAAGAGGGTGATTCAGGGGCGTAGACCCTGGGGAGGTGCACGAGCCCTCAAAACCCTGCTACATTTCTCCCAGACGGAGCACTCCTCGCAATACCTACGATCATGCGGGATCGAGCCAATTCCTTTAATTGATTCCATTAATGAAGATTTCTTAACGGATCGCTATTTAGACCGCATCGATCATAAGCAGGATCTCATCCTCTATAACCCCACTAAGGGATGGCGCGTAACGCGAAGACTTATTGAAGCTTTTCCTCAGTGGCAATTTTTACCCCTAAAGGGTTTGAGTCGCGAGGAGTTGTCAGAAAAACTCTACGCCGCCAAACTCTATATTGATTTTGGTCACCACCCGGGTCGCGATCGCATGCCTCGTGAGGCGGCCATGCATGGTTGCTGTCTTATTACTGGTCGACTTGGCTCAGCCGGCAATGCGATTGATTTACCAATTCCAAATCAATATAAGCTAGATTCGAGTTCGCCTGAGTTCATTTCTGAATTTGGCGAGATCGCCGCACAAGTTTTAAATGACTTTCCGAGTCACTACGCAGCATTTAATCCCTATCGAAAATGGCTGCAAGACGAGCCGCGTATATTTAAGGAACAAATACAGAATTATTTTTGTAAGTAATCTGTTAAATATTTATCGTACTTGAACTAATTTTTTCCAAAACGATGGAGTATCGCGACCTTGATCTGTTGTAGTGATGCTTGCCTGACAGGCTAAATCGTACTGAGAAAGAATTTCTGAGTCTTCAAACCCTTTAACGATTGTCTTTGGGGAGGCCATTGAATGAGCGAGTTGCTTTAGGTATTGATCTGAATAGGTATTTCGACTGGTTTTTATAAACATCGACTCATAGGGATGTACTGTTCGCCCAAAATAGGAGTTCCGAAAACCGCTATCGCCTTCGCGCGAAGATGGGTTGATGTCACTTTCTAGCTCTCGATAATCGGGCTGGTTGTATTCAGGTAAAACACACTTTAGAGTGAGTCCTTGCGCTAAAAGCAATTGCGAGAGTCGAATTTCATAATCGCGCACGGTCTCATCTTTTGATAGAGAAATCGCACCCTCATAAAACCCTATATTCACCAAATATTGCAGTGAATTTTTAGGTAGCACATAACAGGTTGATTGCACGTGTGCCAGGATTTCTTCATTGGAAGGGCTCACACCGTATTTAGCATGGTAGAGCTTGGCAATGGAGTGGTGGGCAGGAGTAAGCGCAATGGCTGTGCCCGCAACCCCTACATCAGGCTCTAGTAAATCAATCAAAATTTGATCCCACGATTTTTCAATATATGGCGGTGAAAAAGGGCCGCGTACGGAAGAGTTCACAAAAATGAAGTGTTCGTAATGATCGAGTAAATCCAGGGCACGAATCGCGCTCGCATACCCTCCGAAGTCAAAGTTCATATTTGGGGCAAAGTGGTATTGGAGATTTGCGACTTTGGGTAAATCAATCGTGTGATGACCAGCCACCACGATGACAAAATTCATATCGAGCCGATATCCAAAGCGCAGAAAATGGCAAAAATTATCGATGTAACTTTGATCTTTTTCAAAGTAGTGATAAACCACTACTGATTTACTATTTGACATTGCTATCATGCATGATCTTTTCTTAGGGCGATTTCAAGTTCTTGGTCGACTTAAACCAGTACACTTCAATAAAACATCGTTAACTATGCCACGCGTTCTCATTGTCTACCAATCCAAACCCGACATTGTTTCGGGGCTCACGCGTGGCCTGCAAAATCAAGGTACGCAGGTGCTGCACTTCATGGCCGATCAACACCATCATTGGGTGGATAAATACGTATTTCACACCATCAATAAATGGGCCCATAATTTGCGTATTCTTAAAAAGGGACGCTTTTGGTTTACTGAACACAAACTCAATCATTGGAATTACCTCAATCATAAGCTAGTAGAGGTCTTTCACAAAACTCGCCCGAACTTCGTTTTTTTTATTCACGGTATTCATTATTCGGATAAGACGCTCGCACAGATTACTTGCCCAACGATCGGCTGGCTGGTTGACCCGGTGACCGATCCAAAGCGTCTGTGGCAATTTGCCAATCGATTGGATTGGTATTTTTCATACAGTCAAACTGCGATATCTGCCCTCAATCAATTAGGCTACACCAAGACAAGTTACCTCTCGCATGCCGTTGATCATCAGCAGTTTTATCCTTTGGGGATTACTCAAAAATCAATTGATATTGCGTTTGTCGGTAAACACTCTAAGCATCGCGAGCAATTTATTTTGGCTGCCCTGGCGGTCACGAAAAAAGTAAGCGTCTACGGCTCGCGCTGGATTGCACCGACATTCAAACGCCCTGCCCTATTTTTTGCGATCAAAGGCTCTCAGTGCTATGGAGAAAAGCTCAATCAACTCTATAACAACTCCAAGATGGTACTAAGCATCATTGCCAAACCCCAAGCGGTTAGTCGTCTTGAGAGTGGCATCAATATGCGCCCCTATGAAGTATTGGCCACCGGCGCCCTTCTTCTGTCCGACCAATACGAAGAGCTACAAGCGGAATTGCGTCATGGACACAACCTGATCCTCTTTAACTCGGTGGACGAGTTCAAGACGGTATTGGTTCAACTACTCCAAAATCCCGATCAAATTGCCACCATTGCTGCCAATGGTCGGGCGTTTATCGAAAATCGTTTTTCTTACGATGCGATGGCAAAAACCATTCTTGATCGGTTTTCTGCGCTTGAGACTAAGCCCTCCCAATAGGGTAATCTTCGGGTAAGCCCCTGTAACGATTAAGCTTTTCTATCTATTGTCAAAATCGTTAAATTTTACCTATAGCTACTATATAAAAATACCATCAAATTAGCGCCTAATTTGCCGATAATTTTCATGTGAAAAGTGTTTCTTACCCAGAAATTGCTTTTCCTCTGTATTTTTAACATGTTGATTATTAAGGAGATATTATGGCTAAGTCGGTAAAAGGTACCAAGACTGAACAGTCGTTAAAAGAAGCGTTTGCAGGTGAGTCCCAAGCAAATCGTCGTTATTTGTATTTCGCGAACCAGGCTGACATCGCTGGTGCGAACGATGTAGCAGCAGTATTTCGCTCTACCGCTGAAGGTGAAACTGGCCACGCCCATGGTCATATGGAATATTTAATCAATGGTGGTGCTGGCGAGCCAGGTACTGGCATGCCAGCCAAGACCGTTGCTGAGGCTCTCCAAGCAGCGATTGCTGGTGAGACCCATGAGTACACCGATATGTACCCAGGCATGGCTAAAACTGCCCGTGAAGAGGGCTTTGACGAGATTGCTGATTGGTTTGAAACTTTGGCAAAGGCTGAGCGCAGCCACGCCAACAAGTTCACCAAGACGCTCGAAGCACACTTGGCAAATTCCTAATCAGTCGTTTTTTAGGAAAAGAAAATGGCGCTCAGTTGAGCGCCATTTTTATTCGGTTCAACATCAGAAAGATGTTGAAGCTCTTAGTAAGTTAGGTGATTAGCCCTTCTTTGCCCAAGCCGAGCACCAGCCTGCAGCGGCCACTTGCTTGCCAGCAAAGAGACTGCAACCACCAGCGGCAGCACCAGCTTTAGCTTGATACAACGCACAATTGTCGCAGCGCTGAGTATTGGCGTGCTTAGGATACTTCTTGGTGTCTACCTTAGTGGTATCAGCTTTGTAACCCAAGGCTTGTGCTTGTGGATCGGTCTCAGCAACCATGGCTTGGGCTTGAGCCAAGTTATTGAGAGATAAGGTTGCTGCACCGGCAGCAGACATAATCAAAAATTGACGACGTGTGTTTTTCATGGATTCTCCGTGTTCGTAAAAACTGCAGATGGCATCTTAAAACATAAATCATTACTCATCGTAGTGTTTTATAAGTGACTGATTTAATTGATTATTTAAGTGAGAATGATTCTCAAATCATCAAAAGTAGTGACTATTGCTTACCCTGCTGCTTATCCATGAGTGCCAAAAATTCGCGCCGTAAGTTGGCATCCTTTAAAAATGAGCCGCGCATCACGCTATTGACCATCTTGGAATTAAGATCCTTCACGCCACGCCATTGCATGCAAAAGTGATCGGCTTCCATGACGAGCGCGAGTCCCGTGGGCTTCATTTTTTCTTCAAGGATATTGGCAAGCTCCACCACCGCCTCCTCCTGAATTTGCGGCCGGCACATCACCCACTCGGTAATGCGGGCGTACTTGGATAATCCAATCAGTGCCGTTTGCTTGTCCGGCAGGACCCCAATCCACACGCGCCCCATGATCGGACACAAATGGTGCGAGCACGCGCTCTTGACCGCAATGGGTCCAATAATCATGAGTTCATTTAAGCGACTGACATTCGGAAAACGTGTAAGACTCGGTTGCGGTGTGTAGCGCCCCGTAAATACTTCATTAACATACATCTTAGCAACGCGATACGCAGTACCACGCGTATTGTGATCACTCTCCGTATCAATCACCAAACTCTCGAGCACCTCTTGGAGCTTGCTCGCCACTTCATCAATCAAACCATCGATCTCACCAGGTTCAATGAACTGCGCAATATTGTCATTCGCATGAAAGCGTGCTTTTTTCGCTTGAATGCGCCTGCGAATGACTTGCGACAGTGGAACGCCCTCGTCGCTTTTGCGACTTTTACGAGGAGTTGGTTTAGTACTCACTTTGGATGGTGTTCGTTTTGTGGTGCGAGGCATGAATGATTTGGGCTGCTAGGTGCTAAGCTAAATTTGAAAGAATAAGGCTACTGTACACGCAAACCCAACGAGCCACACGAAGGTGCGCAGGTTCGCCCAGTCCATCACATAGCAAGCAATATAGGCTACGCGAGCTAAAAGATAGCCAATAGCCAACACATCTATGCGCGCTTGGGGCGCTTGCAAAATCATGGTGATTGCAATCGCAACATAGAAAAAAGGGAGGGACTCAAAGGTATTGGCTTGCGCTGCATTCGCACGCGCGCGCAATCCCGTTTGTTTGGCAAGCCACTCGCGCGGCTGGTTGTTGTCATAGGGATCGCTTGCAGAGTTCTCAGTGGGGCCAAATTTGGCAATACCCGCAGCAATGATGGGTAAAAATCCGGCGAGAATGACGCAGACGATGGCGATGGTCATGATTGATTATTTATTGTGCGTTGATTTTGATTCACTACTTTTTACTCAGGCGCGTCTCCGTGCCGTTTAAAAGATTTCGAATATTACTGCGATGGCGATAAATGAGGAGCGCACTCATCATGACAATGGCTAATCCCATAGGTTGTGCGCCAAAGAGAAAGGTGAAATAAATCGGTGCAAAAACCGCGGCACATAAGGCGGCTAAAGACGAGTAGCGCATAAAGACCGCCACAATGAGCCAGGTTCCTAAGGTGGCCAAGCCCAAAGCCCAATTGATTGCAAATAAGATCCCTGCGGCTGTGGCCACACCTTTGCCCCCCTTAAAGCGATGAAAGATCGGATAGAGGTGTCCGATAAAGACGGCGATCGCCACTAGTCCTAAGAGAATATTGACGCTCTTCTGGCTAGGGTCCCCCAAGACTAGGCGTGCGAGGGTCACTGCCAACCACCCTTTTGCACCATCACCGATGAGTGTAAGCGCTGCCGCTAATTTGTTACCAGTGCGCAAAACATTCGTTGCTCCTGGATTTTTGGAACCATGCGTATAGGGGTCTGGTAAACCCATCGCACGACTCACGACCACCGCAAAGGAGATTGAACCCAGCAAATATGCAACAGGGATTAACCAAAAAGATGAAATCAATAGATCCATGAATCAATACTAGCGGATTTGCTTAAGAACCACGCGGATGGTGGGTGGCGTGTAAGGATTTGAGACGCTCGCGGGCCACATGAGTATAAATTTGGGTGGTGGAGATATCCGCGTGCCCCAACAAGAGTTGCACCACGCGCAAATCAGCGCCATGATTTAAGAGATGGGTGGCAAAGGCATGGCGCAGAGTATGAGGTGAGAGCGCCACTTGAATGCCAGCCAGACTCGCATAGCGTTTAATGATGAACCAAAAAGCCTGACGGGTTAAACCACTTCCCGTGCGACGCCCCACAAAAACCTCTTGGCAATTTTTTCCTTCTAAAAGAATGGGTCGCGCTTCTTGCAGATACTTTCGCAACCACTGTCCCGCTTCTCCACCAAAAGGCACAATCCGCTCTTTACCACCCTTGCCATTGACCACTCGTACCACTCCCTCATTGAGTCCCAACGATACGGTTTTGAGTGACACAATTTCTGAGACTCGCAAGCCGCTCGCATACATCAGCTCGAGCATGGTGCGATCGCGTAATCCCAAGGGCTCCTCAATGTTGGGGGCATTGAGTAGCGCAATCACCTGATCTTCACTCAAGACCTTCGGAAACCGCTGCGCTTGCTTAGCCGCTCGTAACTTCGCACAAGGATCCTCTTTGACATATCCAAGCCGCAATGCATGGCGATAAAAGCGCTTGAAGACCGTGAGACGCCGATTAGCAGTGGTGGCTTTATCGCTCCGCTTGGCCGCCATGTAGGCGGTGAGATCCCCTTCCTTTACTTCAAAGAGATCGGTGGCATTCTTTTGCTTGCCCAACCAAGTGGCAAATAAAGTGAGATCACGCCGATAGGCGCTTAGCGTATTTTTAGAAAGGCCATCTTCAAGCCAACAGGCATCGCAAAATTGATCAATCGCGTTTTGAGATGCCAAAACCACAAATTAGTCGCGAAAATTATTAAACGCCAAAGGGGCTTCGCTCGCTTCTTTTCGAAGCAGAGCCATTGCGGTTTGCAAATCATCGCGCTTGGCGCCGGTTACACGCACCGCATCCCCCTGAATACTCGCTTGCACTTTGATCTTGCTGTCTTTGATGATGCGCACAATCTTTTTAGCAAGTTCTTGCTCGATACCTTTTAAAAGTTTCATGGTTTGCTTACGCTTATCGCCTGACATCGTCTCGGTCTTATCGTCTTTTAAAAATCGTACGTCCACATTGCGTTTAGCCATTTTGCTAAAGAGCACATCGCGCACTTGCCCTAATTTAAAGTCGTCATCAGCAAACAAAATCAGTTCAGTATCTTTTTGCTCAACGCGCGCGTCCGAGCCTTTAAAGTCAAAGCGGTTCGTAATTTCTTTATTGGCTTGCTCGACGGCATTTTTGAGCTCAACGACATTGGGTTCGCACACAGTATCAAATGACGGCATTTACCTCTCCAAACAAATGTTGTAATCATGGCGGTTTTGCTATTTTTAGACCAATTTCGTTCTTCCTGCAAAACCCGAATAAGATTGTGGCATGAACTTTGATTGCAAGCCACTGGCCAATTACCCACTGCGAGAGCGCAATACCTTAGGCTTTGATGTGGTGGCCCAGTGGGCTTTGCCCATTCCCCAAGCTGAGCAAATCCCAGTTGCGATTCGCTGGGCCAAAAATGCGGGGTTGCCCCATCGCGTTCTTGGGGGAGGTAGCAACGTTGTATTACCCGCCCAACTGCCAGGACTTACCCTCCTCATGGATATCGACTTCATCGAGGTTCTTGAGAATCTCGCTGCGAAGACAAGGTTGCGGGTAGGAGCCGGAACGAACTGGCATGCCTTCGTTCGCTGGACCCTCGATCATAGCTTTTTAGGTCTGGAAAACCTCGCCTTAATTCCAGGCACGGTCGGAGCGGCCCCTATCCAAAATATTGGTGCCTATGGGGTTGAGGTGAAAGAGTACATCGATACGGTGGAAGCCTATGATTGCCAAACCAATCAGTGGGTCACTTTATCGAGAACAGATTGCCGATTTTCGTATCGGCACAGTGTTTTTAAAGATGAACCAAATCGCTTTGTGATTACAGCGGTGATTTTTGATCTTCCCAAAGTATGGCAACCGCGTATCTCATACGCCGATCTGACAAACTATTTCGCCAATCGCGCAGTCGATGCGATTACTGCTCCTGCAATCTTTGATGCAGTGTATGCAATCCGTACTCAAAAGTTACCAGATCCCAAGGTGATTGGTAATGTCGGTAGTTTTTTTCAAAATCCTGTAATTTCTAATCAACAGTTGCAATCTCTCAAAGGGCAATTTCCACGGATTGTGAGTTATCCAGAATCGGCGACCCATAGCAAGCTTGCCGCTGGATGGCTCATCGATCAATGCGGCTTTAAAGCGATGCAAATGGGTAATGTGGGAGTTCACGACAAACAAGCTCTAGTGCTTACCCATCGTGGTGGTGGCAATGCAGGAGAACTACTTGGGCTTGCGGGACAGATTCAGAAAAAGGTGAAAGAGACCTTTGGGGTGGAATTGACCGTCGAGCCAATGATTTACTCAGAGCAGTAATTCAAGCCGCAAGTAATTCGCAGGGCGTAATTTTTCTTTTCATTTTTTTAATGATTACTTACTTGGTTTATCGAATCTAGTTGCAACCTCACCGCTTGCCAGTTTAATGATGTAATCCTCATCCTCTCGAATATCACTGGGTAGCCGTGCGGCCTTTTGATTCTCATCCAAAATCACTGCATAACCCCGCTCGAGCGTGCGTTGCGGATTGAGGGTTTCGAGTTGGGATAGCCAATGTGCTTGATTGCGTTTTAGGTTCTCTAGATAAACGCGTACGCCTTGAGACAAGCGTTGCTGCCATTGCCCAATTTGCTCGCGCATGCGCTCCGGGTTTGGCAAAGCGTGCTTCAGTTTCAGACTAATTTGATCAAGCGTTTGGGCTTCGCGCTCAAGGCGCTGCTCCAGACGCTGAGTGATCGTGTCTTGATAGCTCTTCAGCTCTTGTAAAAGTTGCTCTCGTTTTGGGGTCGCTAATTCAGCAGCACCGGTTGGCGTTGGGGCTCGCAAGTCCGCCACAAAATCGGCGATCGTGAAATCGGTTTCATGGCCCACCCCGCTGATGATTGGTATGTCTGAGCTGGCAATGGTGTGCGCCAGTTGCTCGTCATTAAAAGCCCATAGGTCCTCAATGCTGCCACCGCCCCGCACGAGGAGAATCACCTCGGCTAAGCCATCATCATTGGCCTTCTGAATGGCTTTGATGATCCCAGCAGACGCATCCGCACCCTGCACTAGAGTTGGATAGATAAAGATCGGAATTTGTGGCGCACGACGCGCTAAGGTGGTCAGCACATCTTTCAAGGCTGCGGCTTGCGTTGAGGTCACAATTGCAATTGCCTTGGGATGAGATGGAATTGCGCGTTTACGCTCCTCGTCAAATAAGCCCGCCTTCGCCAACTTATCTTTGAGTTTCAGAAACGCTTCATAAAGACCGCCTAGACCTGCTTTACGCAATGCATGGATGGTTAGTTGCACATCACCGCGGGGCACATACATGCTGACCGAGGCACTGACCTCCACTTGATCCCCAGATTGGGGCATAAATCCAACTTGCAAATTTTTTCCCCGAAACATCACGCAGCGAATCTGACCCTCTTCATCTTTGAGTGAGAAATACCAGTGCCCGCTGTCATAAGCTTTGAAGTTCGAAACCTCCCCGCTAACCATGACAAACTCAAATTGTTCGGTCAAAGACTCAGCAATGGCGCGGTTTAGATCGCCAACGCTCAGGATCGGCCTTGATTTTTCCGTCATCAAAGCGTCACCTTCCTGTAACTATATGGGCTTGCGGGTCGCGACATATCCACAAGGCTTGACTGACCGAAATAGTAAGAAAGTTAGTAAATACTCGCTCTTTATGGATGTCGTATTCATCCAACAGTGAAATTGTAAGTAATTGATTTAAATGCATATTTTTATCATTTGAATGGACCGATCTTCAAGCATAAATCAAGGACTTACACCACCCATCAAGGACTTAGAGCGGTATTTGCATAAAGTTTTACACAGAGTTATCCACAAGCCGACATGAAAGCCCATAGTTAGCTGCAACTGATTTACGGGATGAAATAGGGTCACCCGTTTTTGGGGGCTTTTCTGAATTTGCATGAAAATACCATTCATGTATTCCATCTTAATCGCAGCTGGCTGGCCCATCTGGCCGCTCCTTGCCATATCCATCCTCGGCTTAGCCATTTTGCTTGAACGCAGCTGGTATTTGCGTAAAGCCCACATTGTTCGCAAACAGTCGATTGAAGAGGCGTTTGCCGCCACCCCAACCTTAGCGAATGACCCCAATTTTCTCAATCAGCTCTCTGGCTCCTCCCCGATTGGCGGCCTATTAGCTGGAGTATTGCGTGAGCATGCCCTGGGGCACTCGGCCGAGGTTGCGATTGAAGAGCTTCAGATCCTTGCGCAAAACCTCTGGATGAAATTAGATCGCTATTTAGGAGCGCTCGCCACAATTGCTACCGTCGCACCCCTTCTGGGTCTCTTTGGCACCGTGGTGGGTATGATCGAGATCTTTGGCAGCCAAGGTGGCACGATTGGTAGTGTAGTGAATGCTGCCAGCGTTGGGGCGACTAATCCTCAGCAATTGGCGCACGGCATCTCGATTGCGCTCTATAACACCGCGTTTGGTCTTTTAATTGCAATTCCAGCCTTGGCTGGATGGCGGATCTTGCGAGCAGTTGCCGATCAACGCCAGCGTGAGTGCGAGGAATGCACCCGGCAGTTGTTTAAGAAGTTGTATCCAAAATCGGCTTCGTCATCTTCATGAGTTGGCTAGACACTTCGCACAAAAGCTCCTCTCGCTTTGGCATCCATTTGGGTCGCTCATCCCGCTCCTTCTCTTATGCCGAACCAGAAATTAATCTCATTGCCTTCATCGATGTCCTCTTAGTCATTCTGATTTTTTTGATGATTTCTACTACGTTTACCAAGTTTCAAGAAATTGCGATTACCCTGCCAACGGCCTCTGGTGTCGAGACGGTCGATTCGGCGCGTGAGATCAATATCGCGGTGAGTAGCGATGGTCGCTTTGCCCTAAATGGCAAGGTTATGAATCGCTCTCAGTTGGGGAGTGCTCTCAAGCAAATGAACACCACTCCTGAGCAAAACCTACGCATTAGCATCGATGCCGACGCCCGCGCTCCGCATCAAGCCGTGATGACCGTATTGGAGCTGGCGCGTGATGCGGGTCTACCCAATATCGCTTTTAGTAGTCAAGCAAAAAAATAATGCTGTTTAAGACTTCACCGCGCTTTTGGGAAAAATCTTCATTTTCTCAATCGCCTATTCGAGCGATTGTCGATCGATTTGTCAGCGTTGTTTTGCTTCCGTTCGCATGGATCTATGGCCTCATGGTTTGGATCAAGCGGTTGATCGTGGACTCTGGGCTATTGCATACCCTTGGGATCTATCGCGCCGCGCCAGTGCCGATCATCATCGTGGGTAATATTCGGGTGGGGGGCACGGGGAAAACGCCGCTCGTGATTGCGCTTGCCAATGAATTGGTCGAACGAGGCTTTAAACCTGGAGTGATTAGTCGTGGCTATCAACCCAATACTCGATCATTACTTGCGCAACCTACAGCCGTTAATCGGAACAGCAATCCCAACGAAGTTGGCGATGAACCATTACTCATGTCGCAACGCATTCATGATTCTGTACCCATTTGGGTCTATCGCAAACGTAAGGCCTGTATAGATGCGCTCCTGCAAGCCCATTCCGAGGTCAATGTCATCATCAGTGACGATGGCTTACAGCACGCCGCTTTAGTGCGTTGGCCTGCGCGTGAGGGCGGGTGTGATTTGGAATTGGTTGTTGAGGATAAGCGTGGGGATGGCAATGGCAGGCTCTTACCTGCCGGGCCATTACGCGAGAGTGCTAAGCGCGAACGCGATGCGACCATCACCATAAGCGAATCCCCTACACAGAGCGAGCCTTTTCCTAGTTCTCGCAAACTGCAACTCAGCCCAATCATCGATAGTGCCTATCCATTGCATCGCCCCAATGAGCCCATCACCTTTACACAAATGCTTAGTCGCTTGGTCGGATTAAAAGTGGGGGCACTTGCAGCAATTGGCAATCCAAAAAAGTTTTTTGATGCGCTCGTCAAGCTTGGTGTCCATATTGATCAAACTCTGGCATTACCTGATCACACGCCAGTTCGCGATAACGATCTCAAGACGCTTGCGGTGGATCTCATCCTGATCACCGAAAAAGACGCAGTTAAATGCTCAGATATTGAGGATTCTCGCGTCTGGGTGATTCCGATGCGCTTAGAACTCCCATTGGAGTTCAGTCGTTGGGTGGAAGAGGTCATTACGCGGCCCAATCCTTATCTCAAATAATCCGACATCTTGGGCTATGATGAGCACATAGTGATGATTGAGGCCCTCCGATGATGAATAGAAATTTACTCGATATTGTGGTTTGCCCTATTTGCAAGAGCTCACTGCATTTGGATGAAGATAAACACGAACTCATTTGCAAAGTCGATAAGCTTGCCTACCTAATTCGCGACGACATTCCGGTGATGCTGGTTGATGAAGCGCGCAGTCTCAGCCCTGAAGAAGCTAGTGCACTCTCTAAATAATTTGTCGCGATGACCGTCTTTACTGTTGTAATCCCTGCGCGCTTAGCCTCCTCACGACTTGAACGCAAAGCACTCGCAGACCTTGGTGGTAAACCGATGGTCGTACGCGTGGCCGAGCGCGCCGCACAATCCAAAGCAAAACAAATTTTGGTTGCTACCGATGCCGTTGAAATTGAGTCAGCCTGCCAAGCGGCGGGGTTAACCGTCCTCATGACTCGTACCGATCACCCCAGTGGCACCGATCGGATTGCAGAAGTTGCGTCTCGCTTAGGGTTAGATGATGAGGCTCTCATTGTGAATGTGCAAGGCGATGAACCGTTAATTCCGGTGGAACTCATCAATCAAGTGGCTGACACACTGGCAGCAAACTCCGAATGCGTGATGAGCACTGCAGCCGTAGCTATTCAGAATGCTGAGGAAATTACCAATACCAATGCGGTCAAGGTGGTTCTCAATCAACGCCATGAGGCGCTGTACTTCTCTCGAGCAGCGGTACCCTACGATCGCACTCAATCGTCACCCACTTACTACCGCCACATTGGTATTTATGCATACCGCGTTGCTTTTCTAAAAAAATACGCACAACTTACAAGCTCGCCATTAGAGGTGGCCGAGTCCCTAGAGCAGTTGCGCGTGCTATGGCACGGCTATCGCATCGCGGTTCATCTCACATCCGTATTGCCCCCAGCTGGTGTAGACACCCCAGAAGATCTCGCGCGCGTTCGCGCCCTCTTTTAAGGGATTTCGCTAAGAAACATCCCCTAATAAATCTGCCCTAACTCAGGGCAATCAATTAGACTATAGGGAATGAAAAAACGAGATAGGGGATAACATGCGCTTAATTTTGCTGGGTGCTCCAGGTGCGGGCAAGGGAACGCAAGCCCAATTTATTTGTGAAAAGTTTGGAATCCCACAAATCTCAACTGGCGATATGCTGCGCGCCGCCGTTAAAGCAGGCACTCCCCTCGGAATGGCTGCCAAGAAAATTATGGATGCCGGTGGTCTGGTCTCCGATGACATCATTATTGGCCTTGTCAAAGATCGCCTAACTCAACCCGATTGCCACAAAGGCTACCTCTTTGATGGTTTTCCTAGAACCATTCCACAAGCACAAGCCATGAGAGATGCGGCCGTGCCGATTGACTATGTCCTTGAAATCGATGTGCCCTTTGAGGCAATTATTGAGCGTATGAGTGGTCGCCGTGTGCACCCTGCTTCGGGTCGTACGTATCACGTCAAATTTAATCCTCCAAAAGTCGATGGCAAAGATGATGTGACGGGTGAGCCCCTCATACAGCGTGATGATGATCAAGAGGCAACCGTTAAGAAACGTCTACAGGTCTACACCGATCAAACACGCCCTCTCGTAGACTACTACTCAAAGTGGGCAAGTGAGCCAGCAAGTGCTGGGGTTAAAGCACCTGCTTATCGCAAGGTATCCGGTACAGGTTCGGTGGACGACATTACCAAAGCCATCTTCGCGGCACTTCAGTAATTTTTATTTGAGCTCCTTGAGAGCACTCTCAAACGACTCAAGATCCGCAAAGCTACGATAGACCGATGCAAAGCGGATGTAGGCGACTTTATCTAAGCGTTTGAGCTCACGCATTACCAGTTCACCAACCCGCTCGCTGGGGATTTCTTTTTCACCAGAGGCCATCAGTTTTTCTTCGATGCGTCCGATCGCATCATCGACCGCATCGGAGGAAACGGGGCGTTTACGTAGCGCTAAGCGAATTGAGCTGACTAACTTTTCATGACTGTACTCAACACGACTGCCATTTTTTTTCACAATGGCAGGCAGACTTAACTCAGCCCGCTCGTAAGTTGTAAAGCGCTTATCGCAGGAAGCGCAGCGCCTGCGACGTCTTACCGAATCGCCCTCGTCCGATACCCGAGTATCCATTACCTGGGTATCGTCGCTGTGGCAAAACGGGCAGCGCATAAACGTTAATTTCCGTAAACAGGAAAGCGTTTAGTAAGGGCATTGACCTGCTCTCGGACCTTCGCCAAATGATTAGCATCGTTTGGATGGTCCAGCACGTCGGCAATGAGTTGCCCCACTTGCCTAGCTTCTGCCTCCCTAAAACCTCGCGTGGTCATTGCCGGTGAACCTAATCGAATACCACTTGTCACCATGGGTTTTTCAGGATCATTCGGAATTGCATTTTTGTTCACTGTAATGTGCGCAGCGCCTAACGCGGCTTCGGCTTCCTTACCAGTAATTTTCTTGGCACGCAAATCGACAAGCATCACATGCGATTCGGTTTTGCCCGAGACAATCCTTAGACCCCGCTCAATCAATGAATTTGCTAAGGCTTGCGCATTGGCAATCACTTGCTTTTGGTAATCCTTAAAGCTAGGCTCCAGCGCTTCTTTAAATGCAACTGCTTTTGCCGCAATCACATGCATCAAGGGGCCGCCTTGCATACCTGGAAATACTGCTGAGTTAATCGCTTTCTCATGCTCAGCCTTCATGAGAATAATGCCGCCGCGTGGACCGCGTAGACTCTTGTGCGTGGTTGAGGTCACGACATCCGCATACGGCACTGGATTAGGGTATACGCCCGCAGCGATCAAACCTGCGTAATGCGCCATATCCACCATAAAAATCGCACCAATCTCTTTGGCAACTTTTGCAAAGCGCTCAAAATCGATTTGCAATGAGTAAGCGGATGCACCAGCAATGATGAGTTTTGGTTTCTTTTCGCGGGCAAGACGCTCCATTTGCTCGTAATCGATCGCTTCGTTTTGATCTAGGCCGTAAGAGATGGCGTTAAACCACTTGCCACTCATATTGAGTGCCATACCGTGGGAGAGATGACCACCTTCGGCAAGGCTCATACCCATAAACGTATCACCAGGCTTTAAAAAGGCCAAGAAAACGGCTTGATTAGCTGATGCTCCGCAATGGGGCTGTACATTCGCCGCATCAGCTCCAAATAATTTCTTGACCCGATCGATCGCCAATTGCTCGGCCACATCAACAAACTCGCAACCACCGTAATAGCGCTTGCCGGGGTAGCCTTCGGCGTATTTATTGGTCAACTGGGAGCCTTGAGCGGCCATCACTGCCGGTGAGGTGTAGTTTTCAGAGGCAATAAGCTCGATGTGCTCTTCCTGACGGCGATTCTCGTTTTGGATGCTAGCCCATAACTCGGGGTCAATATGCGATAAAGTGTGTTGACGATCAAACATGGTGGATTCCTAATTAATCACATAACAATAACAAAGTACGGCAGTCAAACTGAGGCAATCGTGCAAGGATTGGCTAAAATTACCCTCCATAATACAAAGTCCTTATGAACCCTACTCAAGACCTTTCTATTCTCTCCCTGGTTCTCAATGCCAGCATCCTGGTCCAGGCTGTGATGGTATTGCTCTTGAGCCTGTCGATAGCCTCTTGGACCATTATTTTTCGTAAAGGCTCGATTCTGGGTGGCGTGCGTCGAGAGACTGAACGTTTTGAGCGAAATTTTTGGGCTGGCGGTGATCTGTATAACTTGTTTGAGGTTGCGCAACGAAAAATGGCCAGCGCCGACAGCGCCGGAAATGCTGCTGTTCTCGAAAGAATCTTTGCAGCTGGAATGAAAGAGTTCTTAAAGGCGAAGGAAATCGATGCGGCACGTCGCGCCATGAAAGCAGCCTATCAACGCGAGATGGATCGTTTGGAGGCGAATCTACCCTTTTTAGCTTCGGTTGGTTCAGTCTCCCCCTACATTGGTTTACTTGGAACGGTTTGGGGCATCATGCACGCCTTCCGAGGTTTGGCTAATGTTCAACAAGCCACTCTTGCATCTGTTGCCCCAGGCATTGCAGAGGCGCTGGTCGCAACTGCAATTGGTTTATTTGCAGCTATCCCAGCAGTGGTTGCCTATAACCGCTACTCGACCGATATTGATCGCCTCTCGATGCATTTTGAATCGTTTGTCGAAGAGTTCACCAATATTTTGCAACGCCAGGGCGCTCGCCTCTAAAGTCTATGGCTAGTCGCTCATCCTTTCGCTCATCCCGTCGGAAAGCGATTGCGGATATCAATGTCGTTCCCTACATCGATGTGATGTTGGTGTTGTTAGTCATCTTTATGGTGACCGCACCCCTAGTAAACCCCGGCGTTGTCAATCTACCTACCGTTGGTGGCGCCAAAGTGCAAGCCTTACCCCCTGTCTTTATTACGATCGGTGCTAATGAAGCCATTACGATTCGCAAAGAGGGTGAATCCGCACAAACGATTTCCAAACTAGAGCTTGGTGCCTTTGCTCGCTCTCAAGCCGAAAAGTCTGCTGAGCAACCAGTCGTTCTAGCCGCCGACAAATCCATTAAATACGAAGTAGTGATGGATGTGATGTCCCGCTTGAAGGAAAACGGTGTGAAGCGCGTGGGATTGGCAGTTCGTAGTCAATAATGATGGGTAAGAATGAGTAGCGCGACTCTTCATACCTCGCGGCAGTTTCATGCGCAGCGCGAGCCAGGAACTACAAAAGCGTTCGTGCTCTCCCTAGGTGCGCATCTTTTTCTAATTGCTCTGCTGACTCTGGGGATTCATTGGAAAACCAGCTCAAGTCCAGCTGGCGTTGAAGTGGAGCTCTGGGACGCGAGTGTTCCACCCCCAAGCATTACCCCTATCCCTAAAGTTGAGGTGAAACCAGAAGCCGCTGAAATCGTGATCAAGAAAACGAAACCGCCGCCCGAGCCTCCCAAAGAGGTAGTGAAAAAACCTGAGCCTAAGCCTGAGAAGAAAGCAGAAACAAAACCGGCTGAGAAAAAAATTGATCCCAAAGAGGATGCTGCAGCCAAAAAAGCAGCGGCTGCAGCAGAGAAAGCGCGTTTAGATCAATTGGCCCGCTTAAAAGCAGCAGCAGGCGCCGAAGGCGGCAGCGGCGGCAAAGTTGGTGATGGCCTGGGAGCGGGTGGTAACGCGCCCCCTGGTTACGCCGATCGCGTACGCAAAAAGATAAAGCCTCTCATTGTGTTCAATGCCGAATCCACCACTGGCAATCCAGCTGTAGTCGTTTTGGTGGATCTTGCTCCAGATGGCATGATTTTGAAACGAACTATTACCTCTGCGAGCACGGATCCCGCCTGGGATCGCGCGGTCTTAATTGCGATCGATCGAGCCGAGAGCCTACCGCGTGACGAAAACGGCAAAATTCCTATGCGTCAAATAAAACTGACCTTTAAACCTAAGGATTAATTTATAGGTCATTGTGAGCGGCTAGAATAATGTCCATGACATTTGAACGCATTCGTATTGCCATCCTGCTGGCATTTACTATTTTCATGGGACTGTTCGTTTCTCCCGCGAATGCTCAAATGAATATCGAGATCAAAGGCGTTGGCCAAACGCTCTATCCGATTGCGATTGCCCGGTTTAGAGATGAAGATAAATTACCGGTCAAGATTTCCGATGTGATCCGCCAAAACCTCACGCGCAGTGGCTACTTCCGAAATGTCGAACTTGGTAACGGTGTTGAGGACGATCAAGTCATTCCCAACTTTAAAACTTGGGCGGCACGTGGAGCCGATGCCTTAGCTGTCGGCTCAGTGACTCAAAAATCTCCAGGTCAATATGAGGTTCGTTACCGCTTGTATGACATACGTAAGGGCGAGAGTCTGAATGGATTGATTGTGTCTGCAAGCGAAGATAACTTGCGCCTTGCAGCCCACAAGATTTCAGATGACATCATCTTCAAACTCTTGGGGGAGCGTGGCGTATTCTCCACACGACTCTCGTACGTCATGAAAGAGGGCAAACGTTACCGCTTAGTGATCTCGGATGCCGACGGCCAAAATATGCGCAATGCGCTCAACAGTAGTGAGCCAATCATTTCGGTAGCGTGGTCACCCGATGGTCAAAAAATTGCGTATGTATCGTTTGAAGATCGTAAACCCGTAGTTTATGTACATGAACTAGTCACCGGACGTCGCATCGTTCTCTCAAATGAACGTGGTAACAACAGCGCGCCATCCTGGGCCCCAGACGGCAAGAGCCTAGCAGTTTCTCTCTCCAAAGATGGCAATACGCAAATTTATCGAGTCAATGCCGATGGCAGTAATCTGCGCCGTCTGACGCAAGGCAATACGATTGATACCGAACCGCAATTTTCACCAGACGGTAAGTTCCTTTATTTCACGAGTGATCGAGGCGGCAATCCTCAAATCTATCGCATGAGCGCTGATGGCGAACGCGGGGAACCAGCAAGACGCATCACTTTTAAACAACCGTATGCGACATCGCCACGGATCTCACCCGATGGTAAGTACTTAGCCTATATCGGCGGTGCAGGTGGTGGCTTTAAGCTCTTTTTGATGAACCTCGCCACTGGCGATAGCACACCGATGACGGATACTAGCTTTGATGAGTCACCTAGCTTTGCCGCCAATGGTCGTTACATTTTGTATTCAACCCAAGTGGGGGGCAAAAAAGTATTAGCCGCTGTTTCAGTGGATGGCTATGTCAAACAAATTTTGAGCGTTCCAGGATCGGATGTGCGTCAACCGTCTTGGGGTCCATTCATGGATCGCTAATCCACTTAAGTGATCCATAATCCAAGGCATAATATTCATTAGTTTGCAGTTCATTGGATCACAAAATTTATACTATTTTCGAGGGAGAGCGCATGAACACCACATCACCCCAACGTCGCTTCATACTAACCAGTATTTTGGGAGGTATTGGCTTGCTGAGCGCTTGCTCTTCGGGTGTTAAGTTAGATGACCTCAGCACCATGAAAACCGATGAGGCCAAAGGCAGTAATATCGCCTCTCAGCCTTGGAATGATCCGAAGAGCCCACTCTTTCAACGCAGCATCTATTTTGATTTTGATGAGTACACCATTAAACCCCAATATCAAAACATGCTACAAGCTGGGGCGGCCTTCTTAAAACAAAATCCTCAACAGAAGATCATGATCCAAGGTAATACCGATGATCGCGGTACCGCAGAGTACAACCTCGCCCTTGGTCAACGTCGCTCCGATGCCGTTCGTAAAGCATTCGCAGCGCTAGGGGTACCCGATAGTCAAATGGAGGCAGTCAGTCTTGGTAAAGAAAAGCCCAAAGCGGAGGGTAATACCGAAGCGGCATGGGCTGAAAACCGTCGTGCTGACATCATTTACATCACCAAATAAGAGTGTGATCGATTGACTGCTATCTCTAGCTATACACGCATTGCACTGACGATTTCCCTAGGTGCGTTACTTTCCAGTAATGCGTGGGCTATTTTCTCTGATGACGAAGCCCGCAAAGCAATTTTGGAAATGCGCAAATCGGTGCAAGCCTCGCAAGGTGCGATTTTGGATCTGCAAAACCAAATCGAGAAGCTACGTACGGAGAACGCTCAACTGCGTGGACAAATCGAAAGTTTGCAAAAGCAAACCGATGATCTGACCAAGAATCAAAAAACCTACTATCAAGATTTAGATAATCGACTGACTCGATTTGAGCCCCAAACCATTGAAGTGGAGGGCGTGACCGGGGTGGTGCAAGCCGGTGAGCGCTCTGCTTATGAAGAAGCGCTCAATGCGTTTCAGAACAATCAGGTCAAAAAAGCGGATTCTGATCTCACTGCATTTATTCGGAAATACCCTTCTAGCCCCTATTTACCGCTTGCACTCTTTTGGTCCGGCAATACCAAGTACGCGCTAAAGGATTACAACGGTTCAATCAATCAACTACAAACGTTGATTAGTCGCTTCCCAGGCCATCAGCGAGTGCCTGCGGCGATGTTAACCCTTGGTAATGCCAATCTTGAATCTGGTAAGAAAGCAGTAGCCAAAAAGGTACTCAGTGATTTAATCGCCAAGTACCCAGACTCTGAAGCTGCCAAAGAAGCTAAGCCGATTGTTGCCAACATCAAGTAAGTAAATCCTGGATTTCTAATTTTGGACTTTTCTGCGTTTAAGCATTCTTTTGCTTCATCACAGGCCCGCACTCCCAATAGCCCTGCGGTCATTCTGTTATCCGGCGGTTTAGACTCCACAACCATTCTGGCGCTAGCCAAACAACTCGGCTATCGCTGTTATGCCCTCTCGGTTCATTACGGCCAAAAACATTCGTCAGAGTTGGATGCTGCAAAAAGGATTGCTCAATCGTTTGGTGTTGAGCGGCATGAGGTCATTCACCTGGATCTCGCCCGCTTTGGTGGATCAGCCCTCACTGACCAGGCACTGCGCGTACCCACCGAAGGTGATCCGAAGACAACAGCAATTCCAATTACGTATGTGCCCGCTCGCAATACCATCATGCTGTCAATGGCCCTGGCCTATGCAGAATCTCTAGGAAGTATTGATGTCTTCTATGGAGCCAATGCAGTGGATTACTCTGGATATCCGGATTGCCGCCCAGAGTATGTGAAATCCTTTGAAACGATGGCGAACTTAGCAACGAAGGTTGGGGTGGAATCAAATGATCATCACCAACGATTTCGGATCCATGCGCCGATCATTTCAATGCGTAAGTCACAGATTATTCAACTAGGCCAATCTTTGGGGATTGATTACAGCCAAACGGTGTCGTGCTATCAAGCCAATGCGGAAGGGAAAGCCTGCGGCGTTTGTGAGTCCTGTCAACTTCGTAAAGCGGGATTTAAAGAAGCTGGGGTGGCTGATCCTACCCAATATCAGCTCTAACTCGAGTCTTTACCAAGCATGCGCGCCACATAGCGCGCGATTAAATCCACTTCTAAGTTCACGTGATCGCCTGCCTTGAGTTTGCCAAGTGTGGTGTGATCCAAGGTATGGGGAATGATGTTGATTTCAATGGGGCATTCGGATTGATCTTTCGATCCTGCTTGATTGACCGTGAGTGATACGCCGTTCACCACAATTGACCCTTTGTAGGCCAGATAGGGGGCCAATGATTGCGGTGCGTCGATTACCAACTTCCATGAGCCGTAGGCATCACCTTGAACAGAAGCAAATGATTGAACCGTACCAATCCCATCCACATGGCCACTGACCAAGTGGCCGCCCAAACGATCGTTAAATCGCAGAGCCTTTTCTAAATTCACAGACCCAGGCTGGCTTAATCCTGTTGTTTTCGAGATCGATTCCTCAGAAACATCCACTTCAAAGGCATTGGTTTGCATGGTCGTAACCGTCATACAGGCACCGTTGAGCGCAATGCTATCGCCAATCGCTACATCATCAAGATAGTTGTCAGGGGTTTTGACGGTTAAATGGAGGCCATCCCCTTTTGGAGTGAGATGTGTAATCTCACCAATCGCAGTAATGATTCCAGTAAACATGAATGAACTATATCAGCCTATGTGATGCTTAATCACTTAACGTCGTAATGCCCGAATTCGCAGGTCATCACCAATCAGAATGTGCTCAATAATTCGCCAAGAATCCCGTTGGGATAGCTCTTGAAGCGGCCCAATATTGACCATTCCTAAGCCCTCACCCAAAAAGCAGGATGCCTGATAGATAAGGAGCTCATCGACACAGCCTTCGCGAAGCAGTGAGCCATTTAATTTATACCCTGACTCAACATGCACCTCATTCATCTCACGCTCAGTAGCCAAATGAGCGAACAATTTAGGTAAGTCCACCTTGCCCTTCGTATTCGGAATTTGAACTACCTCAATGCCACGCGCTGCTAATTCTTTTTGAATTCTCTGTAAGTGGTTTGGCTCTGGATTAGCGCAAACGATGATGGCATTCGCATCACTCAGCACCTTGGCCCCCAATGGAATCTCCAGCTGTGAATCCACAATCACTCGCAGTGGCTGGCGCGAAGTGCTGACCTCACGTACGCTGAGCGCTGGATCATCCTCCTTCACCGTACCTACCCCCGAGAGAATGGCACATGCTTGGGCTCGCCAATGATGGCCATCTGCACGTGCTACTGGCCCTGTAATCCATTGACTCTTTCCATTGGGCAGTGCGGTACGACCATCCAGGCTCGATGCAATCTTCATGCGTACGTATGGAAGACCTTGGGTCATGCGTTTGATAAATCCAGGATTCAGTAAAGCCGCTTCATGCGCCATTAGACCAAGGTCCACCTCAATTCCATGCTTTTGTAAGCTTGCGATACCCCGCCCAGAGACCTTGGGATTGGGATCTTGCATGGCAATCACAACGCGCTTTGGCGAAAGCTGGATGAGCGCATCACAACACGGCGGTGTCCGACCGGTATGCGAACAAGGCTCAAGGGTGACATAAAACGTACTGGTAGCAAAATCAGCATCACTTGTTCCCAAGCGTCGTGCATTAGTAATCGCTTCAATCTCGGCGTGTTGGGACCCAACTTGCTGAGTAAACCCTTGGCCCAAAATTTGTTCACCCTTGGTGATCACGCAACCCACCCGTGGATTGGGATTGGAGAGATACAGCGCCTTGTTGGCCTCCTCAAGCGCCAAGGCCATCATCTGTCGATCAAATGAACTAAATTGGGTCATAGCGCTATTAAACCTGATTTATGGAATGACTAATAGAGCGGTAATCTGCTAACAATTAAGTTCCTTACGATGAAAGGACGAATTCGGATTACAGATGCGCCAGCGACCGTTTGCCGCCAAGATCACATGACGCTTCAAATCTGTATTTTTAGTATGGGCAAAGATCAAACGATTGGCAATAAAGCCACCATGTTTTGATTTGGCCGCACCTGCAGGATTAAAGCGAATCTGGCTTTGCCCAGAATGTGGATCGACAAAGCCTTTGGACTGAATCGTAATATTGGTAGGCAGAAAATACTGGGCAACAATCACTGTCGAGTCATTTGCACCAATACCCTCAACCTGCCACCCTAATTTCCAATTTGCTTCATCATCATTAGCTACTATTGGTTTCAAAAGCATGTCGTGACCTCCATAAAGCGCACGCTGCCTAGCAAACTGAGCGTGATAAATGAACTGGCGCGCCGCATGCTCGAGCTTTCGCTCATAAAACTGGGCCTGTATCTGGGGTGCTCCAATCAACAACATCATACTGATAAGTGCGATGACTACCATCAACTCCAATAAGGAATGCCCGCGTTCCCCACCCTCTCTCGAGTCAAATAAATAATGGATGTACCTCTTACTCATAGAGTATCTGCCAATTGATACGACTAAGTTGTTGGCTCGTAATTTGATAACGAAGCACACTGCGAAGACGAATACCTTGTCCCACTTCCATCTCAATCCAGCGTACCTTCGTCATTTGAGGATTATTCAAATTAGGTGTTGCAGAGTTGCCAAAGTTGCTGATCAACTTTGGTCGGCACCCTTCAAGGTCTAAAGAATTGAAGTCTATCTTTGCAGAATCGGACTCATGGATCAATAATCTTTTAAGCCGATCCTCGCAATGGGCTAGGAGCGCTTCTGCTTTCTCAAACTCGGATTGATATCGAACCTGGATTGCTTGCGATTGAATCTCAAGCGCGAGCACCGACTCTAACTGGGCAACCGTCCAAGCCAGATAGAGTAATAAACTCATCACCCAGAGCAAAATCATGGGTTATACATTCCGTGACGCTGACTGATGTA
Organism: Polynucleobacter sp. HIN8; assembly: GCF_030297615.1. Classification (NCBI taxonomy): domain Bacteria; kingdom Pseudomonadati; phylum Pseudomonadota; class Betaproteobacteria; order Burkholderiales; family Burkholderiaceae; genus Polynucleobacter; species Polynucleobacter sp. HIN8. The sequence goes on along the minus strand of NZ_AP028139.1, from coordinate 250,491 downwards.
GCGCGTCTGCTCGATAACCCGTGCTGGATCATTTTGACCGATTTGAGGTTGCACCCGTAGGGTAATAGCAATTAAGCCGGTTGAGGTCCGAGAAATCTCAGGTTGATGGGTGAGCGAGTTCGCTCGCACCCAATCGATTTGTAAAGACAGAACATTATTTAGAATTTCTCCCTGATGCAATCGACCCTGACGATCAACGCTTTGACATATTAGTTTTTGAGTCCGAGAATTATGCCGATTAGGTTCCAGATAAAACCGCTGATAAGCTTGCTGTTTGATGGTTCGCTCACGCGTTAAGGAATTACCCATGCAGTCATATCCCAATTGATCTGGAATATCTTGGGTAAGCACAATTGCATCACCACTGCGAGAAGAAGACCCTTTTTGGATTTTGATTGATTCGACGGTTGCTCGATACTGCGATATCGTTGCTTGATACCCAGCGCCCTGAATCGCTCGACTAATTAACTCGAGCGAACGATCTACATTCTGCTGCTGTAAAAAACGAGTCTCGATCTGCGACTGGTAAATCAGGACCCGATGAAGCAACCAAGCGGGTGGTAAAAGCAAAATCGTACTGAGTGTAAGTGCGGTCAAACATGCCAATAGACTCATCGTTTTGATTGCGCTGAATTCTGGGACCGCTGGCTTTTTAAGCGACTTAAGTAAAACATCATTTCATGCTGATTCTTTTGACGAACCCACACCGCATGGGACTGCTCAAGTTGTATGGCCTTCATGACAAGCTTTGAATAAATCGCATGCGCGACCGTGATACTACCCACAATCAAGGTCATCGCAATTAGCAGTTCAAGTAATACGATTCCGGATTCAGATGGATGGTCATGGTTCATGGGTTTATTCCAGAAGTGGCTGATCCCCAAAATTGTTCCAAAGTCCTCATGACTTGACTATCGGCCCCCTCGGAAAATCCTGTCGTAAAGCCCTACAAAGTAGCAAGAAGGCTTAAAATGGCGCTCTATTTGCAAATTCCTCTACCATGCCAAACGTATCCTTACCAGCCATCAGCCCCGTTCATGAGATCGTGGCCGACCTTCGGGCCGGCAAGATGATCATCTTGGTTGATGAAGAGGATCGCGAGAATGAGGGTGATTTAGTTCTTGCCGCTGATCACGTTAGCGCGGAAGCAATTAACTTCATGGCTAAACATGGTCGTGGTCTCATTTGCCTCACGCTCACCAAGGAGCGTTGCCAGCAGCTCAATTTGCCGCTCATGGTTCGAGAGAATGGCACTGCTTTGGGCACAAACTTTACGGTATCGATTGAGGCCGCTAGTGGCGTGACCACTGGCATCTCCGCAGCAGATCGCGCGCGTACCATTCAAGCCGCAGTCGCCCCGACTGCCAAACCAGCTGATTTAGTGCAACCAGGCCACGTCTTTCCGCTAATGGCTCAACCTGGGGGTGTATTAATACGCTCTGGCCATACCGAAGCTGGCTGTGATTTAGCAAGTCTTGCTGGCTGCTCACCCACTGCCGTGATTTGTGAAATCATGAAAGACGATGGCAGCATGGCGCGCTTACCGGATCTGATTGAATTTGCCAAAGCCCATCAATTAAAAATTGGGACCATTGCAGACCTGATTCAGTATCGCAGCCAAACCGAGAGCATTGTGCTGCGTGAGGGTGTGCGCGAGTTTGCAAGTCCTTGGGGTCGCTTTACGGGCGTGGTGTATCGCGACACACCGAGCAACTGTTTACACCTTGCACTTATTCAAGGAAACCCACAATCGGCCGAAGAAGCGATTGTTCGTGTTCATGAACCGGTCACTGTTTTGGATCTTTTAGACATTGATCAATCGACGCACTCCTGGCCTTTGAGCAAAGCTCTGCAAGTAATCGCTAATGCACCCTGCGGCGTCGCTGTTTTACTAAATGCTGCAGGAGTTGCAGCCCCCAATGAGCTCAAATGGCTTTCACAGTTTGAGAAGCTGACCCAATTGGACCAGCACTCCGATCGCAAGCCCTCAACCCCCTCAGTTCATCCCGGTACAGAGCATAAAACCGATTTTCGTAGCTACGGAATTGGGGCACAAATACTCAAAGATTTGGGTGTACGCAAAATGCGCCTACTCGCTAACTCATCTAGAGTGCCGAGTTTATCTGGCTATCAATTAGAGATTATTGATCACATCCCCTACACACCAATCCCATCTTGAGGAACATAGCATGAACGATATTGATGTCTTTGAGGCTGACTTAAATGGCCAAGATCTGAGGATTGCGATTGTGCAAGCGCGCTTTAATGAAGATCATTGCAAAGCCCTATCAGAGGCCTGCATTACCGAGCTGCTGAATTTGGGTGTGGCACACCACGATATTCAGTTGGTTACTGTTCCTGGTGCCTTAGAGATTGGCTTTGCCCTATCGCAACTTGCGAAGACTCAAGAGTTTGATGCCCTAATTGCCCTTGGTGCGGTAATTCGGGGGGAAACTTACCACTTCGAATTAGTCGCCAATGAGTCCGCAAGCGCCATTACTCGGATTAGTTTGGATCACAGTATCCCGATTGCCAATGGCGTACTAACTTGCGACACCGACGATCAAGCCTTCGCCAGAACTCTTGAAAAGGGCCGTGATTGTGCGCGAGCGGCAGTTGAAATGGCTAATCTCGCCCTTGCGATGAATCCTGACCTTGATATTGAGTCAACGTAACTGCGATGGCTAGTGGATCACCCAACCCAAAGCGCTCGCTCACGCCACGACGTCGTGCCCGGGAATATGCTCTACAAGGTATTTATCAGTTTTTGGTGATTCAAAAGGCGGGCGAACTAACCGATGTCCCTTTAGCGATCAGCGCGATCATAAAACAGCTTGGCGAGGATCCGGCGTTTAAAAAATGCCAGGGTGATTTATTTACGGGTATCTTCCAGGGTGTGATTAGACAGCACCAAGAGCTTGATGCGTTAATTGTTCCAGAGTTAGATCGTCCTTTAGCCGAGCTGTCCCCAGTTGAGCATGCTGCGATGCTCATTGGTACTTATGAGTTAGCAGCTGATCTTTCGGTACCCTACAAGGTCGCAATCAATGAGGCGGTCGAACTTACAAAAACTTTTGGTGGCACCGATGGCCATAAATATGTGAATGGGGTTTTGGATCAGCTTGCCCAAAAACTGCGGCAAGCTGAAATTGTCGCAAACTAAACGCTGCCGCCTAACCGACGGGCAACGTTACGTAATTCTTCGCGCTCTAAAAATACTTTGTGCGTGTAGGTACCCACCCCACTCGCTGCACTAGGCGCACCGAGATAACTCTTTAAGCCATCCTCAAGTGATCCTGCTCGGGCGATACAAGCCTTCAAGATTAGCGCACCCACCCGAATGTTCGCCTCAGGAATAAAGGCTGCTAATGGGCCTCCATAGGGCTCAAATTTGTCGTGATGAACATGGGTTCGAACTTGCATCAATCCTTGCGCACCCGCACGGCTCTCAGCACGAGGGTTAAAGCTAGATTCAGTAGCCATCACCGCCAAGATAAGGGTTGGGTCTAAATTGACCTCTTTGCTGACCACCATCGCCTGATTTACATAATGAAGGGTATCTTCAAACGAAATCCGAAACTTTTTAGCCAAATGCTCGGCAACCGCCCGACGCTCGTTTTCGGAGCGCAATATTGAACGATCTACTGCGCTTAAGTCGACTAAATGACCTGGGATTTGCGATGCAGGTCCTGCAATGGAGGGAATACTCTGGGGGTTTAAGCTCCAAAACTTGAGCTGATTTGCCGACTCATCGGCAGTTAAGATTTCCGCACTGTCAGCACCCAGGATCAGCGCACGCGCTTCAGCAGGAACCAAGTAGTGAGCAAGATCAAAGATTCCGGCACCGGTCTTCGGACCAATTAGCCAAATTGCAAGAATTGCGGCAACTAATATCGCGAATACACGCTGACCGAACCTGGCGAAAGAACTTGTCACCAAATGACGATTAATCCAAATTGTGTCTAGCAAGTTAAACGGTTTCATTGTTTGGGTCACACAAAATACGAGGAGTATTAGAAGCAGACTCTATTCATATTGCAGTGCAACAACTATTGAACATGCCGAATCTTAGGAACCGCTATATATTCTGTCAAGAATAAAGAAATGTTTTTATATAACTAATAAGCCATATTATCCGTTTAAACCCTAATATGATGCAGCGCTTAATATAAAAAAATCAATGAATACAATGGTTTAATCAAGTTAGTCTGCACTCATTCCTCATCATGAAAAAATCATCTATTACCGATTTATTTTCATATTTTGAAAGAAAAAGTGTCAATCTAAAACTACCTATAGGCTGTCAACTTCCTTATACCTACTAGCTATAGTAGTTTTCAATTTGTATTGTTCGCTCTGTAGCCAATACAAATTAGTGCACCGCCATTTGTACTTCACGTATTTATTGGCCCTAATTTTCGGACTAATATCCTCAATTAATCTTGCATGACGGTTGGGATTACACTAAAGATCACGACACCATCACTCCAAAAAAAATCACCATGAATGCACCCGATTCAATCGCAAATATCCGCACACTCCTAAGGAACCCCCGTCTTTTTCATGAGGATGCCCTAATTAATGGCCAGTGGGTCAAAGCCTCAGAAAACGCTCGATTTATGGTTTCTAATCCCGCAACCGGTGAAATCATTGCCAAGGTTGCTAACTTGAATCGCTCAGATGCCGAGGAGGCGATCTCCGCGGCTGAGCTGGCTCTGAACGCCTGGAAGGGCAAGCTGGCAAAAGAGCGTGCCCAAGTCATGCGCAAGTGGTTTGAATTAATTCTGGCCAATGCCGATGATTTAGCGTTGCTCATGACTTTAGAGCAAGGCAAACCCCTAGCTGAAGCCAAAGGTGAGGTGATCTATGGAGCCTCCTTTGTGGAGTGGTTTGCCGAAGAGGCCAAACGCGTCATGGGAGCAATTCCAGCAACCACCTGGGGTGATAAGCGTACCCTTGTCTTAAAACAAGCCATTGGGGTTTGCGTCGCCATTACACCCTGGAACTTTCCGATCGCAATGATCACTCGCAAAATCGCGCCGGCAATGTCGGCGGGATGCACCATTGTCATTAAGCCCGCAGAGCAGACTCCACTATCAGCTCTAGCAATTGCGGAGCTCGCCCAACAAGCAGGGGTTCCACAAGGGGTCATTAATATCGTGACCGCCGATGCCGAGCAATCCATTGCGGTTGGTAAGGTCCTTTGTGAATCCCCAGCCGTGCGTCATCTATCCTTTACCGGATCAACGGAAGTGGGTCGCATTCTTATGGCCCAGTGCGCACCAACGGTTAAGAAGCTCTCCCTAGAGCTTGGCGGTCACGCGCCCTTCATTGTTTTTGAAGACGCGGATATTGATGCCGCTGTATCTGGTGCGATGAGCTCTAAATACCGTAACGCGGGGCAAACGTGTGTCTGTGCTAACCGGTTTTATGTTCACAAAAATGTTCATGATGCCTTTGTTGAAAAATTAGCCCTTGCAACCAAGTCAATCAAAATTGGAAATGGTCTAGAACAGGGGGTTTCTCAAGGTCCTCTCATTGACCAAGCCGCCATTGAAAAGGTTGAACGGCATGTTGCCGATGCGCTGAGCAAAGGTGCGCAACTTGTAATTGGAGGTAAACGTGCAAGTCTGGGTGGCACATTCTACGAGCCAACGGTTCTAGCCAATGTCACCAACACCATGCTCATTACCCATGAAGAAACCTTCGGCCCTGTAGCTCCAGTCATACCGTTTCAGAATGACGATGAGGTCATTCGGCTAGCCAATAGCAGTCAGTTTGGCCTAGCGTCTTACTTTTACAGCCGGGATATTGGTCGGGTTTGGAAGGTGGCCGAAGCGCTTGAATTTGGAATGGTGGGGGTCAACTCCGGACTCATCTCAAATGAAGTTGCCCCATTTGGTGGGGTAAAGCAATCCGGCCTAGGGCGCGAGGGTAGCTCCTGGGGAATCGACGAGTACCTTGAAATGAAATACGTTTGTATGGGTCTTTAAAGCTCAGACTTGCGATAGAGTAAATCCCAAACCCCATGGCCTAATTTGAGACCACGATTCTCAAATTTAGTCAGTGGGCGATACGAGGGCTTATCCACAAAAGCCTCATGCGTCCCCTGTAAATGCTCCGCCGTCCAATCAATACCGCCGATGATTTGGTCTTGATCAATACCCCCAATCGCTTCTAATCGAACTGTTCGAGTCGATTGATTGCGTAGTTGGGGATGATGATTAAGGACCAAAAGCATTTGCTCGGCGTAATGCTGCCAATCGGTTGCTAGATGAATATAGCCATTGGGCTTCAATTTAGAAACTAGCAACTCTGCAAAATCTTTCTGAATTAAGCGGCGCTTATGATGCCGCGTTTTATGCCATGGATCGGGAAAGAAGATATGAACCCCATCCAAAGAATTGGGGGCAATCATCCGCTCAAGTACCTCAACAGCATCGTGGGAAATCAAACGAATATTAGAAAGATTCTGCTCACCAATGCGCTTTAGAAGCGCACCAACTCCCGGCTCATGAACCTCAATACCCAAAAATACATCGTTGGGACGAACTTGCGCAATCTGAGCGGTTGACTCGCCCATGCCAAAGCCGATCTCAATAATCCGTGGAGCATCCTGATATGGTGCACCAAATACCGACCAATCAAATAATGCGTCTTGAAATGGGAACAGAAATTGATTGCCTAAGGTTGCGATCGCATGTTCTTGAGCAAGCGTAGTACGGCCCGCTCTACGAACAAATGAACGAATTCGTCGCAGGTGCGACTGAGAATCAGACACGATAATCACCTATCGTATCATTTTGAATCGTCTGGCATATCCCAACTCGTTGAGCGATAAGCAAAGACCACCTCAACCAAGATCAGTGTTAGGGACACTACAAATGAAACTAATCCCGATACAAACGTAATGAGTACGTAGCCCACATTGACTAATTTACCTGCGCCAGTTTGCAACAGAAATAACTCTAAGACGGTTAAGGAAATTAAAACGCCTGCTAAGACATCAAAAAAGATTGCGAGTGTGCATAACCTTCCTCTAGTTTTGAACTCGTCAATCTCTTTCTCATAATGCGTCCTCAGTTTGTCACTTAGTTGATGATCGCCGTATAACTGGTTTTGAATAAATCGCATCCGATCTACATTACGAGCCAGTCTGGCAGTGATCGCGGCAACCAGGGTGGCGACAGCTGTTAGGAGAAAGACGGGCGCTAAGGCCAACTGAATATTGGCCTGTATGGCATCGATTGAAAGGTTCATATTTTTACTCTGGAACTATCTGTTAGACCAAGCGACAAGACCAGTATACGAGGTCACCAAAACTAAGACGCCAAAAATAATGCGATACCAAGCAAACGGAATAAAGTTGTGATGCGCGACATAATGAATCAGCCAACGCACACAAATGAATGCTGAGATAAAGGCTGCAACAAATCCAACCAAAAGCGGTGGCGCAAACTCAGCAAAACCAAATGCCTGGGATGAGTTTGCAATCTTTAATAACTCATATGCGGTTGCTCCACCAATCACTGGGATTGCCAAAAAGAAGGAGAATTCGGTTGCAACGGCTCTAGGCAATCCAAAGAGCATCCCGCCAATAATGGTCGCCCCTGAGCGCGAGGTACCTGGTATCAATGCCGCACATTGAGCCAATCCTACTTTTAGGGCATCAAGCGCAGTTAATTGGTCAATGCTATCGATTTTCTTCTTAGTTGATGCTTTGGTTTGGCGATACTCAGCCCAAAAGATCACAAATGCACCCACAATAAATGCGCTTGCCACAGGTACTGGTGAAAATAGATGGGCTTTGATCAGCTTACCAAAAATCAGACCAAGCCCCATAGCTGGAATACAGGCAATGACCACATGCAAGACAAACTTTTGAGATTGTTTACTAGAAAAGAGGGTATTGGTTACGCTTAATAAGCGCTCGCGATACTCCCAGCATACCGCCAAAATGGCACCGAATTGGATGATGATCTCGAAGGCTTTACCGCGCTCATCATTAAAATTTAAGAGATCCCCAACTAAGATTAAATGCCCAGTACTTGAGATGGGTAAAAACTCGGTTAAACCCTCAACAATACCTAAAATAAGGGCCTTGAATAAAAGTAATGGATCCATAAGTGTTAATACTAAAGCCTTAAACCCAGAAACCCTTCAATTTAACGTTTAGGCTTAAACTTCGAAACATGCATTTGAAGAAACGATTCCCGATTATTACCCTTATTGGAATGGCTGGATGGTTGTTATCTAGCCAAGCTTGGTCACAAGGCAATCAAGGGTCGGTAACGGTAACTCCAGCAAATAATTCATTGCCCAAGACCTTGAGCCCTCAAGATCTCATAAAGCTTGAGGTTCCTCCACAAACCGCCATTCCAACGCCACCGATTTCATCGAACCTAACGGATTCACAAAATCGTAAGGCGCTTGAAGGTCGAACTATGGACCTTCTTAGCCTTTATCAGGAAGCCGCATTTAACGACCCAGTCATCAACAGCGCACGTTTTAATTTAGCGGCCCGCAAAGAGCTCTATTGGCAAGGCTTGTCGGTGCTGCTGCCTCAGGTATCAGCCAACCCAACAGCTACTCGGTTTTTCCAGCACGGAGAAGGCACAAACCGAATCTTTGATCAACGAAGCTACACCGTAACACTGACACAACCAGTCTTTAATTTAACTGGAATGCAACTTTTTAAACAGGGTGATCTTAATAGCAAAATCTCCGATTTACAGTTCTACCAAGCTCAGCAGGATTTAGTAATTCGAGTATCGCAAGCCTATTTTGATGTCCTAACAGCTCAAGATAATGTTGAGCTCTTTAAAAATAAGAAAGAGTTAATCCGTCAGCAACTTCAGGCTGCAAAAGCGAAATTTGAAATCGGCTCCGCGACGATCGTCGACGCTAATGATGCCCAGGCACGCTTTGATGTCGCCAATGCCCAAGAAATCGCTGCCCATGCCGATCTTGTGGTCAAACGTGGTGTTCTAGAGCAACTGATTGGTCACCCTGTAAAACACATTAAACCGATGGCAAAGGATGTTTCTATTGCTGGTGTGGTGGCCGATCCAAGAGCGCGTAATAAAGATACTAAAGGGGTGCCCATTGCAGAGAGTGTCAATCCCAAACTTCCCCCTGGGCAAGCATTGGACGACTGGATTACCCAATCTGAAAACGCTAACTATGGGGTATTGGCTGGTCAACTCAGCGTGCAACTAGCGGAGAGTGTTTACAAAGCTTCTCTGGCCTCAAACTATCCGAGCGTTAACTTTGTTGGTACTGCAGGCTTTAACCAATCGAATGGATCTGCCCTGAACTTCAACCCCTCGCCTACACAAAATATCTATAACAATACTTTAGCGTTACAAATGACCCTTCCCATCGTGTCGGGTGGATTTAATATGTCAGTCATTCGGCAAAACGCAGCGCTATTTGATAAATCGAAGGCCGATTATGACAATCTACGACGCACCGCTGCCCAGTCAACCCGTCAAGCTTTTACTGGGTTCTATGGCGGCTTAGCTACAGTCAAAGCACTGGAAGCAGCCGAGAAATCATCTGCTACCGCAGTGGAATCCAGCAAGCTAGGTTACAACGTTGGCACTCTCATTAACATTGATGTCTTAATTGCCTTAGATACGCTCTTTACCACGCGTGCCTCACTCTATAAAGCTCGCTATGACACCATCATGAATGCTTTGCGTCTCAAAGCTCAGGCCGCTAATCTTTCGGATGAAGATTTGATTGCCATTAACGCGCTACTACGTTAATCATTTAGGATGAGATCAAACGCTCAATTCCATTGAGAATACTCTCAATGCTGGGCGACTGACCAATATCACCAAGATTAATCACTTGAGTTGACCAATAACCCTCTGTTTTCCAAAGCGGGGAGTCGCAATAGATTTCAATCGTTGGGTGACCCATTACAGCAGCTAAATGAGTTAAGCCCGTATCCACACCGATTGTTAATCGGGCATGACTAATAATCTCAAAGTACTGCTTGATGGAATAAGATGAGGGTAGGATACCTCCGCCGCTGCCAATCCCCTTAATAATCTGTTGACTGATTTGTTTCTCGTGGGGGCTCCCCCACGGAAATACTGGATGCAAACCCCGCTTTAGTAAAAAATTTCCAACTGCAATCCAGCCTTGGATACCCCACTGCTTCGCAGCCCGGGCACTCGCATGAAAACATAAAACGTAAGGAGTTTTTAAATCCTTTGTAATTTCAGGACTTAAATTTTGATTAGTAAGATCTTTTACAAAGGACTCTGGGTAGAACCGAGGAATTGATATGCGTGTAATTGGAGCAACATCTAAAGCAGAACTCAGAAGATAACGTGAACGATCAACTGCATGGCACTGTCTGGGCACGGCAACCGAGTCGGAGTAAAACATCCTGGCTAAAGGCTCATAACCCGAAAATTCAGTCGCATTCGCAAGTCCAGTAATTCTTCCGGATTGAGTGCGATGAGCGAACTTAGACACCACTGCAGACTTGATTAATCCTTGTGAATCAATAATCACGTCGTATTGATCTTGCTGTAAAGCATATAAAAATTGCTTGAATTCATACCAATGTGTTGCCCTCAGAATATTTTTTTTCCAACGCCGTAACCCGATTGGAATAATCCGGTCAATACCCTTAAACGTATGAGTCGATTGAAGGGGTTTCAAAAGATCGACATACGCCTCCTCGACCACCCAATCAACTATGGCGTTTGGATAATGCTGCCGAATATCCCAAACCATCGGTAGGTTATGGAGCACATCCCCCAAAGAAGACAATTTAACGATTAAGAATTTGGTGGGCATGATGTGTGAACTTGAATATAGAGGAGTCTACCGCAAGAAGGATTAAAATTATTTAATGTTGATCCATCAAAAACTCTCGGAAAAATTGATCCCTATTCTAATCAGTCTTTCTGTATTGGGCTATCTCTCCATACGCGGAATAACAAATGCGATTACGATTGGATTAGCACTTCTGGGCCTATGGGTCTGGATACGAAACTTCCAAAGTATCAAAAATATAGTTGGGCTGAAAAAACTAGTAATCATTGCGATAGCATCTGGTAGTCTACTTATTGCAACCTTACTCTCACAGATTTTTAAAAATCCATTTCAAATTTCATCATTCGATGGACCTTCCAGAATTTTCATTGGATTTTTTATATTTATTCTTTTATATCAGACGAGAAAAAAATGGCTAGAAATTTTATCCATAGTTCTGCCGATTTCCTTGATTCTGCTGTTTTTAAATCTAGTATTCGTAGATCAAAACTATATCAGTAATTGGGGAGGGCGTTACGCCAGTTATTTCGTTGATCCAAACACCCTTGGTGGACAAACCGCAATACTAAGCGTTTTATGTTTATCTCTACTTTTTTATAAATTCAATCAACCCGTGCTGTATCAAGTTAATTTACTAATTGGCTTTATGAGCGGCTTTATTGTGATGTTTCAGGCTCAATCTAGAGGTGGCTGGATAGCTTTTGCAGCAATGCTCATTTGCATGAGCTTTTTGCAATATCAAACCATAAAAAAGATTTTTCAGAAAAATCGAAATCGATTTACATTTTTCATAATCATATTATTTACGTTTTTCTTTGCATTTCTTCTATTTAATTACGATCAATTTTTATCACGATTGAGCCCAATTGGTGCAGAGATTTCACTATGGAAAGATGGTAGTCAAAATTTAGGCCAAACATCCGTTGGAGCAAGACTGGGAATGTGGGAGGTTAGTTTCTTACTAATCCAGGAAAGTCCACTGTTTGGATTTGGAGAACAAAATCTGAGAGATAGTATTTTTTCTTTATCAGAAAAAATTCCTACCAACCTTAGCGAGCCACTTGCTATTTTGATCGGAACCGGTCCTCATAGCGACATACTTGCAAAATTACTGGCAAATGGACTCTTTGGTTTTGTTGCATACATAGCAACTTTAGGGGGTCCTGCTTATCTTTTCTTTAATTCATTAAAACATGCTAATCACAAATCGGCCCAGGCCGCCGCGAATCTTGGATTAATTTATATATGTGGCCTATTTGTTTGTGGGCTGTTTAACGAAACTCTTTCGTTAAAATATTTATGCTCATTTTATGCGATGATGGTTGCAATCCTATTAGCGTCTGCACTTTCTATTGATCCGGCTACTCAGAATGAACCCCAATAAATATTCCTTAACATTTGCCTGCTATAACGCTTTAGATTACACAAAGATTTGTGTTGACAGCTTTCTAAAGACTTCGACACCGCTCAGTCGCCTGGTAGTTGTTGATAATGGGTCATCTGATGATACGGTTAATTATTTAAGAGGTCTTCCACTAGGGGGTTTGGTACTAAATCGCAAAAATTTAGGATGTGGAGTTGCATGGAACCAGGGGGCCCTAGTTCAGCAAGCCGAGTGGTCAGTCATTATGAACAATGATGTGGTCGTTTCAGATCAGTGGATTCAATCCCTTATAGAAACTGCTGAAAAAAACAATATCAAAATCATATCCCCCGCATTAGTAGAGGGCTCCCTTGATTATGATTTTGAATCGTTTGCAAAAAATGCGTCGATCAACATGAAAGATGCCTTGCGAATGGATAAAGCCCATGCGGTATGTTTGGCAATTCATGAGTCTGTTTGGATGGATATTGGTTATTTCCAAGCCACCCCAACCCTGTGGGGATTTGAGGATACTTTATTTTTCCACATGGCACGAAAGGCATCCATACCAATGGCCATTACTGGGTCTAGTTGGTTACATCATTTTGGATCTATCACCCAAACAGAAATGAAGCGGGAACGAAAATTGTCTGACAGTCAAGGTCTAACAGGGCGATACAACTACAAATTGCTTAATGAGAGCTGGATTGAGCGGAAATTGCGACAATTTCGTAACAAACAGTCATCCAAGCAATTTCGTCAAGTTGAGCTTAACCAATATGGTATGACAGTTCATGGAATACGAAAAAATCATCAATTTGAATGGTTGTAGTTCTCGATAAAGTGTATTAAAAAATCAATATTAGTTTTGATCGAAAATTTCTCCATGACAAATTCTTTTCCATTATTTCCATAATTGCGCATTTTTAAGGGATTTGCCAAGGCCCAATCCATAGCATCTATCCAATTAATTACCCTATCTTCAACGAGCAAACCTGTTTTATGATGCTCCATCGTTTCAGGTATACCACCAACTCTACTAGCAAGGGTTGGCACTTGTAAATACTGCGACTCAATCTGAAACATTCCTAATGGCTCATGATGGGATGGCAATATCGCCAAGTCAGCAATTTTTAGTAAAGGCACTATCGGATTAACAACACCTGCAAAAAATACATTCTGATCAATCTTTAATTGACTAACCTCATGCTCTAATCGCTGTCGTTCAGGGCCATCCCCAGCAATAATGTACTGAAGTCTTGGCCATTTTTTTAACAGATGACTAAAGACCTTCAAAAATTGTAAATGACCTTTTTCACCCCGTAACATTGCCCCATGAACAATGAATGGACCCTCTTTGCCATTAATCCATGCCTGAACATATTCTGGCAAATTGTCGGCCGCAGAATCATGTATCCGCTGAAAATCAAGACCAGGATAGAGTACGCGAATTCTACTTGGCACAATTAATTTATTTTTTAATAATTTTTCACGCAAATACTCGCTAGGTGTGAATGTGACATCAAATAGATTGTTATAAGAGAAACTATTTGGCATTCCTGGCTGATAGGTTCTAGATCGAATGATTAATACCTTTTTTTTAAAAAGAAGGCGATAAATTTTTGCAGATATGGCGCCGATATTTGCGTCATGTCCGCTATGAAGAACTATAGCTACGGGATTAATCTTTATAAGATGGCGAAGAATGCTAAAAATACTTTTAATATCTAGAGCGTTTCGTAAAGGCAAGTGAATAGTACGAATTTCACTATGCGCCGCAAATTGACTAATTTTGCTATTCTTTCTACAAAATAAATAAGGCTGCCACGATCTTTTATGCAGCTCAGATATCTGCGTCAATATCTGATATTCCTGACCTCCTAAATTATTTGAACTTTCGAGAAAAAAAATAGCGGGCATTACTGATAATGTCAAAACTTGGGGATTTGATCCCAAAATAAACCTGCGGAGTCTTTTGAACTAAGAATTGGATTATTTTGAATAGCTCCTAAAGGCCACTGAATGCCAATAGTTGGATCATTCCACCGAAGGCTTACTTCGCTTTGAGGATCATAATAATCTGTGGTTTTGTAGAGAAATTCTGCATATTCACTTAGCACTAAAAATCCATGCGCGAAACCTTTGGGAATCCATAATTGCAATTTATTCTCGGCACTTAAGTGAATTCCAAACCATTTTCCGAAGCTGGAAGACTCTTTTCGTAAATCAACAGCTACATCAAACACCACACCATTCACTACGCGTACTAATTTGGCCTGAACATGTTTTGTTTGATAATGAAGGCCACGTAAAATTCCCATTTTTGACATTGAATGGTTATCTTGTACGAAATTCTCACGCTGACCAGTTAGCGCAGCAAATTCATTTGCATTGAAGGATTCAAAAAACCAACCACGCTCATCACCAAAAATTTTTGGCTTTAATATCAACAAATCGTTTAGAGGGGTTTTCTCAATCGTTAACTTTTCCGAGGAATTCATAGAGAATGTTGCTCAATCAAGAATTTTTTTAGATATTGACCATAACTACTTTTACCGAGTGTATTAATTGATTTCTCGATCTGAGCTGAATTAATCCAACCACTCCGGTATGCAATTTCTTCAGGGCAGGCCACCATTAGTCCTTGACGTTTTTGTAGAGTAGCAATAAATCCAGATGCCTCAAGCAATGAATCGTGCGTACCAGTATCTAACCAGGCATACCCTCTTCCCATAAGTTCAACATGTAAATTATTTTTAGCTAAATAGGCACGATTTATGTCCGTGATTTCAAGCTCGCCCCTTACGCTTGGACGGATTCCGGCAGCAATATCACAAACCTGATTATCATAAAAATATAAGCCAGTGACTGCAAAATTACTTTTAGGCTTTTGAGGTTTTTCTTCTATTGATACCGCATGTTGGCGATGATCAAATTCAACAACTCCGTATCTCTCTGGATCGGTCACATGATATGCAAATACAGTAGCGCCAATATCTCGTTGATTAGCAATATTTAACTGATTCACAAGTTCGTGCCCATAAAAAATATTATCCCCCAAAACAAGTGCGGATGGATGTTGATTAATAAAATTTTTACCCAACACGAATGCTTGAGCTAATCCATCAGGTGATGGCTGAATGGTGTATTCAAAATGGACGCCCCATTGCGATCCATCACCCAAAAGCTCTTGGAACTGCGGCGTATCATTTGGTGTCGAAATAATTAAAATTTCTCGTATTCCCGCAAGCATTAATGTGGTCAGTGGATAGTAGATCATTGGCTTATCATAGACAGGCATTAATTGTTTTGAAACTGCTTGCGTTACCGGATAAAGCCTTGTGCCTGCCCCCCCTGCTAAGACAATTCCTTTACGATAAATACTCATTATTAATCCTCAATATTCATTAAATACTAATGGATGATCTGCCACCATTCATGATCAAATTTTTTCCGCATCCCTAAGATTTTGTATATATTTTCTAACGCCAATCTTCCAATCTTCATTTAAAAATTTCCTATTGGCTGGATAAATGGAAGACAGTAACTCACTTGATAATACGGAATTCATTGGTCGAATAGTGGGTGATGGATACTCTTTCGCCGGGATTGGGTGCAAATCTTCTACTTGCAATTTAATATTAATTTTAAAATCGTTACAACATTCAAGAATATACTGAGCAACACCGTACCAACTTGTTTTTCCCGAGGGTACTGCATGATAAATTCCAGAGTTTTTAATTTGTGAATTTATTATCTCAAGCGTAAGATTTGCGAGCCAATCAGCACTAACTGGAACTCCATATTGATCAGAAACCACATTCAAGGTTTCACGCTCTTTTGCTAAGCGAATGATAGATCGAATAAAATTTGCGCCATCTCCGTAAATCCATGTACTTCTTAAAATGATGAAGCATGCCATCGATTGATCCATAATCATCCTCTGAGGATCCTGACAAAAGTTTTCTTTAATTTTTAGTTCGCCAGAAAGCTTTGATTTGCCATAGATATTCAAGGGATTACACGAATCAGTTTCAATGTATGGCTCTTTTTTAATCCCATCAAAAACATAATCGGTTGAAAAATGAATAAATTGCTTTCCATGTTTGGCGCAATATCGAGCCATAAACCCAGGTGCCTGACTATTAACAGCATAAGCAATTGCCTCGGAACTTTCTGCTAAATCCACTGCCGTAAATGCCGCTGCATTAATTAATACTTCGGGCTTGTAAAGAGATAAGTACTGAGTTATTGATTTCTCATTTGAAATATCGCATTCATTTCTGCCAAGGAAAATTACGTTCTTGTTATCTCTTAGGCATTTTTGAAAAGCACGACCTAACTGACCATCTTTGCCAAAAATCAATATAGTCATTTGAAATTAGTGGCCATATTGTTTTGCAACCCATTCCCGATACGAACCTGACAGGATACTATTCACCCACACGGAATTTTCCAAATACCAGCGAATTGTTTTTTCGATTCCCGTTTCAAACGTTTCTTTTGGCTTCCAACCAAGTTCCAATGATATTTTTTTTGCATTAATTGCATAACGTCGATCATGCCCTAATCGATCTTTTACAAACGTAATAAGTTCGGCATAACTTTTTTGATCTTGCCTTGGCATTAACCTGTCAAGTATTTGGCAAATGGTTTCAACAACGAACAAATTTGTTTTTTCATTATTTCCACCAATATTGTAAGTCTCGCCAATCTTTCCATTAAGTAAAACAGTCTCTATTGCCTCACAATGATCCTCTACATATAACCAGTCCCTTACTTGCAAACCATCACCATAAATTGGCAATGGCTTATGGTTGAGTGCGTTATGAATGATGAGGGGAATTAATTTTTCTGGGAATTGATAAGGGCCATAGTTGTTTGAACAATTCGTAGTTAATACAGGAATTCCGTATGTATGATGCCATGCCCTTACTAAATGATCAGATGCAGCTTTTGAGGCGGCATAGGGACTATTTGGTTCGTAAGGATTAGATTCTGAAAAGGGTGGATCATTTTTTTCTAAGGTACCGTAGACCTCATCCGTTGACACATGCAAAAATCGAAATTGCATTTTCTCGTGTGTATCCAATGATTGATAATAGCCCCTAACGGATTCAAGCAAATTAAATGTTCCAACAATATTTGTCTGAATAAAATCACGAGGGCCATGAATTGATCGATCAACATGGCTTTCTGCTGCAAAATTAATAATTGCATATGGGCGATGTTTTTCTAATAACGAGGAAACAAGTTTTTCATCTCCTATATCACCATGAACAAATAAATAATTTTCATGCCCAGAAATTGATCTTAATGTCTCTAAGTTTCCAGCATATGTCAATTTATCTAGATTGATGATTTTGTGTCGGCCATACTTAATTGCATGGATAACAAAATTACTTCCAATAAAGCCGGCTCCACCAGTAACTAGGATCATTTTTAATTTCCTGCAACAATCGACATCACTGCCATTCGGATAGCGATCCCAAAAGTAACTTGGTTCAAGATCACTGATTGCTTTCCATCGGCAATGGCGGAATCAATCTCAACTCCACGGTTCATGGGGCCCGGATGCATCACGATTGCATCCGGCTTGGCCAGTGCTAGACGTTCGGCATTAAGACCAAATTGAGAGAAGAACGCCGCACCCTCTGGTACCTGACCTTGATCCATTCGCTCCTTTTGGATTCTCAAGGTCATGACAACATCCGCATCCTTAATGCCGTCTTCCACTTTATGGAAGATCTTCACGCCTAGGGCACTTAAGTCCTTCGCTAAATCACTTGGCAATAAACTCTCTGGTCCAATCGCACGAATGTCATGGCAACCCAAGGTCGTTAAAGCATGAATATTCGATTTGGCCACGCGACTGTGCAGAATATCTCCAATGATGGCTACTTTCAGTTTCGAAAAATCCTGCTTAAAGTGTCGCATCGTATAGGCGTCAAGCAGACCCTGAGTTGGATGCTGATGACTTCCATCTCCAGCATTAATCACATGTACATGCTCTGGGACATGATTGGCGATTTCAATAGGGGCTTTTGATATGTTATGGCGTACCACAAAAATATCTGCCTGCATCGCAATCAAATTATCAATCGTATCCATCAAACTCTCGCCTTTTGAGGTCGATGAAGTTGGAATATCTAGATTAATAATGTCAGCTGAGAGACGATTGGCAGCAATCTCAAAAGTCGTTCGTGTTCGAGTGGAGTTCTCAAAGAACAGATTAAAGACGCTCTTGCCCCGAAGTAAAGGTACTTTTTTTACTTCTCGATTGGGCGAGGTAACGCTGACAAACTGCTTTGCGGTATCAAGGATATAGAGAATTTGCTCTTTTGGCATCCCCTCTAAAGTCAACAGATGGGTCAGCTTGCCATTTCGGTTCAATTGATTGGTCATCGGATACGGTTGAGACTTCAGCGTCAATTGAGTCGCTCCTCAATCTGAAAATGAAAGTGCGCATTCACATCTTGCTCTAAAACTAAGATTTGTGAGTGAGGTAAAGCAACCACCTGCGCAACAAAATCAGCTGAAATTGGTAATTCACGCTCACCACGGTCAGCCAAGACCATCAAAGATACCTGAGCAGGTCGGCCAAAGTCAAACAATTCATTGAGTGCGGCTCGTACCGTTCGTCCTGTAAACAGCACATCATCAATCAAAACGATATGGGCATTATTTACATCAAATTTCAGTTCGGTCGGCATACTATTGGCACTCTCAAGCGCTCGAACCCCCTTCTCGGCGTAGTCATCACGATGAAAGGAAACATTAATCACCCCATACTGAGGAAGATTAAGATCTTTTGCCAAGCGCTTTGCAATCCAAGCCCCGCCAATTGCCAAGCCAGCCAAGTAAACCGTAGTGGTCGAGGCTTTCGAAAATAAACCCTCTTTCAGGTGCCTGAGTAGGTCTTGATAGAGGGCTTCAGCATTCATGAGAGCTATTTTCGCTTAAATTAGTGAGTACTCCAATTTTAACTGCGCTCACGAAAGAACTGCTCTAAAAGTAATCCGGCTGCATGAGAATCGACAAACCCTTGGTATTGGGCGTCTTGCTCAAGCAATACTGAGGAATAGCGCTCATCCACAAAGTGAACAGGCTTACCAAACTGCTTAGTGAGCTCTTGTCCAAACGAGCGTGAGCGTTTAGTCATCGCATGTTCTGCGCCATCTGGATACACTGGAAGGCCAACCACTAGGCAATTTGGTTGCCACTCACTAATTAACTCTTTAATTTTTTGAAGCGTTTGCTCAGAATTTGTATTATGAATGACACTCATTACTTGAGCGCTTCCTGTCAGCGAATTACCAACCGCAACCCCAATCCGCTTCGTGCCGTAATCAAACCCCAGAACAATCGTTATAGGATTTGAATCTTCGTTAGGCATGCCCCGCTTCTCCAGAAAGACTTGCCAGATCAAAACCTAAAACCTGCATTGCCTTTTGATAACGATCGGTATATGGCGTATCAAAAATAATCGTTTTCATTTGATCATTTGGGATGGCGATATTAATCCAACCATTCAGTGAAATCTCCTCTTCGAGCTGTCCCGCACCCCAACCAGCATAGCCTAGAGTCATCAGAAACTTCTCGGGTCCAGAGCCATTGGCTACTGCCTCAAGGACATCTTTCGATGTGGTCATGGTGAGACCGTCTGCAATGATTAATGAGGATGAATACTTTTCAGCAAGATCAGTCGGATGCAGAACAAAGCCTCGTTCAACCTGAACGGGACCACCAAAATAAACCGGCTCATCAAGTAAAGGCGCAATCTCGAGCTTAAGCTCAATTTTCTCAAACAGGGTTGAGAGCACTATATCGGTTGGGCGATTGACCACTAATCCCATGGCACCTTTATCGCTATGCTCCAAAAGATACACTAAGGAACCTGAGAAATTTTCGTCCAGCATTCCCGGCATGGCTAACAAGAACTGATTAGCAAAGGAACTCGATGAAGAAAAGGTGTTGGCTTGATTCATAACCCATTCTAGCAAGCCTCAAGAATTCAGAAAAGTGATATTTTTCCAGTCAATTGATAGGCTGCAATTCCAATATATTCATGCAATAGCTTATTCCACAGAAATGGGCCCTCCGTCAAATTAAACTCACGCCATTGCAAAGTATTCGCTGTTTGGTAATCCACCGGGACAGCAATTATCGGGATTCCTTGCTTTTCAAAGATCTTAGTCGATCGATACATGTGACTGGCTGACGTTACTAATAACCAGGGTTTTGATTGCTGATCTGGGGATTGTTCATAAATCGTATCCATGATCTTTTTGGAATAGATCGCATTTTCATAGGTATTGCGCGACTGGTTCTCGAAGTGGGCTGTATTACTGGTAGTACTAGAAAGCCCCTGCTCTTGGATCAATTGTTTAAAGGCATCGGCCTCTGACATACCCCTTGGATTTACTCTTCCTGAAAAGCCACTAAAGATAAATGGCTTATCAGGATATTTACGAATCAACTCTAACCCCTTCGTGACACGCTCAGCCGCTGATTTAAGAGATACCTCACCACGGTCAACTGCAACATCTTCACCCCCTATAGCCCCACCCAAAATAATGATTCCAGCAAATTGGTCGGGATTGAGATTCTGAATCGATGGTTTGGGAACGGCGTCTTCCAGAACACGGGTTAATGCCTCTGGAATAGGCAGGTAACCGACTGCTAGGAATCCAATGACTGCAAGCGCTAAAAGGCGATTGGTGAGCGCAGGCTTACGAATGGTAAGAAAGAACCATGCTAGAAGGGTAGCCAAGAAAATCAGGTTTAAAGGCTCAATTACGAATTGAACAATTTTCGAGGTAATAAAAAATAGGCTATCCATGAGGGCATCATAATCAAAATCGCATTCCCGAATAAGATAGAGTCTATGACAAGTGCATTGGTATGGCTTCGACGTGATTTGCGCCTTTATGATCAGGCGGCTCTTCATCGTGCTCTAAAACAGCATCAACAGGTCTGGGTCTGTTTTATCTTTGACACCTCGATTCTTAACCCTCTACTCTCTAAAGGCCAGGGTTTTGATCGCAGGGTAGATTTCATTTGGCAGACAATTCAAGACCTTGATAAAACACTAAGAGCCGTGGGAAGCGGAATCATTGCCCGTCATGGTGACCCGACCGAACTGATCCCCACCTTAGCTAAACAACTTGGTGTACAAGCAGTATTTACGAATCATGACTATGAGCCCCTAGCAATTTTGCGTGATGAGACTATTGCGCAAAAGCTTGAAAACGATGGGATTCAGTTCCAACATTTTAAAGACCAGGTTATTTTTGAGAAGACCGAAGTTTTAACGAATTCCGAAACGGTATTCTCGGTCTTCACCCCATATAAGAATGCGTGGCTTAAGAAACTAAATCCCTCCAATCTTGAGCCCTTCATCTGCGATTCACATCCCAGCTTGCGAGGTCGATATGCCCCTATGCCCAAGGCCATCGATACTGGCATCCCCTCGCTCGAGTCGATGGGATTTAGAACAACCGGTATTGAAAAATACCTTCCACCGGGTCAGCGAGGTGCCGAACTCTTTTTAAGTGACTTTCTTAAACGCATTGATCAATACAACATCGGTCGGGACTTTCCAGCAACTAAAGGCGTCAGCTACCTCTCTACATACTTACGCTTTGGTCTTCTATCAATCCGAGGCTTGGTTCGCGAGGCTCATCGTCGGATGCTTACAGGTAGCCTTGGTGCAAGCACTTGGCTGAGTGAACTGATTTGGCGTGACTTCTATTTCATGATTTTGGCCAATCACCCTCGCCTTGCCGGTGGCCAATCATTTAAGCCCGACTATGACAAGATTGTTTGGGAGCAAGGAGCAAAGGCACAAAAACTATTTAAAGCCTGGTGCGATGGTCAAACTGGCTACCCTCTAGTCGATGCAGCCATGCATCAACTCAATCAGTCAGGCTATATGCACAATCGCTTGCGCATGGTCGTGGCTAGTTTCTTATGTAAAGACTTGGGTATTGATTGGCGCTGGGGTGAGCAGTACTTTGCGGAGCATCTGAACGATTTTGAGTTTGCCTCCAACAATGGTGGCTGGCAATGGGCATCCTCTTCTGGATGCGATGCCCAGCCCTACTTCCGTATCTTTAACCCCATCACCCAGTCTGAGCGCTTTGATAGCGATGGTAAATTTATCCGCCGCTACATTCCTGCTCTTGAAAAGCTATCTAATAAGTCAATTCATGCGCCCTGGCTTGCGGGCCAGCTTGAACTTGAGGCAGCAGGTATTGTTTTAGGTAAGGACTACCCACGCCCCATCGTCGATCATGATGAAGCCCGTAAGGCGACCTTGATTCGCTACAACGTTGTGAAAAAAGTGGCTTAAGATGACACGCGTTTTCGCGATTGGTGATGTACAAGGCTGCTTAAGGCCCCTTAATCAACTCATCAGGAAACTCCCCCAAGGTTCTAAATTAATTTTCTTGGGGGATCTCGTCAATCGTGGTCCAGATTCATTGGGAGCCTTGCGGCGCTTAAAGCAACTTCAAGAAGATGGGGTTGCCGAATGCCTTTTAGGGAACCATGATCTCAATTTATTGGCGTGCGATGCAGGGCTTCGCGATACCAAACCGCTCGATACGATTGATGATATTTTGGCAGCCCCTGATCGTCGCGAGCTCATCGATTGGCTAAGATACCGGCCCATGGCACTAAGCAACGGTAAGGTCTTGCTGGTGCATGCTGGCGTTCTACCGCAATGGAGCCTAAAACGCACACTGTCGTTAGCCCATGAAGTTGAAACTGCTTTACGCCATAAAAAGTATCGCGATTTCTTAGCCCAGATGTATGGCAATACTCCCAACTACTGGGATCCAACACTGAATGGCTTTGATCGTTTACGTTTAATCACCAATACCCTAACTCGCATTCGGTTTTGCACTCCAGAGGGCGAAATGGAGTTTAAGAGCAAAGAAGGGCTTGAAAGCGGCCCCGCTGGCTATATCCCATGGTTTGAGACTCCTAATCGTAAAACAAAATCGATTCCGATCGTCTTTGGTCACTGGTCAACACTTGGCTTACTCAATCATCAAGGCGTCATTGGAATTGACACCGGTTGCGTATGGGGTGGCACATTAACCGCAATCGACCTCGATCATTTAGAAACTATGAACCCAAAAGGTTTGGTCGGGGATCGCCAATCGCTTGTAATCAAGGCCATTAGTGTGGCGGGTTACGATCATCCGCTAAGGATGTGAGCGCATTAAATCTTCTGAAATGATTTTTGAGCGGCGCGAATGATCTCATCGACCACAGCATTATCGTGCGCAATCGATGTAAATCCAGCCTCATAGGCAGAAGGAGCCAGGTAAACACCTTCTTCTAACATTGCATGAAAGAAGCGTTTGAAGGCTTCAATATCAGTTTTTGTAACTGCTTCATATGAAGTTGGCACTGTTTGCGAAAAATAGAACCCAAACATACCACCAACACTGTCGACCGAGAATGGGATCTTGGCTCGATCGGCCTCTTGCTGTAATCCTGCTATCAATTTTTTGGTTTGCTCGGTCAGGCACTCAAAAAATCCAGGGCGCGAGATGATCTCCAAGGTCTTCGCTCCCGCAGCTACTGCAACGGGGTTACCGGATAAGGTACCCGCTTGATAGACATTACCCAAGGGGGCAAGTTTTGCCATGATCTCGCGCTTGCCGCCAAAAGCTGCCATGGGCATACCGCCACCCATGACCTTCCCAAGGCAGGTTAAATCAGGCTTAATGCCATGCAAGGATTGGGTGCCGCCCAGGGCCACCCGAAATCCTGTCATTACCTCGTCGTAAATCAATACAGCACCATATTGCTGGGTGAGCGAACGAACTGCCTTGACGAACTCAGGGGTCGCACGAATTAGGTTCATGTTGCCTGCAATCGGTTCCAAAATTAAAGCGGCGACCTGATCACCATGGCGCTTAAAAGCTTCTTCCAAGGCGCCAACATCGTTATAGGGAAGCACTAAGGTGTGCTTCACTAAATCTTGAGGCACCCCGCCCGATGAGGGAGCATTCTTCGTGGAATCGGCAAAGGTCAATAAACCAGAGCCGGCTTTCACTAACAAACTATCTGCATGGCCATGGTAACAGCCTTCAAACTTAATAATCAAATCACGATTGGTATAACCGCGGGCTAAGCGCAGAGCGCTCATAGTCGCTTCAGTACCACTTGAGACCAAACGAATTTGCTCAATAGCTGGCATCAACTCGCAAATGCGCTCAGCAAGGTCAATCTCCCCTGCAGTGGGAGCCCCGTAACTAAAACTCTGAGTCGCTGCGCGCTGAACTGCTTCTACTACCTCAGGATTCGCATGCCCAACAATCATTGGACCCCAAGACATGATGAGATCAACATAGCGCTTACCGTCGGCATCCCAAAAATAAGGGCCCAGCGCACGAGTAATAAATCGGGGGGTACCGCCCACTTGCCGAAATGCCCGCACAGGGGAGTTCACGCCACCCGGAATGGTTTTTTGGGCTCGTGAAAATAATTGTTCGTTTTGACTCATAGTATTAATGAAGAAGATCTAGATGATTAGATCACGCACATCTCAAAATCATCTTTGCGCGCACCACACTCCGGACACGACCAGTTCATGGGAACATCTTTCCACAAGGTTCCAGGCGCAATGCCATCATCCGGACAACCCTTGGCTTCATCGTAAATCCAGCCGCAGATCAAGCACATATAGGTTTTATATTCCATTTGTTATTTCTCTTAGATTGAAGTTCTATTTTACGATTTCTGGATATCGCTCCGCCCTCGAATCTCAAACTTAAAAAGTCTGCATTCCAAGGGGCCGTTAAATAATGGGGTGCGCTTTGATTCTTTCATGCGCAAATGCCCCGGCAAACCCATATCTGCCGTTAAAACAAAGATCTCCCAGCCCGCAAAATGATCTTTGAGTTGTTTACTAAACTGATCTAAAAGGGTTGCGAACTTAGGGTCAATCGGCTCTTTGACTAAAGGCTCTCGGCTCGTACGCCGTTTTTGCATCGAAGTTGCTTTGCTATCGCCAAAAGAATAGGGTCGATCAGAATCACCACCCTTCATTGCCAAGCGCTCTCCATAGGGTGGATTAAAAACCATCACCCCCTTTTGCCCTTCGATTAAATCAACGTTAGGCCTAATCGCGATTGCATCCAATTGTCGAACCGTGGGCAACCCAAGTAACTGCGCGCGTTGCCAATTGGCTTTACACATGGTAATCATTTTCTCGTTGATATCACTGCCACTAATTGCAATGGGGTCATTCTGATGCTGATGCATTTCTGTCTTCGCAGCATCACAAAGTGTCTGCCAGTTCTTTTTCTCTAAGGTACTCAAAAAGGGTTTGAGTCGTAAAAAGCCAAAACCTGTTTGTATAACCGATTGTTTCCACGATGGGGTGAAGTTTTGATTTGATGAGTCTAGTATGCGAGCTCGTAGCGCCCCCGCTGGAATATGCAATGCGACTTGAGCGGCCTCAATCAAAAAGGTACCGCTTCCGCACATGGGATCATAAAGCGGCATCGAGGCTTGCCAGTTAGTTAACCGCAAAATCCCAGCAGCGAGATTCTCTTTTAAGGGAGCTTCACCCTTTTCCTCCCGCCAACCGCGTTTGAACAAAGGCTCACCGGAGGTATCCAAATAGATGGTGGCGTGTTGTTGCGTCAAATGAACCTGAATCCGAACATCAGGATTTACGGTATCAATATTAGGGCGCTCGCCCGTTTGCTCACGCAGGCGATCAACAATCGCATCTTTAATTCGCAAAGTGGTAAAGTTCAAACTCTTCAATGGCGATCGCTGTGCCGTAATATCGACCCGAAGGGTTTGATTAGAGGAAAACCAATCTTCCCACCCAATCGCTTTTGCTTGGCGATAAAGATCATCCTCAGATTTATAGGGTTCATCGGTCATCTTCAGTAAGACACGACTGGCAATCCGTGAATGCAGATTCACTGCCATTGCTAAGGCTAGCGGTCCCTCAACCCCCATTCCCCCGGTTAGACTTGAAGGAGCCGGTTCAACCGATGATCGACCCAATGCTTTTATCTCAGGCCGAGTAATAAGCTCCTCGAGTTCCTGCACTAAAACTGCTTCAAGCCCGCCAGGACAAACAATAAAAAATTTCACAATGGCGATCAGTTGGGCTTGATTACCACAAGGGCAGTGACCACTAGCATGAGTAAAACTGGAGCCTCATTAAACCAGCGGTACCACACATGGCTTTTTGTATTTTGCTTTTGAACAAATTGCTTGAGGAGCCGTTTACATTGCAAATGGTAGCCAATCACAATTAGCACTAATAATACCTTCACATGCATCCAGATCGAGCCGTGCCCTACGCCGTAATACAGCCATAGAATGAGCCCCAAAGCGACTGCTGGCATCATCAGGATGGTCATAAAACGATAGAGTCGCTGCGCCATCCCAATTAAGCGCTCATAGGCCACATCATTGGTCTCTTGCGCCAGATTAACAAAGATACGGGGTAAATAAAAAAGTCCTGCAAACCAAGAAGCAATTAAGACAATATGAAGGGTTTTGGCCCAAAGGTAACCATCAAACATAAAATCTCTTTATCAACATTACTGACGAACTTCACCGTGGCCCATAACCACGTACTTCAGCGAAGTGAGCCCCTCAAGGCCAACGGGACCACGCGCATGTAACTTATCGTTGGAGATCCCAATCTCGGCACCTAAGCCATACTCAAAGCCATCCGCAAACCGCGTGCTGGTATTGACCATCACACTCGCACTATCGACTTCTCGCAAGAAGCGATTGGCATGTTCTTGATTTTGAGTAATGATGGCGTCCGTGTGTTTACTTCCATAAAGCTCAATGTGATCGATGGCTTCATCAAGGTTTTCAACAATCTTGATCGACAAAATTGGAGCTAGGTACTCGGTACGCCAATCCTCTTCGGTTGCATCCACGAGATTCGAAAACTGCTTCGATTCCAGGAGTGAACGGGTCTTGGGGTCAACACGCAGTTCCACGCCCTTGTCTTGATAAATTCGGCAAAGCTTAGGCAAAACCTGAGGTGCGATCTTGGCATGAACAAGCAGCGTCTCCATCGTATTGCAAGGGGCATAGCGCTGAGTCTTGGCGTTATCACACACCTTGATCGCTAACTCAATATCTGCGGCATCATCAACAAAAGTATGGCAAATTCCATCCAGGTGTTTGATCATGGGTACCCGGCCATCTTGTATCAGCCGCGCGATCAAACTCTTGCCACCGCGTGGCACGATCACATCAATGTATTCGGTCATGGTGATCATCATTCCAACGGCAGCCCGATCAGTTGTTTGTACAACCTGCACAGCATTGGCTGGTAGTTGAGCGGAGGCCAAACCTTCCTGAATTAATCCAGCTAAGAATGTATTAGAGTCAATCGCCTCGGAGCCGCCTCGCAAAATTACGGCATTTCCTGACTTAAGGCAAAGCGCTGCTGCATCAATCGTCACATTCGGACGTGACTCATAAATGATGCCGATCACACCAAGTGGCACGCGCATCTGTCCGATCAAAATACCGGAGGGTTGCTGTTTAAACGGAGTGATTTGACCAATTGGATCGACCAAACCAACAATTTGCTCGAGTCCCAAGGCCATGGTCTCAATCGATTTCTCGGTCATGGTTAAGCGATCCACAAAGGCGGCATCATGACCACTGGCCTTAGCGCGCTCCACATCGCGCATATTGGCAGTCAAAATCTTTGCCACATCTTTACGGATCGCCTTCGCAATATTGCTTAGTGCCTGGTTCTTTTGTTGAGAAGTAGCCCTAGCCATCGCTCTTGAGGCGAGACGCGCTTGCTGACCAATGGTCAACATCATTTGCTCAATCGTTGGGTTCATCTCGTTTGCCATAGTTGATACTCTAACGCAATAAACTCCCAACAAGTCGCAGGCCATCCCAAGGGTTGGCTGGAAGATCCCGAACCCAGAGACCCTTGGCTTGTTTATCTAAATTAGCTGCAAGCAATAACGCTTGCTTTAGTTTCTTGGGTTGAATGCGCTTAAGAGCCGTGGGATAGAGCTTCTCGCGCTTTCCCCAAATTCGATAATTACGCATGATGGTTGGCAAACTCTCTCCAGCCGCAAGCGCAGCCTGGGCCCGATTAAGCGTTCTTAGCTCATCGCTAATACCCCACAGAATCAGTGGTAAAGGCTCACCCTCGCCCTGCAAGCCATCCACCATTCGATTCAAACGTGCCGCATCGCCAGAAAGCAGTGCTTCAATTAGCTCAAATAGATCATAGCGAGCAACCTTGAGAACCGCGGCACGGATTTGCTCATCCGTAATGACCCCGTTGGGATATAAAAGCGCCAGTTTCTGGATCTCTTGATGCGCGGCAATCAAATTACCCTCGACTTGATCAGCCATCCACTGCAAACTACGTTGCCCCGCTTCCCCAGGCTCAACCGATTGGGACTGCAGTGACATTCGCTTAGCAATCCATTGGGGCAATTGACTTCGCTCGATCGAATCAATTTGCACCGCCATCCCAGCCTCATCAAGGGCCATAAACCAAGCCGAACTTTTTGTTTTCAGATCAAGGCGCGGGAGCTGTATACATACAATCACATCAAGACCTGAACTGGCTGATCCCAATCCATTTGCAAACTGCTTTAATACCTCTGCTCCTTCACGGCCGGGCTTACCAGTTGGCATGCGCAGTTCAACAAAGCGCTTATCGCCAAATAACGACATCGTTTGCCCAACACTCAACAAAGCTGGCCAGTCAAAGTAGCGGTCTTGAACCATCACATCGCGCTCAGTAAATCCCTGAGTTTTGGCAAATGCCCGCAGGCTGTCCACGGCCTCCATCATCAGTAGTGGCTCATCCCCGGAAAAAACATACAAGGAATTTAAGCTTTGTGAGCCTTTAGCTAGACCAGCCACATGAATCTGAAAGGCATCACTTTTGATCATCGAGGTCGATCAAGTCAGCAATTTATTTGCTCACCCGTCCCAGGGTAGCAATGCGACGCAAAATTTGCAGCGCCAAATCAGAGCGCATACTCTCTAAAAATTGCTGTTGCTGAATATCGGATGCCAATACTGTAGCTGTTGTGAAATCCAGATCCCGAATCACATAAATATCGGATTCAGCAATCACTTCGGCGCCCGTATTATCAAAGGCACGGAATACCACCCGATTATTGAGTCGATACGCTGAAATCTGACCTGTAGCGGTGTAGGTCAAAATCTGCCGGGTACTGTCTTCGCTCACAATATCCAGAATTAAATCGGCATCCTTACCCGAGGCAACCACTTTTGCATTCGTTCCAGTCGCAATAATGCGCTCAAGGTCATAGCGGAGTTGGGGTGATGGCCGCCCTGAAATCAAAATGGATTTATAAGGAATAGTGACCGAACCGCGCAAACGAAAACCGCAAGCTGAAATTCCAGAAACCGAAAAGAGTCCAAGAAGAGCGCCCTGTAATAGTGAGCGCCGATTGAGGTTACACGGTGTACTCATCTGCTTATGCAACCACATTAACTAGGCGACCCGGAACCACAATGATCTTTTTGGGGGGCACGCCGTTTAGTAAACGTAAGACGGGCTCAGCTTGCAAGCTCATCGCCTCAATTGCATCTTTTGAGGCATCGGCAGGCACCTTAATTTGACCACGGTGTTTGCCATTAATTTGCAATACCAACTCAATCTCAGACTGAACTAAAGCGAACTCATCGATTTGTGGCCAGGGTGCATCCAGTAAGGAGCCAAAGTGTTTCGTAAATCCAAGATCGCCCCACAGCGCATAAGTGCAGTGCGGCACCACGGGGTACAAAATTCGCAACAAAATGCCGAGGGACTCAAAAAGGATTTCGGGACGAATCGAATTCGCATCCCGATCTAACTTAATCGGCTCCAAGACATTGAGCATCTTCATTGCAGCTGAAACCACGGTGTTGTACTGACGACGCTGATAGTCAAAGTTTGCCTGCTTCAAAATCGTATGCACTTCAAAGCGCAGTTCTTTTTCAGCAGCACTTAAATCATCAGGGATCGAAGCTTTTGCCGATTGCAAATGATCGGCTTGCGAGCTTGCATACATCCACAGACGTCGCAGGAATCGAGCGGCACCCTCCACTCCAGCGCTTGACCACTCGAGTTGCTGCTCAGGAGGTGCGGCAAACATCGTAAAGAGGCGTGCTGTATCCGCACCATACTGATCGATTAAAGCTTGTGGATCAACTCCATTATTTTTACTCTTGGCCATCTTCTCCACGCCACCAATATGGACTGCTGAGCCATCCTTGATGAGCTTGGCTGCAATAGGTCGCCCCTTCTCATCGAGATTTAACTCCACATCGGCAGGGTTGATCCACTGCTTTTTACCGCTTTGATCTTCTTTATAAAAGGTTTCGTTGAGAACCATTCCTTGAGTCAAGAGATTTTGGAAGGGCTCATCAAATCGCACTAGGCCTAAATCGCGCATCACCTTGGTCCAAAAACGCGCATATAGCAAATGCAAGATTGCATGTTCAATTCCGCCAATGTATTGATCCATTGGCATCCAGTAATCATTGCGCGAATCCACCATGGTCTTCGCATCGGGACCGGTGTAGCGCATGAAATACCATGAGGAATCCACAAAGGTATCCATGGTGTCGGTCTCACGCCGCGCAGGCTTACCGCACTTTGGGCAATTGACCTTTAAAAAATCCTCACGTTTGTTCAAGGGATTACCAGAACCATCGGGTACGCAATCTTCGGGCAACACTACGGGTAAATCCGATTCAGGGACTGGTACTTCATCGCAATCGACGCAATGGATCATTGGGATTGGAGTTCCCCAATAGCGCTGACGAGAGATTCCCCAATCGCGCAAACGGTAGGTAGTTTTTAACTCACCAAGACCTCGATCTTTTAGATCCTTCGCAACCGCCTGGACTGCGTCTGGATGCGATAAGCCATCATAGGGGCCGCTGTAAATGCACTCGGTGTTCTCTTTTTGTGCGTACCACTCATGCCAGCGTGAGGGATTAAAAATATCGGTTACGCCTTTTACAGCAATCACTTGCTTAATGGGCAAATGGTATTTGTTGGCAAAGGCAAAGTCACGCTCATCGTGAGCAGGAACCCCCATCACCGCGCCATCGCCATACGACATGAGTACGTAGTTACCAACCCAGAGTGGAATTGGCTCGTTGGTTAAAGGGTGAGTCACATATAAACCCGTTGGCATGCCCTCTTTTTCTTGGGTTGCTAGATCGGCCTCAATCACGCTACCGGTTTTGCAGCGCTCAATAAATTGCGCTAACTCTGGATTGGATCGTGCAGCCTTTGACGCTAGTGGATGCTCAGCAGCAACTGCACAAAATGTAACGCCCATGATGGTATCGGCACGCGTCGTAAACACATACATCTTGCCATCATTAATTAAACGACCAGCGTCATCCTGAATTTCATGGGTAAATGCAAAACGTACCCCATGACTTTTACCAATCCAGTTTTGTTGCATGATCTTGACACGCTCAGGCCAGGCTAGATCATCAAGCCCGGTCAATAACTCCTCAGCATACGCAGTGATATTGAGGTAATAGCCAGGGATCTCACGTTTTTCAACCAAGGCGCCCGAGCGCCAACCACGCCCATCGATCACTTGCTCATTCGCTAAAACCGTTTGATCTACCGGATCCCAGTTAACCGTTTGGGTTTTACGGTAAGCGATGCCTTTCTCAAGCATCTTTAAAAATAACCATTGATTCCAACGGTAGTAATCCGGCTTGCAGGTTGCAATCTCTCGCGACCAATCAATCGCAAGACCCATTGCTGCCATCTGACCCCGCATGTAATCAATGTTTTGATAGGTCCATTGTGCGGGCGGCACATTGTTTTGAAGTGCAGCGTTTTCGGCTGGCATACCAAATGCATCCCATCCCATCGGCATTAAAACGTTGTAGCCTTGCATGCGGAGTTGACGTGCCATCACATCATTGATGGTGTAGTTGCGCACATGACCCATGTGTAACTTACCTGAGGGGTAAGGCAGCATCGAGCAGGCATAAAACTTGGGCTTTAATTGACCAGTCCTTGTCCTTGCATTTTCTGTGACGCGATAGACATCCTGAGTGCGCCATTGCTCGTGCGCATGCGCTTCAATGCTGCGAAAATCGTAATCCTTAGCCTGATGTTTATCCATTAATTATTCTTGTTGTTAGGGATTAAATTATTTGAGGCCCAAGACGTCTTGCATATCAAACCAGCCTTTGGACTGAGTTTGTAAAAAAGTGGCTGCGCGTAAAGCACCTTCGGCGTAGGATTGACGGCTCGTTGAGCGATGGCTAATTTCGATCCGCTCACCCTCGCCAGCAAAGATTACAGTGTGATCGCCCACGATATCACCGCCCCGTATCGTTGCAAAACCAATGCTACCTGGCTTACGCTCACCAGTGTGACCTTCACGAGCATACACCGCCAAATCAGCTAGGGAATGGCCTTGCGCCTTAGCAATCACCTCACCCATTTTGATGGCAGTTCCTGAAGGTGCATCCACTTTGTGACGATGGTGCGCTTCCACAATCTCAATGTCATACCCCTGCTTGAGTAATTGTGCAGCCACTTGCAAAATTTTGAGAGTGGCATTCACTCCTACACTCATATTGGGAGCAAACACCATGGCAATGGTGTCAGCAGCACTTCGAAGTTGTTGTAACTGCTCAGGGGTAAAGCCGGTAGTACCAACAATCATTTTGACACCCGCCCGCTTTGCGGCCTCAAGGTGCAGCAAGGTTCCCTCAGGGCGGGTGAAATCAATTAAATACTCTGCACCCGCCAAACCCTTCGCTAAATCACCCGTAATTAGGACATTGGTTTGTTGACCTAAAAAAGTACCCGCATCCGTTCCTAATAGGGGGGATGCAGGATGCTCAAGGGCGCCCGTTAATTGAGCATTAGGCGATCTCAGAATCGTCTCGATGAGCATTTTGCCCATTTTTCCGGTCGCTCCCGCAACTGCAAATTTCATTGGCATCGCTAGTTCTCTGATTAATTTTTAACAGGGGTAACCACCACATCGGGTTGTGGTGTTGGGTTAGGTAAGTTATTGGGCTGGCTAATCACCATCACTTCAGGGGGTGCCCTCTTCACAGGCTTCGGTGGCTTATTTTTTCCGGTTACAACATCCCAAAAGCTACGTCTCTCCCGCGCATAATTATCAATCTCCGCCACAAGCTCTACTTCAGTAGGCAGAGCATCGCCATCAAATTTAATGAGTTTGTCACCTTCAAAAAATAAAGTTACGCGACGCTCTTTACCAATCGTCTGACCCTCACGCTTAAACTCAAACACATAATCCCAGCGATTTGCGTGAAAATAACTAGCGAGTAATGGTGTACCCATAATTTGACGTACCTGCTCACGACTCATTCCAACTTTTAGCTGAGCGTATTGCTCGCTGGAAATAAAGTTACCTTGAACCACATCCGGAACATATGGCTGAAAAATACTGTTCATCCAAGCTCGCTGGGTATTATCAACGGCTGAAGTGCACGCTCCTAAACCAAAACAAACGCACAGCACGATCAACATCCGTGATGCAAAAGCTCGATTTGGCTTGCGGCAAGTAAAAATGCTAATCTGCATGGGTCAACAGTTCAACGTATCATTAAGTATCTGATTTTAGCGCCCAAACCTGCCGATCGAGCCAAACCGTATGAGCCAGAACGCTTCCCCCACCGACCTCCGTGAAATCGGCTTAAAAGTCACGGCGCCTCGCATGAAAGTCCTTGAGTTTTTTCAGGAAAACGCAAATTCGCACTTTAGTGCTGAGGAAGTCTATATGGCCCTGGTCAAGGACAACTCGGATATCGGTCTTGCCACGGTTTATCGTGTTTTGACCCAGTTCGAGCAAGCTGGAATCTTACTTCGTAGCCATTTTGAGTCAAGCAAAGGTGATAGCCGAGCCATTTATGAGCTTAATGAGGGCAATCATCACGATCATCTTGTGTGCCTTGATTGCGGTCATGTTGAAGAATTTGTTGATTCAGCGATTGAAAAACGCCAAAACGAAATTGCCAAATCCCTTGGATTTAAGTTACAAGAGCATTCGCTGGCAATGTATGGTCATTGCCAAAAAAAGAACTGCCGCAATAAGAAAAAGTGATTGATTCAATTACTCACTGAGCTTGTATGCCACAGTTCTACCTAGCAGGTGATTGGGCCCAATCCAAACTACCTAAACTTCAAGTTCCAATTGACGGGGATCTAGCCCATCATTTACGCGTTCGTCGTATTGGACCAGATGATGTGTTCACCGTCTTTGATGGCCAAGGCTACACCGCTATAGGAAGACTTTCCAAAATCAATGATATCCATCCGCAGATCGAAATCGAGCAAATCCAAGAAGATCGGCACCGCGAACTACCCTATTACCTAGAGCTTGTTCAGGGGCTTGCCGGTGGTGACAAAATGGATTGGATCATTGAGAAGGCTGTAGAAACGGGGGCATCAATCATTACCCCTATTGAGTGTGATCGCTCCGTGGTGAAACTTAAAAGCGAACCCAAGCGACTAGAAAAACGCATGTTACATTGGCAGGCAATTGCCCAAGCGGCTTGTGAGCAATGCGATCGCAGCGTCATTCCAAAAGTTACTCCGACTCAATATCCTCGAGATGCATTTAAACAAAGTAAAGCTGGCTTAAAAATACTTCTGAGCCCAACTGGTACCGATTCGCTGCACCAATTTCTAAACCGACACTCGCCCCAAAGTATTGCCATCGCGATTGGTCCGGAAGGTGGTTTTAGTAGAGAGGAAGAGGCAAGTGCTAAAGAGGCTGGTTTTATAACCTTGTCACTTGGTCCACGCATAATACGAACAGAAACGGCTGGGATCGTTGCGATCTCAGCCGTTGAAAGTATTTGGAATTTAAAAGCGAATTAAGCGAACGAGTAAAAGACCCGATAAGGAACCCGGCGCTCGGACCAAAACTCAACCGCGTCGCGGAATACATCCAATAGGGTCTCTCTTGCTTCCTTGTCAAACTTTTGGGTGCAAGGCAAGCCCTCAAGTACGACTACAAAGCCTGGCTGCGGACCTGCTTTGTCAACTAAAGTTGTCAGCGCATCCAACAGTGGATCAAAGTTTTTAGCCTGCTGTTTGGTAAACATATAGGCGTTCGCGATTGCTTCGAGTACCTCGCCCTTGGTATTGGCATTGGTGCAACTTGCATAAACAAAGTGTTGGCCTAACTCCGTTGCGGCCTCCGCTAAATCACTGGTTCTAAATGCACGAATTGATTGCACGATATTGGGACGAACACTGCGCAACATTGCTGGGGGGCCAGCATCCCTCATAGCCAAAGCGGCACGCCAAGAAGCTGTCACTTTTTTTCCTAGGTCTTGATTGGCAGCATAGGTCTGAAGACGCGATAGCCCGCCCTGCGCATAAACGCTCGCCGCCGAGATCTCGCGATCGGCTTGATCATTTCTGTCCCAATTTTCTGCGCGGCTGTGATCTTCGACGCTTGCTAAAGTAATGTTTTCAGGAAGAATATTCATGATGGGTAATAGGTTACCCTTATCCCGCCTCCAAATCAAGCCCAATCCATGAACTAATTTTATAAGTGATTGATTTTTATCAATAATTTAAAAGTGAGCGACTACTTACTAAGTATATTTCCGCTCTAAAATAAGCCCTTGGATTGGCTTGCAGCCTCCACCACTGCTAGCGTACTCACGTTAATAATACGGCGAACGGTCGCTGCTGGAGTCAAAATATGAATGGGCTTTGCCACCCCCAATAAAAGCGGTCCGATGGCTACGCCATTACCAGCAGCCGTTTTCAATAAGTTATAGGAGATATTGGCAGCATCAATATTGGGCAAGACCAATAAATTGGCCTCCCCACGTAAAGTTGAATTTGTAATGGCACCAGCGCGAGTCTCCGGATCCAGAGCACAATCGCCGTGCATTTCACCATCAACCTCAAGTTCGGGGGCGGCTTTTTGCAAGATGGCTAATACTTCACGCATTTTTACAGCCGATGGGGCATCGCTAGAGCCAAAGTTTGAGTGGGAGAGCAACGCGACCTTCGGGGTCATTCCCAACTTACGCATCTCGCTAGCAGCTAAAAGTGTGATCTCAGCCAACTCAGCAGCGCTTGGATCAATATTGACGTGGGTGTCGACCAAAAAGACTTGGCGATTAGGCAATATCAGTCCAGACATTCCTCCATAAACGGTTGCACCGGGCTCGTGACCAATGACCTCATCAATGTATTTCAAATGAGTGGCGGTGTTGCTGATGGTGCCGCAAATCATGCCATCTGCCTGACCTTTTTTGAGAAGGATAGAACCAATCAAGGTATTACGACGGCGCATCTCAAGCTTCGCAAACGACTCTGTTACTCCCTTGCGCTCAGTGAGCTGTAAATAGGTTTGCCAAAAATCCCGATAGCGCGCATCGCTTTCTGGATTAACAATCTCAATATCCACACCAGATTTCATGCGCAGGCCAAACTTCTCAATGCGATGCTCAATGACCGATGGACGCCCAATCAGAATGGGATTGACCAAACTTTCATCGAGCATGACTTGAACCGCACGCATTACTCGCTCATCTTCGCCCTCACAAAAGACGATGCGCTTTTGTTCCATTGGGATCTTCTTAGCGATCCCAAATAAGGGCTTCATAACCGTACCCGAGTGATACACAAATTGCTGCAATTGATCCTTGTAAAGCGCAAAATCCTTAATCGGGCGACTTGCGACACCACCGTCCATGGCAGCTTTCGCAACGGCCGGCGCAATCGCTGTAATTAAGCGTGGATCAAATGGTTTTGGAATTAAATAATCTGGGCCAAAAGCCAGGTTTTCAGAACTGTAAACAGCTGCCACCACATCGCTTTGCTCGGCTTGGGCTAACTCGGCAATTGCCTTCACTGCAGCGATTTCCATCTCCGTAGTGATCGTGGTTGCCCCTACGTCCAAAGCACCACGGAAGATGAAGGGAAAGCATAGGACATTGTTGACTTGATTCGGGTAATCAGTGCGCCCGGTCGCCATCACTGCGTCAGGCCTAACGACTTTTACCTCTTCAGGCAAGATCTCAGGTGTAGGGTTTGCAAGGGCAAATACCAAAGGCTTCTGCGCCATTTTGGCAACCATCTCTGGCTTCAAGACTCCACCAGCGGATAAGCCCAAAAATACATCCGCTCCCTCAATCACATCGCCTAGGGTACGTTTGTCAGTCTTTTGCGCAAAAGGTGATTTTTGCGGATCCATGAGTTCAATGCGGCCTTCATAGACCACGCCAACAATATCGGTTACCCAGATGTTGCTCTTTGGTAAGCCGAGATGAACCAATAACTCTAAGCATGCAAGCGCTGCCGCACCGGCACCGGATGTGACCAACTTTACTTTTGTAATATCTTTTCCAACGACTTTCAGGCCGTTGAGAATCGCTGCAGCGACCACAATCGCTGTGCCATGTTGATCATCATGAAAGACCGGAATCTTCATACGCTCACGCAATTTACGCTCGACCAAGAAGCAATCGGGGGCCTTGATGTCTTCGAGGTTGATTCCGCCAAAAGTTGGCTCCAAAGCGGCAATAACCTCCACTAATTTCTCGGGATTACTCTCATTAACTTCGATATCAAACACATCAATCCCAGCGAACTTTTTAAAGAGTACCGCCTTACCTTCCATGACGGGCTTACTTGCCAGTGCGCCAATATCACCCAAACCTAAAACCGCCGTGCCGTTGGTGACCACGCCAACTAAATTACCGCGAGCGGTATAGCGAAATGCAGTAGCGGGGTCTCGATTGATTTCCTCACAAGCTGCTGCCACCCCCGGTGTATAAGCCAAGGACAGATCCCGTTGATTAGTCAATTGCTTGGTAGGAGCAATGGATATTTTGCCGGGCACCGGAAACTCATGGTACTTCAGAGCAGCTTCACGTAAAGCTTTAATTTGCTCTTCTTTGTTTTGATTGGGTTTATTGCCTGATTGACTCATAGGGTTTCACGGTAATGGGATGAAGAGGCTTGAAGCCTAAAACAAAATTGCTAAAAGCTCTATTCTATTCCTCTAAAGACTGCCCTTTGAATGCCCTCTGAAACGGCAGGTCTCGCATGAATGGGCCTTAAAGCCCGCCTACAATACAAAGATGACAAAGCAATTCCTTCAGAGCCCGCCATCAAATACCCACAAACTCGGGGAATTTGAGTTAATTCGCGATATTTTCAAGACGCGCGCTGAGCAAATGATGAAGGCTAAACCTCAACACGCACCGCTTCTAGGTATTGGTGATGACGGAGCGGTGATCGCATCTCGCCCAAACGAAGAGCTGGTAATCACAACCGATATGTTGGTAGCTGATCGGCACTTTTTTGCGGACGCCGACCCTTACCTTGTCGGAAAAAAATCCCTGGCGGTGAATTTATCGGATCTCGCTGCAATGGGTGCTAAGCCTACGGGATTTACTTTGGCGCTCGCCTTACCAAAACAAAGGCAAGCATGGCTACATGGATTTGCAAATGGTCTCTTTGATTTAGCCGAACTCTTCGATTGCCACCTAATTGGCGGTGATACGTGTCAAGGGCCATTGACGATCAGCATCACGGCTTTTGGTGTGATTCCAAGCGGACAAGCAATTAATCGATCGGGCGCTCAGGTTGGCGACTCCATTTGGGTCTCAGGTGAGCTTGGTGATGCGCGCCTAGCACTTGCTCATCACCGCAATGAATGGTCGCTCGACCTCGAGTCTAAAGATCTGGATCAAGTCAATCAGCGACTTCATTCGCCTTTACCACGAGTCGCACTTGGAATCGCCCTACGCGGAATTGCAACATCAGCCTTGGATATATCGGATGGATTATTGGGCGATTTACGACACATTTTGGAGGCCTCCCATGTGGGCGCCCAGATTAATATCGATGCCCTGCCTCGCTCACAAGTACTGCGTCGACAAGCGCAAGCAATTCAGTATCAATGTGCAGCATCCGGTGGGGATGACTATGAGCTCTGTTTCACAACAAATCCAAATCAGCACGACAAAATTACAAAGCTTTCAGCAGAGCTAGGACTTCCTCTCACCTGCATCGGGCAAATCATCAAATCTCAGAATAAAAACTCACTGATACTCGAAAATAGTGATGGCGTGCCATTAAGCCCTGAACAAACTAAGGAACTTCAACGTTCCTTTGATCACTTTCGAGATTAGATGCTCATGAATTCAGCTCACCCCCCATCATTTGCTTGGATGCTGGGATCTGTGCATCGGGTGTTTGGTATCGGCTTTGGTAGCGGGCTCTCTCCACTTGCCCCAGGCACGGCTGGCACGCTGCTTGCCTGGGGATTGTTTTTGATCCTCAACGCAATTCTTCCAACGACCGCATTATGTCTTCTACTTTGCATTGGATCGCTCTATGGTCTATGGGCTTGCGGTCAATGCAGCCACGATCTTGGTCGCCCCGATGACGGCTCAATTGTTTGGGATGAGGTGATTGCATTTGGTTGGATCCTATTTTTTATTGGATCGACAAATTTTTTAGTGCAAGCGATTGCATTTTTAATCTTTCGGTTTTTCGATGCTGCTAAACCATGGCCCATTAGCTGTGTGGACCAATACTTTAAGAAAATCTGGATCCATCAAGAACATGTCAACCCGTCGCATCTCATCAAATACGGTTTTGGCATCATGATTGATGATCTCATCGCTGCTCTTTTCACAATTTTGATTGTGATTCTTGGAATACACTGGCTCACATGAATTCATCAATGATCTCTTTAGTTCAACAATTGGCACAAACACTGCTAGCCAATAAGCTCAGTATTGCTCTCGCTGAGTCGTGCACTGGAGGCTTATTGGCTGCACACCTCACCGATCTCAGTGGATCAAGTCAATGGTTTGAGCGGGGCTTTGTCACCTATAGCAATGAAGCCAAGGAAGAGAGTATTGGCGTAGCGCATTCGCTCATTGAGCGCTACGGGGCCGTCAGCGAAGAAGTTGCAAAAGCCATGGCTGAGGGCGTCCTCAAAAATAGTCGCGCCCAAGTGAGCATTGCCATAACTGGGATCGCGGGACCTGGTGGTGGAACCATTGATAAGCCAGTAGGGATGGTTTGCTTTGCCTGGGGAAGGCGGGAGAACAACTTAATTCAAACTCGCTCGCAAACAAAACAGTTAAGCGGTGACCGTCAGAGCATACGGGAGCAAGCCTGCATTTACGCCATTCAGTCACTGCTCGCGCAATTCACGCCAAGCGCCACCCGCTAATTTGACTTCAACCAGCCTTTGTGGCGGAAGTAGCCCAGGGGAATCATTGCAGAAATAATCATGCTGATGATTGCCAATGGGTAGCCCCAAGTTTCTTTAAGTTCTGGCATGTATTCAAAGTTCATACCCCAGACGCTGGCCAATAAGGTTGGGGGCATTAAGGCGACCGAGACCACGGAGAATATCTTAATAATTTTGCTTTGGTTCAGGCTAATAAAACCCACCGTGGCATCCATTAAGAAGTTAATCTTGTCAAATAAGAATGCCGTATGATTTTCTAGCGAATCAATATCTCGCAAAATCTGACGTGCTTCTTCTTGCTGCTCGTCGGACAATAACTTACTGCGCATCAAAAATGATAGTGCGCGCCGCGTATCCATCACATTACGACGAATTCGGCCATTGGTATCCTCTTCCGTAGCAATCGTCTCAAGGACCTCGGCAGCGTCGGCATCGGTAATGGTTTCCGATAAAACGCGCTTACCCGCGCGTTCGAGATTTTCATAAACCTCTTCAAGCGCATCGGCAGAGTACTCAGCATCGGTGGAATACAAATCAAGTAATACATCCTTAGCATTACTGACCGAGCCTGGACGTAAACGCGCCCGTAATCGTACGAGTCGGAATACTGGTAAATCTTCATCATGGATTGAGAACAAAACCTGATTGGTTAGAACGAATGCAACCCTCACGTTCCGTGATGTGTCTTCTTCGTCAAGCAAAAAATCGGTACGAATATGCAGATGCCCATCGTCTGCCTCAAAATAGCGTGCAGACGCCTCCAGGTCCCCAAGGTCATCCAACTCAGGGAGTTGGACTGCAAAAGCTTCTTTAATCCAAAGAAGCTCCTCCTCTTCAGGGTCAATCACATCAATCCAAATTGGATTGTGGTGTTGGAGCAGTTCATTGCGATCTTCGACTTGCTCTTGCGATAGACGACCGTTTTGTAGGACGAACAAGTTGATCATGGTGAACTCCCGACGAATGCCCTAGTTTATCCTATGCACTATGAATCGTTCATTACATTTGGCAAAAAATCCGGGATCCTTTCGGGATCAGATCGAGGCCGCTTGGGCGTCCCAGGGCAGCATGCTGTGCCTTGGGTTAGACCCCGACCCCGAGCGCTTTCCACCCAGTTTAGGCAAAAGTCCCAAAGCCATCCTCACCTTTTGTAAAGAAATTGCTGATTCCTGTGCCGACCTAGTGTGTGCTTTTAAACCACAGTTTGCGTACTTTGCCTCCCAACGGGCAGAGGGTCAATTGGAGGAGCTAATCGCCCACCTCAAAACAAACTACCCACAGATCCCGGTAGTTTTGGATGCGAAACGAGGGGATATTGGGAGTACCGCAGAGCATTACGCGTTGGAGGCCTTTGAGCGCTATGGAGCCGATGCCGTTACAGTCAACCCATATATGGGTAAAGACTCAATTGAACCCTACCTGCAACATCCTGGCAAAGGGGTCATTATTCTCTGCCGCACCTCTAATCCCGGTGGATCAGATATCCAAAACCTTCTGACCGATGGTCATCAGGCGATTTTTGAACGCGTTGCAATCCTTGCTAAAGAAATGGATCAAACCGGTCAAATTGCGCTTGTGGTGGGTGCCACTTTCCCCCAAGAAATCACTCGAGTTCGAACCATCGTCGGCGATATGCCCTTACTCATTCCTGGAATTGGGGCGCAAGGTGGAGATATAAAAGCGACGGTTGCTGCGGGCCAAGTGGCAAATCGACCCGGTACGGGAATGATGATTAATTCATCGCGCGCGATTTTGTATGCCAGTGCCAAAGACGATTTTGCGGATGCTGCCAGAAAAGTAGCGATGGCAACCCGCGATGCGATTCAGTCTGCGCAAGTCACATAAAGAAGATGCTTTGTATTGCTAACGGTTTTTAGGTAAAACCACGCGGTCCATATTCTCTAAGATAAATTGTTGTCGCACTTCAAAGTTAATACTACCGCGTTTGCAATATTTGCTTTTATCAAAACACTTCGGGGCTGGTAGAGCAGATGCCAAGTTAGCTGCTTGTTCACGACTGATATTTTTTGGATTAGCTACATAGTAATGAGAGCTTGCGGCACCGATTCCAAAAATTCCTTCGCCCCATTCAACGGAATTCATATAGATTTCAAGAATGCGTTCTTTGGAGAGCATCAACTCTAAAAGACCGGTAATAACAAGCTCTTGCGCTTTGCGTAGATAGTTTTTTTCTGAAGAAAGAAATAAATTCTTAGCCAATTGCTGTGTGATCGTGGAGCCTCCACGCACAACTCTACTGCCCCCTTTTTGATTGCGCTCCCACGCTTTTTGCATATCATCGATACGCACACCGTTGTGCTTAAAGAAGATGTCGTCTTCGCTCACTAGTATTGCTCGCTTTAAATCATTGCTAATCTGTGCATATGGAACCCAGCGATGCTGAATTGGGCAGGTCAAGCTCAAGTGACAGATACGCCAACGTTCAGCCCTCTGAAATGCGGTACTGCTTGGATTAATGAATGCCCATAGGCCAATCTGAATCACAAAGTAAAGTTGCAAACCGACCACTCCCCATGCCATGCATTTGAGGAAATACATCGCCCATGACATGATGATTACATGTGGCGCAACTGCGCGATAACGGCTCGGGTATCTAAGCGCTCGATACCCACCCGGTGCCATTGACAAAATGCAATAGCAGCTTGCTCAACTAACATTCCCAAACCATCACTGATTCGACAGCCACGCTGCAAGGCCTGTTCCATAAATACTGTGGTCTTGCCATACACCAAATCATAAGCAAAACCACCGGTACAAAAAACATGATCCGCAGCCAATTTGCTTAAAGGACTTTGATCATCAAGACCAGCCGCACTGGCATTAATCACAAGCGAAAATGAAGGTGCATTTTCTTCGAACTGAGCATTGCTGCTGGCAATCAATTCAACGCCATGCTCGCTTGCCAGAGACTGAAATAACAAAACGAGCTCATCGGCTTTTTGAGAAGTCCGATTGGCAATCCAAAGCCGTTTTGGCCTTTGGGTAAGCAGGGGTTCAACGATGCCACGGCTTGCGCCACCAGCCCCCAGAATGAGAACATCCGCTTTGTTGATGGCCACGCCTTGAGAAAGAAGATCGGCCACCAATCCAGCCCCATCGGTGTTATCACCGCAGAGCACCCCTTCATCTTGCCAGACCGTATTGACAGCACCCGCTAACCGAGCACGCGAACTCAATTGCTGACATAGCTGATATGCATCAAGCTTAAATGGGATCGTAATATTTGCCCCTTGACCACCCAGAGCAAAAAATTGGGTAAGCATTGCTGCAAAACCATCAAGCGACGGTTGAATTCGTAAATACTTAATATCACGCTGAATTTGCATAGCAAACTGCTCATGAATTAGGGGTGACTTACTATGCCCAATTGGATGACCAAATACAGCATATGTTTGTTTCCCAGCAAAGAGACTTGGCTCAAGCGTCGTCAAAAATGGATAGTGGTTCATGGTTTGGAGCCGTTTCTTAATTCAAGACGGTTACCTGATTGCTCATTCAAATCGCGCGCGAATTCAAAGGTTGAAACCCAATCCAAAATATCAATTTTCTGACGCATTTCACTCGGAAAAGGCCCAAACGGAGCAGCAGCACGCACAATCGCGACCGCTTGACGATCAAGCTCGGGGATACCTGAAGAGCGACTCACCTCAATTCCTTCGCGGCCTTTAACATTATTGGTAATCCGACCCTCGGCATCAACGCTCACCGTAAGCACTAAGCTACCGTACAACGGCCGTCCTTGAACACGAGGAAAAAAAGTGTTGCCATAGGCTTCAATCTTTTGACGCATGCCGTCATAGTAATAGGCAAATACAACCGTTTTCGTACTACTCGCGCTCAGCGCAACTCGACGCGGAAGGCGTCCCTCGGGACTGAGTCGTCTAGCGAGCTCGGCCTCTAATGCATTGGTCTGGGAGAGCGGTTTTGACTCATCGCCCGATCGCGATCCAGTTGCCTGCTTTTTCTCGGCATCCAACTTCGATAACAATTGTTTTTGGCGCTTCTCGAGTGCCTCTAACTTAGCATCGGC
Organism: Polynucleobacter sp. HIN8; assembly: GCF_030297615.1. NCBI lineage: Bacteria > Pseudomonadati > Pseudomonadota > Betaproteobacteria > Burkholderiales > Burkholderiaceae > Polynucleobacter > Polynucleobacter sp. HIN8. The sequence continues at coordinate 206,012 of NZ_AP028139.1, read as the reverse complement.
CCCTAAGTGAGCGCGATGCATCGCACTCGCATCTTCCCGGATGGTTAAGCCACCACCATCCAAATTGGCTTGTGCCAGTTTCTGCGCATTTTGAGGCGGAGTGGGTCTAGACGCATTTACTAATACAACGCTAAGTGGAGTATTTAAGCGACGATCTACTTCAGGCGCATCGAACCAACGTTGACTCATTAGAACGAGATGAATCAATAATGAAATAGCCAATGCAATCCATAGCGGCTTAATTGACCGACTCACCACAAACGGGTGAAGCGCTAATCTCATTCTGGCAAATCTCCCTCTGCCCCAGTACTCATATCGCTGGAATTGGCCTCAAGCTCGAGCACACGTGCCTTGGCGGTTAGATCCAACAGATCAATTTCCATGATCTCGATCTTAGCGCGGGTAAGACGGGGATGACCAGCTAATTCAGGAATAGGCAAATGAAGGGGAATGGGCTCAATTCGCGCCATGCCCTCTTTCAAATGGCGTGCATAAATTGAATGGGGTAAGCCAGCCTGCGCCAACCAGCGCAGGCACCAATAACGTTCCATACGAGACTGGTACTCGCCATACTGCAAATACACTGCGTCAAAATCGGCAGCAATCCCCATAATCTCAGAATCTTTGGGAGGAAATGGGGCTGTCATCTTGGCAGTAACCCCATTTCGAATCATGGCAATCAATTGCCATTGATTCACAAGATCCGCGTAACGACGCAGAGGCGACGTACACCAAGCGTAGAACTCAACACCTAAACCCTCATGAGGACTGGGCGTAGTCTGCATACGCGTACGCATTACTCCCCAGCCTTTTTGGGTCCGAAATAAAGCTGGTAAGCCATGCTCAGCCAGCGCCTGCCCCCAAATTCGATTACATAAGATCATGCACTCGGCCACGATGGTATCTAAAATCGAACCTCGAATACGAGGCTCGATCACAATCTCATTCGTTGGTGATGTGATCTTGAAATTGAAATCACGGATCAAGGCATTTGGATCGGCTTGACCCAAAACTTCAGCCCGCAAGCCATCTTTAACCCGCTGCTCTTGGCGTTTCTGATATTCATTCTGAGCCAAAACCCACAATCGATTAAGTGTTTCGTGATACGGTAATGATGAGTTTTCTTGGGCCAAGAAGGCTTCGTCAACTAAAGGCTCCCAATCATCTAACCGAAGATTAGTTTCAATGGGCACCAACTCCAGTGCGCTTTGCGGGGGGGTCTGGGTTCGATGCCCTAGAGCATCGATCTCAACATACAAGGAGACAGCCGGACGTGCCGAACCAGCATCGAGCGAAAAGTACTCAACAAATTGCTCTGGCAACATCGTAATTTTGTCACCTGGGAAATAAGCCGTTGACATCCGCTCGCGCGCGACCTGATCAAAACGATCTCCCTTTTGAATCAATAAACCGGGTGCGGCAATATGTATGCCCAATCGATACAAGCCATTACCGATTGGCGATAATGACAAGGCGTCATCAATTTCAGTGGTGCCGGCGTCATCAATTGAAAACGCCTTAACTTGCGCAGTTGGCAAACCAGCAATGGCCTTTTCATACTCTGCGTTAGTAAACCGAAAATCACTTGCAAAGCCCTCTCCTTTTGGAAAATGCGCTTGTATAAATTGGCCATGATGGTAAGACAGCGGGGAATCCAAAGCACCGCAGCGCATTAGTAAACGCGCTGGGTGTTCTCCAGTTTGCTCACACGCCCCATGAAAGGCTTTGTATGCCAAGCTATTTTTATCAGGATGAAACAGCAAACTGTTCACCTGCGTGGATAAGGCATCTGGCAGCTTTCCTTCGATAAGCTCCAACTGCCATGCCTCTTGTTGCAAAAGATCTCTTTGCTTGCGTTCGATTGCCGCTAGTCCCGCTTGCAGCTGATCAAATGGCGCCCGCATAAAGGCACCGCGCCCTTTACGTCGAAAGTAAACAGGGGCTCCTTGCAATGCAATCGCTAAGCCGATCAATTGAGGCGTGCTAACGGTATCTCCAAAATACTCTTTAGCAATCACCTGAAATGCAAATTCGTGATCAGACGCGCAATCCCATAACAACTGCAAATCAATTGTTGCAGCAATACCATGAGCCTCCTCAAGAACTGCTTGGGGATTAGTCGCTTCAAATTGAAGCCAAACTTCTTTTGATTTTAGCTTGAGATGCTTACCCGATAAAGCGCTTGCTTGCCATGACTGCGTATCTCCAGCACCTGAAGACGATAAGGCTGTGGCAATACGTAGCTCACCACCCTCCTCATGCAGTAATTGCATTAAAGCGAAATCCCGCCACTTGCTTCAATGGTAACGCCATTGACATAACTGGCTTCGTCGCTTGCTAGAAACAGGTATACGTTCGCCATTTCTTCTGGTGTACCCAAGCGAGCCATCCACGAGCGCTGCTCAATGCTTTGCAATATGTTTTCAGGCATCGCCTTAACCATCTCAGTCGCAATGAATCCAGGACACACCGCATTCACCCGAATGCCTTTTTGACCGAACTCACGGGCCCAGGTTTTAGTAAATCCAATTACGCCAAATTTAGTCGCAGAGTAATTGGTTTGCCCAAAATTACCATAGATACCAACCACACTCGAAGCATTGACGATAGCCCCCTTTTTTGCCTCTAGCATATGAGGAATAACTAATTGGGTGCAATTAAAGACGCCCTTAAGATTGACATCAATCACCGCATCAAATTGCTCCTCGGTCATTTTCACTAAACGCGCATCTTGAGTAATGCCAGCATTATTAATCAATATGTCAATGCGTTGATGTTTAGCGATGATGTCGTCCACTGCACGCTGAATACTGGCTCGATCGGTAACATTCAATACATAGGGTTCAGCATGCTTAAGTTGGCCGACGGCCTCCATTACCGCAGCTTCATTTAGATCGGCCAACATGACCTTGGCACCCTCCTCGGAAAACCGTTTGGCAGTTGCAAAACCAATTCCTTTAGCTGCTCCAGTAATAAGTGCCACTTTATTTCGTAAACGCATACCAATTCCTCTAATTAAGGATGAAGGTGCTCTAAGCGAGCCAAAATTTTTTGATGAACGCCGCCAAAACCGCCATTACTCATCACTAAAACATGATCGTGGGGTTTGGCTTCGTTACATACGGCCTCGACTAAACGCCCAAGATCATGAAAACTTTTCGCTTTCGAACCCAATGGCGCGATCGCCTCTTGCAAGTCCCAACCTAAAGCATCTTTGCCGCTGACCGCTCCGTAGGCAAACACCAAATCAGCTTGATTTAAGCTATCTGGAAGCTGCGACTTCATAACACCAAGCTTCATGGTGTTTGATCGTGGCTCAAGCACCACCAGAATTCGCGCCCGACCAATTTGTTTACGCAATCCATCAATGGTGGTAGCGATTGCCGTAGGATGATGGGCAAAATCATCGTAAACAGAAATCCGATTCTTTTCGCCAATAAGTTCCAAACGTCGCTTGACGTTTTTAAATTCCGCCAAAGCAAGAGCGGATTCTTCTGGGGTAATTCCGATATGGTGAGCAGCTGCAATCGCCGCCAATGCATTAAGTTGATTATGAACACCCATCACACCCGAATGCCTTGCCCAATGAACTTCCGCACATTTCTTACCCTGATAAAGAACTGAAAAATCAGCTCCGCCTTTGCCATCTGCATTTTCTAAATCCTCAAATGACCAATCGCAGTCACCAAAACCAAAACGCTCCAACGGAGACCACAAGCCGCGCTCAATCACACGATCCAATGACTCCTGTGAGCCGTTAGCAAGTACCAGGCCTGTTTGCGGAATGGTTCGAACTAAATGATGAAATTGGGTTTCGATCGCCGCTAAATCAGTAAAAATATCGGCATGATCAAATTCGAGGTTATTCAAAATCGCGGTTCGTGGCCGATAGTGCACGAACTTACTGCGCTTATCAAAAAAGGCGGTGTCGTACTCATCGGCCTCAATCACAAAATAGCGCCCCTCGCCCAAGCGAGCCGAAACTGAAAAATTCAACGGCACACCACCAATTAAATATCCAGGTTTACGTTGATTTCGCTCTAAGATCCAGGTCAACATAGCTGTCGTTGTGGTCTTGCCATGCGTTCCGGCGACCGCAAGCACATGTCTGCCCGATAACACCTGCTCTCCCAACCATTGGGGTCCTGAGGTATAGGGCAAGCCTTGATTCAGAATTTCCTCAAGAAGAGGATTTCCCCTTGAAATTACATTACCAATTAGAAATAAATCCGGTTTCAATTTAAATTCACGGAGTTGATCAGGAGAGTATCCTTCGATTAATTGAATACCTTGTGCTTCAAGTTGCGTGCTCATTGGTGGGTACACATTCGCGTCGCAACCGGTTACCTCATGACCGGCCTGTCTGGCAATTGCCGCGATTCCACCCATGAAGGTGCCACAAATGCCCAAGATATGAATATGCATGCGAGGATTTTAGCCAAGGAGAGCCATGAACCGTCGTCATTTTCTAATTGCAAGCGGAGTAGCGATTGTTGCTGCCGTAACTGGTGCTTTTTTTGCTAATCGCAGAACTGCCTTGCAATCCGCTTCGCAAGATGCTGTGAAAGCCCTTTTTGACCGGGAGTGGTTTTCTCCTGACCAAAAGCCAATATCGACCCAAGATTGGAAGAATAAGGTTTTAGTCGTCAATTTTTGGGCATCTTGGTGTCCACCCTGCGTTGAAGAAATGCCCGCTTTGGACAAAATTCAAGGGGAATATGACCCTAAAAAGATGCTAATTGTCGGCATCGGTATTGATTCACCATCTAATATTCGTCAATTTATTGAAACTACGATTATTTCTTACCCAATCGTTTTGGGCGGTCTCGGCGGTAATGACATCAATAAAATGCTGGGGAATCCATCAGGTGCTCTACCATTTACTGTGGTTATTAATGCTAAAGGAAATATCGCTGGTACAAAATTAGGCAAGATCAGCGAAGATGAGCTCAGAAAGTTAATTAAAGAGGCAATTTAGGTAAATTTAACTCATTTTAAATCTAAATTCTTCGCATGCTTACCTGCTATTTTTAATCAAATTCTTAAAAAAATAGCTAATTTCTAGGAATTCAGGGTATCAGGGGGTATACTGCTTCTTACGTTAATTTTCCTGATTTATCGCCAAATTAATCGATATTTTTCAATAACTGTAGCGATCTATGCCTACTAACCATTCAAATTCCTCTGTTTTACTTCTCAATGGGCCTAATTTAAACCTTTTAGGAACCAGAGAGCCCGAAGTTTACGGGAAAACAACCCTTGAGGACATCACTCGTCGTATGGGCATGCTCGCTAAAGATGCTGGGATTTTGCTTGAGACCTTTCAGAGCAATCACGAGGGTGAGCTGATTGACCGTGTTCAGAAAGCCAAAAAGGACGGCATTGGTTTCATCATTATTAACCCAGGCGGATTTACTCACACGAGCGTTGCTCTACGGGACGCCTTAGCTGGTGTAGCAATCCCATTCATTGAAGTGCACCTCTCCAATATTCACCAACGTGAAGAGTTTCGCAAACATTCCTATTTTTCAGATCTAGCCATGGGCGTTATTTGTGGCCTAGGTGCCCAAGGTTATGAATTGGCGTTAGCAGCCATTCAGAACAAACTGGCTTCTCATTAAAAACATTACAACGAGGTTTGGCATGGACTTACGTAAACTAAAAACCCTCATCGACTTGGTCTCCGAATCCGGAATCTCCGAACTCGAAGTGAGCGAAGGAGAAGATAAAGTCAAGATTGTGAATGCGCGACATTCTGGCTCCGTTACAAACGCTCCAGCAGCATTGCCCATGAATACCATGGTCATACCGGCGCCGATCCAACAGGAAATTCCAATAGCTTCTGCTTCCGCTGCTGCCCCAGAAGTCAGTTCAGCGCCTGAGGGTTTTGTGCAAAAGTCTCCAATGGTTGGAACTTTTTATCGCTCTCCCAATCCAGAGGCGCCTGCTTTCGTGAATGTAGGCGATACCGTAACAGTAGGCCAAACCCTCTGCATCATCGAAGCGATGAAGCTTCTCAATGAGATTGAGTCCGAAAAAGCCGGGGTAATTAAACAAATCTTGTGTGAGAACGGTCAAGGCGTTGAGTTTGATCAACCGCTGTTCATCATCGCCTAATCGCCATGTTTGACAAAATACTAATCGCCAATCGTGGCGAAATTGCCCTGCGAATTCAACGAGCCTGCCGCGAGCTTGGAATTAAAACCGTGGTGGTGTATTCCACTGCGGATAAAGACGCCAAATACGTAAAACTTGCTGATGAAGCGGTATGTATCGGGCCAGCACCTTCGACACAAAGTTACCTCAATATGCCGGCGATTATTTCAGCGGCTGAAGTGACCGATGCTGAGGCGATTCATCCTGGCTATGGATTTCTCTCAGAAAATGCTGATTTTGCTGAGCGTGTTGAAAAATCAGGATTTGCTTTTATTGGCCCAAGACCGGAATCCATCCGCTTAATGGGCGATAAGGTTTCTGCAAAAAATGCCATGATCAAAGCGGGTGTTCCCTGCGTACCCGGCTCTGCCGGAGCTTTACCCACTGATAATCCAAAAGAAATTTTGGCGACCGCCAAGCGTGTAGGCTACCCGGTGATCATCAAAGCAGCAGGTGGTGGTGGTGGGCGCGGTATGCGTGTTGTTCATACGGAAGCAGCCCTCATCAGTGCCGTGAATATGACCCGTGAGGAAGCGGGTCGTGCCTTTGGTAACCCCGAAGTCTACATGGAGAAATTCCTTGAACGCCCCAGGCACGTAGAGATCCAAGTCTTAGCGGATACCCATGGCAACGCAGTTTGGTTGGGTGAGCGTGATTGCTCCATGCAGCGTCGCCACCAGAAAGTGATTGAAGAAGCACCGGCCCCAGGCATTGATCGTAAATTGATTGCCAAAATTGGAGAGCGTTGTGCCGATGCATGCAAAAAAATTGCTTACCGTGGCGCTGGTACCTTTGAATTTCTCTACGAAAAGGGTGAGTTCTTCTTTATTGAAATGAACACCCGCGTGCAAGTCGAGCACCCAGTAACGGAGATGATTACTGGCATTGATATTGTTCAAGAACAAATCAAAATTGCGGCCGGTCAAAAGTTGGGCTTTCGGCAACGCGATATCGTCTTTAAAGGCCATGCAATTGAATGCCGCTTAAATGCTGAGGACCCCTTTAAGTTCACGCCAAGCCCCGGTCGAATTCAGTCATGGCATATGCCTGGAGGCCCGGGCATCCGCGTCGATTCCCATGCCTACAGCGGATATTTAGTGCCCCCGAACTACGACTCCATGATTGGTAAATTAATTGCTTATGGAGCAACTCGTGAACAGGCGATTCGTCGAATGCGTATTGCCCTCTCCGAAATGGTGATTGATGGCATTTTGACCAATGTACCCCTACATCGTGAGCTAATGCTCGACGCAAAATTTATTGAGGGGGGTACTAGCATTCATTACCTTGAACAGCGCCTTGAGGAGCAATCCGCAACTCGTGGCGAGAAGTAGGCTTTCCTGAGCCAATGCCGTACCGCGAGTTCCAATTTACGGTTGTTGCTGAAATTGCCGAACCCTTGGGGGATGCCCTTATGGAACTGGGGGCACTGTCGATTTCGGTTGAAGATGCGACTGCGGGTGGCTATGATGAAAACCCTTTGTATGGCGAGCCAGGATTATCGCCAGACGTGCAAGCATGGGATTTATCCGTTGTTAAGGCGCTTTTTGATCAAACCCAAGAAGTAAATAAGGAAGAGCTCGCCAGCACTTTATTAGAGGCTGGGTTTGCCGTTCAAACCCCTACTGAATCGATTGTGGCAGATCAAGATTGGGTGTCGATGACACAAAATCAATTTGATCCCATTCCGATTGGTGAGCGCATGTGGATTGTTCCCTCATGGCACCCAAAACCCTCTGCACCAGAGGCAATCTGCCTAGCAATGGATCCAGGGCTTGCATTTGGGACGGGTAGCCACCCCACCACTCGACTGTGCCTTGAATGGCTTGAGCAATATAGCGCCAGTGGAATTTGTAAAAGCCAAAGCGTATTGGATTATGGATGCGGTTCTGGAATTTTGGCAATTGCCGCCAAAAAACTGGGCTTTCAAACGGTTTTTGGTACCGATATTGACCCTCAGGCAATTGAATCGGCTCGTGCGAATGCCAATCATAACCAAACGGATATTGAGTTTCAACTGCCCGACGATATTGATGTTGCAATTGGTTCCCGGCTCTTTGATGTTGTGATTGCCAATATTTTGGCTAACCCTTTGCAAGTTTTAGCCCCTGCTCTAATCGCACGCGTTCAAGATGGTGGGCAACTAATTCTGTCAGGCATCCTGGAGCGGCAAGCACAAGAGGTTATTGATTGCTATAAAAACGCTATTCCTCTCTCAATCTGGAGGGTTTCGGAGGGCTGGGTTTGCCTGCATGGTCAAAAACCAGTCTCTATGCCAAATCAGATTTCGAATGCGCCCTTGATTGAGGATGCTGAAATACCGAATCGCGTAATTGCTGGTACTTTTGTTGCAAAGATCAATCGCCATCGTCCGCAAGCGCTTTTTATTGCCACTGGACTATTTATTACCATCAGTTGCTTCGTTGTATGGAGTCTTTGGCGTATCCCAATCTTGCATTTTTTGGCTCCCAGTATAGATAAAAACCCGAGCCCAATTGCCTTACATGGCTTTGAGTTAATACAAACCATGGATCGGGTAATTTGTAAGGTATTACCTTGCGCTCGAGCTGCCGCGATCGATTTCAAAGCTTGGCGCTTTCAACTTGCTAATCTTGGTATGGATGAAGCGAAGCGTGGGGAAGAAGTGCAGTCCATCTTGCAAATCGAGCTACAAAACCGCCTATTGATTCCTGTTGCAATCCCCCATCTCGAACTAACACTGAGCGATGCCGATGAAAATACGATTACTCAAATTCTGATAGGCCCCAGAGAATGGCTCCCAAAAACCTGGCAAAACGCTCACCCTGACTTTGAGCAAACCGGGGCCCCACCCAAAGAACAATTTAACCTTTCTATTCCCCTGCGACTTCCTGCCAATACGGCAGGCTATCGCTTACGTGTAGCATATCCCTCTTTCACTCAATCACCATCCCTTTAGAGAACTTTATGGCAAGTATTATTTGTGGCTCCATTGCGTATGACACGATCATGACCTTTGAGGGTCGCTTTCAAGATCAAATTCTTCCTGAACAAATTCATATTCTGAATGTCGCTTTTTTGGTTCCCAGCATGCGTAGAGAGTTTGGGGGTTGCGCCGGGAACATTGGCTATAACCTCCAACTCCTCGGCGGCAAACCTCTCATCATGGCAACTGTGGGAGCGGATGCAGATCCTTACCTCTCCCACCTCGAGAGGCTAGGAATAAGTCGCCAGTTCATTAAGAAGCTGGATCAGGCCTTCACAGCTCAAGCGATGATTACTACCGATCTTGCCAACAATCAAATTACTGCATTTCATCCTGGGGCGATGAATGATTCCCACACCAATCGAGTAAGCGACTGTATAGCCCATCTGTCGAATAACGATCGACACATTGGCATCGTCGCTCCAGATGGTCGAATTGGTATGTGGGAACACTGCCATCAATTTTCGCAGGCCAAGATTCCATTCATTTTCGATCCAGGTCAGGGGCTGCCAATGTTTAATGGTCAAGAGCTTCTAGAGCTTGTAGATCTCGCCACCTATGTTGCTGTAAATGACTATGAGGCTGAAATGCTTTGCCAACGCACCGGTTTATCGCTTCACGAGCTTGCCAATCGACTTGAGGCGCTAATTGTTACTAAAGGTGCTCAAGGAGCGCAAATTCATACGCAAGACAAGGTGATTGACATTCCTGCAGTCCCGGCTGAGAAAGTCGCCGACCCAACCGGTTGCGGTGATGCATTTCGGGGTGGTCTACTATATGGTCTTGAAAAAGGTTTGGACTGGGAGACGACTGGACGCTTAGCGAGTCTCATGGGATCGATCAAAATCGCTCACCAAGGCCCCCAAAACCATCAACCAACGCGCGCTGAAATTAGCGATCGCTTCAAAGCTGCTTTTGGGACGGCTATTACCCTCTAAATAAAAATGGGGTCCCGAAGGACCCCATCCAGACTACTTCAACTATCCACCAAGCTGACGCTTAGGGACGGCTGCCTGTAGGAAATGGCCAAGCCGCAGCCGGATTCAACGCAGTTTGCGTTGGAGCAGCAACGGCGGGCTTAGCCGCGGGCTTTTTTACAGAAGCCCCTTTCTTCTTGGCAGCAGGCCTTTTCTTAGCTGCTTTTTTAGCAGGCTTTTTCTTGGCAGCTTTTTTCTTTTTAGCAGCAGGACGCTTTTTGGCTACTTTTTTCTTAGCAGCTTTTTTAGCGGCAGGCTTCTTCGCTGCTTTTTTGGCAGCTGGGCGCTTTGCTGCTTTTTTGGCAGCTGGGCGCTTCTTCGCTGCTTTTTTGGCAGCTGGTTTCTTAGCAGCTACTTTTTTCTTAGCAGCTGGTTTCTTTGCAGCAGACTTCTTTTTGGCGATTGCCATAGTGATTCTCCTTCACGTGTGAGGATTAGAACAAACTACTGATTAAGAAAACCCGACCATGACTCCAAGCTGCGCCTTGCGGTGCACCATGGGAAACGAGCGAGCTATTCATCGGCGCGCGGCTTACTACAGGGTGCTGCACGCTAATGAATCCTGGAAAAAAAGCTGCGGCCCTTGCGGGAAGCAGCTTTTCAAAGAGGGTAGAAAAAATTGGGAAGAAGGCCCAGTCACCCTGTTGCAAGGGTTTTCGCAGTTTTGCCAGTTTCAAGTGACTACAAATACTAATCAACCGAACTATCTCCTATGTTGCCGGAGGAAGCGCTGGTCTAGCTTTTTGTTACTCCCAATTCAGCGCACCACCGGTTTGATACTCAATTACTCTAGTCTCAAAAAAGTTTCTCTCTTTTTTCAGATCTATCATTTCTGACATCCATGGAAAAGGATTCTCTTCATTTGGATACATTGCGTCAAGTCCTATTTGCATACAACGACGATTACAGATGAAGCGAAGGTAACTTTTGAACATCGGAGCATTGAGCCCAAGCACCCCTCTTGGCATCGTATCCTCGGCATAGCGATACTCCAATTCAACTGCTTTTTCAAAGATGCTCCGAATCTCTTCTTTGAACGCGGAAGTCCATAACTGCGGGTTCTCCAGCTTAATTTGGTTGATTAAATCGATGCCAAAATTGCAATGCATCGACTCATCGCGCAAGATGTATTGATACTGTTCTGCAGCCCCCATCATTTTGTTCTGACGACCCATTGCGAGGATTTGCGTAAAACCAACATAAAAGAACAAACCTTCCATTACGCAAGCAAAAACAATCAGTGAACGCAGTAATTTTTGATCATTTTCCAGTGTGCCAGTCTTAAATGCGGGGTCGGTTAGCACGTCAATGAACGGAATCAAGAACTCATCTTTGTCCCGAATCGACGGAACCTCATGGTAGGCATTGAAGATTTCTGCCTGATCCAGACCCAAAGACTCGACAATGTATTGGTAGGCGTGCGTGTGAATAGCCTCCTCAAAAGCTTGGCGCAATAGATACTGACGGCACTCGGGAGCAGTAATCTGACGATAGGTTCCCAATACGATGTTATTTGCAGCTAAGGAATCGGCCGTAACAAAGAAACCCAAATTACGCTTAATAATGCGCCGCTCATCTTCAGTAAGCCCATTGGGGTCTTTCCAGAGCGCAATATCACGATTCATATTGATTTCTTGGGGCATCCAATGGTTCGCGCAGCCAGCCAAATACTTTTCCCAGGCCCACTTGTACTTAAAAGGAACTAACTGATTGACGTCGGTCGTACCATTAATCACTCGCTTATCGGCAACGTTCACGCGGCGCTCGGTTGCGTCAGTCGTTAGTTTTGGAGCAGCTTGCACCGGAGGAGCAACCGCGACCTGATCGGCCACAGGAGCAACCTGCACCGGTGGAACTGCCATCGGCGAGGGTGGTGGCACAAACCCCGCTTTAGCAAGGGCTGGTGCCACTTCTTCATCCCAGTTCAACATACTCTTCTCCTAGTTCGTACTTGTTCTATTGTTTTAATTAAGCTTACTGACAGGCTTCACATTCTTCAAATCCTGGGTCGCCAGGCCGCATAGTGCAAACCGGACCATCCGCCGCAATCGCACCGGCAGTACTGGCAGCCCCACTAGAGACCGCATTAAGTTGGCCAGTGGCAACCGTTGATTTCTCAACATGGGTTGCCGCCATCGTCCGCAAGTAATACGTTGTTTTTAAACCCCGAATCCAAGCCAACTTATACGTGTCATCCAACTTCTTACCTGAGGCACCGGCCATATAGATATTGAGCGATTGCGCTTGATCGATCCACTTCTGGCGACGTGAAGCAGCCTCAACCAGCCAGCTTGGCTCAACCTCAAAGGCGGTGGCATATAAATCACGTAAATCTTGGGGAACGCGATCAATTTTGGACAGAGTGCCATCAAAATACTTCAAATCAGCGATCATGACCTCATCCCAAAGTCCGCGATCTTTTAAGTCCCGCACCAGGTAGTCATTTACCACGGTGAACTCGCCAGAAAGATTCGATTTCACAAAGAGGTTCTGGAAGGTTGGCTCAATGCAGGCGGAGACGCCAATAATATTGGAAATCGTGGCGGTTGGAGCAATTGCCACGCAATTGGAGTTGCGCATACCGTGTTGCTTGATCTGGGCGCGCAAGGCGTTCCAATCCATCGTGCTGGACTGATCTACCTCGACATAGCCACCACGCTCCTCTTGAAGCATCTTCAGGGTATCCTGAGGCAGAATGCCGCGATCCCACAATGATCCTTGGTAACTACTGTAGGTACCGCGTTCTTTGGCAAGTTCACTCGACGCCTGATAGGCATAGTAGCAAACCGCTTCCATCGATGTATCAGCAAACTTAACCGCGGCCTCACTCGCATACGGAATGCGTTGCATGTGCAAGCAATCTTGGAAGCCCATAATTCCAAGGCCGACTGGGCGGTGCTTCATATTGGAGTTACGAGCCTTAGCAACCGCGTAGTAATTGATGTCAATTACGTTATCGAGCATTCGCATCGCAGTCTGAATCGTTTTCTTCAGCTTAGCGTGATCGAGCACCATCTGACCATTGGCATCGGTGGTCATGTGGGCGGTGAGGTTGACTGAGCCTAAATTACATACAGCAATTTCAGTCTCATTGGTGTTGAGGGTAATCTCGGTACACAAATTCGATGAATGAACCACACCCACATGCTGTTGGGGGCTACGAATATTGCAAGGATCTTTATACGTAATCCAAGGATGTCCAGTCTCAAACAGCATCGCTAACATCTTGCGCCATAACTGAACCGCAGGGATTTTCTTCGATGGCTTAATTTCTCCTGCCTCGGCACGTTTCTCATAGGCAATGTAAGCTTGCTCAAAAGCTTTGCCATACTTATCGTGTAAATCAGGAGTGCTGGATGGAGAAAACAAAGTCCATTCCCCGTTTTCCATCACCCGCTTCATAAACAAATCAGGGATCCAATTGGACGTGTTCATGTCGTGGGTACGGCGACGATCGTCACCGGTATTTTTACGAAGCTCCAAGAACTCTTCAATATCCAGGTGCCAAGTTTCCAAGTAAGCGCAGACTGCGCCTTTGCGCTTACCGCCCTGATTCACAGCCACCGCTGTGTCGTTCACAACCTTCAGAAAAGGGACAACGCCCTGGGACTTGCCATTGGTCCCCTTGATATGACTTCCCAATGCACGTACATTGGTCCAGTCATTCCCCAAGCCACCAGCAAATTTAGATAACAAGGCATTCTCCTTAAGTGCCTCATAAATACCATCTAAGTCGTCATCCACCGTGGTCAGGTAGCAACTCGATAATTGCGAGCGCAACGTTGCTGAATTAAACAACGTTGGGGTACTCGACATAAAGTCAAAGGTTGAGAGAACTTCATAAAACTCAATTGCACGGCGCTCACGCTCAGGCTCATTTAAAGCCAAGCCCATCGCCACCCGCATGAAAAACGCCTGCGGCATTTCAATGCGGTGATCTTCGATATGCAAGAAATAACGATCGTAGAGGGTCTGGAGGCCTAAATAATTAAATTGCAAATCCCGGTCAGCATTAAGGGCTGCCGAGATTTTGCTCAGATCAAACTCTAAAAGGCGGGGGTCTAAGAGTTCCGCCTCAATGCCCTTACGAATAAATTGAGGGAAGTAGTTCGGATACTCGGACTGCATATCGCCTTGCAAGACCTCGCGTCCTAGAATTTCCTTACGAATCACATGCATCAATATGCGAGCGGTTACCTGACTGTAAGCAGGATCTTTCTCAATCAAGGTACGGGACGCCAAAATAGCGGAGTCATAGACCTGAGCCATGGGGACGCCATCATAAAGATTCTTGATGGTCTCGGTCATGATGGGGCTAGCATCAATATGGTTACCCAATCCTTCGCACGCCGCCTCAATCACACTGCGTAAAGCAGCCACGTTCAGGGGTTTGCTAACACCGTTGTCATTCACTTGAACGGAAGGCAGGCTTGGGTCCGTAGCTTGTTCTTGGGCAGCACTTTGTTGGGCTGCGCGCTCTTGGTTACGCTTTTCGCGATAAAGAACATAAGCGCGAGCAACGTTATGCTCACCGCTACGCATCAAAGCTAACTCAACTTGGTCCTGGATATCTTCAATATGAAACGTTCCGCCATTGGGACGGCTGCGCAATAGTGCACGTACAACGTTCTGGGTTAATTGCTCAACCTGCTCACGAATTCTTGCTGAGGCGGCGCCCTGTCCACCATTCACTGCCAAAAAGGCTTTAGTGACAGCAATTGCAATTTTGGAAGGCTCAAAAGCCACTACCGAACCATTGCGACGAATAATTTTGTAGTCTGAAAGCTGGGTGGTTTGAGCAAGACCTACGCCACCCGCCACATAGTTGGCGGACGGGGTTTGGGTCAAATTACCTACCGGGCTAACGCCTTCATGACTCATGGTGCCTGCTTGGCCAGCTGCTTGAGGATCGGCGAAGGTCATATTGCTCCTGCTATATATATGTATTTATTGGAAAAAAGACAAATTTGTAACAAAAACACTAGATGTAGTGGTTTTGAATCGTTCTAGATACTAAGTATAGGTAAATATTTTATATTAGGTAAGTCCTTTTTTACAGAATTTATTAGTAATTTCCCTATTTTTGATAGAAATGAAATCTTCAAAAAGGGTGATGTAAGCGTACGCTTACCTGATGAAGAAACAGTTAGCGAGAGTCGACCCCAAAGGGCAATTGTTCCTGACTTAGGTTTGCCAATCGTTGTATTCGAGCCCAATCGAATGATTTCCCGGGATCCGTCTTACGATCGGGCGCAATATCGCTATGCCCAGCAAAACGCATGGCCGGAAAATTTTTCTCCAATAAGGCAATTAGTTGGCTCAATGCCGTGTATTGCTCATTTGTAAAAGCCGATTCCCCATCACCTTCTAGCTCAATACCGATTGAGAAATCATTGCAGCGCTCCCGCTCAAAAAATTGCGATACTCCTGCATGCCAAGCCCGCTTATGAACTGACACCAGTTGAACTAATTGTCCATCACGATCAATCAAAAAATGGCTTGAAACCTTCTGATGCGCAATTTGTTCAAAATAAGGGTGGGCACGAGGATCTAGCTTGTTTTGAAAAAAATCAATAATGTGTCCTCGACCGAATTGACCGGGCGGCAAACTAATGTGATGGATCACCACCAGATCGGGCTCAATTTGGGTGGGTCGCTCATCAAAGTTTGGGGAAGCCCGCCATTGCGCTTTGCCCCACCAACCCTTCTGACTAAGACTATCGCGATGATCGACGCAGCAGTAATAGCGACCATCCCAGGCAATGGCATCCTCTTCGGGCAAGTGAAGATCGCAGTAGGAACAAGAGACCATACGCTTTGCCTTTAGCGGCGGCGGCGCTACTTTAGGCTCTGCCGATTTTTCTTGATCTCGCTTTTTCTTAACCACGAACCACCAATAGGCAAAACCCAATCCCAAAGCCAGCAAAATCCATTTCAGCAAAATTAGGCTCTCTGCAAAATCACTTCGGCCACAAAGCGGGTACCTGCATAAGTCAAAAGCAGAGCCACAAATCCACCTAGAACCCACCGCACCGCAGTTGGTCCGCGTAAACCAACGCGTAGGCGCGCAACCACCAAACCACTAAATAAAAGCCATGATAAGAGTGCAAACACCGTTTTATGGTCAAAAACCAGTGGTTTACCAAACAGCTCTTGCGAGAAAAATAAGCCTGAGAAAACAGTCATACTTAAAAGTACATAACCGACATAGAGGAGGCGAAACAAAAAGCTCTCCATGGTCAATAATGGCGGCAGACTCTCAATCCAAGTTGGGGCGCCGCCCATACCATTGGCCATGCCCTTACGCAAAGCACGATCTTGCAGGTTCATTAATACCGCTAGCATTGCTGTTAGGCTAAAAAAGCCTACCGCAAAGGTTGCCACAATAAAATGTGCCTTAAACCAAGGATCAGATACTGCGCGCTGAGAAATGACCGAACCCGGGAAAAGATCCGGCAAGATTGCACAAAACATCGCCATACTAATGGTCATCAACCGTAAGCTTGAAATTGGCAAGAAAAAGCTTTGAATCCAGTAAAAACTCAACCCCACCCAAGCCATAAGGGACAAATCCTGCGCGAAACCAAACACAAAGTGCTCGCCGTTAAAAATCGACTCGTATAACAAAATTCCGTGAATGATCAAAACGATCAGAATCAGAATTTGCACTAAGCCAATAAAAAACGGGGTTTCAGGGCGCTTTTGATCGCGATAGCCCAAAACAATAATCAGCAGAAGATAAAGTAGGGATGGCAGCCAACCAAATCCCGAGTAACCTAAAATAGTCATTTCGAAAGTCTAATCGATAAATGCTTGAGAATCTGACCGATCGCCTAAGTCGTGTGGTTAAAACCATGCGAGGGCAAGCTCGCCTAACAGAAAGCAATACCGCGGATATGCTTCGCGAGATTCGTCTCGCTTTACTTGAGGCAGACGTTGCTTTACCGGTTGTTAAGAGCCTCATGGAGCAAATCAAGTTCAAGGCACTCGGTGAGGATGTGGTGGGCAGCCTAACGCCTGGTCAAGCTTTGGTGGGGGTGGTACAACGCGAGCTAACCCTCATCATGGGCGGAGATGAGGAAAGCCGTGGCAAATTAAATTTAGCCACTCAACCCCCTGCGGTCATCCTAATGGCTGGCTTGCAAGGAGCAGGTAAAACAACATCGGTAGCTAAACTTGCCAAATTTTTACAAGAAAAGTTCAAGAAAAAAGTTCTAACGGTGTCGTGCGATGTGTATCGTCCGGCCGCAATCGAACAATTAAAAACCGTCAGCGCTCAAGTTGGAGCCGATTTCTTTCCAAGCTCATCCGATCAAAAACCCATTGACATCGCAAATGCCGCTCTTGATTGGGCTAAGCGCCATTACCACGATGTTTTAATTGTTGATACGGCAGGTCGTTTAGGCATTGATGAGCAAATGATGCAAGAGATCAAATCATTGCATGCCAGTGTGAAACCGATTGAAACCCTTTTTGTGGTTGATGCAATGCTCGGTCAAGACGCCATCAATACGGCACGGGCTTTTCATGAAGCATTGCCTTTGAGCGGAGTCATTCTCACCAAACTGGACGGTGATTCCCGCGGGGGTGCAGCGTTATCGGTTCGTCACATCACCGGGGTGCCCATCAAATTTATTGGTGTTGCAGAAAAGATGGATGGGCTTGAGGCGTTTGATGCCGAGCGAATGACCAATCGCATATTGGGCATGGGCGATATCTTGGCATTGGTTGAGCAAGCCCAGCAAAATGTCGATGTTGAGCAAGCCCAAAAGATTGCCAAAAAAATACAAAAGGGCGGCTTTGATCTTGGTGATTTCCGAGAGCAAATTAAGCAAATGCAAAACATGGGTGGCATGGCTAATCTTCTCGATAAACTACCCAGCCAAATCGCACAACAGGCTAGCAAAGCCAACTTAGGAATGGCTGATAAACAAATGAAACACATGCAAGGAATCATAGATAGCATGACCCCTCAAGAGCGTGCCAAACCCGAACTATTAAAGGCAAGTCGTAAGCGTCGAATTGCAGCAGGCGCGGGAGTTCAGGTCCAAGAGGTCAATCGTCTCTTGGCGCAATTTGAACAAATGCAAGGGATGATGAAACAAATGAAAGGTGGCAAGATGGCCAAAATGATGGGTTCGCTTGCCGCTCGCGGAGCCGCCAAAGGGCTTGGCGGACTGTTCAAAAAGTAGGGCTTAAATCAAGTTATTTTTTGCAGTATGGATTGCAGTAGTAATGGTATGCGCAATTGAGGTAAGCGGAATTAATTGAGCGGCACTTTCACGTCGCCCCTGAAACTCAACCTGACCCTCTTTAAGACCACGCTCGCCAATCACAACACGATAAGGAACTCCGATCAACTCCCAGTCTGCAAACATGGCGCCAGGACGCTCACCGCGATCATCCAAAACCACATCCACGCCAGCAGCAAGAAGTTCTTGATGTAAATGATTCGCAGCCTCACGAACGGCATCGGATTTATCGTAGCCCACAGGACAAATCACGACCTCAAATGGGGCCATGGAAATCGGCCAAATAATCCCGCGCTGGTCATGACCCTGCTCAATCGCAGCGCCCAATAAACGGGTCACACCAATTCCGTAACAGCCCATCACCATGGCTTGAGCTTTGCCGTTTTCATCGAGATAGGTGCACTTCATCGCCTCTGAATAACGGGTCCCCAGTTGAAAAACATGGCCTACCTCAATACCGCGACAAATCTCGACGGTACCTTTGCCATCCGGAGAGGGGTCACCAAGCACTGCATTACGAACATCCGCTACCAGTGGCTCAGGTACATCTCGCCCCCAATTTACACCGGTCAAGTGAAAGCCTTCCGCATTGGCACCGCATACAAAATCGCTCATATTTGCGACAGTCCGATCAGCAATCACTTGGACTGAAGTAGGCAAGCCAACCGGACCCAAATAACCCACCGGAGAACCGCAAGCCACCTGGATTTCCGCATCAGTGGCAAAGCGGAAGGCGCCCAAGCCAGCAATTTTATTAACCTTGATTTCATTGAGCTCATGATCACCCCTGAGCAACACCATGAATAATTTAGCGGGTCCGGTCTCTTGATCAACTGCCAACACTAAAGATTTGATCGTGCGCATCAAATCCATCTTAAGAAATTGTGCAACATCCTCGCAACGCTTTTGACCTGGCGTTGCCACTTTTTGCATACTTTCTTTTGGAGCGGCTCGCTGCGCAATGAGAGCAACCGATTCAGCGGCTTCTAAGTTGGCGGCGTAATCCGAATTGGGGCAATAAACAATCGCATCTTCGCCCGTATCGGCAATCACATGAAACTCTTGACTACCAGACCCTCCGATCGCACCATTGTCGGCAGCGACAGCCCGAAACTGTAAGCCCATGCGCTGAAAGATTCGGACATAGGCATCGAACATGAGGGCATAGGATTTTTTCAAACCCGCCTGATCGCGATCGAATGAATAGGCATCTTTCATGCTGAACTCACGACCTCGCATAATCCCAAAACGAGGGCGGCGCTCATCACGAAATTTTGTCTGGATTTGATAAAAATTGACTGGTAGCTGCTTATAGCTTCTGATCTCCGAACGAGCAAGATCAGTAATGACTTCTTCGGAGGTTGGCTGAATTAGGTAATCGCGCTCATGGCGATCTTTAATCCGTAATAACTCGGGTCCCATTTTTTCCCAACGGCCCGTCTCTTGCCATAGTTCAGCAGGCTGAACTACTGGCATCAGAAGCTCGATTGCTCCTGCGCGATTCATTTCTTCTCGAATAATGTTCTCAACCTTTCGAATTACCTTAAGCCCGAGAGGGAGATAGTTATAAATTCCGGCACTTAATTTACGAATGAGCCCAGCGCGCACCATCAATTGATGGGACACGATTTCAGCATCCGCTGGAGCCTCTTTCAGGGTTGCAAGAAAGGTTTGTGAAGCTTTCATGAGTGACTATAATCAAATCGTTGATTTTAAAGGATTAAAGATTAAGGGCTAAAAGGTACGATTATGCTTGACCGCGAGGGCTATCGACCTAATGTTGGTATCGTTCTTCTCAATGCTCGTAACGAAGTATTTTGGGGCAAACGAATTGGACAACACTCCTGGCAATTTCCGCAAGGAGGAATTGCGCACGGAGAAAGTCCCGAAGAAGCGATGTATCGTGAACTTCACGAAGAGGTAGGGCTTTTTCCCCACCATGTCGAAATTATTGGACGAACCCGTGATTGGATTCGCTACGATGTGCCTGAGGAGTTTTTGCGACGCCAAATCAATCACCGTCATCAGCGCGTGGCCTATAAGGGACAAAAACAAATTTGGTTCTTACTCAGAATGCTAGGTCAGGATCACGAAATTCAGCTTCGAGCCACTGGTCACCCTGAATTTGATGCCTGGCGTTGGCATCCCTATTGGATTGAACTTGATACCGTGATTGATTTCAAGCGCGAGGTATATCAACTGGCGCTCTCCGAACTTGCCCGGTTTATCGCCACCACCAACCAAATGCAGCAATTAGTCTGGGGGGCGCCATTGCATGCCTCACATTCATCATGAATAAATCCTGGCTGCTACTTTTTGCTTCATTCACGTTGGTATTAAGCGCCTGCTTCTCTGATCCTTTAGCGGATGGTACCGACCCTTATGCGCCAACGGTTTTCAAAGAGGGTAATACCCTCATGCCTCTCAATCCGCCGAATAAAAAATATTTGGTGCCTTTTTCTGTCTCGCAAACCACAATTTTCAAGTTTGCGGTCGATACCGAATCCATCAAGATTGGGAATGATGGGGTGACCCGATACATTGTTGTTATTACGAATCCCTCTGGCGGTCAAAATGCGTACTTTGAAGGAATTCGGTGCGACACCTTTCAGTGGCGCCTGTATGGAACCCTTGAAACCAATCAACAATGGCGAGCCAATCCATTGGGGAGTTGGTTGGCCATTAAAGATAATGTGCCAAATCGATATCAGGCAGCCTTAGCTCAGGGTGCTTTTTGTAATCTAGCATCCCAAGAAAAAAGTTATGCCAAAGTAGTGAAGTCACTTGACCCGAAGAATTTTCTCGGAATCATTGCACCGGTGGGGACTGAAGAAGAATTACCAACCATTCGCTAATCAGGATTTACTGAGTAACGTTCCAATAGATTCGCCTTGATAAAGGCGCACGAGGATATTGGGTTCTCGACCCGAAGCAATGACGGTACTGGCACCGGTTCCTACCGCCGTTTTTGCTGCCAGTACTTTAGTCAGCATTCCGCCTTTGCCTAAATCACTACCAGCACCGCCAGCCATACGCTCCAAAGTGGGGTCGCCCGCAATTGCAAAATCAACCATCGTGGCAGAAGTATCTCTCCGAGGATCGGCGGTATATAGCCCGCCTTGATCGGTCAAAATTACCAAAGCATCGGCGTGAACTAAATTAACGACAAGCGCTGCTAAGCTATCGTTATCCCCAAATTTAATTTCATCGGTGACAACCGTATCGTTCTCATTAATGATCGGAACAACGCCTAAAGACAACAGCGTTTGCAAGGTTGCCTTCGCATTTGCATTGCGCTCCTCATTGGCTAAGTCAGCATTGGTCAATAAAACCTGCGCAGTATGCACACCAAATTTAGCGAAGCACGATTCGTAAACCTGAACCAAGCCCATCTGACCAACCGCTGCTGCTGCTTGGAGCTGATGAATTTCTTGTGGACGCTGAGTCCAGGCCAAGCGCTGCATTCCCTCGGCAATCGCTCCGGAACTCACCATCAATACCTGGCAGCCTTGCTTTAGTAAAGTGGATACCTGCTCTGCCCATGTAGCAATTGCATTTCGATCTAATCCAGCGCCATTATTGGTCACCAAGGTCGATCCAACCTTCACAACAATTCGTTTTGATTCTGAAATCGTTCTTTTCATCGTGATTACTCGTCTAAAAAACGGGGGTCCTCAGCGCGCTCTTCCTCTAGGTCACGATCTTTACGAAGCCCATCTAAATAGTCTTGAATTCCATAACACAGGCGATCGCAACCTTCACCCGTAAGGGCTGAGACCTCAAATACGGGGCCTTTCCATTTAAAGCGCTTTAAGAAATCGGCAATGATGCGCTCTCGCTCCTCGGGTTGCAGCATATCGATCTTATTCAAAACAAGCCATCTTGGCTTTTGATAGAGGGCTTCATCGTATTTACGAAGCTCATTGACAATCGCCTTAGCGTCAGCGACCACATCAACATTCTCATCAAAAGGGGCAATATCAACAAGATGCAACAGCACGCCAGTTCGTTGCAGATGCCTTAAAAACCGATGACCAAGCCCAGCACCCTCGGCAGCTCCTTCAATCAAACCAGGTATGTCTGCAATCACAAAGCTCCGCTCATTGCCAACGCGCACCACCCCCAAATTGGGATGCAAGGTTGTAAACGGATAATCAGCTATCTTTGGACGGGCATTCGATACTGCGGTAATGAGGGTTGATTTTCCAGCATTGGGCATTCCCAATAAACCCACATCGGCTAAAACTTTTAATTCTAACTTTAACTTGCGGCGCTCACCTGGCTTGCCATTGGTCTTCTGACGTGGAGCACGGTTGGTACTACTTTTGAAATGAATATTGCCCCAACCTCCAACCCCACCTTGAGCAAGGCAAATTCGCTCGCCATGTTTAGTTAAGTCGGCAATTAACTCGTTGGTCTCTAAATCCGCAATAATAGTTCCAACCGGCATCCGCAACTCGATGTCATCTCCGGCACGACCATAACAATCCGCACCTCGTCCGGGCTCGCCATTTTTAGCGGTATGGGTTTTGGAATACCGATAATCAATCAGTGTATTAATGTTTCGATCGGCAATTGCATACACACTTCCGCCGCGACCACCATCACCACCGTCAGGGCCGCCAAACTCAATAAATTTCTCGCGACGCATTGAGGCACTACCAGCACCACCATTGCCGGCAATCACTTCAATTTTGGCTTCGTCTATGAATTTCATAAATAAAAAGGCCTCGCAATTTGCGAGGCCTGTTTCTGTTGATTAACTTAGTTTAAAGAAATCTCAGTCAGGCCGCTTATGAACGAGGCAATACTGAAACTTGCGCTTTCTTCATTGCGCCTTTAACTCCAAACTCGACTTGCCCATCAATCAAGGCAAATAATGTGTGGTCCTTGCCCATGCCAACATTGACGCCAGGATGAACTTTAGTACCACGCTGACGAACAATAATTCCGCCAGCATTGATTGCTTGACCACCATAAACTTTAACGCCTAGGCGTTTTGATTCGGAATCGCGACCGTTGCGTGTTGAGCCGCCGCCTTTTTTCTGTGCCATCTTTCTCTCCTAACTCAGGCCTTGATCGACTTAATCAGAATTTCTGTGTAATTCTGACGATGGCCCTGATGTTTTTGATAATGCTTACGACGTCGCATCTTAAAGATTCTCACTTTATCGTGACGTCCCTGGGAGACTACAGTAGCCATCACAGCGGCACCATTAACCAAAGGATCGCCTACTTTAAGCGATGTGCCCTCGCCTACGGCGAGAACTTGGTCAAGAGTAATGTCGCTGCCGATGTCCGCTGGTATCTGTTCTATTTTCAATTTTTCGCCAGCAGCAACTTTATACTGTTTGCCACCGGTTTTTATGACCGCGTACATGGTTAAACCTCTCAAAAAGAACTACAAATAATTGCAAATCAACTTATTTGGCGGCATGATTTCCTTAAAAATCGGTGACTTATAGAAAATCCGCGACCATAAGCTGAGCCAAGTATTATATCTTGGATGAATAACACTGTCAAAAACAATCACTTAGGGCAAATTTTGGCCCCCATTAGCCCTGATTTAAAGGCTTTAGATGAGGTTATTCGCCGTCGACTAGCCTCTGAGGTGGTTCTGATTGACCAAATCTCGTCATACATCATTCAATCTGGTGGAAAACGGGTTCGTCCTGCACTCCTTCTATTAATGGCCAAGGCCTTGGCTGACGGTAAGGAAACTCCTCATGCTCTAGAGCTGGCAGCAGTGGTTGAATTTATCCATACCGCCACCCTACTCCACGATGATGTTGTGGATGAGTCAACGATGCGTCGAGGTAAGCAAACCGCTAACGCCGCCTTCGGAAATGCTGCAAGTGTTCTCGTGGGTGATTTTTTATATTCCCGCGCCTTCCAGATGATGGTTGCCCCTAATGATATTCGGGTGATGCAAATCCTTTCCGATGCTACGAACACCATTGCAGAGGGTGAGGTCTTGCAACTATTAAATATGAATGATCCCGAGGTGGATGAATCGAGCTACCTCCAGGTCATTCGCTATAAAACAGCAAAATTATTTGAGGCATCTGCTGAGCTCGGTGCGTTAATTTCTCAAGCAAGCGACATTCAGCGAGAACTCGCAGCAGCTTTTGGACGACATATTGGTACCGCCTTCCAACTCATGGACGATCTCCTAGACTACACCGCCGATCCCAATGAAATGGGCAAGAATGTGGGTGATGACTTACGTGAAGGTAAGCCGACTCTGCCGCTCATCTTCTTAATGGAAAAAGGTAGTGCTGATCAACAATTGCTTGCTCGGGAAGCAATCTCCCAAAACGAGGAGCTGCCCGATGACGTATTTGACCAAATCCTACAAGGTATTCACTCTTCAGGCGCCCTTGAATACACCCAAGATGCCGCGAGGCGCGAGGTGCACCTGGCCCTGAACACGATTAAAGATTTTCCACAAAACCCAGCCAGCGATTCATTGCGAGCTCTATGCGAGTACTCGCTAATTCGTCAGGGATAAAATAGAAATACGGAATGTAGCGCAGCCTGGTAGCGCACCTCGTTCGGGACGAGGGGGTCGGAGGTTCGAATCCTCTCATTCCGACCACTAACTCCCAACTGTATTTAGCCGAATTTCTTTTGCAGTAAGCCGCGCTCTCTCGGCTTCAGCTCGTAAGGCTTCAATTTCGTGCTTTGCCAAACGTTCGATATTCATATAGTCGAGTTTCCAACGGGGATCAACACTCCAGCGCAGGGTACTTTGAACTGTCGTTCGAGGACCTGGGGCAATTTCTAACACATCAAGAGCTAAGTTAAAAATGATGGATTGCGATTGCGGGTCTTGAGGTTTTGCCGCTGCATTGCCTAAAGGAAAATCATTAAATACAAAACGTGGGACTCCACAATATTCAACAATATCTTTTGCGGCTCCAACAATCACGGTTGAGAGGCCAGCATTTTCCAAATAACGCGCCAGTAACGACATGCTCTGATGGCAAATTGGGCAATTTGGAATCAACATCGCAACATCAACCCCATCGGTTTGACACATTTCCAAAATCCTTGGGGCATCATTTTCTAGGGTATGCCGTTGGCTGCGATTCGTTGGCAAACCGTAAAATCGAGGTGCAAGCTTGGCAATTCGCTGATCCAAAACTGCTTGTCTCGCTGCCTTAAGAGGGAACCAGCAAGCCATCTCGGATAAATTGGCGTGCTGTCGATCGATTCCAACATGCGCAATCCTCAAATCAGGGTCACCAAGCGTAATCATTGCGTAAGGCTCATAAAACTTCGCTTGTGCGTTATAAGGGGCTCCAGGACCTTGATCTCCTTTTGAGGGGTCATATGGAACCGCAGTTGTAATTAAAGCCAACGTTGATGCTCGCAACGGCTTTCGTAAAGGGGTAAATGGCACATTGTTGTAATGTGCCCAAACATACGGGTTGTCATAACCGAGTGCCAGGTAATAAGAGCGTGTCCGTTGCATGTATGGAATTGCGCTGTCAAATTCGGGTGCAAACGACAGTTCTGACATTTTTAGAGTAGCTCTGTGGTAATTGATAAGATCATAGTAATCATAAATACAGGAGAAAGATACTATGGCTCAGTGGCTACGCTACACTCATCAAGGCAATATTGGGTTTGGACAATTACAGGGTGATCAAATTGCTGTCCATACGGGCGACTTATTTGCTAACCCTAAGGCAAGTGGTGAACACCTCAAAGTTCAGGATGTAACGATTGAAACACCATGCGTTCCCAGTAAATTTATTGCCCTGGTAGATAACTTTCATGCCTTGGTAACCAAGCTTGAACATACCGTTCCGGATGAACCTTTGTACTTCCTAAAGGCAAGTAATTCTTATTTAGCCGCCGGTCAAGTCATACAGGTCCCAAAATCCTATGCGGGTAAGGTTATTTATGAGGGTGAGCTTGGAATTGTGATTGGGACAAAATGCCATGGGGTTAGCGTCGCAGATGCCGCTCAATACATTTTTGGCTATACCTGTGTCAATGACGTGACTGCTGTCGAGATTCTGAATCGAAACCCAGGCTACGCGCAATGGAGTCGTTCAAAGAGCTTTGATACTTTCGGCGTATTTGGACCAACCATTACCACCAATGTCGATCCTATGGGCTTGTCGATCAAAACGATTCTTAATGACCAAGAGCGTCAAAACTATCCGATGAGTGATACCGTTTTTACACCCTCTCAACTAGTCAGCTTAATTTCACAAGACATGACCCTTATGCCAGGCGATGTGATTGCCTGTGGAACCTCCGTGGGCGTTGGCTCCATGAAACCAGGCAGTCAGGTCAGTATCGTGATCGATGGCGTTGGGCGTCTTGATAATCGCTTTGAATAATTAATTAATACCCGGCGGCTACGGGCAAGATAAGATTCCCCTTAGAATCCTGTACGTTTTGATCTAAGTACTTAGTCAATGCATAAACAGTATTAAGGCAGGGAGTTGGGGTTCCAGTAATTCCACCCAACTCAATTACGGAGCCCAGCAAAGCATCGATCTCTAATGAGCGACCAGCCTCCAAATCTTGCAACATGGAGGTTTTATGTTTACCCACTTTTTCAGCTCCAGCAATGCGGCGCTCAATATCGACTCGAAACGTCACCCCAAGTTTTTCAGCAATCGCTTGCGCTTCAGCCATCATATTGCGAGCCAACTCTTTAGTGAGAGGGTAACGGCAAATTCCCTCTAAAGTACCGTGAGTTAAGGCGCTAATTGGATTAAATGTGAGATTACCCCAAAGCTTTAGCCAAATCTCGGCACGAATATCATCCAAGATGGGCGATTTAAAGCCTGCGGCACCCATCACATCAGAAATCTTCTGAATACGATCTGTCGATTTACCATCGAGCTCTCCGAGGGGAAAACGCACTCCCTCGACATGTCGAATGACCCCAGGTCCTTGCGTAATGGTGGCCGGATAAACAACGCAACCAATAATATTGTCCGGGCTAATGGCACGCATCACAACACCGCCTGGATCAACGGTATCGACCGGATGATCTTTGTACTTGCTATTGAGCTTCTGAAAATACCACCATGGAATTCCGTTTTGCATTGGGATCAAAATGGTATCGGGTCCAAGTGCGGCAACCAAATCATCAATGACGGGCTCCACTTGATGAGCCTTCACTGCCAAAATAATGACATCTTGTTTTGGCAAACCGCGTAAATTTTCAACAGCTTTAACTTTTGCAATGATCGGCTCAGGATGCTCATCGCTTATTAATGCAAGTCCACGCTCTTCAATGGCTCTCAGGGTAGCCCCACGCGCCATCACGGTTACCTCGTTGCCAGAATTTGCTAGCATTACCGCCAGATAACCGCCAATTGCGCCGCCGCCGCCAATCACACAGATTTTCATAAACACTCCAATTTAAATAAGATTATTGGCAATAGTACGATATTTTTTAGGGCTATTTGGATTTTCCACAACACTTCGCGGGTCTCAATTCATCCATAAAATTATTTTTCACTTTAAGTAAGCTTCTCTCAAGAAAAAAGGTCTACTCTTTTATAAGACTTAAACGCTACTGGTATTTTTAGTGAATTACTAATGAAATGGAATTACCCTAGAACAGCAGATTTTGATAGGTTTCAATACCTTAGGCCCCATTTTTGGTTTCATGATGACAGGATGATCCCCGCCTATAATCAGGTCTTGCTACTAGATGGGCCTTAATGGGGTGGTCTAAAAACCCTCCGATGATCAATCTATTTTGTCAAAAGAGGACGGTTCGATGCTGCTTTGGTTGGTAATTGCTTATCTCGGCATTTCAATTGCGATTGGTTTATACGGCGCAACAAAAGTACACAATGCCAGAGACTACATTACTGCTGGACGAAATTTGCCCATGGCCTTTGTTCTGGCAATGGTTTTTGCAACCTGGTTTGGAGCAGAGACTGTTCTTGGCATTTCTGCAACCTTTCTGGAAGAGGGATTCAGGGGACTCATTTCAGACCCTCTTGGGGCATCGGTCTGCTTAATTCTGTTTGGACTGGTATTTGCAAAACCGTTGTACCGAATGAATCTCATCACCCTTGGTGACTATTTTCGATTTCGCTACAACCGCCAAACTGAATTATTAATTTCCATTTGCATTATTGTGTCCTACCTTGGCTGGGTATCGGCTCAAATTTCAGCATTAGGTCTTACCTTTAATGTCCTTTCAAACGGTTTAGTTTCAATGAGCGATGGCATGCTCATTGGGGCCGGTGTAGTTTTGATCTACACCCTGTTTGGCGGCATGTGGTCTGTAGCGCTCACAACATTTGTACAAATGATTGTGATTGTGATCGGACTTTTGCTTGTGGCAAGTAATGCTGCGGATCAAGCAGGCGGTGTTGCGAGTGTTATTGCTAAGGCCAGTGCGGAAGGAAAATTTAATTTCTTACCAAGCCTGGACCCAATTGATATGCTCAGCTGGATTGCAGCCTTGCTCACGATTGCACTAGGCTCGATTCCCCAGCAAGATGTTTTCCAACGAGTCAACGCGGCCAAAAATGAATCGATTGCGATCTGGGCAACCACTTTGGGTGGTGTTGCCTATTTCTTTTTTGCTAGTGTTCCACTTTTCTTGGCTTACACCGCCAATATCATTGATCCACAAATGGTTGAAAAATTTCTTGCCAGCGACTCGCAAATGATTTTACCAACTCTGATCCTCGACCATATGCCATTTTTTATGCAGGTTGTTTTCTTTGGAGCACTCATATCGGTCATTATGAGCACCGCATCTGGCACTCTGCTTGCACCTTCAGTCACTTTTACTGAAAACATCTTAAAAGGGTTTTATCCTTACATGACAGATAAGCAATTTTTATGGGCAACGCGCATCACTGTATTTGTCTTTACCAGTATTGTGACCTACTATGCAATTGCTACTGAAACTAAAATTCACACGATGGTTGAGAATGCTTACCGCATTACACTTGCTGGTGCATTTGTACCCTTGGTTGCTGGATTATTTTGGAAGAGAGCGAGTGATCTAGGAGCCTTGCTAGCAATTACTTTTGGCCTAATGATGTGGATCTTGCTTGAATTCATGGGTATCGAGGAACCGGTTGAGCCCCAATTAATTGGTTTGTTAGCTAGTGCAGTTGGTATGGTTCTTGGCAGCTTCATCGCACCTCGGCTTCCAGAGGATAAATCAAACCATCCAAACAAAGTCCGGCATTAATTAGTTAATTCTCTTCGAAAGCCAAACTGCGCATGCCTGTTTTATCTGCTGATGAGCTTTATCAACGCTCAATTCTGGAGTCGGTATCTAGAACATTTGCGCTCACCATTCCATTATTACCCCCAAATCTTGAGAAAGTAGTTGGCAATACCTACTTACTCTGTCGTATCGTAGATACAATTGAGGATGCGCCTGGTATCGATGCAATAACTAAACAAGATCTATCCGCGAGCTTTGTAAAAACGGTTCTAGGTGAGCAAAATCCCAAGCAATTTACTGAGCAGTGTGCCATTGCTTTATCAGGGCACAACAATCAAAGTGAAAAAGATTTAATCCAAAATATCCCACGGGTACTTCGCGTACTAGAAACTTGCGATGTGCAACAGCGCCAAGCCGTCGCTCGTTGCATACAAATAATGTCTGACGGTATGAGCTATTTTCATACCCTACAAAATCCTCTCGGCCTGGAAAATTTAGCCGAATTTGAAAAGTACTGCTATGTCGTTGCTGGAGTTGTTGGTGAAATGCTAACTACTGTATTTGCACTACACTCCCCTAATTTTTCCAAGGCCATTGCCCAACGAGAATACTTATCGATTTCTTTTGGTCAAGCCTTACAAATGACCAATATTCTCAAAGACTCCCCAGAGGATCGAGAACGTGGGGTTTCATGGAAACCAATTGGTGTTAGTGATACGGATTTACTCGTGATTGCCCACCAAAAACTTGAAGATGCCCTTCATTACATTCACTGCATTCCGAAATCAGAGCTCGGAATCCGTCGCTTTTGTTTTCTTGCCTTTGGCTTAGCAGTACTAACGCTAAAACAAATTGCACTACGTCATCATGGCTATAGATCAATTGAAGCAAAATTGACTCGATCGCAGGTAAGTCGTTTTTATCTTTTTACTAAATTTGCGGTTCACAGTGATTGGCTATTAGACATCTTTTTTAGAGTCCAAGCTAGATCGCTAAAAGCGTAGTCCTAAATTGCATGTTCGTGCTTTAACAACCATTGTTTAATTCTTAGATAAGGTCCCTTAGCCTCGCCCATAAAACCGCCAATACCTGATTTTGATAGGACGCGGTGGCATGGAATAATCAGTGGGTAGTGGTTCGAGGCGCAAGCGCCCCCAACAGCTCTTGGGGCAGACTTGATCTGATTAGCTAGCTCTCCATAGGTCATGGTTTTTCCGACTGGAATGGATTCAATCTTTGCCCAAACATTTTGCTGAAAAACACTACCTTGATTTTTTATTGGTAAGTCAAAACGTGAATTAGGATTATCGAAGTAACTCTCAATTTGCTCTTTTGCGTTTTTTGCTAATTCGTTCAGAGGTCGACTGGGTTGATCCAAATGACTCAAGTATTGAACTTGAGTAATCATTAAGGACTCATCAATCATTTCTGTGCGAATACCCAATCCCCCAAACGGGGCACGTATCAAGCAATACTCAACATGACTCTTCAAAGTTGACTGCAAAAATTCCCCCTTTCTGACACCTAAATCAATTTACCCTGATAGTCTAAATAATCAGTATTTGCTATATTGCTTATCTGTGCTTTTCTTGAAAGTGTAGATGGATTCTTTTTTTGATTCTTGGCCCCTTTGGGCTCAAGCCGCTCTGGTGGTCTTTTTACTTGCCTTGTCTGGATTTTTCTCGATGGCCGAAACCAGTATGGTAGCAAGTAATCGACACCGCTTACGAGCGATGGCAAATGGTGGTCATGCTGGTGCTGCCATCACCCAAAAACTCCTTAAGCGTATTGATACGCTTTTATCGGTTCTATTGATTGCTAATAATCTAATCAATACTATTTTGCCCATTTTAGTAACGGGTATTGCACTTCATTTGTTTGGTACCAATGGCCTAGTTTTGTCGATAGCCACCCTAACCATTGCATTTTTAATCATCATCTTTAGTGAAATTACACCGAAAGTCATTGGTGCTGCTTTTGCTGAAAAAATCTCCGCCAATATCGGTTGGGTAATTTATCCGCTAACGATTTTGCTTAAACCATTGCTGTGGCTGGTGAACTCTTTTGTTTCTGGCTTAATGGGCCTCATGGGCTTAAACCGAAAGGAAACGGCCTTACAAACCATGAGCACGGAAGAACTCAGGAGTCTAGTTCTTGAGTCAAGTCACTTTATTTCAAATCAGCACCGTAGTATCTTGCTCAATCTATTTAACCTTGAAAATATCTCGGTTGATGATGTGATGACGCCTCGAGCCAAGATGGAGATATTGGATTTATCACGGCCTATTGATGAAGTCATTGGGCAACTTGAGACCTGCTATCACAACAAATTACCCGTATGCGAGGGGGATCCAGAAAGAATTATTGGGATTCTCTCAGTTAAAAAAGCGCTTTCCTTGCTAGGAAACGAAGAACTCAGTCACAGCGACTTTCGAGAACTTCTAAATGAGCCCTACTTTATTCCTGAGGGTACTCCAGTAATGCAGCAGATGCAATTTTTTCAGGAAAATCGTCAACGTTTAAGTTTAGTCGTTGATGAGTATGGGAGCGTTCAGGGGTTATTAACGTTTGAAGATATTGTTGAAGAGTTAATTGGTGAGTTCACTACCTCTTTTCCGGGTATGTTGACTCATGATCAATGGTCAAGTGATGGATCCTATCTAGCAAATGGTAGTGCAAATTTGCGCGATCTCAATCGGTTACTGGGATTACAGCTCCCCGTTGATGGGCCTCGTACATTGAATGGATTGATACTTGAAGAGCTTGAAGAAATACCCGATCATGATCTTAGTGTCAAGGTTGCAGGCGTAGTGATGGAGATTATTCAATTTGATGATCAAGGGATTAAAACAGTTAGGCTTCATAAACCAGGGCCTGAAGATCGAAGTCGATTAGACTCTTGATTCATACCGGGTCTATCACTCAGAATTCATTACGCAAACCACTCGAAGCATCTGATTTTCATATCATTCGTTTGTGGCATGAAATTGCTTCATCTGCCGTTATTAAAGATGCAAGCGATATTCATATTGAAGCACAACAGAATTCTTGCATCGTACGTTTTCGTATCCATGGTGACCTATGCCTTTTCAAGGCATATTCAAAAACTGATCACATTCGTCTAATTACTCGCATCAAAATTCTGGCGAAGCTTGATATTGCCGAACAGCGCTTACCACAAGACGGTCGTCTTGCAATCACTGTCGGCGATTCTATAGGGCGCAAAATTGATTGTCGGGTCTCAACCATGCCTACTCTATTTGGAGAAAAAGCAGTCATTCGACTTCTCAAAACAACGAATGCTGAATTGGATATTAACCATATCGGCTTAACTGATCATCAACTGGGTATTGTCAAAAAGTGTTTGAATCGGCGCCATGGCTTGATTCTGGTATGCGGTCCTACGGGTAGCGGAAAAACACGCACACTGTACAGCTTTCTTAATTTTTTAAATCAACCCCATCTCAATCTTTGTAGCATTGAAGATCCAATTGAAATTCGTCTTCAAGGAGTAAACCAAATTGCGTACCATCCAAAAGCTGGGCTTCATTTTAATGCCATCATTCGAGCGCTCTTGCGTCAAGATCCTGATGTAATGATGATTGGCGAGATTCGTGACTCAGAAACGGCAAAACTTGCCATAAGTGCTGCACAAACAGGCCATTTAGTTCTAAGTACTATTCATACACATCAAGCGCTCTCATGCATTGAGCGGCTTAGGTACTTCGGTATCGAACCCCATGCTATCGCCCAAAATATTCTCTTGATTAGCTCGCAGCGCTTAATTCGTTATCGTGACTCGTCAATGGGTCGTTTTGCGATTCATGAGGTGCTTCCTTTTACCCCCAAACTGATGACTGCGATCGAAAAATGTGTGTCATCAACAGATCTGGGCATCATTGCAGGCGAAGAAGGGTTTCGTTCAATGCGACAAGCGGCTGACGCCTTATTGAATCAAGGGTTGATTGACCAATCAGTTTTAATTGATGAGCTTCCGTGATGATTTGGCGCTCTCTATCGCTTCGTGATCAAATCAATTTCACTTATCGCCTCCATAGTATTTTACAGGCTGGCGTACCACTCCTTGAAGCCCTCCATCTTTTAGAGCAATGCTCCCCTATTCAATGGAGATCATTTCTATCGCATACGATTGAAGGGCTCAAGCGTGGTAATAGCTTAGCAACTAGTCTTTCTAAAGAGGGCAAATGGTTCAGTCCGATTTGCATTGGCCTAATAGCGATTGGAGAAAAGACAGGGGCCTTAGAACAATCACTTTCCTTAATTCATCAACAGTTACTTGCTAAGGAATCGCTGAAACAGAAAATGAAGCAAGCGCTAACCTACCCTGCGATTACTTTTGTAGCTGCGATGATGATGGTCGTCACTATGCTGTTATTGGTTATACCTAGCTTTGAAGACATCTTTCATCATTTTCATGCTGAATTGCCGATGAGCACACAACTATTGATTGGACTATCAAAAAACTTGAATGATCATGCGGTAATTATTTTAAGCTCGATATTCATCCTATGTACTAGTACTCTATTCCTTTGGAGAAAATCAATTCGATTTCAAAAGTGGTGTGATCGATATTGCTTTCAAATTCCGATTTTTGGAGAATTCATACGACTATCGCATCAAATTACATGGTGTCAAAACATTGCCCACTTACTTCAATCCGGTCTAAGTCTTTTGGATTCCATTCGTATTTGTGCACAATCATCAAATCATTGGTTAAGTCATGATTTGAGTGCCAACCTATTTAAGCAACTATCGTTGGGCTTAGATCTAGGGCTCGCGATGAGACGTGCCGATCCTATTGGTCGATTTTTTGATCCTGAAACCATTCAATTGCTTGAAATCGGTGCTAGAACCGGTATGCTCAATGCAATGTTGCTCAATCGGTCTCGTTCGATTGAAAATCTCTTAGAGCATCGGTTAGCTATCCTTAGCCAAAGTTTAGAGCCACTGTTTATTATTTTTCTTGGCCTTTTAGTAGCAGGATTGCTGATGACACTATACCTCCCGATTTTTTCATTAGGCAGAATTATCTGATGTGGGTTGACTTCATCCTTCGAATTTGTCTCATCCTAACGCTCCTTTATTTAGCATGGGTCGATTTTCATCGATTTTTAATCCCCAATCGATTCACTTACCCCATGATTGTCTTTGGTCTCATCTTTAATTCTTTTTCACCGCTCGCCTGGTGCGATGCCTATTTGGCTTGGCTTGGTGCCATTTTTGGCTACTCCCTTCTATGGATCATTAATCAACTCTACAAACGAATCCGCTCACAGCATGGTCTAGGAATGGGAGATGCAAAACTTTTGGCCGCTCTTGGGGCATGGTTGGGAATCCATAGTGCTCTATGGATATTGGCCCTAGCCGCTTTAAGCGGCACCATTGGGGGGCTACTCTGGCTAAAGTATCAAAAATTACCACCAAGCCATCCCTTTCCCTTTGGTCCTTTTTTGGCATTTGCTGGCATCATACAAATACTATGGTCAAGTCCACTCGTTCACTCCTTGATTTAAAAGGAAAAGTTCCATTTTTAGGACTGACCGGGGGAATTGGCTCAGGCAAATCGAGTGTTGCCTCCTATCTATCGAAGCGAGGTGCATGGGTGATTGATACTGATCAAATCGCCCACCAAATAACTGCTCCCGGGGGTATGGCGATTGATCCGATCAAAAAGGAGTTTGGGTCAGAGTTCATCCTTCCCGATGGATCCCTAAATCGAGCAAAAATGCGTGAATACGTATTTAGCAATGCCGAATTCAAACGAATTCTAGAGGCTATTACGCACCCCCTAATTCGACAGGAAACCCTGATCCAGGCTGAAAATGGCTTAAATAATCATGCACCCTATTTGGTGTTTGTGGTCCCACTTCTCCTAGAGTCTGGGACTTGGATCGAGAACCTTGACCATATAGCGGTGGTTGATTGCGAGGAAGAGCTCCAAGTTCAGCGGGTAATGGGGCGAAGCCAGTTGAACCGGCAAGACGTATTGGCCATCATGACCCATCAAGCCAGCCGAGCCGAGCGGCTGGCAATTGCGGATACCGTGATTCATAACCAGGGGGATCTGGCGAGCCTAGAGATTGAAGTCGACCGCCTTCATCAAAAAATGCTGGATTTATAGTTTTTTGGCTGTGGTCGGAATAAAATAAAACCCTGTGATTATTTACGAATACCCGTTTAATGAACTGGTCAGGAACATGCTCCGACTTGAGTATTTGTTCGACCGGTTTAATCACTTTGCCCGCTCAGACGACCCCGAACTACACCACAATGCTTTGACCACTCTCTTTGAGCTAGGCGACATTAGCGCCCGAGGCGATATCAAATCATTACTTTTAAAAGAATTAGAGCGCCAGAAATTTGCACTCAATCAACTTAAACATGCCAAAGAGGTTGATCAAGAAAAACTAGCATCCACCATGATGGAATTAGAGCATGCAAGCGCCCAAGTCAATGCGTCAGTTATCAAGCCAAACGCACTGATCGGTGAAAACGAATGGCTTAATGCAATTCGTACCCGCTTACACACACCAGGGGGAACGAGTCCGATTGACCTGCCAGGTTTTTATGCTTGGCGCCACAGCCCCGCTTCTTCTCGTCGTGAGCTCTTACAAAAGTTTATTTACCCGATGCTCCCATGGCAAGAAGCATGCCATTTATTTTTGCGCCTGCTTCGTGAGTCTGGAGAGAGTAAAGAAGTATTAGCTCATCAAGGCTCTTTCCAACAAGCGCCCTCTGGCAAGGTTTACCAATTAATGCGTATCACGCTAGAAGATCCCTCGCTCTTTGCTGAGATCAGCGCTAATAAATATCTGGTCTCGATTCGGCTACTCAAGTGTGAGCAGGATCTTAAGCCTACTCTAATCAATCAAGATATTCCCTTTAAGTTAACCTTCTGTCAATTCTGACTTTGGGCTCACAATTGTTTACGTGCCGCTCAAATACGAACGAACTTTTTGAATCATTGGCCAGGCGGCTGGCAATAAAGGGTTTATGGTTAACTCTTGATTGAATATATTTTGCCAAGATAGCTCTTGATTTTCTAAGCCAACTGGATCGCCATCCCAACGATCAATCAAGCATACATGTAGACGAACATAAGCGTGTGGGTAATCGTGTTCTAAGGTCATAATTTCATGACAATGGTTTTTATCTAAAGCAATTCGGATGCCAAGTTCCTCATACAACTCACGCTCCAATGCAGTTGTGATGGATTCATTGGCCTCTAGTTTGCCACCTGGAAACTCCCAATAACCTGCATAAGGTTTTCCACTGGGTCGTTTACCCATTAAGACAAGGGATTGTTCTTTTAAAAGAATTCCGACGGCGACCTCAACGATCGACCGAGATTGAGCCGACATAAACTACTTTTTGCCAGACTGGGAACCAACCCAGTGTTTCGCAAACTGCCAAGCTACACGACCTGAGCGTGAGCCACGCTCTAGGGCCCACACTAGGGCTTCTGGACGAGCTGCTTCAATGGCTTTGTCAGAGAGCCCAAAATGCGCCAACCAATGGGCCACAATTGCGAGGTATTCTTCTTGCCTTGGCGGATAAAAAGAAAGCCATAAGCCAAAACGTTCCGATAAAGAAATTTTCTCTTCAACGACCTCGCCTGGATGGATCTCACCATCGTCAGTATGAACATAAGACTCGTTGTCTTTCATATACTCGGGTAACAAATGGCGGCGATTCGAGGTTGCATAAATCAAAATATTGTCCACCTGCGCAGAAATAGAACCGTCTAGCGCAGACTTCATCGCCTTATACCCAGACTCACCTTCTTCAAACGATAAATCATCACAAAAGACAATAAATCGCTCCGGACGAGCCGCAAGAATCTCAGTGATGTCAGGCAAATCTGCCAAGTGATCTTTATCCACCTCTACTAAGCGTAAACCTTGAGAAGCAAATTCATTGAGGCAAGCCTTAATGAGTGAGGACTTACCGGTGCCACGTGCACCCGTTAATAAAATATTATTAGCAGGTTTCTTTTCAACAAAATGTCGCGTATTGTCGATGATTGCATCGCGTTGACGATCAATATGCTTTAAATCTTTAAACGAGATTGGGGACAAGTGTTTAACTGGCTTTAAGAATCCAATTCGTCCAAAAATACTATCCCGACGTTGCCAACGAAAGGCTTTAGCTATTTGCCACTCCTGATCACTCAATGGCTTCGGTAAAAATGTTTCGAGATGATCTAAAAGACGATCGAGCTTGTCATTCACAGTTCAGGTTCTCGTAATAATGAATTTAGCTAAGAGCGGTAATCCGCATTAATCGATACATACTCGTGCGATAAATCACAGGTCCAAACCGTACCCATCGTATCGCCCCTTCCCAAATCAACTGTTACGGTTATTTCAGCTTGTTTCATCACGGCTTGACCGTGCTCTTCTTGATAGTCCGGATGTCGGCCGCCGTCTTTTGCAACCCAAACATCATCTAGCCATAATTGAACTTTACTGCTATTGAGATCATCGATTCCGGCATAGCCCACTGCAGCCAGAATACGACCCAAATTTGGATCACTGGCAAAAAACGCAGTTTTAACCAAAGGAGAATGTGCGATTGCTTTTGCGACTCGCTTGCACTCAAGGGTATTTTTGCCACCTTTTACACAAATTGTTATAAATTTAGTGGCACCCTCGCCATCACGCACAATCAATTGGGCTAACTGTTGAGAAATAGTAATCAAAGCCTCTCGAAAAACATCGTACAGCGGATCTGATCGACTTTGAATTCGAATAGCAGACTGGCCGGTTGCCATCACAATAAAAGAATCATTGGTTGAGGTATCGCCATCAATCGTAATTGCATTAAATGATGTATCGGCAGCCTCTGCAGTTAACTCTTGGAGCAGACCTCGATCAATCTGAACATTTGTTCCCACAAAACCCAGCATGGTTGCCATATTCGGCTGAATCATGCCAGCCCCTTTTGAGATGCCAGTGAGATGAATTGGCCCAAGTTCAGTATTAATCGTTAAAGAGGCTGCTTTGGGCAAAGTATCGGTGGTCATGATAGCCTGCGCAGCCGCAAACCAATTATCTTCTGTCAATTGGGCAACAGCTTGGGGTATCACTGCCACAATTTTGTCGGCTGGCAATTGCTCCATGATCACCCCCGTTGAGAAGGGTAATACTTGTTCTGCACTAAGTCCAAAAGACCCTGCCAGCACCTCACAGGTCTGAAAGGCTCGACGCAAACCCTCTTCACCAGTCCCAGCATTGGCATTACCAGTGTTCACAATCAACGCTTCAATCGGATTAGCTTCCAATAAGTGCTGTTTACATAGCTGCACAGGGGCAGCACAAAAGCGATTTTGAGTAAAAACCCCTGCAACTGTAGATCCCGGGGTCAAACGCATCACCAAAACATCTTTGCGATTAGCACGCTTGATACCAGCCTCGGCAATTCCGAGGGCAAGCCCGGGTATTGGAGTTAGGGATTTGGGATCAAGGGTTGGAAAATTGACAGCCATCGTTAAATTAGAACGGCAAACCCCAAATTAAGCAATTTTTCCGTGGCAGTGCTTGTATTTCTTACCACTAGCGCAATGGCAAGGATCATTTCTACCAATTTTTGGGCCCTCACGCACTGGTGCCGGTGCGATTGCATGTTCAACCTGCTCAACCGGGACACTTTCTCCATCAGCAAACTGATTATGCTTAAATTGCATCTCTTTGACCTGACCATCATCGGCAATGGTCTCTGTTGCTTCATCAAGCTCTGAGGCGCTCTTAATCTGAACTGTAAAGACCGTTTTAATCACGTCATTTTTCACAACATCAAGTAATTCTGCGTAAAGCTCAAATGCCTCACGACGATACTCTTGCTTTGGATCTTTTTGGGCGTATCCCCGCAAATGAATCCCTTGACGCAATCGATCTAGCGCGGCCAAATGCTCACGCCAATGCATATCTAAGCTGTACAACATCACCGAGCGTTCAAAGCTAGCGAACGACTCGCGGCCAGTGAGTTCCTCTTTGTCCTTGTAGTTTTTCTTAGCAGCCTCAATCACGCGGGTTACGATCTCTTCATCGTCCACTGTATCTGCATTAGCAATCCAGCCTTGAAGATCAACGGAAATTCCCCACTCATTCACCAAGAGATGTTCGAGAGCAGGAATATCCCACTGCTCCTCCATCGATTCCACTGGCACATAATTGCGAACGATTGCTGTAAAGACATCATCGCATAAGTTGGCAATCAGATCACCAATATCTTTACTCTCAAGAATCTGATTACGAAGACGATACGTCTCTTTACGTTGATCATTAGCAACATCGTCATACTCCAATAATTGCTTACGAATATCAAAGTTACGGCCTTCGACCTTACGTTGAGCGGATTCAATTGAACGGGTTACCATCCCCGCTTCAATTGGCTCACCCTCGGGCATTTTTAAACGATCCATCACAGCGCGTAAACGATCGCCTGCAAAAATACGCAATAGGGGATCATCTAAGGAGAGATAGAAACGCGATGAACCGGGATCGCCCTGGCGTCCAGCACGGCCACGCAACTGGTTATCGATTCGGCGACTTTCATGACGCTCGGTACCAATAATATGGAGACCACCGGCATTGACTACAGCATCGTGTAGGCCCTGCCATTCATCTTTTAACTGTTGAATTCGTTTTGCCTTTTCAGCATCACTTAAGGACTCATCGGCCTCAATCAGAATCGATTGCCGCTCGACATTGCCACCCAAAACAATGTCGGTTCCACGACCAGCCATATTAGTAGCGATTGTGATCATTTTGGGCCTGCCCGCTTGAGCAATAATTTCTGCCTCACGCGCATGTTGCTTTGCATTTAAAACTTGATGGGATAGCTTTTCTTTATCAAGCAATTTAGAGATCAGTTCTGAGTTCTCAATCGATGTAGTGCCTACCAGAACTGGCTGACCTCGTTCAAAACAGTCTTTAATATCTTTGATGACCGCTGCATAGCGCTCAGGCGAAGTCTTGTAAATTTGATCTTGCCGATCTAAGCGACGACTGGGTCGATTAGGTGGAATAACAACTGTTTCAAGCCCATAGATTTCTTTGAATTCGTAGGCTTCAGTATCGGCCGTTCCGGTCATTCCAGCCAATTTCTGATACATGCGGAAATAGTTTTGGAAGGTGATGGTTGCGAGTGTTTGATTCTCGTTCTGAATCCCCACTTTCTCTTTTGCCTCCACCGCTTGATGCAAACCATCCGACCAGCGCCGACCTTGCATTAATCGACCAGTGAACTCATCCACAATAATGACCTCACCGCCCTGAACAACATAATGCTGATCTCGGTGATACAGCGAATGTGCGCGTAGGGCCGCATAGAGGTGATGCATCAAATTAATATTTTGCGGGGCGTATAAGGAATCGCCCTCTTTTAATAGACCAATTTGAGTCAGAATTTGCTCTGCTTTTTCATGGCCACGCTCAGTCAAATAAACTTGATGGGACTTTTCATCGACCCAGTAATCGCCTGGCTTAATCACGCCTGAGCCATCGGATTTCTCTTCACCCAACTGAGGATCAAGATGAGCAGGCAATGCGTTCATCTTGATATAAAGATCGGTATGGTCTTCAGCCTGCCCTGAAATAATCAAGGGGGTACGGGCTTCATCAATCAGAATTGAATCAACCTCGTCAACAATGGCATAGGAAAGGCTACGTTGTACGCGCTGCGCCACATCCTGAACCATATTGTCGCGTAGATAATCAAAACCAAACTCATTATTGGTTCCATAGGTAATATCGGCTGCATATGCTTTTTGTTTGGCTGCATGATCCATTTGGGACAAGTTAATCCCAACGGTCAACCCTAAAAAGGTATAGAGTTTTGACATCCACTCCGCATCGCGTTCTGCCAGATAATCATTAACAGTAACGACATGGACACCCTTGCCAGAGAGTGCATTTAAGTAAACGGCCAAGGTTGCGGTTAGGGTTTTACCTTCGCCGGTCCCCATTTCAGCGATTTTTCCCTGATGAAGCGCCAGAGCCCCCATGATCTGAACGTCAAAATGGCGCATTTTCATGACGCGAACGCTGGCCTCACGAACAACCGCAAATGCTTCCGCAGCCAAGTCGTCCAAAGCCTCGCCGGCTGCAATCCGTTGCTTAAATTCAGCCGTTTTTGCCTGCAGCGCTGAATTATCTAAAGCCTGGAGATTGGGCTCTAGTGCATTTACCTTTGAAACAACCTTGCGATATTGCTTGAGGAGGCGGTCGTTGCTACTACCAACCAGTGTTTTAATAAGACCAAGTACCATAAGAATCTAGAAAAAATTTTAGCTATTGAGTTTATCACCCGCGAGCCCTCCTTTGATGAATAAGCCCCTAGTGAAGTTGGCCCTGCCGTGGCAGGATTGCCTAGCCCATGAGGAAGGCTTAAAAAAGCTTCTTGAGCGGGCCAAAAAGCATGATGCCCTGGCCCATGCGGTTAAGCGGGTCCTGCATTCTCAGGGTTATGAATCGATTAGCCAGGCCCTTTTAGTTGAATGGCGCCCCGATCG
Source organism: Polynucleobacter sp. HIN8 (assembly GCF_030297615.1). NCBI lineage: Bacteria > Pseudomonadati > Pseudomonadota > Betaproteobacteria > Burkholderiales > Burkholderiaceae > Polynucleobacter > Polynucleobacter sp. HIN8. Next base: position 163,951 of record NZ_AP028139.1, on the reverse strand, counting down.
TCCCAGTGAGCTTGTTTTAGTGGTCCCCAGTGCCACGATTGGTACCCGCCTTCAGCAAATGGCCCCAAGTATTGCCAAAAAACTCGGCCAGTATCACTGGGTCATTCATGAGGTTCGGGTAAAGGTAAGACCCAACCATTCATCAGTGAATCCCAATAGAAGAAATGAAGAAACCCCAGAATTTACTCAAGCAGCTCAAAGTGCCTGGGAAGGGCTTTATCAAAAACTACCTCTGCAATCCTCCCTGCGGCAATCGATCGAAAGCTTATTAAAAAATAGAAAAACTAAACGTTGATGCTCTCGGGGATTTGCAAATAAGCTGCTGGGGCACTGCTTTTATCAAATGTCTCAATTGAATACGAACTAGGGTCATCCAAAAGCTTTCTTAACAATGCATTGTTTAGAGCATGGCCTGACTTTTCTGCAGTATAAGCGCCCACAATTGGGTGACCGGCTAGATAAAGATCGCCGATGGCATCCAGAATTTTGTGACGCACAAATTCATCGTCGTAACGCAACTCTTCATTATTTAAGATACGGTGCTCATCAAGCACGATCGCATTATCCAAGCTACCGCCTCGGGCCAGGCCAATCTCACGAAGTGCCTCAACCTCGTGCGCAAATCCAAACGTACGAGCACGGCCAATTTCACTACGGTAAGCATGTTCAGCAAAATCAACCATAAAACGCTGCCCCGTTTTGTCTACTGCTGGGTGCTTAAAGTCGATCGTGAAATCTAACTTAAATCCATAGTATGGCTCCAAGCGCGCTAATTTATTGCCTTCGCGCACTTCAATCACACGTTGAATCACCATAAATTTACGTGGTGCTTCTTGTTCAACAGTACCGGCTGATTCAATTAAAAAAAGAAAAGAGGCGGCGCTGCCATCCATGATCGGCACCTCTTCCGCATCCACCTCAATTAATAAGTTATCCAGCCCCAAACCTGAACAAGCGGAGAGCAAATGCTCAACTGTAGAAACCTTGACACCTTGACTCTGAATTACCGAGGCCAAGCGGGTATCACAGACTGCTAACGCATGAGCTGGAATTGGGGCTGCATTAGGCATATCAACCCGCACAAACTGAATTCCAAAATCAATTGGTGCGGGTTTAATTGTTAATGTCGACTTACGACCAGAATGCAAGCCAATGCCGACCGTTTTGATCGGCTGTGCTAAGGTTTTTTGTTTAAGCACCATGGCTTACATCACATTAATTAGAGATGCTTTAAGGTATTTGCGGCATCACTAACTTCAAACTTGCCAGGTGCTTCGAGCGCTAAATGCTTAACAACGCCGTTATCAACAATCATGGCATAGCGTTGGGAACGAACACCAAGACCGCGAGCGGTGAGATCAAATTCCATACCTAACTTTTTGGTGAACTCAGCACTACCGTCACCCAACATACGCACTTTCTTACCAACCTTTAAGTCCCGTCCCCATGCGCCCATCACAAATGGATCATTCACAGAAACGCACCAGATCTCATCGACTCCCTTGGCTTTAATCGCATCAAAGTGTTCCACAAATCCAGGAACATGTTTAGCCGAGCAGGTTGGTGTAAAAGCACCAGGTAACGCAAAAACTACAATCTTTTTACCGGCAGTTAATTTTTCAACTTCAAATGAATTTGGGCCCAAGGAGCAGCCATCGCGCTCTTCATCAAAAAACTCATAGAGGGTGGCGTTGGGTAATTTTTGTCCTACTGCAATCATGTTATCTCCATATCAATAGTGGTTTGGGGTGCTAACGCAGGCGCTGGATTCGTCGTCCGGAGGGGCGACTGAATTAGCAATCCTCGAAGCCACTATTGTATGGTTTATTTACTAGTCTGCTTGCTTCCTTAAAAAGGCAGGTATCTCATAGTAATCCGCCCCCTTCTCAAGCATTGCCTTGGCCTGTGGTGAACTATCGGCACCAAGGCTTGGAGGCACAGACTCTCGAGAATTACGAAATACCTTTGGAACATCAAACTGACCATAATCAACTGCTGCATTAATCGGGGCAGCCGGGCTTGAGCCCATGGCGCTTGACGCTTGAGCAGCATTACGGCTCATCGCCGCGGCTGGACTGGTCGGAGCAAAATCACCCAAAGTGGTCATCGTTGGGCTTGCATCATTCGTCCCTGTGGCAGCGCGCCAGATTAATTGGGGTTGATCTTTTTGGAGCGATTGAGAGCCATTAAGCCCAGTCGCCACTACGGTTACCCGTAAAGCATCGCCTAGGCTATCGTCATAGACGGTTCCAAAAATTACCGTGGCATCCTCAGCAGCATAACCTCGGATAGCTGCCATCACCTCACGGGTCTCGGATAACTTCAATGAACGACTGGCGGTGATATTGACCAACACACCTCGTGCACCCGATAAATCAACTCCCTCAAGTAATGGCGAAGCAACAGCAGCCTCAGCAGCCAAACGCGCCCGATCCATTCCAGATACGGTTGCCGTTCCCATCATGGCTTTACCTTGCTCACTCATGACGGTCTTCACATCTTCAAAGTCGACGTTGATTAAACCCTGCTCATTAATGATCTCGGCAATACCGGATACGGCGTTATGCAATACATCATCTGCGCAAGCAAAGGCTTTATCAAATTCTGCATCCTCTCCCATCACTTCAAAGAGCTTTTCATTCAAAACGACGATTAATGAATCAACGTGTTTCTCTAACTCTTGCGCACCCAGCTCGGCAACTTTCAAGCGCTTGATGCCCTCAAAGTCAAATGGCTTGCTAATGACACCAACCGTTAGGATGCCCATTTCTTTAGCAACTTGAGCAACCACTGGCGCAGCTCCGGTGCCAGTGCCACCTCCCATGCCTGCGGTAATAAACACCATATGTGCGCCTTGTAAAGCATCCGCAATACGTGAGCGGGCCTGCTCCGCTGAAGCTGCACCCACCTCTGGCTTTGCGCCGGCCCCAAGGCCGGTCTCACCCAACTGTAGATTTAAGCTCGCTTGCGAACGCTGCAATGCTCCCGCATCGGTGTTCATACAAATGAACTCCACGCCATTAACGCTGCGACGAATCATATGCTGGACAGCATTGCCGCCAGCCCCTCCGACACCAACCACCTTGATGATGGTTTTGCCAGCTGTTTCCTGTTCTATCATTTCAAACTCCATAACACCCTCCTTAATAAAATCGGCTTTCCACCATGGATCACCGATTGACGACGACGAAAAAAATCAAAAATTACCTGTAAACCATTCCTTCATTCGAGTAACGACGCCTTGTAAACTCCCGCCTTGAGTCGCTCTACGGCCTCGTACCATTTGCGCCTGACCCTCCATTAGCAAACCAAGCCCTGTTGAGTAACGTGGGCTTCTCAATACCTCATGTAAATGACCGCGATATTCCGGAGCACCAATACGTGCCGGTTTTAAGAAAACCTGCTCTGCCAACTCAACCATGCCTGGCATCATGGCGGTGCCACCTGTCAACACAATTCCCGAGGAAACCATGTCCTCGTAGCCTGACTCACGGATAATGTTGCGCACTAAGGTGAATAGCTCTTCAACGCGCGGCTCAATCACCGCTGCAAGTGCTTGTTTAGACATGGGGCGAGGTTCACGATCACCCACACCCGGAACATCGATCATCGCATTGGGGTCAGCCATATCTTGTTTAGCAACCCCATGATGAATCTTTAAATCTTCCGCCTCAACCGTTGGGGTTCGTAGGGCCATCGCAATATCATTCGTAATCTGATCACCCGCAATTGGAATGACTGCGGTGTGGCGAATCGATCCCTGACTATGAATTGCAATATCGGTTGTACCGCCCCCAATATCAATTAATACAACGCCTAATTCTTTTTCGTCTTCCGTAAGAACTGCCAAACTTGATGCAAGGGGTTGCAAAATTAAATCATTGACCTCAAGGCCACAGCGTCTGACGCACTTCACAATATTTTGTGCCGCACTCACCGCCCCAGTGACAATATGCACCTTCACCTCCAAACGAATACCGCTCATTCCAATCGGCTCACGCACATCCTCCTGGCCATCAATGATGAATTCCTGGATCAAAATATGAAGAATTTGTTGATCGGTAGGAATATTGATTGCTTTAGCTGTTTCAAGAACTCGCTCCACATCACCAGAGCCAACCTCCTTGTCACGAATCGCAACCATGCCGCTTGAGTTAAAACTCACGATGTGATTACCAGCGATGCCGGTATAAACCTGGGCAATCCGACGATCGGACATCAACTCTGCTTCCTCGAGTGCCTTCTGAATGGACTGAACCGTGGCCTCGATATTGACTACTACCCCTTTTTTCAAACCTTTAGAGGAAGTCTGACCTAAGCCCAACACATTAAATTCACCATCAGGGCTTAGCTCGGCAACCAGTGCCACCACTTTTGATGTGCCAATATCCAACCCAACCAATAAATCGCGGCTGTCTTTACTCATTTCCATTCCTCGATACGTTGCTCGTCATGACTCATAATGGCGATTTGATACGCCTTGGGTAGTTCAACCTTGATCGCGGGCGTGCTTGGCTTAGTTGGAGCGCCAACAATATGTACAGCAAACCCATTGGCATAGCGCAGATCGACTGCGTCAACCCGATTTGGCCATTTTTGTTGAACCTGTGGCCAATATTGCAAAAGCTGTGCGACGCGTTGCTCTAAGGCGCCTTTTGCCTGCTCTTCCTCGCGCCCAAACTCAATGCGGACGCCATTACTAAGCTTGATATGCCATGCGTACCGATCAGAAAGTGTTAATGATTTGATCTCAGCATCCCATGGCCTAAACCAGATGCTGGCTTTTTGATAAAGACGAAGCACTTCCTTACTTGATCCATCTGGGCCACTAAACTCAATGATGGGAGTGTTTTCGTCTAGCTCGGCGATTGAGCCATCAAATACTTCGCCGTGAACATTAATTAATTTCTGTTGATCGGCTTTTCCCCAAACCCCTAACGGTTTTTGCTCTTCAATACTAACAATCAAACCATTGGGCCAAGCCCGGCGAACGCTGGCATGACGCACCCAAGGAAATGCCTCGAAAGCATTTTTTACATCTTGTAAACGAACACTAAAAAAATTACCCTGAACTTTATCTAAGACCTGACTGCGTACTGCAGGCAGCTGGAGGTGCTTTAAGTCTTGATTGCCAGCCGATTCAATCTGTAACTGTTTTAATGTAAACACGGGTTGCTGACTGAGCCAAATAAAAATGGATAGCACAACAGCCAAAATAAAGAACCGCATTAGCCATCGCGTGATTTCTTGCATCCGTTCGGGATAGTTCCAAACCGGCGCAATGACAAAGCCGATTCCCTCAGAGATCCGTTGCATCATGGTCATGATCTATGGACTCCAAGTGGAGAAAGTGTGTCCTCTAAGGTCTGGCTTAGGATCCACACCACAAGATCGGCATAGGGAACACCAGCCGCTTTAGCCGCCATTGGAACCAGTGAATGCGAGGTCATTCCTGGCGATGTGTTCATTTCTAATAAATATGGCTTGTTCTGATTTGCCGCATCGAGCATGACATCTGCACGTGCCCACATCCGACAACCTAGCGCTCGATAAGCCGATATCGCAAGCTCCTGAATCTGATTCTCAAGCTCGGGATCAAGTCCTGGAGGGCAGCGATATTGAGTTTCATCCGAAAAATATTTGTGATGAAAGTCATAACCAGCTTCAGGGGGAATAATTTGGATTAGTGGCAACGCCTGGACACTCGCGCCGTGACCCACTATCGGGCAGGTTAGTTCTGGACCAACAATGCAGGTCTCCGCCAAAACTCGTCGATCCAATTTGGCTGCTAATGCGTAAGCTGCCGGTAGATCTTCCACGTGCCGCACTTTACTCAAGCCCAAGGAAGATCCCTCGTGTGCAGGCTTCACAATGATCGGCAGTCCCAGATGATTAGCAATTCGATCCCAATTGCTGTCACTGGTTAAGACCTCATAGCGTGGTGTTGGTAATTGATTGCTTAACCAAATTTGCTTAGTAACCACCTTATCAATCGATAACGCAGAGGCCAAAACACCACTACCGGTATATGGAATATTAAGTAACTCGAGAAGACCTTGAATGGTTCCATCTTCACCATAACGGCCATGCAGTGCAATAAAGACGCGATCAAATTGCTCATTAGAAATATCTACAGGACTACGCACCCCTGGATCAAAGGCATGTGCATCAATGCCCTTTTCCAAAAGCGCGTTGAGTACCCCTTGACCGGATAAAAGAGAAATCTCACGCTCTGCGGAACGTCCGCCCATTAATACTCCAACGCGCCCAAATTGTTTAGGGTCGAACTGAGCGAGTTGCAAAGTAACTTCCTGACCCCATGAAGAAATGCGTTGTGGCTTAGACATGACCAATCTCCACAAGCATCTGAGGCAACTTGGAAATGGAACCCGCGCCCATCGTAATCAAAACATCGCCATTTTTTAGAAGTCCGCTCAAGGCCAGAGGAATCTCTTGGAGATCTTCAACCACCTGAACTGAGGTTGATTTACCAAGAGCCTTCATCAGACTTTTACTATCAGCGCCGGCAATCCGTGCTTCACCAGCCGGATAAACATTCGTGAGAACCACTGCATCAAACTGGCGCAACACATTGACGAATTCACCAAAACAATCGCGAGTGCGAGTAAATCGATGAGGCTGAAATGCTAAAACTAAACGTCGATTTGGATAAGCGCCGCGTGCAGCCGCTAAGGTTGCATTCATTTCAACTGGATGATGACCATAATCATCAATCAAGGTAAATGCTCCGCCATGCGCTAATGAAATATCTCCATAGTGCTGAAAACGACGTCCGACGCCACTAAATTGCAATAAGGCATTCACAATGGCATCATCGTTCACGCCTAGTTCAGTAGCAATTCCAATAGCTGCTAACGCATTCAATACATTGTGCTTACCGGGTAAATTTAGAATGATTGGTAACGATCCGGGTCTTGGGCCATGCCGGCGAATTGCGCGACGATGAACCTTGAAATGCATTTGCGTACCAACGGCTTTGATATCCGTTGCACGAATATCAGCATCTTCAGAAAATCCGTAACGTAAGATAGGCTGCGAAACAAAGGGCAGAATGTCTCGAACATTTGCATCCTCAATGCAAAGTACTGCGATTCCATAAAATGGCATTCGCTGAGTAAACTGCACAAACGTTTGTTTCAAACGTGCCATGTCGTGCTGATACGTATCCATGTGATCAGCATCGATATTCGTAATAACTTCCATTGCTGGATACAGCTGTAAGAATGAGGCATCGGATTCATCGGCCTCAACCACAATGAAGTCACCTTGCCCCAAACGTGCATTGACACCGGCAGAATTTAACTTTCCACCAATCACAAAGGTTGGATCTAATCCACCCTGAGCGAGCACTGAGGCAACCAAACTCGTTGTAGTAGTTTTGCCATGCGTACCGGCAATGGCAATTCCTTGCTTAAGACGCATTAACTCCCCAAGCATTACAGCACGCTGAATCACCGGGATCCGATTGGCTCTTGCGGCAAGTACCTCTGGATTGTTACCGGTCACTGCTGAAGAAATTACCACTGCTTCAGCATTACCAATATTCTTTGCATCATGGCCAATCTCAATTTGTGCGCCTAATGTCATTAATCGTTTTGTGACTGCCGACTCGGCCAAATCTGATCCTGAAACGCGATACCCTAGATTCAGCAGGACCTCAGCGATACCGCACATACCGGCTCCACCAATCCCCACAAAATGAACGTGCTGGACGATATGTTTCATCGGGCGCACTCCTCGCAAATGGAAGCAACTTCTTCGGTCGCATGAAACTTAGCAAGTGCTTGCGCTTTTACAGCCATTTCGGCTAAATCTTCACGCCGTAATCCCAAAACTAAGTTTGCTAAAGAATCGCCATCCAACTGAGATTGAGGTATCAGGATTGCAGCCTTTGCGTCTGAGAGGAAACGCGCATTTGCGGTCTGATGATCATCAATCGCATACGGAAATGGCACAAAACACGCAGCAACCCCAGCAGCAGAGATTTCTGATACGGTCATCGCTCCAGCACGGCAAATTACTAAATCTGCATTGGCGTAGGCTGCGGCCATGTCGTCAATAAATGGCTTTAGCTCACCATTAACACCCAATTGCTGATAGGTCTTAGTAACCGTCTCTAAATGCTGCTCGCCAGTCTGATGAAGCACATTTGGGCGCCGATCAGCAGGTAACAACGCCAAAGCCTCAGGAACCACTGTATTGAGTGCAGCGGCCCCTAAACTTCCACCCACAATAAGTAAATGCAGCGGACCCTGGCGCTTGCCATAGCGCGTCTTACAATCACTTAACCTCTCAAAACTCTCACGTATTGGATTACCAACCCATTGGGCTTCTTTCAGTGTTTTTGGAAATCCAGTAAGAACTCGAGTTGCGAATCGTGCTAACACTCGATTAGCGCTTCCAGCTACGGAGTTAGCCTCATGCAGCACCAAAGGCCGACCCATGAGGTAACTTACTAAGCCGCCTGGGAAGGTGATATAGCCTCCCATACCCAACACCACACTTGGCTTTAAGCGACGCAGAATTTTCCAGCTTTGCATCATCGCGCGAGCTAGCCGAAATGGCATGAGCACCTTTGTCAGCATGCCCTTGCCGCGCAGACCACTAAATTTCACGCCCTCAAAAGCAAATCCTTTTGCAGGCACTAAACGATATTCCATACCAGTGGGATTACCCATCCAAGCTACGGTCCACCCTTGATTGCGCAAACACTCCGCAACGGCTAACCCAGGGAAAATATGCCCACCAGTGCCACCGGCCATTACTAAGACGGAGCGCGTGGCCATCGTCATAGCTTGCCTCCGCGCATCAAAATTCGGTTCTCATAATCAATTTTTAGTAAGACCGCGAAGGCAACCATATTCATAAGAATCGCTGAGCCACCGTAACTGACCAGCGGCAAAGTCAAACCTTTAGTTGGCAAAATGCCTAAGTTCACGCCCATATTGATAAAGGCTTGCCAACCGATCCAAATGCCAACACCCTTGGCGCATAAACCTGCAAAGCTTCGGTCCAATTGCAACGCAGTACGTCCAATCAGAAATGCCCGACGTACGATCCAGTAAAAAAGTAGGATCACTACAAATACACCTATAAAACCAAGTTCTTCACCAATCACAGCCAAGATGAAATCCGTATGAGCTTCAGGTAAGTAATGCAACTTCTCAACACTACCTCCTAAACCAACACCAAACCACTCTCCACGTCCAAAAGCCATCAGTGAGTGAACCAGCTGATAACCCTTTCGAGCCGCATGCTCCGCTTGCCAAGGGTCTAAAAATGCAAAGATGCGCTGCCGTCTAAACTCGGATAAAGCGATCACAGTTGTCACAATCAACACGCCCACAATCGTTAGGCCAGCAAACAATTTGGCATTAATGCCGCCAAGGAACAGAATGCCCATGGCGATGATGGCAATGACCATAAAGGCCCCCATATCGGGTTCCAGCATGAGCAAAAGACCAACTAAGGCAACCGCTAGCCCCATGGGCACAAAGCCTTTCACAAAAGAATGCAGATACTCTTGACGTTGCACCGTGTAACTGGCTGCAAAGATGATGACAGCGAACTTCATCAACTCAGAGGGTTGGAAATTCATTACTCCTAGAGAAATCCAACGTCGCGCTCCATTGACTCCCTTACCGATTCCAGGAATCAAAACAGCAATTAATAATAGGATTGTGAATGCAAAGATATATGGTGCTAACTTATCCCAAGTCTTCACCGGAATCTTAAATACCCAAAAACCAACGAAGACCGCAATCCCAAGAGAGATGAGATGACGTACTAAAAAATGGTTGCTGCTGTAGTTGGCATATTTAGGGCCATCAGCCAGAGTAATGGAGGCCGAATAGACCATGACTAGGCCAATCAGACTCAATGACAACACTGCCCAAACCAGTAATTGGTCATATTCCATCATGCGCGATCGCGTTTGCTCAACACCAGATACGGCATCGCGTAGCCCCGAACGAAACCCATCAAAGCCCTCGCGCGAAATATTCCAAAAACGGTTCTGACGAAGGTTCATGCGGACGCCCCCAGATGTTCATTGGGACTATCGCTCCACTGATTCATCAACTCATGGACAGCCCCCACAAAAACTTCAGCGCGATGTTGATAGTTTTTAAACATATCAAAGCTCGCACACGCTGGGGATAACAAAACAATGTCGCCGGCCGATGCGTATTGAGCCGCCGACTGAACCGCCGACTCTAGATCCTTCACTTCAATAGCCAACAAAATACCTCGGCTGACTGCACTTGAACACACAGTCGTAATAGCCGGGCCATCGCGACCTATCACGATGAGGCCTTTTACAAATCGCTCGATGGGTTCAGATAAAGGCGTGAAGTCTTGACCCTTTCCATCACCACCCGCAATGAGCCATATATTTTTTTGGCCAGAGGCTACCCCTAAGCCCATCAATGCAGCAACCGTTGCTCCCACATTGGTTCCCTTGCTATCGTCAATGTATTCCACATCTCGAATCACAGCGACAGTTTGAACCCGATGTGGCTCTCCTTGATACTCACGCAAGCCATGTAAAAGTAAGCCGATTCCCAATCCTGCAGCACGAGCAAGTGCGAGCGCAGCAAGGGCGTTTAGGGCATTGTGTCGCCCCCGAATACGTAGGGCATCTGCAGGAATTAATCGCTTTAGTCGCAAGGTATCGGAGGCTTCATACGCATTATTTTTCTTACGACGACGCTTGATAAATCCCTCTTGTGCCTCTTCCTGTGCCATCGCTTGAGTCGCTTCATCAGGCTCCGCCCAAACCAACCAATCAATTCCACCACCATTCAAATCGCGCTCTATACCAAATGAGTCGCTTTCGTTTGGCGCATCACTTCCGAAGGAGATGATCTTATGATCGACTACATTTCTGAATACATCGTTGACTAAAGGGTCATCTCGATTCAGCACCAAAACGGAATCGCTTCCTAAAATTCGAGCTTTGGCAGCGGCATACGAATTCATATCGCCATGCCAATCCAAGTGGTCTTGGGAGAGATTAAGAATAGTTGATGCAGTTGGATTCAGGGTATGAGTAAAGTGCAACTGAAAACTCGATAACTCCAATACCCAAATTTGAGGCAAGTCATCAGAACTCTTGGCCTCTTTTAATACAGCGCTCAATTTTTCAAGAGCAGCTGGACTAATATTGCCAGCCAACGCAACATGGCGACCGGCTCGCTCACATATTTGTGCAGTTAATGCACTTGTCGTTGTTTTGCCATTGGTGCCGGTAATCGCAAGAATGCTTGGCTGATACCGTGTGCCGCCTTTCAATGCCATTTGATGAAGTGCATCAAGTGCACGTGCAAAAAACTCGATTTCGCTCCACACAGCAATCTTGCGTTCCTCACAGATTGACAAAATTGTTTTAGCTGGCTCTTGGAGTGGCGATAAACCAGGACTAATCCCCAAAATATCAATCTGCCCAAGCAGCACACTCCAATTACTTGCCTGCTCGGTAAAGCTTTTTAATCCAAAGCCCTCAAGTTCACTTAACCAATTTTGTTGTTGCGAATTCAACGCCTCTCGCGCACGCGTATCAGCAAGGTGCACCTGCGCGCCTTGAGATAGGCACCACTTCGCCATAGCGAAGCCAGACTCACCGATCCCCACAATTAATACGTGAGGAGATCCCTGCCCAGCAAAATCATTGCTCTTACTGGAGTTGAAGGGATGGAGTAATCGCTGGTTCATTGTATTGACCATTAACGTAACTTAAGGCTTGATAAGCCAACGAGTACTAACAAAATCGTAATGATCCAAAAACGCACAACAACCTGAGTCTCGCGCCAGCCACCCAGTTCAAAATGATGATGCAAAGGCGCCATTCGGAATATGCGTCGACCCTCTCCATAATATTTTTTGGTGAACTTAAACCAAAAAACTTGGATCATTACCGAAACGGTTTCAGCAACAAAAATTCCGCCCATGACAAAAAGAACGATCTCTTGACGAACAATGACTGCGATTGTTCCCAAGGCACCGCCTAAAGCTAAAGCACCTACATCACCCATAAAGACCTGTGCAGGATGCGCGTTGTACCAAAGAAATGCTAATCCGGCGCCACCCATTGCGCCACAAAAGATCAATAATTCACCAGCACCTGGAATATGGGGAAATAAAAGATATTTCGCGTAAATTGCGTTACCCATCACATAGGCAAAGGCACCGAGTGCAGCACCAACTAAAATTACAGGCATGATGACCAAACCATCAAGGCCATCTGTTAAATTCACAGCGTTGCTACTGCCCACAATCACCAAATAACTCAAAATGATGAATCCCATAACACCCAAGGGATAGCTCACTTCTTTCATGAACGGCACGGTTAAGTTTGATTTCGCCGGAAGATCTAATGAAAAACCGCTTTCAACCCAGCTAATAAATAACTGCAGAACTTTTAGGTTGTTAACTTCCGACACAGAGAATGCTAAATAAATCGCGGCAAATAAACCGATCAAAGTTTGCCAAAAGAATTTTTCTTTCGAAGACATTCCTTTCGGATCCTTATAAACCACCTTTCGATAGTCATCGACCCAGCCAATCGCACCAAAACCAAAAGTCACAAGCATGACAATCCAAATAAAGCGATTACTTAAATCAGCCCATAGAACGCAAGAGATAAAAATTCCAATGAGCACTAATACACCGCCCATGGTAGGGGTGCCTACTTTTGCTAAATGCGTTTGAGGTCCGTTAGTGCGAACTGCTTGATCCACTTTCATTTCAGTCAACTTACGAATTACCCAAGGGCCAAAGACAAGACCAATCAAAAGTGCAGTCATTGTTGCCATCACGGCACGAAAGGTGATGTAAGAAAACACCCGGAAAAATCCATAATCATCTTGCAACCACTGTGCCAAGATTAAGAGCATGGGTTCACTCCTTTGACGAGTGCTTGCGCTACCCGCTCCATCCGCATAAATCGTGACCCTTTAACTAGGATATAAAGATTGCGATCATCGAATTTGCACAGATTCTGAACCAACTCCGTATTTAAAGAATCCATATCATCAAAGTGACGCGCATCTCCAGTAGGTCTATTCGATAAGTAGGCCTTATGACTTTCTTGAGTCAGACTACCAATCGTGATGAAATGCTCAATACCGCATTGCGCTGCATATTTACCAATTTCGTGATGAAATGCCGGGCCCTGCGATCCCACCTCCCCCATATCACCTAAGACTAGATAACGCACTCCACCGAGAGCTGCCAAGGTATCGATAGCGGCTATAACTGAATCTGGATTGGCGTTGTAGGTATCGTTGATTAGTTCGATACTTTGGGAAAGGGCGATACGCTGCATTCGACCAGATACTGGCTCAAACTGCTCCAAACCCGCTTTAATTTGAGATAAAGGAATCTCTGCAGCAACGGCAACGGTAGCGGCTGCTAAGGCATTACGATAGTTATGCGCCCCAAGCGTATTGAGTTGCACTTCAATCCTACCTAGCGGTGTGCGTATCTCAATCTTGCCATCCGATAGGAGGTAACCACTAATTAATGAATCGTCTTGCAAATTAGTATTTGGGGCCTGATCGAACCAACGAAATTTCATAGACTGTTTTGAGGCGCATGCGGATTTCCATAAATCGGTATACGGGGTATCCGCTGGAAATGCGCCCACGCCGTTATGCCCTAACGAGCGCAATACGTCAGCATGCTCACGAGCTACGGCATCAACGGTTTCCATAAATTCTTGATGCTCTCGTTGCGCATTATTGATAAGTGCAATGGTTGGGCGAGTAATCGCCGCAAGCTCGGCGGTTTCGCCTGGATGGTTCATCCCCAACTCAATCACAGCTAGGCGATGCAATGGGCGTAGCTTTAATAATGTCAGCGGTAACCCGATATCATTATTTAGGTTTCCCTCAGTCACAAGTAATTCAGGTGGGCTGATCGCTTGCCTAAAAATTGCCGCAATCATTTCCTTAACGGTTGTCTTGCCGTTACTTCCCGTCACCGCAACGAGTGGTAATGAGTACTGTGCACGCCATGCAGCTGCCAGCTCACCAAGTCCCTTACGGGTATCTTCTACATAAACAGCGGGTAAGCTGATGGGGCACGATGTTTTCTCACTAATTAAAGCAGCAGAAGCACCCTGCTCGGATACTGTGTTTAAAAATTGATGCGCATCAAAACGATCCCCTTTGAGCGCAACAAATAGCTCCCCAACCGTTGGATGGCGGCTGTCTGTTCCAATCTGACTAATCTGCCGATCGCGCGCCTCTGCGATGCCAATATTATGCAGTTGACTATTTGGAAGTAAGGCATGGATATGGGCAAGATTTGTCATGGCCGGAATCGCTAACATCAATTTGACCCTCCACTGACTAAACGTAAGTGCGCCTGATCCGAAAAATCAAAACGCTTTCCCTTGATCTCTTGGGTGGTCTCATGGCCCTTACCGGCAACGAGAACAACATCGTGAGCTTGAGCTTGCCTAACTGCAGTCATGATGGCTGCGGCGCGATCCGCAATTAGCTCAACAGATGAATTGTGATGACCGCTCATGCCCGCCACAATCATGTTCATAATCTCTTGCGGATCTTCAGTGCGCGGGTTATCGCTTGTGACAATCACATGATCAGCCATTGATTGCGCTATAGCTCCCATCCTGGGACGTTTTTCTTGATCCCGGTCGCCACCACAACCAAACACACATACCAACTTTCCACCGCGCGTTTGGGCAATCGATCTTAAGGTCTCTAATACCTTTTGTAATGCATCCGGAGTATGGGCGTAATCAACAACCATCAGCGGAGCATCGCTGCGATCACTGTGAATCACTTCCATGCGACCAAGAACTGGCTTTAGGTTAGAGACGCGCTGTAGCGCATCTGGAACGGATACGCCAAAAACCATCAAAGTAGAAATTACTGCTAGGGCATTACTTAAATTAAAAAGGCCTAATAAAGGAATTGCTGTGGAACAACTTGTTCCATCAATGCTTAACTGGCATTGATATGCATTCTTTGCAAATGCGTATTCCTGAAAATAAACGGCTTTAAATCGACTCCGAAGCTTCTCCAACCCATCAAACGAGGATTGAGACATGCCATATGCCCATATCACAACTTCCTCGCGTGTCACCAGCCGCATTAATAGCTCTCGCCCAAAAGCATCATCGATATTAATGACGATATTCTTTGGATGAAAATCATAAAAAAGTCGGGCTTTTGCCGCGCCATACTCCGCCATCGTGCCGTGGTAATCCAAATGGTCTTGACTTAGATTGGTAAAAACAGCGCAAGCAAAGTGAGTCCCATGAACACGCCCTTGTTCTAATGCGTGAGAGGACACTTCAAGCGCAATATAGTCGGCACCCTGTGCTTTTAAACTAGCCATTTCCATTTGCAAGCGAGGCGCATCTGGGGTGGTGTACCCCAACCCTTGTAATCGGTTTATAAAGCCGCTCCCAAGAGTGCCAATGACCCCAGCCTTCTCAGATAGACTTTGTGCAAGCCACTGCGTCACACTCGTCTTCCCATTGGTGCCGGTTACGCCAATTACTGGAATCACTTCGCTGGGGTTGCCAAACCACTGTGCGCTTAACCATCCTGCATGACTTGCGAGATCTGGAACTGCAATACACCGCTCATCTAACTCGGATTCCCAATTAAAGCCTTGAGCTCCCTGAAGGTGCGGTTCATACAACACAAATGCAGCGCCTTGAGAAAGAGCTTGAGCAATATAAATTCGTCCATCGCGCAAGGCTTTACCGTGTCCAACAGAATAGGCAAGAAATACATCGCCCTTTGCAAGAATGCGCGTATCCGCAACGAACTTTGCACTGGATTGAAGAAATTGCCTTAAATAAGGCAACACGTCATGGTGGGTCATTTGAACATTGGCCATCATTGCTTTAGTGCCACTTTTTGCAATGTACCGGTTAACGGTTGAGCATCCGGAGCCTGTACTACCGTACGCTCATTGATATCAGGGGAAACATTTAAACTGCGTAGGGTCTCGCTCACAATTGTCGAGAACACTGGTGCCGCAACTTGCCCACCAAAATAGCCGCCTACAGAGGGCTCATCAACCATCACCGCAACCACAATACGTGGCGCGCTGATGGGTGCCAATCCAACAAAGAACGCTCGGTATTTATTTGATGCGTAGCCCTTACCCTCGACTTTATGCGAAGTTCCGGTTTTTCCTCCAACCCGAAATCCTTCGGCTCGCGCTGTCAACGCAGTACCGCCTTGCTCAGTGACTGTCTCCAACATATTGCGCATCTCAATCGCAGTCTTAGCGGTAATAATCCGAGTGCCCGGTTTGTAATCTGGACTGCGCAAAATAGTGGTGGGCACTAACTCACCATCGCGAGCAAAGATCGTATAAGCACGTGCTAACTGAAATAAGGAAGTTGAAATTCCATAACCAAAGGACATGCGGGCTTGATCGCTTTGGCCCCATTTTTGATAGGGATGCAAACGCCCTGTCACCGTACCAGGGAATCCAATATTTGGAGCCTGTCCAAAACCAACTGCAGCAAATAAGTCCCACATCTCTCGTGGCTCAAGCTGTAACGCTAATTTTGCCGTTCCAATATTGCTCGACTTTTGAATCACTTGCGATACTGTCAACATTCCATAAGGATGGGTATCTGTGATCGGTTTAGGTCCCACTAATAACTTTTGACCAATGGTCATATTGGTTTCAGGTTGCACCTTACCCTGCTCAAGTGCAAGAGCGACAGGGAAGGGCTTCATCGTGGAACCCGGCTCAAATGTATCCGTAAGGACGCGATTCCGAAGCTGCTCTCCAGTAAGCGCTTTACGAGAATTCGGGTTATAGCTTGGCCAATTGGCTAATGCCAAAATTTCACCGGTGCGCACATCAAGCACTACCGCGCCACCTGCTTTTGCACGATGCTTTTCAACTGCGCTCTTTAAGGCGTTATACGCAATGTATTGAATCTTGCTATCGATTGAGAGTTGAAGATCTTGACCGTCCTGTGGAAATTGCAAGATCGTAATGTCATTGACGATTCGACCCAAACGGTCGACTACAACCCGCCGTTTACCCGGGTGTGCAGCCAACTCTTTATCGCGCGCCAACTCAATTCCTTCTTGACCCCGATCTTCCACATTGGTAAAACCAACCACATGGGCCATCGCCTCACCTTCTGGGTAATGGCGACGATATTCGTTATTTAGTCCAATACCAGGGATTTCTAAACGACGGACTTGTTGAGCAATCTCCGGATCAACCTGACGCTTCAAAAATACTTGATTACGCTCATCAGCAAAGCGCTTTTTGATCTCTGCTTCACTCATCTCCAAGAGCTTGGCGAGTTGGGTAATTTTTTCTGGAGCCAAATCGGTCGGGATGTTATCTGTATATGCAATCACGGCTTTTGCCTCAAGACTCGTTGCAATTAACTGACCATTACGATCCAAAATTTTTCCACGGGTTGCGCGCATCTCAATTTCGCGCTGTACGCCCTTGACTGCTTTGGCCTCATAGAATCCATTCCCTGGACCCTGAATCCAAAATGCACGAATAACCAAAGCTACGAACGCAACAAATAATAAAAACAACATCAATCGCGAACGCCACATTGGTAGTCGCAGCACAACGTTTGGAGAGGTCGAGAAGCCAACTGGTTTCATAGGCCCTCCTTGAAATACAAGGTACGATCTGGAGTGATTGGACTCATTCGCAATTGATTGCGAGCCACATCACGAATCCGAGCAGATTTAGAGAGATTACGCTGCTCAAACTCCAATCTAAGCCATTCTTGATTTAACTTACGCTCTTGGGCTTGGGCACGTTCCAAAGATACAAATAATTTTCTCGTTTTTTGTTGAGACGTAACCAGCGATAATGCACAAATCAATAGCAACACAAGCAGGCTGAGCGTAGCGCGATTCATAAGAGATCACCTCTTTTCTGCGCAACTCGCATTACTGCTGAACGTGCACGGGGGTTTTCATAAACTTCCGTTGCGCTAGGCTTAATCCGAGCAATGATTTCTAAATCACCCTGTGGTAAATCCTTTGCTCGTATGGGTAATTCACGGGGGACATTAACTTGCGCATGCGCTTGCATGAACTGCTTAACAATACGGTCCTCTAGGGAATGAAAGCTAATTACTACCAATCGACCGCCTACTTTTAATAGCTTGAGTGCGGCTGATAGCCCCTTCTCAAGATCGCTTAATTCTTGATTAATAAAAATCCGAATCGCTTGAAACGTTCGCGTTGCTGGGTCCTGCCCAGGTTCTCGCGTTTTCACTACGCTTGCAATCAGCTCTGCCAAACCTTTAGTGGTTTGAACAGGGCGCCCCTCTTCGCGCTGTTTCACAATTGCGCGCGCTATGGATGTCGCAAATCGCTCCTCACCAAAGGTTTTGATCACCTGTGCAATCTCATCGACGGCTGCACTCACGAGCCATTCCTGTGCAGAGATTCCGCGTGTCGTATCCATCCGCATATCAAGCGGGCCCTCGAACCGAAATGAGAATCCGCGCTCTGGTGTATCGATTTGCGGTGAACTGATCCCCAAATCGAGTAGTACCGCGTCGACGGACTCTGACTGAAGGTACTGCTCCATATTTGCAAAACTTGAATGAATGATTTGCAGACGTGGATCGCAAAGCGATTGCGCCTTTGCAATTGCTTCGGGATCTTTGTCGAATGCGATGAGCCTGATTTCCTTGCCAAGCGTATCCAACAGGGCTTGCGTATGCCCACCTCGTCCGAAGGTTCCATCGATGATTACCGCAGAATTGGGTTGAAAGGATGGTCCACTGATCATGGCGGTGACTGCCTCGGCCAGTAACACTGGGCGATGGATATTGTTCATGGCGCCCGATCATCAAAAGGTAAATTGTTTTAATGCGTCTGGCATGCCCTGCGCAATTGCAGCTTGTTCTTTTGCTGCATACGTGTTGGCATCCCAGATCTCTAAATGCGAACCCATACCCAACAACATAATTTCGCGCTCAATGTTTGCGGAAGTTCGTAACTCGGGTGTAATCAGAATGCGTCCAGCGCCATCTAAATCTATTTCAGCGGCATTACCCAAGAAGATTCGGCGCCACCAATGCGCATCCATAGGCAATTGCGCAACTCGAGCTCGAAACGCTTCCCACTCAGGTCTTGGAAATAGCAATAAACACCCATCGGGGTGCTTGGTTAAGGTAACGCGGCCTTCACCCTGCAGCAATAAGGCATCACGATGCCTTGCCGGCACCGACATGCGACCTTTTGCATCGAGATTGAGAGCTGAAGCACCTTGAAACAAAATTTACCCCACTTTTTCACACTTCCTCCCACTTTAGAGGAAGCTTCCTACAGGGTCAAGTATTTTTGGGTAAATTTTTAGGAAATTCTCTAGTGATTACAAATACTTAGAGAAGCTTTGCAAAATAGCTGTGAATTAAAATATTGACCTAAAACAAGTACTTGGAATCTATAGCTAAGATACGTCTTTAGGTATATACCGGGGATGCCCTGAAAAGACTGTATAAAAGAACAGTAATACTAGATTTTATAAGCGGTTGTTGTCATTATTTTTGAAATACCCGCCATGAGTGTCTGAAGTGGCCGGGGTAATTCTTGACCTCCTGCAGCGATTGCGCTTGTACCGTGCTCAATTTCATCGATTCGCATTTGTTCCACAATGGCACGGGAGCGAAGGTCCGCTTCAGGAAGTTTCTCAAGGTGATCATCTAAGTGCCGCTCGACCTGCTTCTCCGTTTCTGCCACAAAACCCAAACTCCAACGATCGCCAGCGAGTCCTGCCACCAGACCGATTCCGAATGCGCCGGCGTACCAGAGTGGATTTAAAAGACTGGGTCGAGAATCAAGTTCCTTAAGGCGCTCCTCGCACCAGGCCATATGATCCATTTCTTCTTTTGCCGCCTGATCTAATAAGGCGCGGGTTTCGGGAGTCTTGGCTAGAAATTTTTGGGATTGATAGAGCGCTTGGGCGCAGACCTCGCCGACATGATTAACGCGCATTAAGCCTGCTACATGGGTGCGGTCTTGGGGGCTTAAATCAAGATCTGAAGTGAGCACTTGCTCTTCATTTAATCCTTTTTGAATATTGGCCTTGGGGACTGGCCGGCTGTAATTGGCACCACCGGCAATTGCACGCAACGCAGTATCAAACTCACCAATCAAATGATCAATTGGGCTCAAGTTGATAGGGTTTGAACGACTCATACTTGCACTTCAGCCTTGCAGCTTTCCTTGGTTTTTAGGCCAAGTTCTGCGAGCAATTGGCGATCGGCTAGCGCCTCAGGATTGCCCGTGGTGAGCAGTTGATCGCCATAAAAAATAGAGTTTGCCCCCGCTTGAAAACACATGGCCTGAACCGCTTTTCCAAGCTCTTGACGACCAGCCGATAGGCGAACTCGGGCATTAGGCATCGTAATTCGGGCAACAGCGATGGTGCGCACAAATTCCAAGGGATCTAATTTAGCTTGATCGGCCAAAGGGGTGCCGGCTACTGGGACCAAATGATTAATGGGCACCGATTCTGGATAGGGACTCAAATTGGCTAAACGTGCAATGAATGCCACCCGCTGCTCCCTCGATTCCCCCATGCCAATAATTCCACCACAGCATACGGACATCCCGGCATCGCGAACATGCTGCAAAGTATCCAACCGATCTTGGTAGCTACGGGTCTGGATCACATTTGGATAGAAGTCTTCACTGGTATCCAAATTATGGTTATAAAAATCCAGGCCTGCGTCCCGCAAAGCCTTTGCCTGACTGGGCTCTAGCATTCCAAGCGTCGCACAGGTCTCAAGCCCCAACTCCTTAACGCCCCGAATCATCGCGACTACTTTTTCAACATCACGATCTTTGGGCTCGCGCCATGCAGCGCCCATACAAAATCGATTAGAGCCAGCTGCTTTGGCCGCCCTGGCAGCCTCTAGCACTTCATCTAAATCCAAGAGTTTTGTCGCTTTAACATCGGTGTGATAACGCGCTGCTTGGGGGCAATAGCCACAATCCTCCGGGCAACCCCCCGTCTTAATCGAAAGCAAAGTGGCTAATTCCACATCGCCTTCTGGAAAATACTGGCGATGGGTTTCCTGAGCCCGAAACATCAATTCATGAAAAGGAAGTTCAAATAGCGCCGCAACCTGCTCAAGCGTCCAAATTGGATAAGTAGTGGTTGAGCTTGGCTTAACCTGAACCAAGGGTGAGATCGATGGTGATGCTGACATGGTTTTATCGGGATTGAACTCTAAAACCAATAACATAACAGATATGCAGCTTAATTTTGAAAATAGTCCCCTGACTTGCAAATGAATAAACCGAGTCATTCCTTAGACTGGGTCAGCCGAAGCCTTGCCTCGGTTTGGCACCCCTGCACCCAAATGAAAGATCATGAGGCGTATCCATTAATTGCAATTACCTCTGGAAATGGGCCGTGGCTTGAAGATACGCAAGGGCGCCGGTTCATCGATGCAATTAGTTCCTGGTGGGCCAATTTATTTGGTCACGCCAATCCACGCATCAATCAAGCAATCGTCCAGCAACTCCAAAGTATTGAGCATGTGATGCTTGCGGGGTTTACTCATCAACCGGTGGTTGAACTATCTGAACGTTTAAGTACTTTGACCAACGGTCATTTAGGGCATGCGTTTTATGCCAGCGATGGTGCATCGGCCGTTGAAATTGCACTCAAGATGAGCCATCACTTTTGGAAGATTCAGGGTAAGCCGAATAAAAATGAATTTATTTGTTTAGCAAATAGCTATCACGGAGAAACCTTAGGCGCTCTAAGCGTGACCGATGTCTCTGTATTTCGCGATGCCTATGGATCGCTTCTCAATCCGGTACATATTGTTATGTCACCCGATTCTCGAGCTGCAACAGAGCAAATCTCAAGCGAGGAAGTCATTGATTTGGCACTTAAGAGTCTTGAGGAATGTTTAGCTCAACACCATCAAACCATTGCGGCCTTAATCATTGAGCCTCTGGTGCAATGCGCAGGCCAAATGGCAATGCATGCACCACGGTATGTGAAAGGGGCTAAGCAACTGTGTGAGCAATACGATGTGCATCTGATTGCCGATGAAATCGCAGTGGGCTGTGGTCGGACGGGCACATTCTTTGCTTGTGAGCAAGCCGGTATTTGGCCCGATCTCATGACGCTATCCAAAGGAATTAGTGCGGGCTATCTACCCCTATCCATTTGCTTAAGTACCGATAGGATTTACTCCGCGTTTTACAGTGATCGTATGACTGCAACGTTCTTGCATTCCCATTCGTATACCGGTAACCCATTAGCGTGTCGCGCTGCACTCGCAGGATTAGATATTTTTCAAGAGGATGCCGTACTAGAAAAAAATAAAGTCCGCAGCCAATCGATCCAAGAAGCATTCGTATGGACCCGTGATCACGTATCGATTGAACATGTTCGTCAACAAGGAATGATCATGGCGTTTGATGTGAAAGCATCTGCGATTTCAAACCCAGGCTCATTCTCAAAAGAGATCTTTCAGCAAGGTTTGTGCGAAGGTGTGTTAATTCGACCCATCGGTCGTACTGTCTATGTGATGCCACCTTATATTCTTTCTGACGACGAAGTCCAACAGATGAGTCGTGCAATTGAGCGCACCTTGCATGCCGTTTTACAAAAAGTCTAGATTCAATATTTTCCATGCCTTTTGCCCTTGATCAAATTGATACAGAACTAGTAACGCTGGATCGTGAGCTACTGCGCCGATCCATTCGGTCGGTAAATACCCCATGTGGCCCTGAGATTCAAATACAGGGGCGATCATTGCTGGCATTTTGTAGCAATGATTATTTGGGGCTTGCCAACCATCCTGAGTTAATTGCCGCCCTATCTGAAGGGGCTGCGCGTTTTGGTACGGGTAGCGGTGCTTCGCATTTAATTAGCGGCCATCATGTAATCCATGACGAGCTCGAAGCAAAATTAGCATCGACTCAAGCCGGCGCTATTCCAAATGTACGTGCTCTATTTTTCTCAACCGGATATGTTGCTAACCTAAGTGTAATTACCGCTTTAGGCTTAATTGGAAACAAAAAAATAAGTATTTACTCTGCGGCTCTTAACCATGCATCACTCATTGATGGGATTCGTCTAGCCCGTGGGCAAGGTTCTGTCGATCTCCATATTTTTGATCACCATCATTTAGAAGCTCTTGACGATATTTTGCATAATGACTCGGCCCCACATAAATTAATCGTGATTGATGGGGTCTTTAGCATGGATGGTGACCTCGCCCCAGTTCAAAAGCTTTTGCACCTAGCCAATCAATACGATGCGCTCCTCATGATTGATGATGCACATGGATTTGGTGTGCTCGGCAAGCATGGATATGGAATCTTAGAAGACCAAAGAATTTGCTCTGACCGTATTATCTATATTGGCACACTTGGTAAGGCGGCTGGTCTCAATGGTGCGTTTGTATGTGCTCATAAAAAAATTATTGCGTGGTTGATTCAGAAAGCAAGACCCTATATTTACAGCACAGCCAGCTCGCCCGCATTAGCTTTTGCTGTACTGCGCAGTATTTCTCTAATGGAAGGTGAGAAGGGGAAAGAATTACGGGTACTTTTGCAACAAAACATCGCGCTTTGGAAAAAGGAATCGACCTTTACCCGTTGGAAGCGATTGGAATCAGATACCGCAATTCAGCCAATTATGGTTGGCAGCAATGAGACCGCATTGCAGCTAGCTAGAGCCTTAGATCAATTTGGCTATTGGATACCGGCAATCCGTCCACCAACGGTTCCCAAGGGCAAGGCGCGCTTAAGAATGACTTTATCGGCCGCGCATACTAAAGAACAGATTGAGGGGCTCTGCAATGTGTTATCTGAGCTAGAGTCCTCATTGCCACCATCATGAATCATTCCTACTTTGTAGCTGGTACAGACACTGAGATTGGTAAAACTTTAGTCACTGCAGCGCTGATTTACAAATTGAACACCCTCAATCCAGGGTCAGCATGTGCCTACAAGCCAGTCGTCGCAGGGACCTACCGCAACGGTGATGGCATGCTTTGCAATGAGGATTTGGAAAGCTATGTGCTAGTCCAAGATCCTACAATTCCCCAAAGTACGATTTGCCCTTATGTATTAGATACTCCAGCCGCACCTCATCTAGTCGCTGCCGCACATGGCAAGCGCTTAGAACTTGATCGGATGGTGCAAGCGTATCAAACCCTACAAACACGAGTAACCCATGTGATTGCAGAGGGTGCTGGTGGGTTTCTAACTCCGATCGATGATCGCTATGATCTCTCTGGATTTGTCCAGCGTATTCAGGTGCCCATAATTTTGACCGTGGGGATGCGTTTGGGTTGCATCAATCACACACTTCTCACGGTGGAGGCCATCAAACAGCGTGGTCTCACGCTAGCTGGTTGGATCGCCAATTGCATCGATCCTAAGATGGCCTATTTAAACGAAAACATTTCAACGCTTCAGAATCGAATCAAGGCGCCCTTATTGGGAAGCATTGCTCATTTACCGCCGCACTTACAGAAAGAAACGAATGCGCCCTATTCGATTGAAGCGATTCAGTTTGCTGCGGCGGCAATCGCCTTACCCTGATTGACTTTCATCGCGCAAGACACGGCGCAGAATCTTACCGACATTATTTTTAGGCAAGGTCTCCCGAAACTCGATTTGAGTTGGGCGCTTGTAGTGGGTCAGCTCGCGATTACAGACCTCCATGATTTGTTCTTCGGTAATCGTAAGGTCCTCTCGCACCACAAATAACTTAACCGCCTCGCCCATCGCGCCCTGGCGAATACCCACTACTGCGCACTCCAGGACCCCCGGAATCGAGGCAACAACATCTTCAACTTCATTCGGAAAGACATTAAATCCAGCCACCAAAATCATATCTTTCTTACGATCCACAATCCGAAAGTAGCCAGCCTCATCCATCACACCAATATCACCCGTTCTAAAAAATCCATCGGCGCCGAGCACATTCTGCGTTTCAGCTTCTTGTTGCCAATAACCTCGCATAATCTGAGGACCGCGAATATAAATTTCACCAATCTCGCCAACCGCTAAATCCTTACCCTCTTCATCCCGAATACACATCTCGGTATCTGGTAGAGGTAAGCCGATTGAACCTGTGAACTCGGTTGCCAATGGGGTATTACACGATGCGACGGGAGAGGTTTCAGAAAGACCATACCCCTCCGTAATCACTGTACCGGTTAGATCTTGCCAACGTTGTGCAACAGTCCGCTGCACTGCCATACCGCCACCGATCGTTAGGGCCCATTGTGAAAAATCCAATTGAGAAAATTTCGGATTATTTAAAAGGGCCGCAAATAAAGTATTTACTCCCGGAAACAAATTAATCTCGGGAAATTCTTTCAAAATCCCAATTAAATTGTGCAAATCCCGCGCATTCGGAACTAATAGAATTCGGGCTCCAAGGCGCATACCCAATAAGCCACAGCCAGTGAGAGCAAAGATGTGATACATCGGGAGTGCGCACAGAAAATGCCAAGACATAATCGTTTTTCGTTGCTCAATTGGTTTTAACCAAGCCTCAATTTGTAATACATTCGCAATTAAATTGCGATGCGTCAGTATGGCGCCCTTCGAAATTCCGGTGGTTCCTCCGGTGTATTGCAATAGTGCAATATCAGCATGAGAAAGTTGTGGACGTTCATATGTACGCTGCCCGCCTAACTCTAAGGCGGCTGTAAATTGCGTACTGTGAACGTGTGTCGGTAGCGTATAGGGAATGACCTTACGCTTAAAGGTCCGTATAAAACGATCTAACCATGGTCCTTTCCAACCCAACATCTCAGCAATACTTGTAATCACGGCGTGCTTTAATGCAATCGCCTTACCCTCAAGCACAAAGGCATCCTCAAGCGTTTTCCCAAAATGCTCCAACAGCAAGATGGCCTCAGCCCCGCAATCACGAAGTTGCGCCGCTAGTTCACGAGGGGTATAGAGGGGATTAATGCTGACCACAATAAATCCGGCGCGAAGCACACCATATAAAGCCATGGGATATTGAGGGATGTTGGGTAGCATGATTGCGACCCGTGCACCCTTTGATAGGCCAAGGCTTTGTAAATAACTCGCTAATTGTTTTGAAGCTAAATCGATCGCATCATAGGAAAAATGCTTACCCATACACCAATACGCAGGTCGCTCCCGATGAGTTTTGAAAGACTCATCGAGCAAGTCTAAGAGTGACCCATATCGGTCATAACTTAGATGATGGGCAACACCCGCTGGATAGGATGAAAACCAAGGTTTATTTGTAATCATTGGTATTTATTACACTTTTTTAATAGTCACAATGTCTCCACGCCAAGTGTATCGCTTTGGGCTAATATTGACCTATGCGAATTCTCCCTGAGATCCTCGAGTCCACCCCTAGCATCGCTGAAATCCGACGCATTATTCATGCGCACCCCGAATTGCGCTTTGAAGAAAAGCGGACCGCTGATTTAGTTGCGCAAGCATTATCCAGTTGGGGTATTGCGGTCTATCAGGGCCTCGGTAAAACAGGGGTGGTCGGTCGCTTAGATGGTGAGTTGGGTCCTGGCAAGATGATTGGCTTACGTGCCGACATGGACGCCCTGCCATTGCAAGAAAAAAATACATTTGCCCACGCCTCGCAAAACCCTGGAAAGATGCACGCCTGCGGCCACGATGGTCACACTGCGATGCTTTTAGGTGCGGCGCAATATCTCTCCAACCATCGGGATTTCAAAGGAACGGTGATTTTTATCTTTCAACCCGCTGAGGAAGGCGGTGCTGGCGCCCAAGAAATGATTGAAGACGGTCTCTTTGAACAGTTCCCATGCGATGCAGTATTTGGAATGCACAATTGGCCTGGTCTAGAAGAGGGTCATTTTGGTGTTGTAAGCGGCCCCATGATGGCATCAAGCAACGAGTTCGTGATCAACATTCAGGGCAAAGGTGGGCACGCGGCCCTGCCGCACAACAGTGCGGATCCCATCATGGCTGGTATTCAGATTGCGCAAGCCCTGCAAACCATCATTACTCGCAATAAGCGCCCGGTCGATGCTGCGGTGATCTCGATTACGCAGTTTCATGCTGGAGAAACAAGCAATGTCATTCCCGACACTGCGATGCTCGGCGGTACCGTACGCACTTTTACACTAGAGGTCTTAGATCTCATCGAAACACGAATGCATGAGATCGCCAATCAAGTAGCCAGTGCCTTTGATTGCAAAGCCAATCTAATGTTTAAGCGTAACTACCCGCCCCTGATTAACGATGAACAGCAAACCGAATTTGCCGCTCAGGTGATGAAAGAACTCGTGGGCAATGAGCGAGTGAACACCCGAATCGATCCAACCATGGGTGCCGAAGACTTTGCCTTCATGCTTTTAAAGAAACCTGGGTGCTATGTATTTTTAGGGAATGGTGACGGCGATCACCGCACAACAGGCCATGGCATGGGTCCGTGCCATTTGCACAACCCTTCCTATGACTTCAATGACCAAATCATTCCGGTAGGAGTGAACTACTGGGTCCGTTTAGCCCAAACTTTTCTGCGTTAACGATTCTTAAACTGTGCTGGCCGCTTTTCTAAAAAAGCAGTCATTCCCTCTTTTTGATCCTCGGTACCAAAGCAGGCATGAAATAAACGGCGCTCATATCGAATGCCCTCGCTCAAGGTTGTTTCATAAGCGGCATTCACACTTTCTTTCACCATCATTAGGGTCAGCAATGGCATCGCAGCAATCGTTTGTGCAATTGCCATTGTTTCAGCAATTAATTGCGCTGCTGGATAAACTCGGGCAACTAAACCACTTCGCTCGGCTTCGGCGGCATCCATCATGTGACCCGTTAAACATAAATCCATTGCTTTCGATTTTGATACCGCACGGGTTAGCCGTTGCGTGCCACCCGAGCCTGGAACAATTCCTAATTTAATTTCGGGTTGCGCAAATTTGGCATTATCTGCAGCAATGATCATGTCACACATCATCGCCAACTCACAACCGCCTCCCAATGCATATCCCGATACTGCCGCAATCACTGGTTTACGAATCTTGCAAATGGTTTCCCAATTACGGCTAATAAAATTATTTCGATACGCCTCCTGAAAATCTAATTTAGCCATCTTGCCGATATCAGCACCAGCAGCAAATGCTTTCTCACTTCCAGTAATCACAATGCACGCAATCGCATCATCCGCATCAAACTTTAATAATGCATCGCCTAATTCATCCATCAACTCGTCATTTAATGCATTGAGTACTTGTGGACGGTTTAAAGTAATGAGGGCAACTTTTCCCTCTGTCTGAGTCAATATTGTGTTGTATGGCATTTCAATCCCTTTTCGGTAGCATTAACCAAACACGACCATTTTGCTTCATTCTGCCGGCTAATTCTCCAGCTTCATCTCCGGTACCCCAAAAATAATCGACTCGGACTGGGCCTACAATCGCCTTACCCGTATCTTGGGCCATGACCAAACGTCGAATTGACTGATTACTAAGCGGTCGCGTTGTTTCTAAAAAAACAGGGGCGCCCAACGGAATTGCCCGAGGATCAATCGCAATACTGCGTTCCGGGGTCAGCGGAACCCCCAAGGCCCCAATCGGTCCAAGATCTTGGTTTGCAGAGGCAGGCAGTTCTCGAAAGAACACAAAGCGTGGATTAGCATTAAGCATCTCTTGCACTTTGCTGGGATTGCGTTTAGCCCACTCTGAAATCCCCTGCATCGTTGCCTGCGCTCGGGTAATCTCTTTGCGATCTAATAGCCACTGAGCGCTCGATTTAAAGGGTAAATCATTCGACCCCGCAAAACCTAATCGCATGATTTGGCCATTATCTAAACGGATTTTTCCAGACCCCTGAATTTGCATCGATGCAGCCGCTACAGGATCTTCAACCCAAGCAATTTCGGAACCCTTAAGAAGAGTCGAATTCATCAACTCGGTACGCGCTGGCGCAGGCGATGGCTTTGCACGAACCCAGGCCTTCGGATAAGCATAAAGAGGTACTGTATATCGGTCCGTACGTACACGCGAGCCCAAAATAATGGGCTCGTAATAACCGGTAACTAAGCCCTCCGACTTACCAGTCATTTGATTACGAACTGCATAGGCTCTGAAATTATTCTCAAAAAACGTTTTTGCATCTCTCGGTTTTTGAGCGTTCGCTCGATCGCATACCGTAACCCAATTGACTGGCCCTGGTTTACGGTTACGCAACACACTACAGCTCTGTAACCAAGCTTGCCATGCCTCACTTAATTTATCTTCATCCCACCCCGGTATCTCAGAAAACTCCACAGGCGTTAATGCCGCTGATGAACTACTGTCATCGGTAACAACGGTTTCAGTGACTTTCGGTGTACGCGATAAGTTGCTCGGGCTACTTACCTTAGGCGCTTGAGAAACTGGCTTGGTTGGCGGCACAGCGCACGATGTAAGAAAAAGGCTCGCTATCACAACACAGAATGCGGTTTTACTAACTACAATGAGGTAACTCCAATTCCAGAAAATCATCATGTTCGCTCAGTTATTTGATGAATATCCAATGCTCTTATTTGTGCTAGAAGCATTTCTAGCTCTAATTATTCTATTAGCAATTGTGTTTTGGACCGGTAAAGGCCGTAGAGACTAGAGAAATTAGTCACTCAATATTTTGGAAAGAAATTCTTTGGCCCGTGGCGATCGTGCATCGGGATGATTAAAGAACTCGTCACGAGTGCAATCTTCCACAATTCTTCCTTGATCCATAAAAATAACGCGATCGCTTACCTTCTTGGCAAACCCCATTTCATGAGTGACTACGCACATAGTCATCCCCTCTTGTGCTAACTTGACCATCACGTCTAAAACCTCGCCAACCATTTCGGGATCAAGTGCGGAAGTTGGCTCATCAAACAACATGACAATTGGATCCATGCATAAAGCTCGTGCAATTGCAACGCGTTGTTGCTGACCACCCGAGAGCTGGCCAGGAAATTTATCTTTTTGCTCCAATAATCCAACCCGCTCTAAATATTTAAGGCCGTGTTGTTTAGCCTCTTCAAGACTACGATTTAGCACTTTTATCTGGGCAATGGTTAAGTTCTCCATCACGGATAAATGGGGAAACAATTCAAAGTGCTGAAACACCATACCAACCCTCGAGCGAAGCTTGGGCAAATTTGTATTAGGATCATGCAGGTGAATACCATCAACCGTTAACTCACCTTCTTGAAATGGCTCCAGCGCGTTAATAGTTTTAATTAAAGTGGATTTACCTGACCCTGATGGGCCGCAAATTACCACCACTTCACCTTTATGAATCGTGGTAGAACAATCCGTTAGAACCTGAAACTGTCCATACCATTTTGATATATGTTGTAGCGCAATCATATTAATAACTTTCTGTATTAGCGAATAATCGCTACTTTTTCCTGAATCCTTTTAACAATCCGCGATAAACCAAAGCAAATCAGAAAATACGTCACAGCCGCCAAAAGGTAAGTTTCAATCGGACGGCCAAAATTTTTACCTGCAATCTCAAACCCTTTTAAAAGATCATAAGCGCCAATGGCATAGACCAAAGAAGTGTCTTGAAACAAAATGATAGTTTGGGTCATAAAGACAGGGATCATATTTCGAAAGGCCTGGGGCAAAACCACTAATCGCATGTTTTGTGAATAGGTCATTCCAAGGGCTTGGCCAGCATATACTTGCCCTTTTGGGATCGATTGAATTCCAGCACGTACGATTTCCGAAAAGAAAGCTGCCTCAAAGGCAATAAAGGTAATGATTGCTGATAGATTCACCCCGATGGGTTTGCCGATAATCAGTGGAATCAACAGGAAGAACCATAAAATCACCATGACGAGAGGAATGGATCGCATGGTGTTAACGTAAGCAGTTGCAGGTAACACCAGCCATGGCTTACCAGACAAACGCATTAATGCAAGAATAGTACCTACCAAAATTCCACCAATCGTTGCGATCACGGTGAGCTGAATACTAAAAATCAAACCCTTTTGAATATAGTTGGTAAATAAAGCCCAATTATAGAAACTAAGATCAAGATTCATCATGATTTTCTTGGTCTCTTAATGTCCCGATGAATTACTTGACGCAATAAAACCCGGAACACGTGTTTTTTTCTCAATCCAGGTCATCACCCGATTGACTGAAAATGCTGAAATCATGTACAGACCAGTCACTGCCAAATAGATTTCGATACCGCGTGACGTTTCCTCTTGTGCCTGCATTGCAAAGAGGGTAAGTTCTGGTACAGACACAGCAAACGCAACCGATGAGTTTTTCACAATATTCATACACTCGGAGGTTAGCGGTGGAATGATGATTCGTAGACCCATCGGCAATAAGACATATTGGTAGCTTTGCGCTGTAGTCATCCCAAGAGCAATTGCAGCATACCGCTGCCCTCTTGGTAGTGATTGAATGCCGGCTCGAACTTGTTCTGCGATTCTGGCAGACGTAAATAACCCTAAAGCGATGCTAACCAAAAGATAGGATGGAAAGCTCTTCATAATCGGAAACAAGGCCGGCACAACGTGGTACCAAAGGAATACCTGAACGAGCAATGGAATATTACGGAAAAGCTCAACCCAAGCAGTGGCAAAACTAGTGAGGATCTTTTGGATGAAATGATTCTGGGGCAACGTCCTCAAGGTACCAATCACCACACCCATGATGAGGGCCAAAATAAGGCTTAAAGCAGCAACCGCTAAGGTCCAACCCCAAGCCTTAAATAACCAATCCAAATAGCTTGGATCAACATTAGGATCCATTCCAAACAAAAAGGAGAAGCAGCGCGGGGCTGCTTCTCCAGTTAAAGTGTCCTTACAAAAGACACTCCAATCTAAGGTCATATCAAACTCACAATGAACCTTTTAAATTACTTCTTCTGATAATCCTCGGCAGGACGATCATTTGGGTTCGACCATGCTTGTTTCGTACTCTCAGACAAGGCTAAACCAACTCGTGCATTCTTCGGTGGAATTGGCTGTAAAAACCATTTGTCCCAAAGCTTTGCAAGGGTGCCATCCTTCATCATTCTAATAATGCTCGTATCGACTGCCTTCTTAAATGAAGGGTCGTCTTTACGCATCATGATAGCAATCGGCTCAACCGCTATTACCTCTCCTACAATTCGGTAATCACTTGGATTCTTTGCATTGGCGATATTGCCGGCCAAGATTGAGCCGTCCATCACAAACGCATCGGCGCGCCCAGATTCCAATAAGAGGAAACTATCAGCATGGTCTTTACCAAACACTTCTTCGAAATTCACACCAGTCGCTCTCTCATGTTTACGCAAAAGTTGAACCGATGTTGTACCAGTGGTAGTAGCGACCTTTTTACCATTTAATTGATTTAATGATGTAATGCCTGAATTTGCTTTGACTGCAATCCGGATCTCCTCAACATAGGTAGTCACCGCAAAAGCTACATCCTTTTGACGGGTGGCATTATTGGTCGTTGAACCGCACTCAATATCAACCGTGCCATTTTGTAAAAGAGGAATACGGTTTTGTGAAGTGACTGGAGTGTACTTAATATCCAAAGTCTTCATGTTGAGCTGTTTTTGAATGTCGCGAAGAACATCATTACAAATTTCAACGTGAAAACCGGCATACTTACCATCGCCCAAGGTATACGATAGGGCTCCTGATGACTCTCGAACACCCATCGTAACAACTCCAGTTGATCTAATTTTGTCCAAGGTGCTTTGTTGAGCATGTGCGCTTGGCGCAGAAAACAGCCCAAGCATTGAAACCGCAAGAGGTAAAAAGAAAGCTTTTTTCATATAAATCCTTTGGCTCGTATGAGATAAGAAACAGCGATTTGTATTTTTAGCAGAAAAATGGACAATATTTAATCTAAACCGAGACCAATTAGGGTTAATCCTAGAAAGTTTGAGCTCTCGGATTTGAGTTACCCAAATTAGTGCAAGGTTCTTGGCATCACCAGGGCAAATTCTGGGATGGTTGCCTGAAAAAACTGGGCATCCTCGGTGACGCAAAAATATTCCCCGCGCATCGTACCGGCTGGGGTGGGCAAAGTAGCCCAACTGGTGTACTCAAAATGCTCGCCAGCGCGCAAAAGTGGCTGCTGGCCAACCACCCCCAAACCCTTCACTTCTTGAACTTCACCCTCGCCATCGGTAATGAACCAATGGCGGGCAATCAGCTGAACACTAGCCGTTCCAGTATTACGAATCGTCACGGTATAGGCAAACGCGTATTGCTGATTATCGGGATCTGATTGCTCGGGAAGGTACTGGGGGCGGACGTTAACAGTAATTTCAGGTGGATTCATGAGGAGCATTCTGCGCCATCCCAACCCCGTTCGCAAGATAGAATCTAGGTATGAATGACAAA
This sequence comes from Polynucleobacter sp. HIN8, assembly GCF_030297615.1. NCBI lineage: Bacteria > Pseudomonadati > Pseudomonadota > Betaproteobacteria > Burkholderiales > Burkholderiaceae > Polynucleobacter > Polynucleobacter sp. HIN8. The sequence continues at coordinate 130,576 of NZ_AP028139.1, read as the reverse complement.
AAGTACTCAAATGAGCCCTAATTCCGCCATCATTGCCCCTTCGATTCTGTCAGCCGACTTTGCCAAATTGGGCGAAGAAGTAAAGGCCGTCTTGGATGCCGGAGCCGATTGGATTCATTTTGACGTGATGGATAACCATTATGTGCCCAATTTAACAGTTGGACCCTTAGTTTGTGAGGCAATTCGTCCACATGCGATCAAAAACGGTAAACCAGCCATGATCGATGTCCACCTGATGATTGAGCCAGTTGATCGGATTGTTCCGGATTTTGCCAAAGCAGGAGCCAATCTGATTAGCTTTCACCCTGAGGCGAGCGCTCATGTGCATCGCACCCTCTCTCTAATTAAAGATCATGGTTGCCAGGCTGGGCTCGTCCTCAACCCTGCCAGCCCGACCCATCACCTAGACCACGCTCTGGATCAAATTGATTTGGTGCTCCTGATGTCAGTTAACCCAGGCTTTGGGGGCCAATCCTTCATTCCCAGCACTCTCACTAAGATCGAACAGGTCCGTAGGATGCTCGATCGCTATCAAGAAACCAGTGGGCGCTCCATTCGTCTTGAGGTTGACGGTGGGATCAAGATTGACAATATTGCTAGCGTTGCCAAGGCTGGAGCCGATACCTTCGTCGCCGGCTCAGCGATCTTTGGCAAGCCAAACTACGGCGAAGTCATTACTGCCATGCGTAAAGCGATTGGGTCTTAAATCATTCTAGAAAAGACCTCGCATCATGAACATGACTGAGTTACAAGAAATCGCGAAGCAGGGATACAACCGAGTAGCTCTGGTTGCAGAATCACTTGCCGATCTCGAGACCCCCCTGTCGCTGTACTTGAAGTTAACTCAGAAGTCCGGTCAGAAAAATACCTTTCTTTTGGAGTCCGTTTATGGTGGTGAGCGCTTTGGACGCTATTCGATCATTGGTCTCCCAGCGCGCACTATTTTGCGAACCGTTGGCACGCCTACCAAGCCCATTAATGAGATCGTTCATGACGGTACAGTGATTGAGCGCAATCACGATAATCCGCTTGACTTTATTGACACTTACATCAAACGCTTTAAGGTCGCTCCTCAACCCAACTTACCGCGTTTTTGTGGTGGATTGGCCGGTTACTTCACCTATGACACGGTTCGCTATATTGAAAAGCGCCTCGCTGTTCACTCTTTACCCGATGAAATCGGTGTACCTGATATTCAGCTGATGCTCACCGAAGAACTGGCGGTTGTTGACAATGTTGCCGGCAAGATCTATTTCATTGTGTATGTGGATCCCAATAACACTAGCACTTATGAGAGTGGCATGAAACGGCTACAAAGCTTGCAAGCCACACTGACAGTCTCGATCCAGATGCCTGAGGAACAAGCATCCAAGCCACACCCCGAACCTATTCGTAAATTCAAGGCGAGCGATTTTGAAGATGCAGTGCGTCGCACCAAGGACTATATCCTCGCGGGTGATTGCATGCAGGTTGTGATTGGCCAGCGCATTAGCCGAACCTTCACTGAGCCGCCATTGCAACTCTACCGCGCGTTGCGCTCACTTAACCCTTCCCCATATATGTATTTTTATGACTTTGGGGATTTGCAAATTGTGGGCTCATCCCCCGAGATCTTGGTACGCCAAGAAAAACGTGAGGGGCGCAAGATGGTCACGATTCGGCCCTTAGCCGGTACTCGTCGCCGCGGTGCGACCCCTGAAGAGGATGCACAACTCGCTAAAGAGTTATTGGCGGATCCCAAAGAAATCGCTGAGCATGTGATGTTGATTGACCTCGCCCGCAATGATGTCGGACGCATTGCTAAGACCGGAAGTGTCAAGGTTACCGATTCGATGGTGATTGAAAAGTATTCCCATGTGCAACATATTGTCAGTTCGGTCGAAGGTGAACTCAAGGACAATATGAGCAATATGGATGTCTTACGCGCCACCTTCCCTGCAGGAACTTTATCGGGTGCCCCCAAAATTCGGGCAATGGAAATTATTGATGAAATGGAAATTACCAAACGCGGCATCTATGGAGGCGCTGCGGGTTATCTCTCCTTCTCTGGCGATATGGATGTGGCGATTGTGATCCGTACCGGTGTGATTAAGGACGGTATGTTGCATTCTCAAGCGGGCGCAGGTATTGTGGCCGATTCGGATCCTAGCTCCGAATGGAAAGAGACCGAGGCCAAGGCAAAAGCAGTATTGGCAGCTGCTGAATTAACCGAATCCCCAAAAGGAGCATAACGATGCTCTTAATGATCGATAACTACGACTCCTTTACCTATAACTTGGTGCAATACTTTGCCGAGCTTGGCGAAGACGTAAAAGTCGTGCGCAATGATGAAATCAGCGTTGCCGACATCGCCATAATCAATCCAGATCGGATTTGTATTTCCCCAGGACCATGCAGCCCAAAGGAAGCAGGGATCTCGGTCGACACCATCAAGACCTATGCGGGCAAGATTCCGATTCTGGGGGTGTGCCTTGGGCATCAAGCGATCGGCGAAGCCTTTGGAGGCGAGGTCATCCGCGCAAAGAAGGTGATGCACGGTAAAACCGATGAAATCACGCATACGAATGAAGGTGTATTTCAAAATCTTCCGAAATCATTTCGTGTCACACGCTACCACTCGCTCGCCATTAATCGTGAGAATCTACCTAATTGCTTAAGCATCACCGCGCAAACTGCCGATGGCGAAATTATGGGTGTGCGTCATCAGGAGTTATGCGTTGAGGGTGTTCAATTTCACCCAGAGTCAATTCTCTCGGAACACGGTCACGCCCTCCTAAAAAACTTTCTAGCAATGAAGTAAGAAATGGTCATGAACCCATCTCAAACACTACAACACTTGATTGACGGCAAAGAATTACCCGAGGCAGAAATGGTACAGATCATGCGCGCCATCATGGGTGGTGAACTGCCGAGTCCGATGATCGCCGCTCTCTTGGTCGCCCTTCGTAGTAAAAAAGAAACGCCCACAGAAATTGCTGCAGCGGCTACCGTGATGCGGGACTTTGCTACTGCAGTGAATGTCAAGGAAAAGACCTATCTAGTTGATGTGGTCGGTACCGGTGGCGATGGCGCCCATACCTTTAATATTTCAACAGCATCGATGTTTGTTGCGTCCGCAGCAGGTGCCAAGATTGCGAAGCATGGCAACCGCAGTGTTAGTAGTAAATCAGGCAGCGCCGATGTTTTGGAAGCGCTCGGGGTCAAACTTAATCTGAGTGCTGCTGCGGTAAGTCAATGCATTGAGCAACTTGGCATTGGCTTTATGTTTGCCCCCAACCATCACCCCGCCATGAAAAACGTAGTCCCAGTTCGCAAGGACCTCGGGGTGCGTACCATCTTTAATATTTTGGGGCCTCTCACTAACCCCGCTAAAGCACCCAATATTCTGATGGGCGTATTTCATCCGGAGCTAGTGGTTACCCAAGCAAAAGTCTTGCAGCTGATGGGGGCTGAGCATGCCTTAGTGGTCCATGGCAACGATGGCTTAGATGAAATCACACTCTCGGGTTCCACCATGGTCGCTGAACTGCGCAACGGGCAAATCAGTCAATATGAAATTAAGCCGAGTGATTTTGGAATCGCCAATGCTTCAATGGAAAATCTGAAGGTCGCCGATGCGCAAGAATCCAAAGCCATCATTTTGAACATCATGAACAATCAATCGGGACCAGCGCGCGATGTTGTGTACCTCAATGCCGGTGCAACGCTTTATGCTGCCAATGTTTGCAAGTCGATTGCAGAGGGCGTGCAACTGGCTAGCAGCACAATAACTTCGGGTAAAGCCAAACAGAAACTCGAGGCTTTTGTTGCCTTGACACAAAGTCTCGCCTCATGAGCGATATTCTGAGTCGTATTCTGGAAACGAAGCGGCATGAGATTATGGCTGCACAACGCTTGATCTCTAGCGGAGAAATCTTAAAAGAGGCTCTGCAAGCTAATTCTGATCCAAATACGAAGGTGCGTGGTTTTGCCCAAGCACTGATAAGCTCTGTCAGCAATCACAAACCCGGCATCATTGCTGAAATCAAAAAAGCAAGTCCGAGTAAAGGAGTGCTGCGTGAGCACTTTGTGCCTCATGACATTGCCCAAAGTTATGCCGCCCATAGCGCGACCTGCTTATCGGTTTTGACCGATCGGGATTACTTCATGGGCTCGCCCCAGTATCTCAAAGAGGCCCGGGCTGCATGCTCCTTGCCAGTGATTCGCAAGGACTTCATCATTGACCCTTATCAGGTCTATGAAGCGCGCGCCATGGGTGCTGATGCAATTCTTTTAATTGTCGCGGCACTTGAGTTATCGCAAATGCAAGAACTAGAAGCGTGTGCGATCGAGAACCAACTCGATGTATTAGTGGAAGTTCATGATGGCGCCGAATTAGAAACCGCCCTTGAACTACAAACGCCTCTACTGGGTATTAATAACCGTAATCTCAAAACCTTTGAGGTGAGCTTACAAACCACCCTCGATCTGCTGCCAGCCATTCCCAAAGACAAACTCGTCATTACGGAATCTGGGATTCTCAATGCCAACGATGTGAAGCAGATGCAAGAAGCTGGGGTTAACGCATTTTTAATTGGCGAAGCCTTTATGCGCTCTGAGCACCCAGGTAAGGCACTCGCAGCATTATTTGCTTGAGTTAGACGTTAAATAAGAAGTTCAAGACATCGCCATCCTTGACGATGTATTCCTTACCTTCGGCACGCATCTTGCCCGCTTCCTTCGCGCCCTGCTCACCTTTGTATTGAATGTAATCATCGTAAGCAATGGTTTGTGCTCGAATAAAGCCGCGCTCGAAATCCGTATGAATTACTCCTGCAGCCTGTGGCGCCGTGTCGCCAATATGAATGGTCCAAGCACGCACCTCTTTCACACCGGCAGTGAAGTAAGTTTGTAAACCCAATAAGCTATAACCCGCCCGGATCACCCGATTAAGTCCGGGCTCACTCATCCCCAGATCAGCCAAGAACTCGACCTTATCGGCATCCTCTAAATCGGCAATCTCCGCTTCAATGGCTGCGCATACCGCAACGACCGGGGCATTCTCTTTGGCTGCATGCTGCTTGACCGCCTCAAGATGGGGGTTGTTCTCAAACCCATCTTCTTTCACGTTTGCCACATACATCGCCGGTTTTGCCGTAATTAAGCAAAATGGCTTAAGAAGAGCCAACTCTTCCTTGCTGAGGCTTATAGCTCGAACTGGCAAAGCTTGATCTAACTGTGCTTGAACCTTGGTGAGTACCGCAACCAAGGCTGCAGCCTCTTTATCGTTACCCGATTTAGCTGCCTTCGAGTAACGCTGCAGGGCTTTCTCAACAGTACCCAAATCAGCTAGAGCTAATTCAGTATCAATTACCCCAATGTCTGCAATCGGGTCTACCTTGCCGCTAACATGAACCACATTGGCATCTTCAAAGCAACGCACGACGTGAGTAATCGCATCGGTCTCCCGAATATTGGCCAAAAATTGATTACCCAGTCCCTCCCCTTTGGAAGCACCGGCCACCAATCCAGCAATATCGACAAACTCAACCGTGGCGGGCACAACCCGCTCAGGACTCACAATCTGCGCTAAAGCAGCTAAACGGGGATCCGGGACCTCGACCATGCCCACATTGGGCTCAATGGTGCAAAACGGATAATTTTCGGCTGCAATACCAGCCTTGGTGAGGGCATTAAACAGGGTGGATTTGCCTACATTCGGTAAGCCAACGATTCCGCATTTGAGTGACATCCTCCCATTGTAAATGCGGTTGATTCGCTATCATCTTGGTATGCGTTCCCAAAGTACCGCTAATTCTGCCCAGCACGCCAATACCCAATTCGACTTCGCAGTCGTTGGAGGCGGCATTGTGGGTAAGGCAAGTGCACTTGCCATGGCGCAACTGGGCTACTCAGTGATTCAAATTGCACCTGATTTACTTCAGACGATCACTCTTGTGCCTTCCTTTGGGCAACGAATCTATGCACTCTCACCGAGCACCAAACATCTTTTATCGGAACTAAACATTTGGGATGGACTTGACCATACTCGTATTCAACCAGTGCGCGATATGCGAATCTACGGCGATCGTGGGCAACAGCATGATCAACTGCATTTCTCAGCCTTTGAAGCCGGTCGACCGGAACTCGCCTGGATTGCCGAATCTGATTTGATTGAGGCCACGCTGACCCAAGCGATTCGTTTTAATAAGAACCTGCAAAGTATCGAGGCCAGTGTTGACGAGGTTCGGTTTGAGCCTAATACATCACCAACGCTTTCATTGAGCAATGGTCAAACTATTCAAGCCAAACTGGTGATTGCAGCCGATGGTGCGAACTCCCCTCTACGTCGGTCGGTTGGAATTGAAATCGCTCAACATTCTTATGAACAACATGCAGTAGTTGCTAACTTTACCTGCGCAATTGCCCATCGTGAGACCGCCTACCAATGGTTCTTGCCCAGCGGCGACATCTTAGCCATGCTGCCATTACCTCAGCAACAGGTTTCAATGGTGTGGTCAACACAAAACGAGCATGCCAAACATTTACTACAACTGGATAGCCAGGCATGGTCAAACCAATTCGCAGTAGAAGTTCATGATCAACTCGGTGAGCTGCGACTGCAATCCGCACCAGCAAGCTTTCCTCTGCGACACATCAAGGCGCATCGCCTGATTGGTCCAGATTACGATCCTAAATTAATCTTGGTTGGTGATTCTGCGCACGTGATGCACCCATTGGCTGGTCAAGGACTTAATCTGGGCTTACGGGATGTGGTAAGCCTACTTCACATTATGAAGGACAAAGAGTCGTATCGGGAAGTGGATGATCGCATTCTTCTGCGTCGCTATGAGCGCGAGCGTGAAGGCGACACCTCGTCGCTTTTATGGCTAACCGATCGCTTAAAGAAACTGTTTGCAGCACAAAGTCCGATTGAAAAGGGATTACGCAACTGGGGCTTAGGAATGGTTAATCGAAGTCACATCATCAAGCGCCAGCTGATTGAGCGCGCACTAGGAGAACAACTGCATGGGTAAATTCATTTACCAATTTGGACTTGCGATCGTCTTACTCAGTTTTTTTGGTTCAGCCGATGCCACGTCAGAGAAACAAATTCGTGCTGAATTGCAAAAGCGCTTAGGTACTTCGGCCAATGTCCGTAATGTCACGCCATCGGCAATCCCAGGATTATTTGAAGTGCAAGTCAATAATGAAATTTTTTACACCGATAGTAAGGCTAAATATTTAATCCAAGGCGAGATGATTGAGCTCGCTACGGGGACGAATTTGACTGCTAAACGTCAAGAGGATATCAATCGCATCAAATGGTCTGAGCTTCCCCAAGCCAATGCCATTAAAATTGTGCGGGGCAATGGGAGTCGTCAAATTGCTGTGTTCTCTGATCCCAATTGTGGTTATTGCAAGCGTTTAGAAAAAACCCTGCAACAGCTCGATAACGTCACTATTTACAATTATCTTATTCCGATTTTATCGGCCGACTCAGCACTGAAATCTAAACAAATTTGGTGCGCTTCCGATCCACAAAAAGTATGGAACGATTGGATGCTAGGTAACATCACGCCAAGTGGCAAATCAGATTGCGCAAATCCAATTGATAAGAATATGGCCATTGCAAAAACCTATGCAATTAATGGCACCCCAACTATTTTCTTCACCGACGGTAGTCGTTTCCCAGGCGCTGTCCAACTCTCTGATATCGAGAAAAAACTCGCCTCTTTGAAGTAATTGATGATGGCTTTAGATTCCACACCAGCAATTCAGTACATGGTTTGGCCTGATGACCTTCATGGTCATCGCTTTACGGTCTCACTCACCATTCATCGCCCAGAGCCTCAGGGGCAAGTTGTGCATATGCCCGCATGGATTCCGGGGAGCTACTTGATTCGAGACTTTAGTAAGCATATTGAGTCCATCACCGCGTTTACTCTCCCCAAAAACCAGGCGGAAGCAAAGAAAAAGATTGCCTTGGAGCGTCTCGATAATGATCGCTGGCGTATTCCCAAGGGAACCGGGGCTTGCGAGATCGTCACCACGGTATATGCTTTTGATCAATCGGTACGCACGGCTTATCTCGATCAAGAACGAGGTTTCTTTAACCCCACTAGTCTATGTCTCGCTGTTGAGGGTCAGGCCCATTTGCCCTGTTCACTGGCTATTGCCCCGCCACACGATCAGACGAACAAGCACTGGCAAGTGCAAACCACGTTGCGCCAGGTCAAAACGGATGCGAGCGGTTTTGGCTTTTATATGGCCAAAGACTATGCAGATCTGATTGATCATCCAGTCGCACTCGGACAATTTGAGACGATTGAGTGGCAATCTTTTGGTACCTCTCACCGCATGGTCATTCAAGGGCTAACGAGTGAGCAATCGCAACTGCTTGATAGAAAACAGCTCGCTCTTGATCTCCAACAAATCTGTGATGCCACGATTCGCTTATTTGAGCCACGCAAACTCAAGGCCCCCTTCAAACAATACTTATTCATCGTCAATACGGCTCTCGATGGCTATGGTGGACTTGAGCATTGCGACAGCACCGCTCTCTTGTGTAAACGTGATCAATTACCTTACGGTGATCATAGCGCTCAAAGACCTAAAAAATCGTATGAAGAGTTTTTGGGACTCTGTAGTCATGAGTATTTCCATGCCTGGCTCGTCAAACGTATTCAGGCGAAGGCTTTTCAGCCATACCGTCTCAATGAACGTAATCACACCCGACTGTTGTGGCTCTTCGAAGGATTTACCAGTTACTATGACGATCTCCAACTGGTACGCAGTGGGTGCATCACCATGGAGCGCTACTTGGAGTTAGTGGCCAACAATTGGAATGGGGTATTGCGCAATCCTGGCAGAACCAAACAAAGCGTAGCGGATAGCTCCTTTGATGCTTGGACCAAGTATTACCAGATGGATGAGAACACCCCCAATGCGGTGGTGAGTTACTACGCCAAAGGATCACTGATTGCCCTTGGTCTGGATCTTTTAATTCGGCAGTACTCAAGCAATCAGCAATCGCTGGATGATGTCATGCGCTTTTTATGGAAAGAACATGGCAAAACTGGAATTGGGATTAATCAATACGCACTGGATCTGGCTATCAACTCAACCATTGGGATTGGCTTTAATAAAACTTGGCAACGCTTTAAGCGCGACTATATTGATGGCACACAGGACCTACCCTTGCAGATTTGGTTACCTCAGATTGCCAATATCGAAGTCGCTCAAAAACAAGCGAACTTTACTGAATCCATCAAACTAGCCCTTGGAATGCGTTATACCGATAGCAACGGCTGGGTTAAGGTAACGCATGTGCTTGATGGTGGCATGGCCCAACAAGCAGGGCTAGCCCCAAACGATCTGATTGGCAGCATCAATCAGCAACGCATCACCACCACGAGAATGGATCAAGTGCTTGGAAGTCTTGTGCATAGTAAGAAAATCGCCTTCAATTACTTCCGACAAGATAAAGAGCATCAAGCAAGCGTTGTCTTAAAGCTCGACTGTCCAGCTCAATATGAGCTGAAGCAACCTAATAAGTAGTCTTTCCCTATCAGCATGGATCTCAAGCGGTTCATCCCTGATGATTGGCAGTTGCTATTAAATGACTATCTGCAATCAAACGATTGGCGCTCCCTATCTAAAAAATTTACTATCGAATACCAACAACACCGTGATGCGATTCGACCGGATCTAGAGCGTATCTTCAATGCCATGCATCTCACACCAGTCAATCAAGTAAAGGTTGTCATTTTGGGACAAGATCCCTATCACTCACCGGGATTGGCGCAAGGCTTAGCATTCTCAGTCCCCAAAGATATTCCACTGCAGTCCAAACAATTTCCAAGCTCACTACGCAATATCAATAAAGCATTAGCTCTTGAAGGATTGGGATTCCTCAAGAGTGGCGATTTAAGCCACTGGGCTAAGCAAGGGGTGTTGTTATTAAACACTGCCCTCTCAGTGCGACTAGGTGAGGCAAACTCGCATGCGCAATTGGGATGGAAATCTCTCGTGATTGAGATCATTCAAAAACTCTCACAACAACCCAATCTCGTTTGGATGCTTTGGGGTGGTCATGCGCAATCCATGGAGGAATATATTCATAATCCTAACCAACACCTCATCCTAAAATCCTCGCACCCCTCAGGCCTTGGAGTCTATAAAACAAAACAACCCTTTATCTATCCAGGTGATCAGAAAAGTTGTGGGCACTTTACGAAGGCAAATACGTATTTAACAACACATCAGAAAAGCCCAATTGCTTGGACTGGATCCAGTAAACAAGAATTTAGATTAAGCCCGAATGGATAAAAGATAGACTTGGGGCAATAAAAATCCCCCCACAATGGCACTACCCCACTCGAGCATTTGCCCAGCAGTAAACAGTCCCGCAGCTTGGCCACCGTAACCTGCAAAAGCAGTTCCAAGAATCCCGAAGAACATACTCCAGAGGTAAGTGGCCTTGGTTCGTTTGCCTCGCTTTGTGCCCTTATTTCTAGGGGAAAACCCAGGAAAATAATGGGCAGTAGCCCAGCCCATCAGGCTTCCAAGTAGTAAATAAGCCAAAAACCCCATTCAAAACACCCCTATTAGCCCCAAGAAACCTATAATTATCAATATGAAGCTGTTGACTTTGGGCATTAACCATCACACAGCGCCAGTTGCCGTTCGGGAAAAAGTTGCTTTTGATCCCGAGGGTCTGCTTGACGCATTATCCGACCTACGCTCCCATTTGGATGGCGTTAATCGTGGCGGCATGCCTGAGGCAACCATTCTTTCGACCTGCAATCGCACCGAACTCTACTGTGCCGCTAATGATCCTGCCTCGGAGGGTGAGTTTCATGAGGCAACGTTTGATTGGCTAGCCAAAAGCCAAAATTTAGCACCCAGCGTTTTACAACCCCATATCTATACCCTACCGCAATCCGATGCAGTTCGTCATGCATTTCGGGTTGCTTGTGGCTTAGATTCGATGGTCATTGGCGAGACCCAAATCTTAGGCCAAATGAAAGATGCGGTTCGCACCGCTAATGAGGCTGGCGCACTAGGAACCTATCTCAATCAACTTTTTCAGAAAACCTTCTCGGTTGCCAAAGAGGTTCGTGGCTCCACTGAAATCGGTGCCCATTCCATTTCGATGGCTGCCGCATCGGTTCGCTTAGCCGAGCGCATCTTTGCATCGATTGGCGAACAGAAAATTTTGTTTATCGGCGCCGGTGAAATGATTACCTTATGCGCCACCCACTTCGTCGCTCGCAAACCCCGTGGTGCAGCAATTGCAAATCGTACCGTGGAGCGTGGTCAAGAGCTAGCTGACTCGATCTCAGCCCAAAATATCGAAGCGGAGTCCTTTCGTCTCAATGACCTGCCAACACGCCTACATGAGTTTGACATCATTGTCTCTTCTACCGCTAGCCCGCTACCCATCATTGGCTTGGGGATGGTGGAAAGTGCCCTAAAGCTCAGGCGTCGTAAACCCATGGTCATGATTGATCTAGCAGTGCCGCGGGACTTTGAGCCCGAGATTGCCCGATTAAATGATGTGTATCTTTACACGGTGGATGATCTAGGCACTATGGCCCAAGCTGGCGCCAATCTGCGGCAAGCTGCAGTTAGCCAAGCCGAGATCATTATTGAAGAGCGTGTGAGTAATTTCATGCATTGGTTGCAAGGCCGCAATGCCGTACCTTTAATCCAGGATATTCAACAGCAAGGCGATCGCCTGCGTCAAATTGAACTAGAGCGCGCACTCAGACGCTTAGTTCGTGGCGATGATCCGCAAGAGGTTCTCAATGCGATGGCCCAGGGCCTCACCAACAAGTTCTTACATGGCTCCTTACACGCCCTACAACACGCTAGTGGTTCTGAGCGCGATGCTTTACTGAAATTACTACCCAAGTTATTCACTACCCACTCAAACGATAAAAATAATTCTTCCGATAGCCATTAGATGAAATCCAGCATGCGTGCCAAGCTGGAGCATCTGGATGCCCGTTTGGCTGAACTCAATACCATTTTGATGCAAGAAGACTCCGCGAAGGATATGGATGTCTATCGCAAACTCACGCGCGAGCATGCGGATATTTCAACGGTGGTGGAGCAGTTTGGGCTTTACAAAAAAGCAGAAGCGGATGCAAAGGCTGCGAGCGAAATGCGCCTTGACCCTGAAATGAAGGATTTTGCCGACGAAGAAGAAAAAGATGCGCAAGCACGTATGGCAGAGCTTGAGAAAAGCCTGCAAACGCTTTTGCTGCCCAAGGATGAAGACGATGGGCGCAATATTTTCTTAGAAATCCGAGCGGGCACTGGCGGTGACGAAAGTGCCTTATTTGCAGCCGATCTACTGCGAATGTATTCCCGCTTTGCTGAGCGTCAGGGCTGGAAAACCGAGATAGTCAGTCAAGCCGAGTCCGATCTTGGGGGCTATAAAGAGGTGATCGTGCGCTTAGCCGGCAATGATGTCTATGCCAAGATGAAGTTTGAGTCCGGAGGCCATCGGGTACAGCGCGTCCCGCAAACTGAGACTCAGGGACGGATACATACATCGGCTTGTACGGTTGCGGTGATGCCCGAAGTGGATGAGATTGAGAGTGTCAAAATTAATCCAGCAGAGATCCGCATCGACACCTTTCGAGCATCGGGTGCCGGCGGTCAACACATTAATAAAACAGACTCCGCAGTGCGGATCACTCACCTTCCCACCGGAATTGTGGTGGAGTGCCAAGACGATCGCAGCCAACATCGCAATAAAGATCAAGCGATGAAGGTCTTGGTCTCACGCATCATGGATGCCCAACGGCATGCGCAGCAGCAAGAACAAGCACAAACCCGCAAATCCTTAGTGGGTAGCGGCGATCGCAGTGACCGGATTCGTACCTACAACTTCCCCCAAGGTCGAATTACCGATCACCGCATTAATCTCACCCTCTACAAAATTGATGCCATGATGGATGGTGATATTGGCGATCTATTAAATGCTCTGGCAGCCGAACATCAAGCTGAACTGTTAGCCGCTATGGGCGATGCGTAATCCGCATTATGGCCAACACGATTGCCGCTCTCCTCGAGAACACAAAACTCAATAAAACCGATGCCAAGGCGCTGTTAACGCATTTGCTTGACAGACATCTAGGTTGGCCACGGTCGGCTCTCATTTCTAAGGATCAAGAGCCCCTCCCCAACGAACTTCTCATCGCCTGGCAATCCCTAGAAGCCCAGCGCGTATCTGGGGTGCCTGTGGCTTACCTCACAGGAATGAAAGGTTTTCATGGGATCGATCTCAAGGTCAATGAGGCCGTGTTAATCCCCCGTCCAGAGACCGAGCTCCTGGTGGATCTTGCTCTGGAAGAAATGAAGCGTATTCATGCGAACTACCCCAATCAAACCATTCAGATTCTGGATTTGGGGACAGGCTCTGGAGCGATTGCTCTAGCGATTGCCCACGAATGCTCCATCAGTAAAGTGCCGATCAATCTAAGCATTCTAGGGGTTGATCAAGCGAGTGATGCGATTGAACTTGCGCGCGAAAACGCCAAAGCCCTGGGGCTTAACCATTTGGTCGAGTTTTTGCCAAGCAATTGGTATGACGCAATACCCAATCGATACCAAACCACATTTGATGTAATTGTCAGTAACCCTCCCTATATTCAAAAGGACGACCCTCATTTACACGAGGGCGATCTACGCTTTGAGCCCAAAGCAGCGCTTACCGATGATGGTGATGGCCTGTCGTGTATTCGGGAGATTGTGAATCACGCCCATCATTACTTAAAGCCCGGTGGCCTCATAGCCGTAGAGCATGGCTATGATCAGGCGGCTGAGATATCAGTACTCCTAGAAAACCATGGCTTTCATGATATTGGCGCCATTACTGATCTAGCGGGGCATTTACGAGTCACACAGGCCAGAAAAGAAGACCCTACTTTTTAATAGGTCATAAAATAGCTAAAAATCAGTAAAACCCAGTTCGTTTATGAAAGGATTTCATCACCATGAGTGATACCCAAACCAAAATTAAAGAAATTGTGACCAGCCATCCTGTGGTTCTATTTATGAAGGGTACCGCACAGTTCCCACAATGCGGCTTCTCAGGTAATGCCGTGAATATCTTACGTGCCTGTGGTCTAGAGACCTTGCATACGGTCAATGTCTTTGATGATGAAGCCATTCGTCAGGGCATTAAAGAGTATGCAAACTGGCCCACTATCCCTCAGCTCTATGTGAATGGCGAGTTCATTGGTGGTTCAGACATCATGACCGAAATGTACCAAAGCGGCGAACTCAAAAAACTCCTCGGTCTTTGATCGCAAGCCCACTCCTCAAAAGCTCACTCGGTGGGCTTGGTCCGCAGTAGACTAAGCCTATGCTTGATCCTCATTCCCTAATTACTATTATTGCCCTTGGCATCGCCATTGGGCTAGGAATTTATGTTGCCATTCTTCGATCCAATCAGAATCAACAGCAAGGTGCCATTGCTGAGCTAACCACCCAGTTAGAGCATATTCGGGTGGAGCGTGATCAAGCCCTCCAGCGCGCCATTCGTCTAGAGGCTGAGTTGGATTCAGAGCGTAAGCAAGTTCAACATCGGATTGATTCATTAAACGAGGCCAAGGAGGCGCTCACCAATCAGTTTAAGAATCTCGCCAATGAGATTTTGGAAGATAAAACTAAGAAGTTCACGGAGCAAAACGCCCAGCAGCTCGATATTTTGCTAAAGCCCCTACAAACCAAGCTCACCGAGTTCAAGGAACAAGTGAGCAACTCTTACGAAAAAGAATCTAGAGAACGCTTTGCTCTCAAGCATGAGATTGAGCGTCTAGCCAATCTCAACCTCAAGATGTCGGATGAAGCACGATCACTTACCAATGCACTAAAGGGCGACTCTAAGATCCAAGGGAACTGGGGAGAACTGGTTCTGGAATCCATCCTGGAGTCCTCGGGCTTACGTAAAGGCGAAGAGTACCTGGTTCAAGATAGCCATACGCATGAGGATGGTAGTCGCTTACAGCCTGATGTGATTATTAAGTTGCCCGAAGGTCGTCACCTCGTAATCGATAGCAAGGTATCGATTACGGCCTATGCCAGACATACTGAGGCAGTCAGTAAGGATGAGGCTAATAAAGAACTGCTCGCTCATATTCAATCGATTCGCCAACATATTCAAGGTCTATCTTGTAAGAACTATGCCGGGATTGCGGATATCGCCAGTGTAGATTTTGTATTGATGTTTATTCCTATAGAACCCGCCTTCTTAAGTGCCCTCAAGTCCGCCCCCAATCTTTATCAAGAGGCGCTTAGCAAAAACATTGTCTTGGTTTGCCCCAGCACCCTCATGGCCACTTTGCGAACTGTCGCCCACTTGTGGCGGCAGGATCAACAGAACAAAAATGCCATGGAAATTGCCCGTCAGTGTGCCAACCTTTATGACAAGTTTGTAGGCTTTGTGGAAGACCTTGAACAAATTGGTAAGCGCCTAGACCAAGCGCAATCGAGTTATCACGATGCTTTTAATAAACTCAAAACGGGTAAAGGCAATTTGATTAAAGCTGCTGAGAAGGTCAAAGAATTGGGAGTGAAGCCTAACAAAATGATTGCGAGCAATCTACTCACGCAAGATGATGAGTCTGCATAAATAAAAACCCGCTCACTCGGAGCGGGTCTTCATCAACAACGAATTACGAATTAAGCAGCTTTACGAGCCTTTGCAGGAGCAGCGGCTTTTTTTACTTGAGCCAATTGACCTTGGAATGCTTCAAATACTTGGTCGGCTGATTTCTCAACGGTAGCCAATGCATCTTTGCTAGCTTCACGGAACTGCTCAATACCTTGCATGACCGAGTTCATCGAAGTTTTGAATGCAGATACAAACACATCAGAACCAGCAGGTGCATTTGCAGCCAAGGTGTTTACCCAGTCTTGCATACCAGCTTGCGCTTGCTCAATGCTAGCTTCTACGACATCCGCAAACTCTTTGCCGCTCTCACGCAATACTTTGGTTACCTTACGCTGATGAGCAATGGCTTGATTTCCAGCGTCTTGCAAAGTTTCGGCTTGCAAAAGTTCGGTTACTTGTTTGGGATCTTTTGCACTCAATACTTGCTGAATGTTCTCTTGAGCATTTAATAACGCCGCTTTAGAAGCGTCGTAGTTCAGTTCAACGAGTTTCTGAGCATTCTCAAGAGCAGCTTCGCTCAATGAAAATACGGTCTCGAGGTTCTTGCTCTGGATTTGCGACAATTTTGCTGCGACTTGATCTTGATTCATGGTGTACTCTCCAATTAGTTAACTTGTTTAATATTGCACTGCACCATGAAACTATACCTAATTATTTGCTGCTATGCAATAAATATGTGTGCAATGCAACAAAATACTCGGGTATTGAATAAAATAGTCAATTAAATCAATTATTTATAATAAATCTCCTGTGCCAAATCCCCCACAAACCAACCATTCTTATCCCAAAATCGCCACCGCTGCCTGTTTTGGCACCTTTCTAGAGTGGTACGACTTCCTAACCTTTGCTACCCTTGCGGTGGCCTTTGCCCCACTCTTTTTTCCAAGCTCCGACCCCATGACGGGTCTCCTGGCCAGTCTTGCAACCTTTGGGGCGGGGATGGTAGTTAGACCCCTAGGAGCAGCATTCTTTGGCTCTCTCGGTGATCGCATTGGGCGTCGGCCAGTCTTTTTGATCACGATCACATTAATGGGTAGCGCCACCTTTGCTGTGGGATTTTTACCCACCTATGAGCAAATTGGGATTTGGGCACCCATCTGCCTAGTAACTCTGCGACTTCTTCAGGGCCTATCTGCAGGTGGAGAAATTGGCGGGAGTGCGGTCTACTTAACTGAGCATGCAGGCAGTAGCAACCGGGGCCTTAAAACAAGTGTCTTACAACTCATGGGGCCACTTGGCATGCTGGTCTCGATCCTGCAATTGGTGCTACTCAATCACTATTTAGATCCAGAGAGTTTTAAAGAATGGGGCTGGCGCGTGCCCTTTTGGTTCTCGATTGTTCTTCTGCTAGTTGCCCTAAAGGTTCGGATGATCCTTGAAGAAACACCGATCTTTAATGCGATGCTTGCTAAAGGTGAGCTGGCCAAATCACCTTTGCGCGATAACTTCAAAGATAAAGAAACCCGCAAACAAATGTTCTTATTGTTTTTCTGTATCTCAGCGGGCGGATCAGTACTCTTTTTCTGCGTTCAGGTTTACACCGGCATCTTCATGAAATCCGCCTTGCAAATGAGTACGCAAATTGTGGATACCCTCACGATTTCCGCAACGCTTGTTCTTTTTCCGATGGTCATCATTTCGGGAGCACTCTCAGACAGAATTGGCCGTCGTCCAGTCGTGATTAGCGGTCTATTGCTCGGAACAATCTTAATTCAGCCTGCCTATCAGTTACTACAAACATTGTCGATGCAAAGTGCACCTGATTATTTTCTGATGAGTACAACTCTAGTTGCACTTGCAATACCACTTGCATTGGTCATCGGGCCTCAAACAGCCCTCCTGGCGGAGCTATTTCCAGCTAGAACACGTAATAGTGCAGCAACTTTGCCACACAACCTAGCGGCTGGTTGGATTGGAGGACTACTACCGCTAATTGTGACCTGGCTCAATAAAGAGTTTGCGAGTCAGCTTGCGGGGCTTTGGTATCCAACTCTTTTCCTAGCAATTGCGGCGACTTTGGCAATACTGTATCTGCCAGAGACAAGGAGAGTGGATCTTAATCAATGAAGAAGGGGCAGCAAAATGATTGGTGCCCCATGTCCGACTCGAACAGACCACCTACTGATTACAAATCAGTTGCTCTACCAGATGAGCTAATGGGGCATAAACCTTCTAAAACTGGATTTTAACTTACTTCACAATCTTCAAAGCTGGGCGTTCGCTCTTGGTCTTGGTGGCCTCTTGGTTGCCAAGCCCCTTATCTACAGGGCCTTTGTTTTCCGGATCAAATGGGAATGACATGCCTTGGCCATTCTCTCGGGCATAGATTGCTAATACATGCGTAACCGGAACTAATACCTTCTTTGGCACACCACCAAACCTTGCCTGAAAACTGATCCAATCGTTCTCAATATGTAATTGATGGCAAGCTTCTGAAGAAATGTTGAGAACAATCTCGTTGTTTTTTACAAACTCCATGGGTACTTCAACCCGTTCATCAACAAAAACGGCCAAGAACGGCGTAAAACCAAAATCCGTACACCACTGGTGTAGTGCACGGATTAGATACGGTTTGGTACTTGGGGTTTCGCTAGCCATAACTCTATTTTAAGCTAGCGACACAGATGCCTCGATTAACGGCGCATGACCTTTTCAGAAGGGGTCAGGGCCTCAATATAAGCAGGACGACTGAAGATACGTTCAGCATATTTTAGGAGTGGGGCAGCGTTTCTAGAAAGATCAATGCCATAGTGATCTAAGCGCCATAACAGAGGAGCAATTGCCACATCCAACATTGAAAACTCATCACCCAACATATACTTGTTCTTAACAAAGACAGGAGCCAATTGAGTCAAGCGATCTCGAATAGCAATACGAGCTTTCTCATGGAGTTTCTCCGCACTTTTACCCTTTTCGTTCTCAAGCGCACTCACATGCACAAAGAGTTCTTTCTCAAAGTTAAAGAGAAATAAACGAGCACGAGCGCGAGCCACAGGATCGGGCGGCATTAACTGGGGATGAGGAAAACGCTCATCAATGTACTCATTAATGATGTTGGACTCATAGAGAATCAGATCACGTTCTACCAAAATCGGAACTTGACCGTAAGGATTCATGACCGAAATATCTTCAGGTTTATTAAAGAGATCGACATCACGAATCTCAAAGTCCATGCCCTTCTCAAAGAGAACCAGGCGGCAGCGTTGTGAGAATGGGCAATTAGTACCCGAGTACAACACCATCATAAGCAAATATCCTTCAAATCAAATAATCAAAATACGCCAAGCTATCGCTTAGCGAATGTCTTTCCAATATGCCTTATTCAGGCGCCAAGCAATCAAGGTGAAGATTGCGAGGAACAGAAGGACAACGACACCAATTCGCTTACGTTGTAACTGAGTAGGCTCAGCCATCCAAGACATAAATGAAACGAGGTCCGCAATATTATCATCATATTCTTGGGGCTTCATTAATCCTGGCGTGGTTTGCTCAAACCCTTTGAAGACTTTAGTTGTCTTGCCAGGATTTTTGGGATCTTTTAAATCCTCAAACTTAGCAATACGCTCGCCTTGGAGCTCCCACAGCACATGGGGCATACCGACATTGGGGTAGACAAGGTTATTCCACCCAGTTGGGCTCTCTTCGTCTTTGTAGTAAGTACGGAAGTAGGTGTACAGCCAATCAGTACCTCGGGCACGTGCTTCCACCGATAAATCAGGAGGAACTTTACCAAACCACGCCTTCGCATCTTTAGACGACATGGCAATCGTCATCAGATCGCCGACTTTTTGATCGCCCAAAATCAGGTTATCTTTAATCTGTTGATCACTCAAGCCAATATCGCGCAGACGGTTGTAACGCAAGTTCACTGCGGAGTGGCAACCTAAGCAATAATTAACAAAAATCTTAGCGCCATTTTGTAAGGAAGCATTGTTGTTAACACGATTGGGTGCACTATCGAGGGGAAAATCACCTCCTGCAGCAAATGCGACGTTCATCATAAAACTACCTAAGCCCACAACAACGAACTTCTTAAGTGCACCGATCATATAAAGAGAATGGTTCATCTGGATTCCTAATATCTTCTATTGTTCTTATGGATTAGTGCGCCTCAAAGGTCACGCGATCGGGTACAGGCTTAAAGGTACCCATCTTGCTCCACCAGGGCATGGCAAAGAAGAATGCCAGGTAGTAAATCGTGCAAATCTGCGAGATCTTCTCGAAGAGTGGTGAAGGTGGCTTAATGCCGAGATAACCCAAGATCACAAAACTAACAATGAAAATGCCGTAAATATATTTATGAAAGTCAGGGCGATACCGGATCGAGCGCACCGGGGATTTATCGAGCCAAGGCAGGAAGAACAGAATTACTACTGTGCCGCCCATAATGACCACGCCCCAAAACTTGGCATCGAACACATAAAAACCAACAGCAAGGGCTGCCAAAATACCAGCGCACACCGCTTTAACTCGAATGTCTTTATTGGTCTTGATGACCATTCCCAAAATCACCGCACACAAAATCCATAACGGAATTAGGAACGGAGTGGTCGTCGCACGCAGCATCGAATAGAACGGTGTGAAGTACCACACCGGGGCAATATGCGATGGCGTTTGTAGAGGGTCTGCTGGGATAAAGTTATTCGCTTCTAAGAAGTAGCCGCCCATCTCAGGCGCAAAGAACACAATTGCGGCGAAGATCATGAGGAACACACCCAGACCCATGATGTCATGCACGGAGTAGTAAGGATGAAATGGAATACCATCAACTGGCTTACCAGAGGCATCTAAGTTGTTTTTAATATCAATGCCATCTGGATTATTGGAGCCCACTTCATGCAAAGCAATGATATGGGCGGCGACTAAACCAACTAAGACCAATGGCAAGGCAATGACGTGCAAGGAGAAAAAGCGATTCAAAGTTGCATCGCCCACCACATAATCACCGCGGAGCCACAAAGCTAAGTCTGGACCAATTAAAGGAATGGCAGCAAAGAGATTAATAATCACCTGAGCGCCCCAGTAGGACATTTGGCCCCAGGGTAAGAGATATCCCAGGAAAGCTTCGGCCATGAGTAGTAAGAAAATCGTGCAGCCAAAGATCCAAATGAGCTCACGTGGTTTTTGATAGGAACCATAAATCAAGCCGCGGAACATGTGCAAATAGACCACCACAAAGAACATCGAAGCTCCAGTGGAGTGCATATATCGGATCAGCCAGCCCCAAGGCACTTCACGCATGATGTACTCCACCGAGTCAAATGCTTTCATGGCATCCGGTTTGTAGTTCATGACAAGGAAAATACCGGTCACGATTTGGATCACCAACACCACAATGGCTAAAGAGCCAAAGAAATACCAGAAGTTAAAGTTCTTGGGAGCATAGTACTCACTCATATGCTCTTTGAAGAGCTTACTCAATGGAAAGCGTGAATCCACCCACGCCAGGCCTTTTTGGGCAACAGTGGCGTTATCAGGGACTTTAATTTCTTGGAATGCCATGGTCAGTTTCCTAAATCAATAACTAATAATTGAATAAACAAATTACGACTTTTTATCCTCACCGATCAAAATCTTGGTATCACTTAAATACATATGAGGTGGTACTTCTAAGTTATCTGGAGCTGGTTTATTCTTATACACACGGCCAGCTAAATCAAAGGTAGAGCCATGGCAGGGACATAAAAAACCACCTGGCCAATCATTGGGCAACGATGGTTGAGGACCTGATTGTAATTTTGCTGTTGGTGAGCAACCCAAATGCGAACAAATACCAACGGCCACCAAATACTCAGGTTTGATCGAGCGGTGATCATTACGGGCATACGGAGGTGTCAAAGCAGCAGGATCTCTCAAGGATTTGGGGTCAGCCAGCTCACCATCTAATTTGGGCAGTTGAGCCACTTGCTCTGGGGTACGACGCAAAATCCAAACTGGCTTGCCGCGCCACTCAACCGTACGAATTTCATCGGGCTTCATTCCAGAGATATCAACCTCAACCGGGGCTCCAGCGGCTTTAGCGCGTTCTGAGGGTTGAAAACTGTCTAGAAATGGGTAGGCAACTGCTGCAGCACCGCAACCACCTACAGCGGAAGTTGCTATTAGCCAAGTCCGGCGGTCTTTATCCATTTTTGGGGTATCACTCATGTACGATCTATCCTTGTGCCTATGTCAAATAAGGGTTCTAAAGGGTGAATTGCAATAACCCTTTATTTTAAGGTAAAAAGCCAAATACCCGCTTAATTTCGGCTAAAAATGACTTAACCTACGGAAATACCAGGAGAAGACCGTGGCAACCAAAATGATGAAAGAATTTAAAGCTTTTGCAGTCCGAGGCAATGTAATTGACCTAGCAGTCGGCGTCATCATTGGGGGGGCCTTTGGGAAAATCGTTGATTCCTTAGTCAATGACATTGTGATGCCCCTAATTTCCACCCTTCTGGGGGGCAGAATCGACTTTACCAACCTCTTTATTGTGCTTGGTACTGTACCTGAGAACCTCCCAAGAACTTTTGATGCCCTCAAAAAGGCAGGGATTCCCATTTTTGCCTATGGTAATTTCCTGACAATATCAATCAATTTCATGCTGCTTGCATTTGTTATATTTCAGATGATTAAGATTATCAACAGAATTAGGAATGAAGATGTAGCGCTAGTAGCCCAGACCCCAGAAAACATTACCCTGCTTAGGGAAATTAGAGATCTCCTTAAAACAAAATAAAAATGGCTTTTTCTGACAATTTATTAAAAATAAATCAACTAATTGATCAAAATAAACTAGAAGAGCTTAATTTTTTAATCAATACTATCATTACCGCAAATATTAATTGCAAAGATAAATTTATTGATATTGGAATACGCTTAGCAAAAGAAGAAAAGTTTGATATTGCACTATTAATATTTAAAAAATTAAATGATCATTTTAGAGATGATGACAAGATACCTTACAATATTGGATTAATTCATGCTATAAAAAGCAATCACAAAGATGCTCTTAAATTTTTTAATGAAGCATTAAGAATTAAACCCTATGAACCTGCCTCTCTAATTAATAAATTAGCCACTTTAAATGAATTAAAAGAATTTAAACTATCAACTGAATTATTTCAGCAACATAAACAGTTAATTTCAAATTTTTCTGAGGCTTGGCTGAATAATGGAGTTGCCCTAAACAATATAAACCAATTTCAAAATGCAATCAAAAGCTATGATATTGCGATCAAATTAAATCATAGATACCAAGAGGCTTACTACAATAAAGGACTTGCACTATACAAAAACAGAAAATTAGTAGCCGCACTTGACTCTTTTAAGAATGCGCTAGTTATTAATGAAAACTATACGGAGGCTTGCCTAAGCCTAGGAAATATTTATTTTGATTTGAAAGATTTTGAACAAGCTATTAATTATTTCAAGAAATGTATTTACCTTAAGCCGGATTATGCCGAGGCATGGCTTAATCTTGGAAATATTTATCATGAATTAAAAGATTATCAACGGGCAATATTTAACTATAAAACAGCAAAAGAATTAAATCCAAATCTTAATTGGATAGATGGTATTTTACTTCATACAAAAATGCAAATATGTGATTGGCAAAATTTTTCATCTGATTTGAACAATATCATTAAAAAAATCAAAGCGAGAGAAAAAACAATAATGCCATTTAGTTTGTTGTTACTATTAGATTGTCCGAAAATTCATAAATTAGCTTCACATATATATTCTAGAGATATTTCTGATAAGAGAATCTCCACGTATAAAAAAAATATTACATTAAATAAAAAAATAAAAATTGCATATTTTTCATCTGATTTTCATAATCATGCTACAAGTTACTTAATTTCGGAGCTAATTGAATTACATGATAAGTCTAAATTTGAAGTTATTGCTTTTTCCTTTGGTCCAATTACGCATGATGAAATGCAATTAAGGTTATTAAAAGCATTTGCAAGGTTTATTGATATTACAAATTTATCTGATAATGAAATTTATAATATCACCGATGAATTAAATATTGATATTGCTATTGATCTTAAAGGTTATACACAAAATTCAAGGCCTTCTATATTTTCCAGAAGAATTGCGCCTGTACATATCAACTACTTAGGATATCCCGGCACCTTAGGCTCAAAAAATTATGATTACATTATTGCTGATAATTATCTAATTTCAGACAAAGATAAAAAATTTTATACAGAAAAGATTATTTTTCTACCAAATTCTTATCAACCCAATGACCGAAAAAAAAATATATCCAAAAAAAATTACACACGGAATGACTTTAATTTACCAGAGAATAAATTTATTTATTGTTGTTTTAACAACTGCAATAAAATTACATCTGAAATATTTACTAGTTGGGCTAAAATCTTAGTACAAACAAATGACAGCATATTGTGGCTTTTGAGAGACAATCAACTTAGCGAAGTTAATCTAAAAAAATATGCGTCTTCTCTCGGATTAGATTCAAGACGATTATTTTTTTCTGATCCTCTACCGCTTGACCTACATTTAAATAGACACTCTCTTGCTGATGTCTTTCTAGATACATTTCCCTACAATGCTCATACTACTGCTAGCGATGCTTTATGGGCTGGGTTACCATTAATTACTCTTCAAGGAAAGTCTTTTCAGAGCAGAGTTGCCTCTAGTTTGTTAAAGGCTACAGGACTAGATTGTTTAATAACCTGTTCACTCGTTGATTACGAGAATCTTGCGATTAAATTATACAATGATCGCTCTGCATTAGTTGAGATCAAAAATAAACTAAGGTTAAATATTAATAATTACCCATTATTTAACACAGAGCTTTACGCTAATAATCTCGAGTGTATATATAAAGAAATTTATAGCAATTTATTTAACGATCTAAATAATTCTTTATTTAATTAGTTAATTTCTTTAATTTTATTTTACTTCTCACCTCCCAATACATGTCTAGATATTTATTATCATTGCTCATTCGATAATATTTTTTCATTAAGTCGCATGTTATAAGTAATTTTCTAGTTTCAATGTTATTTTCAAACATTTTTTCAAAAATTGGCATGCTTGTACTTTGATCATAAGTTATTATTTTGT
This sequence comes from Polynucleobacter sp. HIN8, assembly GCF_030297615.1. NCBI lineage: Bacteria > Pseudomonadati > Pseudomonadota > Betaproteobacteria > Burkholderiales > Burkholderiaceae > Polynucleobacter > Polynucleobacter sp. HIN8. Next base: position 105,819 of record NZ_AP028139.1, on the reverse strand, counting down.
ATTCTTCTAAATTTAAAATTATTGAGCTAAGCCTTTCTTGAATAAATGTTTTCATTGGTACAAGTTCATTTTCCGACCCATATGTTGTAATTATTTTAAATTGTTCATTATTTTCTGCAATATAAAAAAAGTGTTCGGATAAATTTAACCAATTTTGCCAATATTTTCCTTTAGCAATTATATAGTTTGAAAACCCTGAATTGGATGAATCTGTTATGAATTCTTTTAAATTTATATTTAGTTTTACTTTCTCTAAAAATACACTTGTTAGCTCTTCAATACCTGGGTGCCAATACTCCGCTTGTTCAAAGGTATTTTTAAAGTATGCTAATTGATCCCATCCTGGTGAAATTATTATTACATCGGCCCTATTACCATGGTCCTTAATTATATTTGTTAATAACTTTGCACTGACGCCAGTTTTTACTCTAAACTTTGGTGAGAGAAAGCCATACCATATGTCATTCTCTATTTTATTTTTCCTGAGAAAGTTTAATATTGGCCAGAATTCGTACCAGTCCGATCTCTGATTGCTGGTATTATCTAATCCTATAAATTCTTTTTCCACCTGATTTCTTGACAGGTCATCATAATATATTTGATATATCTGTATTTTATTCATTATGAATCAACGCACTGATTATTTAATTCAGCAAGCAGCTTTAAATTTCAATTCGAATAAACTTGACACTGCCCTTTACTTTCTCAAAGAATCTTTAAAGATTAATCCAAATCATTATGATGCGTTACAAATGATCGGGGTTGTTCTCGGCCTAAAAAACGATGAGGAATCTGCATTAAAGTATTTTCTTAAAGCCTTAAAAATCAATTCAAAAAATTATTTTTTGCAATTTAATGTTGGTAATGTTTATCGTAACCTTAGCCATTATGATCTTGCAATTAAGCATTATAAGTTAGCATATGAGCTTAACAGCAAATTTCCAGAATTATTTTTAAATATGGGTATTTGTTTTGCAAAACTTAATGATTTATCTAGTGCTGTTAAATATTTTCATCACTCATTAAAACTTAAATCAGATTATCCTGAGGCGCTCTTTAATCTTTCTTCTGCTCTTTTTTCCTTACATCAATTTGATGAAGCCTTAGTAGCTGTCAATTCTCTAATTTCTTTAAATGAGTCTTTTGATGATGTATTTCTCTTAAAAGGAAAAATTTTAAATTCATTAAATTGTCCTTCTGATGCACTTCTGTGTTTTGATCTTGCATCTAATTATCACTCCTCTGATTTTGATGTCTTTTTTCACAGGGCGAATTCGTATTTTATTTTACGTGACTACACAATGTCATTGGAGTGCTTTAATAATGCTCTCTCCATTGATCCCGACTCTGCAGAAGTTTTGTTACTAAGGGGAGATTTATTTAATGAAATTGGTATGTTTCATGAATCTTTAGATAGTTATAAATTAGCCTTTAATCTTGATCCAAATCTTAATTTTGTAGTGGGTACTTTATTGCACCAGAAAATGAAAGTTTGTGATTGGTCTTCATTTGATGAGTTATTTAATTTGTGCTGCATAAATGTTGATTTACAGCGACCCACTATTCAACCATTTGCTTTTCTTGGAATGACTGATGATTTAGGCCTTCAAAGTAAATGTGCAAAGACTTATGCTCTCTCATTTTTTACTACACCTCCTATTGTTACTGATTCTTCAAATGTCCATAGTGATCGTATAAGGTTGGCGTATTTTTCTCCTGATTTTAATAATCATGCTGTATCAAACCTTACCGCTGAACTTTTTGAATCACATGATTTAGATAAATTTGAAATATTCGGTTTTTATTTTGGAAATACAACTGAAGATTCTAAATATTTTCGAATTGCAAAGGCATTTGGATCTAATTTTTTTAATGTCTCACATTTCTCTAATTATGATTTATTGGGCTTCATACGTTCATTTAATATTGATATTGCTATCGATTTAGCTGGATTTACTCAAAATTCACGTTCTTTTATATTTTCGCATCGGTGTGCTCCCATCCAAATTAATTTTATTGGTTACCCTGGATCTATGGGTTGTAATTTTATGGATTATATTGTCGCTGATCGCTTTGTAATTCCTGATCATCTTATTAATGATTATTCTGAAAAGCCTTTATATCTTCCTCTATGTTTTCAGCCAAATGATTCGTATCGAGATTTTCCTACTTCGTCCATGAAATCACGTGAATTTTATGGATTACCTAAAGATTCTTTTGTTTTTTGTTGCTTTAATAATTCTTTTAAATTTAATCCTAGGTTATTTAATCTTTGGTCGGAAATTCTTTCACAAAGTTTGAATTCTGTGCTCTGGATTTATGCTGATAGCGATATTACAAGGGATAATATATTATCCGAAATGAAATCCAGATATATTTCCTCTAATCGTATATTTTTTGCACCTAGAGTGTCTTATCCAGAGTATCTTGAGCGCTTTAAATTTGCTGATTTATTCCTTGATACATTTCCATTCAATGGTGGCACTACCGCTAGTGATGCTCTATTTTCAAACCTCCCCATACTCACTCTCTGCGGTAGGTCATTTGCCTCACGAATGTGTGCAAGCTTACTCAATTCATTAAACTTGACTGAATTAATTACTTATTCAGATACTGATTATGTCAAATGTGCGGTTGAACTTTCCAATGATCCCAATTTATTTAACGCTATCAAAACGCGGTTGACCTCTAATTTAGAATCTACAGATCTATTTAATGGTAAAAAATATGCTACTAATTTTGAAGCTGCATTAATTTCTGCTCACTCCCGTAGAAAAAATGGTCTCAATCCTGATGTGATTTTTACTTAATTTATTCTTTCCATTTACTCATATATTTGTTGTAAGCCTCTCTCCATTCTTCTGTTTGAAATCCTCCATACGATTCGTGGATTATTGAGACATCCATTGTTCCAATTTTTAGTTTATTTCTTTCTGCTGTTCTGCAAAAATCCAAGTCATAAAAATGAAATTTAAATTGATTGTCAAAATATGTGTTTGTTTCTATTAATTTTTTGCTCTTTGCTGCGATAATTACCCCATCTACTAAATTGCATTCTTTCATTGTTGGCCCAAAATAGTCTATTTTTTCTGGATATTTTTTTCCATGCCCTATTGATCCACTCAAGTTACTGATATTGTGTTGTATGAATTTTTGACTTTCGGGGTTGTAATACATATGGCACCATGATGGTTGTTTTTTAGTTCTTGCAATACATCCCACAACACCTGCGATATCAAATTTTTCTAATGCTTTTTGAATTCTAGCTTTGTAAAAAAAATCCGTAATCCAAATATCGTCGTGCATAAATACTAGAATTGATTCTTCATTTTTAGTTATTTGAATTGCGTCGTTATAAATCTCACTTAACCCTTTTGTATTTTCAGGATATAAAATTATTTTGTTTTTTGTAATTTCTGAAGTTGATTTTAGTGATTTACCAGTTGCGGTTTTTTCATAAAAATCATTTTCTGATTTTCTTGTTCCGCATACTATTACGATGTTTAATTCTTCTTTGATCAATTTTTACCTGTAAAGTTTTTATTTATTTTCATTAACATATTTTCATTAATAAAAAACCCATCACATTCACATGTGATGGGTTTAAGAGATGCTAACTAATTAATGAATAATTAGAATGTGTGGCGCACACCTAAGCCATAGCTACTTGTTCCAGCTGCTGAAATTTGAGCAGACTGTGAACGTGTACTCTGACCATAGATTGCATACATATTTGTTCTCTTGCTTAACCAGTAATTAGCTCCAAGCTGATATCCATTCAAATCGGATGTTGTCCGAGTTGTTGTAGCTAAAGCATTCTGGGAGCTTACACCACCAGTGGCTGAGTTGGCTGCGACTGTGCTTAAACCGCCAGCTGAAAGTCTGCCCATACCACCAGACGCCCAGGCCTCAACTGTTTTTGTTACGTAGCCACGAATACCAATTTGGCTTGCGTTGCGCTGAATATATGCTTGATTATTAGCATATTGGATGTCATATTGGTAGATATATATTGAGCATATGCTGTGAAGATTCCAAAGTCATATGTCGCACCAACATAGGTTTGACTCCAGTTCACATTGTTTCCAAGCAAGTTTGGCACTGCAGAATTTCTTACCGCGGCTGATGGGCCGGAGGCTGTCTGAACTGCTGACCCTGAAATAGCTTGTTGGCGAGATTGATTTGTTGCAACATCAATATTTAGCTTATTCCAAACAAAATTCAAACCAAGGCCATATGCCTGATTGTTTCCAACGGTTTGTAATGTAGCTGGGTTATTCGCATTGCTGTTATTGTTGTTGTAAATTGCGGAGAGTACAAAGCCTGAAATTCTATCTGTTTGCAGGGTGAGTGCATTGTTATAACGTACTGAGTAACTTGGAATTGTGCTTTCGGTAGCGCCAGTCGAACTATTAACTGCGTAAACTAAATTACCTTGCATGTTATTAGCTTGTCCGGGGTCTGTCCTTGCAACGGCTACGTGTACTGGGGTATATTGCGTTCCGATTGCTGCCTGACCAATACCCTTTTGCCCGAGTCCAACAAACGTTTGACGATTGAAAACTCCATCTTGAGCGTTACCCGAAAGGTTGTAATCAGTTGGAGCTAGATCAAACTCAGCTGTGAAAAAAGCCCTTGTGCCACCGCCAAGGTCTTCATTACCACGGAAGCCTAAACGGCTAGTACTTTCAGCGCCCTGACCCGAGAAGGCTGTTGTGTTGGTTTTTACTGCAGATGGAACTTCAGTACCTGACATTCTGGCTGTTCTTCCTTGAAAGCCAACATCCAAAATACCGTATACGGTCACGCTCGACTGGGCTTGTGCAGCACCAGCAAACGCACCGACTGCGGCGATCGCAAATAGTGATTTTTTCATTGTTTAAATCTCCATAAATTAAGAAATGCCTGAATTTCTTCAGGACTTATGAATTATCCGGTTTTTGTATGTAAATACAGCCTTTTTGGGCTTTTTTATGGCTATTCGTTGTATTGGTGCAACAGGGATTTTTCTATGATTTAATGTTTATAAATCAATTACTTAAAGAATTATTCTGATTTTTCTTCTGCAGATTGCGTTTTGGGTAGGTAAAAACGAGCAATTAAAAGGCCAAGTTCATAGAGGAGGCACATGGGAATGGCGAGTAAGAGTTGGGATAACACATCCGGCGGGGTGACAATTGCCGCGATTACAAATGCCCCAACGATCACATAGGGCCGGATTTCTCTGAGTTTTTCGATGCTAACAATCCCCATTTTGACGAGAACTACCACCACGACCGGTACCTCAAAGGTGATGCCAAAGGCCAAAAAGGTCGACATGGCAAAACTAAGGTACTTATCAATGTCAGTCGACATATCCGCACCCAAGGGGGCGTTGTAGCTCGCCATGAACTGAAAAACCGTTGGAAAGACTAGGAAGTACGCAAACGACATCCCCACTAAAAATAGTGAGTAACTACTTACTACCAATGGAAGGACTAGTTTTCTCTCATGGGTATAAAGACCTGGGGCAATAAAGGCCCACATTTGGTAGAGAACGATGGGAAGTGCAATTAAGAAGGCTACCAGCATCGTGACCTTCATCGGCACAAAAAAGGATCCGGTTACATCGGTCACAATCATCTTGCCACCGGCTGGGAGAGAGTCTAAAAGTGGCTTGGCAAACAAATGAAAGATGTCCGGGGCCCAGTAGACCAGCGAAACAAAAACCACAATGACTGCGATTGCGGATTTGACCACCCGATCGCGCAACTCAAAGAGATGCGACATGAAGGTTTCTTGAAAACCCTCTCCTGATTTGGTAGTTTCTTCGCTCTGACCTGGCTTGGTATCGGACATCGTTATCTATTCTTGACTTGTTTGGGTCAATTTACTTACTTAGTACTGGACGCTTAAAGCGCTTCACGCGGGCAGCGCCCGATTGAACTCGAGTGCGCACACCGGCCGAATGTTTATACCAAAGAGGTCTGGCGGTGCGCTTGACACCCCAACTATCTCGCCCTTGTCGAAGCGCATCTCGATACACCTTCGTCACATCCGGGGAAGACTCTAGAATGGCGCTCGCGTAATCATCCTTGGGTTCAGCCTGATCGCTCAGATTAACGCTCACTTCTTGCACGGTGGCATTGAGGGAGCTCTCCATTTCTTTCATGGCGTCCGCACTTGCTTCACGAAGCTTTTTGAACTCATCAAGCTCAATCTGGCGATTGACCTCAGAGCGCACTTCCGCCATATAGCGCTGGGCACGACCAAATAAGTTACCCGCCATGCGAGCCACTTTGGGTAAACGTTCGGGGCCCACTACGATCAAAGCCACCACCGCAATTAGGGCGAGCTTTGATACACCAAGATCAATCATCGATGCATCGCTAGTTTTTAGTTTTTGTGTCTGGTTTGATCAGGTCTTACGACTTGTTCACATCCTTGGCTTGCACATCAACAGTCTTTTCTGCTGCAACAGGGGTTTGCGACTGAATCTGTTCAGTCTTGGCTTCTTCATTCGTCTTCATGCCATCTTTGAAACCCTTTACGGCACCACCTAAGTCGGAACCAATATTACGAAGCTTCTTGGTACCAAAGACCAACAAAATAATGACCAGTACGATTAACCAGTGCCAAATGCTAAATGAGCCCATCTCAATTTCTCCTCGGATTATTTTTTCCAGGGGCGCGGTCCGCCCATCACATGCAGATGCAAGTGATAAACCTCCTGACCCCCATCCGCGCCATTGTTCACCATCACCCGAAATCCCCCCTCTTTACCGGGACGACATCCTTCTTGGGAAGCTAAACGCGGGGCTAATTCCATCATTCTACCCAGCAATGGCTCATCGTGGGCAGTGGCTGACTCCAACATCGGTATGTGCTTTTTGGGAATCAGCAATAAATGCACTGGGGCGGCAGGATTAATGTCCCTAAACGCCAGGATTTCATGATCTTCATAGACCTTTTGGCAAGGGATTTCCCCCGCAACAATCTTGCAAAAAATGCAGTTTGGCTCATGGCTTGGGTGTTTCATAGGCTGGCATCTTACCTGAATTAACCCCAAAAACCAGCGAACTGGGGGTAAGCACTACGTTTTGCGATTCGCCTTTTCAGCAATCCCTGAAGTGCCCTCGCGACGCTTGAGCTCCGCCAGAACATCCTCGGGTCGTAAGTTAAAACGGGAGAGCGCTACCAGGCAATGAAACCACAAATCAGCCATCTCACCCACCAATAACTGTTGGTATTTGGGATCGAGCTGATGCTGGCGCGAGTCCTTGGCCGCCATCACCGTTTCTGTGGCCTCCTCCCCAATCTTCTTCAAAATCGCATCATCGCCCTTGGTAAACAACTGGGCAATATATGAACTTCCAGCATCGATCTTGCCACTTGCTAAATCAGCACGACGGCTATCGACCACATCGGCTAGATGAGCCAAGATGGAATCTAGATTAGATTCGAGGTTAGGTTTTTGGTTCGATTGATTCGAGCTACTCATGGCTTCATTGTATCGACCCAATTGCTCGCCGCCGAGTCCCACTCATTAAAAAAGCAACTGTGTCTACCGGTATGGCAAGCAATTCCGTCTTTTTGATCCACGATTAGTAAAAGCGTATCGCCATCGCAATCCAACCGAATCTCTCGCACGGTTTGTGTATGGCCAGACTCTTCGCCCTTATGCCAAAGTTTATTGCGCGAGCGCGACCAGTAGACCGCCTCACCCTTTTGCAAGGTTTGCAGTAGAGATGCTTGATTCATCCAAGCCATCATCAACACATCACCCGATGAAGCCTCTTGCGCAATCACGGGCACTAAACCTTGCTCGTTCCAAACAATTCGCTCAAGCCATGGGCCTGGTTCCAAACCGACTGTCTTTGTAAATTTAGCGTTGGTCATGATGATTAGAGTCTAATCGCAATTCCCTGCTTAGCCATATAGTGCTTAGCCTCTTGCACACTGTGCTGTCCGTAATGAAAGATGCTTGCTGCGAGTACCGCATCGGCTCTGCCAATCTGAATGCCATCAACGAGATCTTGTAAGCCACCCACACCACCAGAAGCAATCACGGGCACTGAAACCGCCTTGCTTACCGCAGCCGTGAGTTCCAGATCAAAGCCATTCTTGGTGCCATCGCGATCCATACTGGTGAGCAGGATCTCACCGGCACCTCGCTTTGCGACCTCCATAGCCCACTCAATCGCATCGATACCAGTGCCTTTACGACCGCCGTGCGTGAACACCTCCCAACGCTTAGGGGCGGTTTGCTTGGCATCAATCGCCACCACGATGCATTGCGAGCCATAATGCGCGGACGCATCCGAAACCAAATCCGGATTGGCGACCGCTGAGGAGTTCATGCTCACCTTATCAGCCCCAGCATTGAGTAAACGACGTACATCCTGTGTAGTACGCACACCACCGCCGACTGTTAATGGAATAAACACTTTTGACGCAACTGCCTCAATGATCGGCAAAATCAGATCACGGTCATCCGATGTTGCGGTGATATCTAGAAAGGTAAGCTCATCAGCGCCTTGCTCGTTATAACGCTGCGCAACCTCTACCGGATCGCCCGCATCTTGCAAGCCAACAAAATTAATTCCTTTGACGACCCTGCCTGCAGTGACATCAAGGCAAGGAATAATGCGTTTTGTAAGCATAGTTGCCTACTTGGCTTTGCTGAGTTGATCGGCGTACTGTTGTGCCTCAGCTAGATCAATATCACCGTTATAAATGGAGCGCCCTGCGATTACCCCCATCACACCCTCATCCTCGACCGCACATAACGCCTGAATATCCTTCTTACTCGATAGACCACCACTCGCAATTACTGGGATACGAACCGATTGCGCAAGCTTCACAGTCGCCTCTAAATTAATACCCTTGAGCATGCCATCGCGCCCAATGTCGGTATAGATAATCGCCTCAGCTCCGTAGTCCTCAAACTTCTTGGCAAGATCGATCACTTCATGGCCAGTTAACTTACTCCAACCATCGGTGGCGACCTTACCATCTTTAGCATCTAAGCCCACCATGATGTGCCCCGCAAATGCAGTACACGCATCTTGTAAAAATCCGGGGTTCTTCACCGCAGCGGTGCCAATGATGATGGTGCTAATGCCATCATCGAGTAAGCGCTCGATGGTTTCTAGATCGCGGATACCGCCACCTAATTGCACAGGAATATCGCTACCCACTGCTTTGAGGATCGATTTGATTGCAGCCTCATTCTTGGGCTTACCAGCAAAGGCACCATTGAGATCGACCAGATGCAAGCGGCGCGCACCTTTACTCAACCAGTGCTTGGCCATCGCGGCAGGATCTTCGGAAAACACGGTGCTACGGTTCATATCACCTTGCTCAAGACGCACGCAGTGTCCGTCTTTAATATCAATCGCAGGTATTAACAACATAAGGTCATCGTCTTGAAATCAATCAGGGTCGCCAGGCGACAAAGTTTTGATAAAGCTTTAGTCCGTATTGAGCACTTTTTTCTGGATGGAATTGCGTAGCAAAAATAGTATCGCGAGCCACGGCTGATGTAAACCACCCACCGTAATTCGTTGATCCTACAGTATCTTCTGGGTTGCCCACCTCAACATAATAACTGTGTACGAAGTAAAAACTCGTCATATCAGGGATGCCATGCCACATCGGGTGATCACGATCTTGGCGAACTTGGTTCCATCCCATGTGTGGGATCTTAAACTCTGAGCCATCCTCTTGCGTACCCGACAAATGAAAGCGTTTCACCTTCCCTGGCATTAAAGCAAGGCACGCCGTATTGGTTGTTACTCCGGGTTTACGCTCTTCACTTTCTTCAAAAAGCATTTGCTCGCCCACGCAAATCCCAAAAAGTGGCTTCTCACGCACCGACTGCATCACTGCATCCATGAGACCCGAGGATCGCAACTGCTTCATGCAATCGGGCATCGCGCCCTGCCCGGGCAACACCACACGGTCTGAGCGCAAGATCTCAGCCGGATCGCTGGAGATCGTAATCTTGCACTCAGGAGCGACGTACTGCAAGGCTTGTGAAACCGAGCGCAAATTACCCATTCCGTAATCAACAATAGCGATGTGCATCGCGATCTCAATAATCTCGTTGGCAGAAGAAGTATGTCTTACAAACTTCCCTTGGTGGATGGCACCGCATGGGGTGAACGTGGATCGATACTCAAGGCCATGCGCAGCGCTCGCCCAAAGGCCTTAAATACAGTTTCAATCTGGTGATGCGCATTGACACCCCGGATGTTATCGATGTGCAAGGTCACACCAGCGTGGTTTACAAAGCCGCGGAAGAACTCAATACTTAAATCCACGTCAAAGTCACCCACCCGTGCGCGGGTAAAGGGCACGTTGAACTCCAAACCTGGACGGCCTGAGAAATCAATCACAACGCGCGACAAGGTCTCATCGAGTGGCACATACGAGAGACCATAACGGGTAATACCCGCTTTATCACCAACTGCTTTGGCGATGGCTTGACCCAAGGTGATGCCAATATCCTCTACAGTGTGGTGGTCATCAATGTGAGTGTCGCCTTGGGCATGCACCTTCAAATCGATCATGCCGTGACGGGCGATTTGATCGAGCATGTGATCCAAAAACGGCACTCCGGAATTTAAATCCGCTTTGCCGGTACCATCCAAGTTCAAAGTAATTTGGATCTTGGTCTCTGAGGTATTACGACTGACATCTGCTTGGCGCATGGTGTGTGAATAAAAATAATAAGTCTTAAGCGTTCATAATATCATTTGTCATTCAAAATCAATCACTTCACCTGTTTTTTCATAGTTACTCTTTGGACCCCATTGCGATGAGCATCTTTTGGAACCCTGATCTACAAAACTTAAGTCCGTATGTTCCTGGGGAGCAGCCCAAACACGAGAAACTTGTCAAACTCAATACGAACGAGAGCCCCTATGGGCCCTCGCCCAAAGCCTTAGCAGCGATTGCTGCAGGCAACCACGAGGGCTTGCGGCTTTATCCCGATCCCGATGCCAAGGCGCTTAAAGAGGCCATCGCAAAGCACTATGGGCTCGAACCCAATCAGGTGTTCGTGGGAAATGGCTCGGATGAAGTACTCGCTCATGTGTTCTTGGGGCTTCTCAAACACCCAAAGCCCCTCCTCTTTCCCGATATCACCTACAGCTTCTATCCCGTCTATTGCCAACTCTTTGGAATTAACTACCAAACGATTGCGCTCGACAGTCAATTTGCCATTCATCTCGATGACTACATTCAGAAGACTAACGAATTGAGTGGAAATGGTGGAGTCATCTTTCCGAACCCTAATGCGCCAACCGGTCGCGCTCTGCCGCTCGCAGCAATTGAAGAGTTCCTAAAAACCAATACCCAAAGCGTGGTGGTGGTTGATGAGGCTTATGTAGATTATGGTACCGAATCGTGTGTACCACTCTTACACAAACACTACCCCAATCTCCTCATCACCCACACGCTCTCAAAATCGAGGGCTTTAGCTGGACTACGAGTTGGTTATGCCTTGGGCCACCCTGATCTGATCTCAGGACTTGAGCGCGTAAAAAATAGTTTTAACTCCTACCCCTTAGGTCAATTAGCGCAAGCCGGTGCGATTGCAGCGATTGAAGATCAGGCGCATCTTGATGCAATCACTCAAGAGGTGATGAAGACTCGAGCCGCCTGTATCGAAAGCTTAAAGAGTCTGGGCTTTGATACCCTTCCCTCAAGCGCTAACTTTGTCTTTAGCCAGCATCCCAAGCATGATGGCGAGAAGTTATATCTAGCCTTACGAGAGCGCGGAATCATCGTGCGCCACTTCAAAATGCCGCGCATCAAGAATTACCTACGAATTACGATTGGCACAAATGAGCAAATGAAATTACTCATCGATGCCTTACGCGATATTGTGTCGTAATACTTTTTAAAACTAAGCTGATTATTTTTTGGTGAGCCGCATCTCGGCTGCACGCGCATGCGCCTGCAAACCTTCGCCATGCGCTAAGGTACTGGCAATGGGACCTAAAGTTTGTGCACCCGCCTCACTCACCTCAATGAGGCTCGAGCGCTTGATAAAGTCATAGACACCCAAAGGTGAAGAAAACCGTGCCGTACGTGCCGTGGGTAAAACATGATTAGGCCCAGCGCAGTAGTCGCCCAAGGATTCACTGGTGTAGGAGCCCATAAAGATAGCGCCTGCATGCCGAATGTGTGCGGCCCATTGATCGGGATTGTTTGCACAAATCTCTAGATGCTCAGCCGCGATCAAATTGGCAATTTGGCAAGCCTGCGCCATATCGTCGACCTCAATCAATAGTGCCCGATTTTGTAGAGATGCGCGGATTACTTTCTCTCTAGGCATTTGCGGCAATAGCTTCTGAATACTCGCATCCACTCGATCAATAAAGCCGGCATCGGGACAGAGCAAAATCGATTGGGCGAGCTCATCGTGCTCAGCCTGCGAAAACAAATCCATTGCAATCCAGTCTGGATCGGTCGAGCCATCGCACAACACCAAGATCTCAGAAGGACCTGCGATCATATCGATCCCCACCCGACCAAATACTCTGCGCTTTGCTGCTGCCACGTACGCATTACCAGGACCTACGATCTTATCGACCGCCGGCACGGTTTGGGTTCCATATGCCAATGCCCCAACCGCTTGCGCACCGCCAATCGTAAAGACCCGATCCACTCCTGCTAAATGAGCGGCTGCTAATACCAAGGGATTACGCGTACCATCAGGTGTAGGGACAACCATCACAATCTCACCAACCCCGGCGACCTTGGCAGGGATGGCATTCATGAGAACAGAGGATGGGTAAGCCGCCTTACCACCAGGCACATAAATACCAACACGATCTAAGGGAGTAATTTTTTGGCCTAAGCGTGTACCATTGCTCTCGGTGTACTCCCACGAGTGGCAACCGGTTTCTACTTTCTGGCGCTCGTGATAGGCCCGAACCCGCTTAGCAGCCGCTTGTAATGCACTTGCTTGGTCTTGCGGTAGAGCTTGATAAGCCGCGGCAAGATCAGAAGGGGTAATCTCAAGATCGCCTACCCGATTGACTGCTAAGCGATCAAACTGCTGGGTGTATTGCAAAAGCGCCGCATCGCCCTCGCGCTCAATGCGCTCCAAAATTCCGAGAACAATCTGATCAATGGCGTGATCATCGGCCGATGGAATTGACAAGCTGGAAAGCAAGGTCTTTTCATAGCCGGGATCACGGCTTGTAAGGCGTCGAATCTTGATACTCATGGCTGCCAAATACTCAGGATCTTTTGCAGTTGAGCGCGCTTACGCTTAAACGATGCTTGGTTTACGATTAAGCGCGCACTGATATCAGCAATCGACTCGACCTCGATTAAATTATTGGCGCGCAAGGTGTTGCCAGTGGACACCAAATCCACAATCGCATCGGCTAAGCCCACTAAGGGAGCCAACTCCATCGATCCATATAAATGAATCGTATCGATATGCACGCCCTTATTAGCAAAGTGCTCGCGTGCGCAGTTCACATACTTGGTAGCCACTCGCAGACGCGAGCCCTGACGGACTGCTGCTGCATAATCAAACCCGTTTTTAACAGCCACCGCCATTCGACAGCGTGCGATTCCTAAATCAATCGGGACATATAAACCATCGCTGCCTTTTTCTAAAAGAACGTCTAAACCAGCAACGCCAAAATCAGCAGCACCAAATTGCACATAGGTGGGCACATCTGATGCGCGCACAATAATGATTTGCACCTCTGGATTAGAGGTCGGAATAATTAACTTACGGGATTGCTCAGGATCTTCGAGCGGACGAATACCCGCCTTTGCTAAAACAGGGGCGGTTTCTTCAAAGATACGTCCTTTGGACAAAGCTAAAGTCAACATAATGACCCATTATTTCATGCGGCGGATGTTTGCGCCAAGTTGGGTTAATTTCTGCTCCATGCGATCGTAACCACGATCAAGGTGATAGATACGATCCACCTGGGTCTCACCTTGAGCCGCCAAGCCAGCAATCACCAGGCTTGCAGAGGCACGCAGATCTGTAGCCATTACTGTTGCACCCGAGAGTTTATCCACCCCCTCGACAATTGCCGTATTGCCCTCAATCGAGATATCGGCCCCTAAGCGATTGAGCTCTTGCACATGCATAAAGCGATTCTCAAAAATGGTCTCGGTGATACGTGAGCTACCACTGGCGATGGCATTAAGCGCCATAAACTGGGCTTGCATATCAGTCGGAAAGGCTGGGTACTCGGAAGTCCGAAAGCTCACTGGCTTTGGACGACCACCCATCGAAGCAGAAATCCAATCGGTCCCAATTTTTATTTTAAGACCAGCTTCTTTAAGTTTTACTAGAACAGCATCTAAGGTATCAGGTCGGCAGTTCTTGAGAACAATCTCACCACCGGTCGCTGCTACCGCACACAAGAAGGTGCCGGTCTCAATGCGATCAGCAATCACCTGATGGCTTGCTCCGTGCAGCGCGGATACTCCTTCGATCACAAGACGATCGCTACCAATACCAGTAATCTTCGCTCCCATCTTGACTAAGAGCTCAGCCAAATCACCGACCTCGGGTTCACGAGCTGCATTTTCTAAAGTCGTAGTCCCCTCCGCAAGGCAAGCGGCCATTAAAAGATTTTCTGTACCGGTCACAGTAATCATGTCGGTCAGGATCGCATTACCCCGTAACTGAGTATTGGGCTCAGAAATCTTTGCAACAATAAAGCCCTTACGAATCTGAATACCGGCTCCCATGGCTTTGAGGCCTTTAATGTGCTGATCCACGGGTCGCGCCCCAATCGCACAGCCACCGGGTAGTGATACGGTTGCACGTCCCATCCGCGCTAAGAGCGGGCCCAATACCAAAATGGAGGCCCGCATGGTCTTTACTAATTCATAGGGAGCCTCAGGACTTGAAATAGTCGCCGCCTGCAAGATCAAATGGCTGCGATCGTTCGGATTTGGAAACTTCAAGGTCACCCCCATCTGTTGCAAGAGCTTTAACATCGTACGCACATCTTGCAAATCAGGGACGTTAAAGAGTTCTATGGGATCAGCTGTTAATAAGCTTGCACACAAAATTGGTAAAGCGGCATTCTTAGCCCCCGCAATTGCGACCTCACCGTTGAGGGCGACTCCCCCCGTCATTACTAATTTATCCATTCGCGCTAATCTGAAATGATTTATTGAGCCGCAAACTCATCGGGCGCAAAGGCTTTAATGGAGAGCGCATGGATTTCCGCCTTCATCCGATCTCCCAGGGCTGCATAAACTAATTGATGGCGTTGCACCAAGCGCTTTCCTGCAAACTCGGGGCTCACGATGGTGGCATAAAAATGTTGTCCGTCCCCCTCAACCTCTATGTGCGTACAGGAGAGCTGCTCACTAATATAACTTTTTACTTGCTCAGGGGTTGGAAACATCGCGATCCTTCATGATTAATGGCGTAATTTATAACCCGATTGTAGTAAACGCAGAGCCAATCCTGAGACGACCAAGAAAAACACGCTAACAATCGTCAAACTAAGCCAGGGTGAAACATCCGAGACCCCAAAAAATCCATAGCGAAAGCCATCGATCATGTAAAAGAATGGATTGAGATGCGAAATAAACTGCCAGATTTCTGGCAAGGAGTGAATGGAGTAAAACACTCCTGAGAGCATCGTGGCAGGCATGATCAAAAAGTTCTGAAAGGCAGCGAGCTGATCAAACTTATCTGCCCAAATACCAGCGATCAGCCCTAAGCCGCCTAAGATTGCCGCGCCCATAAATGCAAATAAGAGAATCCACGCTGGGTTTTGCATGGCAGGAACATCAAAAAAGAGGGTAATGAGTAAAACACCTAGACCCACAACAACCCCACGAAATACGGCAGCGAGTACATAGGCAGAATAAAACTCAAGGTGAGTTAGGGGTGCCAGTAAGACAAATACCAAATTACCAGTAATTTTGGATTGGATCAATGACGAGGAGGTATTTGCAAATGCGTTTTGCAACACACTCATCATCACCAAACCCGGAATTAAAAATGCCGTGTAGGTCAACTTGTCATACACCACTATGCGTCCTTCTAATACATGCCCAAAAATCATTAGGTACAACACAGCAGTGAGCACAGGTGCAGCAACCGTTTGAAAGGCAACCTTATAAAAACGCTTAATCTCTTTACGTAGCAGGGTTGGAAAACCATTACCGTATTCAAATGGAATTGGCATTGCGACTACTCTCCCGCCATAATTTGAATAAATACATCCTCTAGATCAGCCTCTTGCCCAGCTTGTACTTTGTGTGCTCCATAGCGTGCGAGCAGATTTTGAGTGGTATCGAGTGCCACGACTTGACCAGATTTAAGCATCGCAATCCGACCACATAAACTTTCAGCCTCTTCTAAATAATGAGTGGTTAACAAGATGGTGTGACCATCTTGATTAAGACGACTAATAAATTTCCAGAGGGACTGACGCAACTCGACATCCACACCAGCAGTCGGCTCATCCAAGACAATCAGGGGTGGGCGATGCACGAGGGCCTGTGCAACCAAAACTCGACGCTTCATACCTCCAGAAAGCGAACGCATATTGCTATTGGCCTTACTGGTTAAATCGAGATGGGTCATGATCTCATCAATCCAATCATTATTATTCCGAATCCCAAAATAACCCGACTGAAACCGCAGGGTCTCACGTACCGTAAAAAAAGGATCAAATACCAGCTCTTGAGGAACTACGCCTAGTAATCGACGCGCCTCAATAAAATTAGTTTGCACATTCGTGCCCATGACGAACGCGCGACCAGAATCGGGTCGGCATAAACCAGCCAAAATCGAAATCAGCGTGGTCTTACCAGCACCATTAGGACCGAGTAAACCAAAAAACTCGCCCTCCTTTACATCCAAAGAAACATTCTTGAGCGCTTGTAGTGAACCGTAAGATTTAGTTAAATGTTCAACGAGAACAGCTGATTGCATGACTTACTGCAGCCCCAAAAGATCAGTCACTCCATACACGCTAGCAAGTACTCTTAATTTCTCAGGGGAATTTAAAACTACGAGGGCTTGATTGCGCTCTTGCAGTTGGCGGCGCCATACCAGCAGAACCGCTAGCACGCTTGAGTCAAAATCATGCAGTGCAGAGCAATCCACTTGGGAAGACTTTACTAGGGCAAGAGCGCCCTGTTTCTCAATACCGAGCGCATTGGCCTGGGTCACGCAATTCGGTAAGGCAAAACTCATACTTACTTCTTGCCTGCCAACATCGCGTTGCGTTCTTGCAAAAACTTAATTAGGCCATCGACACCATTTTGACTAATTTGATTGGTAAATTGATTGCGATATGCCTCAATCAACCAAGCGCCCATGATATTAATGTCATAGACTTTCCACCCATCATTGGTTTTCTCAAGCCGATAGTCCAAGGGAATCGGATCTGATTTACCAATGACGACGGTTCGCACAATCACATCGGTATCGCTCGGATTTGCACGAAAGGGTTTGTATTGAACCGTCTGATCACGCAATTGACTTAGAGCCCCTGAGTAGGTTCGTATTAACAAGGATTTGAACTCGGCAATCAGTTGCGTTTGCTGCTCCGGGCTTGCCTTGCTCCAATTTCGACCCATGGCCAATTGGGTGGTTCTACGCATATCGGTATAGGGAACAATTTTCTTTTCCACCAAATCCACCACCCGAGGAATATTGCCTTTCTGGATTTCATGATCTGCCTTCACGGAGGCCATCACATCGGCCACAATCATTTTGATGAGGCCGTCAGGCGAGTTCGGGTCAGGCGCATTTTGCGCATTGGCAAAGCCAACCATGCCAGACAGCAAAAAAGCAAAGAAAGTTAAAAAGGTTGTTTTCACGATAAGCCGGTCAAAATAATAATGAATTGATTTTAGTCTTTTTGAATGATTTACTCGTAGGGGTTCTCATAAACGGGTGCGCTTGATTCCTTGCCTTCCTTGGCCTGATCAATTTGATACTGACGCCTCTGAATATATGCATCGCGCGTAAAGGTGTACTTATCAATCGCCGCACCCTCAAGAAGATCGCCTGCTTCATAGTAATTATTACGAGCATTGACAATCCGCAACCCCGTCAAACTGTTGCGCAGGGCCACGTCAGGTAAGAGTCGGAACAGATAATCGGTCTCTAAATCCACCGCGGTACCAAAGGTATCGCGGACATTACTGGGGCCAAAAATTGGTAAAACCACATAAGGGCCTGCAGGTACACCCCAAACACCAAAAGTTTGCCCAAAATCTGCTTTGTGTTTTTCTAACCCCCCCGGTGTGGCCATATCAATAAAGCCACCCAAACCAAAAATGGTATTGACGACCACTCGCATCAAATCGCTAAAGGCCATGCTGACATTGCCTTGCAAAAGATTGTTTACTGAGGTGTAGATGTCGCGGTAGTTACCAAAAAAGTTATCAATCCCTTGCTGGGCAGGTTTTGGCAATATAAATCGATAACCCTTGGTAATGGGTTTTAATAAATACTCGTCCAATCCCTCATTAAAAGAAAACACCGAGCGATTAAAAGATTCCCATGGATCATGGGGCGATGGCTCACTACCCGCAGGGATACTTGCACAACCAATAATGCAAAAACTTAGAAAAGTAATGCCCAGGCGCTTTAGAAAAATCACAGTCGAGGTTGTTTCTTAAATAGTTATAGTTATTTAGCGCCGGACTTGGAATCGCCTTTATCTTGCCCAGTATCTGCTGCCTTGTTATAAAGAAATTGACTAATCAGATTTTCTAAAACAATGGCTGACTGGGTCTGGGTAATCTTACCGCCATCGGCGAGCATTTGATCATCGCCACCCGCTTCAAGACCAATGTATTGTTCGCCCAACAAACCTGAAGTCAATATCTTAGCTGACGAATCCTTCGGAAACTGGTAGGTCTTATCAATCGTCATCGTTACCGTAGCTTGATAGGTTTTGTCATCAAACTGAATGGTTGAAATACGGCCGACCACAACGCCGGCACTTTTTACTGGCGCACGCGGTTTTAAACCACCAATATTGTCAAAGCGGGCTGAAACCGTGTAGGTTGGAGCGAATGAGACGGCGCTCATATTGCCGACCTTGAGTGCCAAAAAAAGCATGGCCAACATGCCGATTGTTACGAACAATCCAACCCAAATATCAATCGCACTTTTTTTCATAAGAATCCTAGTTTATTCCGATCGTGGCCGACGCTTTAGTTAGAGAACATCATGGCGGTTAATAAAAAATCCAAAGCCAACACTGCTAAGGATGAGAGGACTACGGTCCTGGTGGTCGCTTGCGAGACGCCCTCGGGGGTGGGCTTTGACTCATAGCCCTGATAGAGAGCAATAAATGTCACAGCCACTCCAAAGACGATACTTTTGATAAAGCCATTGGCAATATCATCAAATAAGTCGACACCACCTTGCATTTGGGACCAAAATGCACCGCTGTCAACCCCAATGAGTGGCACGCCCACTAAATAACCACCCAAGACACCCACGGCAGTAAAGATGGTGGCCAAAATTGGCATTGCAATAATCCCGGCCCATAAACGCGGCGCGATCACCCGACGTAAGGGGTCCACGGCCATCATCTCCATCGCCGATAACTGCTCTCCGGCTTTCATGAGGCCAATCTCCGCAGTGAGTGAGGTGCCAGCACGGCCTGCAAACAATAGAGCGGTGATCACGGGGCCTAGTTCACGTGTCAACGACAAAGCCACCAATAATCCCAGGGCCTGTTCTGAACCATAACGCGTTAAGGTGTAATAGCCTTGCAAGCCCAACACAAAGCCAACAAATAAGCCGGACACCGTAATAATCACAAACGAATAATTACCGACGAATAAAATTTGATCCGATACCAGGCGCGGTCGTTTGAGTAAACCACCAGAACGCATCAATACCAAGAAAAACATCCGCGCAGCATAGCCAAGGCCCGTAATGTTTCTGCGAATAAAAAATCCAAAATCGCCTAATAGATTAGTGATCGGATTGGTTTTGGAAGTTGATTTAAGACTCATTGCTGGCGTAATCCAAAATCAGTAGCTAAATCAGGGCCTGGGTAATTAAACGGAACCGGTCCTTCAGGCGAAGCGTCTAAAAATTGGCGCACAAATGGATCGACTGAGCGATTGAGCTCATCGGGCGTGCCTTGCGCTCCAATCTTGCCATTAGCAATAAAGTACACGTAGTCTGCGATCTCGAAAGTCTCTTCCACGTCGTGTGTCACCAGAATACTGGTTGCATTTAAAGCGTCATTGAGATTGCGGATCAATCGCGCTGTAATCCCAAGGCCGATCGGATCAAGACCCGCAAATGGCTCGTCATACATAATAAGCGGTGGGTCCAAAACAATCGCGCGTGCCAAGGCAACGCGCCTTGCCATCCCCCCTGAAATCTGCGAAGGCATTAAATCGCGAGCCCCACGCAAGCCCACCGCATTTAATTTCATTAGCACCAAATCACGAATAAGCTCTTCACTTAGGTTCGTGTGCTCCCGCAATGGAAAAGCAACGTTCTCAAACACGCTCAAATCAGTAAACAAGGCGCCGAACTGAAATAGCATCCCCATGCGCCGTCTGGCTTGCATCAACTGATCGGTATTCATCGCAGAAATTTCATGGCCCTCAAACTCTACTGAGCCGGTTTGAGCAGTCACCTGACCGCCGATCAATCGCAATATCGTGGTCTTACCGCAACCCGAACCGCCCATTACAGCAACAACTTGACCACGGCGAAATTCCATCTGAAGCCCACCGAGAATTTGGCGCTCACCCGGCGCATAGGAAAAATCCACTCCCCGAATCGAAACAACCGGCGACTCGATCGCGCGTGCGGTGGGAATAGAGGACATGCCTAGATTATCGCGGTAAAACTGATGTGCCCATTAAATACGCATCGACTGAGCGTGCACATTGACGGCCTTCACGAATCGCCCAAACCACCAATGATTGACCGCGACGCATATCGCCAGCCGCAAATACCTTAGGTACATTCGTGTGATAGGCATGATGACCATCAACGGTCGCCTTGGCATTCCCACGAGCATCTTTTTCTACACCAAAGGCATTCAAGATTTGCTGAGCCGGAGAGACAAAGCCCATCGCCAATAAAACTAAATCGGCTTTAATCTCAAATTCAGAATTTGGGACCTCACTCATCTTGCCGTCTTTCCATTCCAAGCGCACGCCAATCAGTTTTTCAACTTTACCGTTTTTACCCTCAAAACGCTTAGTGGCAACGGACCAATCGCGCTCACAACCTTCTTCATGGGATGATGAGGTACGAAGCTTGGTTGGCCAATAGGGCCAGACCAAGGGTTTGTTTTCCTCTTCAGGTGGCTGAGGCAATAACTCAAACTGCGTGACATTCTTTGCACCGTGGCGATTAGAGGTCCCGACACAATCAGAACCCGTATCACCACCACCAATCACAACGACGTGCTTATCCGTTGCCCGAATCTCATTTTTGAGATCGCCCGCCACTTCTTTATTTTGTGGGATTAAAAACTCCAAAGCAAAATGAATTCCACTCAACTCACGACCAGGCACAGGTAAGTCGCGGGGTTGCTCAGCACCACCGCTAATAATGACCGCATCAAAGCTCTTGAGTAATTCATCCGGGCTTACCGTTTTTTGAGCATAGTTCTTCACTTCTTTGCCAAGCGTTTCTTTACCGACAAAGACCCTGGTAGCAAAAGTAACGCCTTCGGCTTGCATTTGCTCGACCCGTCGGTCAATCAACCACTTCTCCATTTTGAAATCAGGGATGCCATAGCGAAGTAAGCCACCCACCCGGTCATTCTTTTCATAAACGGTGACATCGTGGCCAACCCGCGCCAATTGTTGAGCTGCTGCCATCCCGGCAGGGCCAGATCCAACCACGGCAACTTTCTTGCCAGTCTTTGTTTTAGGTGGTTGTGGCTTTACCCAATCATTGGCCCATGCTTTATCAATAATGGCATGTTCAATCGATTTGATACCGACCGGTAACTGATTGATTCCGAGGGTACAGGCTGCCTCGCATGGTGCCGGACAAATACGGCCAGTGAACTCCGGAAAATTATTGGTGGAATGTAAAACCTCAATCGCATTTTTCCAATCGCCTTGGTACACCAAATCGTTAAAGTCGGGAATGATGTTATTCACGGGGCAGCCGTTGTTACAAAACGGGATACCGCAATCCATACAACGTGCACCTTGTACTTTTGCATCGGCATCCGATAGCGCGGCCACAAATTCTTTGTAATGATGAATTCGTTTGACTGGTGCTTCATAGGTCTCCTCGACCCGTTCAAATTCCATAAATCCAGTGACTTTACCCATACCAACTCCAAAAATCCTTCATTAATTAATCAGCATCATCAAGCCATCACAGGCTTGTTTTGATCGTGTCCTTGAGCGCGTTCCCATAACTCACCAAGAGCTCGCTTATATTCGGTAGGCAAGACCTTCACAAAACGCGCGCGCGACTTGTCCCAATCGGCTAGTAATGCCTTGGCCCGCTCTGAGCCGGTGTACCGGAAATGTCGTTCTATCAGTGTCTTTAAGATTTGCTCATCCGTTTGCCTCTCGCCACCCTCTTTCACATTCACTGGTGCATGCCATGTTGATTTGGGCATACTCGCAATTTGCTCAGAAGACAGCAACACTTTCTCAAGTGTGGCCATGGTGGTGTTGCAACGCTTCTCAAAAAGTCCGTCTTCATCAAACACATAGGCTACGCCGCCACTCATGCCTGCTGCAAAGTTACGGCCGGTCTTCCCAAGAACAACAACTGTGCCACCCGTCATGTACTCGCATCCATGGTCACCTGTGCCCTCGACAACCGCAATTGAGCCTGAGTTACGAACTGCAAACCGCTCACCAGCGACGCCGTTGAAAAATGCCTCGCCTTCAATCGCGCCATACAACACCGTGTTACCCACAATAATGTTTTGGGAAGCATCGCCACGGAACTCGTGCGGCGCACGCACCACAACGCGCCCGCCCGACAATCCCTTACCGACATAGTCATTCGCATCACCCACCAGATCCAAAGTAATGCCACGCGCTAAGAATGCTGCAAAACTTTGTCCAGCGGTACCATTTAACTGAATGTAGATCGTGTCATCGGGTAAGCCCAAATGGCCATAGCGTTTTGCCAGCTCGCCTGACAGCATCGCACCCACCGTACGATTAACGTTGCGGATTGGGACAATGAATGAAACCTTTTCGCCACGCTCTAAGGCTGGCTCACTCTTTTCGATCAAAGTATGGTCAAGTGCAGTATCTAGGCCATGATCTTGAGTGAGTGTTTGGTGACGAGGTTCGTCATGAGACACATTGGGTAGAGCAAACACCTTACTGAAATCTAAGCCTTGTACTTTCCAATGATCAACCCCTTTTCGTGTGTCTAAGAGATCAACACGACCAATCAGCTCATCAAAAGTCCGAATCCCCAGTTGCGCCATAATTTCACGAACCTCTTCAGCAATGAAGAAAAAGAAATTAACGACATGCTCGGGTTTACCTGAAAACTTTTTACGCAGTTCCGGATCTTGGGTCGCAACACCCACTGGGCAGGTATTGAGATGGCACTTGCGCATCATGATGCAGCCTTCAACCACTAATGGCGCTGTAGCAAAACCAAACTCATCAGCACCTAATAAAGCACCAATCACAACGTCACGACCAGTCTTCATTTGACCATCGGCTTGAACCCGAATCCGACTGCGCAGCTGGTTGAGCACCAATGTTTGCTGCGTCTCTGCAAGACCCAGCTCCCACGGTGTACCAGCATGCTTAATCGATGACAGGGGAGATGCGCCTGTGCCACCATCATGACCAGCAATCACAACGTGATCCGACTTTGCTTTAGCAACGCCTGCTGCAACTGTGCCCACGCCGACCTCTGAGACAAGCTTCACTGAAATATCGGCTTGTGGATTGACATTCTTTAGGTCATGAATCAGTTGTGCCAAATCCTCAATGGAATAAATATCGTGATGCGGTGGTGGCGAAATGAGACCCACACCTGGCACCGAGAAGCGTAGGCGTCCGATATAGTCCGAGACCTTACCACCGGGAAGCTGACCGCCCTCGCCAGGCTTTGCACCTTGGGCCATCTTGATTTGGATCTGATCGGCCGAACGTAAATACTCGGTGGTTACACCAAAACGTCCTGAGGCAACTTGCTTAATCTTCGATCGCAACGAATCACCATCTTGTAAGGGAATATCGGCTTCAACGACATCCTTACCCAAAATACTCGCTAGCGTCTCACCCTTCTTAATCGGAATACCTTTGAGCTCATTGACATAGCGATTCGGGTCCTCACCACCCTCGCCCGTATTGGATTTACCACCAATGCGATTCATCGCAATTGCTAAGGTTGCATGAGCCTCAGTGGAAATGGAACCTAAGGACATCGCGCCCGTAGCAAACCGTTTCACAATTTCTTTGGCAGACTCGACTTCATCGAGCGGAATGGCTTTATTGGGATCGATCTTGAACTCAAATAATCCGCGCAAGGTCATTAAACGCTTACTCTGATCATTAATCAGGTTGGCATACTCTTTATAAGTTTGGTAGCCCTTCTCTGGTCCAGTGCGAGTGGCATGCTGTAACTTGGCAATCGAATCCGGAGTCCACATATGTTTTTCACCACGAACGCGATAGGCATACTCTCCGCCCGCTTCTAACATATCAGCCAATACGGGATCATCTCCAAATGCAGCGTGGTGCATCCGCAGTGCTTCTTCTGCAACTTCAAATACACCAATACCACCGACATTCGAAGAGGTACCTTTAAAGTACTTATCAATCAGTTCGTGATTAAGCCCAATGGCTTCAAAGATTTGCGATCCGGTGTAGGACATATAAGTTGAAATGCCCATCTTCGACATCACTTTTTGTAAGCCCTTACCAATAGCCTTCACAAAATTCTTAATCGCTTTCTCTGGCGATAAATCACCAGAGAGTCCCTTAGCCATTTCAGCCAAGGTCTCCATCGCCAAATAGGGATGAATGGCTTCGGCACCATAGCCTGCGAGTAGCGCAAAGTGATGAACCTCGCGAGCACTACCAGTTTCGACTACCAAACCAGTGCTGGTCCGTAAACCACGCTCCACCAAATGCTGATGAATGGCTGAGGTTGCTAACAATGCAGGAATCGCCATATGCTCGCGATCCACCTGACGATCACTCACAATCAAAATATTGAATCCACTGCGCACGGCATCGGTTGCTTCAGCACATAAGGAAGCCAAACGCGCCTCAATGCCTTCCTTGCCCCATGCCACTGGATAGCAAATATCCAATTCGTGGGAACGGAACTTGCCACCGGTGTAGTGCTCAATATGGCGTACCTTGGTCATGTCATCCAAATCTAAAACTGGCTGGCTGATCTCCAAGCGCATCGGTGGATTGATATTGTTGGTATCTAATAAATTGGGTTTTGGCCCAACAAACGACACCAAAGACATGACCAGGTTCTCACGAATCGGATCAATTGGAGGATTGGTAACCTGAGCAAATAATTGCTTAAAGTAGTTATAGAGCGACTTGCTGCGATCGGATAACACGGCAAGCGGACTATCGTTACCCATCGAACCAATGGCTTCTTCCGCATTTTGTGCCATTGGCGCCATCAGATACTTGAGATCTTCCTGACTGTAGCCAAATGCTTGCTGACGATCGAGTAACTTTGCAGCGGGGCGAATATGTTTCGCATCGTCTTGGGTATCTTTTTTGCTGACATCCAACTCATCAAGCTTCACACGCACCGCATCGATCCAGCTCTTATAAGGCTTGGCCTTCGAAACTGAGTTCTTTAACTCCACATCATCAATGATGCGGCCTTGATCCATGTCGATCATGAACATCTTGCCAGGCTGTAAACGCCACTTTTGCACAATCTTATTTTCTGGAATCGGCAACACGCCAGCTTCAGACGCCATGATGACCAAATCATCATCGGTAACGTAATAGCGCGCAGGTCTTAATCCATTGCGATCCAGGGTGGCGCCAATTTGACGCCCATCGGTAAAGGCCATCGCAGCGGGGCCATCCCATGGCTCCATCATGGCGGCATGGTATTCATAAAAGGCACGGCGATTTTCATCCATGAGGGTATGCTGTTCCCACGCTTCAGGAATCATCATCATCATGGCTTGTGCAAGCGGGTAACCGGCCATCACTAAGAGCTCAAGGCAGTTGTCAAACGAGGCAGTATCCGATTGGCCTGGATAAATCAGGGGCCACAACTTTTGCAGATCATCACCCAATACAGGTGAACTAATTGCACCTGTGCGCGCATTAATCCAGTTCACGTTGCCCTTGACCGTATTAATCTCGCCATTATGGGCAAGTAAGCGATAAGGATGGGCCAGCTCCCACGCAGGGAATGTATTCGTGGAGAAGCGTTGGTGTACTAATGCGAGCGCGGATACTGCTTTCGAATCTTTAAGATCGCAGTAATATGCACCCACCTGACTGGCCAGCAAGAGGCCTTTATAGACTACTGTGCGGGCAGACATCGATGCTACAAAGTATTCTTTACCGTGTTTCAGATGCAAGTCTTGAATCGCATGACTTGCCGTTTTACGAATTACATAAAGCTTGCGCTCTAATGCGTCGGTGGTCATGATGTCACGGCCACGTCCGATAAAAATTTGACGAATAATTGGTTCGGTTTTTTTCACAGTCGGCGACATCGGCATCGCGCTATCGATTGGCACATCCCTCCAACCTAAAACAATTTGTCCCTCCTGCCGAACAGTGCGCTCTAACTCTTGTTCACATGCAAGTCGTGAAGCATTTTCTTTTGGCAAAAAGATCATGCCAACGCCGTATTCACCAACGGGTGGTAAGTCCACCCCTTGCTTTTTCATTTCGCTACGGTAGAGCTCGTCTGGGATCTGTATCAATATTCCAGCGCCGTCGCCCATGAGCGGATCTGCGCCTACGGCGCCACGATGATCTAGATTTTCAAGGATCTTTAATCCCTGAGTAATGATGTCGTGGGTTTTTTTACCCTTAATGTGAGCCACAAAGCCGACGCCGCAGGCATCGTGTTCGTTTTGGGGGTCATAAAGACCTTGGGCGGATGGACGTAACTCGAGATGATTCATATTTAATCCAAATTGGTCATACGGCATGCAATCCCCATGAATTGCGTTAACTATTGGCCGGGAGGGTAAATATAGGGGATTCCACTTAGGGATGCAATAGATATTTAATGACTCTGTCCCATTTAATTGCTGGGAACTAAAAATCCATCTTATTAAATAGGGACAGACTTAAGATTTTTTAGGTCGCCCTCGTGGTTTCAGCTGCCACCGGTCTAGACTCCATTTAGGATTTTGCTGGATAAATTCCAGACTTACCCAAGGTCTTGAGCGAATCAAATGCTCGATAATGGCCCGATCCTCATGATGCGGTGCGCCCTCTCTGACAAATGCCTCCCAAGCTAGCTGTCTCTCAAAAGGCGTGTTTCCTAAGGCCCAAAAGTTCGGATGATCAGTTAGCCAGGGCTCCCCCTTGCCACCAATATGGCTTTGATAGCTGGTGGTCTTACAGTCTTCGGCGCGGGATTCAAGTCCGGCTCGTACAGGGTTGAGTTCAATATAGCGCTGCACTTGTAAAGCATAGCTAGGATCAATGAGAGAAGAACAAAAGCGCCCCTCCCAAATCGTGCCTGAGGTACCCTGTCGTTGATTGATGTATTGCGCGTAGCGACGCCCTAATGATTGCATCGTTTTGGATAAGGAATAGTCATAACGAGGGGTCACCAATAAATGCGCATGATTGGGCATTAAGGCAAATGCATGAACCCCGCATCCAAACTCTTTAGCAGCATCGCGCAACCAATTCAAATAAATTCGGCAGTCCGCGTCGTCGTTGAAAATAATTTGACGGTTGTGGCCACGAACTAAAAGATGCATCGCTTGTCCAACAATGACCAAGCGCGCTTTACGAGCCATCTTTACTTAATTAAGTTGACGAACGCCGCCCAAGGGGGCGAACTCTGGAATGATCCAATCGCCATCGTATTCAGAAACCCCTGGCGGAGGCGCGCGATTTATCTCAGGGACGCCTCGTAAAGCAACCGACATAAAGTTAATCCAAACGGGTAATGCCAAGCCTCCACCTGTCTCGCGATCGCCCAAGCTTTTGGGGTTATCAAAACCGATCCATGCGACTGCTGAAACTCGGGGATTGTATCCAGCAAACCAAGCATCGTGTGAATCATTCGTTGTACCCGTTTTCCCAGCAATATCGTTGCGTCCTAAAGCAGGTCTTGCACGCGCCGCCGTACCGGTTTTGGTAATTTCTTGCAACATACTGTCCATCACAAAAGTAGTTCGCTCATCCAATACCCGTAGCGCATTTTTTCCAACCCGGACAGGATCAGCCTGAAAAAGAATTTGACCTTTTGCATCAGTGACTTTGTCAATTAAATAGGGATTTACGAAATAACCTCCGTTAGCGAATACGCTGTAAGCGCTAGCCATTTGCAATGGCGTGACAGATCCTGCGCCAAGAGCCATGGTTAGATAAGGTGGATGCTTTTCAGGCTCAAACCCAAATCGTTGAATAAATTCTTGGGTGTAAGACGGACCTATTTTCCGAATCACCCGAACCGACACTAAATTTTTAGACTTTGCCAAGGCGGTTCGTAAACGCATCATGCCGTCAAACTTCCCATCGTAGTTCTTGGGTTGCCACACTTGACTACCGGTCTCCAATGCCCCAATCGACAATGGCGCGTCATTCACCATGGTTGAAGGACTTATACCCTTTTCAAGAGCCGCCGCATAAACAAAAGGCTTAAAGGCTGAGCCAGGTTGGCGAAACGCTTGAGTCACGTGATTAAATTTATTGCGACGAAAATCAAAACCGCCGACCAACGCTAAGATTGCCCCATCATTCGGATCAAGAGCTACAAACGCAGCTTCAACCTGTGGCAACTGAGCCAGCTTCCAAACCCCATCATCATTAAGGAGTCGAACAACCGCCCCCGGACGAATACGCCGTTTGGGTTGCGCTGATTCTGATAAAGATGAACTTGCAAGCTTTAATGCATCGCCTTTAATCGTAATTTGCTCCCCAGTGGCAATCATGACCTTTAACTCCCTGGGGCTAGCTTCCAATACAACCCCGGATTGCAACTCGTCGAGCGCTGGATAATCAAGTAAAGCGTCATCAATCGCTCGCTGGCGCTTTAGCGGGTCTTCAGGTAATTCAATGAAGCCCTCTGGGCCGCGATACGCATGTCGTAAATCATAGTCAAAGATACCTTTACGGACTGCGGCGTATGCTGCATCTTGGTCCGCTTTTAAGACTGTGGTGTAAACATTGATACCCTGCGAATAAACAATATCGCCATACTGAGCGAAGAGCAGCTGTCTAGCCATCTCAGCAACAAAATCGGCGCGAGTATCAAACTCTTTTCCGAGACCGCGTATCTTAATGGATTCGGCCATCGCTTTTTCATAATTAGCTGGCGTAATGTAAGAAAGGTCACGCATGCGCTGCAAAATATATTCTTGACGAATCTTGGCGCGTTTATAGTTATTAACCGGGTTATAGGCCGAAGGCGCCTTCGGCAAGCCCGCTAACATTGCAGCCTCCGCAATACTAATGTCTTTGAGTTCTTTGCCAAAGTAAATTTTGGAAGCACTGGCAAATCCATATGCACGTTGGCCCAAATAAATTTGATTCATGTATATCTCAAGAATCTTATCTTTGGTTAATTGGGCCTCGATTTCCCATGCCAGCAACACCTCATAAAGCTTACGACTGAAAGTCTTCTCATTGGTCAAGAAAAAATTACGTGCCACTTGCATCGTAATCGTTGATGCTCCTTGCGAAAGGCTTCCTCGCAAGTTTGCTAGAGCGGCTCGCAAAACACCCCAATAATCAACACCGCCATGACTGTAAAAACGATCGTCCTCAATTGCAATCACTGCGTACTTGAGATGAACTGGGATTTCATTGAGAGGTACGACATTCCGTCGCTCTTCCCCAAATTCTCCAATCAACACCTTATCGGCGGTATAAATCCGTAGCGGCTCTTTCGGGTTGTACTCAACCAGCGCTGAAATGTTCGGTAAATTTGGCTTGGCAATAATGAATGCGTACGCTACCAACATGGCAAATAACAAGCCAACCACCACCATCAAGATCAATAACGCTTTAATCAGTGGGCTAGCGTTTGACCTTTCAGTAAAACGACTACCAGAGCCCCGTTGAAAAGGTGGTTTTTTGCTAGGAGGATTAACCATCCTTAAATTATATGGTCCTACAGCATTTGCAAGAATTACTGATCAATTAATACGGGTTTGCCGCTTTTAATGCGCAGTGGCTAGCAACACAATAGGCCATGGTCTATCGCAATATTAAACGGGAAGATTTTGACGAAGCACTCCAAAGCTTAGGTAATGATCCCGCCATTTTGGAGCATGAGACTCAAGCCGATCATTTGCAAAGTAAACGCCAGACTCCAGGGTCGACCCAATTAGGGCAAACATGGTCGGGCCTTAGCGCCCTCAAAGAGTCCTATCGCGCATCCCCTCACTCTTGGGCGCTTGTCCTTGCCCTTGGTTTTATAGCGGTTCTTCTGGCGTTGACCTATCTAATCACTCAAGTTCAGGAGATCGCTCAACGGAGTCACGATGGATCAAATCAAGCTTCGATGAAGCGAGAATTAACGGTCATTCAGGGTCAGATCGATGATCTTTATGAGCAGACAGAGGAAAACTTTTCCCAGATGATGGAACTTCTAGAGGTGACTCAAAAAAGTCGGTCTATCCCGACTAAAGAAATTAAGCGCCTAGCAAGTCCCGATCCTGATGAAGTTGATTTAAAAAAATGGCGTCACCTTGGTGTGGGAAAAAATAAGGGGGGGTCATTCGTGATGCTCCATGATGGCCAACAAAGTCGGGTCTTCACCCATGATGAATTCGCAAAACCCGCCTGGAAGATCACCCACTTTGATCACTCTCAAGCCATCCTACAAGGCCCCGGAGGAAAGCAAGTAGTGATAACTTCACCATGATACGTAAGGTATTTCAGAGCATTTGGATTTGGCTTTTATTGGGCGCTCAAAGTGCATTTGCATATCATCCAACCATCAACAGTACTTTACCAAATACACCGATTAGTATTTCAGCCAAAGAGATGCCGCTGGTGGATTTGCTCCATGCATTGGGTCAACTGGGTAATGCGCATTTTGTATTAAGTCCCAGCATTCAAGGAACGATTAATGTCCAGCTTGTCGATGTTCATTGGCAAACTGCCTTATCAACCATCTTAGCGAGTCGTGGCTTACGCTTCATTCGCAAGCAGGGTGTCTATTGGATTGCACCACACCAGGAAATCACAGCTTTCCAAAAACAACGTCGTGATGACTCCACATTACCTTTTGGTGGCGAGCACCATGGCACACCTCGGCAAATTTTGATTGAAGCCAGGATTGTGGAAGCAGACCATCGCTTTGCACGTAATCTAGGTGCCAAGCTGGGCTTGCGCTCTCATCCAGAAACTTCGCCCGATGGGAATAGTCGAACTCAGAGTTCGTTTGCAATAGGATTACCGCTTGGTGCTAGCGGCCTCAGTGGATTTGAGCCAGTTACCGCGGCAGCAACCTTGCTGAGTAAAAACGCCACTCGCTTACTCGATTTTGAATTAAGCGCCCTTGAAAGCGATGGGCAGGGCAAGATACTGTCCAATCCACGCATCATGACCGCCGATATGGTGAAAGCCACGATTGAACAAGGTACCGAACTACCCTATCAAACCTCCTCTTCAAATGGAGGAAATAAAATTCAGTTCCGTAAAGCCAACTTACGCCTCGAAGTCATTCCGAAGATTCATGATGATGGCAGAGTCTCTTTATTGGTTGCTATTAATAAAGACAGTATTGGCATGAAGACCGAACAAGGTTATGCCATTGATACTAAAAATTTGAGCTCCGAAGTCAGTGTTGAGAATGGTGGAACCGTTATCTTGGGCGGTATTTATCAAACAACGGAGCGAAAGGATACTGTCAAAATCCCATTCTTAGGAGACATTCCCTTAATTGGTCATCTTTTTAAACATCAATCCAGCTTGCGAGATAAGACCGAACTTCTCGTATTTTTAACGCCTACCATCTTAGATAAACCCGAATAGAATGACGCTATGGACATTGAAAATTCCAATATCTTTCTAATTGGACTAATGGGGGCTGGCAAGTCAACGGTTGGGAAACTAATTGCCCGAAAACTCGAACGGCGCTTTATTGATTCCGACCATGCGCTTGAAGAGCGCTGTGGTGTCAAAATACCGACCATTTTTGAGATGGAAGGTGAGGCGGGTTTTCGTAAGCGCGAAGCTCAAATCATCGATGAGCTAACCCGAGAGCACTCGATTGTGCTTGCCACCGGTGGCGGTGCGATATTGCTTCCAGATAATCGAAGGGTGCTTGCTGAACGTGGTACGGTAATTTATCTGCATGCCAACCCGATTGAGCTTTGGCATCGCACTAAGGGCGGCGAAGGTCGCCCCCTGTTACAACATGGCGACTCAAAGATGATCTTAGAAAACTTATATACCATTCGCGATCCACTCTATCGAGAAATCGCAGACTTTATTATTGAGACTGGTAAACCAAGCGTTAATCAACTCGTAAGCTCTTTACTCATGCAACTTGAACTAGCCCCATGAAAACTCTGAATGTATCCCTTGGTGAACGCAGCTACCCCATTTACATTGGTTCGGGGCTACTTAAACAATCTGAACTTTTTAAACCTTGGATTACTGGCAAATCTGTATTTGTGGTCACCAACACAACCGTTGGCCCTCTCTATAGCCAATCCTTGATCCAAACCATTTCAAACGATGCAAAATCTGTTCATGAGATTGTTCTACCCGATGGCGAGTCTTACAAAGACTGGA
The DNA here is from genome assembly GCF_030297615.1 of Polynucleobacter sp. HIN8. Taxonomy (NCBI): domain Bacteria; kingdom Pseudomonadati; phylum Pseudomonadota; class Betaproteobacteria; order Burkholderiales; family Burkholderiaceae; genus Polynucleobacter; species Polynucleobacter sp. HIN8. Next base: position 72,933 of record NZ_AP028139.1, on the reverse strand, counting down.
TTACTCTGCAGAAAATCTTTGACGCCCTATTAACCTATGGCGCTGATCGTAAATCGGTATTAATTGCTCTCGGTGGCGGGGTGATTGGTGATATGGTGGGTTTTGCAGCTGCTAGCTTTATGCGCGGCATTCGCTTCATTCAAGTGCCCACCACCTTGTTGGCTCAAGTGGACTCCTCGGTAGGCGGCAAGACTGGGATTAATCACCCTCTTGGCAAAAATATGATCGGCGCCTTTCATCAACCGGTTGCAGTCATTGCTGATCTTGATACCCTCAAGTCACTTCCACCCAGAGAGTTGTCAGCCGGTTTGGCAGAGGTAATCAAACACGGGGCGATAGCAGATGCTGAATTTTTTGATTGGATTGAAGCACATCGCCAAGAACTACTAAATTGCGATAGCAATTCGATGAGTCATGCAGTCGAGCGTTCTTGCGAAATTAAATCAGCAGTAGTAGCTGCCGACGAAAAAGAGTCTGGGATTCGTGCCATCTTAAATTTTGGCCACACCTTTGGCCATGCTATCGAATCTGGCTTAGGCTACGGGGAATGGTTGCATGGTGAGGCAGTAGGATGCGGAATGGTGATGGCGGCAGATTTATCTTCTCGCTTAGGCTATTTGCAAACTGAGGAAGCGGGTCGCATTAAAAAACTCATTGCGGCAATGAACCTGCCCGATTGTGCGCCCAAACTTGGAAATAGCCGCTTCTTTGATCTTATGCGAATTGATAAGAAATCCGAGGGCGGAGAAATTCGTTACATTACCCTTGAGAGAATTGGAAAAGCAAAAATTGAGGTGGTTGATGATGCAATCGTTGACCAGGTCTTAACGACTAATCAAGTAAAGTAATCTGAACTGCTTGGCCTGCCTGATCACTCACAAAGCGAGATAAGTCGGCAAGCAATTCGTTACCTGTTTTTGTATCAAGCCATCGTGGCTGATGAACGGTTCCAGCCCAACGGTAGTGAAAGCCTCCGGCTTTACATGCGACCCAAATCTCATGCAAGGGCGGTTGCGTATTGATAACGACAACGCTGCGATCTCGAAACACAATATTAATGACATTACCCCCTTGACGAGCAATGTCGAGGTCGAGATCTAAACGCTCATCGGCATTCTCAAGCGACAATTCAATCGACTGCAATAGATGACTAGCGAGCTGATGAAATTGCTTATCGTCAATTTTGTCAATCTGGGAAGAAGAGGTATTTTGCATGCTATATTCAAATTTCGGTGATTAATCAGATGATATCGATTGTAGTTAAGATTCCGGTTTGTGTTGCTTTAATGTCCCTCGTTGGATGTGGGGTTAGAGGGCCTTTATTTTTGCCAAATGTTCCGCCCGTCCCACCAGCGCCGACTCAAGCGGAACCTAAGGGTACTCTGTATCCACCTAAAGAATCAGGTTCAAGTACTCCGATTAATTCAAGCCCCACAAAGTAATGATGCATTCCATTCCATCACTAATCGGCTTTTCTCAACACCATGGGGAATGGTTTGCTGAAGGGATTTCGCTATCCGTTTTAGCGAGTCAATACGGTACTCCCTTATACGTATACAGCAAGCATGCGATTTGTTCGGCATACCGTGCTTATGATGTCGCCTGCATCCGTGCAAATGGTAGTCGACGTGCCAGAATTCATTACGCAGTTAAGGCGAATAGTAATCTTGCTGTTTTAGATGAGCTCAAGCAACTAGGAGCTGGGTTTGATTTAGTTAGTGGTGGTGAACTGGCGCGCGCTCTTCATATCGGTGCCGATCCAAAAAGTATGGTTTTTGCTGGGGTCGGCAAATCCGCTGATGAAATTAAATTTGCACTCACAGTTGGAGTCAAGTGCATTAATGTCGAGTCCATCCCTGAACTCCATCGAATTAATCTGATTGCTAAAGGCATGGGTTTACGTGCTCCGGTTTCATTGCGCGTGAACCCTGATGTAGATGCCCAAACCCATCCCTATATTTCCACGGGTCTCAAAGACAATAAATTTGGGATTGCCTACTTTGAGGTTCTAAAAACGTATCGTGAGGCGGCGCTACTGCCCCATATTGATATTGTTGGTATTGATTGTCACATTGGTTCCCAAATTACAAATACCTCTCCTTACCTTGATGCACTTGATAAGGTACTTGATCTTATTGAGCAACTAAAGCGTGAAGGCATCATCATTCATCATCTTGATTTAGGCGGTGGCCTTGGAATCGACTATGGCTCGGATGCGCCCCCAGATATCACGATGTTCACCAACGCCCTACTCAATCGTATCGATGAGCGTGGCTTTGCGCAGCTAGATGTGATTTTAGAGCCCGGTCGCTCCTTAGTCGGAAATGCTGGAGTACTTCTGACTCAAGTTGAATATCTGAAGACCGGCGCTGATAAAAACTTCTGCATTGTGAATGCCGCCATGAATGATTTAATGCGTCCCGCCCTCTATGATGCCTATCATGCGATCGTTCCGATCAAAAGTGAAAGCGGTAAAGCAATCACTTATGACGTAGTTGGACCGGTTTGCGAATCAGGCGATTGGTTGGGCAAAGATCGTGCCTTAGCGGTTCAAGAAGGTGATGTTCTGGCTATTTTGTCCGCGGGCGCTTATGGATTTGTTATGGCATCAAACTACAACACGCGAGGACGACCAGCGGAAGTGATGGTTGATGGTGATCAAGCCCACCTAGTAAGGGAACGCGAGACTACCAATAGCCTCTTTGCTAATGAACGAACGATTGGAACGAGCTAATTCGGTCTAGCGCAAACCCGCCATGTAATCAGACACGGCTTTCATTTCAGCATCTGACATCTTGGCAGCAATCGTACTCATTTGTACACTGTTCTTACGCGTACCCTCTCTGAAAGCAATTAATTGCGAGGTCGAGTAATCTGCCCATTGGCCACTCAAACGCGGGTATTGCGCTGGGATGCCAGCACCATTAGGACTATGACATCCCGAGCATGCCGGAATCCCTTTTTCAGCAATGCCTGCGCGATAAATGCGCTGTCCCAATGCAATCGAATCTTTATTTTGAGCGGTACCCAACTTAGGCTCTTGTTTACTGACATAGGCAGCTAGGTTCAGCATATCCTGCTCGGTTAAGGCAGCTACCATCCCCATCATCACGGGGTTCATCCGTGAGCCATCTTTGTAATTCTTGAGTTGCTTCAGAGTGTAAGCAGCATGCTGAGCAGCCAACTTAGGCCAGGTTGCAACCCCGCTATTACCGTTTGGACCATGGCAACCAACGCAAGAAACGATTCCTCTCTTTGGATCACCATTGTTATAGAGAGCATCGCCAGCAGCAGCATCCGCTTTGATCACTGCAGGGGTTGGAGCGCTGGTGGTCATCGCAGGCGCGGCGGCTTTTGCAGGCTCAGCTGCATGAGCAAACGATAAAAAACCGCCAACTAAAACTAGCAAAAGGGCAGAAATATTTAATTTGGAGAATTTGCTGCTATAGCGCATTATGGGTACCTAGCCTACTTTGAAATGAATTGATGTTCAACTAAATTCATGTGATTTTACAATAGCTTCCAGTCATGTCTAAACTGCACCAAGCCCGCTTTTTTACCACGGTCAATGAGCTTCAAACTCTTCCCCAGGGAGATCTCCCCGAGATCGCATTTGCAGGGCGCTCCAACGCCGGAAAATCCAGTGCAATCAATATCTTATGTAATCAGAAGCGCCTAGCCTTTGCAAGTAAAACTCCAGGTCGAACCCAGCACATTAACTATTTTGGGGTCTACGCCAAGGATGAGTTACTTGCATATTTAGTCGACTTACCAGGCTATGGCTATGCAGCAGTTGGCGAGGCAACCCGTTCCCATTGGAACGAAATCTTAAGCCGCTACCTTCAAACTCGCAAGAATTTGGTTGGGCTAATCTTAATTGTTGATGCGCGACGGGGCCTAACTGAACTGGATGAACAGATGATTGGATGGTTTGGCGTGACCCAAAAACCCATCCACATTTTATTGAGCAAGTCTGATAAACAAACGTTTTCAGAAAATCGCGCCCTATTACATGCCATCTCTGAGCAAATAAAGGGATTTGCCCCCGCCCAAATTACTGCCCAGTTATTTTCAAGTACAAAACGGGTCGGTCTTCTCGAAAGCGATACACTTATTCAACAATGGCTTTTTCCAGAACACCGCACCACCCAACCCTGCCCTGATTAGAAAGTATTTGCAATGTCTCAATACCCTGCTTATCGCCCTCGCCGGATGCGCCGCGATGATTGGTCGCGTCGCCTTATTCAAGAAAATCATCTACGGATTGACGATCTCATCTATCCCGTTTTTTTACTGCCCGGCAACAATCAAAGCCAAGCGGTCTCCTCGATGCCGGGTATTGAGCGGATGTCACTTGATCGCTTGTTTCATGTGGCTGAAGAATGCGTAGCACTTGGCATTCCAGTGATGGCCCTCTTTCCCATAATCGATGGGTCATTAAAGAGCAATGACGGTGCCGAAGCTTTTAATCCAAAAGGGCTTATTCCAAGCGCTGTAATGGAACTAAAAAAACGTTTTCCTGCGCTTGGCATCATGACTGATGTCGCACTCGATCCCTATACCAGTCACGGTCAAGATGGCGTACTCGATGATCAGCATCGGATTTTAAATGATGAGACCGTCGCAATCCTCATCAAACAGGCGCTCTGTCATGCTCAAGCAGGCGTTGATATTGTTGCCCCTTCTGACATGATGGATGGCCGTATTGGTGCAATTCGTACCGCCCTTGAAAATCAAGGATTGATTCATACGCGCATCATGGCTTATGCCGCCAAATACGCGTCGTCATTTTATGGTCCCTTTCGGGATGCAGTTGGATCGGCAACAAATCTTGGTAAAGCAGATAAAAAGACTTACCAAATGGATCCCGCCAATGGCGATGAGGCCATCCGTGAAGTTGGCTTAGATATTAGTGAAGGTGCTGATTTGGTCATGGTAAAACCTGGCATGCCTTACCTCGATATCGTATATCGCATTAAAGAAGCCTTCGGCTATCCAACCTATGCCTATCAAGTGAGTGGCGAATATGCCATGATGAAAGCTGCCACCCAAAATGGCTGGCTTGATCATGATGCAGTAATGATGGAGTCCCTACTCGGATTTAAACGCGCCGGGGCAGACGGCATCTTGACCTATTTTGCGCTTGAGGCTGCACGCTTACTCAAACGCTAGGATTATTTAGCTCCTAACTCCTGCAGTCGCTCTAAAAAACGGCTGGGCGCCATAAAACCAACTACTCGCAAAGACTTTTGTTCGTCACCAGCCCCATTAAAGAACAATATTGCGGGCGGGCCGTACAAACTAAATTGCTTGAGTAGTGCTTGGCTCTGTTGGCTGTTAATAGTCACATCAGCTTGAACCAATACAAAACGGCTCATTGCCTTAGCAACCTCGGGATTTGTGAAAGTAATCGCTTCCATCTCTTTGCAAGAGATGCACCAGTCCGCATAGTAATCAAGCATGACGGGTTTATTTTCAGCCTTCGCCCTTTGCAAAATGCGCTCGAGCTCTTCACTTGAACGCACGACCTGAAATACCAAATCGGATGAAATTCGTTTTTCAGTACGAGGACTTGTTTGATTTTGGTTATCAGCTACGACGGATATTGCTGGCCATACAATCCAAATGGCTAAAGCAATTAACACCAAACCGAGACCGCGCTGCAACCATATCATCCACACGCCTGTTTGTGGCAAGAAACTTCTGGCACCCATCGCAATAAGTAATAACGGAAGCCCCATGCCCAAGGCCATCACAAATAGAAGGCCTCCACCAAGCGCCATCGATCCGGTTTGTGCCACAAACCCTAAAACACTTGCTAGTGGCGCCGTAATACAGGGACTTGCCACCAAAGTCGAAATCGCCCCAAGGCTAAACGCTCCAGCGATGCTGCCACCCTTTTGTCGCCCTGCCAGTTGATCGACTTTGTTTTGCCACGCTTGAGGCATCTTTAACTCGTATAAGCCAAATAAGCTGCCCGCTAAAAATAATAGAAGGAGGGCAAAGAGTATCAGCGCGATGGGGCTTTGTAGAGCCCGCTGCACACCACTCCCTAATGCAGCCGTAAGTACTCCCGCTAACGCATACAACAAGGCCATACCCAAAATGTAAGCCAAGGCAAGATAAGCCGATCGGGTTTTGCTGATTGGACCCCCATCTTGGCGGCCTAAAACAATACTGCTCAAAATGGGTAACATTGGTAGCACGCAGGGCGTAAACGCAAGCGCAATCCCGAGAATAAAAAATCCCGTAAATAGATAAAACGGTTTGGCATTCTCTAAGTAACTTTTAATCGAGGCAACGTCATCTCGCCCACTCCACAAATCACTTAAGTCAAATGGGACTGGGGTTGGATTCGAGCTCCTTGTTGGTGCTGCATCACCCTCAGGAATTGGCGCAACCCGAACCCCTGGGGCTGCAATAAAGTATTGATAGGTCATTGGTGGATAGCAAATACCTCCGTCCGCACAACCTTGTAAATCAATCTCTAGGCGAATACCGCTTTGTGGAGTTTGTGTAAACCCAAGAACCACTTCAAATGGTTTTGGAAAAATCTCCATTTTTTTTCCAAAGGTCTCATCAAACTTTTCAACCCCTCGGGGGATTTGAATACTCTTGGGAGCACTTGGCTTGTCATTGATGAATAGCCGATACTGCAAGGACTCCTGGTAAATGTAATAACCTGAAACCGGTCGGTATTCAATTGCAATCTCATTGGTATTGGCAAGCCATGTCGCCTCCACAATAAATGCCTTTTCTGGAGGCAAAAATTCTTTAGCGCTTACTAAACCAGATAATGCGACACTTGATAGTAGAAACAATAAGAGTTTAACTAAGCCATACTGAATTCGCCTCATGGCCTTGTCTCCTCATTCACCCATTGGCCGTATGCTTGGGAATACTCGGCCGGCCTAAAAGCAATGATCTCTGGCAATTGATAAGGGTGATGGATCTTAATGAATGCTTCAATAGGTTGCCACTGAGTAGGTGTTGTTTTAGCACTCAATAAGACCTCGGCATCGTTGCATAGTGTTCCATCCCATCGATAAATCGATTGCACGCCCCCCTGAATTTGCACACAGGCTGCGAGACGCTCATCGATTAATTGCTGACCTAGTAATCTAGCCGCATCCATCGTTGGCAAAGTCGTTGTCACGATCAGTATCGAATCCATACAAAGAGATGGTTCAAGCAGTGGGTTAAATGAAAAAGCCAGGCCGAAGGCCTGGCTTTAACTATACCTGATGCTAATTTATGCTGCTACAGGCTCTTGCTGAGGGGCCTCTTCGACTTCGGGGCGATCGACTAACTCAACCAACGCCATTGGTGCATTGTCGCCGTGCCGAAAACCAAATTTCAGAATACGGAGATAGCCGCCTGGACGGGTCGCATAACGAGGGCCGAGCTCAGTAAATAATTTGCTAACCATTTCACGATCACGCAATCGATTGAATGCTAAACGACGATTAGCCAAATTATCCTTCTTACCCAAAGTAATCAAAGGCTCAACTACCATCCGCAATTCTTTTGCCTTTGGCAGAGTTGTTTTGATGACCTCGTGCTCAATCAAGGAGTTCGACATATTGCGCAACATCGCCAAACGATGCGAGGAGGTGCGATTTAGTTTGCGTAAGCCATTACCATGACGCATGATGCTTCCTTTCTAATTATTGCCCGAGGGTCGCTGGAGGCCAGCTGTCGAGCTTCATCCCAAGACTTAAACCACGGGCTGCCAACACGTCCTTGATTTCGTTCAAGGACTTGCGACCCAAATTAGGTGTCTTGAGTAGTTCATTTTCAGTACGCTGAATTAAATCACCGATGTAATAGATGTTTTCAGCCTTTAAGCAGTTCGCTGACCGAACTGTCAACTCTAAGTCATCGACCGGTCGCATCAATAATGGATCGACCATCGTCGAGCGACTTGGAGCCAACTCGCCACTCACCTGACTGCTCTCTAAGGCAGCAAATACGACCAATTGGTCTACTAAAATACTTGCGGCTTGACGGATTGATTCTTCAGGCGAGATCACGCCATTGGTTTCAATCGTCATTACCAAACGATCTAAATCGGTACGTTGCTCAACACGAGCAGACTCAACGGCATAGCTAACGCGATTAATTGGGCTAAATGAGGCATCTAAAACAATACGTCCAATTAGCTTAGTCGCTTCATCTTGATACTGGCGCATATTACCTGGTACGTATCCGCGACCCTTTTCAACCTTGATCTGCATATCGAGCTTACCACCTGCAGCCAAGTGAGCAATAACATGCTCAGGGTTGATGATTTCAACATCATGCGGAAGATCAATATCCTTGGCACAGACCACACCAGGACCTTCCTTACGCAAATTGATCGTCACCTCATCACGAGATTGCAATTTAAAGACAACGCCCTTTAGGTTGAGGAGCAGGTTAACAACATCTTCCTGAACGCCATCCAAGGTGGAATACTCATGAACAACGCCTGCAATGGCTACTTCGGTTGGAGCAAAGCCAACCATGGAAGACAACAAAACACGACGTAATGCATTACCAAGCGTATGGCCATAGCCACGCTCAAATGGTTCCATGACAACTTTAGCCTGATTCGCACCGAGTGCTTCAACAGAAATGATTTTTGGTTTAAGCAAATTTGTTTGCATAGATATCTTTTCCTTAAGAGGTGCAGTATTAGCGTGAATACAATTCGACGATCAAACTTTCGTTGATATCACCACTGATTTCATCGCGATCTGGTACTTGTTTAAACGTTCCCTCGAGCTTGCTAGCATCAACGCTAACCCAATTAATTGCGCCGACTTGCGATGCAAGATTTAGTGCTTCTTGAATTCGGGTTTGTTTTTTTGCCTTCTCACGAATCGCAATCACATCACCAGGACGAACCTGCATCGATGGAATATTAACTACTTGCCCATTTACAGTAATTGCTGCATGCGATACCAACTGACGCGCTTCAGCACGTGTTGAGCCAAAGCCCATGCGATAAACCACATTATCTAAACGGGACTCGAGAAGCTGCAGTAAGGTTTCACCGGTATTTCCCTTGCGACGCTCCGCCTCAGCAAAGTAGCGTCGGAATTGACGCTCGAGCACACCATAAATGCGCTTTACCTTTTGCTTCTCACGCAACTGATTACCGAAGTCAGAAGTACGCGCACCTGAAGTGCGACCGTGCTGACCAGGCTTACTGTCTAATTTGCACTTGTCCGATAAAGCACGGCGAGCGCTCTTTAAAAATAAGTCGGTACCTTCCCGACGAGATAGTTTGGCTTTAGGGCCTAAGTAACGTGCCACGATTTCTTCCTTTCTATGCCTCGATGGTTACCGAGGTGAGTTCGCTGTAACTACCAGCGAACGGTGGGCTTATTAAACAATTGCTGGCATAGCCAGCGGCTTGGTACTGCAAAAATTAGATACGGCGACGCTTTGGAGGGCGGCAACCATTATGTGGAACCGGCGTTACATCCTGGATTTCAACAATCTTGATGCCCAAGGAGTTCAATGCACGAACTGCAGACTCACGACCGGGACCGGGGCCCTTAATTTGGACCTCTAAATTCTTAATCCCACACTCAATTGCTGCCTTGCCAGCTACTTCAGCAGCAACCTGTGCTGCAAATGGCGTTGACTTGCGTGAACCCTTAAATCCCTGACCGCCTGAAGTTGCCCACGACAAGGCATTTCCTTGACGATCGGTAATGGTCACAATGGTGTTATTGAATGATGCATGCACGTGGGCGATGCCATCAGCGACGTTCTTTTTTACCTTTTTACGAGCGCGTTGCGCACTTGCATTTGCGGCGGTTTGTTGTGCTTTTGCCATATCAGTTCCTAATTATTTCTTAAGTGCAACGCCGGCCTTACGGGGGCCTTTGCGGGTACGCGCATTGGTCTTCGTTCTCTGGCCACGAACTGGCAAACCTTTGCGATGACGAATGCCACGATAGCAAGCCAAATCCATTAAACGCTTAATGTTCATGGTGACTTCACGACGCAAATCACCCTCTGTGGTGCGCTTACCCACTTCATCGCGAAGCTTCTCTAATTCAGCATCGGTAAGATCTTTGACTTTCTTATCGATTGCAACACCTGTGTTCTCACAGATCTTGAGAGCCTGAGCTTTGCCAATACCATAAATGGCGGTTAAACCAATCACAGTATGTTGATGATTTGGGATATTTACCCCAGCGATACGTGCCATATGAATTCCTCTACTTAACCGAATTAACCTTGACGCTGCTTATGACGTGGATCGGACGAGCAGATCACACGCACCACGCGCTTACGCTTGATGATTTTGCAATTGCGGCAAATACATTTAACGGATGCCAATACTTTCATCATTCACCTCTTTAATAATCCTTACTTCGCACGGAAGATAATTCTTGCGCGCGTTAAATCGTATGGGGTCATTTCCACAGTTACCTTATCTCCGGGCAGAATTCGGATGTAATGCATCCGCATCTTTCCAGAAATATGACCTAGTACTACATGCCCATTCTCTAACTTCACCCTAAACATGGCATTGGGAAGGTTTTCAACAATTTCCCCTGCCATCTGAATCACATCGTCTTTAGGCATCTTAGAGAGTGGGTCCCATCTTAAAGTTGGCTTTCTTCATGAGAGAGCCGTACTGCTGTTGCATCACAAATGATTGCACTTGGGCCATAAAGTCCATCGCAACCACCACAATAATTAACAACGATGTTCCGCCAAAGTAGAAAGGAACGTTGTATTTCAAAACCAAAAACTCAGGCAATAGGCACACTAAAACCATGTAAATAGCACCCGCCAACGTTAAACGAACCAAAATTTTGTCGATGTAACGGGCCGTTTGATCACCCGGACGAATGCCTGGGACAAATGCTCCACTCTTTTTTAAGTTATCAGCCGTATCACGGCTATTAAAGACCAGTGCTGTATAAAAAAAGCAGAAGAAAATAATCGCCGTAGCATACAAAATAATGTACACCGGCTGACCTGGAGCTAAAGTTGCGGCCAAGTCTTTCACAATACGACTAAGCATATTGGTTGGTTCGCCTGCAGTAAACCAACCGGCAATGGTTGCTGGGAACAAAATAATCGATGAAGCAAAGATGGGGGGAATAACACCGGCCATATTCAGCTTTAAAGGCAAATGGGAAGACTGACCACCATAGATCTTATTGCCAACTTGACGCTTGGCATAGTTCACCAAAATACGACGTTGCCCACGCTCTACGAAAACCACAAAATAAGTAACAGCAATAACAATCAATACGATAAAAATTGCTGAAAGGATGCTCATGGAACCGGTACGAACGAGCTCAAGAAGGCTTGCTAGTGCACTGGGTAAACCAGAAACAATTCCGGCAAAAATAATGATGGAAATGCCATTACCCAAACCACGTTCTGTAATTTGCTCGCCAAGCCACATTAAAAACATCGTCCCAGTAACAAGCGTTACAACGGTATTGAACTGAAACATGAGGCCTGGATCAACAACCAATCCGGGCTGAGACTCAAGGGCAACAGAAATTCCAATCGCCTGGAATGTGGCTAAAAAGACCGTTGCATAGCGCGTGTACTGGGTAATCTTGCGCTGCCCAGCTTGGCCTTCCTTCTTCATTGCCTCAAGCGAAGGGATCACAATCGTCATCAACTGCATAATGATCGATGCAGAAATGTAAGGCATGATTCCCAGAGCAAATACGGTGAAGCGCGATAATGCACCGCCTGAAAACAAATTGAACATTCCCAAAATACCGTCTTTTTGCTCGCTAAAGAGCTTTGATAGCTGATCAGGATCAATTCCAGGTACTGGAATGTGCGCACCAATACGGAAAACAACCAACGCCAATACCAAGAAAATCAAGCGGCGACGTAAGTCGCCATACTTGTTTCCAGATGGTGTCAAACTAGAGACGTTAGAGGAACCGAGTGCCATAAATTGCTTTAAACCTCTGCGAGCACCTTGCCACCAGCAGCCTCAATAGCAGCTTTTGCACCAGCACTTGCAGTCAACCCCTTCAAGGTGACTGCACGCTTAATTTCACCGGTCTTAATCACTTTGACAGCATTTGTTTGCTCACCAGCAAGGCCATGCTGTTTAAGGGCAACTAGATCCACCTCAGCCAAACCGATGCGCTCAAGATCTGCGAGGGTTACTTGACCAACAAAACGACGTGTTAAAGAAATAAAACCGCGCTTCGGTAAGCGACGATACATTGGCATCTGACCACCTTCAAAGCCAACCTTATGAAAACCACCAGAACGCGACTTTTGGCCTTTATGACCACGACCTGCAGTTTTACCAAGACCAGAGCCAATACCACGGCCTACACGACGACGTGGGCGTTTAGCACCTTCTGCAGGTTTGATTGTGTTTAATTGCATTGCTTTACCCGATCACTTTCACAAGGTATGAAACCTTATTAATCATTCCCCGGACCGCCGGAGTATCTTGTAACTCTGAAACCGAGTTGAGGCGGCCAAGGCCTAAACCACGAACCGTGGCACGATGGCTCTCGCGAGTACCGATTAAGCTACGCACTAGCTGAAGCTTGACCTTTGAATTTGTTTGTGTGTTTGCCATTTTTTACTTTCGATTACAGGCTATTAACCCAAAATTTCTTCAACTGACTTTCCGCGCTTAGCTGCGATTTCTGCAGGCGTACTCATCTTGCTTAAACCATCTAAAGTTGCACGTACCATGTTGTAGGGATTGGTTGAACCAATCGACTTAGCAACAACGTTGGTTACGCCCATCACATCAAAAATTGCGCGCATTGGACCACCAGCAATCACGCCAGTACCTTCTTTAGCGGGAGAAATCAGAACGCGCGATGCGCCATGCTGACCAATCACAGAATGTTGCAGCGTTCCCTTACGAAGAGGGACCTTAATCATTTTGCGGCGAGCTTCGTCCATAGCCTTTTGAACAGCGACTGGAACTTCCTTCGATTTCCCTTTGCCCATTCCAATGCGTCCATCACCATCACCAACGACGGTCAAAGCAGCAAAGCCAAGAATACGGCCGCCCTTAACCACTTTGGTTACGCGATTAACAGCAATCATCTTCTCGCGTAGACCGTCATCGCGCTCTTCAGACTGAATTTTGGTTTGCATTTTTGCCATAATTTTTTCCTAAACCGTTTCTTAGAACTTCAAGCCGGCTTCACGCGCAGCTTCAGCAAGGGCCTTAATGCGGCCGTGGTAACGATGTCCCGCACGATCAAAAGCAACGCTTTCAACACCAGCCTTTTTTGCACGCTCAGCAATTAATTTGCCAATGGTTTGCGCCGCTTGGCTATTTCCACCATTTTTTACCGATGTACGCAAATCCTTTTCCATCGTCGAAGCCGCAGCAACCACTTTGCTACCACATGGGCTATAGACCTGGGCAGAGATATGGCAATTACTCCGAATCACCGTCAAGCGATGAGCCAATAGCTCAGCAATCTTGATACGGGTTTGACGCGCACGTCTTTGTCTTGTTTCGTTTTTATTCATATCGAATCTCGGCTTTACTTAATTACTTCTTCTTGGTTTCTTTAAGGTGAACCACTTCGTCAACATAACGAACGCCCTTGCCCTTATAGGGCTCTGGAGAGCGATGCGCACGAACTTCGGCAGCAACCTGACCAACTTGTTGCTTATTGGCACCTTTAATAATGATTTCAGTTTGCGAAGGGGTTTCCGCTTTGACACCAGTAGGCAGTGGATAGTTAATTTCGTGCGAGAAACCCAATTGCAATTTCAAGGAATTGCCTTGCGCTTGCGCACGATAACCCACGCCAACTAAGCTCAGCTTACGCTCAAACCCCTGGGTTACGCCAACGACCATGTTGTTGACCAATGCTCGGGTTGTTCCCGAGAGTGCATTCGCTTCTGGCGAGTTGTCTTTAATAGCAACCGTTATAACGCCATCTTTATGTTCAACGCCAACACTGGGATGCAATGTATGGGTGAGAGTACCCAAAGGCCCTTTCACTGTTAACAAGGTGTTTGCAATACTGATCTCAGCACCTTTTGGCACTGTAATGGGAGATTTACCAACTCGTGACATCGTTCTCTCCTTAAGCCACGTAGCAAATGACTTCGCCACCCACGCCAGATGCGCGTGCTTTGCGATCAGTCATCAAACCTTGCGGTGTTGAAATTATGGCAACACCCAAGCCATTCATCACTTCAGGAATATCATGACGACCTTTGTAAATACGCAAGCTAGGGGTTGAAACTCGCTCAATTCGTTCAATCACAGGACGGCCAGCGTAGTATTTGAGATCAATCTTTAATACGGGCTTGGCTGCTTCACCAGTGATTTCATAACTATCGATATAGCCTTCGTCTTTCAAGACTTTTGCGATAGCAACTTTTAATTTGGACGACGGCATGGTGACCAAGGTTTTCTGCACCGCTTGCGCGTTGCGAATTCTAGTCAACATATCGGCGATTGGATCACTAATACTCATGGGTTCTCCTAAATTCTTTCGCCGCTTACCAGCTGGCCTTGGTTAAACCGGGGATCTCGCCACGGAAAGCAATCTCACGGATCTTGCCGCGCGCTAAACCAAATTTGCGGAAGGTGCCACGTGGACGACCGGTTAATGAACAACGATTACGTTGACGAATAGGGCTCGCATTGCGCGGCAGTGATTGCATCTTCAAACGGGCCTCATAGCGCTCTTCATCGCTACGGCTTGTGTCATTAATGATCGACTTAAGCTCAGCGCGCTTATGCGTATATTTTGCAACCAACTTAGCGCGTTTTTTCTCACGCTCAATTAAAGATAGTTTTGCCACGTTTGCCTCTTAATTGCGAAATGGAAATTTAAACGCCGCTAACAATGCTTTAGCTTCTTCATCGGTTTTAGCGGTGGTTGTAATACTGATATTGAGACCACGCAATGCATCGATTTTGTCGTACTCAATCTCAGGGAAAATAATCTGCTCTTTAACGCCAATGTTGTAATTACCACGGCCATCAAACGCTTTGCCAGAGATTCCGCGGAAATCGCGTACACGTGGCAAAGAAACTGTAATAAAACGATCTAAAAATTCATACATGCGAGTACCTCGCAGAGTAACCATCGCACCGATAGGGTAGCCTTGGCGAATCTTAAATCCCGCAATCGCTTTACGCGCCTTCGTGATAACTGGTTTTTGACCAGCAACTTTAGTTAGATCACCAACCGCGTGTTCGATTACTTTTTTGTCATTTACGGCCTCACCTAAACCCATGTTGAGGGTAATTTTGGTAATGCGAGGGACCTCCATCACAGACTTGTAGCCAAACTGCTGCATCAAGTTTGCAACAACTGTATTTTTGTAATGCTCTTGTAAACGGGTGCTCATAATTTCTCCGAACCTTAAGCGCTTAATGTCGCGCCAGTGGTTTTTAAATAACGCACTTTTTTGCCATCAACCAACTTAATGCCAACACGGGATGGCTTACCGTTTGCATCTATTAATGCAATATTGGAAGCGGCAATTGGCATGGTCTTATCTACGGTTCCGCCAGTGGTTCCATCGTTGGGATTGGGCTTCACATTCTTTTTGTAAATGTTCACGCCCTCAACCACAAATTTGTTTTCGAGAATTCCGGTAACCGTTCCTTTTTTACCCTTATCACGCCCAGTAAGAACAATCACGGAGTCGCCTTTACGAATCTTTTTCATAGTGACCTCTTTAAATAACTTCTGGGGCAAGAGAAACAATCTTCATGAAACGCTCTGTACGTAGCTCACGCGTGACTGGTCCAAAAATACGGGTACCAATTGGCTCAAGCTTTGCATTTAGCAAAACAGCAGCGTTCTCATCAAATTTAATTAAGGAGCCGTCTGGACGACGAACGCCTTTCGCAGTCCGAACAACTACTGCGTTATAAATATCGCCTTTTTTAACTCGACCACGAGGAGCGGCAGCTTTTACGCTAACCTTAATGACATCACCAATATTGGCATAACGGCGCTTTGAACCGCCCAATACCTTGATGCACAAAACTTCGCTCGCGCCAGTGTTATCGGCGACTTGCAACCTGCTTTCAGTCTGAATCATTTTGTCTAATCCCCAACTTGTACGCCAATGGCGTCAGTCTTGGTTCCGTCTATGAGCCCATCGCATTGCTGCAAAGTAGCTCGGATTTAATAAAAATTACTTATAAATCAACAACTTAATAAAACTATATATTTCCGTCATTTGATCTATTTAATAACGGAAAGCCTTTGATTCTACTTCAAAAAACTGTGTTTTGACAATATCTTGTCAAAATTTCAACTTAAATTCCTTTAGAAGCCTCAACTAGGCGGGTTACTACCCAGGCCTTCGTTTTAGCCATTGGCTTGCCTTCTGTAATTTCCACGGTGTCGCCCATCTTGTACTGATTGGTCTCATCGTGTGCGTGATACTTTTTTGACTTACCAACGTATTTGCCAATTACAGGATGCTTCACCTGACGCTCAACTTGAACAGTCACGGTTTTTTGCATCTTGTCGCTAACGACACGACCAACCAAGGTGCGGCGCAAGGGTTTGGAGATTTCTGTCATATCTCGATCCTAATTATTTCTGAATAGTCTTTTGGGTGATAAAGGTTTTAACGCGAGCAATGTCACGCTTTACCTGTCCCAATTGACTGGTATTTTGAAGTTGCTGAGTTGCTTTTTGCATACGCAGCTTGAAATGGGTTTTTAGCAATTCAGACAACTCTTGGTTAAGAGCGCCTAAATCTTTGCTTTGGAGTTCTTTGCTTTTCATGATGGATTCCTGATTAAGCGCCGATTTGACGAATCACAAAGGTTGTTTGAATGGGCAACTTGGATGCGGCTAGACGGAATGCCTCTCTCGCTAGAGTTTCATCAACACCGTCCATCTCATACAGAACCTTGCCCGGCTGAATCTCGGCAACGTAGTATTCTGGGTTACCTTTTCCGTTACCCATACGCACTTCAGCAGGCTTTTGAGAAATTGGCTTGTCTGGGAAAATACGAATCCATATTCTTCCGCCGCGCTTAATATGGCGGGTCATTGCGCGTCGTGCAGACTCAATTTGACGCGCCGTTAAACGACCACGGCCAACTGCCTTCAGACCAAAATCTCCGAAAGCAACTGAACTACCGCGTGTGGCAACACCGGTATTACGACCTTTTTGTTCTTTACGATATTTGCGACGCTTTGGTTGCAGCATGCTTACTCTCCTGCCTTTTTCGTTTCGGTGCTAGCAGCCGCTTTGCGAACCCGCTTTACAGTGGGTTTCACCGCTGGCTTCTCTTCACTGGGCTTGGCTGACGAATCAGCGCCGGCTGCACGACGCACAGTCTTAGCAGGTGCACGACGTGGTTTTTTCTCCTCGGCTACAGGGGCCTCTGGTGCTGCATTTTGAGTCAATTGCGCATCTGCGCCACGACCCAAGGTGTCGCCTTTGTAAACCCAAACCTTGACGCCAATAATGCCGTATGTTGTTTCTGCCTCTGATGTGGCGTAATCAATATCAGCCTTTAGGGTATGGAGTGGAACGCGGCCCTCACGATACCATTCGCGACGAGCAATTTCAGCACCATTCAAACGTCCAGAGGACATAATCTTGATGCCCTGAGCACCAAGACGCATTGCACTTTGCATCGCACGCTTCATGGCACGACGGAACATGATGCGTTTTTCAAGCTGTTGAGTAATTGAGTCTGCAATCAACTGGGCATCTACTTCGGGCTTACGAATCTCTTCAATATTGACATGAACAGGCACACCCATGCGCTTTTGCAGTTCTTTGCGGAGAACTTCAATATCTTCGCCTTTCTTGCCAATTACGACGCCAGGACGCGAACTAAAAATAGTGATTCGTGCATTCTTAGCAGGACGCTCAATCAACACTTTACTAACAGAAGCATTCTTTAGCTTCTTCTTCAGGTAATTGCGTACCTCAACATCCTCTTTAAGCATGTTGGCAAAATCATTGCTATTGGCATACCAACGGGATGTCCAGTTACGGCTTACCGATAGACGAAATCCATTTGGATTAATTTTTTGGCCCATGTCTTTCCTTAATTACTCAAGGTCACGCTAATGTGACAACTTTGTTTCTCAATGCGGTTACCGCGGCCTTTGGCTCGAGCAGTAAAACGCTTTAATGATGTTGCTTTGTCAACAATCACAGCGGACACTTTGAGCTCATCAATGTCGGCACCTTTATTGTGCTCAGCATTGGCTATGGCGGACTCAACCACCTTCTTCATGATGAAAGCAGCTTTTTTGGGGCTGAAATTCAAAATGTTCATAGCGCGTGAAATCGGCAAACCACGAATTTGATCTGCCACTAAACGTGTTTTTTGGGCAGAAATTCGTGCGCCGCGGTGAATAGCTTTAACTTCCATCATCATCCCCTTACTTCTTCACAACTTTCTTGTCGGCAGAGTGTCCTTTGAACGTGCGCGTCAAAGCAAACTCACCAAGCTTGTGTCCAACCATGTTTTCAGAAACATAAACTGGAACGTGCTGTTTACCGTTGTGAACAGCGATTGTTAATCCAATGAAGTCAGGAAGAATGGTTGAACGACGCGACCATGTCTTAATTGGCTTCTTATCTTTATTGGCCTGAGCGGTCTCAACCTTTTTCACAAGGCTGGCATCGCAGAAAGGACCTTTTTTTGCAGAACGTGTCATTTATCTATTCCTTATCCATTAACGCTTTTGACGACGCTGAACAATCATGGTCGTTGTACGTTTATTGCGACGGGTACGATAGCCCTTCGTTGGGGTTCCCCATGGAGAGACGGGTACACGACCTTCGCCAGTTCGTCCTTCGCCACCACCATGAGGGTGGTCGATTGGGTTCATGGCTACACCACGCACTGTTGGACGAATACCGCGCCAACGGGTTGCGCCTGCTTTACCAATCTGACGCAAACTATGCTCTTCATTGCCTACTTCACCAATCGTGGCTCGGCAATCGATCAAAATACGGCGCACTTCTCCGGAGCGCAAACGAACCTGGCCATACACACCTTCGCGGGCCAACAACACAGCTGAGCTACCAGCAGAACGAGCGATTTGCGCACCCTTTCCAGGCAGCATCTCAACACAATGGATTGTGCTACCAATCGGTATGTTGCGAATTGGTAAATTATTTCCTGCTTTGATCGGAGCCTCGGCACCGTTCATCACTTGCTGACCGACGGTCATTCCCTTTGAGGCAATGATGTAGCGACGCTCACCGTCGGCAAAGACCAGAAGAGCAATATTTGCGCTACGGTTTGGATCATATTCCAGGCGCTCAACTTTAGCGGCGATACCATCTTTATCGTTGCGCTTAAAGTCAACCATGCGGTAGTGATGTTTGTGACCACCGCCCTTGTGACGTGTCGTAATGTGACCATTATTGTTACGACCAGCTTTTTGGAATTGTGGCTCAACCAAGGCTGCGAAAGGCTTGCCTTTATGCAGATCAGGATTGACTACCTTGACCATTGAACGACGACCTGGTGAGGTCGGTTTAGTTTTCATGAGCGGCATAATTAATTTGCCTCCGCTTCAAAGTTAATTTCTTGACCAGGCTTCAGATTGACATAGGCTTTCTTGGCGTGATCGCGTCGTCCCTCAAATCGGCCAAAGCGCTTTGGCTTACCTTTTTGATTAACGATTTGCACAGACTCCACTTCGACCTTGAAAAGCAATTCAACGGCCTGTTTTACATCAAGCTTATTTGCATCGCGCGCAACCTGAAAAATCACCTGCTCGTTCTTTTCGGCAACCATCGTCGCTTTTTCAGAAACAATGGGTCCAAGCAAAATCTGCATGAGACGATGATCGTTTTTACGTATTTGGCTCATTTCAGCAACTCCTCCATCTTGGCGATCGCTGCTTTGCTCACCAATACTTTTTGAAACTGAACTAATGACAAAGGGTCGGCATGCTGCGGTTCAACCACAGCAACCTTATGCAAATTGCGGGAAGCAAGATAAAGATTCTCACTAACTTCATCCAAAATAATTAGTACGGACTCAAGACCCATACCCTTTACTTTTTCAGCCAATAGTTTTGTCTTAGGCGCGTCTAGATTGAATTGATCAACCACATTTAAACGACCTTCCCGTGCCAACTGAGAAAGGATAGAGCGCATACCGGCGCGATACATTTTCTTGTTGACCTTGTGCGAGAAATTTTCTTCTGGGGAGTTCGGGAATATCCGACCGCCTCCGCGCCACAATGGCGAGGAGCTCATACCAGCACGAGCGCGACCAGTACCTTTTTGGCGCCATGGTTTTTTCGTGCTGTGCTTAACCTGCTCACGATCTTTTTGAGCACGATTACCGCTACGTGCATTCGCTTGATAAGCAACTACGATTTGATGAACCAGTGCCTCGTTGTACTCACGCTCAAATACTTCGGGTGAGGCTTGTACACCAGCGCCTAGTTGACCGTTATCTTGGAGAAGCTTGAGTTCCATATCTTCTCCTTATTTGTTTGCCGCAGCTTTAACAGCTGGGGTCACAAGTACTTTTCCACCAGGAGCACCGGGAACGGCGCCCTTGACCATAATTAGATTGCGCTCCGCATCAATGCGAGCAATCACGAGATTTTGAACCGTACGGGTTACATCACCCAAATGACCGGTCATGCGCTTACCAGGAAAAACGCGGCCTGGATCTTGCGCCATACCAATAGAGCCTGGAACATTGTGTGAACGGGAGTTACCATGACTCGCACGACCAGAGGCGAAGTGGTAGCGCTTAATCGTTCCAGCGTAGCCCTTACCGATCGTTACGCCTTGCACATCCACTTTTTGACCAGCAGCAAAAACATCAACGCCAACAACTTGACCAGGCTTCATCTCGGCCAATTTTTCAGCATCAACATGGAATTCATTTAAGGCATTGCCAGCCATCACACCTGCTTTTGCAAAGTGTCCAGCCATCGCCTTGGTTACGCGGCTAGCGCGGCGTGTTCCGTGAGCTAACTGAACAGCATCATAGCCATCCGTTGCCTGGGTTTTCACTTGAGCAACCCGGTTATCGCTCACATCAATCACGGTGACAGGGATAGCTTCCCCTTCATCCGTAAACAGACGGGTCATGCCGACCTTACGGCCGATCAAGCCTAAGCTCATATTCTTACTCCAATGCTGACTTCGATTGGTCAGCGGAAATTTAATTTAACCCGTTTTATATAAAAATATTTATATAAAACA
The DNA here is from genome assembly GCF_030297615.1 of Polynucleobacter sp. HIN8. Lineage (NCBI taxonomy): Bacteria > Pseudomonadati > Pseudomonadota > Betaproteobacteria > Burkholderiales > Burkholderiaceae > Polynucleobacter > Polynucleobacter sp. HIN8. The sequence goes on along the minus strand of NZ_AP028139.1, from coordinate 51,765 downwards.
AGCACTTACAATTTATATACTACAAAACATGCATTTTAAAACTACGAAAAGCCTTCAATTCTAGCCTAAAAAAGCAAAACTAACAAACTTTCGGGCAACCTAGCTTACTGAAGCTTGATTTCAACATCCACACCGGCTGGCAAATCCAACTTCATCAGGGCGTCTACCGTTTTCTCGGTTGGGTCGACAATGTCCATCAAACGAAGGTGCGTACGAATCTCCATCTGATCCCGTGAAGTCTTGTTCACATGTGGAGAACGTAACAAATCAAAGCGCTCAATGCGGGTTGGCAAAGGGATTGGACCCTTGACAACTGCACCAGTACGCTTTGCAGTATCCACAATCTCAGCAGCAGATTGATCGATCAATCGATAATCAAAAGCCTTTAAACGAATTCTAATTTTCTGGTTTTGCATAGTTATTCCAAAGAGCAGTGCGGTGCTGCCGCGTTAATCATCCAACTAAAGAGCAAGGGAATATCTGCAGCACAAATATTCCCAATCGTGCAAAACAATTAAGCCAAAATCTTCGCAACCACACCCGCACCGACGGTACGACCGCCTTCACGGATTGCAAAGCGCAAGCCCTCTTCCATGGCGATGGGGGCAATGAGCTTCACGGTGATGGTGACGTTATCGCCAGGCATCACCATTTCTTTGTCTTTTGGCAACTCAATCGAGCCAGTGACATCGGTGGTACGGAAGTAAAACTGAGGACGGTAGTTGTTAAAGAAGGGGGTATGACGACCACCCTCATCTTTGGACAACACATAGACCTCGGCGGTAAAGTGGGTGTGGGGAGTAATCGAGCCCGGCTTGGCTAACACTTGGCCACGCTCGACTTCTTCGCGCTTGGTACCGCGCAAGAGAATACCAACGTTGTCACCGGCTTGACCTTGATCGAGCAGTTTACGGAACATCTCCACGCCAGTGCAGGTGGTCTTCAGCGTTGGCTTAATGCCCACGATCTCAATCTCTTCACCGACTTTCACAATCCCGCGCTCGACACGACCGGTCACCACGGTGCCACGACCAGAGATCGAGAACACGTCTTCGACTGGCATCAAGAACGCGCCATCAATCGCGCGCTCGGGGTTGGGGATATAGCTGTCTAAGGCTTCGGCAAGCTTCATGATCGCGCCTTCACCGAGCTCACCCTTGTCGCCTTCTAAGGCAAGCTTGGCAGAGCCCTTGACGATCGGGGTATCGTCGCCTGGGAACTCGTACTTGGAGAGCAGCTCACGCACTTCCATCTCCACGAGCTCTAAGAGTTCAGCATCGTCCACCATATCGCATTTGTTCATAAACACGATGATGTAAGGCACGCCGACTTGGCGAGCCAAGAGGATGTGCTCACGGGTTTGGGGCATGGGGCCGTCAGCGGCCGAGACCACCAAAATGGCGCCGTCCATCTGTGCTGCACCGGTAATCATGTTCTTCACGTAGTCGGCATGGCCTGGGCAATCGACGTGCGCGTAGTGACGGTTCTTGGTCTCGTACTCCACGTGGGCAGTATTAATCGTAATACCACGAGCCTTCTCTTCGGGAGCCGCATCGATCTGATCGTACGCTTTGGCTTCGCCACCAAAGAGCTTAGAGAGCACGGTGGTAATTGCTGCGGTGAGCGTGGTCTTACCGTGGTCGACGTGACCAATGGTGCCAACGTTCACATGGGGTTTAGTCCGTTCAAATTTTTCTTTTGCCATTTTGGGTGCCTTTTATTTAGCTAATCAATGTTCAAAAAATTACTTTGCTTTTGCTGCAATGACAGCGTCAGCGACGTTCTTTGGTGCTTCTGAGTAATGCTTAAATTCCATGGTATAGGTCGCGCGGCCTTGCGTTAATGAGCGCAAGCCGGTTGAATAGCCAAACATTTCTGCGAGGGGAACCTCGGCGCGCACAATCTTGCCGCCACCAGGAATGTCATCCATGCCTTGCATAATTCCACGGCGTGAGGATAAATCACCCATCACGTTACCCATGAAGTCTTCGGGCGTCTCAACTTCTACTGCCATCATTGGCTCAAGTAGTACTGGAGTTGCTTTACGCATTCCATCTTTGAACGCCATCGACGCCGCCATCTTGAATGCATTCTCATTTGAGTCAACATCGTGATAGGAACCAAAAAACAGGGTTGCCTTTACGTCAACCACTGGGTAGCCAGCAAGTACTCCGGCATTGAGTGTTTCAACGATACCCTTTTCAACGGCAGGAATGTATTCACGAGGAACGACACCGCCTTTGATTGCATCGACAAACTCAAAACCTTTACCTGGATCTTGTGGCTCCAGTTTTAACACCACATGTCCATATTGACCGCGGCCACCAGATTGCTTGACAAACTTGCCTTCGATTTCATCGCACACCTTACGAATCGTCTCGCGATAAGCAACTTGTGGTTTACCAACCGTTGCCTCAACGCCGAACTCGCGCTTCATACGGTCAACAATAATCTCAAGGTGTAACTCGCCCATTCCAGAAATAATGGTCTGGCCAGATTCTTCATCGGTCTTCACGCGGAACGATGGGTCCTCTTGTGCAAGGCGATTCAGAGCTAAGCCCATCTTCTCTTGGTCAGCTTTGGTTTTGGGCTCAACAGCCTGAGAAATCACTGGCTCTGGGAACACCATGCGCTCTAAGATCAAAATGTTGTCTGGATCGCAAAGGGTTTCGCCAGTGGTCGCTTCTTTTAAACCAACCGCAGCAGCGATGTCGCCAGCACGAACTTCTTTAATTTCTTCACGCTGATTAGCATGCATCTGGAGCAGACGACCAATACGCTCCTTCTTGCCCTTAATCGGGTTGTAAATGGTATCGCCAGAATTTACAACTCCAGAATAAACGCGGAAGAAAATTAACTGGCCAACAAATGGGTCAGTCATGATCTTAAATGCGAGTGCCGAGAACTTTTCGTCATCACTTGCTTTACGACTCGTTTCGCTTCCGTCTTCTTTTTCGCCTTTGACCGGGGGAATATCAACGGGTGATGGCAAGAAATCAACTACTGCGTCCAGCATGGCTTGAACACCTTTATTCTTAAAGGCGCTGCCACAAAGCATTGGCACGATTTCTCCAGCAATGGTGCGATGGCGCAACGCTTTTTTAATATCCTCTTCGGTGAGCGTTTCACCGCCAAGATATTTGTCCATCATTTCCTCAGAGCTCTCAGCCGCAGCCTCGAGCATTTTCTCGCGCCACTCTTCTGCAATTTCTTTTAGTTCTGCAGGGATGTCACCGTATGTAAATTTAGTTCCCTGAGAGGCGTCATCCCAAATAATGGCCTTCATCTTGATCAAGTCAATAACGCCTTGGAAATTTTCCTCAGCACCAATTGGAACTTGGATTGGAATTGGGTTCGCTTTAAGGCGGGCTTTCATTTGGTCATAGACCTTGAAGAAATTCGCGCCAGTACGATCCATTTTGTTCACAAAGGCCAATCGAGGAACTCTGTATTTGTTTGCTTGACGCCAAACGGTTTCGGATTGGGGCTGAACTCCGCCCACCGCGCAGTAAACCATGCAAGCGCCATCCAATACACGCATTGAGCGCTCTACTTCGATCGTGAAGTCAACGTGACCCGGTGTGTCAATGATATTGATGCGATGCTCTGGATAATTACCAGCCATGCCTTTCCAGAATGCAGTTGTCGCTGCTGAGGTGATGGTAATTCCACGCTCTTGCTCTTGCTCCATCCAGTCCATCGTGGCAGCGCCATCATGAACTTCGCCGATTTTGTGATTTACGCCGGTATAAAACAACACGCGTTCTGTCGTCGTTGTTTTGCCAGCATCAATGTGTGCAGAGATACCAATATTTCGATAGCGCTCAATGGGGGTTTTACGTGCCACTTTTTCCTCTTTCGGTTAGAGCGTTAGAAACGGAAATGCGAGAAGGCTTTGTTGGCTTCAGCCATGCGGTGAACCTCTTCACGCTTCTTCATTGCGCCGCCACGACCTTCGGCAGCTTCCAATAATTCATTTGCCAAACGCTGTGCCATGGATTTCTCACCACGTTTCTTAGCAGCCTCTCTTAGCCAGCGCATCGCCAACGCAGACCGACGCGATGGACGAACTTCAACAGGCACTTGATAGTTGGCACCGCCAACGCGGCGGCTTTTGACCTCAACCATGGGTTTTACATTTCCCATCGCAGTCGAGAAAATCTCGAGAGGCTCTTTGTTAGCTTTTTTCTCAATGTGCTCAAAGGCACCATAAACGATACGCTCTGCAACGGACTTCTTACCGTCAAGCATTAAGACGTTCATGAACTTAGCAACTTCCACATTCCCAAATTTTGGGTCAGGAAGAATTTCCCGTTTCGGGACTTCGCGACGACGCGGCATAACAACTCCTATCTATTCAGTTAGGGAACATTCCCTTAGCTACTCAACAACTTTGTATCAAAGCGAAGTAGCCACTTACTTGCCAAAATGGCCGTTACTACAAAAACAACTAAATCAAATTACGCTTTCTTAGCGCGCTTTGCACCATACTTGGATCGAGCCTGCTTACGATCTTTAACGCCCTGTAAGTCAAGAGATCCACGAACAATGTGATAGCGCACACCAGGCAGGTCTTTTACACGACCGCCGCGGATTAGCACTACCGAGTGCTCTTGAAGATTGTGACCCTCACCACCGATGTATGAGATCACCTCAAAACCGTTGGTTAAGCGAACCTTTGCCACTTTACGCAATGCCGAATTTGGCTTTTTTGGTGTCGTCGTGTAAACACGGGTACAAACACCGCGACGCTGGGGGCTATTCTGCAACGCAGGGCTTTTGCTCTTGATGACTAGTCGTGAGCGCGGCTTACGCAGCAGCTGATTAATTGTTGGCATAAATATATACTCGCTTATTACTTTTATCTTTAAAATCAATAACTTATTAAATTTAACTGGCTATTTACTAAACAATTGATTTTGTTATAAATCAGTAGAACTGAGCATTCTAGCTTGACCAGCCCTTCCCGTCAACTTGTTGGGAAAGACTGGTCAATGTGCCGATGGCTACCCTAACTTTGCTCAGCTTCACCTTCAGGGGTCGCAGCAGCCTCAACTTGTTCAGCCACAGCACCAGCATCCAAGGCTAGAGCCTCTTCAGCGGCAATCATCTGGGCACGATCACGCTCAAATTGCTCTCGCACTTTTCTCGCCCGACGATAGGCCAAACCAGTACCCGCTGGAATTAGTCGACCAATAATGACGTTTTCCTTTAAGCCTCTTAAGGTGTCCACTTTGCCCATGATGGCTGCTTCCGTTAAAACACGGGTGGTCTCTTGGAAGGATGCCGCCGAAATAAAGCTATCGGTCGACAAGGATGCCTTCGTGATTCCAAGCAGAATGTTTTCGAACTGAGCGGGTTGTTTACCTTCTGCGATGACTCGATCATTTTCGTCATACAGCTTGGAGCGCTCTACTTGCTCACCGGTAATGAAGTTCGTATCGCCAGCATTGGTAATCTGAACACGACGCAACATTTGGCGCACAATTACTTCGATGTGCTTATCGTTGATTTTTACACCTTGTAGTCGATAAACGTCTTGAACCTCATCGACGATGTAGATCGCTAATTCTTCAATTCCCTTGAGATGCAAAATATCGTGTGGATCCGCTGGGCCTTCCACAATCATTTCGCCCTTGTTCACCACTTGACCATCATGAACTAAGACCTGCTTCTCTTTTGGAATGAGGAATTCGCTGCTCTCACCATCCATATCGGTAATGACCAAGCGCTGCTTACCCTTTGTTTCTTTACCAAACGAAACGGTTCCAGTCACCTTGGCCAAAATAGCAGCATCTTTCGGTGAGCGAGCTTCGAAAAGTTCAGCAACTCGTGGCAAGCCGCCAGTAATATCACGCGTCTTTTGTGACTCAATTGGAATACGTGCCAACACCTCACCAACCTCGATCTTCTGGCCATCTTTAACAGTAATCAATGCGCCTACTTGAAGGCCGATCGTTACTGGATGATCGGTACCAGCAATCTTGGTTTGATTTCCTTTTTCATCGAGCAACTGAATGACTGGACGCAAGCCTTTGCTGGCTGCTGAACGACGCTTACCATCAATCACCACTAAGGTTGATAAACCCGTAACTTCATCGACTTGCTTGGCAACCGTTACACCTTCTTCAACATTCTCAAAGCGTGCAATACCCGCATACTCAGAAATAATCGGGCGAGTTAATGGGTCCCACGTTGCAATGCTGGTTCCAGCTTTTACGCTTGCGCCCTCTTTCACTAGCAAGGTCGCTCCATATGGAATCTTATGGCGCTCGCGCTCGCGACCGTTGTCATCTAAGACCAAGGCCTCGCCCGAACGAGAAATCACGACTTGCTCGCCCTTGGCATTAGTTACAAATCGCATGGTGGAGGAGAACTTCAATGAACCGTTGGACTTGACCTCCACGTTGCTAGCAACCAAAGCACGTGATGCCGCTCCGCCAATATGGAAGGTACGCATCGTTAACTGGGTGCCGGGCTCACCAATCGACTGAGCCGCGATTACACCAACTGCTTCACCCACATTAACCAGGCCGCCACGACCTAAATCACGTCCATAGCACTTGGCGCATAGACCATAACGTGTCTCGCAGGTAAGTACCGTACGTACCTTAACCTCGTCAATACCCAAATCAACGATTTGATCGACATGATCTTCCTCAAGCAAAGTATCGTGAGGAACAATGACCTCTTGAGTATCTGGATGCAAGATATCGCCAATGCACACGCGACCCAAAATACGATCACGCAAGGCCTCAATGATTTCACCACCCTCCACCAAAGCACGCATCGTTACACCATTGCTTGCGCCGCAATCTTCTTCAACGACAACCAGATCTTGCGTCACATCGCATAAACGACGCGTCAAGTAGCCGGAATTTGCAGTCTTCAACGCAGTATCTGCAAGACCCTTACGAGCGCCGTGAGTAGAAATGAAGTACTGCAAAACGTTCAAGCCTTCACGGAAGTTCGCGGTAATTGGCGTTTCAATGATTGAGCCGTCGGGCTTGGCCATCAAGCCTCGCATTCCAGCAAGCTGACGAATCTGTGCTGCTGAGCCACGCGCTCCAGAGTCAGCCATCATATAAATGGAATTAAAGGACTCCTGGCGCACTGACCTGCCGTTGCGATCGGTTACGTCAACATGCGATAACTCATCCATCATCGCCTTGCCAACCTGATCACCAGCCGCACCCCAAATATCAACGACGTTGTTATAACGCTCTTGATTGGTTACCAAGCCTGACATAAATTGCTTGTCATACTCTTTCACTTTGCCGGCAGCTTCATTAATAATTCCGTCTTTCGAGCTTGGAATCAACATGTCATCGATGGCAATCGAGATGCCTGCCTTAGTTGCCAAACGGAAACCGGCCTGCAACAAACGATCGGCAAAAATAACGGTTTCACGCAAGCCGCACTTACGGAAGGAAGTATTGATCAGCCGCGAGATTTCTTTTTTCTTCAGCGGCTTGTTAATTTCTGCAAAAGCCATGCCTTTGGGCAAAATCTCAGACAAAATTGCGCGGCCTACCGACGTATGTTGAACCGATGTCTTGGCAACAAACCGCTCATCGCCTTCAGCATTTTTGTTCACCACTTCATACTCAGTGACGCGCACCGCGATCCGGGATGCGAGTTCTACAGTTCCAGCCTCATATGCCCGAATCACCTCAGGAATATCGGCAAATACCATGCCTTCGCCCTTGCCGTTAATCTTGTCACGCGTAGCGTAATACAAGCCTAACACCACATCCTGTGAGGGCACAATCGATGGCTCGCCGTTGGCAGGGAACAATACATTGTTCGATGCCAACATCAAAGTGCGGGCTTCCATTTGCGCCTCGAGTGAGAGCGGAACGTGAACCGCCATTTGGTCGCCGTCAAAGTCCGCATTGAACGCAGCGCAGACCAAGGGGTGCAACTGAATTGCCTTACCCTCAATTAACATTGGCTCAAACGCCTGAATACCAAGACGATGCAAAGTCGGGGCACGATTTAACAGAATCGGATGCTCCCGGATCACCTCTTCCAAAATATCCCAAACGATTGGGGTTTGGCTTTCCACCTCTTTCTTAGCAGCCTTGATGGTGGTTGCAATACCGAGTGTTTCAAGCTTATTAAAAATGAAGGGCTTAAATAACTCCAAAGCCATCAACTTTGGCAAGCCGCACTGATGCAATTTCAGCGTTGGGCCCACTACGATCACAGAACGACCCGAGTAGTCAACGCGCTTACCTAACAAGTTCTGACGGAAACGGCCGCTCTTACCTTTGATCATCTCAGCAAGCGACTTCAAGGGGCGCTTATTCGCTCCCGTCATTGCCTTACCACGACGACCGTTATCTAATAAAGAGTCAACCGCCTCTTGCAGCATGCGCTTTTCATTACGAACAATAATCTCTGGTGCGCGTAGCTCTAACAGACGACGCAAACGATTATTACGATTAATGACGCGACGATAAAGGTCGTTCAAGTCTGAGGTTGCAAAACGACCACCATCCAATGGCACCAAAGGACGCAGCTCAGGAGGCAATACTGGCAAAACCTCCATGATCATCCAGTCAGGCTTGATGCCCGAGCTTTGGAAGGCCTCTAAAACCTTGAGACGCTTGGCGTACTTTTTAATCTTGGCATCGCTGCCAGTTGCCTTCAGCTCTGAACGAATCGACTCTACTTCACGATCAATATTAATCGTGCGCAATAGCTCCCGAATACCTTCAGCGCCCATAATGGCCGTAAAGGCGCCCTCGCCAAACTCTTCCACCTTAGCGTTGTACTCATCCTCGGACATAATTTGACCACGCTTCATTGCGCCCTCAGGCGTTAAGCCGGGATCAACAACGACGTATGCCTCGAAATACAGAACACGCTCGATATCACGCAAGGTCATGTCTAAAACCATGCCCAAACGGGATGGCAACGACTTCAAAAACCAAATGTGCGCAACGGGAGCGGCGAGTTCAATATGTCCCATGCGCTCACGGCGCACCTTAGCCAAAGTGACCTCAACGCCGCATTTTTCACAAATAACACCGCGGAACTTGAGACGCTTATATTTACCGCACAAGCACTCATAGTCTTTAATCGGACCAAAAATCTTGGCACAAAAGAGACCGTCTCTTTCTGGTTTAAAGGTACGGTAATTAATCGTCTCGGGCTTACGAACTTCACCAAAAGACCACGAACGAATCTTCTCAGGGGAAGCTAAGCCAATTTTGATGGCATCAAACTGCTCTTCACCAGAGGTTTGCTTAAATAGATCGAGCAATGCTTTCATATCAGTTGCGCTCCATGTCAATGTCAATACCCAACGAACGGATTTCTTTCACCAGAACGTTGAACGATTCGGGCATGCCAGCATCAATCGTGTGCTCGCCCTTGACGATGTTTTCATAAACTTTGGTTCGCCCGGTGACGTCATCAGACTTCACGGTAAGCATCTCTTGCAAGACATAAGAGGCGCCATATGCTTCAAGTGCCCAAACTTCCATCTCACCAAAGCGCTGACCACCAAACTGGGCTTTTCCACCCAGAGGTTGCTGCGTCACCAAGGAGTATGGTCCGGTTGAGCGAGCATGCATCTTGTCATCAACCAAATGGTGTAATTTCAAGACATGCATTACACCAACGGTGACTGGGCGCTCAAATGCATCGCCAGTGCGTCCGTCATACAAGGTAATTTGCTGACGGGATGGAGTCATATGCAAACTCTTGGCCTGATCATCTGGATAGGCAAACTCCAACATCTTGCCAATCTCGTTCTCGGTAGCACCGTCAAAAACAGGGGTTGCAAATGGCAAGCCATTCTTTAGGTTGCTGGAAAGTTCCAGAATCTGCTCATCGCTAAAGTCATCGATATTTTCCTGACGACCTGTTTCGTTATAAAGCGTCTTAAAGAACTTTCTAAGATCAGCTACCTTAGCCTGCTCCTTGAGCATGGCATCAATCCGTTTACCAATACCCTGCGCAGCCCAACCCAAATGGGTTTCCAAAATCTGACCAACGTTCATCCGTGATGGAACGCCCAAGGGATTAAGCACGATATCAACCGAACGACCATCAGCCATATACGGCATGTCTTCGACTGGAACAATCTTGGATACGACGCCCTTATTGCCGTGACGTCCTGCCATCTTGTCACCAGGCTGCAAGCGGCGCTTCACAGCCAAATACACCTTCACCATCTTGGTAACGCCTGGAGGCAATTCATCGCCTTGGGTCAACTTCTTACGCTTTTCCTCAAACGCTGCATCAAATTGCTTGCGCTTTGCTTCAATCGAAGCTTTGATCGCTTCGACCTGTGTAGCGACATCTTCATCCGCCGGCCGAATGTCAAACCAATGGTAGCGATCCAACTCTGACAAATACTCTTTCGTAATCTTGCTACCTTTAGCTAATTTCTTGGGACCGCCATTGGCTGATTTATTTAAGAGTAGTTTTTGTAAACGATCAAATGCATCGCCCTCAACAATACGCAACTGGTCGTTCAGATCTAACCGATAGCGCTGGAGCTCTTCAGCAATAATCGATTGAGCGCGCGCATCACGCTCAATACCTTCACGAGTAAATACTTGAACGTCAATGACGGTACCACTCATTCCCGAGGGCACGCGCAATGAAGTATCTTTTACATCAGAGGCTTTTTCACCAAAGATTGCGCGCAATAACTTCTCTTCTGGAGTCAGGGTGGTCTCGCCTTTTGGCGTTACCTTACCGACCAATACATCACCAGCCTCAACCTCGGCACCGATATACACGATACCGCTTTCATCAAGGCGTGCTAATTGGGATTCGGCCAAATTAGAAATATCCCTTGAGATCTCTTCCGAGCCTAACTTTGTGTCTCGCGCTACAACCGATAGTTCCTCAATGTGAATGGAAGTATATCGATCATCCGCTACAACCTTCTCAGAAATCAAGATAGAGTCTTCAAAGTTATACCCATTCCAAGGCATAAAGGCGACGGTCATGTTTTGACCTAAGGCCAATTCACCAAGATCGGTTGAGGCGCCGTCTGCAACCACATCGCCACGCTTAACATGATCGCCAACTTGAACGATTGGGCGCTGGTTGATGTTGGTATTTTGGTTCGAGCGCGTGTACTTAGTCAGGTTATAAATATCTACACCAACTTCACCGGCTGCGGTCTCATCGTCGTTTACACGAATCACGATTCGGTTCGCATCCACATAATCGACCACACCGCCGCGAGTTGCCATCACCACAGTTCCAGAGTCGAGGGCCACAATGCGCTCAAGACCTGTACCAACTAATGGTTTGTCAGGACGCAAACAAGGAACGGCTTGACGCTGCATGTTTGCACCCATCAATGCGCGGTTTGCATCATCATGCTCTAGGAATGGCACAAGTGAAGCTGCAGCAGAAACGATTTGGCTTGGCGCCACATCAATGTAATCAATCCGCTCTGGACCAACCATCATGGTCTCGCCTGCTTGGCGGGCAGATACTAATTCGTCTGCAAGCTTACCGTTTTTATCAATCGTGGCATTCGCCTGAGCGATGGTGTACTTCGCCTCTTCAATCGCCGACAAATACTCAACCTGATCGGTTACCTTGCCATTGCTTACCTTACGATATGGCGTCTCAAGAAAACCATGCTCATTTAATCGGGCAAACAAAGCGAGTGAATTAATCAAACCAATGTTTGGTCCCTCTGGGGTTTCAATTGGGCAAACCCGACCATAATGGGTTGGATGCACGTCGCGCACTTCAAAGCCGGCGCGCTCACGGGTTAATCCACCAGGCCCCAATGCCGAGATACGACGTTTATGCGTAATCTCAGACAATGGATTGGTTTGATCCATAAATTGCGATAGCTGCGATGAGCCAAAGAACTCACGAATCGCCGAAGAAATCGGTTTGCTATTAATTAAATCGTGGGGCATTAAGTTTTCGGTCTCGGCTTGACCAAGGCGCTCTTTTACTGCGCGTTCAACACGTGACAACCCGGCACGAAACTGGTTTTCTGCCAACTCACCAACACACCGCACACGACGATTACCGAGATGGTCAATGTCGTCGACCTCGCCTTTACCATTACGAAGATCAACCAAAATCTTGATGGTATCCATGATGTCTTCATTCGAGAGCACCATCGGGCCTTCCATCTCGCTACGACCCAAACGACTATTGACCTTCATGCGGCCAACGCGTGATAAATCATAAGAGTCTTCGCTATAGAACAGGCGCTGGAACAAAGCCTCAACCGCATCTTCAGTAGGTGGCTCGCCAGGACGCATCATGCGGTAAATGGCAATACGAGCAGCGGTTTGATCCGCAGTCTCATCCATGCGCAAGGTCTGCGAAATATAAGCGCCACAATCTAAGTCATTGGTATAAATAGTCTCAAATTGCTTAATGCCGCTCTCACGAAGTTTGGCTAAGAGATCTTCTGTAATCTCGTCGTTCGCACTTGCTAATACTTCGCCGGAATCCGGATCAACAATATTTTTAGCGACCACGCGACCAATTAAAGAATCATCCGGTACGGTAATAATTTTAGTTTTAGCAGCCTCAAGCTCACGAATATGCTTTGCATTGATGCGCTTGTCTTTTTGAACAACAACAACGCCATTCTTATCAACGATATCAAATCGAGCAACCTCACCACGCAAACGCTCTGGAACAAATTCCATGGACGCGCCTGACTGTGAGAGAGTGAAATGGTCAAAATTAAAGAAGTTTGCCAAAATCTGCTCGTTATTTAAGCCAATCGCTTTAAGCAAAATGGTGACGGGCATCTTACGACGACGGTCTACTCGGAAATACAAAATATCTTTGGGATCAAATTCAAAATCAAGCCAAGAGCCGCGATAGGGAATGATGCGCGCAGAGAACAAAAGCTTTCCTGAGCTGTGGGTTTTACCTTTGTCATGCTCAAAAAACACACCGGGTGAACGATGGAGCTGAGAAACAATCACACGCTCGGTGCCATTGATCACAAATGAGCCTGTATCAGTCATTAAGGGGATTTCACCCATATAGACTTCTTGCTCCTTCACCTCTTTTACCTTCTGCGGCGCCTCACGGTCATTAATGATCAAGCGTACTTTGGCGCGCAAGGCAGAGTGATAGGTCAGGCCACGCTGCTGACACTCTTTGACGTCAAATGGTGGTGGTGATAACTGATAGGACACATATTCCATGCGAGCGTATCCATTGTTGGATACGATCGGGAATATCGATGTAAATGCAGATTGAAGCCCCTCATTCGCTCTTGCGGTTGCAGGTTTATCAGCCTGCAAAAATTTAGCATAAGACTCGAGCTGGGTTGTAAGCAGGTATGGAACCTGATGATTGTTGGGTCGCTTAGCAAAACTCTTACGGATGCGCTTGCGTTCGGTGAAGCTATAGTTCATTTCATCTCCGATGGCAGCGACTGAGCAAAGATTTGGCGGCTGGCCTCTACCAGCCTCTGGCGGACAGCAAAACAATCTAAATTGTTATGCCCGACCAAACTTGTCTTCTGCAGTCGTATCAGAAGGCAAACCAGATTTCAGACTTACATCAGTAAATGTGAGATCTGGTTTGACCACTGAGGATCAAACCACGGAGAGCCCATGGGCCCTCCAGCAATCTCAAAATTACTTGAGGTCGGCTTTTGCGCCAGCGTCCTCGAGCTTTTTCTTAGCCTCTTCCGCTGTTTTCTTATCAACGCCTTCTTTGATTGGTTTTGGTGCACCATCAACCAAATCTTTTGCCTCTTTCAAGCCAAGACCGGTAATCTCACGAACCGCCTTAATCACGCCAACCTTATTAGCACCCGCCTCAAGGAGGTTTACGGTGAATTCGGTCTTTTCTTCAGCTGCTGCAGCAGCTCCGCCACCGCCAGCAGGTCCGGCGACAGCCATTGCGGCTGCAGAGACGCCAAACTTCTCTTCAAATGCCTTAACCAAATCATTCAAATCCATTACGGACATATTGCCAACTGCTTCAATAATTTCTTCTTTAGTAATTGCCATTTTTAGCTCCTAAACTATATAAGTTGATCCTGCGCATTAAGCCGCAGGAGTTGGGTTGTCTTGCTCGGGTGCAGCACTCACTTCGGGTGCTGGCTCTGCGGCAACTTCAGCAACTGGTGCGGCCGCTACAGCTGGCGCTCCACTTGCTTTTTGCTCTGCCACAGCACCAAGAACACGAGCCATTGCCGACACAGGCGCCTTCATGACTCCCAAAAGCTTCGAGAGCAATTCTTCGCGTGACGGAATCGTCGCCAGTTCTTTAACACCGTTTACATCAAGTACTTTGCCGTTATAAAAGCCTGCTTTGATCACTAATTGATCTTGACCTTTAGAAAACTGATGCAATACCTTTGCCGGAGCAACAGGATCTGCAGAGATTCCATAAATCAAAGGTCCAACCATTGAGTTACCAAGTTGCTCAAACGGTGTTCCTTGCGCAGCACGACGTGCCAAGGTGTTCTTCAATACTCGAAGATAAACACCTTGAGAACGCGCATTGGCACGCAAGGTGGTTAGCTCACCCACGGGAATCCCGCGATACTCGGCAAGCACCACTGTTTGAGCCGCAGCCAATTGAGCGCCGACATCAGCCACAATCGCTTTTTTGTCTTCTACATTCAAAGGCACGGTTTAACTCCTTCTCATTCCGATTGTTTCCAATCGGGGTTACACACCAGCGTCTGATTTGTCTATCACGGGGTGTGCCCGAAATATCCTTACAGGGTCGCCATCTAGGCTGGTCATTACTTACGTAATTATTAAGAACTCGTCAAACAACACTTTGTTCACCAACGGTCTTTGATGTTCGAGTGCCAAGGCACTCGACCCAAAGTTTTTTTACTACGGGCTTATGCAGCCTGTAGCGAAGCTTGATCGATCCGCACACCAGCACCCATAGTGCTACTGACCGCGATCTTTCTTAAATAAATCCCTTTTGATGCGCTTGGCTTAGCCTTATTTAAGGCATCAAGTAGGGCTAGTAAATTGGTCTTAAGAGCGGTTGGCTCAAAAGAGCGACGGCCAATCGAAGCGTGCACAATACCAGCCTTGTCTACGCGGAACTGGACCTGGCCTGCCTTCGCATTCTTAATTGCAGTAACCACGTCAGGGGTCACTGTACCGACCTTTGGATTAGGCATCAAACCGCGTGGGCCCAATACTTGTCCCAAAGTTCCAACAATCTTCATGGTATCTGGGGATGCAATCAACACATCAAAATTAATGTTGCCGCCTTTAATTTGTTCGGCTAAATCTTCCATACCAACAATCTCGGCTCCAGCTGCTTTCGCTTGTTCAGCCTTTTCGCCCTGAGCGAAAACAGCAACGCGCACATGTTTACCAGTACCAGCAGGCAACACAACCGCGCCACGCACAACTTGATCTGATTTTTTCGCATCAATGCCTAATTGAACAGCAACATCGATTGACTCATCAAACTTTGCCGTTGCGCATTCCTTAACTAACACCAATGCATCATCCAACGGATAAAATTTATTTCGATCTACCTTGGACTGAATCGCTTTCACACGCTTTGATAATTTAGGCATGCTTAGACTCCTTCCACGGTGATGCCCATCGATCGGGCGCTGCCAGCCACAGTCCGCACAGCAGCATCTAAATCTGCAGCGGTTAAATCAGGCATTTTTAACTTGGCAATTTCCTCAGCCTGAGCTCGAGTGATCTTACCAACCTTATCGGTATGAGGGCGGGGTGAGCCCTTCTCAATTTTTGCTGCTTTCTTAATCAAGATAGTTGCGGGTGGAGTCTTCATCACAAACGAGAAGCTCTTGTCCGCAAAAGCAGTGATTACAACAGGAATCGGCAAGCCAGGTTCCATGCTCTGAGTTTGAGCATTAAACGCTTTACAGAATTCCATAATATTGAGGCCGCGCTGACCTAATGCAGGACCAACGGGTGGGGATGGATTTGCTTTACCAGCAGGAATCTGCAGCTTAATAAAGCCAATAATTTTCTTTGCCATACTTGCTCCAAAAAAGCGCGCTAACAGGTTGTGTTAACCGCCGTTGAGTAAACGCTTCACCAGAATTGGCGTGTTCTAGATCCGCTCCTCGATTACTACTTGATACTTCTATAAATTACATCTTCTCCACTTGACCAAATTCCAGTTCAACGGGAGTACCGCGACCAAAAATTGTAACAGAAACACGGAGTTTTGACTTCTCGTAATTCACTTCTTCGACATTTCCATTGAAATCGGTAAATGGGCCTTCTTTGACACGAACCATCTCACCCACCTCAAATAGGGTCTTGGGCTTGGGCTTATCTACCCCGGCCTGCATTTGGTCCATGATTTTGCTGACTTCTGCAGTAGAAATTGGGGATGGGCGATTACGAACACCGCCTACGAAACCAGTGACTTTTGGGGTGTTTTTGACCAAATGCCAGGTTTCATCGGTCATTTCCATCTCAATTAATACATAACCGGGGAAAAATCGACGCTCTGATACGGCTTTTTGACCCGACTTAACCTCTACCACTTCCTCTGAAGGGACTAATATGCGGCCAAACTTATCGGCCATCCCAGAGCGAGCAATTCGCTCTTCAAGTCCTTTTTTGACGCTCTTTTCCATACCAGAATAGGCATGGATTACATACCAGCGCATATTGCCAGTTGCCTGAGGGTTTGAAACCATATCAGCATCAACCATATTGCCTCACTTCCAGCCTAAAAAGATTGAAAACACAAGCCATTCAACTAATTTATCAATTAGCCATAAAAAGAGCGCCATAATCAAAACGAAGCCAAAAACTACAAGGGTCATTCGGGTTGATTCTTGGCGGCTTGGCCAAACTACTTTTTTTACCTCTAGCCAAGAGTCCTTGCTGTAGGCAATAAAACGCTTACCGTCAGCAGAAAAAATCATCAACACAATTGCTAATGCAATGCCACCTAATAACGCACCTAGTCGAATCCAATATCCTTGATCAATCAGGGTGTAATAAAGAACCAATGCAGCGATCACAATAGCAACCGCCACAAGGCTAACCCAGCCTGATTTCTGCTCCGAGCTTTCTATCGTTTGTTGTGACATTTACAAATCCGCTTACAAAATAATGCTGGCAGGGGCGGAGGGCATCGAACCCCCAACCTTTGGTTTTGGAGACCAACGCTCTGCCAATTGAGCTACGCCCCTAATTCGTTCTTAAGCCAAAATCTTCGCAACCACACCCGCACCGACGGTACGACCGCCTTCACGGATTGCAAAGCGCAAGCCCTCTTCCATGGCGATGGGGGCAATGAGCTTCACGGTGATGGTGACGTTATCGCCAGGCATCACCATTTCTTTGTCTTTTGGCAACTCAATCGAGCCAGTGACATCGGTGGTACGGAAGTAAAACTGAGGACGGTAGTTGTTAAAGAAGGGGGTATGACGACCACCCTCATCTTTGGACAACACATAGACCTCGGCGGTAAAGTGGGTGTGGGGAGTAATCGAGCCCGGCTTGGCTAACACTTGGCCACGCTCGACTTCTTCGCGCTTGGTACCGCGCAAGAGAATACCAACGTTGTCACCGGCTTGACCTTGATCGAGCAGTTTACGGAACATCTCCACGCCAGTGCAGGTGGTCTTCAGCGTTGGCTTAATGCCCACGATCTCAATCTCTTCACCGACTTTCACAATCCCGCGCTCGACACGACCGGTCACCACGGTGCCACGACCAGAGATCGAGAACACGTCTTCGACTGGCATCAAGAACGCGCCATCAATCGCGCGCTCGGGGTTGGGGATATAGCTGTCTAAGGCTTCGGCAAGCTTCATGATCGCGCCTTCACCGAGCTCACCCTTGTCGCCTTCTAAGGCAAGCTTGGCAGAGCCCTTGACGATCGGGGTATCGTCGCCTGGGAACTCGTACTTGGAGAGCAGCTCACGCACTTCCATCTCCACGAGCTCTAAGAGTTCAGCATCGTCCACCATATCGCATTTGTTCATAAACACGATGATGTAAGGCACGCCGACTTGGCGAGCCAAGAGGATGTGCTCACGGGTTTGGGGCATGGGGCCGTCAGCGGCCGAGACCACCAAAATGGCGCCGTCCATCTGTGCTGCACCGGTAATCATGTTCTTCACGTAGTCGGCATGGCCTGGGCAATCGACGTGCGCGTAGTGACGGTTCTTGGTCTCGTACTCCACGTGGGCAGTATTAATCGTAATACCACGAGCCTTCTCTTCGGGAGCCGCATCGATCTGATCGTACGCTTTGGCTTCGCCACCAAAGAGCTTAGAGAGCACGGTGGTAATTGCTGCGGTGAGCGTGGTCTTACCGTGGTCGACGTGACCAATGGTGCCAACGTTCACATGGGGTTTAGTCCGTTCAAATTTTTCTTTTGCCATTTTGGGTGCCTTGTAATCTACTTAAATCAAATTGATTCACACTAAAAAAATTAACCACAAAAACTGGTGCCCATGGGCAGGATCGAACTGCCGACCTCTCCCTTACCAAGGGAGTGCTCTACCACTGAGCCACATGGGCAGCGCTCTAACATCACACTGCGTCGATACTGCACATGAACTACCAAAAGCTGGAGCGGGTGAAGGGAATCGAACCCTCGTCATAAGCTTGGAAGGCTTCAGCTCTACCATTGAGCTACACCCGCAATCAAAACTGCTTAATTACATCCACTCATACTTCACTTATTCCGCTCCTACTTCTTTTACTACCTATTCATCTGGTGGAGAGAGTTGGATTCGAACCAACGTAGGCGTAAGCCAACAGATTTACAGTCTGCCCCCTTTAGCCGCTCGGGCATCTCTCCGAGAACCGTACATTTTCTCTTGTTCGGTCAATGCTGTCAATCTGCAAGTCCTTCTTCCACAAGTGAAAACGCCCAGACCGTAGGGGTCTGGGCGTCACACATTGGTGCCCGGCAATTACCTACTTTCACACGGGTAATCCGCACTATCATCGGCGTTGAGTCGTTTCACGGTCCTGTTCGGGATGGGAAGGGGTGGTTCCAACTCGCTATGGTCACCGGGCGTAGATGGTAGGTTGTTTCTAAAGAAACAACCCAATTTGAGCAAGCAATGTATTACTTAATATCGATAGTGACTTGAATCACGCAAACTTCAGCACAATGGTGCTGGTTATAGGATCAAGCCTAACGGGCAATTAGTATCAGTTAGCTTAACGCATTACTGCGCTTCCACACCTGACCTATCAACGTTGTGGTCTTCAACGACCCTTTATGGAGGTTAAACCTCCGGGAGATCTTATCTTCAGGCAAGTTTCCCGCTTAGATGCTTTCAGCGGTTATCTCTTCCGTACATAGCTACCCTGCGATGCTTCTGGCGAAACAACAGGTACACCAGCGGTACGTCCACTCCGGTCCTCTCGTACTAGGAGCAGCCCCCGTCAAATCTCCAACGCCCACGGCAGATAGGGACCAAACTGTCTCACGACGTTTTAAACCCAGCTCACGTACCTCTTTAAATGGCGAACAGCCATACCCTTGGGACCGGCTACAGCCCCAGGATGAGATGAGCCGACATCGAGGTGCCAAACACCGCCGTCGATATGAACTCTTGGGCGGTATCAGCCTGTTATCCCCAGAGTACCTTTTATCCGTTGAGCGATGGCCCTTCCATACAGAACCACCGGATCACTATGACCTGCTTTCGCACCTGCTCGACTTGTCGGTCTCGCAGTTAAGCACGCTTTTGCCATTGCACTTTAGGCACGATGTCCGACCGTGCCAAGCGTACCTTCGTACTCCTCCGTTACACTTTGGGAGGAGACCGCCCCAGTCAAACTGCCTACCATGCACTGTTCCCGACCCGGATAACGGGCCAAGGTTAGAACCTCAAATAAATCAGGGTGGTATTTCAAGGTTGGCTCCACCAGAACTAGCATCCTGGTTTCAAAGCCTCCCACCTATCCTACACAGACCGATTCAAAGTCCAATGCAAAGCTACAGTAAAGGTTCATGGGGTCTTTCCGTCTAGCCGCGGGTAGATTGCATCATCACAAACATTTCAACTTCGCTGAGTCTCAGGAGGAGACAGTGTGGCCATCGTTACGCCATTCGTGCAGGTCGGAACTTACCCGACAAGGAATTTCGCTACCTTAGGACCGTTATAGTTACGGCCGCCGTTTACTGGGACTTCAATCAAGAGCTTGCACCCCATCATTTAATCTTCCAGCACCGGGCAGGCGTCACACCCTATACGTCCACTTTCGTGTTTGCAGAGTGCTGTGTTTTTATTAAACAGTCGCAGCCACCATTTTATTGCAACCCTTTTGCCCTTCTGTTGTTCACAGTTAAGCTACTTGGGCGTACCTTATCCCGAAGTTACGGTACCAATTTGCCGAGTTCCTTCTCCTGAGTTCTCTCAAGCGCCTTAGAATACTCATCTCGCCCACCTGTGTCGGTTTGCGGTACGGTCTCGTTAGACTGAAGCTTAGAGGCTTTTCTTGGAACCACTTCCAATTGCTTCGTGAGCAAGCTCACTCGTCCCACACCCTTGATTTACGCTACCGGATTTACCTAGTAGCCATCTCCAATGCAGGAACCGGGACATCCAACACCCGGACAACTCTCCGCGATCCGTCCCCCCATCGCATCTAACGACGGTCAAGGAATATTAACCTTGTTCCCATCAGCTACGCATCTCTGCCTCGCCTTAGGGGCCGACTCACCCTACGCCGATGAACGTTGCGTAGGAAACCTTGGGCTTACGGCGAGGGGGCTTTTCACCCCCTTTATCGCTACTCATGTCAGCATTCGCACTTCTGATACCTCCAGCATGCTTTACAACACACCTTCGCAGGCTTACAGAACGCTCTCCTACCATCACTTACGTGATTCGCAGCTTCGGTAACTGGCTTAGCCCCGTTACATCTTCCGCGCGGGACGACTCGATCAGTGAGCTATTACGCTTTCTTTAAAGGGTGGCTGCTTCTAAGCCAACCTCCTGACTGTTTTAGCCTTCCCACTTCGTTTCCCACTTAGCCAATTTTAGGGACCTTAGCTGGCGATCTGGGTTGTTTCCCTCTTGACACCGGACGTTAGCACCCGATGTCTGTCTCCCGTGCTGACACTCAAAGGTATTCGGAGTTTGCTATGGCGCGGTAATCCGCAATGGACCCCACAACCATTACAGTGCTCTACCCCCTTTGGTGATACACGAGGCACTACCTAAATAGTTTTCGGAGAGAACCAGCTATTTCCAGTTTTGTTTAGCCTTTCACCCCTATCCACAGCTCATCCCCTAACTTTTCAACGTTAGTGGGTTCGGTCCTCCAGTACGTGTTACCGCACCTTCAACCTGGCCATGGATAGATCAACTGGTTTCGGGTCTACACCCAGCAACTAACGCCCTATTCGGACTCGCTTTCGCTACGCCTTCCCTATGCGGTTAAGCTTGCTACTGAATGTAAGTCGCTGACCCATTATACAAAAGGTACGCAGTCACCCCTTACGGGGCTCCTACTGTTTGTATGCATGCGATTTCAGGATCTATTTCACTCCCCTCCCGGGGTTCTTTTCGCCTTTCCCTCACGGTACTTGTTCACTATCGGTCGATTACGAGTATTTAGCCTTGGAGGATGGTCCCCCCATATTCAGACAGGATTTCACGTGTCCCGCCCTACTTGTCTCTAGCCTAGTACCACACATCATTTTTCGCATACGGGGCTATCACCCTTTATTGCCGGACTTTCCATTCCGTTCTGCTAAATGTTGTGCTATCACTAGAAGGCTGTTCCCATTTCGCTCGCCACTACTTTGGGAATCTCGGTTGATGTCTTTTCCTCTCGCTACTTAGATGTTTCAGTTCACGAGGTTCGCTCCACACACCCTATGTATTCAGATGTGGGTGCCGCAAAAGCGGCGGGTTTCCCCATTCGGAAATCTTCGGATCAAAGCTTGTTTGCCAGCTCCCCGAAGCTTATCGCAGGCTACAACGTCCTTCATCGCCTGTAATCGCCAAGGCATCCATCACATGCACTTATTCACTTGATCCTATAACAAGCACCATTACTGATACCGGTTACAGGTTTTACTTCTGACATGTTTGCCGTAATCCAAACTTGATAAAACTCATTTGTATTACTGATGATTCAATCACTACCCATACTACTTGTTGTTTGATGCACTCTCAAAGATGCATCAAACGCATTGCTTACTCAAATTGTTAAAGAACAGCCATAAATGGCAAAACAAAACACTGCAGCAATGCTTTGTTTTGACATTTAATGATGGTGGAGGATGACGGGATCGAACCGACGACCCCCTGCTTGCAAAGCAGGTGCTCTCCCAGCTGAGCTAATCCCCCATCGACCGCAATCTGTACCGCCGCTTGATGGTGGGTCTGGTAGGACTTGAACCTACGACCCCCGCCTTATCAAGACGGTGCTCTAACCAGCTGAGCTACAGACCCGTGGCGTTTTTTGTCAACCGATAAGTGTGGGCACTAAAGTTTTAGCATCATTCTCTAGAAAGGAGGTGATCCAGCCGCACCTTCCGATACGGCTACCTTGTTACGACTTCACCCCAGTCATGAACCCTGCCGTGGCAATCGCCCTCCTTACGGTTAGGCTAACTGCTTCTGGCAAAACCCACTCCCATGGTGTGACGGGCGGTGTGTACAAGACCCGGGAACGTATTCACCGCGACATGCTGATCCGCGATTACTAGCGATTCCAGCTTCACGTAGTCGAGTTGCAGACTACGATCCGGACTACGATGCGTTTTAAGAGATTAGCTCCCCCTCGCGGGTTGGCAACCCTCTGTACGCACCATTGTATGACGTGTGAAGCCCTACCCATAAGGGCCATGAGGACTTGACGTCATCCCCACCTTCCTCCGGTTTGTCACCGGCAGTCTCTTTAGAGTGCTCTTGCGTAGCAACTAAAGACAAGGGTTGCGCTCGTTGCGGGACTTAACCCAACATCTCACGACACGAGCTGACGACAGCCATGCAGCACCTGTGTTCACTT
The DNA here is from genome assembly GCF_030297615.1 of Polynucleobacter sp. HIN8. NCBI lineage: Bacteria > Pseudomonadati > Pseudomonadota > Betaproteobacteria > Burkholderiales > Burkholderiaceae > Polynucleobacter > Polynucleobacter sp. HIN8. Next base: position 28,822 of record NZ_AP028139.1, on the reverse strand, counting down.
TCCCTTACGGGCACCTAATGTATCTCTACTTCGTTAGTGACATGTCAAGGGTAGGTAAGGTTTTTCGCGTTGCATCGAATTAATCCACATCATCCACCGCTTGTGCGGGTCCCCGTCAATTCCTTTGAGTTTTAATCTTGCGACCGTACTCCCCAGGCGGCTGACTTCACGCGTTAGCTACGTTACTGAGAATGTAAATTCCCAACAACTAGTCAGCATCGTTTAGGGCGTGGACTACCAGGGTATCTAATCCTGTTTGCTCCCCACGCTTTCGTGCATGAGCGTCAGTGTTATCCCAGGGGGCTGCCTTCGCCATTGGTGTTCCTCCACATATCTACGCATTTCACTGCTACACGTGGAATTCCACCCCCCTCTGACACACTCTAGCTATACAGTCACAGACGCCATTCCCAGGTTAAGCCCGGGGATTTCACGCCTGTCTTGTATAACCGCCTGCGCACGCTTTACGCCCAGTAATTCCGATTAACGCTCGCACCCTACGTATTACCGCGGCTGCTGGCACGTAGTTAGCCGGTGCTTATTCTTCAGGTACCGTCATTCGCAGACTGTGTTAGAGCTGCTGTTTCTTCCCTGACAAAAGAGCTTTACAACCCGAAGGCCTTCTTCACTCACGCGGCATTGCTGGATCAGGGTTGCCCCCATTGTCCAAAATTCCCCACTGCTGCCTCCCGTAGGAGTCTGGGCCGTGTCTCAGTCCCAGTGTGGCTGATCGTCCTCTCAGACCAGCTACTGATCATCGCCTTGGTGAGCTTTTACCTCACCAACAAGCTAATCAGACATCGGCCGCTCTAATCGCGCGAGGCCTTACGGTCCCCCGCTTTCCCCCTCAGGGCGTATGCGGTATTAGCGCAACTTTCGCTGCGTTATCCCCCACGATAAGGTACGTTCCGATGTATTACTCACCCGTTCGCCACTCGCCACCAGGTGCAAGCACCCGTGCTGCCGTTCGACTTGCATGTGTAAGGCATGCCGCCAGCGTTCAATCTGAGCCAGGATCAAACTCTTCAGTTTAATTCCTGTGAACCTTGCGGTTCGTCGCACTCATTTAAGAAATTGACTTGGTAAAAAACCAAATCATTTTTACTGTCTATGAGTACTGTTTATTTACATCTGTCCCGAAGGACTGGATGCCTCTACTCAGTACCCACAATTATCGGTTGACTAATTTTTAAAGAAGGCTGTCCCTAGAAATAATTCATGGAAATTCAGCGAAGTCCATAACTATGACATACCCTTAGTGTGATGTCAACACCTTCTTACAAATATTTTTATGCTGTAGAAGACCATAATTAACTCGATTAACTTTGGACACAATGAAATCAGTGACTTAGGGACATATAGTAGTAAGGGCTTAATTTTTAATAAAAGCCGAGTCTTACTATATAAGGGTAAATACTTATAAATTAGAGCCAAAATTAATCCGGCTTTAATTTGGGGCTGGGTTGGTGTCCGGCTGTGAAGTTCTTGCCTTACCTTCTTGTTCCAGGCGCCGTTTTTCGGCCTCCGAAATAATGTCAAAAAAGGCAAATACCTGCTTCACACCGCTTACCTTACTAACAATTTGCTTGGCTTTATCGGCCTCTTGCTGGGTCAAAATACCCATGAGATAGACCTTACCACTCTCTACCGAGATATTCATGGAATTTGAAGGAACGTCAGGGCTAAATATCAGTTGGGTTTTGATGCTGGAGGCCATATACGCATCGCTTGCTCGCTGGCCCAAAGAACTATTGGGTCCAATCACGATTTCGTTAAATAAAGAGCGAACATTTTTCATCGCCTTCACGTCATTGCCCGCCTGAGTTTTAATAGTGTCGTCTTTTGCCTCGCCAATTAGGAGAACTTTCTGATTAAAAGACACAACCACAATGTGGGCTGAATCGCCAAACTTTTTTGAAAGCTGGCTGTTGGCCTCGATCTCAACTCCCAAATCAATTGCCTGAACCGCAGGCGTTCTGCGATCAGCCAGTATGGTTGCTCCACCAACCATGCCGCCAACCACCAAAACGCCACAGGCGGAGAGCTGAAGCGCAAACAGAACCGCACAGACTGTTTTAACGAGTCGCATCATTTCAATCCTCACCAAATAGAACATGGTCAACACCATCGCAAAGGCAGTGCAATAAAAGTAAATGGGTCTCTTGAATACGTGCTGTGCGGGTTGCCGGGACACATAGGTGAACATCTTCGCCGCTTAACAAAGCAGCGATCTTGCCGCCACCATTACCCGTCATTGCAACAATATGAATACCAATCTTCTTGGCAGCCTCAATCGCCTTAATCACATTCTTAGAATTCCCAGATGTTGATATTGCAATCAAAACATCGCCTGAACGTCCGATGCCTCGGACCTGTTTACTAAACACTTCCTCATAGCTGTAGTCATTCCCGATCGCTGTCAATATCGACGAATCGGTTGTCAGTGCAAGGGCTGCCAACTCACGACGCTCGCGCTCAAACCGACCCATCAGTTCGGCTGCAAAATGTTGCGCATCCGCTGCAGATCCACCATTACCACAAGCCATTATTTTTCCATCCGCCTCAATGGACCGAGTGATTAATAAAATGGCTCGCGCAACTTCCAATGGTAATGATTGGGCGCCCAATTGCTTTGTCGCAATACTATCGACAAAGTGCTGATGGGCTCTAGTTTTAAGCTCGTCTAATGGTTTTGTTTTCATCACAATATTATGCTCTGTTTTGCCATCCCCAAATCTATCTCCAGGCGATTTTCATTTCAATTCATTTGCGGAGATAATTGATTCTAAGGGGGTCCCTAACGTTGGAAATACCGTCACTCAGTGCATTTCAAAATCAGGACTTTCCAAGTGCCAGTTTGTATGTCATTGCTACCCCCATCGGAAATCTTGGCGACATTACATTAAGGGCATTGCATATTCTGAGCCTTGTTGACGGAATTGCCTGTGAAGATAAGCGTCATAGCCTATTGCTTCTCAAACATTATGGAATCAGAAAGCCAATGGTGGCAATTCATGAGCACAATGAGATTGAGGCAGCAAAAAAGCTTATGGATCACCTTCAGGCGGGAGAACGATGGGCCTATCTATCCGACGCAGGTACCCCGGGAGTTTCCGATCCTGGGGCTCGATTGGTTGCTGAGGTTCAAATTAATGGCTATCAAACTATTCCAATCCCAGGCCCAAGCGCATTAACCGCTATGCTCTCGATCGCTGGTGAGGTCATGATTGCCTCCCGCGGACAGTTTCAATTTCTTGGTTTTTTACCAACCCCAAAAAATGATTTCGAAGAGGCGCTTCGCTTAATGATTGAAAGCCCGATTCCAACCATTTTTTATGAAAGCCCACATCGCTTGGCCAAAACCTTAATTCGATTTAGCGAACTTCTCGACAATGGTCGTCGCCTAAGTATTGGGCGGGAGCTTAGTAAGAAATTTGAAAGCCTTTTTTTATTAAGGGCCGATGAAATCCCAGGATGGCTTGAAAATCCCAACCACTTGAAAGGTGAATTTGTTTTTATCCTGGAAGGAAATAATCGCAAAACTATTACGGAAAACCATGAGCCTTGGCACTTAGCTCAATTACTTTCTAAGCAATTGAGCAGCAAAGATCTTTCAATAGTTTTGCAATCAATGTATGGCCTTCAAAAAAATGAGGCCTACGATCTTGCTCTTGCAGCAAAAAAAGGTGGTGGTTAATTACTTTGCTGGTTCTGCCGGAGCTTGTGCCGAGGCTGGAGCCTTGGGCTCAGTAAATTTACCGCCGGCTGAATTTGCAAGATAAACAACCGATCGTGCAATTTCATAATCACTAACATCGGTTGGACTTGCACCGCCACGGGCAGGCATAGCACCCTTGCCTTTCATAACCGATACATAAAGAGCATCGTATCCCTTGGCAAGTCTACCGCCCCAGGAAGACGAATCCCCATACTTTGGAGCGCCAGCAGCGCCGGAGTTATGGCAAGAAGCGCACACCGTTTTATAAACCGCCTCACCGGTTTGCACTTCACGTGGAGCACTCGCATCCTTGAAATTTAATTTACCAACCGGCTTAATTAATGTCTCCGTACTTTTTTCCGAAGCCACATTCTGCTTATTTTTCCCACTGCTAACGTAAACAATCAATAAGAAAATAATAATGAGGGGTACAAAAAAACTTGCAATTACTGCGACACTCAGTTGCTTTGTATTTTTAATTAAATTACCGTGCTCTTCGCTCATAGTGGTTTGAAAAAGTGTGGTTAATTAGGAATGGCATAAATTATACCTAGAGCATCCTGGTTTCAGGCACTTACAATACATACTGATTACTCCTAAATGCGCCCGTAGCTCAGTGGATAGAGTATTGGCCTCCGAAGCCAAGGGTCGCAGGTTCGATTCCTGCCGGGCGCGCCAGTTTCATCATTGTGTAACACCGAAATCCAAAAAAACCACTATGATTTGAGGATCTTAAGAAAGTCACTGTGTCAGAGCTAAATAGCGCCCTCCATTCCAACCAAGCATTGGTTAATCCGGCACCCCTCAGCCCAGATCTTCCCCTTCCTCACCGCAAGGTTATTCGGTCATGGCTAAGCCCAATGACCGAGGCTAGAACGTTTAAGGCAATTTTGCTACTAGTTCTCGATGCCGTCTTATGGACTCTTAGCATTGCTGCCACGGTGTATTTTGAGAATATTCTGATTAAGGTTCTCTTCGGAGTAATTGCTGGCTTTATAACGGGAAGAATCTTTATTTTGGGGCACGACGCGTGCCATCAAAGCTTTACCCCCCATCGCGCCTTAAATAAAGTGCTTGGACGGATTGCTTTTTTGCCATCACTTACCCCATACAGCCTATGGGATATCGGCCATAACGTTGTCCATCATGGACAAACCAACCTCAAGGGTTTTGATTTCGTATGGGCGCCGCTTTCAAAGACAGAATACGATGCGCTGCCTAAATGGCGTCAATTTCTAGAGAGGCATTATCGAAGTGGCTGGGGGCCCGTTACTTATTATTTGATTGAAATATGGTGGAACAAAATGTTCTTCCCAAATAAAAAATATCGCCCAGCGGACCGCTCTATTTTCATAAAAGACAATCTTTTGGTTAGTGCCTTTGCCCTAATCTGGATTGGACTCTTAAGCATTTTTGCCGTCAATACTGGGCAATCTGTCCTTATCACTTTGCTGTGTGGCTTTGTGCTGCCCTACTTATTTTGGAACGGGATGATTGGATTTGTGGTCTATGTGCACCATACTCATCCGGCGGTTTGCTGGTACGACAATAAATCAGAGTGGTTGCGGGCCCAGCCTTTTGTTTCAACCACGGTTCACTTAACCTTTGGTTTCTATTGGGGCGCCTTGATGCATCACATCATGGAACATACCGCTCATCATGTGGATATGAGTGTTCCCCTTTACAACCTTCAGGCAGCCCAAAATCGGCTTGAAACCCTATTGCCAGAACGAATTATTGTTCAACCATTCTCTTGGAAGTGGTATTTTGATACCGCCAAGACCTGCAAACTTTATGACTTTACGGAAAAGGCCTGGCTTGATTTTGATGGCAAAAAAACGGCTGATTCTGTTCGGGTTCTGCTTACCCCCTCTAACAATGGGGAAACGAGGTAAAATAATGGTTTCGAGAAGATTTATCAGATTCCGTTATGACCACGTCAACCACCCCAACTCCCACCCAAGATACTTCTCCCAGCCTTAAGTTTTGCTCTTCATGCAGCCGGGAAAAAAGGTTGGAAGGCGGCACCTGGATTCCTACAAGCAACCGAAAACAGCGTTGGATTTGCGCCAGTTGCCTCTATAACCGCACTCACCGTACCGGCTCCGCTAAAACTTAAACGCCATCCCCCACGTAGGGATTGCTTTGCCTTTCGCGGCCAAAGGTCGACATTGGGCCGTGACCTGGTACAAAATGGACGTCGTTTCCTAACGGCCATAACTTTGTTTTGATTGCAGATATCAGATCTGCATGATTGCCTCTCGGAAAGTCAGTACGCCCAATTGAGCCGGCAAATAGAACATCGCCAACAAAAGCCAGGCGAGTTGGCTCATCGTAAAACACGATGTGGCCGGGTGTGTGCCCAGGACAATGGAACACCTTGAGTTCATGCTCTCCAAGCTGAACCGAATCGCCATCAAGTAACCAGCGATCCGGTTCAAAGGGTTCGGCCTCCCCAAAACCAAACCGTACTGTTTGCTCAGGAAGCTGATCAAGCCAAAATTTTTCAAGGTGATGGGGGCCCTCTATGGGAACCTGCCATTTTTTTGCGAGCTCTTTCGCCCCGGCACAGTGATCTAAATGACCATGTGTTAATAACACCTTACAAAGTTTGACATCAAGTTTCGATAAGGCATCCTCAATTTTCTCCAAATCCCCGCCCGGATCAACAACAGCCGCCTCTTTTGTTTTCTCACAAAACACGATCGAGCAATTTTGCTCGAACGGGGTCACGGGAACAATTGCGAGCTTTAAAGTCATGTCGGTATTATTAAACTTTTAATTAGAGTCGTTAAAATATTCTAATGAATATTTCTAGCAATCTTTTATTTGCTCAAACTCATGAGTGGATTAAACGTGGTGACGATAGCCTTTATTGGGTTGGTATTAGCAATCATGCCCAAGAAGCGCTCGGCGATATCCTTTTTCTAAAGCTTCCAGATATCGGATCTTGCTTAAAACAAGGTCAAGCATGCGCTACGATTGAATCGCTTAAAGCAGCAAGTGATATTCATGCTCCCATTAGTGGTGTCGTTGCTGAAATTAATGCCACAGCTACTGAAAATCCTGAAAGGATTAATACTCAGCCTTACGATGTTTGGCTCTTTAAGATCAAAGCAGATGACGAAGCAACATCTAATTTGGAGCTTGCATCATTAATGCCCAACCAACAATATGAGTCGGGCCTTAATAATTAAATAATCAATGGGTCGCGTTCAATTGACCAGCGTACTTTACTGATTTTTGAAATTCGTCCAACTGATCGTTCCCGCAGGTATTGGTCAAGAGCACTGAGTAAAGCTTGAAGTGGTCCTCTCTGTCGCGACTCTATTAATAATTGCGACCGCTCCCACCCCCCAAGGCGAGCAATTGATTTTGGTACTGGATCAAAAATGGTAATTCCGGCTTGAGTATCTGCGATGCTTTGTAAATATTCTTTTGTATGGTTTAGCCATGCCAACACTTCTTGCCTTTGCTTTGCCTCAGCATGCACCAAGGCTTGGTAACCAAATGGGGGCAGTCCTGCCTCCTGACGCGTTAACATTAAATTCTCCATAAATCCTGCTAGATCAAATGTTTTTATATATTGATAAACCGGGTCGTTTGGATAACGAGTTTCAATCAATATTTGTGTTGGTTCACCGCTAAAGCGACCAGCTCGCCCAGCAACCTGAACAAGTTGGGCAAATAAATGCTCTGGTGCCATATAGTCATTCGAATAAAGCCTAGCGTCTGCATCCAATACACAAACTAGGCCGATATTTTGATAATCATGCCCTTTAGCTAACATTTGTGTACCAACGATGATTTGTGCTGAACCATCATGTATTTCTCCAAATAGTGCGTCGCTTTTTTTACTTGTTCGTGCAGTGTCCGCATCGACTCGTAATACTTTGGCTTCTGGAAACAGTGTTTGCAGCTGATCTTCAATTTTTTGGGTTCCTCTTCCCAGCGGTTGTAAATCTGTATCGCCACACAGTGGACATCTTTGCGGAATGGTCTTTGCTTGACCGCAATGATGGCAACACATCATGGGTGATTTAAAGTGGCCCAGCTGGCGATGCATCACCATATAGCTTGAACAGTTGTTGCATTCGCTTAACCAGCCACAAGATAAACATGTAATCACCGGGGCCATGCCGCGGCGATTAATCAATATTAGGCTTTGTCGGTTTTTATGAAGGTTATCCTCAAGTGCCGAAATCATTTTCGAGTTAATGGTGATTGAGCCGGATGATTTATCAGGACTCACTAACTCAACACTCGGTGACTGAAACCCCCCAACCCGACCAGTCAATCGAATTTCTTGATAGCGGCCCTCTTTTACTGCGTGCCAAGTCTGGGAAGATGGAGTTGCCGATACCAAAATGATTGGAAGTCGTTCATTTTTTGCACGCCAAATGGCGAGGTCGCGTGCCGAATACCCGAGACCCTCTTGTTGTTTAAATGAGCTGTCATTTTCCTCATCGACAATGATCGCTACCAATTTTGGCAACGGGGTCATGATCGATAAACGCGTGCCTAATACAATGCGCGCCGCCCCTGTCATTGCTTGATGCCACGCAATGCCACGTTGTTTTTCTGTTAATCCACTGTGAAGTATCGCTAAGTTCTCTTCGGGGAAGTGCTCTTGAATCCGCCTTTGTAATTGTGGAGTTAGATTAATTTCGGGCAGCATGATTAATGCTTGGGCGCCGCGATCGAGTTTTAACAAGGATTCAATGAACGTAAGATAAACCGCGGTTTTCCCACTTCCGGTAACCCCATTGAGGAGGTATGTATTAAATGTTCCTGCTTGATGGTTACTCAGTATCTGAATTGCATGCGTTTGTTCTTCATTGAGCTGATTCTGGGCAATCTTCTTCTTACTGTTTGATTGCGCTGTCGCCTTTTCCTTTGCAATTAATTGCTCTAGTGGTTTATTCCAGTGAGTACTTGTACGCCACCATTTGGGTATTGCTGAAATGAGCGTTTCGCCAAGTCCATGAATGTAATATTGGGATGCAAAGTACCCTAACTGCATCAAACGGCTGTCAAGTGGGATTAAAGGGGCGACTTGAAGAACGTTTTTTAATTTGGTTTGATTTATTTGAGTGTAACTACTTACTTCTATGACTAGACCGACCAAATTTGTACGTCCAAAAGGAACCTCAACCAACATCCCAATCTCGGGTTTAGCGTTAAGAGAGGCTGAATTCCATGAGTAATCAAATGCGTCATTAAGTGGCCGATCAACAACAACTTTAACGATAATTGGTGCCGATTGGTTCATTTAGCGGTGTATTGAATAATCTGTGGATAACTTTGTGGACAACCATCAATTTTGCCAATATTCAAAAGAAGGGATAGCGGCCCCTAACTTAATTGAATAGAATCAAAATTAATGAATATTCAATTAAATCAATAACTTACAGCATATACTCAAACCAGGGTGTGTGGTCTGTTCACAATCTCCATGAAATCAAATGAGCAGCCATCGTATGTGCATAAGTCTACCCTTAAGCGAGCCTGTTTAAAGGGCTAAAGAGGCTAAATTAGGGCCTGCGTAAATGTTCTGAATACTCGATGACGGTCTTGGCTAAAACAGTGACGCTATCTGGATTAGTAAATTGAGAAATTCCATGGCCTAAATTAAAAATATGTCCATCAAGGGGGTGGAGGCCTGTCTTTAAGGCTGGGGCTGTGCCGAGGCCATCAAGAATTTTCTTGGCTTGTGCCTCAATTTGTTCTGGACTGGCAAATAAAGCCAAGGGGTCAAGATTACCCTGAAGTGCAATTATTTTGTTTTTTTCCACCAAGCGGGATCGTGCCATTGCCACTGACATTGTCCAATCGAGTCCAATAACATCGGCTCCAGATTCTGCCATGTCGTCAAGCCACAAACCACCGCCTTTGGTAAAAATGATGATTGGCACCTTTTGGCCATTTAACTCGCGAGGAAGCTGATTAATCACCTTGCGCATACTTGCCAAAGAAATATCTTGATACCACCCATCGGGCAACAGTCCGCCCCAGGTATCAAAAATCATCAGCGCTTGAGCGCCCGATCGTAATTGCTCGGTCAAATAGGCGGCTACCGATTGAATATTGATTTCTAAAATATGTTTAAGCAAATCTGGCCGATTAAACATCATGGTCTTCGCATGTCGAAAATCATCCGATCCCGAACCATCAACCATATAACAAGCCAGCGTCCAGGGGCTGCCCGAGAATCCGATCAGAGGAACGCGTTGCTTACCGTCCTGGATCAAGGACTTCCGAATTTGCGCTACTGCATCAAAGACGTATTGAAGTTGATGAAGATCTGCAGGCCTTAAGTTTTTAACAGCCTCCTCTGTTCGAAGAGGATTGGCAAAACTCGGCCCCTCGCCCGCAGCAAATTGAAGGCCAAGACCCATCGCGTCTGGAATGGTCAAAATATCGGAAAATAAAATAGCCGCATCCAAAGGATAGCGATCCAATGGTTGTAAGGTGACCTCTGTTGCATACGTGGGTGTTTTGGCAAGACCCAAAAAACTACCGGCCTTAGCCCGAGTTGCGTTGTATTCGGGAAGGTATCGACCAGCCTGACGCATCAGCCACAAAGGCGTGCGATCAGTTTTTTGGCCCAAACACGCTTTTAGGAAGCGATCGTTTGCTAACAATTAAATTACTTCTTACGACGCAATCGCGCAATGGCGGCTAACTGGGCAGCGGCAACAGCAAACTCGGATTGAACATGAGCAATATCAAAGTCGCCTGCACGATTTTGCATTGCTTCTTCAGCACGTTTTTTTGCCTCTAATGCTTTTGCCTCATCAAGATCATGACCGCGGATTGCAGTGTCAGCCAACACAATAATGCTGTCTGGCTGAACCTCCAAATAGCCGCCCGCCACAAATACAAACTCTTCATCGCCATCGGCTTTTTCAATACGTACCGAACCGGGCCGAATGCGCGTAATTAAGGGCGTGTGGCCATGCAAAATTCCCAGCTCGCCCGATTCTCCAGGGAGCGCTACGAATTTAGCGTCGCCACTAAAAATCGACTGCTCTGCACTGACCACATCAACACGAATGGTTGCCATTACAGTTTCTTCGCTTTCTCAATTGCCTCATCAATCGAACCAACCATATAAAAAGCCTGCTCAGGCAAATGATCGAGCTCACCGCTAACAATCATCTTAAAGCCACGAATTGTCTCTTTCAATGGAACGTATTTGCCAGGCGAGCCAGTGAAAACTTCAGCAACGTGAAATGGCTGGGATAAGAAACGCTGAATTTTACGAGCTCGGGCTACAGCCAACTTATCCTCTGGAGAAAGTTCATCCATGCCCAAAATAGCAATGATGTCACGGAGTTCTTTATAGCGCTGTAATGTAATCTGCACACCACGAGCCACCTCATAATGCTCAGTGCCCACAATTTGCGGATCAAGCTGTCGACTCGTTGAGTCAAGCGGATCAACCGCGGGATAAATTCCAAGCGCAGCAACATCACGCGACAACACTACCGTTGAATCTAAGTGTGCGAATGTTGTTGCTGGTGATGGGTCAGTTAAGTCGTCCGCAGGAACATAAACGGCCTGAATCGATGTAATTGAGCCCTTTTTTGTGGAAGTGATTCGCTCTTGGAGTTTACCCATTTCCTCTGCCAGGGTAGGCTGATAACCAACGGAAGATGGCATACGCCCCAGTAAAGCAGAAACTTCTGTTCCTGCAAGGGTATAACGATAAATGTTATCTACGAAGAATAGGATGTCGCGGCCTTCATCACGGAAAGCCTCTGCCATTGTCAATCCAGTAAGTGCTACTCGCAGGCGATTTCCAGGGGGTTCGTTCATTTGCCCAAAAACCATTGCAACCTTATCAACCACGTTGGACTCTTTCATCTCATGGTAGAAGTCATTGCCCTCACGCGTCCGCTCGCCCACACCAGCAAACACAGATAATCCAGAGTGTTGCTTGGCGATATTGTTAATGAGTTCCATCATGTTTACGGTCTTGCCGACGCCGGCGCCACCAAACAATCCAACCTTTCCGCCCTTTGCAAAGGGACAAACAAGATCAATCACCTTAATTCCGGTTTCAAGCAAATCAACCGACGGAGATAGGTCATTAAATTCTGGAGCAAGTTGATGAATTGAGCGGCGCTCCTGGGTTGCTATTGGGCCGGCATCATCGATGGGCCGACCTAACACATCCATAATGCGCCCGAGAGTTGCAGGACCAACAGGGACAGAAATACCGGCCCCAGTAGCCTTTACTTCCATACCGCGACGCAAGCCGTCGCTTGCACCCATTGCAATTGCGCGAACGACACCATCGCCAATTTGTTGCTGAACCTCAAAGGTCAGTCCTTTTTCAGCAAAGCTGGCTTCCGAACTATCTATCAGCGTCAGAGCATCATAGATGCTGGGCATCTGATCCCTAGGAAACTGAATGTCTACTACTGCGCCGATACATTGAACAATATTTCCGGTACTCATCACATTTCTCCGCTATTTAATCTCTTAATCATTTAGACTGCCGCTGCGCCACCAACAATTTCTGACAACTCTTTTGTAATTGCTGCTTGACGCGTTTTGTTATAAGTCAGTTGCAACTCACCAATCACATTTTTGGCGTTATCGGACGCGGCTTTCATTGCAACCATCCTCGCCGATTGTTCGGACGCCATGTTTTCTGCCACTGCCTGGTAAATCAGCGCTTCAATGTAGCGCTTAAGTAAGCCATTTAATATCGACTCGGCATCGGGCTCATAGATATAATCCCAGCCAGCTTTGCCATTTGCATCTTGAGCTAATTCATCGCCTGAGAGAGGCAAAAGCTTCTCTAGCACTGGTTCCTGCTTCATCGTGTTGACAAATCGCGTATAGGCTAAGTAGACAGCATCAACCTCGCCGCGCTCAAATGCTTCTAATTGGGCAGTAATAGCCCCAATCAAAATATCCATGTGCGGGGTATCTCCCAAGTGCACCGATTGGGACAAAATTTTTGCCTTCGCTCTATTCAAAAACTGAAAACCCTTTGAGCCAATCGCAGTGAATTGGGTCGAAATATTTTTTTCTTTGAATTCTCGAATTTGATTTGTTAAAACCCGAAAAACGTTAGTGTTTAAGCCGCCACAAAGTCCCTTATCGGTACTAACAACGATTACTCCTGCAGCCTTCACATCGCGCTCAGCCATATACACTGGTCGATACTCGGGATTTGCATTTGCAAGGTGGGACGCGATAATTCGAATCTTTTCAGAATAAGGGCGCGCTGCACGCATTCGCTCTTGGGCACGACGCATTTTTGAAGCAGCAACCATCTCCATTGCCTTGGTAATCTTTCGCGTATTTTGTACGCTCTTGATTTTGCTTCGAATTTCTTTTGTGCTAGCCATAGTAAATTAGATTAAAAGGTTCCTGACCGCTTAAAGTCTTCGATAGCGGCCCTGAGAGCAGCCTCATCCTCTTTCGTTAAATCTTTCGTATCTTCAATCCGATTAACTAGACTTGCATATTTAGACTTAAGGTGCTCGTGTAGGCCCTTTTCGAAAGGCAACACTTGCTTAATATCCAGGTCATCAAAAAAGCCGTTGTTTACCGCATACAGTGATGCTGCCATTTGCCAAACCTGCATGGGCATGTACTGAGGCTGCTTTAACAATTCAGTAACACGTCGACCGCGCTCCAATTGCTTTAGGGTTGCCTCGTCAAGGTCGGAGGCAAATTGTGCAAAAGCTGCAAGCTCGCGATACTGTGCAAGGTCGGTACGAATTCCGCCAGATAATTTTTTAATAATTTTTGTTTGTGCTGCACCGCCCACACGCGATACGGAAATACCCGCATTAATCGCAGGACGAACACCCGCATTAAACAAATCGGTTTCCAAGAAAATCTGGCCGTCCGTAATCGAAATAACGTTGGTTGGCACAAATGCGGAGACGTCACCAGCTTGGGTCTCAATCACGGGGAGCGCGGTGAGGGATCCAGTCTTTCCTTTTACTGCACCGTTGGTAAATTTTTCAACATAATCTGGATTGACCCGGGCAGCCCGCTCTAGTAAGCGAGAGTGTAAATAGAACACATCGCCAGGATAGGCTTCGCGACCAGGAGGGCGACGAAGGAGCAATGAGATTTGTCGATAAGCCACCGCTTGCTTTGAAAGGTCGTCGTAAATAATCAGCGCATCTTCGCCGCGATCACGGAAATACTCACCCATCGTGCAACCCGTATATGCGGATAAATACTGCATTGCTGCAGACTCTGATGCGCTTGCAGCAACCACAATGGTGTATTCCATGGCACCAAGTTCGGTGAGTTTGCGAACGACGTTCACAATAGTCGAGGCTTTTTGTCCGATTGCAACATAAATACAATAAAGGCCTTTGCCCTTTTGATTAATGATGGCGTCGATTGCTACAGCCGTTTTACCGGTTTGTCTATCTCCAATAATTAACTCGCGCTGACCCCGGCCAATTGGCACCATTGAGTCAATCGCCTTGAGTCCTGTTTGAACCGGCGTACTAACTGACTGACGCGCGATAACTCCGGGCGCAACTTTTTCAATGTAATCGGTAAGTTTTGTATTAATTGGGCCCTTACCATCAATTGGCTGTCCAAGTGCGTTTACTACGCGTCCCAATAACTCGGGTCCGATTGGGACTTCTAAAATACGCCCTGTGCATTTAACCGAATCACCTTCCTTAATATGCGTGTATTCGCCCAAAACAACGGCGCCCACAGAGTCTCGCTCTAAATTAAGTGCTAGGCCAATTGTGTTGTTCGGAAACTCCAACATCTCGCCTTGCATAACGCCAGAGAGTCCATAGATTCGACAAATACCATCGGTCACAGAAATAACCGTGCCTTGATTACGAATCTTTGAATCAACCCCTAATTCATTAATTCGGCTTTTGATCAGTTCGCTGATCTCGGAAGGGTTCAGTTGCATCAATTGCTCCTAAATATAAATCGAATAATCTCAATAACGATACGTTACGCGCTCAAGTTGGTTTGCATTTGTGCCAACCTTGCCTTAATGGAGCCGTCCAATACCTCGTCACCAACCTGAATATGAACACCACCAATCAAGTTGGGATCCACAATCACGGTAGGACGCAAATCTTTTCCACCAAAATGCTTTTTAAGGCTCTTCAGTAAGTCTGTAAGCGCGCTTCCCTCCAAAGGAAATGCGGAGGTAATGAGCGCTTCTGCTGCGCCCTCACTTTTGTTTTTCATGGCAGAGAACTGCTTAGAAATCTCAGGCAGTGCGACTAACCGATGGTTATTGGCCAATAGTTTTAAGAAATTCGCGAGCGCTTCAGAGGGTTTCGTTTTAAGCAAACCCTCGACCAAAGCGACCAAATCATTCGTGCTCAACTTAGGATTATTGGCTAATGCCAATAACTCTTTATTCTCAAAAAAAGCAGCCAGTTCCTCAAGCTGCTTTGACCAAACGTCAAGATCGCTCGGTTTTGCACTTGCAAATAGTGCTTCTGCGTAAGGGCGCGCAATAGTGGCAATATCGGCCATTTATAGTTCTGCCTTTAGTTGCTCAAGTAAAGCGGCGTGGGATTTTGGATCAACCTCCCGTCGCAAAATTTGCTCGGCGCCCTTGACTGCCAATGCCGCAACTTGATTACGTAACTCATCGCGGGCTTTGCCGATTTGCTGTTCAGCATCCAATTTTGCTTGTGCAATGATTCGAGCTGCCTCAGCTTGAGCGTTCGCCTTGATTTCTTCCGCCGTTAGTTGTGCTCGCTTCTCAGCCTCTGCAACACGCTGAACACCCTCTTGGCGCGCAGAGGCCATAGCCTCTTCTGCTTTCTTGGTGGCATTAGCTAAATCAATTTTGCCGCGCTCTGCTGCTGCAAGACCTTGGGCAACCTTTGTAGCACGCTCATCAAGAGCTTTAACAAGCGGCGGCCAAACAAAGCGAGCGACCACCCACCACAAGATGAAGAAGACAATCATTTGCGCGAATAATGTCGCGTTTAGATTCACGATATTCCTTTCAGTGCTCTCAAAGTATGGGTCAACGACCCAGCCTTAATTACTTAATAACAGCTAGCAATGGGTTAGCAAAAGCAAATAACATTGCAACACCAACACCGATCAAGAATGCAGCATCGATCAAGCCTGCCAATAAAAACATTTTGGTTTGGAGTTCATTCATCAGCTCTGGCTGACGAGCCGCGCCTTCAATAAATTTTCCACCCATTAGACCAATGCCCAAACAGGCGCCCAAAGCACCAAGGCCAATGATTAGACCAATACCAATTGCTGTAAGGCCCTGTATGTTTGCTAGAAATGCTTGCATGTCAACTCCTAAGTAATAAAAGTGCTGTTAAAAATAAAACGATTAATGATGGCTATGCGCCTGCCCGATGTAAACCAATGTCAACATCATAAAAATAAATGCTTGTAACAAAATGACAAGAATATGAAAGATTGCCCAAGCAGATCCTGCAATTACATGTCCAACCAAACCCAAAGCGCTGAAATCGAGGCTAAAGGTCCAGATGCTTCCCAAGAGAGCAATTAATAAGAAAATTAATTCTCCCGCGTACATATTGCCAAACAACCGCATACCCAAAGACACGCCTTTCGCAATATATTCAATAATGTTTAATATCAAATTGAAAGGAGCCAAATACCATTTGGCTCCAAAGGGGGCCGATAGAAGTTCATGAACGAATCCGCCGACGCCTTTTATTTTGAAACTGTAGAAGAAAACCAAAATAAGAACCGCAAAAGACATTCCAAGGGTTGCATTTAAATCGGTGGTTGGAACCAACTTGTGATGGGGAACATGGATTCCAAAATTTTCCAAGAAATGATTGACTCCGACGACCCAATCAACAGGAACCAAATCAAGGGTATTAAGTAAAACAATCCAGCAAAAAACAAAGAGGGCAAGTGGAGCAATGTAACTTCGATCGCCATGAACGATACTTTTTGATTGGGTCTCAACCATTTCAACTAGCATCTCAACTAGGGCCTGAAAGCGTCCGGGTACTCCCGGGGTGGCGCGTCTCGCAGCAAGCAACAAAAAACCCACCGCCAATAGACCCATCAAAATGGTCCAAAATAATGTGTCTAAATTAATAACACTGAAATCAATAATAGAGGCTTGTGCCCCACCAATATTGTTGAGATTTTGTAAATGCTCAGCAATGTATGCTGTGGGAGTTAACGGCTCGCTTGGAGCTCCGTGTGCTGCACTTGCCATGTTTAAGTAATTCCTTTGTACTTAATTAAAACCATTTACCGCCAAAACCACGCCAGCCAGTAACACTTAAGCGTCACAACATACGTGATTAGCAATGGTATCCACTGCAAATCTGGGTAACTCAATGCCACCCCGACAAATAGCGCAATTGTTACAGCGATTTTTAAAAATTCACCTGAAACAACTGCTGCCAAAAGACTCCCAGGGCTTTTGTTTTTTTGCTTATTTGCTAAGCCCATTCTCAGAGCAAACAAGGCCGCAGGGAAAAATCCAATAAAGCCACCCACAAAAGCTGAATAAGTATAAACGCTCAGCCCACGAGGGTTTGCAAAAGTTGACCAAGCAACTGCCATCACAAGCGTCATGATTACCTGTAAAAGGATGATGGCCCATGGTGACATGCTTGAAAAAGCACTACGGTTGGTCCCTTTAAGAACCTCCATCTCTTCTCTAGAGTAGGTTCTAAAAGAATCGGCCTCTTCATCAAGCTCTTGCCATGATGGTTTTGGCGCCAAATGCTCTTTTTTATGAATCAACTAAGCCTCAAAATTTTAGTGTTCGCTCTCGGGAAGGTCAATTAATATCCCTCGAGATGAATCAGTCATTGTCAATGCCTAACTTCTTAAGTAGGGCGTCCAGTTCATCAAAATGGCTGTAGTGAAAGCGTAGCTCCCCACCCTTTTTATTGGTCTTAAAGACTGCTTCTAGACCCACTAGATCCGACAGGGTTTGTGCCAGGCGACTGTAATCTTGGCTTGTTGAGGCGCCTACTTTTCTTTTGAGAGGGGCTTTTCGAGCTAAATCGCCAGCGGCCAGGGCTACTGTACTCGCCAATCGCTCTGTCTCTCGCACCGAAAGCCCTTGGGCAATAATTTTTTGGGCCAAGGCAACCTGGCTTGAGCCTGGAAGGGTTAAAAGCGCCCTGGCATGACCCATATCTAAATCACCAGATAAAAGCATTGCTTGAACCGCTCCTGAAAGCTGCGATAAGCGAAGCAAATTAGTTATAGCGCTCCTGGATTTGCCCACAGCCTTCGCAGCCTGCTCATGGGTAAAACTAAACTCATTAATTAATCGTGATAGACCGCGCGACTCTTCCAGTGGGTTTAAATCTTCTCGCTGCATGTTCTCAATGAGCGCAATCGCTGCCGCAGCTTGATCGTCGGCCTCCAAGACCCGAACGGGTACCTCATCAAGGCCAGCAAGCGTTGCTGCTCGAAAACGGCGTTCGCCAGCGATGATTTCGTAACGCCCATTGTCAATTTCACGAACCAAAAGAGGCTGCATCACACCGCGCTCTCGAATGCTGTCGGCCAGCTCTTTTAGAGGCTCGTCGGCCATGATGGTCCGTGGCTGATACTTACCTGCCTGCAAAAGTTTCAGCGGCAATGATTGCGATCCTTTTCCAGAGAGAGGGCTTACGTCGTCCCCCTTATTGCTGGCGCTTAATAATGCGTCGAGACCGCGCCCCAATCCCTTTTTCTTGCTTGCACTCATCGTTTGCCTACATGGTTTTAATTCGTTGAACCATTTCGCCCGCAAAATCAATATAAGCCTGGGCTCCTCGAGATGATCTGTCAAAGATGATTCCTGGCAAACCAAATGAGGGGGCCTCTGCTAAACGTACGTTGCGAGGAATAATTGTTTTAAACACCTTGTCTCCAAAGTGAATATTGAGCTGTTCTGATACCTGCTGTTGCAAGGTGACCCTGGCATCAAACATAACCCGCAGAAGTCCAATGATTTTTAAATCCGGATTTAAATTTGCATGAACTTGCTTAATAGTGTTTACAAGGTCCGAGAGCCCCTCGAGTGCAAAGTATTCGCACTGCATCGGAACCACCACGCCATTTGCTGCACATAAGCCATTGAGGGTCAATAAAGACAGTGCAGGGGGGCAATCTATCAAAATGAAATCGTATTGGTCTGCAAGCTCGTTTAGTGCATTTTTTAGCCTTACTTCTCGCCCTTCCAGCTCAACCAATTCAACTTCGGCCCCAGCCAAATCGCGATTTGCAGGCAAAACGCTATAACCAGATTCCTTTGAAAACTGGATTGCCTCAGTCGCAGATGCAATCCCAATCAGTACGTGATAAACACCACTTTTAATCGATGATTTATCAATCCCCGACCCCATGGTTGCGTTTCCCTGAGGATCTAAGTCCACCAAAAGAACTCGCTGTCTCTGGGCAACGAGCCCCGCAGCCAAGTTGACTGCCGTGGTTGTTTTTCCAACGCCACCTTTTTGATTTGCGATACAGAATGTTTTGGCCATAATTTTTTTACTGTTGGTATTGGAAAACTAATAATCGGCGATCAAGCTGTTGCCCAGGCAAAGACAGCTGGCACTCCTCTAGCAGCCTCCAGTCTTTACTCGATACTTCAGAAATTTCTTCTTTGCTTTGTTGGCTCTTCATTGCAAACACAAGGCCCGATGATTTTAATAAAGGTTCCGATAGCTCCAGCAGTTTATTTAGACGCGTAAATGCTCGTGCTGTTATGGCATCAAAAGACGTTGCATGAGACGTCGCTAGACTTTCAACTCGATTTGCCATTACTTGAAGATTGCCAAGCCCTAAACCGCCTCGCACATGCTGCAGAAAAGCGGCTTTTTTCTTACTTGTTTCAACCAGAGTAAATGACCAAGAGGGTTGAAGGACTGCCAACGGGATACCGGGTAGGCCTCCCCCCGACCCTAAATCGGCAATGTGAGTCATTGATTGATTGGATTGCAAGTAACGTCGCAGAATTGGCAAAATAATAATTGAATCAATAAGATGTAAATGAAGCGCTGCTTCTGTTTCATTAATGGCGGTGAGATTGTGAACCCGATTCCAGCGCTGCAACTCGCCTAAAAAATATTGCATTGCAGCAGTCTCGCTTTGGGTAAGGCCAAACTCTTTTAGGCCCTTATCAACCACCAAGCTCATGTTATTTTTTGGGTCTTAGCAATACCCTTTTTTAGGTGGACCAAAAGCAAGGATATTGCTGCCGGCGTTACCCCGGAAATGCGCGATGCTTGGCCCAGAGTCTCTGGCTGATGCAGGTTTAATTTTTGCCAGACCTCAACCGATAGGCCCTTAACAAGGGAATAGTCCAAGTCTTGCGGTAGGCGAAGGGTTTCATAATGCTCATGGCGCTCGATTTCAATTCGTTGGCGCTCAATATAACCCTCATATTTGATTGAAACCTCCACCTGGTCAAAAATCTGTCGCTCGAGATAGGGGTCTTCAAGCCTTGGGGATTCTTCCGCAAAGGAGGGATCAACCTGAATCAGCGAACGATAATCAACTTCGGGACGCCTTAAAACCTCTGCAAGGCTACACTCGTGCGCCAAGGCTTGACCAAGAAAGGTTTCTAACCGTTCTGCCGTGTGATGTTTCGGGCCAACCCGCACTGAACGAAGGCGCAATGTTTCACGTGAAACATGCTCCTGCTTTCTTAAAAAAAACTCCCATTGCTCATCGCCGACCAGTCCAAGCCTTCTTCCGGCCTCTGTAAGTCGCGCATCTGCATTATCCTCACGCAAGCTTAGACGATACTCGGCACGGCTAGTAAACATTCGGTAGGGTTCTTGTACTCCGCGTGTAATTAAGTCATCAACCAAAACCCCAATGTAGGATTCGCTTCTTTTGGGTAGCCAAGGCTCTTTCTCGTCTGCGGCGAGGCTTGCATTAATGCCTGCCAGCAGCCCCTGAGCGGCAGCCTCTTCATATCCGGTTGTTCCATTAATCTGCCCAGCAAAATATAAGCCCTTAATCGCTTTGGTTTCCAGGCTGTGCTTGAGTTGTCGCGGATCAAAATAATCGTACTCAATGGCATATCCAGGGCGCACAATATCAGCGCTTTCAAGCCCACGAATGCTGTGGACAAGGGCCATTTGAATATCGAAGGGCAAACTGGTCGAAATCCCATTTGGATAAAACTCATTAGTCGTTAAGCCTTCCGGCTCCAGGAAGATTTGGTGACTCTCTTTCGTGGCAAAACGATGGATCTTGTCTTCGATTGAAGGGCAGTATCGTGGGCCGACCCCCTCAATGACCCCTGTATACATGGGCGAACGATCCAGCCCAGAACGAATAATGTCATGTGTCTGACTATTGGTATGGGTTATCCAGCACGGCACTTGGCGAGGGTGCTGCTCGGGCCTGCCCATAAATGAAAAACATGGAATGGGGTCCAGATCACCAGCCTGCTCTTGCATAACAGAGAAGTTAATCGTCTTGCCATCAATGCGGGGTGGGGTACCGGTTTTTAGGCGGCCCTGGGGTAGCTTAAGCTCTTTTAGACGAGCTGAAAGGGTGGTTGCTGCAGGATCTCCCGCACGACCACCGCTATGGTTTGCCAATCCAATATGGATTTTTCCATCCAAAAAAGTACCGGCCGTTAATACAACCTTTTTTCCCTCAAATTGAAGCCCGTTTTGGGTTTTAACCCCCCGAACCTGATCGCCATAAACAATCAGATCATCAACCGCGGCTTGAAATAAGGTTAAATTAGCTTGGTTCTCTAGGCGCCGACGAATTGCCGCCTTATATAAAATACGGTCGACTTGGGCTCGCGTCGCCCGAACTGCCGGACCTTTGCTGGAGTTTAAAATTCGAAATTGAATGCCAGCCTCATCCGTCGCTGAGGCCATGGCCCCGCCCAAAGCATCAATTTCTTTTACTAGATGACCCTTACCAATACCTCCGATCGAGGGATTGCAGCTCATTGCCCCCAGGGTTTCAATACTATGCGTTATCAGGAGGGTTTTTGATCCCCTGCGAGCCGATGCGAGAGCGGCCTCAGTCCCGGCATGGCCGCCGCCGACCACAATCACATCAAATTTCTTGAAATAAAACATGGATTTGCCCAATTAGGGCGTAGATCATAGCATTTTTACTGTTTCACGTGAAACATCAAAATAATTAATGCATTATCTAAAATATAAACCCTTGATTTAATTGGAAAAAAATGCGGAATATGCTGATCGTACAATCAGCGCCAAAACCACAATCAAGAAAATTTTTCGGACAAATTGGCTTCCGTGTGTAATTGCCAAGATGCTGCCCACTTGGCTACCAATAATATTAGCAACCATAAGAGTCAAGCCAAGAGGCCAATCAATAAAACCAAGGCTTGTAAGCATCAGGATTGTGGCTAGATTGGTTGTAACATTTACGAGCTTGGTAGCAGCCGAAGCATGCAAAAAATCAAAGTGAAAGATTCGAACAAATGCAAATAGAAAAAAGCTTCCGGTTGCGGGCCCAAAAAAACCATCATAAAACCCAATGACTAAACCCATGGCCGCCGCCTTAACGGCTTCATGACGACCTATTTTGTGGGTGGGGCGATTTTCAGCGCCCATATTTGGAGCAAACCAAGTGTAAGCAAGTAAGGCTGCCAACATGAACGGCAACGCTTTACGCAGAGGTTCTGGCGGAAAAACACTAACGGCTAGAGCACCCAAGAGAGCGCCGATGAATCCAGCAACAATCGCCGGGCCCAGAATATTCCACGGCAACTTAGCGTGACGTAAATACCGCCTAGCTGCATTAATTGTTCCACCAATCGAAGAAACTTTATTGGCACTTAATAGGGTTGCGGGGTGGGTATCTGGGTAAGCAGCGAATAAAGCGGGCACCTGAATCAATCCGCCGCCGCCAGCAATTGCGTCAACCAGGCCAGAGGCAAATGCGGCTACCAAAAGCAAAAGCCAAAGATATGAACTAAAGTCGACTACGGTTTCCAAAATTTAGCGCAATGAATAGTTGGCTAACGAGCCTGCGACTTCCAAGCCACAAACTTGGCAAGCGCCTCTTTACAAACTTCATCAAGCATATCAAGCGGCATGCGCTGCGCCCCCTGAATAATCATCAGTGCGTACGGCTTTGCTAAGGCGCCCGCCTCTTTGGATAAAACTAACTCGTCGCCTTTAGAGGGTGATTGTGTGCGCCAATAATTTATGGCGGCCTCTAAATCTTGGATGGAAACAAACACCATGATGACATCAAATCAATCGATATCAAGCATTGTGCCTCGGCACTTTTTGTTGCCACAATAGCAAGCGTATTCCTTTAGCAACTTTTTTGTCGGCTTTTCGTCCAAATTGAGTGAGTAATCGTAAAAAAGCTCTTCTCCTGGAAGAAGTTTGCGCTTCGCAAATATAAAAACGCGACCCTCACCATCAACAGCAATTTCGTCCGCTTTGCAATTTGGCTTACACGAGTGGTTAATCCAGCGAGCGGCGTTCCCACCAACATTTGCATCGATAACACGTCCGTCTTCTAGCGAAAAATAAAAAGTATGATTTGGCTGCTCTGGGTCATGTGGGTGACGCCGCAAAGCCTCCTTCCAACTAATCCGTTCACCAATATATTCAATGATTGCTGACCCTTTAGGGATTTCTTTTTTTACAAAAACGCCGCGGCCATGAATTTTGGAATTTTTAACGGCAATA
This sequence comes from Polynucleobacter sp. HIN8, assembly GCF_030297615.1. Taxonomy (NCBI): domain Bacteria; kingdom Pseudomonadati; phylum Pseudomonadota; class Betaproteobacteria; order Burkholderiales; family Burkholderiaceae; genus Polynucleobacter; species Polynucleobacter sp. HIN8. The sequence continues at coordinate 5,461 of NZ_AP028139.1, read as the reverse complement.
AATGACTTCGCCACGATTTTCGGGGCTTTGTTTTTTTTCATGGGATTAAATGTCTAGATTGCGCGCAATCAAAGCGTTCTTTTCAATAAAGGCACGCCGAGGATCAACTTCGTCGCCCATTAGGGTTGTAAAAACCTGATCGGCCATGATGGCGTCTTCAATTTGAACGCGCAACAACCTTCTGGTGCTTGCATCCATTGTTGTTTCCCAAAGCTGCTGGGGATTCATTTCGCCCAAACCTTTGTAACGCTGGCGACTGATGGAGCGCTCGGCTTCGGAGAGCAACCATTCAAACGCGCCACGAAAATCAGCAACCACGCTCTCTTTGTTTGATTTCTCTGGGTCTCCGCGTCGCACACGACTACCCGCTGGAACTTTGCCAGCAAGCGATGCAGCGGCATTCATAAGGCTTTGATAATCGTCGCTAGCAACAAAATCTGAACTAATTACCGAAATTTTTAAATTACCATGCACGCGCTTTGACAACAATAGTCGATAGCGCTCCGTTCTCTCTTCCTTTTGGACCACAATGTCGGTGGGTATAGATAAGGGGCTTGCATTTTGCAAAAATGCACTACGCAAACGGTCTGCCGAATCGCTAGCTGCTGCCTCTGTATCAAAATTCAAGGTTACGCCCGCCGCCACCGCCCGAAGAGCATCTTCATCCATTGTTCGTGATAGCCGATCAACCACAGCCTGAATATTTTGATAGTGTTTTGCAAGACCCTCAAGTTCCTGTCCTAAAAGTCGCTCTCCCGCAGGGGTTTCGATAGAGGCCTGTTCAAGAGCAACCCTAAACAGCAGTTGATTTAATTCGGCATCATCCTTAATGTATTGTTCGCTTTTACCAAACTTAACCTTGTAGAGCGGGGGCTGAGCAATATAAACATGTCCGCGCTCAATTAGCTCCGGCATTTGGCGATAGAAAAAAGTTAAAAGCAATGTGCGGATGTGGCTACCATCCACATCGGCGTCGGTCATGATAATGATCCGGTGATAGCGCAACTTATCTGCTTTATATTCCTCGGCACCAATGCCAGTTCCCAAAACCGTAATCAAGGTAACAACCTCTTGGCTACTCAACATCTTGTCAAAGCGCGCTTTTTCAACATTTAAGATCTTGCCTTTAAGCGGCAAGATGGCCTGGAATTTTCGGTCGCGCCCCTGCTTGGCGGAGCCGCCCGCCGAGTCTCCCTCAACAATGAACAGTTCGGATTTTGCCGGGTCTTTTTCCTGACAATCCGCAAGCTTGCCGGGTAGGCCAATGCCGTCAAGAGCCCCTTTGCGACGTGTCATTTCACGAGCTTTGCGCGCTGCCTCGCGAGCTTTAGCGGCATCAACAATCTTGCCACACAGAATTTTTGCATCTTGTGGCTTCTCAGCCAAATATTCTGCAAGCGCCTGGGCAACAACATCTTCGACCGGGCCCCGAACCTCGCTGGACACTAATTTATCTTTGGTTTGACTTGAAAACTTTGGTTCCGGGACCTTTACCGAAAGGACGCAGGTAAGCCCCTCGCGCATGTCATCGCCTGAGATCTCAACTTTTGCTTTTTTTGCAATCTCATTTTCATCAATATATTTATTGATAACGCGGGTCATGGCGGCGCGCAGGCCGGTTAGGTGTGTACCTCCATCGCGCTGAGGGATGTTATTTGTAAAACACAAAACTTGTTCGTTGTAACCATCGTTCCATTGCATGGCAACCTCAACGGTAATCTGACCGCCAAGATCAGAGGGCCGCTCAGCCAGGGCGTGAAAAATATTTGGGTGCAATACGGTTTTGGTTTGGTTGATGTACTCAACAAACCCCCTCACCCCGCCGGAGAATGCAAAATCTTCCTCTTGCCCGCTTCGCTGATCAACCAAACGAATGTGAACGCCATTATTGAGAAATGAAAGCTCACGAATTCGTTTTACAAGGATCTCGTAGTGATACTCAATGTTGCCAAAAATTTCTTCATCGGCCAGAAAATGAACTTCGGTGCCTCGTAAATCGGTTTCTCCAGTAACCGAAATTGGAGACACCTCAACACCATTTTCAATTTGAATGTTTCGGTTTTGAACAACCCCGCGACCAAACTCCATATGATGAACTTTGCCATCACGTCGTATCGTCAAACGCAACCACTTAGAAAGGGCGTTAACACAGCTAACTCCCACACCATGTAGGCCGCCAGAAACCTTATATGAGTTTTGATCAAATTTACCCCCAGCATGAAGTTCGGTCATCACAATTTCAGCCGCACTTCGCTTGGGTTCATGTTTATCGTCAAACTTGATGCCGGTAGGTACGCCCCTTCCATTATCAATAATGGAAATGGAGTTGTCCGTGTGAATTACTACTGATATTTCTGTGCAATACCCTGCTAGAGCCTCATCAATCGAATTATCAAGAACTTCGAATACCAAGTGATGTAAGCCGGTCCCGTCAGATGTATCCCCAATATACATTCCTGGACGCTTACGTACCGCTTCTAGTCCCTCTAATATTTGAATGGATGAGGCGCCATATTGCTCATTACTTTGGTTTTCTAAAGACATGAAATTTTCTAATTTGAACTTATAAGAACAACAAAACCTAAATACGCATCGGCATTACAACGTACTTAAATGCTTCTGATCCTGGTAATGTAATGACGGCGCTGCTATTGGCATCCCCAAGACTAATCTGAATCGCTTCGTTTTTAATGTTTGCGAGGACATCAAGAAGGTAACTAACATTGAAACCGATCTCAACTGTGTCGCCATCATAAGTGGTCTCTATTTCCTCTTGGGCTTCTTCTTGTTCAGCATTGGTAGACTGTATAGTAATTTTGTTGCTTGTTAATGAAAAACGAACACCTTTGAATTTTTCAGTTGTCAGAATAGCTGCTCGTTGAAGAGCTGCTTGCAATGTCTCACGATTAACAGAAAGTGAATTTTTTTGGCCCTTCGGAATTACGCGTTGGTAGTCCGGGAACTTACCCTCAACCAGTTTCGAAATTAGCTCGATATCACCGAAGTTAAACTTAATCTGGTTGTTACTAATGCTGATCTCAACCGATTCGTCGGTTTCTTGTAGTAAATGTTGACACTCAAGAATTGTTTTGCGCGGAATAATAATCTCTTGTTTTTGCCCATTTCCTGAAGGTGCGGTGTCAAGCTCAACATGGCTATAGGCTAACCGATGGCCATCGGTTGCAACAGCAACCAGATCCTTTCCATCAACAACCAAAAGCATGCCATTTAAGTAATAACGAATATCTTGCTGAGCCATTGCAAAATAAACTTGACTGATGAGTTGGCGAAGCTTCTTTTGACTCATTGCCCAACTCGATTGAGCCTCTGAGTTGGTTTGCATGACCGGAAATTCGGTTGCCGCTAAGGTTTGGAGGGAAAACCGACTCTTGCCGCTTTGCACGACCATCTTATTGTCTTTAAGATTAAGACTTACGGGCCCCTCGGGCAAGGCTCGCAAAATATCCAATATCTTTCGAGCCCCCACTGTTGTTGTCACATCATCAGAACCAACCCCAAAGTTCGCTTTTGTTGTAATCTGAATTTCAATATCCGTAGATACAAACGAAATCGACGGCCCCGTTTTTTTAAATAGTAAATTCGCCAGGATTGCCAGCGTGTGGCGACGCTCAACAATGCCACTAACGACCTGTAGAGGCTTTAGTATTTCATCTCGGGTGGCATTGATCAGCTGCATTGTTTTTTTATTTCCTTTGTATATTTATATCGTAGTAATAATTAGGGTTGTGTTTTCTGTTTATAAGTTAAATTTTATAGTGAAATCAAGGCTTTTTCGAGAAAATTTGCTGTGCATAAGTGCCAAATAACTCATGAACAAATTGTGAATAACATCGCATTAGGATAATACAAACAACTTATTCAAAAAACTATTAAGCGTTTCTTAACGCGGTTATCCCACCATCTTTCCACAAGTTTATCCACAGGTTAATTCTTAAGACTTTGTTCGAGAACGTGCAATTCGTGGTTAAGATGAGAATCGTGCTGGCGCTCCTCAGCAATTTTACGAACCGCATGCAAAACGGTAGTGTGATCTCTGCCACCAAATAACTCGCCAATTTCGGGCAAACTCTTTTGGGTTAGTTCTTTAGCAATAAACATCGCAATTTGACGAGGGCGAGCAATGTTGGCGGGCCGTTTTTTTGAATACATGTCGGCAACCTTGATGTTATAAAAGTTGGCAACCGTTTTTTGGATACTTTCAACTGAAATTTGTCGATTTTGGATAGACAAAAGATCTTTAAGTGCGCTGCGCGCCACCTCAATATTGACTTCCTTGCCATGAAAGTGAACGTACGCCAAGATTTTTCTAAGTGCACCCTCAAGCTCACGAATGTTTGAACGCAGGTGCTTAGCCACAAAAAAAGCGACATCTTCGCTCATCGGGATGCCTTCAATAGCAGCCTTTTTCATCAAAATAGCAACCCGCATTTCTAGCTCTGGCGGTTCAATGGCAACCGTTAGCCCAGAGTCGAAGCGTGAAATGAGGCGCTCATCAATACCCTCCATTTCCTTTGGATAGGTATCGCTGGTAATAATTACTTGTGCCCCATTACTAATCAGAGCTTCAAACGCATAAAAGAACTCTTCTTGGGTGCGGGATTTTCCACCAAAAAATTGAATATCATCAATTAACAACAGGTCCAAAGAGTGGTAGTACCGCTTAAATCGATCAAACGCCTTTTGCTGATAGGCCCTCACAACGTCGGATACATACTGTTCCGCGTGGATATATCGAATTTTGGCATCGGGCTTTTCTTTAAGGAGGTGATTCCCAATAGCATGTATTAAGTGGGTTTTGCCAAGGCCCACGCCGCCATACAAAAACATCGGGTTATACGATGCCCCCGGGTTGTGGGCAACCTGAATGGATGCCGCACGAGCCAACTGATTTGCTTTGCCTGTAACAAAACTCTCAAAAGTTAGCCCAGGATTAAGCTTTGAATGGTCGCGATCCTGGGGGGTCGATCCAATGCCGATCTCTAGAACCTCGCCCCCGTCGGTTCCTAAGTCGCCGCCAGAAAGGGCGGCGCCCGACGGCGCAGCGGTGTCAACCGAAGCATCCACTAATTTTTCTTGACGGAAAACCGTATTAACGACTTTGGAGGGATCTTTCGTCGAATCGGCGCCGAGTGTAAATTGAATGTTAATAGTGCTGCCAAAATAAGAGGAGGCTATTTCGTGAAGCCTGGCAGAAAAGGTGCGCTTAATCCAGTCAAGCTTGAAGGGGTTGGGAGCACCAATGAGTAGTAAACGCTCACTTTCGTCATAACCCTTTAATTTTAAAGGTTGAATCCAGGTTTTGAATTGTTGTGGTGACAGCTCTTTAGCTAAAATCTCCATAGCTAAATCCCAAAACCCAAGTGGATTCGGGTGTGTCAGGAGTGGGGGGATTTCTAGTTTACTCATATGAAATTCAGGAGTTGATTGTAGCGAGGGATAA